>JBBRYJ010000023.1:0-3388 GCA_038237745.1 Propionibacteriales bacterium | reverse complement strand
GACCGCCTGCCGCCAGGCCGCCTCCCAGTCGGGCACGACGGACAGCGAGTAGGCGAACAGGCAGGCATCGAAACCACGCCCGCGAGCGACGACGTCGCTAAGCAGGGAGGCGTCGCCGCGAAGGACCGTGACGTTCGTCCATCCCTGCGCTTCGATCAGCCCGGACGCTCGGGCCAGCATCGCCTCGCTGGCGTCAACGCCGACCACCTCCCCGATGCTCCCGACGGCGTCCCGCAACAGCCGAAGGCTCAGCCCGGTGCCGCACCCCACATCGAGCACGCGATCGCCCGGCCTCAGCCGGAGTTGGCCCACGGCCGCTTCTCGTCCCGTGCGGTAGACCAGATGCTCCAGCGACAGCGTCTGGTAGAAGCGGGCACCGACGGTGTACCTGGACCATGGGGGCGGCGACATGCTCCCCAGCATGACCGAGCCTCCTCCACCCACCATCCGAGCCGCGCACACCCACCATCCGAGAACGTGGCTCGGATCGACAGCCCACCAGGCTCGGATGGTCGGGATTGGGCGTGGCGGCGGCCATCACCCAAGATGGGAGGGTGAACCCGCGCCGCGATGCGTCGTACCCCGCTGGGCTCCATGGTCGAAAGCGCGCCCCCTGCGGCCACCGGAGCCGGGGGCCCCGCCCCGGAAGAACGCTCGGTCGCCACCGGGTTGTCTCGTCGTGAGCAGCGGATCGACCGGCGGACGCGCCGCGAGCAGCGCGCTGGCCGCTCGCCAGCTGGCCTTCCGTACGCACATCGAGCCGCAGATCGAGCTGCTGCTCCGGGTCGCCGCCACGCTCACCGGGTCGTGGGCGATGGACCGAAACGTGATCGATCGTGACGCCACGCTCGGCGAGCAACTCCTCGACATCCCGATAGGACAAGCCGTACCTTAGCTTAGCCCGCATGATCAACGACGACAGATACTGCGTCGACGTGCTCACCCAGATCGCGGCTGTCCAGAAGGCTCTTGACGGTGCGGCACGGGTGATCACCCGCAATTACCTCGAGCGATGTGTCACCGACGCGATCACCAGCGGCGACCCTCTCATCTATGACGAGCTGATGAAGGTCATCGACCGCCACCGCTGAGCCTGCCGGCTGTCTCGCTCGCATACTCTCGTCACCCCAGGAGTACTGATGTCAAACACCACCCGCAAGACCGCCAACGGCCCGCGCTCTGGCTCTACGACCGCGAGTAAGGACCGGAGCCGCCCCGGCAGCGCCACGGAACGGCCCGCCACGTCTCTGTTGCATTGAGCGATCCCGCGATCGCCGCGCAGCAAATCTTTCGACCCGGCGGCACTCGACTTCCCGCAAGGCGTCCCTTTTGCGCAACTTCGACGTTCTCATGGCGCCGTTTGGGACTCGTCGCAGGGCGGCTAACAGGAAGATTTGCTGTGCCGACCCCACACGATGGCTTAATGCAACAGTGCCACCGTACTGGTCGACCGCCCGGTTGAGCGGAGGTGCCGCATGGCTCTCACGCCAACGAGAGGAACAGCTTCTCCATCTTTTTGACGTCGACGCTGTCTGTACCTTCGCCGTTGGTGAGGCATTGCTGGAGGCCGGTGGCGACGATAGCGAACCCTGCCCGGTCCAGGGCCTTGGAGACGGCTGCGAGCTGGGTGACCACGTCTTCGCAGTCGCGCCCCTCCTCCATCATGCGGAGTACGCCGGCCAGTTGTCCCTGGGCGCGCTTGATGCGGTTGATGACCGGGGTCATGTCCGAGGGGTCGAGCTCCACTAGTTCTCCTCGTTTAGTGCGGCGAAGGCCGCGTTGAGTCGCTGCTTGGCGTCGGTTGCGATCGTGTGGAGCGCCTTGTTGTCAGCGAGACCCATCATGGCGTCGGGGTCGAAGGCCTCGACCACGGTGGTGTCCGGGTCTAAGGACCTGACGACGACGTTGCACGGCAGTACGGCCGCGATCGATGGTTCGGCCTGGATGGCCTCGTAGGCCAACGGGGGACGGCAGGCGCCGAGGATGATCTGTGGCTCGATGTCGACGTCGAGCTTCTCTTTCAGTGCGGCCTTGAGGTCGATCTCGGTGAGCACGCCGAACCCCTGGTCGCCGAGCGCGGTGCGTACGGCTTCCACTGCCGCGGGGTAGGGCTGGTTCAGGGTGGTGGTGATCGTGTAGCTGCTCATCACTCGCTCCTTCGCTGCTTGTGGTTACTTTGTTTGGTCTCCGGCCTCGATCTCTTGTCCCCCACAGGGCTTGGCCAAGGCGTCCGTAGCCGACCTGACCCTTCGCGACCCGCAGATTCATGATACCCCCCAGGGTGTATTTGTCTTAGCAACGTATACCCCCTATGGTATTCATTGAACCGCTAGACGATCTGAGAGGACGCCACCGAATGAGTGAGAGCTCGACACCCGAGATCGCCGTTGAGGAGCTTGCCGCCGTACGTACGAGCGGCGTCCTCGTGGATGTTCGTGAGCCCGAGGAGTACGTCGCAGGCCATGTGCTCGGCGCGGTGCCGATCCCGATGAGCCAGCTCGCGACCCGGATGGGCGAGATCGACAAGAGCGCCCCTGTTTTCGTCATCTGCGCGTCGGGGAACCGGAGCAGCGCGATGACCGACCTGCTGCGAGGCGCCGGCTTCGATGCCGTTTCCGTGGCCGGCGGCACCGGCGCCTGGGCCCGCTCGGGCCGCCCCCTTGAAGGAGGACTGGCATGACCACGACCGACCTGAGCATCGTCGCGATCGAGACACCGAGCCTGGGTGACCGCAGCTACGTCGTCCACGACGGCGAGGTCGCCTTCGTCGTCGACCCCCAGCGTGACATCGACCGGGTCCTGGCGATCCTGGACGAGCACGCCGTCCGGTTGACCGACGTCTTCGAGACCCACCTCCACAACGACTACCTCACCGGCGGGCTGGCGCTCGCCCAGCGCACCGGCGCGGCCTATCACGTCAACGCCGGCGACGACGTCTCCTTCGAACGGACCCCGATCCGCGGCGGTGACACCATCGAAGTGGGCGCGCGGATGCGGATGACCGCGATCTCGACCCCGGGCCATACGTTCACCCACCTGTCCTACGCGCTCAGCGACGCCTCCTCCCAGGTGGCCGCCGGAGGTGTCGCCGCCGGGGTGGATGCTTACGTGGGAGTGTTCTCCGGCGGATCGCTGCTGTTCGGCGCTACCGGGCGGCCCGACCTGCTCGGTGAGGAGCACATCGATGCTCTGGCCCGCCGACAGCACGCCTCGGTGCACCGGCTGGTCGACCTGCTCCCCGCTGACGCGGACGTGTTCCCCACGCACGGCTTCGGATCGTTCTGTGCCGCGACACAGTCGGATGCGACCGAGTCGACCATCGGTCAGGAGAAGGAGTCCAACCCGGTCCTGACCCAGGACGAGGAGACCTACGTCCGGGAGCTGCTGG
>JBBRYJ010000022.1:0-6863 GCA_038237745.1 Propionibacteriales bacterium | reverse complement strand
CTGGGAGGAGGCGTCGCTGAGCGCGTAGGACAGGTGGGTGAACGTATGGCCCGGGGTCGAGATCGCGGTCATCCGCATCCGCGCGCCCACTTCGATGGTGTCACCGCCGCGGATCGGGGTCCGATCGAAGGAGACCTCGTCGTCGGCGTTGACGTGATAGGCCGCGCCGGTGCGCTGGGCGAGCGCCAGTCCGCCGGTGAGGTAGTCGTTGTGGAGGTGGGTCTCGAAGACGTCGGTCAACCGGACGGCGTGCTCGTCCAGGATCGCCAGGACCCGGTCAATGTCACGCTGGGGGTCGACGACGAAGGCGACCTCGCCGTCGTGGACGACGTAGCTGCGGTCGCCCAGGGTCGGGGTCTCGATCGGGGCGATGGTCAGGTCGGTCCTGGTCACGCATGTCCTCCTTCAAGGGGGCGACCCAAGCGGGCCCAGGCGCCGGTGCCACCGGCCACGGAGGCGGCGTCGAAACCAGCGGCGCGCAGCAGGTCGGTCATCGCACTGCTCCGGTTCCCCGACGCGCAGATGACGAACACGGGGGAGCTCTTGTCGAGCTCGCGCATCCGGTTCGCGAGCTGGCCCATCGGGATCAACATCGCGCCAGGCACATGCCCGGCTACGTACTCATCGGGCTCACGCACGTCCACGAGGAGGCCGCTTCCACGTACGGCGGCGAACTCCTCGATGTCGATCTCGGGCGTCGTGGTTTCACTCATGCGGTGGCGTCCTTTCTGTTGGCTACTCGGCTGCTGGCAATACCGGTGGGGGTATGTACGATGCTCACCATAACACCCCCTGGGGTATCGTCGAGTTCGGGATGAAGGGAGACGTCATGGCAAACATCGAGCTGGGTGTGGAGAATTTCGAATGCGCCGTCCCGGAGAACGACATCGTTCTCGTCGACTTCTGGGCGTCCTGGTGCGGTCCGTGTGGCCAGTTCGCGCCCGTCTGCGAACAGGCGTCGTTGGACCACCCGGGCGTGGTGTTCGGCACGATCGAAACAGAGGCGGAGCAGTCCGTCGCCGCACAGATCACGTCGATCCCGGACTTGATGGCCTTCAGGCACGGCTCGCTGGTCTACTCCCAGCCGGCCGCTTTGACGGCGCTGGCCTTGGGACAGGTCATCACCGCCTTACGCGAGTTCGACACCGAGCAGACCACCGCCGACAACGGCCAGCAGAGGAGCGTCTGATGAGCAGTTTCACCATCACCACCACCCTGAACCAGCCCTACGTTGCCGCCGTCGAGGCAGTCCGCGCCGCACTCGGTGCGCAGGGATTCGGGGTACTCACCGAGATCGACCTCAAAGCGACGCTGAAGGACAAGCTCGACGTCGACATCGAGCCTCAGATCATCCTCGGCGCCTGCCGGCCGCCACTGGCCTACGAGGCGATCCAGACCGAGCCGTCGATCGCCGCAGTGCTGCCCTGCAACGTCGTCGTCCGGTCCATGGACGAGAACACGACCATGGTGGAGGCGTTCGACCCTGACGCGATGATGGGACTCGCGGACAACGCGGCCCTACACAAGGTCGCAGCGGACGCCAAGCAGCGTTTGAAAGCGACATTCGCCGCCCTGAACGAGGAGAGCTGATGGAGCTCGTCCCGGCGGAGATGACCCCCGTCATCAATCGCATCAAGCGCGCCCAGGGCCAACTGGCCGGTGTGCTGCGGATGCTGGAGGAGGGTCGCGAGTGCGAAGACGTCGTCACCCAGCTCGCGGCCGTCTCCAAGGCCCTGGATCGGGCCGGCTTCGCGATCGTGGCGACCGGCCTCCAGCAGTGCCTCACCGACGGCGACGGCATCGACAGTGTCGACGTCAAGAAGATGGAGAAGCTCTTCCTCTCCCTAGCATGAACAGACTCGGTCCCTGATGAGACCCGCGAGAGTGGATCCCTTCCGAACCGGTTCGACGCCGGCAATCGAGCTGCCCAAGAGATGCCAGTGAAGGTCGAGTCGCCGCCGAGTCGCGCCGAGCGTGCTTCGGGGGCAGCTCACCGGCCCCTGGGGCAGCTCGTCGTACCAGGAACACTCGTCATGCTGCCGTGTCCACGCTGGGCTTGATCAGGCGGGGATGCGCAAGAGGTGGCCGTGGAAAACGCCGTGCCCGATGCGAATGGCGACCGTGTCCCAGGCGGTCAGCAGGCCGATGTAGAAGCCGACCGCAGCGACCGCGATGAAGTGCGCACCGGTGGCGGCGGCCAGTCCTGAGGTGCCGGTGACGATGGTGCCCACGGGGTCACCGACCAGAATGGCGACGGACGCATCGACCGCCTGGACCTCAAGGCCATCGGCGTCGCCTCTAACATCGAGACCGTCAAGTTCCACATCAACGGGAACCCCGCCTGACAGCCGCTGTGGCCCGCCGGCGGGCGTGCCCGGCGGCTCCAGCTCCCATACAGATTCTCAGGCGGCTCGCGCGCTGGCTCCGAGGGGCTGTCATGGGGTCGTGCTGAGCGGATCGGGAAGGAACTCGTGATGGGCTTAGCCGAGTAGCTGGTTGGGGGTCTGGCTGATCAATAGTTCGCTTCGCTGGTGGATGCGATCCTCGTCGTCGCGGTTGGAACTGATGACGACGACCCAGACGGCGACTCGTCGGTCGTCTCGTCGCTGTGGGTCGCTGGTCAGGGTTCGATTTTGTAGCCCAGTCGCTTCCCGGCCTGGCGGCCGCAGCGGCGTATCTGCGTGATGAGTTCGTGGTTCCACTCTTCGACCAGGCGGGTGTATTGGTGGTCGAGATCGAGCACGGGCACGATCTCCTGGATCAGTGCTTCGTCTGCTAGGTCGTGCATGCTTGGCCTCCTCGGTGACGTGAAGGTGGGGCCGGCGGTTCGTCAGTCGCGCTGCTGTCGTCTGCGGCGGGCGCGGGCGAGCGCGTCGAGGTTCTTCTGGTCGGCTTCGGGGAGCGCGTGCAGGTATTTCTGGGTGGTTTGGATCTGGGCGTGCCCCATGCGTTCCATGACGCTTCGCAGGTCGGATCCTTCGGCAAGCAGCCAGGAGGCGTGGGCGTGGCGGAGGTCGTGCATGCGGACGGCGAAGGCGACGCCGCTGGCTGTGACGGCGGGCTGCCAGATGCGGGTGCGGAAGGTGTTGCGTGAGATCGGGGTGCCGGTGTTGGTGGTGAAGAGGCGCTGGTCGCGGCCGATGGCGTGGATGCTGATGTGGTGCGCGGCTGCGTCGAGCCAGTCGTCGTCGACGCCGAAGGTGCGGGGTTGGTTGTCCTTGGGGTAGGGCTTGGTTACGTAGCGCTCGCCGGTGGGGGAGTGCTTCTTGGAGACCTCGATGATGGTCTCTTCCACCGTGACCGATTTTCGGAGGAAGTCGATGTGGCGGGGGCGGAGCGCGATCAGCTCGCCCCAGCGCATGCCGGTCTCGATAGCGGTCTCGACCAGGAGCCGGTAGGAGTCGGGGATCGCGCCGATGAGCAGCTCGTACTCGGTGGGGGTCAGGGTGCGGGACTTGCGCGCGATGATCTTCGGCAGTTCGGTGTGCTCGCACGGATTGGTCACGATGAGCTGGTCGCGGACCGCGCGTTTGAAGATCGAGTGGAGCATGGTGTGGTACTTGCGGATGGAGCGAGGCGACAGGCCTTCGGCGGCAGCGTGGGTCACCCAGTCCTGGACCAGGGAGCCGGTGATTTGGTACATCAGCCGTCGGCGGAAGAATGGGTAGAAGTGCTTGTTCAGGTTGGAGACGTAGGCGGCCTTGGTGGTGGGTTCGATGTGCTTGCTGGGCAGCCAGTCGTTGGCGACGTAGTCGCGGAACGTGATTGCGCCGAGGCTGGCGTCGCGCCAGGACCCGGCGAGGACCTTCTGCTCCTCGCGGTTCCCGGCGCGCTCGGCGGCGCGCTGCGACGTGAAGGTGCCGGCCGAGCGCGTCCGGCCCTCGGGGTCGCGGTAGCAGGCGACGAAGCGCTTCTCGCCGTCGCTGGTGATCCGGGGCTTCACCCACGCCATGGCTGCCTCCTAGGAGCCGTGTCCGCACAGTGTCCGCAAACGTTGACGAAACTCAGCGAAAATCAGCGAAGGTTCACGGAACATCAAAAAAGGCCTCTGAACTGCGACTATACCTCACAGTGGCTCACTTTGAGCGGTGGCCTGATGTCCTCCTATGGAGGGTGATGGTTTCACTCATAACCCAGAGGTCGCAGGTTTAAATCCTGCCCCCGCTACTGGTAAAGATGCAGGTCAGGGGCCCTTTCGCCAGAACGGCGAGAGGGCCTCTGGCGTTCTTGTCGGCAATCTGTCGGCTGCGCGGAGCTCTGGAGGTTGTCGCTGCGTCGGGAATCAGCCGATCCGGGAGCTGGTGAGAGTTGCGGTGAGACGTCTGGTGATGCTGCTGGTGAGTCCGCGGTCCACGACCGAGTACCCAGCGACAACAACCGGCGGGTCCTGTTCAGCTCGCACTCCGGGTTCGACCCGTTCTACTGCCCGCCCGCCATCGGCGGTGCTCACGAGAAGGACGGCGTCGAGGGAGCCGTCGGCTGGTTCCGCCGTTACCACCTGACCCCTATGCCTGATGTCGACACACTGGTCGAGCGCATCAAGTCATCGGAAGCCGCCGACGAGAACTGCCGGATCGCCTGCCACGCCTACGCCATCGAGGAGGACTTCGAAGCCGAACGCTCGCCGCTGCTGTCGCTGCCGGTGGAGGGTATCGACTCGGGTGGCCTTGCACACACGGGTAGATCGCTCGGCGATGATCACGGTCCGAGTGGTCAAGTACTCCGTTCCCGCCTACTCGCCTACCACGGCAGCATCATCGCAATCTGCACCCAACTCCTACCGCCTCGCCCACGCTCGCAGCGGGCACGACACAACCAGGTAACGCCGAGCCCCCGCAAGGGGATCGGCTCGCGGAGCGTGCCAGGGCGGGATCGGCTCGCGGAGCGTGCCAGGGCGGGATCGGCTCGCGGAGCGTGCCAGGGCGGCATGCGTGGCCGTCTGCGAGCGAGCGCTGCGCGGCACAAGAGTCCTGATTCTTTCGTGGCAAGGTTGCGCTCATGTGGACGCGTGAGCAAGTGCTCGAAGCCTCGCACGCTTGGCAGTGGGTTCCACCCGATGCTGAGGAGTTACAGGTCGAGGACGTTGTCGTCATCGACTATCCGGCGTGGGCGCGAATGGGGTTCTACGCGATGCCTTCGCAGGTCGCGGACCCTCTCAGGGCGGTGACTGCGGTCTGCGAGGCTGCCCGGAGTCGTGGCCGCACCGCCACGGAATGGTGGTTAACGCCCTCCACGGGGCCTGCTGACCTCGAATCGATACTCATCGAGCGTGGCGCGGTCGAGTCCGACGTGGCGGACATCCTCGCCTTAGACATGGCAGATGGCGTTCCGACGGTTCCTGTCTCGGACACAGTCCACGCCGTGGTCGTTGCCGATGCCCAAAGCCTCGACGATGCCGAGTCCGTGGCGGCAGCGGTCTGGGGAGGTGACCCGTCGTCGGGGGATCGCCGTGCAGATCAACTTCGCTCGCTTAGTGGACTACCCCTCGATGTGCAGGGCGGTTTCCGGACGGTCGCCTACTCAGACCACGTGGCGTTCGCAACCGGGGGGTGCCAGGTAGTGGATGGTGTCGCCCGGCTGTACGGAGGATGTGTCCTTCCGGAGATGCGGGGGCTCAGCGGATACCGCGAGACGCTCCGCAAGCGGCTCGAAGTCGCGTACCAGAACGATGCACGACTGGCTCTGGTGCATGCGCGCGTCGACACCTCCAAGCCGATCCTCACTCGACTGGGCTTTCAGTCCTATGGCAAGGGCCGGCTTTACACCTTGACCGTTTGACATCGGTCACGAGCATCGCCGGCTCATCGGATATGTTCGGTCGTCTCGGTCGACGCCTCGTCACCAGTCGAGGATCGGCTTGCGGTGACCTCTGGAACAGTTCACGTTTTCGTTATACGATAAACATGTGGTGACCGAGGAGCAGATCCAACACTGGGCAGACGAGGCGGAAGCCGGCTACGACGTCGTCGAACTGAAGCGTCGCGGACGCGGTCGTCCAGGCCGTGGTGCAGAGCCGATGCAGGTCGTTGCAGTCCGACTCACCGGCGAAGAGCTGGACTCCCTTGATGCGGTCGCAGCGAAGAACGACATGAGCAGGTCCGAAGCCATCCGCGCTGCATTGGCCCATCTCGGGGCGTGAAGGTTCACCCAGGCGCACTCAAGCATGGCGTCTCGGCCGAGGACGCCGTTCAGGTGGCAGAGTGGTCGCTCTGGATCGAACCGCTCGACGATGACGGCCCGCCAGACCGAGAACTGCGACTCGGGTTCGACACCAACGCGCGGCTGCTGGAGACCGTCGTACTCGTCTTCGCGAGTGGCGACGAGATGGTCATCCACGCCATGCCAGCCCGCAAGAAGTATTTGGACCTTCTGCCCTAGCCTCACTTGCGGGAGTCGGGCGCGAACGCCAGCCAGCCACAGCCATATGCGTCTCGATAGCCGTTCCCCCTTCCGGGACAAGCGGCCCCCTCGTCGAGCCAGTCGAGTGCGGCCTCAGCCAGGTAATGGGTCGACACAGCGGCGGCGAACCGGATGGAATCAGTGGCGTGACGGATCTTGCTGCATGATGACGAGATCCCCATCGATCTGAACCTCGTTCGGGCTCTGGTGGACCGGGCTTTCCCTGGGTATGCCAGCCTTTCCCTGCGTCGGCTGGGTGCCTCGGGATCAAGCAACGCTCTGTTCCGGCTCGGGGATGAACTCTTAGTACGACTTCCTCGCCAGCCAGGGGGGACCGCGACCATCGAGAAGGAGGCTCGCTGGATCCCGCAGATCGCCTCGCTGCTGCCGGTGTCGCTGCCCGAGATCGTCGCCGTTGGAGAGTCCGATCTCGGTTACCCCGAGCGATGGTCGATCGTGCGCTG
>JBBRYJ010000021.1:0-9314 GCA_038237745.1 Propionibacteriales bacterium | reverse complement strand
GCCTCTTTGTTCGCGGGCTCTGGGCTGTGACCGGACGGTGACGGGCCTATTTGAGCGCAGCGAACTGAGGGAGTTCCTCCAGAAGGTGCTCCAGGATGTCGCACGCCAGATCGAGGGACTTCCGGAGGACGAGGTACTGGCACGATCGACCGAGGACATCCTCGACGAGTTGTCTGCCGTCGCGACGCTGACAGTCCCTGCTCTCAGCGATGACCCAATCGACGGCAAGGTTGACGAGACCTCCAAGCAGGTCAGGGACCAGTTCGGCCCCGACCGCACCTACACCGTTCGCGGGTTCATCATCGGTGCGACCTACGAATTCACCGGCGACAGCCGCTTGTTCTACTACAGACCGAGCCAGCACCTCATGACGAGGTTCGAGGCGACGGTTGGAAACGGACACCTCAGCGTGACGTCGGACCAGACCGGAGACGATGTCGATCCGGGGAAGGCCCAGGCTGCGCTCGCTCGAATGATCGACCCGATCCGAACCGAATTGGGGTATGTAGAGACGGATGTCCGGTCTCACAACGTACGCGTCGCCGAGCAACTGCGACCCATCATCGAACGACGCAAGGAGCTGGTCCAGAAGCGGAGGAGCCTGGCCGGCGCACTCGGCTTTCCCATCAGTAAGCGGCAAGACGCTCCGAAGTCGGTCCCCTTGGCGCGAAAGAAAATTGGGGCCGCCCGGAGCCAATCTTCCCGGCCGCCCTACGCGGATGAGCCAGCGTTGACGGCCCAGCAGTACGAGGACGTGATCAAGGTCGTCCGATCGACCATGCTGGCCATGGAGCGGACGCCATCTGTCGCTTCCGGAAAGATCGAGGAGGAACTCCGCGATCAGATTCTGGTCCAGCTCAACGGCACGTTCGAGGGTGGCGCCACCGGCGAGACCTTCGTCCAGAGGGGCAAGACCGACATTTTGGTGAAGGATGGCGAGCGCCACGTGTTCGTAGGCGAGTGCAAGTGGTGGAGCGGCGCGAAGGCGTGCGGCGAAGCCATAGACCAGTTGCTGGGTTACCTCCCATGGCGGGACGAGAAGGCCGCCTTGATCCTGTTCATCGACCGCAAGGACGCCACCGCCGTCATCGAGAAGGCAGATCAGGCAGTTCGCGACCACCCTGCCTTCAAGCGCGTTGGAACAAGCCCCGAAGAACTGGCTTCCCGCCGCAACTTCGTCCTCGGACATCCTGATGACCCCGATCGCGAGATCCTCGTAGCCGTCCTCTTCGCCGTCCTCCCCAAAGACGCCTGACCTCCAAACAGGCAGACACACCTCTTTCATCCACACCCTGGTCGCTGGCCACTCGCGATCCGTCGCCGGCCCTTTGGAATGTGACCATGACGCTGCACAAGCTGTCGGCGGGGTCGGGGTACGAGTACCTGACCCGCCAGGTCGCTGCGCTCGACTCGACGGAGAAGGGACGCACCGCGCTCGCCGACTACTACTCGGCAAAAGGTGAATCGCCCGGGCGTTGGGTCGGCTCCGGGCTCGTCGGCGTCGACGGCCTGGAGGTCGGCGACGCGGTCACGGCCGAGCAGATGAAGCACCTCTTCGGCACCGGTTCGCACCCGCTCACCGGCGAGCCGCTCGGGGCGGCGTACAAGGCGTACGACAACACCGGCGTCGACGGGTTCAACGCCGAGGTTGCCCGGCGCGTGGTTTCGACAGGCTCAACCACCGAGGGCGGCGCAACCAGCGAGGTGACGCGACCGCCGTACGACGTGCTCGCCCGGATACGCAGCGAGGTGGGGCGGGAGCGGTTCGTCGCCGAGCAGGGCCGCGACCCGGCCAGCGCCCGAGAGCTCTCCGACGCCCTTGAGCGCTATTCGCGACCACGACAGACCGCCGTGGCCGGATACGACCTGACGTTCAGCCCGGTGAAGTCGGTCTCGGCGCTCTGGGCGGTGGCGCCTCGCGAGGTCACGGAGGTGATCGAGGCGGCGCACGATGCTGCCGTAGGCGACGCACTTGCCTTCAGCGAACGCGAGGTGCTGTTCACCCGTGAGGGCCGCAACGGTGCCCGGCAGGTCGAGACTCGCGGTCTCATCGCCACCGCGTTCACTCACCGCGACTCCCGGGCCGGCGACCCCGACCTGCACACCCATGTCGCGGTCGCCAACAAAGTGCAGACCCGTGAAGGCAAGTGGCTCTCGATCTTCGGGAAGGTCCTGCACGAGCACGTTGTCACTGCGTCGGAGACCTACAACACCGCACAGGAACGGCGGCTGACCGAGGCGCTCGGCGTGCAGTTCGCCGAACGGCCTGGGACCCCGCGGGACAAGCGGCCGGTGCGGGAGATTGAGGGCGTCGACCGGGCGCTGTGCGAGCGGTGGTCCCAGCGGCGCTCCGACATCGTGGTGCGTCAGCGGGAGCTGGCGCGAGAGTTCCAGACGGCGCACGGTCGGCCGCCGACAACGACCGAGGCGGTCGCGCTCGCGCAGCAGGCGAACCTGGAGACCCGGGAGGCCAAGCACGAGCCGAAGTCGTACGCCGATCAGCGGACCGAGTGGCGAGCCCAGGCCGTGAGCTCGCTCGGCTCGGAGCGGGCTGTGGCAAGGATGGTCTCGGCGGCATTGCATCCGGCGCCGCGGGCGCAACGGCAGGTGACGGCGGCGTGGGTGCGAGAGACGGCGGCGCGGGTCGTCGCCGAGCTGGAGGGACGTCGGGCGACCTGGCAAATCCAGCATGTCCGGGCCGAGGCGCAGCGGCGGGTGCGCGACGTCGCCGTCCCGGCAGACCGGCTGTCCGAGGTGGTCGAGTGGGTTGTCGAAGACGTTCTCGGACGACTGTCAGTCAACCTCTCCCCCGACGTCGACCCCGTCCCCGAGCCGACGGGGTTGCGGCGAAGCGATGGTCAGAGCGTCTACCGGCACACCGGGCGTTACCGCTACACCAGCCAGCGCGTCCTCGACGCCGAGCAGCGCGTCGTCGCGACGGCTGGGCGCGGTGGTGGGTTCGCCTGGTCGGCCGACGACGTCGAGCTGTCGGTGCTCGCGGCTCGGCTCGACCGTGCGACGCTCAACCGCAGCCAGGAGGCACTGGTGACCGCAATGGCGACCAGCGATGCTCGCGTGGCGCTCGCGCTGGCGCCGGCCGGGTCTGGCAAGACGACCGCCATGCAGGTGCTCGCCAGAGTCTGGACCGAGGGCGGCTTCAATGCCGTCGGCCTGGCTCCCTCGGCCGCGGCCGCCGCGGCGCTCGCCGAGGCGACCGGGATGCCGTGCGAGACGTTGGCCAAGCTCGACCACGACCTCGCGCACTCCCCCGCCTCGGACCTCGTGGCTGCCGTCCGAGCGGGCACGCTGGTCGTGATCGACGAAGCCGGCATGGCCGACACCCTCACCCTCGACCGCATCATCGCGTACGCCGTCGACCGCGGCGCCGTCCTCCGGCTCATCGGTGACGACCAGCAGCTCGCAGCGATCGGAGCCGGCGGCGTACTCCGCGACATCGCCGCCACCCACGGCGCGCTACGCCTCGACGAGCTCGTCCGGTTTACCGATCCCACCGAGGGCACCGCCTCCCTCGACCTGCGAGACGGTGACCCTGCCGCGCTCGGGTACTACCTCGACCACGACCGGGTCCACGTCGGCGACACGGCCACCTGCGCCGACGCGGTGTCCGACGCCTGGGCCCGCGAGCGCGCCGGCGGCCGCGACTGCCTGATGCTCGCCCCCACCCGCGAACTGATGCGCGAACTCAACCTGCGGGCCCAGGCGACCCGCGGGGGTGCTGGTGCCGCCGTGGGGCTCTCTGACGACTGCGTGGCGCGGGTCGGGGACGTGGTGATCACGCGCCGCAACGACCGACGCCTCTGCATCAGCGGCAGCGACTGGGTCAAGAACGGCGACCGCTGGATCGTCACCGGCATAAAGGACGGCGCACTCTCGCTGCAGCACCGCGACTCCGCACTGCACGCGACCGTGCCCGAGTCGTACGTCGCAGCCCACGTCGAGCTCGGCTACGCCTCCACGGTCCACACCGCCCAGGGACTCACCGCCGACGTCATGCACGGCCTCGTGACCGGCGAGGAGTCGCGGCAGACGCTCTACACGATGCTCACCCGCGGCCGGGTCGAGAACCACGTCCACGCCGTGCTCGCCGACGTCGCCGAGGACCACGCGCTGCCCAGCCCGACCCTCGAGCGGCGGGCGACCGCGACCGAGCTGCTCGAAGACATCCTCGCCCGCGACGGCGCCGAAGTCTCGGCGACCACCGCCCGCGCAGTGGCTGCCTCACCCGAGGCGCAACTTCAGGACGCCGTCACCCGGTACGCCGACGCGCTCACGTTGGCTGCCTCGAAGGTCAGGGTCGACCTGGACGATGCGCCGAGCGGCCCGCTCCCCTGGCTGGCCGGCATTCCGGACGAACTCGTCACTCACCCTGCATGGGGTCCGTACCTCACCGCCCGCGCTCGCCGAGTCGGCACTCTGACCGACAAGGTGCGGACACAAGCGACATCGGCGCTCCCCGAATGGACTCGTCGTTACGACGACGTCCTCACGCCTGAACTGCGCCGCGACCTGGCCGTCTGGCGGGCAACCACCGGCGTCAAACCGGACCAGCGCTCGCTCGCCGGTCCGGTGCCCGACGACGACCGCGAGGCGACGTACCACCGCCATCTGGTCCGGACGATGAACGCCAGCTACGGCGAGGCTCTCAGGGTCTGGGAGACCCGGATCATCGAGTACGTCGGACGTCGCGACGAGCACACCACCGCACTGGCCAAGCGACTCGACGAACTTCAGCGCCGCGGCATCAACGCCGAGCAGGTGCTCGATCTCGCCGCCGCCCGCAAGCCACTCCCCACCGACCACCCGACCTCGGCTTTGGCCTACCGGGTCCGCGAACTCGTCACGCCGAAGAAGCGCCGGCCAAGCCCGACCATCGACCCACTCCCACGCGCCCCGCAGCGGGAGAGCGGCCCGTCACTCGGGCTATGAACCAGGAACCGCCGGAGGCCAACGATACGGCGGTCCAGTGAGACCAGAGGAGGTGCCGGATGTCCGGCGATGAACCCCTTTGCCAGCCTGTCTCACGCCCGTATGTCAAACGCTTCGACTACGTCTACAGCCTCCACGTGTTCCAGAAGCTGCGGCTGATCGACCTCGGCCTGGCCGAGTTCGAGCAGCTCCTCGGTGGCGGCGAGGTCATCGAGGAGCTCCGCGATTCGCCGGAGCAGACACGGGAGATCGTTCTTCTCGTAGAATTTGGCTCGGCCGCTGCACCTCGTGGTGGCCGTCGACTCCGGTCAGCAGGAAGAACGGCTCGTCACCGCATACGAGCCTCGACCCCCGCGAGTGGGATGACGAGTTCAAGCGAAGGAAGGGTGGGTCATGACTTGTGCAGTCTGCGGTAACGGCGAGCGCGTGCCCGCCACCAAGCCGTACGTCGAAGAGAAGGACGGCCGGATCGCCGTCGTGACCGGCGTGCCCGTGACCTTGTGCGAGTCCTGCGGCGAGACCTGGCTGGACACCCCGGTGGCCCACGCCCTCGATGGCCTGCTCACCGAGATGCTGAGCCACGACACCCTCGGCGTGCGGGCCTTCGCAGCCTCGACGACCGCCGCCTGACTCACCAAGTTCAGCGGCCCTCTCTTCCTCGCCCTCGATCCGAACCCACTTGGTCTCGGACGGGTACGCGGTGATGCGGTTTCGGATGTAACTGGCAAGCGTGACTGTGCATGACGCACGGGCCACGGGGTAGCGGCCGCCGCGTTTACCATGAACACATGACCGAGCAGGCAGCCCCCACCCGCGGGCCGCTCGCTGGCCCCACGGGTCGGCTCGTCGCCGCTCACCGGCGCGAGTTGCTCGACGTGCTGCGCCGCCATGGTGTCAAGAACGCCCGCATCTTCGGGAGCGTCGCTCGGGGCGATGACCATGAAGGAAGCGACCTCGACCTTCTCGTCGACTTCGCTCCCGGCACCAGCGTCGTGGACATCATCGGCATCCAAAGGGAGCTCGAATCCGTCCTAGGCGGACCGGTGGACGTCGTGCCCGACAAGGGGCTGAAGGATCGCGTCCGCGCCTCCGCGGAGCCGGATCTCATCGCACTGTGAGCCGGTCAGGCGAGGATCGACAAGAGCCCGGAAACCCCGAAGCCTGAGAAATCCCACGCGTCAGAGTGTCAGCCCCCGGTGATGTGCGACCTCGACCAGCCCGTCGAGAGCGTCGGCTGCGTGACGCCGGATCGTCCGAGCGGCGAGCGTGTGACTCTCGCTCACCAGCTGCGCCACGGACGGTGTCGTCAGGCCCGCCCGACCTCGGCGCAGCGGGGCACTCAGCATGTTGGCTGCGTGGGCGAGGTCGAGCAGCAGATCTCGGTCCGCATCCGACAGCGACCCCGAGTCGAGCGCCCTGCGGAGCAACAAGTGGAGTTCCACGCGTGCCCTGTCCTCATCCGATTGATCGTCGACTCCGCGGTCCGGGATCGACTCGTCGAACCGATCGGTCAGGACCGCCTTCGCCCAGGTCGGGTCGCGCCGCTTCGCGAGGTCGCCGACACCCAGCTCGGCCTTCGCTTCACGCTCGACCCGGCTGAGGATCTTCTTGGCGACGTACGTGTCGTCGCTCGGGTCGTGCTCGCAGATCTGGATCCAGAGCTGACCAGCCACGACCTCATCGATGACGTCAACGAGGTTGCGCAACCGACCCGCGAGCAGAGAAGCGCCCGGCACCAACAGCCAGGCGAACACCATCGAGGCGCGCCTGTCGGTCGCGCCGATGCGCAGCAGCGCTGACACAACGGCGTCGCGCTCCCCTGGCTCGGCCTGCCGCATCCAGTGCGGGAGGTCCAACAGGTCCTCGACGGTCGCGAGCGCAGGCTCGTCCTCACACCAATGCGGCCACTGGGACCGCGCTTCCTTCATGTTCAGGCCGTCGCGGTCGTCGACGCCCAGGCACTTGGCAACGCTCATCACGCTGCTCCTTCCTGCCTGCCCCGGGTTGGGCGACAGGTAGGTGTGCAGGCACTCCCACGAGAATGGCCAAATACATCTGATTGGATATCATGAGGGTATGGAGTGGCCCACGATCATCGAGATCGCGCGCAAAGCGCGCGGTTGGACGCAGCGTGAGCTGGCGGGCGCGGCCGGCACGTCGCAGCCGACGTTGTCGGCCTACGAGCGCAGGGAGAAGTCGCCTTCCCTGGCGGTGGCCGAGCGCCTCATCGGCGAGGCGGGCTACTCGCTCAAGCTCGACGTCACGGTCGACTTCACCCAGGTGACCTTCAACGGGCACGACATCTGCTGGATCCCCGACCGGCTCTGGCGCGTGGAACCACGGCTCTGCTTCAGCAAGGTGACGTTTCCTGACGGCCCGGTTTCACGCGAGACCGGCGAATGGGTCATGCGCGCCTGGGACCTCGCCGTCCGAGAGGAACGGCGGCGGGTGTACGGCTACCTGCTCCGCGCCGGCCTGCCGCTGTGGATCTACCGCTGGGTCGACGGAGCGCTCCTCGTCGACCTGTGGCCCGAGCTCGACCTTCCCGACCTGGTTCGCGACGCGTGGCAGCCGCTCATCGACGCCGCCCACCAAGGGCCGACCGAGGACCCGATGAGAGTGTCATTCGACGACATCCAGAAGACGAACCGTGAGGAGCTGCGGGAACGCATCGCCGCTCGGCGCGCCGAAGCGGCACAGCGCCTGGCGAAGCGAGACCGGCTCACGCCAGAGTCACAATAGAAGCTGAGGGCACCGGGGAAGGTCATCGCGCCTGGAGGGAGTTGCACACCGCCGTGAACCGACTCGCCCAGCGCGCTCCCGAGTTGGCGCTGTGGATATCCAAGAACCCGCGGACGGTCAGGACTTGGTGCTGGTCAAGCCCGAGCGACAGAAAGGGCTTGCCGCCATTGACATCACGTCGACTGCGGCAGGATTGTCAGATATAGTCGACACATGATCGAAGTCGTCAGAACAGACGAATTCGACGCATGGCTGAGGAAGCTGAAGGACAAGCAAGGCAAGCTGCGCATCTTGGAGCGTGTCGACCGCCTGACCCACGGCAACCCCGGTGACGTGAAACCGGTGGGCCAAGGAGTCTCGGAGCTGCGACTGACCTACGGCCCGGGCTATCGGGTCTACTACCTACAAGTTGGCGACCGGCTGATCCTGCTTCTGTGTGGCGGCGACAAGTCAACGCAGCAGACGGACATCGAGAAGGGACACCGGCTTGCCGAGGAATGGCGAGCAGACGAGGACAGTGATGACCCACAAGAGTGAGAAGTACAAGCGTTTCGACGCCGCCGACTACCTCGACGACCTCGGCGATGTCGCTGCCTACCTCGAGATTGCCCTCGAAGCGTCGACAGACGACCCGACTGCGGTGCCGCGCGCTCTGGGTGTGATCGCACGCTCGCAGAACATGAGCGAGCTCGCGCGCAGGGTCGACATGAGCCGCGATGGTCTCTACAAGGCGCTCTCAGAAGAGGGCAACCCAACCTGGTCGACGATCCTGAAGGTCACGAACGCGCTCGGGCTGCGCTTCGAGCTGCACTCCGTCGCCTGAACTAAACGGGCAGTCAACCACGGAACGCCTCCAGCGCCGCGTCGAGCGCCGCGGCGCGGCGGGCCGAGGCCGCTCGGCGGACAGCCGAACGGGCCTGACCGGCGGAGCCGATATCTGGGATGCCGCGATCCAGGCGTTCCGTGTTCGGGAAGGCGGGGAGTGTGCCGCGACGTTGACCGCGATCGCCGAGCTTTCCAATCGAGTCGGCCAACTCGATTGACCCTGTCGGTCACGCTCGCCGACGCCAACGTTCTTACTCCCGACGCGCCTCGGCGTTCAGGAGTTCGGCGTCGACTCCCCGTACGCATCCAAGAACCCACGGGCATTCAGGACCTGGGGCCGGTCGAGTCCGAGTGACAGGAAGTGCTTGTCGACTGTGACGATCACGTCGACGGCGGATTTAACAGCCGCGTCCAGGATCGGCTGGTCGTCAGGGTTGGAGATCGGAACGCTCGGATCACCCGGACCCGCGAGCTCGTAGTCAATCCCGCCAAGAAACATTGGTGTCGACGAGGACACGGATCACGAACGGCGGCCGCGCATCCCATCGACAAGCGCCTGCACGTCAGCCTCATCTGTGAGGCCAGCTTCGCTTGCCGCGCCCTCGAACGCCGCCTGCACCTGAGCGAGCGCGACTAGTCCGGCCTTCGTCACGACGACCTCGCCGTTCGGCTTCTCCACGAACAGCACCTTGTCGCCGGGTACCAGGTGCAGGCGGCGACGCACTTCCGCGGGCACGGTGATCTGACCGTTTGCCGAAAGCTTGGCGAGGTTCATGACGACTACTCAATCCTTGAGATCT
>JBBRYJ010000020.1:0-19269 GCA_038237745.1 Propionibacteriales bacterium | reverse complement strand
TGTGAGAGAGTTTCACCTCAGAGATGTCCCTTGCGTTGCGGTCGAATCGTTGCCTGAAGAACTCCGATTGTCCCGCCACGCAAGGGCATTCTCGTTTACGCCGCGCCTGAGCCACTCACCTCACCGGTGGATCGAGGCTTAAGGCCTAGAGGGCCGCGGGTCGAGCGTGGCTCGGGGGTCCGGATCATCGCCTGTCTACTGCTGGACCACGGAAAGCACGTTGCCGGCAGGGTCCTTGAACCACGCGATGAGGGGACCGCCGCCGCGGAAGATGCCCTTCTCGTCCGTTGCCGCCGGAGTGCCCTGGTAGCGCTCGAAGACGACGCCCCGCTCGCCGAGCCCGTCGACGCTCGCGTCGATGTCGTCGACGGGAAAGTTGAGAATGGTGAAGCCAGCCGGGATGTGGTCGCGCATGGGGTAGACCAGCACATCTCGTCCGCCGGTGATGAAGGGTGAGCATACCGTTGCGCTCTGAGACCGTGAGGCCGAGCGTATCGCCGTAGAAGGCCTTGGCGCGGGGGATGTCGTCTACCGAGAAGCCGCTGAAGGCCTCAGAGCTCTCCAACATGGCTAGTTCTCCTCTCTGCTTGATCAGTCTTGAGTGGGCCGGCCAGCGGTAGAAGTCATCGGACGTCGCCGCGGCGCGATGTCGCACGAGCGCCAGCGGGTCAGCGGTGCCTGACCCACAGATTCTCCTCTACATAGCGGCCCCAGTCTCGGGCTCGGTCGATATGCACCAGACCCAGTGCCTCAGGTACGACGTAGTCGCCGGTCACCGGGAAGAGCATCGCTGTCCACTGCTCCCACTCGGCGACCGTGCCCTCGATCACCATGGATCGACGTGCGGGCGCGACGATGGACGACGTGGTCGCGCGACGACGGATTGTCCATCGACCCATGGATCCGGACGCACCAACGCCTTGGGGCGCGTACTCCGCCATGCTCACCATTGGATACCGATGTTTCCACGTCGGACGCAGTGGTGCCAGCACCCGGCCCAGGCCGTCATCGACAGCACGACGAGTCAGCTCGGTCAGAACCAGGCTCGCAAGGCCTCGCCGGTCGGTCGACGTCGCTACCGCGGCCGCCATGAAGCTGAACGCCGTAGCGACCCTGCCTTGCTCGTCGCCGTCGACCGCACGAACCAGGGTCGAGTCGTAGCCGTCGGGAAGATCCAGCACCGTGCCGTCCCAGTCGAACGGGACTCCCCAGCCGCCCGCCACAACCTTGTCGCTGTCGAGCACCAGGACGCTGAATCGAGCGAAGTATGCCTCTACGCGGCCGATGTACCTCGGTGGGATGGCGTCGTGGAAGATGAACTCCGGGAACCTCTCACGCAAGGCGTGTCCCGCCTCATCGGCGAGGTCCGGACGGTCGGCAGCGGTGACGAGCTGGAGGTCAGCCGTGGCTCAGCCCTCCCGCGCCTCGGCGCTCCCCCGCGGCGGGAGCTCCTGCAAGGTCCAGGTGTTGCCATCAGGATCGGCGAACGAGGTGAACGACCCCCAGGCGAGGGTCTCGACCTCGGGCGCCTTGACGCCGCGCTCCATAAGGTCTCGACGTGCCGCCTCGGCATCGGTCACGACGACCTGGATGCTGTGCTGCGTGCCCGGCGTCATGGCCGAGATGCCCTCCCCGAACGCGATGGAGCACGCGGACGTAGGGGGAGTGACCTGCACGAACCGGGTGTTCTCGTCCACCCGGGCCTGCATGTCGAGATGGAACCCGAGCCTGTCGACATAGAACTCGATGGCTCTGTCGACGTCGGTCACCGGAACGAAGATGAGCTCGATCCTGCACTCCACGGCTGCCTCCTGAGATGTGGTCGCAGGGGCGCGACGCCCCCACGAGATCACTGTCACCCTGCCCGAGACCGCCGACAGTCTTGCCGGTGAGTGATACAGCCGGGTGCGGCGTGCGCTCCAGCCATCACAAGACGACGTCGGCCAGCTTGTCGACCTGGTCGAGGGACGCCGTGGTGGGGTCGAAGAACAGCTCGGTGATCCCGACGTCCGCAAAGGCCCTGACCGCATCGGCCACCGCAGACTCCGTTCGCAAGGCGTTGTCGGCAATCATCGCGGCGTCGCCGCCGAGGAAGCCGTAGTAGTCGTAGATGCGCGCGTGAGTCGTCCTCCGCATCCTCGCCCAGGGAGTAGTAGGCGAGCACAGCCAGCCGGGGCTCTCCGTCGCGCCCTGCCTCGCGCCAGGCCTTGTGCAAGGTCTCCAGCGTCGCGTCAAAGGTACGACCTCTCACGTGGAAGTCGCCCTCCGCGGCCACGAAGTCGTCGAGACGACCGCCGGGAGCCAGGCCAAGGGTGAGCCTGCCACCTGAGATCTGGTCGAGGCTCGCCGTGCTCTTGGCCAGCAGAACGTCCGGGTACACCGGCGCCAGCAGAATGTTGATGACGAGGCCGATGCGCTTCGTCGCTCCGGCAGCTGCCGCAAGCGTTGTAAGCGAGTTATAGCTCGGGTAGGCGACGCGGTCGATGGTGGCCAGGGCAGAGAAACCCCGCTCCTCGGCACGGCTGGCCCACTCGGTAAGCCGCGTTCCCGGCATGCCGCTCACAGGGTTAGGCAGTCCGATCCCTATCTCCACGTCAGCTCCTCAGGTCAGGTCATGGGGAGCGACCAGCCTTGTCGAGAGCCCCTATCGTGGCAAGAGTGGATGACCTGACGATGCGCCGGCTGGTGTCCTCGGCCCGTGTCGGGCACCTGGCGACGGTCGGCTCCAACGGCGCTCCCCACGTCGTACCGGTGTGCTTCTCGCTCGTGGGCGACGTGGCATACAGCTGCGTAGACGACAAGCCCAAGAAGAGCCGACGCCTGCGCCGGATCGTGAACATCGAAGCCACCCGGCAAGCCTGCCTGCTCATCGACGAGTACGAGGACGACTGGTCCCGGCTGTGGTGGGTGAGGCTGGACGGCTCTGGTCGCGTAGTCGACGACCTCGCCGAGGTGGCGACGGCCCGCACAGCGCTTGCGGGCAAATATGCCCAGTACGCAAGACAACCGCCGCACGGCCCGGTACTGGCATTGGACATCGCCCGGTTCAGCGGCTGGACAGCCGCGTGACCACCACCACCCATCGGGTCTGAGCGTTCTCACACCTCTCCGCGGTGGTGGGATGCCTTGGAGGTCGGGCTGAGCGACCCGTTGCCTCCTGGGTACGTTGTATCGGGGGCGCCCGACAAAGCCCTCGACGCTGAGCTCGGAGGAGTCTGTCTAGATGAGTGAAGCGACGGGACAGTCCAGCGCCGCAAAGAGCGAGGGCTCGGGCTCCGGCCCCCTCGCCAGGTGGCTGCTCGCACATCAGGTTCGGGTCGTCCACGGCCCGGGGGCGCGAGAGTCGGCGGACGACCAGCACGCCTGGTGGAAGGTGATGTGCCTGACCGGGGTCGACTACTTCTCGAGTTTGAGCTACCTACCTGGGATCGCCGCCCTGGCAGCCGGAGCACTCTCGCCGTTGGCGACGCTGCTGATAGTGCTCTTGACCCTTGGGGGCATGCTTCCGATGTATCGCCGGGTGGCCGACGAGAGCCCGCACGGGCAAGGGTCTGTGGCCATGCTGGAACATCTGCTTCCCTTCTGGCGCGGCAAGCTGTTCGTCCTGTTTCTGCTCGGGTTCGTCGCCACCTCGTGGATCATCACGATCACGCTCTCGGCCGCCGACGCCACCGCACACTTCGTCGAGAACCCGTTCGCGCCGGACATCCTGCGGCACCAGGAGGTCCTGCTCACTGTTGGCTTGCTTGCCGTGCTCGGTGCCGTGTTCCTCGCCGGCTTTAGCGAGGCGGTCACCATCGCCATCCCGCTGGTCACTCTCTTCCTCCTTCTCAACGCGGTCGTCGTCGCCGTCGGCCTCGTCCACGTGGTCTCCGACGCAGGTGTGCTCAACGGTTGGCTTGATGCGTTGGCTGCCAACGGCGGCTTAGGCTCGCTTCTGAGCACGAGTGTGCTGGCGTTCCCGCTTCTGGTTCTGGGGCTTTCAGGGTTCGAGACCGGAGTGAGCATGATGCCCCTGGTCGAGGCGTCCGGTGACTCCGAGGAGGAACGTCTGAAGCACAGAGTCGCCAACACCCGGAAGCTGCTGACCGTTGCTTCCCTGGTCATGAGCGTCTACCTGCTGTCCACCACGTTCGTCACCACAGTGCTGATCCCGGCGCAGGAGTTCAAGACGGGGGGCAACGCCAACGGTCGCGCCCTGGCCTACCTCGCCCACGAGTACCTGGGAGACGGGTTCGGGACCGTCTATGACATCAGCTCGATCCTGATCCTGTGGTTCGCGGGGGCTTCCGCCATGGCGGGCCTCATCAACATCGTTCCGCGCTATCTCCCGGGATACGGAATGACCCCTGAGTGGGGCCGCGCGGTGCGACCCGTCGTGTTGGTCTACACGGCCATCGCCATCCTCATCACCATCATCTTCAAGGCCGACGTCAACGCTCAGGCAGGCGCCTACGCCACCGGCCTCCTCGTGATGATGGTCTCGGCGGCGGTCGCGGTCACGCTGGCGTCCCGCACGGCAGGTAGGCCTCGGGCTGCGGTCGGTTTCGGTGTGGTGACATTGGTATTCGCCTTCGCCCTGGTGGCGAATGTCATCGAGAAGCCCGACGGCATCGTGATCTCCGCGGCGTTCATCGCCGCGATCCTTGTGGTGTCCCTGGTGTCCCGCGTGTCACGAAGCACCGAGCTGCGGGCAGACCTGGTCGAATTCGACGAAGTCGCGCAGGGCATCGTCGACAGCGCGGCACACGGCGAGGAGCTGCATATCGTCGCCAACCAGCGTCAAGCCGGCGACGGCGCAGAGTACCGCGACAAGGAACGCGAACAGCGCGCGGTGAACCCTATCCCCGACTCCGCCTCCGTCATCTTCCTCGAGGTCGACGTCTCCGACCCCTCCGACTTCGCGACCGAGTTGCATGTCCGGGGCATCGACGTCGAGGGACACCGGGTGCTGCGGGTGGAGAGCCCCGTGGTCCCCAACGCCCTGGCGGCGATCCTCCTGCACCTGCGCGACACCACCGCGCTACGTCCGCAGTGCTACTTCGACTGGGCGGAGGGCAGCCCACTCGTGCACGTGTTCGAGTACCTCCTGCTCGGCCGAGGCGACACGGCACCGGTCACTCGCGAGGTGCTCCGAGAGGCGGAGCCGGACCCGGCACTGCGCCCAGGCATCCACGTCGGTGGTTGAGCCGCGGTCAGCGACTGTGCGGCTCTACGCACGGCCGGCGCTAGAGGTCGAACTCGAGGGTGAAGCCGCTGCCTGCGTTCGGGATGACCACATGTCGGCCGCTCGTCGCCAGTCGTTCGCCGCCGAGCCGCATCTCAGGCGGCGCTGCTCCATGTACCACTAGTCGGAAATCCTCTCGAGCGAACTCCGGGTATCCGTGGCCCTCCACCTCGGCATGCATAGTCACCCGGTCGCCGGTGCGCGTCACGTCGAACGACGTCCGGTACCGGCCGCCGGTCGTGGCCGCTAGGGTCAAGCCGTCGTCTTCCTGGAGGATCGAGCGATGGGTGCCGTCGGCTCCCGGCACGAAGAGGTGCAGCTCGATCGCATCCGGATGGTATCCCGCCGTCGAGGCGGGGGCGTCCGGCCAGGTCGGGATCACCGAGCCGCCACGGGCATAGATGGGGATGTGGTCCATCGGAGTCGGGGCGACGATGAAGCGGTTGCCGTCCTCCGTCGCCCCGGTGTGCCAGTCGTACCACCTGCCTTCGGGTAGGTAGACCTGACGGGCCGTCACGCCGGCGTCGAGCACCGGTGCAACAAGCAGGTCTGGTCCGAGCAGGTACTCGTCATCGATATCGCGCACTGTGGGGTCGTACTGGTAGTCGAAGACGAGTGGTCGCTGCACGGGGGCGCCTGTCTCGGATGCCCGGAGGAAGGTGGCGTAGAGGTAGGGAAGCAGCCGGTACCGCAGCCGGATCGCCTCCCGCACGAGGTCCTGGACGACATCGCCCCAGGCCCAGGCGTACTGGTCGACGTTACCCACCTCGGAGTGGTTGCGGCAGAAGGGCGTGAGCGTGCCGTACTGCATCCAGCGCAAGAAGAGCTCGGCGTTCGAACCGCCGTGGAAGCCGCCGATGTCGGCGCCGACGAACGCCTGTCCGGAGACGCCGAACCCCATTGCCATCGGCATGCTCAGCCATAGGTGGTCCCAGCGGGACAGGTTGTCGCCTAGCCAGTTCGCGGCATACCGCTGGATGCCCGCGAACCCGGCACGAGACAGCACGAATGTTCGCTGGTCCGGCATGGCCTCACGAAGACCGGCGGTGGTGCCCATCGCCATGAGCAGGGCGTACTGGTTGTGATACCGCTGATGCGAGTACTGGCCCTTTCCGAAGCGCATGCCCTCCGCAAGGATGGCCCCGGTGGCCGGTTCGTTCATGTCGTTCCAGATACCGGCCACTCCTGACCGCACGTGCGCGGCGTTGAGCTCGCCCCACCAGATGCGGGCCTCCTCGGTGACGAAGTCAGGGAAGGCGGTGTTGCCCGGCCACACCTTCCCGATGTAGATGTCGCCGCCCTCGGTCTTGCACAGCACATCTCGCGCCACCGCCTGGTCGAAGACCCAGTACCCCGGGTCATGCTTCACCCCAGGGTCGACGATGGTGATGACGCGGAACCCCTTGCCGGCCAATCGTTCGAGCATTCCGGTGACATCCGGGAAGGCAGCAGAGTCCCAGGTGAAGACGCGGTAGCCGTCCATGTAGTCGATATCCAGCCAGAGGCTGTCGCACGGGATGTCCTCGTCGCGGTGACGTTGGGCGAGCTGTTCGACCGCGTCCTGCGTGTAGTGGAACCAGCGGCACTGGTGGTAGCCCAACGCCCAGATGGGCGGTGGCGCCGTGCGCCCAGTCAGCCAGGTGTACGTCTCGAGAATCTCCGGCATGCCCGGTCCGCCGAAGACGTACTCGGTGTACTGGCCGCCTGAGAAGTGGACGCGGTACTCGTCGGGCTGGGAGAAGTCGTAATGACCCCGGTAGCCGTTGTCCAGGAACGACGCAGCCATCGTCCCATCGGGATACGTCTGGTGGTAGAAGAACGGGATCGACGCGTAGTAGGGGTCGAACTGCGAGGAGGTCCGGTCCGAGCGGGGGTCGTCCGCCGACTTCCCTGCGGTGAACGGGCGGGTGGCCTCGGGATCGAGGACATCGGTGTTCCACAACGTGAAGTCGCGTCCCTTGCGGTTGTGGCGTCCGGTCTTCTCTCCGAGACCGAAGATCGCATCCTCCTGGCGGCATCGGCGACGAACAGTGAATGCGTCGTTCAGGGTCGCGTAAGCCCAGTACCGGCCGTCCGCGTCCTGCGCCGTCTCCACCACGGGGCTGCCGTCCAGGCGATGTACGTCCACTCGGAACGGGTCCAGCCAGAGCGAGACCACCATGGCCGCGGTCCGCAGCCGTACTGCGTCCGCGGTCCGCTCGACAGTGAAAGCGACGTGGTCTGACAATGGATCAACGCAGAGCGCGAACGTCGGCACATCGTCGAAGACTCGACCGCGGCTGATCTTGATCCGCACCAAGTCGGCATTGACCAGGTCGAGAGTGAGCTGCTCGCCGTGCAGCTCTGCTAGCACCCCACGCTCTGTGTCCTCGACGGAGGTAACGCGTTCGAAGCGCAGATAGTCGTCAGTGGCACTCATGTCGGTCCTCCCCGCTCGCTCCAACCACCGGTTCGAGGTCGATCGGTCGAACCTATCCGGGCGAACGGGGGTGCAGAGTCCCCGGCCTGTCAGCCGGTCGGGAAGTGGCCGGCCGCACGGTGCAGTGACTGCGGGCGGCGGAGACGTCGGCTCAACCTTCAGAGGCGGCTGTCGGGGTGCCTATCGCTCGGGCTGTGCCTCTCGTCTTCGACGACGCGCTGGCCTATGACGCGAACCGCCACGAAAAGACCGGCCAGGATGATGAGCAACAGCACGGCGAAGATGGCGATCACCACTGGCATGTGCATGTGCATCGAGTCGAACACGGCTACCTCCTAGGTGCTCCGATGTTAGGCCGGTTCAGACCGCAGAGGGGTGAATCGACCTTACGTGGGGGTGACGATCTGGCTGCGACCAGTGAGCCGCCCAGTTGGTGACGTCCGCGCACGTTGGCATCTACGTGTCCGGAAGTGCCCGGTCTCACTCGCTCCAGCAGGCCACTACCTCAGCGGCGACCGCGTATGCCACGTCCTCGCGTGACTGGTGGCCGCCGACCTCAGGCGACAGACGGCTGGCGTCGACGGTGAGCGTCTTGCCATCTTTGAGGAAGGCCACGATGCCTTGTTGCGCTTCGTAGGAGGGCAGACCGAGGGAGATGAGGCCCTGAAGCGGTTTCGTATGCGGCAGGTCTCGTCGCGACCGGTCGAAGTAGGTCGACCCGGACTCGACGTCTTGCGAGTCCTTCACCGACAGTACGAGCCTTCCGTTCTGAGGTAGTCGATACGTGCAGGTGTAGAGGCGGTTGGTCCAGGAGGCATCCCCGCGAGCAAGCTTGGCCGGAGCCAGGATTCCCTCGATACCGACGCCGGTGAGGGTAGGAGACTTCAATCTCACCTAGGCCGTCAGTCGGGTGACCTGGACGGCAACCGGCAAGACGGAGATTGCGCCCGGAGAGTACGACAACTTCGCCCTGTCGGTAGGCCCGTTCCCGGATGACGCCGAAACGCTCGCATTCCCGGCGGTCCAGTCGTAATCCGACGGTCACACGGTGAACTGGAACCAGATTCAGCGGCCGGGCAAGGCCGAGCCGGAGCATCCTGCCCCCAGCCTGGACCTCGGGGCAGCGACAGGCGACGACTCCGGATCGACCCAGACCACAAGCACTTCTTCACTCGAAGCCACGTCGGCTGGTTCGAACTCCGATGCGGCGGACTCCTCCGACACAGTGGCGCGAGTGCTGGGTGGCCTTGGCGTCGTCATCGGCCTGGCAGCGGCAGCGGGTCTCCTCGCGTCGATGCGCCGGGAGCATATGACCGGCCGTTGAGATCGGGAGATCGGCTGAGTTCCGACCAGGCGATGCCGCGGATCCGGTGGTTCCGCGGCTAAATCATCGCCGCGTAGGGACAATGATTTGGTGAGAACCTGCCCTCGATCGTCATCCGTTCACAGGTGGGTGCTCGCGTTCTTGGTGTTGGTCCTGTGGGCCGCTCATCCCAGCTCGGCCCAGGCTCACGCGGTGCTGGTCGGGTCAAACCCTAGTAGCGGCAACACGCTCGCGAAGCTGCCCGCTGAGGTGTCGTTCACGTTCGACGAGAACGTCGCCGTGCCCGCCTATGTATCGGTGATCGCACCGGACGGAATGAACCTGGCGGTTGGGGACGCTGACGTGCTCGACGCGACGGTGACTCAGCGGATCGACCCGAATGGCCCTGACGGTGAGTACACGATGTCGTTCCGGGTTGTATCCGGGGATAGTCACCCAGTCATCGGGAGCGTGTCCTTCGCAGTGGCAGGACAGTCTTCTGCGAGCCCCTCTGTCGCGACGCCGGTACCGGCCGGCGAAGGTGGGTCTTCGGCCGCCTCTACATCGCCGGAGGCTCAGCCGTTCGTAGCGACGTGGTACTTCCGCCTCATCATCGTTGGGCTGGTGCTCTTGTTCGTCGCGGGTCTCGTATTCGCACGAGGTGGGTCTGAACCGGCCATTAGCGGTTCTGGGAAGGCCACCGGCGAGGGAGGGTCGAACGACTCGGGAGAGAAGACGGGCTGACGTGCTCGCGCGGCTGTGGGGGTGGCGAGGATCGGCTCTGGTCGCTCTTCTGGCGACTGTGGTGCTCGTCGTGTGCCTACGTGCGGGCGGGGGTGCTCCGGAGGCTTCACCACCGGGGATCCCCGATCCGGGTTGGCTGACCGGTTGGGGTTTGTCGATCGTGAAGCTCTTCGTCGACGTTGCCGGTATCTCTGTGGTGGGACTATGCACGACAGCGGTTTTGCTCGCCCGACGAGCTGAGCTGGGAGGTGAACGTACGGGCCTCATAACAGGCGTCCGCCGGGTCGCCGCAGCGTGGGCAGTGCTGCTGCTTGCACAGTTCGCTTTGACCGCCTCGGACGTCTTCGCCCATCCGGTCGACCAGTTGACCTTGCAGGAGGTGAGCAGCTTTCTGACTGGTACCACGCTAGGCCGAACGGCAGCGGTACAGGTCGTTCTAGTCCTTGTCGTTGCTGTCCTGACCCTCGCTGATTTCGGTCGGCGCTGGCAGGCTCTGCTCGCCTTCGGCGTGGCCGCCCTGCTCCCCCCTGTGTTGACAGGTCATGCCGCGACTTCGGCGGACGAGAGTGTCGCCGTCGTCAGTCTTATAATTCACGTCGGGGCGGTCTCAGTCTGGGTGGGGGGCCTGGTGGGCCTGACCTGGATCACCGTGTCACGCCCCGGAGTGTTGCGTGACGTCCTGCCGATGTTCTCTTCGATCGCCGGATGGTGCTTTGGCGCGGTGCTGGCCACCGGCCTGCTGAATGCGGCGATTCGGCTTGCCACAGTCAGGGCTCCGTTCAGCACCGGGTACGGGCAACTGGTGGTCGTGAAGGTTGTCGCCATCGGAGGCCTCGCGGCCTTTGGGTTTGCGCACCGCCAGCGCACCATCCCTGACCTCGTCAATGCCACTGACTCTGTCCGCACCTGGCGGGTCTTCGCACGCGTCGCCGGCGCCGAAGTCTGCCTGATGGCCGCTACTGTTGGTATCGCGGTCGCACTGTCGCGCACCCCGACGCCTCTTCAGACTCACGTGCACGCTTCCGCGTTGATAGTCACATCTGTCCAGAGCGTTCACCGATCCGGCTGAGGGCTGACCAGGAACGGTGCCCTTGTCACAGACTCCGCCATCTCAGACAGTGAGCAGCCGAGGAGGAGAGGCAAACCCCGGAAGTCGTGCAGGAACGTGACGGGGTCCCCGCCCGTTTGGTGGGGAGGTCTTGTACGGGACACTGGGCGGGTGGCGAGTGAGCGACGATGGTGGCCAGTGCTTGGTCTCATCGCACGTGTCGTGGTCGGCGGGGTGTGGATCGTGGCCGGCTGGCTGAAGCTGCCGGACCCGGCTGAGGGGGTGCGGGCTGTACGCGCCTACCGTTTGCTACCCGAGTCAGTGGTGCCCACGGTGGGGCATGCACTGCCGGTGGTGGAGATCGTCGTCGGGTCTCTGCTGGTGGTGGGGCTCGTCACGAGGGTCTCGGCGAGTGTTTCGGCGCTGATGCAGGTAGCGTTCATCTTCGGCATCTCGGCGGCGTGGGCGCGGGGCACCCAGATCGAGTGCGGCTGCTTCGGCGGCGGGGGGACGACCGTCACCGACGCCGCCCAGAAGTACCCATGGGACATCGCCCGTGACATCGGACTCGCGCTCGCCTCGGCGGCGCTGGTGGTGTGGCCCAGGACCCGGCTGGCGTTGGACGCGGTGGCGTTCTCGACGTCGGATCTCGACCAGACAGAGGAGATGGTGGGGTGAGCAACAAGCCGTCGTCGCGCAAGAAGGAACAGCGGACCGCCGCTGCCGCAAAAGTTGCGGCGATGCGACGTCAACAGGCAGAAGCGGAGCGTCGCCGACGGGTTCTGGTCGGCGCTGCGGTCGCCGCCGTGGTGGCTGTGATCATCGGTGCTGCCGTCTTCGCCCAGTCACGGCGAGACACGAGTGGAAACTCTGACGCTGCAGTTCCGGCCAACCTGGTCGGCTCACAGGGCTTCCTCCGTGGCGACTCGACCGCGCCGGTCCGCCTGGTCATGTACGAAGACTTCATGTGTCCGGTCTGCGGGCAGTTCGAGAAGGGCAACGCGACGTTCCTTGCCCAGCAGGTCGGCGCGGGGACTGTGCAGGTGGAGTATCGCCCGATCTCGTTCCTCGACAGGTTGTCGAACGGGACCGAGTACTCCACCAGGGCAGCGAACGCGCTCGGCTGCGTCGTCGACAGCTCCGGCGCCAAGGCGGCCGGAAAGTTCCACGACCTGCTGTACGCGAACCAGCCGGCCGAGGGCGGCGACGGGCTGCCCGACTCCCAGCTCGCCGACCTCGCAGCACAAGCGGGCGCACAGCCATCGACCGTTCAACGCTGTATCACCAATGGCACCTACCGAGGCTGGGTCGCCAACGCCACCGACCAATCCAGCAAAGACGGAGTCAACGGCACTCCGACTGCGGTGCTCGACGGAGCTCAGCTCAGCGAGAGCCAGACGCTAGTGCCGACCAGCTTCCAGGGGCTGGTCGACCAGGCCGTGGCCGCCGTCAGCGCCCAGCAGTAGAGATCGCTGGCCCCGTGAGTCCGCCTCAGTGGAGCCAAGCCCGCTGGCGAGAACGTCCGTACCGTCCCACCGTGGCGTGACGGACCTGTCGCCGCGCTGGCCTCCGGCGTACTGTCTCGGTGTCCCTGGCCGGCATCAAGCCCGCCTTGCCTGCCTGCTCGCTGCCGATTGGTCGGCAATGGCAGTGAACCGGCGCAACCGCAGGCTGTTCGACACCACGAACACCGAGCTGAGAGCCATGGCGCCGCCTGCGATGAGAGGGTTGAGGAAGCCCAGGGCTGCCAAGGGCAGGGCGGCGACGTTGTAGCCGAAGGCCCAGACGAGGTTCCCCTTGATCGTGGACAAGGTGGCCCTCGAGAGGCGGATCGCGTCGGCCACCACCATCAGGTCGCCCCGAACAAGGGTGAGGTCGCTAGCCTCGATCGCCACATCGCTTCCCGTGCCCATGGCTATGCCGAGGTCGGCTTGCGCCAGCGCACCGGCGTCGTTGACCCCGTCGCCCACCATCGCCACGACCCGGCCCTGCTGCTGAAGTCTCTCCACCACGGCGACCTTCTCCTGAGGCAGGACTTGGGCGATAACCTCGTCGACCCCGAGCTCGGCGCCGATCGCCTCGGCGGCGCGGCGGTTGTCGCCGGTTAGAAGTATCGGGCGCAGACCTAGCCTTCGAAGCTCGCCGACAGCGGCCGCTGAGGTGGGCTTGATCGTGTCGCCGACAACGAGCACTCCGGTCAGGGTGCCTTCCCAGCCAATCCAGACAGTCGTTCGGCCAGCGGCCTCTGCCTCGTCGGCGAAGGCCGCCAGTTCCGGAGGTGCCTGAAGTCCCCACCTGTCGGCGAGCCAGCGACGCCTACCGGCGACGACTGCGTGACCCTGCACGACTCCGGAAACGCCTAGGCCCGCGGCGTTGGTGAACCTCGTGACCTCGGAGAGTCTCCGGTCGAGGCGGGCGGTGGCACCTTCGACCACGGCTCTGGCCAGGGGGTGCTCCGATGCGTTCTCGACCGAAGCGCCGAGAAGCAGCAGCCGGTCAACCGACACACCGCCAACCGGTCGGACGCCGACCAGAGTCATCCTCCCGGTCGTGACGGTCCCGGTCTTGTCCATCACCACGGTGTCCACCAGCCGGGTCGACTCGAGGACCTGCGGTCCCTTGATGAGGATGCCGAGCTGCGCCCCGCGTCCGGTGCCGACGAGAAGGGCGGTCGGGGTGGCCAGTCCCAGGGCGCACGGGCAGGCGATGATCAAGACGGCGACGGAAGCAGTGAAACCCTCAGCGAGGCCGTGGCCGGTGCTGAGCCACCCGAGGATAGTGAGCCCGGCCAGTGCGATGACGCCGGGGACGAACTTCGCCGAGACCCGGTCGGCCAGCCGTTGCACCGTGGCTTTGCCGCTCTGCGCCTGCTCCACGAGCCGCGCCATCTGGGCGAGCTGGGTCTCGTTGCCGACTCGGGCTGCCCGTACGACCAGGCGCCCGCCGGCATTCACGGTCGCTCCCACGACGCTGTCTCCTACCGCGACCTCGACCGGAACGGACTCACCCGTGAGCATCGAGGCGTCGATGGCGGAGCTTCCCTCCACGACCACTCCATCGGTGGCGATCTTCTCCCCGGGCCTCACCACGAACCGGTCGCCGACGCTGAGCCGACCGATCGGGATCCTCGTCTCGACCAGGCCACCCGGCGAGTCGAAAAGGATGGCGACATCCTTCGCACCCATCGCCAACAGGGCGCGGAGGGCCGACCCGGACCGGGTCTTGGCCCGCGCCTCCAGATAGCGACCAGACAGAAGGAAGACGGTGACGGCCGAGGCCACCTCGAGGTAGATGTCGTTGGATCCCGACCCACGTGCCAGCAGCTGAAACTGCATGCGCATGCCCGCCTTGCCGGCATCGCCGAGGAACAAGGCCCATAGTGACCACAGGTATGCCGCGCTGACGCCCAGAGAGATCAGCGTGTCCATGGTGGCCGCCAGGTGCCGCGCGTTGGCCCAGGCGGCACGGTGAAACGGTAGGGCCCCCCACACCACGACGGGCGTTGCCATCGTCAAGGACAGCCACTGCCAGTAGTCGAACTGCCAGGCAGGCACCATGGCCAGCACCACGACCGGCAGTGCCAGCATGGTCGAGATCAGAAGGCGCTGGCGCAGAGCCGCGACTTCGTGCGAGTCCTGCTCGACCCCCGCTGCGCCGTCTTCCGGAAGGGGTGGTAGTAGAGCTGTGTAGCCCGTGGCCTCGACGGCCTCCACCAGCTGCTTCGGAGTCACCGAGGCGGGGAACGACACCGACGCCTTCTCCGTGGCGTAGTTGACGGTGGCGGACACCCCATCCATCTTGTTGAGCCTCTTCTCGACCCGGGCGGCACATGACGCGCACGTCATCCCGCCGATGGTCAAGTCGACTGTGCGGTCGGCAACGACGCTTCGGTCGGGAATTGTGGTCACGTTGCTGAGGCCCCTCGAACTGGTCGACTGATCCTGCGGACAGGCACGGCTGGACGATCTAGGCGGCGACACCCACCAACCGGTAGCCGCCGGCCTCGTCGATCGCCGCAGACACCGACGACTCCGACAACGCGTCGTTGCTGGCGACCCGGACGCGTGACGTTCCCTCCGCAACGAGCTCGATGCTGACTTCGTCGACTCCGGGGATCTCCCGCAGCCCGCCGGATACCGCCGCGACACAGTGCCCGCACGTCATTCCCTCGACGAGGTAGGTGGTCGCTGTGCTCATGCGCGTTTCCCCTTTGCAGAAGAGTCGGATCAAGACCGAACGAGGCGGGCGATGGCGGCTGAGGCTTCCTTGACCTTTGCGTCTGCCTCATCGCCGCCAGCCTGGATCGCATCGGCGATGCAGTGGCCGAGATGCTCCTCGACCAGCAGCAACGCGACCGACTCCAGCGCCCGTGTTGCGGCGGAAACCTGAGTCAGGACGTCGATGCAGTAGGTGTCGGAGTCGACCATGCGCTCGATTCCCCGGACCTGGCCCTCGACACGGCGTAGGCGCTTCAAGAGAGCCGCCTTGTGGGGGACATAACCGGGAGCCTTGTTTTCCATTTGCCGTTCCTCCGCGATTCATGGACGTACCGAGCTGAGTCCATAGTACCCGGAGGGGGTATAGGGGCCAATTGCCAGCGTGCGCTGGCTGGTCGAGAACCCCCATCCCGGGGGTCGGCCGGCGAGGTCGCACTCCGAAGTACGGCGGGTCTTCAGTCACAGGGTGCGCCGTCGGTATCGTGGTCGAGGCCGGCCGGCACGTGCTTTCACGCCGTCCAGGGAGAGGAGCTCGATGACCCGCAGCACTTTCACGCGTGGATGCCGGTGAGCTCAGATTCCACGAAGCCGTTCGTGAAGCGACGGGAGCGTCCGGACCCGGGTTCCATACCGGACGTACTGCAGATGTTCGTCGCCGAGGTTCGGTTCTATCGTGAGATTGCTCCGGTGATCGGAGTCCGTGTCCCTGAATGCCTGAAAGCGGAAGATGACGCAGGGGCGACCCTTCTCTGGCTCGAGGACCTTTCCGACTGGCGGCCAGGGGCCAAGCCAACGGAAGCGGCCCGGGTACTGGCGGGCATGCACGACAGGTGGCAAGGCATTGCGTGCACTCGGTGGCCTTGGCTACGCAAGCCCGGCGAGGCTGCTGACGTTGTCGGCAGCTACTTCGACGGCACCTGGCCGGCCATCAGCATCAGACCGGAGTGCACAACACCACTGCGAGATCTCGGTGAGCGACTGGTCGGCCGCATCCCCGTTGTCGAGAGGCTCGCAGCGACGGCTGGCCCAGCAACGCTCGTGCACGGAGACGCTTCCCTGCTCAACCTCAGGACCAGTGCTTCGGGAGAGGTAGCGCTGCTCGACTGGGAGGACGTCGGGGTCGGACCGGGCGTCGGCGATCTGGCCTGGCTCCTGGTCTCATCTGTCGATCCGGCGCTTTGGGACGAGACCATCTCCGCTTTCGGGCAAGCTGCGCATCTCGTTGAGGCGCTACCCGCCGCCTCTTCGCAGGCGATCCTGTCTCTGGCCGACACTTCCCTCGGCTCTGATGAGGCAAGGGGCTGGGTGCGCCGGATCGAGGAAGCAATTCGCCGGATGCGCTGACTGGGCTCCCTTGCTCGGGCGGAGGTTCAGGGCGGGGCTGTCGAAGGTCTCGAGGGCAGGTGCGGCACCTTGCGAGCCAGATGTGTTCGGCCTTCTCGCATATATTCCCTTGGTGACCTTCGACGTCGCACCCGATGCCTACACCCGGTTCATGGGTCGGTTCTCAGAGCCCTTAGCCGTCCATTTCGCAGATCTCGTCGATGTTCGGGCCGGTAGTCGCGCGCTGGACGTCGGGTGCGGGCCGGGAGCACTGACTGCCGAACTCGTGTCACGTCTGGGCGCGGACTGCGTCGCGGCGATAGATCCGTCCCCCTCGTTCGTCTCGGCGGTGCGTGCACGATTCACGGACGTCGAAGTGCATTCCTGCGCCGCCGAGCACCTCCCGTTTCCCGACCACTCCTTCGACTTTGCCCTGGCTCAGCTCGTCGTGCACTTCATGAGCGATCCGGTCGAAGGACTGGCGGAGATGGCTCGGGTCACCCGTCCGGGGGGCCGGGTTGCCGCTGCCGTGTGGGACCACGCCGGAGGCAGCGGTCCTCTCAGTACGTTCTGGCGGGCCGTGAACGACATCGATCCGGCGTCAAGCGGCGAAGCCCGTCTCGCCGGCACTCGAGAGGGTCACCTAGCGGAGCTGTGCGAAGCGGCCAGTATGACGCACATCGAGTCGACGACTTTAACGGTCACCGTGGGGTTCGCGACGTTCGCCGACTGGTGGGAGCCGTTCACGCTGGGCGTCGGGCCGGCCGGTGCCTACGTCAACGAACTGGACCAGGCTGGGCGCGATGTCCTGCGGGTCCGATGCGCGGAACTTTTACCGTCCGCCCCGTTCGAGGTCGCCGCCTCGGCCTGGTGCGTGCGCGCTCGCCCTTAACTGCTGGCGGAGCCGGTCTTGCTCTGCGACCCTGGCGCGGTGAGCTGGCGAGAGCGCGCGTCGAGGCTGCGGCTCGACACCACACCGCTGCGGGAGTCCCGCGACTTCCGACTGTTGTTCTACGGCGGCACAATCTTCTATCTGGGCGGCATGGTGTCCTACGTCGCCGTCCCCTACCAGCTGTACCACCTCACCCACTCGAACTTCGCGGTCGGAGCCCTCGGCATCGTCGAGCTGGTGCCGCTCGTCGTCTTCGGCCTATACGGCGGTGCGTTGGCCGACCACGCCGACCGCCGCATGCTGCTCGTGGCCACCGGCGTCGCCCAGGTCGTGCTGACGACCGTCCTGCTCGCCAACTCCGTCGTGGCGAGTCCGAGGGTGTGGCTGATCTACATGATCGGCGGCCTGCTGGCCGCCGCGCAGTCCCTGCAAAGACCCTCCCGTGAGGCGCTCGTGCCTCGGACCGTACGGCACGACCTGCTTCCGGCGGCGAGCGCGGTCTCGTCTCTGGGACGCGACGCAAGCGTGCTGGTAGGGCCGACGATCGGGGGCGTGCTGATCCAGTTCGCGGGCGTGGGGTGGTGCTATGCGGTCGACGTGACTGGGCTCGCCGTGGCCGCCGCCCTCTTCTCGCTCATGCGGCCGTATCCCGCCACCGACAGGTCGAACCCACCGAGCCTGTCCGGCATCGTCGACGGGCTCCGGTACGCCGTGGGGCGACGAGACCTCCTCGGAACCTACGTAGTGGACATCGTGGCGATGCTGATGGCCATGCCGATCGTGCTGTTCCCGGCGCTCGCCACACAGGTGTTTCAGGCGCCGGCGATGCTGGGACTGCTGTACTCGGCTGAGAGCATCGGTAGCCTCCTCGTTACCGCGACGTCGGGTTGGACCTCACGGGTGCATCACCACGGACGAGCGGTGGTCATCTCCGCCGTGGTCTGGGGTGGCTCGATCGGGCTCGTCGGCGTGTCGCCCAACGTCTGGTGGGCACTGCTCGCGCTCGTTGCCGCCGGCGCCGCCGACATGGTCAGCGGGATCTTCCGGTCCACCATCTGGAACCAGACGATCCCGGACTCGATGCGAGGAAGACTCGCCGGCATCGAGATGCTGTCCTACAGTCTCGGGCCTATGGGTGGACAGGTGCGCTCGGGCCTGGTCGCCGACGTCTGGAGTGTTCGCGGGGCGATAGCCAGCGGCGGTGTGCTGTGCGTGGGTGGCGTAGCGATCACCGCGAGCCTGTTGCGGGGCTTCTGGTCGTACGACGCCCGCACCGACGAGCACGCCGTCCGGGAGCGCACGCTTCGGGAGGCAGCCTCTCAGGCCGCCGGCCTGGCCACGACGCCTGGAGAGTGACAAGCCACGGACTGACTCGCCGCAGTCGTCTTCCTCGATCTGAAGGTTCCGCACTGACGCTGTCGCAGGGCGCCGTTCGAACTCGTCATGAAGGGTGCTGACGGGACTTTGGACGTCGAGCACATTGCTGAACGGCTGGGCGCTTCGACCTGACACCGGAGCACCCGGTGCGTAGGTTGCCGTCATGCGGACCGACGCGGTTGCGAGACTCTTCCTCGGAACCTTCGTCCGACCCGCGGAGGAGACGGCCACGGGGCAGCCACGGGTGGAGGCTGTCTACGGCTACCTGGTCCGACACGATCGCGGGCTCGTACTGCTGGACACCGGTATGGGGGAGGGCGACGCCGAGACGGAGTCTTGGTACCGTCCGCAACGCGTACCGCTCCACCTAGCGCTGGCATCGCGGGGCGTGTCCCCTGACCAGGTCGACATCGTCGTGAACTGCCACCTGCACTTCGACCACTGCGGCGGCAACGCACTCTTGGCCGGTACACCCGTGGTGTGCCAGCGACAAGAGCTCGCCAGCGCCCGGGCGGGGGACTACACGATGGAGCACCTCGTCGATCCTCCGGGAAGCAGCTACGAGCTGTTGGACGGCGAAGCCCGGATCCACCGTCCGTTGATGGCTGAGGCTCAAGGGGCGGTGGCGGAGTCGTTGCCGGGTTGAGGGCATGGGTGTGTGACCGGGCTGGCCGGTGGTCTCCACGTTGGTGTTCCTGGTTGGTGTCCTGGCGGACGGG
>JBBRYJ010000019.1:0-22690 GCA_038237745.1 Propionibacteriales bacterium | reverse complement strand
TAAAAGGTACCCCGGGGATAACAGGCTGATCTTCCCCAAGAGTCCATATCGACGGGATGGTTTGGCACCTCGATGTCGGCTCGTCGCATCCTGGGGCTGGAGTAGGTCCCAAGGGTTGGGCTGTTCGCCCATTAAAGCGGCACGCGAGCTGGGTTTAGAACGTCGTGAGACAGTTCGGTCCCTATCCGCCGCGCGCGTAAGAAACTTGAGAAGGGCTGTCCCTAGTACGAGAGGACCGGGATGGACGAACCTCTGGTGTGCCAGTTGTTCCGCCAGGAGCACTGCTGGTTAGCTACGTTCGGAAGTGATAACCGCTGAAAGCATCTAAGCGGGAAGCACGCTTCGAGATGAGGTTTCTCACCGGGTAACCGGGTAAGGCCCCCAGCAGAACACTGGGTTGATAGGCCGGAGGTAGAAGGCAGTAATGCACGGAGCCGACCGGTACTAATAGGCCGAGGGCTTGTCTTCCTCTCATCATCTTGCTTGATGTTCGCGTCCACTGTGCGGTTCCTGAGATACGGTCGGGTCCGGTACGAGCGTTGCCTAGGGCAACGACTCCCGCCGACTGAACTCAATAGTGTTTCGGCGATCATGGCGAAGGGGAAACACCCGGCTCCATTTCGAACCCGGAAGTTAAGCCTTTCAGCGCCGATGGTACTGCACGCGGGAGCGTGTGGGAGAGTAGGACGTCGCCGGACATTCTTTGGCTGAGGGTCACCCTGGTGTGGTGACCCTCAGCCTGTTTCACGTGCGGAGCCGGACATGGAGAGATCGAGGAGCCGCGATGGCCACGAACGCATCAGGCAGAGAGCCGCCCCGGCGTGGCACGCGACAGTCCCGTCCAGAATCATCCGCACGACCGAGCCAGTCTCACAGCCGCGGGGCGGACCGGAGTCGGAGCACGGCGGGTCGATGGCGTCGCGACGAGCTTCCAGAGACCGCGCGGACGGCGGTGCAGGCCGAGTACGACGGACCGCCCATCCCCGAGGACATCACCGGCCAAGAGGTCGAGCGAGCCGTGAGCAACCAGCTGAAGTCCTTGCCTGAGAAGCTCGCGATCCGCGTGGCGCGCCATCTGGTCGCGGCCGGCAGGCTGATGGACTCCGATCCGGACACGGCCTACCAGCACACCCTTGCGGCTCGAGCCAGGGCTGCTCGGGTGTCGATCGTTCGGGAGGCGTGCGGTGAGGCCGCGTACGCGGCTGGTCGCTTCAAGGACGCTATGTCGGAGTTCAAGGCGGCCCGTCGGATGAGTGGCAACCCGATGTATCTGCCGATGATGGCTGACTGCGAGCGTGCTCTGGGACGACCGGATCGGGCCATCGCACTGGCGAGGGACGCGGCCGTCCTGGACTTGGACGAGTCCGGCCAGATCGAGTTGAAGATCGTCGAGTCCGGCGCCCGACGGGACCAGGGCGACTATGCGGCGGCCATCCGGACCCTGGAAGGCCGCGAGCTGAGGAGTCGCTCGCGGGATTCCTGGGTGCCGCGCCTGCGCTACGCCTACGCCGAGGCGCTGTTGGCGGATGGTCAGGAGAACGCAGCCCGCGAGTGGTTCGAACGGGCGGCCGGCATCGACGCCGAGGGTTACACCGACGCCGCAGCCCGGGTGGTGGAGCTCGAAGGCCTTGTGGTCGTCGACACCGTTGACGAGGGCGACCTCGACTCACCTGGGTGACGCAGATCTGAGCCGCCGACACGAGGACCCGCCACACGCCCGCACAATGCGCCTGCTCCACAGCATTGCCGTCGACAGCTCGGTTGTGCACAGAAACCGACTCCGCCTCCCGGCGGGCAGCAGCGCCCGGCAGGCTGCTGCTGGAGGGAGGAACTGCCATGCCGTCAAGATCTGCAACCGAAGTGCCGGGTTCGGGCCGCAAGTGCCGCACCGAGGTCATCCTCTGCGGACGGGTGGCGGCAGCCGCCGAGGAGCGCGAGCTTCCCAGCGGAGACACGATCATGACGGCCAGGATCATCGTCGACCGGGACACCGACGCCCTGAGCCGGTCGGCGCAACGGGTCGACACCCTCGACTGTGTGGCCTGGACGGCCCGTGTCCAGCGGTCGATCCGCACGTGGTCGGCCGGGCAGCCGATCGAGGTCCACGGGTCGGTCCGGCGCCGGTTCTTCCGCGGGCCCGCTGGAGCCGCGAGCCGGGTCGAGATCGAGGTCAAGTCGACGAGGCGGCTGCCGACATGAGCGGCGCCCGATGGTCAGGGAGCGCCGAGCGGTTCGACGGGAGGCTCGTCGTCGAAGCTTCGCATCACCAGCCCCATCCGCGGCTTCGGCCCGAAGGAGGTCGACTTTCGCGGCATGATCTTCCCTTCTCGCGCCACGGCCATCACCTCCCTGACCGTTGCAGGGTGCAGGAGGACGGCTATCCCGCCATCCTGATGTGCTGTACGAAGCGCCTGCTCCACCGTGTGGTGGTAGCCGACGCGGTCGTCGGTCACGGCCCAGTACGGCAACAAGACGTCGTGAAGCAGCTGAGCGTCGCTGGAGCCGGCGGTTGGCCGCGTTCGGAGACGTATGGTTCGCCGCCGGAGGCCGTCGGTGAGCACGAGCGCCCCTTTCGTCGACGGGAGTGCGGCCTCGGTACTCGACGAGACGTCGGACGAGATCTCGAACCCGTCAGGTGCAACCAGGGACGACAAGCCAAGCTCGGCGACGCTCCGGTGGATCGCGCTCAACTGAAGAGGCCACCGCGACTGGTCTATGAGCAGCGCCAGCCCGGTCGCCGAGGGATCCCCACGACCGAAGGGCGTCCCTGGCGTAGCGGCAGCGAGCAGCTCGTGAAGCTGAAGATAGGTCGCGTAGCGATGATGGCCGTCCGCGATCAGCGCCTGATGTGCAGCGAGCGCGTCGGTCAGGGTGGCCAGCTCGTCAGGAGCAGTAACTGCCCAGAGGCGATGGAACGTCCCGTCCGGGGCGAGCACGTCCGTGAGAGGGACGCGCGCTCGAGCGGCGTCGATGATGGGCGCCGTCTCGCCCGCACCGTCGTAGACGAGGAGGATCGGCTCCAGGTTGGCGTGCGAGGCAGTCATCATGGCCAGCCGGTCCGCGACGATGCCGGCGATGACGTCCTCATGGGGCAGGATCACCCGTTGCTCCGGCCGGCGCAGCTCGACGGAGCCCACCAGGCCGCACACCGCGTGAGTGGCGTCGCCGTACTCGTAGACGTACAACCCTGGGGCGTCATCGGTCAGCAGGACACCTCGTGCGCGCCAGCGCTCCAACCTTTTCGCAGCCAGCTCGTACGGGTTTCCGCCAGACATGGGGTCGCTGACCATCCGCGGCAGGATGAGCCGGACGATGTTGCACGGATGTTGTTGAAGCAACGCGTCGATCATGGGTCGGTCCATCACGTCGTACGGCGGCGACGTGACCGCCGCGACGCCCCCGACAACCTCGCTGTTGTAGCGCATGCCCCGAAACGGGAGCAGGCGCAGCGCCTCACGAGACCTGTCATGCTGCTGAGTCACGCTGCATCGTACGGCGCCGCGCCGCACTACCAGGACGGTCACCTGTGAACCCTCAACCCCGACGGCTCAAGTCGAGCACCCGTCGGCTGATCGACGCCTACGACAGCGCGATGCTGGACCTCGACGGCGTGGTGTACGTCGGCGGTGAAGCGGTCACCGGCGTCCCGGCACTGCTGGAACAGGTGCGCCGTCAGGGCATGACGCTCGCATTCGTCACCAACAACGCCGCCCGGCCACCGTCAGAGGTGGCACGCCACCTCAACGAGATCGGTGTCGCGGCCGAGCCGGCGGACGTGGTCACCTCCGCCCAGGCAGCGGCGCGAGAGGTTGCCGCACTCGTACCTGCCGGCTCGCGGGTGCTGGTGGTGGGCGGCCAGGGGTTGGTCGAAGCGCTACAACAGCGGGGGCTCCGCCCGGTCGACTCGGCACTCGACGACCCGGCAGCCGTCGTGCAAGGCTTCCACTCCGCGGTCGGATGGTCGGACCTCGCCGAAGGTGCCTACGCCGTGCAGGCCGGTCTGCCTTGGGTGGCGTCCAACCTCGACACGACAATTCCAACAGGGCGTGGCATCGCACCGGGCAACGGGTCGCTCGTCGACGCGATTGCCGCAGCGGCCGGACGGCGCCCTGACGTCGTTGCGGGCAAGCCCTTCCGGCCGCTCTTCGACGAGACCGTTCGCCGAATCTCTGCCGGCAGGCCACTGGTGGTCGGAGACCGGCTCGATACCGACATCGAGGGAGCCGTGACCTGCGGCGCCGACTCGCTTCTGTTGATGACGGGCGTCACTGACGTGGCGGCCCTCTGCCGTGCTGAGCCTGGACAACGTCCGGACTACGTCTCCTGGACGATGGGAGGGCTGCTGCAGGCACACCCCTGCCCTGAGTCGCAAGAGGGGGCTGAGTGGAGGCTTCGAGGATGGGTCGCGACAATGCAGGGTGACACCGTCACGGTGCTGGAGGCGGGCGAGGACTTCGACGACGGCCTACGGACCGTCGTAGCGACGGCGTGGCACGCACGAGACGAACAACCTGGCCGCGACATCGACACGTCCCGCCTCGGTGAGCTCAGGCCTCCTCGGTGAGCGCAGCCCGCCTCGGTAAGGTCGACTCGGTAAGGTCGACTCGACCTGGTGAGACGGCTGGGCGCGCCCGGTGCCCAGATCGAGGGGCTTGCGAGGTCGACGGACACCAGGGGGTCACATGAGCGACGAGGCGAACGGCGACGGCGGCCACGAGGCTTTCCCGGCACCTCCCGCCGAAGACGCCGAAACCACCGGCCTCGTCGAAGAGCCAGCCCTACAGAGCGCGTATCCCGGCGCCGGCCACGCCACCGATGGTTCCAGCTCCGACGTGCCCACCGAGCCAACCGAGCCTGCCGTCACCGGCGACGCCCGTGTCGACGAGGCACTGCGGCGTCTGCCCGTGCTCGACGGCACCGACGTCGCGGGTCATGAGGAGATCTACAGCGACATCCACCAACGGCTGGCGGCAGTCCTCGACGACGGTCCGGGTGCCCCGACCCCTGAGCACTGAGGTCGCGTGTCGCGACGGCTGCGCCTCGACGCGGAGCTCGTACGTCGAGGGCTCGCCCGCAGCCGCGAGCACGCGAGCGAGCTGATCGCGCAGGGGAGGATACGTGTCGACGGAACACCGGCCGCCAAGCCGGCGACCGCAGTGACAACGGACGCCGCCCTCGTCGTGACTGACGACTCCGGCGGCCAGGACTACGTCTCGAGGGGCGGCCACAAGCTCGCCGGAGCGCTCGAGCGGTTCCAACCGTGCGGCCTGCGAGTCGAGGGACGAAGCGCCATGGATGCCGGAGCCTCGACCGGAGGATTCACCGATGTCCTCCTGCGCAGGGGCGCGGCGCGTGTGACAGCCGTCGACGTGGGCTACGGCCAGCTTGCCTGGCCCTTACAGCAGGACGAGAGAGTCACCATCGTCGACCGCACCAACGTCCGTCACCTGACCGCCCAGGCGTTGCCCTACCCGCCGGGGCTGGTGGTCGCCGACCTGTCCTTCATCTCGCTCCGGCTCGTGCTCGGGGCTCTTGTCGCGGTCGCGGAAGACGACGCCGACTTCGTCCTGATGGTGAAGCCGCAGTTCGAGGTCGGACGTCAGGCGCTCGGCTCGGGTGGCGTCGTCAGAGATCCGCAACAGCGCGCGGCGGCGGTGGTGACGGTCGTGACCGCCGCGAGGCGGCACGGGCTCGGTGTCCTCGGAGTCTGCGCAAGCCCACTTCCGGGACCCGCGGGGAACGTCGAGTACTTCGTCTGGCTCCGCAGCGGCGGCCCAAACATCAACCCCGAGGAGCTCGACCGGGTCGTCTCCGCGGGCCCTCAGTGAGAAGGTGGTGGGCGTGACAGCGACGACAGGCTCGACCCGACGCACAGTGCTGCTCATCGCGCATACCGGAAGATCGGATGCGGTGCAGGTTGCCTGTGCTGTGGCCCGCCGGCTGATGGCCGACGACATCGCCGTCCGGGTACTGGACACCGAAGCGGGCGCCCTCGCGATCGAGGGGGCAGAGCTTGTCAGCAAACGAGGCGGTGCCGAAGGCTGCGAGCTGGCTGTGGTCATCGGTGGGGACGGGACCATCCTCCGCGGCGCCGAGCTGACCCGGATGGCGCGCACACCGCTGCTCGGGATCAACTTGGGGCACGTCGGGTTCCTGGCGGAGGCGGAATGGGAGGACCTGGAGTCGACCGTCGAGGCAATCATCGCAGCCGCCTACGTCGTCGAGGAGCGGCTCACGGTCGATGTAGCGGTGAGCCTGAACGGCGAGATCTTCGCAGAGGGATGGGCGCTGAACGACGCAAGCATCGAGAAGGCGGCCCGTCAGCGCATGATCGAGGTGGTGGTCGAGATCGACGACCGGCCCTTGTCGCGGTGGGGATGTGACGGAGTGGTGGTCGCGACACCGACCGGCTCGACGGCATACGCGTTCAGCGCCGGCGGTCCGGTCGTATGGCCCGAGGTCGACGCCCTCCTGCTCGTGCCCATCAGTGCACACGCGTTGTTCGCCCGTCCGATGGTCACCTCGCCCGGCTCGACGCTGGCGGTCGAGCTCGTACCCGGCAGTGAGTTCGGCGGAGTGCTCTGGTGCGACGGTCGTCGCACGGTCGAGCTGCCTCCTGGATCCCGTGTCGAGGTTCGCCGGGGCCACCATCCGATCCGCCTTGCCCGACTCCAGCAGGCGCGGTTCACCGACAGGCTCGTTGCCAAGTTCGGACTTCCGGTGACCGGCTGGCGCGGCGCCGCTGAACGCCGGCGCGATGACGAGGCACACCCCGACCTGACCGTCGTCGAAAGACGGCTCGACGGCTCACGCGGCGACCGGGTCCGCGGCGATGCTTGAGGAGTTGTCGATCACGTCGCTCGGCGTCATCGACGACGCCGCCCTGGAGTTCGGCCCCGGCCTCACGGTCGTGACCGGCGAGACGGGCGCGGGCAAGACGATGGTGGTGACCGCCCTCGGTCTCCTTCTCGGTGCACGCGCCGACGCGGGAGCTGTTCGGCAGGGATCCGCTCGAGCCCGTGTTGAGGGACGGATACGGGTCGAACCCGGCTCCGTGGTGGCAGAGAGGGCCCGAGAGGCGGGCTCGGAGGTCGACGACGGGAGCCTGATTCTGGCTCGCACGGTGACGGCCGAGGGAAGGTCGCGGGCAAGCGCCGGCGGAGCCGCTGTGCCCGCCGCGCTCCTTGCCAGCCTGGCGGGCGATCTCGTCGTCGTCCACGGGCAGGCAGACCAACAGCATCTGTTGGCCACCGCTATGCAGCGCGAGTATCTCGACGCCTACGGCGGGGCCAGCGTGCGGGCACAGCATGAGCGGTACACCGTCATCTTCGATCGTCTAGGGGAGGTCTCAGCAGAGCTCGACCACCTCGTTGACAGGGCGCGGGAGCGGCTATTGGAGTCGGAGATGCTGGGGTTCGGCCTCACCGAGATCGCGGCGGTCGAGCCTCGGATGGGCGAAGACGTCGAGCTCATAGCGGAGGAGTCACGGCTCGGGCACGTCGACGGGCTGAGACGAGCCGCCGACGAGGCGCGACTGGCTCTGAGCGGCGACGACGACGCCGGCTCCGAGACAAACGCCCTCGCTTTGGTTGCTCGTGCACGCAAGAGCGTGGACTCCCAGCGTGACCACGACCACGCGCTAGCGGCGATCGCCGACCGGCTCGCGGCGGCGTCGTACGCCCTGGTCGACGCGGCCGCTGACCTCAGCTCGTACGCAGAGTCGCTGGAGACCGACCCGATCCGGTTGGGTGCGGTGCAGGATCGACAGTCGCGGCTGAGCTCGCTCACCGCCAAGTACGGTGACACGCTCGAGGAGCTCATGGCCTGGCGTACGCGTGCGGAGCTCCGGTTAGCCGAGATCGGGGACGACGCGACCACGGTTGACGCCCTCCGTGAGGAGCAACATTCCCTCACGTCGGCACGCGCTACGGAAGGGGGCGCCCTCAGTCGCGCGCGGCGAGAGGCAGCCGACCGCCTGCAGGCCATCGTCACGTCGGAGCTGTCGGGTCTGGCGATGCCGCACGCCGCCTTCGTCGTCGACGTGTCCCCTCTTGGCGCGCCGGGTCGATCCGGACTCGACGAGGTGACCTTCCTGCTGAGCAGCCACCCAGGTGCCGTGCCGCGACCCCTGCAACGGGGCGCGTCAGGGGGTGAGCTGTCCAGGGTGATGCTGGCCGTCGAGGTCTGTCTGGCAGGAAGCCAGCCGGTGCCGACGATGATCTTCGACGAGGTCGATGCCGGCGTGGGCGGTAAGGCGGCCGTCGAGGTAGGACGGCGGCTGGCCCGTCTGGCAAGGGCCGTTCAGGTCGTGGTCGTCACGCATCTGCCTCAGGTGGCCGCCTTCGCTGACCGACACGTCGTCGTCGAGAAGAGTCGTCAGGGGCGGGTGACTACAAGTGGCGTCACGGTTCTCGACGAGGCGGGACGGCGTATCGAGCTGTCGAGGATGCTCGCCGGCCAGGAGGGCTCGGCGACGGCGCTCGCGCACGCCGACGAGCTGGTGGAGCTGGGCCGAGCCGAGCGGGGCTTGTAAGACTGCTGCGGGACTCGTGGCCTGTCGCGCGCGGCGCGTGTCCCGCGTGGCAGCGCGGCACCGCTGCCGGACGCCACGCGGGTTTGGCCAACATGCAGCGTGTGGTCCGAACCGTTTGGCAGGATGGGCTCACGATGAGACTGTCCTCCATGCGCCGCGGGCGCTCACCCGTCTTGGCCGGTGTCAGCGGTACCGCCCGGATCGACCGGCGGACCATGTCGATCGTGCAGCGGGTTCGCCCTGGAGACATCGCGGTCATCGACCACGTCGACATCGACCGTGCGGCGGCGGTGGCTCTCGTCGAGGCTCGCGTTGCTGCGGTGGTCAACGTCGCTCCCTCGGTGTCCGGGCGGTACCCGAACCTGGGCCCTGAGGTACTCCTCGAGGCTGGCGTGCCCCTCGTCGACAACGTCGACCCGGAGCTGTTCAGCACTCTCAGCGACGGCGATGTCATCCGGGTCTCCGGAGGCGAGATCTACCGAGGTGAGGACCACGTCGCCTCGGGGTTGGCCCAGGACGCCGAAAGCGTCTCGGCGTCCCTCGAGGCGTCGAAGGACGGGATGGCGTCCCAGCTCGACGCGTTCAGCGCCAACGCCGCGGAACACCTGCGCCGGGAGCGGGCCATGCTCCTCGATGGTGCCGGCGTCCCGTCGACGGTCACCGCGTTCGCCGACCGCCACGTGCTCGTCGTCCGACGCGCGTTCGACTACCGCCGAGACCTCGACTCCCTCAAGACGTACATCAAGGAGAACAAGCCCGTCCTCGTCGGGGTGGACGCCGGAGCGGACGCTCTGCGGGAGGCCGGCTACGCTCCGGACCTGATCGTCACCGATCTCGACGTCGAGCTGACCGACGAGGCACTGTGCTGCGGCGCCGAGGTCGTCGTCCATGCCGCCTCCGGAGACCAGGTCAAGGGTCATGACAGGCTCGAACGGCTTAGCGTCAACCCGACGACCTTCGTCACCAGCGGAACGTCCGAGGATGCTGCTCTCCTTCTCGCTCATACGCAGGGTGCTCGGCTCATCGTGCTAGCCGGGTCGCACGCATCGCTGGTCGAGTTCCTCGACATCGGCCGCTCAGGGATGGCCAGTTCGTTCCTGACCCGAGCGGCGGTGGGGTCCAGCGTCGTCGACGCTCGTGCCGTGGCCGAGGTGTACCGCAACCGGATCCGCGGGTGGCTCGTCTTATCCCTGGTCCTGATCGCGATCGCGCTCGTCGCTGCCGCCATCGCCACCACCCCGGTCGGGCAGGACTGGTGGCATCAGCTCACGTCCTGGCTGGACGGGGCCTACCCCTCAGTCCGGGACAAGGTCTGGTGAGCACCCTCCGGAGGTACCTGGCTCCCTTGTTCGCATCGTGCGTCGCCCTGGCGATAGGGGTCGCACTCGGTGCCGGGCCCCTGCAAGGGACCGCGGGGGCCGACTCGACCGGCGGCTCCGGCACACACGCCACAGCTCTGCAAGACCGCATCACCTCGCTCGAGGGGGGCCAGTCGTTCCGGGAGTCGTTGACCCGGTCGGTCAGCGGCAACCTGCTGGCCTCCCGGCTCGATCAGGCCTCGGTGACAGTCGTCGTCCTTCCGGGCGTGAGCGCGTCCACCGTCTCCGGTGTCGAGAACTCGTTGGCCCAGTCGGGCGCGACCGTCGCCATCACCGCGCGAGTCGCCCCGAAGCTGGTCGACCCGGCACACAAGACGTACACCGCGAGCGTCGCGGCGACCTCGATACAGGGGCTGCGCGACCTCTCCACCGTGGCTCCAGGTGAGGCGTACGCACAGATCGGCGCGCTGCTCGCCCGGGCGTATGTCGGCTCCGGGAGCGACCTGACCATGGACGACGAGGCGGTCAAGATCGACTCGGAACTGCGGGGCGCGAAGCTGGTCGGCCTCGACGAGGACCCGCACCGACGCGGCTCGCTCGTGATCGTGCTGGCAGCGGGTGACCACGGCCGCGACGATGTCACCGCTGCGACCCACCTCATCGAGGTGGAGCTGCTGTCGGCACTGGCCGATGCCGCGGATGCCGTCATGGTGGCCACGCCGCCCACGGGCACCGCTCCCGGCGGTCTCCTCGAGGCCATGCGCACGGAGCACTCGCTGGCCGACGCCCCCGTGTCGTCCATCAACGTCGCGGATGGGGCCGCCGCCGATATCGCGATCGTGTACGCATTGGCGGCCACCGCTGACGGGACCACCGGACGCTTCGGGATCGAGGGCAGGACGGTCACCCTTCCGCCCGGGTTGGCCGTTCGCGGAGGTTGACCGGGCGCGTTGTCACGAGCGGCCTTCAGGTGTTGATAGATTGGAACCCCGTGGAGGGTGGGGTCTCCCACCCGCAATCGATTTGCAGCCCGCGGGAGTGAGTTTGTTGGCAGCCTCGTCGCCGACCAAGCACCTGTTCGTCACCGGTGGCGTCGCCTCGTCGTTGGGGAAGGGCCTGACCGCCTCCTCGTTGGGCCAGCTGCTCAAGTCACGCGGCCTGCGGGTGACGATGCAGAAGCTCGACCCTTACCTCAACGTCGATCCCGGGACGATGAACCCGTTCCAGCACGGCGAGGTGTTCGTCACCGACGACGGCGCGGAGACAGACCTCGACATCGGGCACTACGAGCGTTTCCTCGACGTCAACCTGGCCCAGAAGGCGAACGTGACTACCGGGCAGATCTACTCGACCGTGATCGCCAAGGAGCGTCGCGGCGACTACCTCGGTGACACCGTCCAGGTGATCCCACACATCACGAACGAGATCAAGGAGCGGGTCCGCGCCATGGCCGGGCCCGACGTCGACATCGTGATCACCGAGATCGGCGGCACCGTCGGAGACATCGAGTCGTTGCCGTTCCTCGAAGCGGCACGCCAGGTCAGGCACGACGTCGGCCGGGACAACTGCTTCTTCCTCCACGTCTCACTGGTGCCCTACATCGGTCCGTCCGGGGAGCTCAAGACCAAACCCACGCAGCACTCGGTTGCGGCGCTCCGGTCCATCGGGATCGCCCCTGACGCGGTCGTGTGCCGCGCCGACCGGGACATCCCCACGAGCGTCAAGCGGAAGATCTCGTTGATGTGCGACGTCGACGACGAGGCGGTGGTCGCCGCCGTCGACGCGCCCTCGATCTACGACATTCCCAAGGTTCTGCACTCCGAGGGCCTGGACGCCTACGTCGTACGTCGGCTCAACCTGCCGTTCCGCGACGTCGACTGGACCCGTTGGGACCAGCTGCTTCACCGGGTCCACCAACCTGAAGAAGAGGTCGTCGTCGCCCTCGTCGGCAAGTACGTCGATTTGCCGGACGCCTATCTTTCGGTGGCGGAGGCGCTGCGTGCGGGCGGTTTCGACAACTGCGCCCGCGTGCATCTTCGCTGGGTGGCCTCTGACGACTGCCAGACCGCAGAGGGTGCTGCAGCGCAGCTGGCCGACGTCGATGCGATCTGTGTCCCCGGCGGCTTCGGTGTGCGGGGGATCGAGGGCAAGGTGGGCGCGCTGCGGTGGGCCCGCGAGCACAGGATTCCGACCCTGGGGCTCTGCCTCGGGCTCCAGTGCATGGTCATCGAGTTCGCGCGCAACGTTGCCGGGCTGGACGACGCGGGGTCCACCGAGTTCGACGTCGGGGCCAGCCAGCCCGTGATCGCCACGATGGAGGAGCAGCTCGACATCGTGAGCGGCGACGGCGACCTGGGCGGCACGATGCGGCTCGGTCTGTATCCGGCCGACCTCGCCGTCGGCTCGGTGGTGGCTGATGCCTACGGGGCCATTCGGGTGGAGGAGCGCCACCGGCACCGGTACGAGGTCAACAACAAGTTCCGCGGCGACCTCGAGGCAGCCGGTCTAGTATTCTCGGGTCTCTCACCGGACCGCGAGCTGGTCGAGTTCGTCGAGCTCCCCCGCGACACGCACCCCTACTTCGTCGGCACCCAAGCCCACCCGGAGCTGCGCTCGCGACCGACGCGGCCACACCCGCTCTTCAGCGGCCTCGTCGCTGCAGCCATCGACCGGCAGCGTGAGCTGCGCCTGCCCGTCGACGAGACCGGGCTTCGCGGCCCCCATTCGGACGACGAGATATCTCCGCGAGATCATCATCCGAACGAGGCTGGCTCGCCTGGCTCCCAGCCCGACGAGGCCGGCGTGCACGGCCATCATCCCGACCGGACCGCCCGCCGCGATCCGCAAGGCGGGGGAGCGCGGGGCCTCCAGGCCGAGCACGCAGACCGATGACCGTCGCGGACCGGCCCGAGTCCTGGCCGGTCGTGCGCTCTCGTGTCGGATACGACGGCGCGGTCGTCACGGTCCGCGTCGACACCCTCGCGGCTGATGACGCGACGTTCGACCGGGAGGTCGTGACGCACCCTGGCGCCGTGGCGATCTTGGCCCTGAACGAGCAAGACGAGGTTCTGGTGCTGTCGCAGTACCGGCACGCCGCGCAGCGCCGCATGATCGAGCTGCCCGCCGGGCTGCTCGACGTCGATGACGAGCTACCCCTGGAGGCAGCCAAGCGGGAGCTCCGTGAGGAAGGCGAGGTCGAGGCGGCCAGCTGGCGACCCCTGCTCGACTACCTGCCGAGTCCCGGCATCAGCACCGAACGGGTCTGGATCTACCTCGCCACGCAGCTCCAGCCCGTCGGCCAGAGCGACGGATTCCAGGCGGAGCACGAGGAGGCGACCATGACGCGCGACTGGGTCGGGCTCGACGACCTCGTACGAGCCGTGCTTGCCGGGACGGTGCACAACGGTCTCACGATCGTGGCATCGCTGGCGTTGAGCAGTCTGAGGCTCAGCGAGGGGCCGGCAGCGATGGAGTAGGTTGCGAGGGCACAATCCGGTGCATTCAGATGCTGTGAGGTGGCGAAGTAATGAAGGTCGGCGTACCGAAGGAAGTGAAGAACCACGAGTATCGGGTGGCGATCACGCCTGCAGGAGTGCACGAGCTCGCCACCAGGGGCCACGAGGTCGTCATCCAGGCCGAGGCCGGGACCGGCTCCTCCATCCACGACGACGAGTACGTCTCGGCCGGGGCAACCATCCTCCCCATGGCTGACGACGTGTGGGAGACCGCCGAGCTGGTCTTGAAGGTGAAGGAGCCCATCGGCGAGGAGTACCACCGGATGAGAGACGGGCAGACCCTCTTCACCTACCTCCACCTTGCGGCCTCGCGCGACTGCACAGATGCCCTCGTCAAGCAGGGTGTCACGTCGATCGCCTACGAGACGGTGCAGACACCCGACGGTGCATTGCCGCTCCTGGCGCCCATGAGCGAGGTGGCGGGTCGGTTGGCGCCTCAGTGCGGCGCCTACCATCTGATGCGTCAGGGCAACGGACGCGGTGTGCTCATGGGCGGCGTCTCCGGCGTGTATGCGGCCAAGGTCGTGGTGATCGGAGCGGGCGTCTCCGGTATGAACGCGGCCGCCATCGCGCTGGGTATGCAGGCCGAGGTGCTGCTTCTCGACCGCAACATCGACAAGCTGCGGCAGGCGGACCGCATCTACCAGGGCCACCTGCAGACCGTGGCGTCCAACAGCTACGAGGTCGAGCGTGCCGTGCTCGACGCGGACCTGGTCATCGGCGCCGTGCTCGTCCCCGGCGCAAAGGCACCCACGCTGGTCTCGAACGCTCTGGTCGCGCGGATGAAGACCGGGTCGGTGCTCGTCGACATCTCGATAGACCAGGGCGGCTGCTTCGAGGACTCGCGACCTACCACGCACGACGACCCGACGTACATGGTGCACGAGTCCGTGTTCTACTGCGTCGCCAACATGCCTGGCGCCGTGCCGCATACGTCGACGTACGCGCTGACGAACGTCACACTGCCGTACGCCGTCGCGCTGGCCGACAAGGGCTGGAAGCAGGCGCTGCAGGACGACCACTCGCTCGCCCTCGGACTGAACACCCATGCCGGCGAGCTGACGTACGAGCCGGTTGCCACGGCCCACGACCTGCCCTACACGAGCCTCGACGAGGTTCTCGCCTGAGCAGTCACGAGCTGGCGAAGGTCGTCAGGACCTATCTTGACCACCTGGCGATCGAGCGCGGTCTCGCCGCCAACACGCTCTCGTCGTACCGGCGTGACCTTCGCCGCTATGTCGAGTTCCTTGCTGTGCGCGGAGTCGCCGATATGGACCAGGTCGAGCCGGCGGCCGTGAGCGAGTTCCTGATGTGGCTCAGGGAAGGCGACGGCGAGCACCCGCCGCTGGGATCCGGAAGCGCCGCAAGGACCCTTGTCGCGGTTCGGGGGTTCCACAGGTTCGCAGTGCGCGAGGGGGTAGCAGGCTCGGACCCGGCCCAGGGAGTCAAGCCGCCGTCACCTGCCAAGCGACTCCCCAAGGCGCTTCCGCTGTCGGACATCGAGGCGATCCTGGAGGCGGCCGGCGGCCCCGGCACGACGCTCGCGCTCCGCGACCGGGCCCTGCTCGAGCTGCTCTACGGCACCGGGGCGCGCGTCTCCGAGGCGGTAGGGGTCGACGTCGACGACCTCAACCTCGACCGCGGCCTGGTCAAGCTGAGGGGGAAGGGTGGAAACGAGAGGCTGGTGCCCGTCGGCTCCTACGCCCGAGACGCGTGCGGGCGCTACCTTCTGCTCGCCCGTCCTGAGCTGGTTGCGGCAGGAAAGGGCGGTCACGCCGTCTTCCTCAACGCGCGCGGAGGACGCCTGTCGCGACAGTCGGCCTGGACGGTCATCGCGGTGGCTGCCCAGCGCGCCGGCATCACCGCCGGCGTCTCCCCGCACACCCTCCGGCACTCCTTCGCCACACACCTGCTCGACGGCGGCGCGGACGTCCGGGTGGTCCAGGAGCTGCTCGGCCATGCGTCGGTGACGACGACACAGATCTATACGCTCGTCACCGTCGACACGCTGCGGGAGGTGTACGCAACCGCCCACCCACGCGCGTTGGGTTGAGGCGGCGAACGAGAGGGTGGCATTGTGGGCTGTGCAGCGACGGCCTTGCGTCGCGAGCCGATGCGAAGACGAAGCGACGAGGGGTGAACGTGACGGAGTCGACCATCGCAGGGCCGGGCTCGTCTCAGGACGCCATCGAGGTGGCGGACCCCGCTGTGGCGGCTCCGACCACCGGCTCGACGCCCGACGGTCATAAGGACGACGAGGCGGAGCTAGGTCCCACTGGTCGTCCCGTTCCCGACTTCCCCGTCCCAGCCCGACCGGACGGGCCTGGGCACGCCATGGTGGTCGCCATGTGCAACCAGAAGGGAGGCGTCGGTAAGACCACAACGGCGATCAACCTGGGCGCGGCACTGGCGGAGCTCGGCCGCAAGGTCCTCCTCGTCGACTTCGACCCGCAGGCCTCACTGACCGTCGGCCTCGGGATCAACCCGCATGATGTGGAGACCACGATCTACGACGTGATGATGGAGCGTGAGGTCGAGATCGACGAGGCGATCGTCGCGACGAACATCGAGAACCTCGACCTCGTGCCGTCGAACATCGACTTCGCGGGAGCCGAGATGCGGCTCATCAACGAGGTAGCCCGCGAGTCGGTCCTGACGCATGCACTCGCTTCCGCGCTCGACCGTTACGACGTGATACTGGTCGACTGTCAGCCGTCCCTGGGGCTGCTCACCGTCAACGCGCTTGCGGCGTCCGACGGCGTCATCATCCCGCTGGAGTGCGAGTACTTCGCCTTGCGCGGGGTCGCCCTGCTCAAGCAGACCATCGACAAGGTACAGGAGCGGCTCAACCCCAGGCTGCGGATCGTGGGCCTGCTGGGCACTATGTACGACGGGCGGACGCTGCACAGCCGCGAGGTTCTGCAGACGCTGGTCGAGGGGTGGGGAGACGCCGTATTCCACACGGTGATTCGTCGTACCGTCAAGTTCTCGGAGGCGACCGTCGTGGGGGAGCCGCTGACGGTGTATGCGACCGCGTCCAACGGCGCGGAGTCCTACCGGCAGCTCGCCCGGGAGGTGCTGGTGCGGTGCCAGCCGGGGTGAGGCCGCACGCTGAACCGGAACAGGCCGCGGCGGCGCCGTTCGACGTGCATCTCGACAACTTCGAAGGCCCGTTCGACCTGCTTCTTCAGCTCATCGCAAAGCACCAGCTCGACATCACCGATGTGTCCCTGTCGACCGTCACCGACGACTTCATCTGCCACCTCAAGGCACTCGGCGCCGACGCGGAGCTCGACCAGACGACCCAGTTCCTGGTCGTGGCGGCCACGCTGCTCGACCTCAAGATCGTGCGGCTGCTGCCGTCGGCGGAGCTCGAGGACGAGGAGGACCTCGCCCTGCTCGAAGCGAGGGACCTCTTGTTCGCACGGCTGATGCAGTACCGCGCCTTCAAGCAGGCAGCAGCCGTCTTCTCGGAGCGGATGGCGGACGAGTCGCGGCGGGTACCGAGGTCGGTCGGCCTCGACGACCGGTTCACCGGGCTGCTTCCCGAGGTGCTCATAAGCCTCGGTCCGCAGGACTTCGCGCAGTTCGCCGCCCGCGTGCTGGCACCGAGGGATGCACCCGTCCTCACACTCACGCATCTGCACGCACCTCGGGTCAGCGTCCAGGAGCAGGCCGCCACCATCATGGAGCGGCTACGTCGCGCCGGCACCATGACGTATCGCGCCCTGGTTGCAGACTCGCCCGACCGGCTCACGACCGTCGTTCGCTTCCTCGCGCTGCTGGAGCTGTTCCGCGAGGGCGCTGTCGCTTTCGACCAGGTGGTGCCACTCGGTGAGCTCAGCATCCGGTGGACCGGTGACGAAGATATGCAGATCGAGGTCGCCGACGACTACGACGGCTCTGCGGCCGAGGAGGCCCCGCCCGCCGAGTCCGTGACAGACGAGGACATCCGACAGCTGGCTACGGCGGAAGACGCCGGTGTCGACGACCGCGACGGGTCACCCGCGCCTTCGGCGGCGGCGAGTGAGCTCACGCGATGACGACCGAGCTCACGCAATGACGACCGAGCGATCGTTGGGCTCTGCGCTCGAAGCGGTGCTCATGGTTGCCGATGAGCCACTCGACCACCTAACCCTCGCGCAGGCTGTCGAATCTCCGCCAGACGTTGTCGAGGCGGCTCTGCGAGAGCTGTCGTCGCAATACACGGAGCAGGGCCGCGGTTTCGACCTCCGGCACGTCGGACCGGGGTGGCGCTTCTACTCACGCGAGGAGTTCGCGCCGCTCGTGGAGCAGTTCCTCGTCGACTCTCACCAGGCGCGGCTGACCCAGGCTGCCCTGGAGACGCTGGCCATCGTGGCCTACCGGCAGCCGGTGAGTCGGGCGCGCATCTCGGCGATCCGCGGCGTGAGCGTCGACAGCGTCATCCGCACCCTGATGTCCCGTGGGCTGGTGGACGAGGCAGGTTCCGACCCTGAGACTGGCGCTCGCCTCTACCGGACGACGAGCTACTTCCTCGAGCGAATGGGTCTCACGGAGATCACTGAGCTTCCCGAGATCGCGCCCTTTCTGCCCGAGATGGCCGAGCTTGCAGGTGAGCTGGGTGACCTCGAGCTCAGCACCTCAGTCGACAGCTCGTGAACGAAACTCCGGACGCGGTCCTGAGTGCACCGCGCCTGCAGAAGGTGCTCGCCTCGGCCGGGGTGGCGAGCCGACGAAAGTGCGAGACGCTGATGTCGGAGGGCCGGGTCGAGGTCGACGGCGCCGTCGTCACCCAGCTCGGAGCACGGGTCGACCCCGAGTCGGCGGTGATCCGCGTCGACGGCAGGAGAATCCCGGTGGCTCATGCGCACGTCTACCTCGTGGCCAACAAGCCACGGGGCGTCGTGAGCAGCATGGCAGACGAGTCGGGGCGGCCTGACCTGACGAGTCTGCTGGCCGACCGTCCCGAGCGGCTCTTCCATGTCGGCAGGCTGGATACCGACACCGACGGGCTCATCGTGCTCACCAACCATGGTGAGTTCGCCCACCGACTTGCTCATCCGTCCTACCAGCTGGAAAAGACGTATGTCGCCCAGGTCGACGGTGTCGTGGCCCCTGCGCTTGCAGCAGAACTCCTCGCCGGTTTCAACCTCGATGACGGGCCCGTGAGGGTCGACGCGTTCAAGGTCAAGCACACCCAGGGAGGTCGCTCGATCGTCGAGCTGGTCATTCACGAAGGGCGCAACCACATCGTCCGGAGGCTGCTCGACTCTGTCGGCCACCCGGTGCTCCGATTGTCGCGAACGGGGATCGGACCCGTCGGGCTGCGCGGTCTCAAGTCCGGCAGCGTTCGTGAGCTGCAGGCGGAGGAGCTCGGGTCCCTTCTTGACGCAGTTGGTCTCTGAGACCGCGTCACCGCTTCGGACGGCCTTACTAGGCTGATGCCTATGGCGAGCGGAGGAGTCGATGGGGCTCCTCTGCCAGACCCCGTGGTCGGGCCCGTGCTCGTCGTGGGCGCCGGACTGATCGGAGCGTCAGTTGCCATGGCTCTGACGCGCGCCGGCGTCGAGACATTCATCCATGACATCGACCCGACAGTTGCCCACGTTGCAGCGTCTCGCGGTGCAGGTTCGCGGCACCAACCAGGCCCGTCGCCTCGACTGGTCGTGGTGGCGACACCTCCCGACCAGCTCGGCTCCGAGATCGCACGCGCACTCGTCGACTTTCCCGGGGCTGTCGTCACAGACGTGGGGAGCATCAAGTCCAAGCCGCTGGCGTTCCTCGAAGAGTCGTCATTGGATCTCGGCCGGTATGTCGGAAGCCACCCGATGGCGGGCAGTGAGCGTTCCGGGCCACTCGCGTCGTCGGCTGACCTCTTCGATGGGCGCACCTGGGCGGTGATCCACCGACCGGACTGCGACACCGCCGCATTGCAGCGTGTCGACGAGCTCGTCCGTACCTGCGGCGCCGTTGTCGTGCACATGTCGACGACGGACCATGACCGGGCCGTCGCGAGGGTCTCGCATCTCCCGCATGTCGTGGCCGCGCTGACAGCCGGCCGCCTTGTCGACGCTCCGGCTGAGCACCTGACGCTCAGCGGTCAGGGTTTGCGTGACGTCACCCGGGTGGCGGCGGGTGACCCGAGGCTCTGGTGCCAGATCGTCACCGCCAACGCGGATGCCCTGGGGGTGCTGCTGCGCCAGCTGAGGACGGAGATCGACGGCCTGATCGAGTCGTTGGCCACTGGCGACCACAGCGGTGTGGAAGCAATGCTGGCGGCCGGGGTTGTCGGTACGGCGGCGATCCCCGGAAAACACGGCGGCCCCAGTGTGACCCTTGCGACGGTATCCGCCGCCATCCCGGACGAGCCCGGAGCCTTGGCGAAGCTCTTCGCCGATGCGGCTGACGCCAAGGTCAACATCGAGGATCTGAGGATCGACCACGACCCTGCACGCGCCTTCGGCCTGGTCGAGATCGATGTTGCCGAGGGCCTCGCCGAACGACTGACGTCAATGTTGCGCGCGCGGGGCTGGACGGCTCACAGGTAACCTCTGACGGTGGACGCTGACCGTGGCAGGATCGTGATCGCGATCGACGGGACGGCCGGGTCGGGTAAGTCATCGGCCAGCCGGGGGGTCGCGACTCGGCTCGGCCTGCGCTACCTCGACACCGGCGCAATGTACCGGGCGATGACGTGGCATCTGCTGCTCAACGGCGTCGACGTGTTGGACGTACAGGCGGTCGCACGCAGCGCCGAGTATGCGGCCATCGGCTCCGGGACGAGTCCCGAACTGCCGACGATCAGCCTCGACGGCGACGACGTCTCCCAGGAGATTCGCTCCGACGTGGTCACCGCAGCCGTGAGCCCGGTGAGTGCGGTGCCACGCGTTCGTGAGCTCTTGGTAGCGCGTCAGCGGGCGATCATCGGCCGCGGCGGCATCGTGGTCGAGGGTCGTGACATCGGGACGGTCGTGGCTCCCGAGGCGGAGCTCAAGGTCTATCTCAGCGCCGATCCGTCGGCTCGGGCGCTGCGTCGCTCCGCCGAGCTCGCCTCGACACAGGAGCGAAACCTCGCAACGGTCGAGCAGGCCTTGCGCTGGCGGGACTCCTACGACTCCAGCCGGGGCACCGCCCCATTGAGCGTCGCCTCCGATGCGGTGTGCGTGGACTCGACAGCGATGAGCCTTGACGAGGTCATCAAGGCGATCTGTGCGCTGGCGCTCGAGCGTATGGCGAAATTTGCCGGGTGAACTGGCTGGTCGTCCTGTGGACCCAGGACTGCGCATTCTTCCAGTCGATAGGATGCAGAAGGCCCCGGGGACCGGAGCTTAGGTGAGCATTCGACTCAGGAGACAGCTCCCGGCATTGTCTTGCTCCGACAAGTGTTGGGTGGATGCCACGCCGCCTGTCCTCAGATTCTTGACCAAGACGACCCGGCCAGGGCCGGGCGTCACCCTGCGAGCTAGGTAGCGATGTCTGTCGACGAGGGTCCATTGGCCAGCCCTGACCAGGGGCCGGTGCCGGTCGTTGCCGTCGTCGGGCGGCCCAACGTCGGCAAGTCGACTCTCGTTAACCGAATCCTCGGCCGCCGAGAGGCGGTCGTCGAGAATGTGCCGGGGGTGACCCGCGACCGAGTTCCGTACGATGCCGACTGGAACGGACGCCGCTTCACCCTGGTGGACACGGGTGGGTGGGACCCTGAGGCCCGCGGCTTGGCGGAGCAGGTCTCCCTGCAGGCCGAGATCGCGGTCCGCCTGGCCGATGCTGTGCTCTTCGTCGTTGACACCGCTGTCGGGATCACCGACACAGACGAGACGGTCGTCAAGATCCTGCGTCGTTCCGGCAAACCGGTCGTCTTGGTGGCGAACAAGGTGGACGACATGCGCGCCGAGGCTGACGCCTCGATGTTGTGGAACCTGGGTCTCGGTGAGCCGTACGCCGTGTCGGCTCTGCATGGCCGGGGGAGTGGGGACCTTCTCGACGCCGTCCTGGACGCGTTGCCCGAGGCGCCGGTGGAGAATTTCGACTCGCCCCGCGGCCCCCGCCGCATCGCGATAGTGGGCAAGCCCAACGTCGGAAAGTCCAGTCTTCTCAACAAGCTCGCCGGCGAGAACCGTGTCGTGGTCCACGACGTCGCGGGTACCACCGTCGACCCGGTCGACGAGCTAGTCCAGCTCGGCGGCCGACAGTGGCAGTTCATTGACACGGCGGGAATCAGGCGGCGGGTGAAGGAAGCGAGCGGCCACGAGTTCTATGCCAGCCTGCGCACCGCCGCAGCCATGGAGCGAGCCGAGGTCGCTGTCGTGGTGATCGACGCGGGACAGTCGCTGACCGAACAGGACCAGAGAATCATCTCCAGCGTCGAGGAGTCCGGAAGAGCTGTCGTGATCGCGTTCAACAAGTGGGACCTAGTGGACGAGGAGCGCCGTCACTATCTCGACCGGGAGATGGAGCGAGATCTCGTACGCGTCCAGTGGGCCCCGCGCATCAACGTCACCGCACTGACCGGCTGGCACGTCGACCGCCTGGTTCCGGCGCTCGACCGTGCGCTGGCCGGTTGGGAGACGCGCATCTCGACGGGGGAGCTCAATGCATTTCTCGGTCGTCTGGTAGCTGCACATCCCCACCCTGTGCGAGGCGGAAAGCAGGCTCGGATCCTGTTCGCGACCCAGCCGTCTGTGGCTCCTCCAAAGTTCGTCGTCTTCACCACGGGGCCACTCGAGCCGGCTTACACCCGGTTCATCGAGCGGCGGCTTCGTGAGGAGTTCGGCTTCGTCGGGACGCCGATCCACATCACCATCAAGCCTCGGGAGAAGCGCAAGCGCCACTGAGACGCGCAATCGTATCCGGCGCGCGTGAGCTACCGCGATCGAAGGACTCGGAGGTACGTGCGTCGGGCCTGGCCAAGGATCGGCAGCGTCCAGCGGACATTGCGCTGGGCTGACCAAATGGTCTCGTCGTCTGCCGCCAAGGTAGGCTGACCGTCGCTCCGGGGCTCGCGGAGTAAACGGGCTGTGGCGCAGTTTGGTAGCGCACTTGACTGGGGGTCAAGGGGTCGCAGGTTCAAATCCTGTCAGCCCGACCGAAAAAGTAGCAGGTCAGGGCCATTTCTTGTGATGTCAATCATCCGAGAGATGGCCCTTTCGCTTAGACACACGTCCTTATGCTCTCGCGGTTGCTGTGCTTGGTGAGGTTGTTGGATAGAGGGTGAGAGCCGTGCCTAGTGTCGTGTGAATGAAGTAGTTTTACCTCGCGGTATGATTTGGTATGTCGTTGACTGTTGTGGTGGAGATGCCGGCTGAGGATCGTGCTGAGTTGACCCGGTGGGTGCGGAGCCCGTC
>JBBRYJ010000018.1:0-39471 GCA_038237745.1 Propionibacteriales bacterium | reverse complement strand
CTTTGTAGCGGGGGCAGGATTTGAACCTGCGACCTCTGGGTTATGAGCCCAGCGAGCTACCGAACTGCTCCACCCCGCGGCGGCTGCACGTTACTCCGCAGCGAGAGCCAACAGTACGGTCGATCGCCACCCCGATCAAGTCGAGCCCGATCGACTAGATCGAGGAAGTGTGCGGAGGCCATCCGTCCGACCTGGACACCACAGCGCCTACCCCGAGCCGGCCGCCGCGGTTGTCGAGGGAACCGTCGTAGGTGGCGGAGTCGACGACGGGGGTGATGGTCCGGTGGACGTCACTCCGCCGGGAATGGGGGTGGACGACGGCACTCCCGAGGTCGTTGCGCCGGTCGTGGGCGGAGACGTCGTCTGCTGCCCGGTGATCCGCGTCTGGAGGTCGACGGCCTTTTGAAGCCACTGCTGGGCAAGGTCGTTCGCTGCCTTGTATGCGCCGAGGTCGCCAGTGCCCAGCGCGGCCTGGGCATCTTGGAACGACTGCTGCGCGTTGGCGAGATACCGCGTCAGCTGCTGGCTCGACGTCTCCTGTCCCGCGCCGGAACCGGGTCCACCGCCGCCAGGGCCGCCGGTGTTGGGATTCGAGATCACGTCGGACAGACCCAGCGCATTCGCGAACGCCTCGTTGAACGACGTACCGATGCCCACCTGGTCGGCACCTGTGGGCCCACTGCCCCCGACTGACACGATCACGAACTGCAGGATCGGATAGCTTCCGGTGCCGCCCCGGTACGTGTACACGGGTTGTACGTAGACCAGCTCCTTGTCCAGCGGCAAGGTCAGCAGGTTGCCCATCTGCACCGTCGAGTCCTGCTTGTACTTCAGCAGTTCGGCCGAGACCTTTGGGTCGTTCGACATCGCGTTCTCGACAAGGTTCGGCCCCGGAACGGCGTTCTCACTTGGTAGCTCGAGCACAGTGAACTGCCCATACTTGGGACTGGCCGCATCGGCGTTGACCGCCATGAAACTCGCCATGTTCTCGCGGTTGTTCGGCACGAAGACGCTCGTCAGGGAGAACTGCGACGTCTTCTCCCCCGGAAGCTGAACGGTCAGGTAGAACGGCGGCTGCGCCACGTTCGCGTTCGCGAACGTGGGGTCCTCGGGCACCTTCCAGATCTCCCGACCTTCGTAGAACGTCCCCGGGTCGGTGACGTGGTAGGTCGAGAGCAGCTCACGCTGCACCTTGAACTGGTCCTCCGGGTACCGAAGGTGTGCAAGCAGGTCCGGCGAGATCGCCGACTTGGGCTGCACCGCGCCCGGGAAGGCCGCCATCCACGCCTTGAGAAGTGGGTCGGACTCGTCCCACGCGTACAGCGTCACCGTCCCGTCATAGGCGTCGACGGTGGCCTTCACCGCGTTGCGGATGTAGTTGATGTTGTCCGCCTGCTGACCAGCGACGGCCTGCTCGGAGGTGAGTGAGTCGCTGGTCGCCTGACTCAGGTCGACAGAGTCCGACTGCGGATAGTTGTTGCTCGTCGTATAGCCGTCGAGGACCCAGAGCAGCCTGCCGTCCACGACCGCGGGGTACGGGTCGCCGTCCACGGTCAGCCACGGGGCGACCTTCTCGACCATGGTTCGCGGCTCGCGATCGTAGATGATCTTCGAGTCCGAGTTGACGCGTCCGGACAGAAGGACCGACGAGTCGAAGAACTTGGCCGAGTACAGCAGCTGGTTGAAGGTGGAGCCGATCGGCACACCACCCGATCCGTCGTACGTCGACGTCTGATCCGCGGTACTTGCGGCCTGGGTGTCCGGAATGTTGAGCTCTACCGGAGTCGAGCCCTTCGGTGCTCCCACGATCGAGTAGTCGGGCTCGGACTCACCGAAGTACACGCGCTGCTCGAAGTTCCCGAGGTCCCCCACCGACGGCAGATCCTGCTGCGCCCACGACGGCACACCAGTGGGGCTGCGTTTGTCGCCGAACGCCGCGACGACGCCGTATCCATGCGTGTAGACGGTGTGGTCGTTGTTCCAGTTCCTCTGGTCGGGCTGCACCCCCGCGAGGTCCAGCTCCCGCGCCGCGAGCACCACGTCCTGCGGCTCTGACTGACCGGGCAGGTTGTACCGGTCGACGTCGAGAACGTCCGGCATCCGGTAGAAGCCCCTGACCTGCTGCAGCTGCTCGAACGCCGGGGCGACCAGCCGGGGGTCGATGAGCCGTACCCCGGGCAGAACGGCCGCCTTGGCCTGCAGCTGCTTCGGGCTGTCGTTCGTGACGCCCGGATACTGCTTGATCTGGACCTTCCCCGAGCCGCCCTTCAGGTCGTTGAGGTCGTAGGCGTTGCGGGTCGCCGTGATGTTCATCGCGATGTAGGGCGCCTCCTTGTCAGGCTCGGACGGCTTGACCTGGAAGCGCTGCACGATCGCTGGCCAGATGCCCCCTACCAGGATCGCCGACAGCACGAGCAGCCCGAGGCCGAGCACCGGCAGCCTCCAGGTAGGTCGCACGACGTTGCCGAAGAACAGCAGCGCGCAGATCAGCGCGATGAAGGCGAGGATCTGCTTCGCGGGGAGTACGGCGTGCTCGTCGGTGTAGGTGATACCGGTCAGCAGGCTTCCGTCGTTGATCTCCAGGCCGTACCTGTCGAGCCAGTACGACACCGCCTTGACGAGCATGAAGAGGCCGAGCAGCACCGAGAGCTGCATCTGCGCGCCTGTCGCGACCTTGTCGCGGCGCGCCTGCAGCCTGATCCCGCCGTACAGGTAATGCGTCGCCGTCGCCGCCAGGATCGCAACCACGAGCATGGTGAAGCCGAAGGTGACGAGGAACCGGTACCAGGGGTAGCCGAAGACGAAGAACCCGATGTCACGGTTCTTGAAGAAGACGTCGTTCTGCCCGAAGGGCACACCGTTGCGCCACAGCAGATAGGTCTTCCAGTGCCCTGAGGCGCTCGAGCCGCCGAAGACGAACATCACCACCCCGATACCCGCCAGCACCCAGTGCCGAATCGGGTCGACGGTGTCCTGGTAGCGCTCGACCGTCGGGTTGCGATAGCCGTCGCCCAGCAGGATGGGGCGCATCCGGAAGGCCAGCAGCACGTTGCCCACCGCCACGGCCGACAGAGCCAGCCCGAAGACGACGAACAACCCGACCCGCGTCCACAACAGCGTGGTGAAGACGCCCGAGAAGTGAACCGAGGAGAACCACATCTTGCTGGTCCAGATCTCCACGAACAGCGTGAAGAGCACGACCAGGGCGATCACGATTCCCAGAGTGGGCAAGAGCGCTCGTGGACGCCTCGACGGCGTACGTCGCACAGGAGGAGCCGGTCGGCCTTCCTCGTCATCGTCAAAGATGCCGCTCACGAGACTCCCTCTGCCGTACCCACGCGGGGTTCATCCATCCTGCTCGACCAGCGTCTCACGCAGTGCAACCACAAGATCGGGCACCACGTCTGTCCCATGGATCAGCGCGTCGTCACTGTCATGCGACCGCATCCTCAGCACGCAGTGCGCCTCACCGCTTCGCAGCACCCCCACGGCGATCCGGACGTCCTCGCGCTCAGGGTGACCCGCGGCGAAGGCGATCGCAGCGGCTGGCTCAGAGGGTACGGCGACCTCCGCCTCCGGCGGCAGGACGACCCGCTCGAGCACAGCTAGGGCACCCACCACCGACTCCGGCCACATGATCTCCCCCAACAGCTCCTCCAACGACTGCTGGTGGGCGTCAAGCTCCTGTTCGACAGGCGTGAGCAGCTGCTCAGTGCCGTCGGTGAGGCCCAGCTCCGTCGCGAGCTGTGGCTCCGCGGCAGCCAGCTCGACTGTGGGCACGAGCGCGAACAAGCGGGCGGCCTGGTCCCACCCTGACCCGCTCGCGTGCTGCTCGACCTCCACGACAGCCATCCGGAGCGCCAGTGCCGCGAGCGTCGTAGGACCGCCACCGACCGGGTCAGCCGTCGGTGTCGCGAAGCCGCTGGGGTGGTCCACCACGTCAGCCGCCGCACCGGGTGAGCGACGACTCGGTCCCCGCGTCGTACGCCTCCAGAGCGTGCACCGCGTCGTCCATCGTGGACACCTTGACCAGGTCGAGCTTATCGGCGATCGACGACTGACCCGCCTCGGCACAGTTGTCGGCGGGCACCAGGAACACCGAGGCGCCGTTCGCGTACGCACCGGCGATCTTCTGCTGGATCCCACCGATGGGCCCGACGTTGCCCGCGGGCTCGATCGTGCCGGTCCCCGCGACGTAGCGGCCCCCCGTCAGAGAACCGGGAGTGATGAGGTCGTAGACGCCGAGGGAGAACATCAACCCAGCGCTCGGGCCACCGATGTCCCGCCCCAGGGCGATCTTCACCTTGAAGGGTGGGTCGAAGGAGTCGCTCAGCTCCACTCCTATGCGCGACTGGGCCGGGTCGTCGGGTGACTTGGCCGTGGTGACCGAGACGTTCTGCTTCGTACCGTGACGTCGGACGGTCAGATTGAGCCGGCTCCCGGGTGACAACCCGGAGATGGTGGTGACGGCGTCCTGGGTCGAGCCGACCCCTGCTCCGTTGACGGCCAGAATCTCATCGCCTTTGCGCAGCACGCCGTCAGCAGGCGCATCGGGCGTAACCCCCGCGACGTGAACCGTGACGACGTCGATACCCGCCGCGGCGAGGGCCGCAGCAATGGCGGCAGACTGCGAGTCGAGCATCGCCGTCTGGTTCTGCTGGTTGACTTGACTGGCGCTCTGCTCGGGAGGGTAGATGACATCGCGGGGGAGCACGATCTCGTCGGCGGACCACCAGGCGCCGAGGATGTCCGGCAGCCGCGGGTGGCTGTCCGGAGATGTCACCGAAACCGTCGTGAGGTCGAGGTGGCCCGACGTGGGAAACGTCTTGTGGCCCTCGACCGAGATGACCGGCTGACCCTTGACCTGTCCAAGGGTGTTCTCGGTGACGCCGGGAGACATCACGACGTACGGCATCGGGACGAAGACGGCCACAGCCACGAGTGCCGCCAGGATGACTGCGGCGAAGCCGAGTGCGGCGGTTCTGCGGGTCATCGGCGGCGTCATCGAGGAGAGTCGACGACTGGCCGCTGCCGACGTGTCCCTCGGACGGCGACACCGTGCGTCGGCTCGCAGACGACCGACGACACAGGCGTTCCCCCATTCGGCGTGGGTCGCGCCAGCGCCAGGCGCATCCGGTCGAGCGCCTCAGCAGAGTCGTCGACGCCGCTGTCGTCCTGGGTGCGCCCGGCCCAGGCTGCCCACAGCATCGCGACGGTCGTCGCCACGAGTGGGGGCACCAGCCACCACAACACCTGCACTGAACCTCCTGACGCTCGGCTCCCCTCAGCGTACGTCGCGGGCAGCCTCGCGCCCCGGCCGACGTTACGGCGTGCCTACCCATTCTTCGCTGCCGTCGGAGAAGATCTGATGTTTCCAGATGGGCAGGCGTAGCTTGAGGTCGTCGATCAGGGCTCGGCACGCCTCGAACGCCTGGCCCCGATGCGCGCACGACACCGACGTCACGACAGCGAGGTCGCCGATCTCGAGCCTGCCGACCCGGTGCGCCGCCGCCAGAGCGACGACGTCATACCGGGCGAGGATCTCGTCGGCGACCGTCCGCATGGTCGCCTGGGCGCTCGGGTGGGCGCTGTAGTCGAGTACGGTGACCGCCCTGCCGCCGTCGTGGTCGCGCACGCTCCCCACGAATGTGGCGGTGCCACCCGCGGCCCTGTCCTGTACGGCCCTCGTCACCTCGGCGACGTCGAGCGGCGTGTCCTGAATCGCAAGCAGCCTGATCGCAGAGTTCACGCGGGTGACACTAACGCCCGGCCCGGCCAGCCGCGTACGTTTGGATGCATGGCAGATCTACCGCAGGACAGCTTCGGCAGCGACGACGAGAAGGCCCCGAGTCCCCAGAACCCCTTCGCGGGCACGCCGTTCGAGCAGGTCTTCGGCAGCGTACTGGGTGGCGATGCGGCGGGGCTGCAGGCGATGTTCGGGCAGCTCCAGCGGATGTTCTCACCCCACGACGGGGCGGTGAACTGGGAGCTCGCCCGTGACCTCGCACGCCAGCTGGTGGCTCAGGAAGCCGATCGCTCTCCCGACGCCGGCGACATCGCCCGAGTCCAGGACGCCGCGAGGCTCGCGGAGCACTGGCTCGACCAGGTCACCGACTTCCCAGCAGCGTCGAGCACCGTCACTGCCTGGAGCCGTGCGGAGTGGGTCGAAGCCAGCATGCCGGCCTGGCAGCAGCTCGTGGAGCCCGTCGCAGAGAGCGTCGTCGCTGCCATGGGCCAGGCTCTACCGGCGGAGGCCAAGGCGATGGCCGGTCCGATGTTGGGGATGCTCAACCAGATCGGCAGCGCGATGTTCAGCCAGCAGATCGGACAAGCCGTCGGCGGCCTGTCGCAGGAGGTCGTGTCGTCCACCGACATCGGGTTCCCGGTGGGCGCGGACGGACGGCCGGCGATCGTGATGGCCAACGCGGAGGAGTTCGGAACAGGCCTCGAGGTCGACGCGTCCGACGTGATGCTCTACCTCGTGCTGCGGGAGTGCAGCCACCAGCGGCTCTATGCCTTCGCACCGTGGCTGCGTGGCCACCTCTTCTCAGCCATCGAGGACTACGGCCGGGGCATCTCGATCGACACGTCGGCGATCGAGGAGAACATGCGCAGCCTCGACCCCTCCAACATGGAAGCCATGCAGGAGGCGCTGTCCGGAGGACTGTTCGACCTCGAGCACTCCCCTGCGCAGCAGGCGGCCCTCGCCCGGCTCGAGACGGCGCTGGCTCTCGTCGAGGGTTGGGTAGACGAGGTCGTCAGTCAGGCGACGGAGAACGTGATGCCGCAAGCCCAAGCCCTGCGCGAGGCGGTAAGGCGGCGGCGGGCGACCGGCGGACCGGCAGAAGCCACCTTTGCGGCGCTCGTGGGACTTGACCTCCGGCCTCGGCGACTACGCGACGCCGCCGCGCTGTGGGGTGCCCTGCGCGCCGGTGAGGGGGCGGCCGCACGCGACGCCATCTGGGCCCATCCCGACCTGCTGCCCAAGGCAGGCGACCTCGACGACCCGCTTGCATTCGCGGAGCGGACCAGGGAGGCCGACGAGATCGATGTCGACTCCGACGAGTTCGCGGCCCAGCTGGCCGCCCTGCTCGACGAAGACACGGCGGACGACAACGGCGAGAAGCCCGACGATCCCACCACGTGAGCTTGTACGACCACGCGCTGACCGTCCTGACCGGGTGGCACCCACCCGACGAGCAGCAACACAGCTTGCGGTCGACGTACGTCCGGCACCTCGCGACGCATGCCGACGGACTCCTGCGCACGTGCCATCCGGATCACATCACCGCCAGCACTCTGGTGGTCAGTCCCGATCGAGTCAGAGTGCTGCTCAACCTGCATCGCCGGTATGGGATCTGGGTCCAGTTCGGAGGACACTGCGAGCGCGCGGACACAACCCTCGCGGCCGCTGCTCTACGGGAAGCATCGGAGGAGTCTGGGATCGCCGAGCTTCGGCTTCTGGGTGAAGAACCGGTTCAGCTCAGCACCCACGAGGTCCGGTGTGGTCCGCTACGCCCTTCCCACCACCTCGACGTGCGCTTCGCAGCCGTTGCACCCGACGACGGGATTGCGAGCCCGACCGAGGAGTCACTGGACGTGAGATGGTTCGACGTCGAGGCGCTCCCGCCCGGGCTCGACGAACCTCTTGCGCAGCTCATCGAGTGGTCACGCGGGCTCTGAACCGGCTAGTGACCTGTCGCATTGCGCCAACCCTCCGACTGAGCCAACAAGGCCCCCAGGGTGTGACGCGGCGCTCGCCTTCCCCTTGCTGACGCCGCCCCGACCCTGAGGGCCTCATCGATGGTCTGACGCTAGGTCGCCCCCACCGGTACGTCAACGCCTTGTCGTCCACGACTGTGGACGAGTGGGTGGAAAACATGTGTGGAAGTACCCACACGGTGTGGACTACCGGTGGAAAACGCACGCAGTCGCTGTGGAAAAGCCCCCTACTCTGTGTAACGAGGCTCACCACACCGGTGAAACGTCACGCACAGCCTGTGGACAGAAGATTGTTTCACCAGATGCTGGCGGGGGCGACGGGGGTCCCCCCGGGACACGGATACCGTTGCAGGGTGGACACCGGAGCTGGCGCACCTGCGGTCGATGTGCGCCGCTCGCGTCGACGCACACGTACTGTGTCGGCCTACCGGGACGGTGACCGGATCGTGGTGTTGATCCCGTCCCGGCTGAGCCGCGCCGAGGAGCACGAGTGGGTCGCCACCATGGTGGCGAGACTGGGTCGCGCCGAGCGTCGCCGGCGTCCCGACGACCAAGCACTGTCGTCGCGAGCCACGATGCTCTCGGCTCGCTACCTCGACGGAAAGGCATCGGCCGCCTCGGTGCGCTGGGTCTCGAACCAGCATGCCCGCTGGGGATCGTGCACCCCGCTCGACCGCACGATTCGGCTTTCCAACCGGCTCCAGGGCATGCCCGCCTACGTCGTCGACTACGTACTGATCCATGAGCTCACGCACCTGCTGGTGCCAGGACATGGTGACGACTTCTGGCAGTGGGTCAACCGTTTCGATCTCGCCGAACGCGCCAGGGGCTTCTTGGAGGGCGTATCGGCAGCGACCAACGGCGGGACCGCGGAGGCAGCCGAGAAAGATCCCCTGCCCGACCACTGAGGTCCGGCTCCGCGACCGGAGATGTTGTCGCCGTACTAGGAGCTGCATGGGCGCTCGCACGGCCCAGCTGCGCAGCCGCTTCCCGAGACCTAGCAATGCGCTTTCTCCCGATATAGGGCCCGCGTCTGCTCCGACGCGCCGCCGCTGGGGCGCCGGTTACCGACATGGCTCCCCGCCTGCCGTAAGGTGACGCGAGGTCACCGGTGGGGAACGTTGACCGGGCCCGTCCGTACACGAGAAGGAGGCCGTCATGGCAGAGACCTGGAGCGGCGAGTTTTACTGTGTGAAGTGCAAGGCCAAGCGTGAGGCAAGTGGCGAAGTGCGGGTGAACGACAAGGGCACCAGGATGGCGAAGGCCACCTGTCCCGTGTGCAGTACGAACCTCAACCGCATCCTCGGCAAGGCCTGACGCCTCCCACGATGTGACGAGAGGCAGGGCACCTACGGGTGCGCTGCCTCTTTCTTGTACTCGGGCAGCGGCTCGTACTCGGGCAGCGGCTCATACTCGGGCAGCGGCTCATACTCGGGCAGCGGCATCTGTGGACGACGCACAGCATCCGGCGCGGCGATTTGGCACCCTAGCCGTCATCACTAAAGACGGCTGAGGAGTGCCATCCATGCGACCCATGCTGCGGCCAGGTCTGAAGATCCTGCGACGCGACGCCGAGACCGTCCAGCTGGGTCTGGACTGGCCCGGAGTCACCGCCTTACGCGAGACTCCTGCCCTGCGTTCCGTCCTCGAGGCGATCGACGGCTTCCGGGACGCAGCCGGCGTGGTCCTGGCGGCGACGGCGTCAGGTCCGACGCGCGAGCACTGCGAGACGGCACTGGCCGTCCTCGTCGACTGCGGCGCGGTGGTCGACAGCCGCGCCCGCCAAGCCCCGCACCTCACCGAGTCGAGCGAGTCGGCGTTGTGGCTTCTCGCAGGTCCCGGGCGAGGCCCGCGCGAGCTCGTCCAGGCACGGCTCGGCTGTGCGGTGTGGGTTGACGGCAGCGGGGCCGTCGCGGACGCACTCCGGCAGCTGATCGAGGTGGCCAATCTCGGCGTATGCCGGGACCGGCTAGACGCAAGCGTCGTCATCCTCGCCGGCGACTGCGAGCCCGACCGTGACCGTGCCGACGCCATGATGCACGCCGGCCGTCCCCACCTGTGGGTGTACGTGCGTGACCTCGTGGGCATCGTCGGCCCGTTCGTGGTGCCAGGTGCCACTGCGTGCCTGCGCTGCACCGACGCCGCTCGCGCCGACTGTGACCCTGCATGGCCGACCCTCGTGGTGTCGGCGACGGTCAAGCCATTGCCTGTGCCGGCCTGTGACGCCGTCCTGGCGACCCTTGTCGCTGCATGGGCGGCTCAGGAGGTGTCGCTGTGGGCGAGTGACATCCGCCCTCAGACGTGCGGCCGGGTCGTCGAGGTACCCCTTGGCTGCGGTCCTGTCGAGTGTGTGACTTTCGACGTTCACCCGTCGTGTGGCTGTGGTTGGCCTGTCTGGCAAGACACAATGGGGGCATGACCGAACTTCCCCGCAAGACAGTGGCGCGCACAGCCCGGCTCGCGGGGCTACCCCTGGGTTTGGCCGGCAGGGCGACACTGGGGCTCGGGAGGCGTATCGGTGGTGCCTCGGCCGAGGATGTCGCCCTCCAGTTGCAGCAGCGCACGGCTGAGCAGCTGTTCACCGTGCTGGGGGAGCTGAAGGGCGGCGCGATGAAGTTCGGGCAGGCGATGTCGGTCTTCGAGACCGCCCTGCCGGAGAACATGGTCGCTCCCTACCGGGCCACCCTGACGAAGTTCCAGGACTCCGCACCTCCGATGCCTTCCTCGCTGGTGCACCAGGTGCTCGCCCGAGAGCTCGGTGGGACTTGGCGCCGCGAGCTCACGAGCTTCGACGACAACCCGGCCGCTGCAGCCTCGATCGGCCAAGTACACAAGGCGGTGTGGCGAGACGGTCGTACTGTAGCGGTGAAGATCCAGTACCCCGGTGCCGGCGAGGCTCTGCGAAGCGACCTGAGACAGATCGGCCGGGCGGCGAAGCTCTTCGCCGGATGGATCCCCGGGATCGACATCCTGCCCCTCGTGCATGAGCTACAGGCGCGGGTCGAGGAGGAGCTCGACTATGCCCTCGAGGCAGACGCCCAGCGTCGTTTCGCTTCCGCCTTCGCCGAAGACCCCGACATCGTCGTCCCCGATGTGGTCGCGCACACCGACAAGGTGCTCGTGTCGGAGTGGCTGGAGTCGGACCGCTCGCTGGCCCGGCTGATCGCCGAGGGCACCCAGGCCGACCGGGACCGCTACGGGCAGGTGTTCGTGCGCTTCCTGTTCTCCGGCCCGGCGCGCGCCGGACTGCTCCACGCCGACCCCCACCCCGGCAACTTCAGGCTGCTTCCGGACGGCAGAGTGGGAGTCGTCGATTTCGGCGCCGTAGCCAGACTGCCTGCAGGGTTACCCGCGATCATCGGGACCCTGCTTCGCGACGCCGTCCGGGACGACTACGACGCGGTACTCGGCGGACTCCGTGGTGCCGGGTTCATCAAGCCCTCCATCTCGATCGAAGCACAGGCCTTGCGGGACTACCTCGCGCCGTTCGTGGAGCCGGCCGCCGAGGAGATGTTCCAGTTCTCCCGAGAGTGGATGCGGGACCAGTTCGCACGTATCAACGACCCACGACTCCCTGGCTACACGACGATGCTGAAGATCAACCTGCCGCCGGAGTTCCTGCTCATCCATCGAGTGTGGCTCGGTGCCATCGGAGTGCTGTCGCAGCTGGGAGCCGAGGCTCCATTCCCAGCCATCCTCGCCGACTCGCTCCCCGGCTTCTCATCTGGCTGAGCGCAGTCGGGCTGGGTTCGAAGCCGGTCCCAGGTTGTGGACGGTGAAGTGCCCGGAGCCCCTGACGGGACTCCGGGCACTCATCCCGGCGCTCAGCTCGAGCGGGCCAGCACCAGGCGCCTCTGCTCGTTGACCCGCTCGGCCCGACGGTTCAACCGCCGGACGCGAACCATCTGTACGCTTCGACGCCGTTCACGCGCCTGCCTCAGGCGCTGCTCCATATGGACACGAGCCAGATCTTCATACATGAGATTCATCTTGTTTCTCCTGTTCAAGTCTTCGTTCTGCGTGATCGACATGTGCTCTCTCTCGTACTGGGCGATCGGCGCCGGTTCAGCACCTTTCGCATGGTTGATGGTCGGGCGACGCGGCCTCAGGCTGCGACGACACACTTGCGAGGCCGACCTCGTGGTCGCTTGCGGGCGACGACTACCCCTGCGATGAGCAGCTCGCCTCCCCACACGCCCCAAGGTTCCCGGCGGTCGAGTGCCCCGGCAAGGCATTCGGTCCGCAGGGGGCATGTACCGCACAGCGCCTTGGCCAGCTCGACATCGGCTGGGGACTCCGCGAAGAAGAGCTCCGGATCGTTCGACCGGCACGGCAGCTCTAGAGCTGTCATGTCCTCGCTTGCGTTGGGTCTGTCGAGGACGCTGAGTGTCATGGTGTTCACCTCCTTATGACCTTCGTCGATCTGACGGGGCAAAGAAAAAGCCGCGGATCCCTGTATGGGAGTCCGCGGCTTGGAGGTGGCCGGCCAGCTAGTCACATCTAGACCGGTGGGCTCCAAGCACGGACGCCCGCGACGACGTCCTTGAGAAATGCCGGCGTGTAGGTTCCGTCGGCGAGCACAGAGGTGCCAGTAGCCGCCGGGCGGTCCTTGCGCGCACCGAGGGGAGCGGCGGGCATGCGGGGACTCGTCACGGCGGTGATGGCTGTGAGGTTCAACATGTCTGTCCTCCCTTCTTCTCGGTGGTTCGTCGACGAAACAGTCGTCTCGCGGTGACAGCAGACTACGCGGGCCTCCGCGAGAGACGCAATCAAATTTCCGACGAACCCCAGAAAAAGTTCTCCAGGACTCAGGGTCGTCGCTGCAGCCGGCACTTCAAGACGCCCCGACAGCCGGATGCTCGGCCAAGCACAGCGCAACGATGTCATCGCCGTACTTCTCGACCTTGGTCGGGCCGATACCTGGTACGCGGACGAGCGCGCCAGCGTCTCGTGGTTGCAGCTCTGCGAGCGCGGTCAACGTGGCGTCGGTGAAGATGCAGTAGGCGGGCACCTTGTCGTCTGCTGCCTGCTGGCGGCGCCATTGCCTGAGGGCATCGAAGAGGCCCTCGTCGTAGCTGCTCGGGCAGCCAGTGCACCGGCCGAGCTTGCGCTCGCGAATGTCGGTCAGCGGCCGAGTGCAGACTCGGCAGTGCGCGAGAGCGGCCGCCTTGCCACGCCGGGAGCGTGAACCGGCTCGCACCGGCCGTGCCGCCTTCCGCTGGTCGTCGTCGAGGAGCTGGGAGAGGAACCGGCTGGCTGAGCGAGAGCCTCGCCCGCCCGGGCTTCTGGCAGTCGCCCAGGAGATCTGCAGCTGGTCCCTGGCCCTCGTGACCCCGACATAGAGCAGCCGGCGCTCCTCTTCGACGGCAGCAGGGCTGCTCGCGTGGACGATCGGCATCATGCCCTCGTGCATCCCGACAAGGAAAACGAGCGGCCACTCGAGGCCCTTTGCCGTGTGGAGCGTGGCGAGCGTGACCCCGTCGGACACTGGCGCGTGCTGCGCGTCGGCACGGCGCTGCAGCTCTGCGACGAACTGCACGAGCGTGACGCCGGAATGCGCCGCCGACACGTCCGTAGCCATCGACACCAGAGCGTGAAGCGACTCCCACCGGTCGCGAGCAGCCCCACGCCCCGCCGGAGCGTCCAGCGACCACCCCATCGTGCTGAGGATTCCGGTCACCTCGGGGGTGAGCTCACCCGACTCCTGCTCCTGCGCGCGAGCGGCTCCCCGCAGCAGGGCTGTCGCCTGCTTGACCTCCGGCCTATCGAAGAAGCGCTCGGCTCCACGTACGACGAACGGAATCCCTCGCTCGGCGAGCGCTTCCTCGAAGGCCTCCGACTGTGCGTTGATGCGGAACAGCACAGCCATGTGGCCACTGGAGGAGCCTGCCGCGATCGCTGCCTCGACAGCCCGCGCTACTTCCTCTGCCTCGGCCACCTCGTCGGGGTAGCCCTTGAGCGTCACCGCAGTCCCGTCGCCGCGGGTCGCTCTCAGCGGGACCGCACGCGAAGCTGTCTCGCCGGCCATGACGGCATTGGCGGCCACGATGACCTGGGGCGTCGAACGGTAGTTGCGGGTAAGGGTGACGGTGGTCGTCCCAGTGAACTTGCGGGTGAACCCGAGGAGGTGGTCGGAGGTCGCCCCTGCGAAGGAGTAGATGGTCTGAGCCGGGTCACCGACGACACAGAGGTCGTCGCGACCGCCCAGCCACAGGTCGAGCAGGGTTGACTGGATCGGGTTGACGTCCTGGAACTCGTCGACGACGAACCACCGGTACTGTCGGCGCACGGCAGTCGCGACGCGCTCGTCGTCGGCGATAACGGCGGCTCCGCAGAGCAGTACGTCCTCCATGTCGATCCGGTTGCGGGCCCGCTTGGCGTCTTCGTAAGCGGCGTACACCGACGAGACCATCACCGGGTCGTAGCCGTCGACTGCCCGACCGGCGGACGGCGCGACCGAGGGGTAGTCCTCCGGGCCGACGTTGCAGACCTTCGCCCACTCGATCTCGCTCGCCAGGTCGCGGAGGTCTGCTGGGCCCGCCTTGAGCCTGCTCCGACCTACGGCTTCACCGACGAGAGCGAGCTTCGAGGCGACGATGCCGGGGAGCTCTCCACCGAAGACCTGCGGCCAGAAGTAGCGTGCCTGCCTCAGGGCAGCGGAGTGGAAGGTCCGAGCCTGGACGCCGGTGGCACCCAGGGCCGCCAGGCGCTGCCTCAGCTCTCCTGCCGCACGGGTGGTGAACGTGACGGCCAGGATCTCACCGGGAGCCACCGTGCCGGTCGCGACGCCGTAGGCGATCCGCGAGGTGATGGCCCGGGTCTTGCCGGTCCCGGCGCCTGCAAGCACCCGCACGGGACCCTCGAGCGCTGTGGCGACCTCTCGTTGTTCGGGGTCGAGCGCCTCGAGCAGCTGATCGGCCTCAGCCACGGAGCGTCTCCTTCGGCGGGAGGGAAGGTATCGGGTGGGGCCAGCGTTAGTAGGTCTGCCAAGCCTAGACGCCTGAGAGGACAGTTCTCGATGTCAGACCAGTTCACGCTCTACTCCACGCCGTGGTGCGGATACTGTCATCGGCTCAAGGGACAGCTCACGCGCGAGGGGATCAGCTTCAGCGAGGTCGACATCGAGCAACAGCCCGAGGCAGCGCAGATCGTGGAGCGGGCGAACGGCGGCAACCAGACGGTGCCCACCCTGGTGTTCCCCGACGGCTCCGCACTGACGAATCCGAGCGTCGCTGCGGTGAAGGCCAAGCTGACCGGCTGAGCTTCTCAGCCGGATCGGTTGCCCGGAAGGGCGTCGCCGTACCAGCAGGTCAGCAGTGCCCCCGCGATGGATACCGACGTAGGCACGACCAGCTCAGCCGACTCGACGCCACGGGCGAGCTCGGAGCGCGTGAACCAACGGGCATCGGTGACCTCGTCGCCGTCCACCAGGATGTCTGTCGACGTCGCCTCGGCGAAGTAGCCCAGCATGAGGCTCGAAGGAAAGGGCCACGGCTGGCTGCCGGCGTAGCTGACGGCGCCCACCCCGACACCGGTCTCCTCCCTGACCTCCCGACGTACTGCCTGCTCGGGTGACTCCCCCGGCTCGACGAACCCGGCGAGGGTCGAGTACCAGCCGGCAGCGCGCGCGGAGTTGTGACCCAGGAGGCAGCGGTCCGCATCGTCGGTCACCAGCATGATGACGGCCGGGTCGGTCCTCGGGAAGTGCTGCGTCGAGCACGAGGGGCAGCGGCGCGACGCACCCGCCTCGGCGACGGCAGTGACTGCACCGCATACGGAGCATCGCGGATGACGCTGGTGCCAGCCACCGAGAGAGACCGCGTGCACTGCGAGCGCGGACTCGCTGAGGCTGAGCTGGGACGCCAGCGTGCGCAGGTCCCGGAACTCACCGCCGATGGCGTCCTCGCCGTCGTCATCCATCACCACGAGGAAGTGGACAACATCCTCGACGGCTCCTAGCAGCATGCGTTGCCCCGCCGGCGCTTCCTCGGGTGAGGTCATCCGAAGACCCGGAGCCCCTACCTCCACGGCGAGCTCTCGGCCACGCAGCACCACGACACGCGACTGCTGGTCACTCCACAAGGCCTCGAGAAACCGCTCGTCCCTGCGACGCTCGGCCAGCCTGTCGTAGCCACCTCCCGAGAACGGATAGTCGGGCAGTGGGCCGGTGAGCATGATCTCGACCCTACTGCCGCGAGATGTCGCTGGCAGCACCACTCGCGCGACGACGCGACCAGGTTGCGGGGGACGCGGGCAGCACATGGCAGTCACCGACATCAGCCCGCGGAGTGCCAGACGGACACTTTGACACCGCACCCTGGGGCTCAGCCGCTGAGGCCGGCCCGATCGAGCAGGTAAGCGGTCAGGGGGGCGTACAGGCTCGGCTCGACGTTGTCGTCGAGGGGCACCGACACCAGTACCAGCCCTTCCGCCTCGCCGACGAACAGGGCGGGGTCGTTGCAGTCCGCGAAGCCGACCGAGTCGACCCCGGCCCGACCAGCCGCCCCAGCCCAGCCGTGGTCGGCGACGACGAGGTCGGGCGGAGACTCTCCACTCGCCTCCAGATGGCCGAGGGCGCTCTGCATGGGTATCGGGGAGTGGGTGTGGCGCGGCACTCCGTCACTCCCCACCAGTACGGCCACATCGTCGAGATATCCGATCGATGCACCGGAGTCGCGGGGATGGGCATCGGGCTGTGCTGCCCCGTTCGCTGGCGTGAGCAGCGTGCAACCAGCTGACCTCAGGGCCTTCGCGACAGCCGTGTGCGTCGGTCGCAGCCCCACCGGGTGGCCGGTCGCCACCAGCACCCTCTCCCGCCGGCTCGCAGCCAGTCCGAGCCGGTCGGCCATCGCGTCGAGCCGCTCGATCGTCAGGTTTGGGTCGATGGTGTCCTGACCTTGGGAGTGGCCGGGATCTGCCGAGACGCCGCACCGATCGGACATCAGAGCGAGCACGTCTTCGGGTGCCCACACACCGGTGGGCTCCAGCCCGAACAGGTATGCGGGGTCACGCCTGCTCATGCGCAGGTAGTTGGCGAGATTGTTCTCCCGCGTTGTGGCTACGTCCCCGGCGATTCGCGCTTTGACGAGGTGGTCGCGTAGCTCGTCTCGAGAACGATTGCTGTCCGTCAAGGCCACGGCTGCCACCGTAGACGACTCCGGCACCGGCGCCTCGAAGCCCTGGCTCCGGTCGGCTGACCGGTACTGACTGCGCATTTGGCGTGCCTGCGTACGGGGCACGTAGAGTGCGAGCAGCGCGTCGAGGGATGCAGGCACGAGGGGCCACGTCGAGCTTTCCGACACACCGTTGTCGCGGCGAACCCGACGACACGACCAGACCAGCTTTGGGAGACTCATGGCGTGGAGTGACGTGCGGCGCGGACACGGTATCGGCATCGGGGTCGGGTTTGCTCTCGTGGCTCTGCTCGCTGCCTCTGGTAGGCCGACGGGGGTCGCACCAGGAGGCGGACGGCCAGACGTGTCAGGGCCGTCGATCACTGCACACCTCCACCTGTCAGCGACGAGCACCTACCCCACTATGGTCGCCGCCGGCGACATCTCACCCAAGGTCATCACCGCGCAGAAGGCCACCTCGGAGCTCGTGTTGCGCCTTGCTCCCACCCGAGTCCTGGCTCTCGGCGACGAGCAGTACAACTCCGGGGCCCTTGCCGACTTCCGCGCCTACTACAACCCCACCTGGGGTCGCTTCAAGGGCAGCACACTGCCGACCCCCGGCAACCATGAGTACAACACTCCGGGTGCGTCCGGGTACTTCCAGTACTTCGGTTCGGAGGCCGGTCCGAACGGCCGGGGCTACTACAGCCGAGACCTCGGCGGTTGGCACATCATCTCGCTGGACTCGAGCATCGCCCGGTCCTCTGGCTCGCCACAGCTGACCTGGCTGCGAGCCGACCTTGCTGCGACGCAGCAGCGATGCGTCCTGGCGTTCTGGCATCACCCCAGGTTCGGATCCGGCGCAGACCATGGCAACAATCCCAGTGTCACTCCCTTCTGGACCGCCCTCTACCTGGCGCATGCTGACGTCGTCCTCAACGGTCACGAACATGACTACGAGCGCTTCCGGCGCCAGGACCCGCAGGGACGGACCGACTCCAGAGGGCTCCGGGAGTTCGTCGTCGGAACCGGCGGCAGGACCCTCACTCAGTTCGGGGCGATTCAGCCCCACAGCCGGGTGCGCATCGCCAACCGATCGGGCGTGCTACAGCTCGTGCTCAGGCCGACGGGGTACAACTGGAAGTTCGTGGCGGTGAACGGCGCGGTTCTCGACAGTGGTGGCCCCGACAGCTGCCACTGAGCCGTCGCCTTTCAGCACTCTCTCGAGCTCAGGGCGACCCGCTAGGTCTTGGAAACCGACCAGCTCGCCGGACCGCACGTAGTAGAAGGCCGCTTCCACCTGCCCGATGTCACATCCCATCAGCTCGGCCCAGGCGACGCGGTAGATCGCGAGCTGGAGGGGGTCAGCCGTCTGAGCGGCTTGCGTCTTCCAGTCGACCACCAGGTAGCCTCCCTCCGTCTCATAGACAGCATCGATCCGTCCGCGAACCAGCTGGCCCGCGAAGACGACCGCGAAGGGGGCCTCGACCCGAAACGGCGTGCGGCTGCCGAAGGGTCCTGATGCGAAGGCGGCTTCGAGCGTGCGGAGCTGGACGTCGTCGGCGATGCCGATGTCGGCCCGTCCCGGCAGGTCGTCGGGGTCGAACAGCTGCTGCTGCCCGAGATGCGTCTCTACCCACGCGTGAAACCGTGTGCCGAAGCGAGCGGACGCCGACGGCTTGCGCGGCATCGGCCGGGCGATCTCCTCTGCGAGGCCGTCGGGATCGTCGCGAAGCCGCTGGAGTCTCGTCGCCGAAAGCGCCGCCGGAAGGGGCACGACGACCTCGTCCACTCGGTTGGAACGCGCCTCCTCGATGAGACGGTCCAGCTCGGTGTCCCACTGGTCGACGAGCGCTCGCTCATCGAGGAGCAACCCCGGCTCTGCCTGGTCAGCCGCCTCGTGCCATCCCCGCGCCCGGGCCTCACGGACGAGATCAGCGGCCCGCTGCCGGCTGGTCACCTCGTCATGAGTCGGGTCGACCGGCCAGTCGTAGCTGTCGAGAGCCCTGTTGGCAGGGTTCACCGCACCGGCCACCGGCTGTGGCACCTCGATCTCCGGCGTCTGTCCCCACCTGGCCATCGTGTCGATGACCGACTGCAAAAACACCGATGGTCCGCGCGGCTGCTTCTGCTCGGGTCCCCACCAGTGGCAGGACACCACCAGCTGGCGGCGGGGACGGGTCACGGCGACATACGCCAGTCGCCGCTCTTCGAGGCTCTCGTGGGTGCGACAGTCGGTGACGTACGACTTCAGCCCCTGGCCGCTGCGTTCGTGGATCGCCGGGAGGTCGTCCCGGTCGCCTCGCAGCGGCGACGGCAGCTCTTCCATCGCTGTCGGCCACCGCCGTCTGCCGGCCGCCGGTGGGAACACCTTGGCGCAGACTCCGGGCAGGAAGACCACGTCCCACTCCAGCCCCTTGGCCCTGTGCACCGTGAGCAGCTTGACGGAGTCGGCCGCAGTCGGCAGTGCCAGAGAGAGCCCCTGGCCGTACTCCTCCTCTGCCTCCAGGTAGGCGAGGAGCCCCGAGAGCGATGCGTCGCCGTCGACCCCTGCGAAGGACGCGACCGCATCGAGAAATGATGAGAGGTTGTCACGACGCGACGCAGCGACGGGCGACGGGGACGACGCCAGCTCAACGTCGATCGCCGTGACGTCGATCACCCGCCGCACCAGGTCGAGCAGCGGCTCGCTGACGTAGCGCCTGAGCCCGCTCAGCTCGGTAACCAGCTCGGCGAACCGGACGCGAGCCTCAGCTGAGTACGACCCTGAGCCTGGGTCCTCAAGGGCCTCGAGCAGCGAGGTGATGTCGGCGGGGTCGATGCCCGCCACCGCCTGCTCGAGGGCATTGGAGATGCCCGCGACCGGTCTCTCGACCGCAGCGGCCAGCTCGTTGGCCCGCGCGCCGAGCAGCGCCAGATCACGGACTCCGATCGCCCAACGAGGCCCGGCCAGCAGCAAGAGCAGAGACGCGTTGGCGGTCACGTCGTGCAGCACGTCGAGGGTCGCGACGATCTCCGACACCTCGGGGGTGTGAAGGAGACCGCTGAGGCCGATCACCTCTACCGGCACGCCAGCGGCCGTCAGAGCGGCATGCACGGCGCCCGCCATCGCGTTGTCGCGGACGAGGACTCCGATCTGGCTCCAGCTCGGTACGGCCATCGCCTGATGGGCTCGGGGGACCTCGACAGCGAGGAAGTCGAGCTCGTCCTCCTGGGTCTCGAGTATCGCCGCCCGCACGGCTCCTTCGCCTGCCCCCGCTCGCACGCGCAACGGCTCGACTCCCGGGTGGGAGGTGTAGAGGACGGCGGCGACGTCGTTGGCGACGTCGATGATCCGCGCGGTCGAGCGTCGGTTGACGCTCAAGGTGTACCGCGCCGACTCCGGAGCGGTCCCCCGCGGTGTTGTCGCGGCGGCCTCGGCGGTCGGGGCTGGAGGACCGCCTTCAGCTGCCGCTGCTCGGGAGTCGATGTCGGGGTGGCCGACCGGAGAGGCGCGAGGGAAATCCCTAGGGAACCTGTCGATGTTGCTGACGGACGCACCCCTCCAGCCGTAGATGGCCTGGCAGGGGTCGCCGACCGCCGTCACGGGATGGCCCCAGCCCTCGGAGGCAGCCGGGTCGCAGACACGCCCCGGGTCGGAAATCCGCCCGGCGTCATCGACTCGCCCGGCGTCATCGACTCGCCCGGAGCCGGAGAAGAGGCCGGTGAGCAGCCTGGCCTGGGCGACTGAGGTGTCCTGGTACTCGTCGAGAAGCACCACCCGGAAGCGGTCGCGCTCGGCTGCGCCGACCTCCGGACTCGACGTTGCCAGCCGGGCGGCGAGCGACATCTGGTCGGAGAAGTCCATCAGGCCCAGCTCGGACTTGAGACGCCGATACGTCTCGATGAACCCCAGCAGCTCACGCCGCCTGTCGAATGTCGCGAGCGCCTTGGCGACGTCCTGGGTCCGACGCGCCTGGTGCCACAGCGGCGTCTCTGCGACCTGAAACTCGAGCAGAAGACCTGGATGGACCAGATGCTCGGCAAGCTGGGAGTCGAGGCTGAGTAACGCGTTGACACTGGTGGCTACCCAGGTGCTGAGATGGTGCACCGGTCCCCGGTGCTCTCGGATTGCTCGAGCGGCCAGCTGGAATCTGGACGCGTCAGCCATCAGCCGCGTGTCCGGCTCGTGCCCGATACGCAGACCGTGCTCGGACAGCAGCCGGGCGGCGTATGCGTGGTAGGTGAGGACCGTCGGCTCCTGCAGGTCATCGGACACGTCGATCATCGGGGCTCCAGGCTGTCGGACGAGCCCCGCGAGAGCCAGATAGCGCCGGACTCGCTGAGACAGCTCGGCGGCCGCCTTATTGGTGAAGGTGAGGCCCAGGATCTGGTCAGCACGAACGGCGCCGGTGGCCACCAGCCACACCACCCGCGCCGCCATCACGGTCGTCTTGCCGGACCCGGCCCCGGCAACGATGACGGCAGGTTCGAGCGGCGCTGTGATGGCGTCGATCTGCTGGTCGCTGAAGTCGATGCCCATCAGTCGGCACAGGTCCGGCGCGTCGGTGAGCGGCGACTCCGACGAGCGGTCCTCAGCAGCCGCGCGCTGCGCCGGTGGATGCGCCGTTGCTGCGCCGGCGTGTGCCTGTGCGTGCGTCATAGCAGCGTCCCTCTGCGCTGACGGGCCGGGCACATCGCGACGAAGTCGCAGTGGCGGCAGTGGCTGTTAGCGGTGGCCGCGAAGCGTTCGGACCGGACGACCTCGGCGGCGGTGGAGAGCTGGACCTCGACCGGCCTGCGACCGTCGGCTCCCGGAACCTGCGGAACCTGGCCCTGTACCTTGGGCTGCCCGCCTGCGTCGATGCGGAGCTGCACGAGCTCGGCGCCCCCCGAGCGGGCACCTGCGCCGCAGACGTCTGCCAGCCCGCCCGAGTCGACCACGAGCTGGTACAGCCCCAGCTGCGGATTGTCGGGCAGAGAGGTACCGCTCGGCGCGTTCTTGCTGGTCTTGAAGTCGACGACCATGACAGAGCCGTCGTCGTCCTTCTCGACCCGGTCCAGCTGTCCACTGAGCGTGACGTCCTGTCCGCCGCCGAGCCCTACCTTGACGGAGAAGGGCACCTCCGACGCGAGATGCGTGCGGTGTGGTCTGCCTTCGTGCCACCTCACGAAGCGCTCGATCGCTCGCTCCGCCTCAAGCCGCTCACGGTCGGCGATCCAGGGACTCTCGAAGTCGAGCTGCCCCCATACCGAGTCGAGAAGCGTGAGGAGCTGGCTCACCTGAACCGAGTCGTTCTTGGTCATATGGTCTGCCAGCGCGTGGAGGACGCTTCCGAACCCTACGGAGCTCGACCGTGCGGACTCCCCGGCCGCCTCTCGAGCGAGGAACCACCTCAGCGGGCAGTCGAGGATGGCGGCGAGGGCGCTCGCCGAGAGGCGCAGCGGCATGTCGCCGGCCCGGACCGATGTCGCATTCGCAGTCCGCGGGCGTAGTCCCCACCACGTCGCCGGGTCGGCCGATGGCGTCAGCGGCTGCCCACTGAACGTCTCGTCCGCCAACGCCGCCAGACGTGCCGCGGCGGCCTGCCGCAGGCTCGTCGACGCCGTCTCGTCGGCCGCTGCACGCCTCAGCTCGGCGACGACGCCAGGCAGCGACAACAGCCGTGCCGGGCGACCCGGCCTCGCCACCACGGGCAGCCCGAGGTCTCCGAGGAAGCGGGAGGGCTGCTCTCCGTCGGCCTCGGGAGACGCGACCGCCGTGACCACGAGTCGCTCCCGCGCCCGGGTCACGGCGACGTAGAAGAGTCGTCGCTCCTCGGCGAGCATCGCCGCCGCATCGAACGGCTCAGTAAGCCCTTCTACGCCCAGTCGATCTGCTTGCAGCAGTGACCCACGCCGGCGCAGATCGGGCCAGCTCCCCTGCTGTACACCGGCGACGACGACGAGACGCCACTCCAGCCCCTTCGACCGGTGCGCCGTGAGCAAGCGGACGGAGTCGCGTTGGACGCCCCGCTCTGCGAGTGAGTCTGCAGGAATCGTCTGAGCCTCCACCTCGTCGAGGAACACCGACGCGCCCGAGTGTCCCTGCTTGTCGTCGGCTCGCGCAGCCATGTCGAACAGCGCACAGATCGCGTCGAGGTCACGGTGAGCCGCCCGCGCCCCGGTCCCGCCACGTGCGATCTGTCGCCTCAGCCGCTGCGGCCACGACGTGCCCGCCCACAGGGTCCAGAGGGCGGACTCGGGCGCGGCCCCCGCGGCGAGCTGCTCGCCTGTCTGAGCAAGCAGATGAGCGAACCGAGCGACTCTGCGGGCGAGCGGGTCGTCGACACCACCCAGCGAATCGGGGTCGATGAGGCTCACGCGGAGCAGCTCGGCCGAGGACCGCGGCAGCCGGTCGGCCCCGCCCCGATCGTCGCGTCGGAGCAGGCGTCCCAGCTTGCGTAGCTGCGCCGCATCGAGGTCGACCAGCGGCGACAGGAGCAGGCTGGTCGCCGCCTGAGACGTCATCGTCGCGACCTCGACTGCACCACGCAGCGCGGCCAGCAGCGGCTGGACGGCAGGCTCGGAGCGCAGTGGAACCTCGTCACGGGCAACCTCGACCGGGACACCACCGGTCACCAAGGCACGTCGCAGCCCTGGAATGGCGTTGACGCCCGAGCGGACCAGCACCGCCATCTGCGACCAGGGCACGCCGTCCTCAAGGTGGGCCCGGCGCAGGATGTCGGCGAGGTGGTCGCTCTCGGCGCCACTTGAGGAGAAGGTGAGGACGTCTACCCGACCGTCGCCAAACCGGCCTGCCTCGGCGTGGGGGTGCCGGAACGAGTCGAAGGTTTCCCGGTCGAGCGAGCCCCTGAAACCTATCCCGGCTGCGACCCGGCGCGACGCCGTGAACAGCCGCGGACCGAAGCGGCGGGTGGTGCCGAGCGCCACGACGTCAGCCGCCCGGCCGTCGGCTCTAGGGAAGGCGACGGGGAAGTCGAGGATGCCGCGGACGTCCGCCCCCCTGAAGGCGTAGATGCTCTGGTCAGGGTCGCCGACGACGACCAGGTCGCGACCACCCCCCGCAATGGCCTGCAGAAGGCGCACCTGGCTGGGGTCGGTGTCCTGGTACTCGTCGACGAAGACGGCCTTGAACCGCCCACGCAGGGACACCCCGACCTCAGGTGTCTCCGCAAGCATCACCGCACGGTGTACCAGCTCGGAGTAGTCGAGCGCGCCCTCGAAGTCGAGCACCGTGAGGTACTCCTCCATGAACGCACCAGCAGCGACCCACTCAGGACGACCGGCCTCCCTCCCGACGCGCCCGAGGTTCTCCGGTTCGAGCCCGAGCTCGCGGGCGCGGGACAGCACGGCGTGGATCTCCCGAGCGAACCCCCTCGTCGACAGGGCCGGCTCGAGGGCAGTCGGCCAGGCACTCAGCTCGGTGGCGCGCGAGTTCCTGAGCAGGTCGCGGAGCTTGACTTCCTGCTCCGGAGCGCTGAGCAGGCGAAGCGGAGCCGCGTAGAGCTCCGCTGGCTGCCAGCGCCGGAGCAATGCATAACAGAACGAGTGGAACGTGGAGCTCATTGATGTCGAGCTGGTACGCCCCAGCCGACTCGTGATGCGGTGCCTGAGCTCGTCGGCGGACTTGCGGCTGAACGTGAGCACCAGGACGTCCTCGAGGTTGTAGCCCCGACGGACGATCCGCTCGACCACAGCCTCGACGAGCGTCGTCGTCTTGCCCGTGCCGGGGCCGGCGAGCACCAGCAGCGGCCCCGAGACGTGGTCGACGACCCGCCGCTGGGTCTCGTCGAGCGCCGGGGCGTCGTCGGCCACGCGTGGCGTGCGGTCGAGGTGGTACGTCGGGGACATACGAGCCATCCCAACAGGCGGCGCCGACATTCCGCGCGTCCGACATTCCGGTCGCCTCGGCGTGTCGAATCCGGCGCGGGTGCGAGGGGCCGCGCCACGTCAGTCGCCAGGCAGCCAGAGTGCTCGCGCCAGGTCGACGCGGAGGCTCGCCGCGTCGGAGACCGACCCCCGCACGGGCGTCCCCTCGCTGCGGTAGTGGGCGATGGCCTCGCCCTGGTGCGAGGCCGGCAGGCTCCCATCGGCGCGCACGACGCGCCACCACGGCACGCCACCGCCCTCGAGAGCCAGCACCCGACCCACCTGTCGCGGCCCGCCGTGGCCGACGTGATCAGCGATGGCGCCGTACGTCGTGGCGCGTCCGGCCGGTATCTGCTCAACGATCTGGAGCACTGCCTCGACCCGCGCCTCACGCTCCCGGGTGCGCTCCTCGTCTCGATCGTCCACGCGTCGGTCCGACTGATCCCGCTACCGGGCCAGGACCAGGTCGACCAGCGGCTGGACGCGGGCAACGTGCTCACCAAGGCCGGTGACCCGGCCCCGGGCAGCCAGCCATCCCGTGGTAGCAACCCGGTACAGAAGGCCTCTCACCAACAGCTGGTCCCAGTCCGCGTGCCCTGCCCATTCGTCGAGCAGCTCCGACGGCGCGTTGCTCCAGCAGATGGCGTCGGTCGCTGCTATCGCTCGAGCCAGTCCGGCAGGCCGGTGGTAGGGCGGCCAGTCGATGACCCCCGGTGGCAGGCCGTCTGCGACCAGCACGTTGCCGCAGATATCGCCATGGATGACCTGCATGGGTGCGTGCACCGGGCGGAGGGCGGCGCGCAACCGGCCGGCGAGCTCGAGTACCGGCCCGTCGCCCTGTGGCTCGAGGCCTTCCCACGCCACACGGTCGCCGAAAGCCCAGCGGTCTTCTCGGTCGTCGAGGAACGACGGCCTCTCCAGGCCGCGGATCTGGTGATGGAACACGTCACTCGCATGGCGGACGACCTCGAGGTCACCGGGGATCTCGGCGTCCCGACCGGGGACCACGACATGGGCTCCCCACCCTGCGACCACCCAAGCTCCGTCGTGCGCGGACGCCACGGGTTCGGGTACCCGGACAACATCCGTCGCCGTCCAGCCCGCATAGACGTTGCACACCCAGGCATGCTCCGGCGTGAATCCAACCGGCTTCATCACCAGCCGGCCATCAGTCCAGGCGGTCTGCTGGCCTCCCGGCAGATGCCGGAGGGCTCCCCCGTTCGCGCCGAAGGCCCGCACGACGCTGTCCGTCGGCGTGCGCATCCGCTCTGCAGCCGGACCCGGTTGCTAGTACGCCGGCTGCGAGGGGTCGATCTGGTTCACCCAGGCCGACACTCCACCACCGACGTGCACCGAGTCGGCGAAACCCGCGCCCTTGAGCACGGCCAGGGACTCGGCCGAGCGCACGCCCGTCTTGCAGTACAGCACCACCTGCTTGTCCTGCGGCAGATCCACCAACGCGGCGCCGGTCATGAACTCGTTCTTCGGAATGAGGACCGAGCCGGGGATCTGGTTGATCTCGTACTCGTTCGGCTCGCGCACGTCGACGAGGAGGAAGTCGCGCTCGGAGTTGTCGCGCTCCTTCAGCCAATGCTCGAGCATCGAGACACTGATCGTCGAGTCGGCCGCAGCGTCGGCGGCCTCGTCGCTGATGGCGCCACAGAAGGCCTCGTAGTCGATCAGCCCGGTCACCGTCGGGTGGTCACCGCAGATTGCGCAGTTGGGGTCCTTGCGCACGGACAGCTTGCGGTACTCCATCTCGAGGGCGTCGTAGATCATCAGCTTGCCGAGCAGGGGCTCGCCGATCCCGGTGAGCAGCTTGATCGCCTCGTTCACCTGGATCGAGCCGATGGACGCGCAGAGCACCCCGAGCACACCGCCCTCGGCGCAGGAGGGGACCATGCCCGGCGGGGGCGGCTCTGGGTACAGGCAGCGGTAGCACGGACCGTGCTCGGCCCAGAAGACCGATGCCTGGCCGTCGAAGCGGTAGATCGAGCCCCACACGTACGGCTTGCCCAAGAGCACCGCCGCGTCGTTGACCAGGTAGCGCGTCGCGAAGTTGTCGGTGCCGTCGACGATCAGGTCGTAGCCGGAGAACAGCTCAAGGACGTTGTCGTTGTCGAGACGCTCGTCGTGGACGACGACGTCGACGTTTGGGTTGGTCTCGGCCAGGGACTCCTTGGCGGAGACCGCCTTGGGCTTGCCGATGTCGCTTTGACCGTGGATGACCTGGCGCTGCAGGTTGGACTCGTCGACCTCGTCGAACTCGACGATCCCGATGGTTCCGACACCGGCGGCGGCCAGGTAGAGCAGCGCCGGGCTGCCCAGCCCGCCAGCCCCGATCACGAGCACCTTGGCGTTCTTCAGCCGCTTCTGCCCGGTCATCCCGACGTCGGGAATGATCAGATGGCGGCTGTACCGGCGCACCTCGTCGATCGTGAGTTCGGCGGCGGGCTCGACCAACGGTGGTAATGACACGTGGAACTCTCCTGGTCTGACTCGGACACGAAAGGTAGCGACGGCTACAACCACCCGGCTGGTCGCCATGTTCCCTCATCCGCGAGGTGACCGGTACCACCCCGGTCATCTGGACACCGCTTCGCCCCGTCATGGCGGGTGAACGGACCGGATCCAAGGGTTGAGCGGTGTCCGGTTCGGGAGGGGTGGGAAGTGACGGCCCAGTGGCCAGGGCGCATGGGACGCTGGTGTCATGGCTGACAAGGTGACGGTGGAGGTTGGCGGCCAGACCCTGGGGCTCAGCAACCTCGACAAGGTGCTGTATCCCGACACCGCATTCACCAAGGGGGAGGTGATCGACTACTACGTGGGAGTCGCCGACGTGCTGCTCCCCCACCTCGCCGAGAGACCGCTCACCCGCAAGCGATGGCCGAACGGCACCACCGCCGGCTCCTTCTTCGAGAAGAACGCCCCTCGGGGGACGCCCGCGTTCGTGCGGACGGCCTTCCTGCCGGAGCATGGTGACGACGGCGTCTCGTACGTCGTCGCAGACTCGCTTCCCACCCTGGTCTGGCTGGCCAATCTGGCGGCCCTGGAGCTTCATGTGCCGCAGTGGAAGGTGGGTGACGACGACAGGCCTCTCGATGCCGACCTCGTGGTCTTCGATCTCGATCCGGGTGCACCCGCCGACATCGTGGACTGCTGCAACGTCGCCCTGGCCCTCCGACAGCTGCTGGAGGCCGACGGGCTGAGCGCGTTCGCAAAAACCTCCGGCAACAAGGGCGCCCAGCTCTACGTGCCCATCACGCCGGCCTCGTCGACGCAGACGTCGGCCTATGCGAAAAAGCTTGCGGAGAAGCTCGAGCGGGCCCTTCCCGACCTGGCGCTGTCCTCCATGGCCAAGGCCGCCCGTAAGGGCAAGGTCTTCATCGACTGGAGCCAGAACGCGGCGGCCAAGACGACCGTCGCGCCATACTCGCTGCGAGGAGTGTCCCGCCCGACAGTCTCGACCCCACTTACCTGGGACGAGGTCGCCGATGCGTCGAAGGCGGCCGACCTCTCGTTCCTGGCCCCGGACGTCGTACGGCGGGTAGCCGACCACGGCGACCTCCTGGCCGACCTCGATGAGCACGCCGCCCCGCTGCCCTGAGGTCCTCGGGCGGCTGCGTCCCGACCGGCCGCGCGGTCTGCTGCCCCGACCTACCCGGCCACCAGGCGACCTTCGGGGCCGTTATGCCGGGCAACCACGCGGCTAGGATGCGCTGGTGACGACGGAGGCCGGGGAACGCCCGCGCGGCACCCGGATGCCGCGCGACGCCCGCCGGGCCCAGCTGCTCGAGTCCGCCCTCGACGTGTTCGTCGCCCACGGCTACCACGCCGCCGCGATGGACGACATAGCCGAGCGCGCCGGTGTCTCCAAGCCGGTGCTGTACCAGCACTTCCCCGGCAAGCTCGATCTCTATCTGGACCTGCTGGACCAGGCGTGCGACGCGGTGGTCGAGGGAGTCCGCACCGCTCTGCGGAGCACCGACGACAACCTCGCACGCGTCGCCGGGACGACGGATGCCTTCTATGCCTACGTCGCCGACGCGGGCGGGGCCTTCCGGCTCGTGTTCGAGTCGGACCTGACCAGCGAGCCAGCGGTACGACAGCGGGTCGACCGTGTCACGGCCGCGTGCGCCGACGCTATCGCGGAGGTCATCGAAGACGACACCGGGCTCCCGGCCGAGATCTCCCGGCTGCTGGCCGTCGCGTTGGTCGGGATGAGCCAGGTGAGCGCGAGATTCTGGCTCGGCGCAGAGGGCGAACTGCCACGGGAGCAGGCCACCGAGCTGATCTCGAAGCTCGCCTGGCGCGGGATCCGGGGCTTCCCCCGGCAGGAGTGACCGGCTGCCTACCACCTCGTCGCTAGGCTTGGGCTGTCCCTGATCACACTCTCTGGAAGGACTTCCTGTGGAGGTCAAGATCGGCGTGACCCACGCCAACCGCGAGCTCTCGCTCGAATCCAGCCAGAGCGCTGACGATGTGCTCAAGGCGGTCAACGACGCCCTTGCCGGCGACGACGGACTGTTTGTCATGACCGACGACAAGGGCCGCACCGTCTTCGTCCCGGCGGAGCGACTCGCCTACATCGAGGTCGTCGACGCCAGCGGACGCAAGATGGGGTTCAGACCCGGCTGACCTCTTGAGCCTCACCAGGGCAGGCCGGCCGACGCTCAGGCCTGCAGCCCGAGCGCCGACATCCGGGCAGTGTGCGTCTCGGTGAGGCGGGCGAACATCCTCGCGATCGCCGCCAGATCCATCCCTGGGCGGTCGACGCCGCCGACGAGAAGCGTCGAGAGGGCGTCGCGCTCAGCGGCGACCCGCTGCGCCTGGCTGAGCGCCTCACCCATCAGCCGTCGCCCCCATAGAGCCAGCCGACCGGCGATCTTCGGGTTCTCCTCGATGGCCTTGCGGACCCGGTCGACGGCGAACTGAGACTGACCGGTGTCAGCGAGGGTGGCGAGGATGAGGTCACGGGTGTCGCCGTCCAGGTAGGCCGCGATCTCGCGGTAGAAGTCAGCCGCGAGGCCGTCGCCGACATAGGCCTTGATCAGGCTCTCGAACCAGTCCGACGGTGCGGTATGCGCGTGGAACGCGTCGACGGGCGCGTGGAAGGGCTCCATCGCCGTGAACGCGTCGGTGCCGAGGTCGCTCAGGCGGTCGCGCAGCCGCTCGAAGTGCCCGAACTCCACGACTGCCATCGAGGCCAACGCGACCTTGTCCTCCAGGGTGGGAGCCGTCGTGGCGTCCTCGGTGAGCCGCTCGAACGCGGTCAGCTCGGAATAGGCCAGACCGCCGAGCAGGTCGACCACGGCGACCCGGTAGTCGGCGTCGACGAAGGGCGACGCCGCCTCACCCGCCGGTGCCCGAGCGGGCTCTTCCGCCGGAGTCAAAACGGTCATGGGGTGAAGATTAGCGACACTCCTGTCGGCCGGGCCGATAGACTTCGGACGCGACGCCTCGTTGCGACAGCCGCCGAGGCGCCACTCTTTGCAAGAATCGAGACTCGCTCTGTCCACATTCGAAGACCTCGGGGTTCTCCCCGAAATCGTCCAGGCGCTCAGCGACGTCGGCATCGTCGACGCCTTCCCCATCCAGGAGATGGCTCTGCCCATCGCCCTGCTCGGTACCGACCTCATCGGCCAGGCCCGCACCGGTACCGGCAAGACCCTGGCCTTCGCGATCCCGGTCCTTCAGCGCATCATCGCCCCGATCGACCCCGACTTCGACGAGCTGGTCGCACCCGGAAAGCCGCAGGCTCTCGTGATCGCGCCCACCCGAGAGCTCGCACTGCAGGTCTCCGGTGATGTCGCGATCGCTGGGGCCAGAAGGGGCACCCGGACGCTCACCGTGTACGGCGGAGTTCCGTACGAGCCGCAGCTCGAGGCCCTGGTGTCCGGGGTCGACGTCGTCGTCGGCACTCCCGGCCGGCTGCTCGACCTTGCCGCGCGGCGGTCCCTCGACCTGTCGCACGTCAAGGTGCTCGTACTCGACGAGGCTGACGAGATGCTCGACCTCGGCTTTCTTCCCGACGTCGAGCGGCTGATCTCCAAGACACCCGAGCTGCGCCAGACCATGCTCTTCTCGGCCACCATGCGCGGCGAGGTCGTCACGCTGGCCCGCACCCACATGAGGCACCCCGTCAACGTGCGGGCCGAGTCCGACGCCGAGTCGCAGATGGTTCCGGCCACAGCCCAGTTCGTCTACCAGGCACACGACCTCGACAAGCCGGAGATCATCGCGCGGATCCTGCAGGCCGACAACCGGGGCCTCTCGATCATCTTCACGCGCACCAAGCGACAGGCTCAGCGGCTTGCCGAGGACCTGATCGACAGGGGATTCCCCGCGTCACCGCTACACGGCGACATGGCGCAGGTGGCGCGCGAGAGGGCGATGAGCCGCTTCCGGGAGGGGACCGTCGAGATCCTGGTCGCCACCGACGTGGCCGCCCGCGGAATCGACGTCGAGGGCGTCACCCACGTCATCAACTACACGTGCCCAGAGGACGAGAAGAACTACGTGCACAGGATCGGACGTACGGGCCGGGCCGGCGCCTCCGGTGTTGCGATCACCTTCGTCGACTGGCCGGACATCACCCGCTGGAAAGTGATCAACAAGATGCTCGACCTTCCCTACGACGAACCCCTCGAGACGTACTCGACGAGTGAGCACCTCTTCCACGAGCAGGGCATCCCTGCCGGTGCACGGGGGCGGCTCAGGCCCGAGAAGCCTGTGGCAAGGCCGGCCAAGGCGCCACCCAGGCAACGAGCCGAACGCGGCGAGACCGGTGACCGGGCAGCCAGAGCCAGAAGCGGCGGTGACTCGTCCCGGCGACGCAGCCGCACGCGCGGAGGCCAACCCGCGTCACCTGCCACAGCCGCCGCGGCTCCGTCGGGAGGGCTCCCGGACGCAAACACCCTGGCCGCGCCGACGGCAAGCCGGCGCAGGCGAGGTCGAAACCGGTCCCGGACCCCAGACGGCACACCCTCGACGGAGGTCGCGGACAGCTGAGCGGAGGTGGGTGGGGCCTGCCGTGATGTCAGGCGACGACGACGACGGTCGTACCGACGTCGGCGAACTCCCACATCGCCTGGGCGTCGGTGCTGCGCTGTCGAACACAACCCGCCGACAGCGGCGTGCCCAGCTGGCCCGGTGACTGCACCAGGGAACCGTCACTGACAAGAGCCGGGATGTCGTGGAACCCGATCGCCGCATGTTCGCCGTGCGCGAACCGCACCATGTAGTTCATGGTCTCCTTGTGGTTGTAGCTCACCGCATGGCGGGACCTCGAGTAGACGGTGTACGAGCCCGGCACGAGCAGTCCGCCGCGCCGGCTGCCCGAGACGAGGTACGAGCTGTCGGCAACGTCGTCGTCGGCAACGAGCCAGACCCGCTGCGCGCTGATGTCGTAGACGACCCGTCTGCCGCTGCCGGAGCCGTCAGGGACCGCCGGCGCGTCCGAGGCGGCTGGAGCCTCAGCGACGGGAGAGGAACCCGAAGCAGCAGTGTGCCCGCTGTCGCCGGATCGAGGCTCGACGACAAGCCAACGGTGCGAGCGGCGTCCGGCCGAGACAGTGGGGTCGGGTGCCTGCACGGACGGATCCCCGGGCGGGTCCGCGGGCCCCGTCTGTGCTACCGACTCCTCCTGGGCCGAGGGCCTCTGCGGCATCGCTCCTGGACCGAAGCCCAAGGCCCCAGCCATCGCCATCGTCGTGACTACCGCGGCTCCGCTCACGGCCAGCGCGCGCTGAGGTGAGAGGCCCTCGCGGAGTCGCTGTGGCGTGGACGAAGGCACGCCCGACAGCCTAGGACCGCCGATCGACGGTTTCGGTGACCTCGCGCCGTCCTGTGCACCACGTGTCGGACAGCCCCACCCCGATCGGGTCCGACCTGCTGGGCGGCGCTTTCGAACCCTAGGGCCGGACGACCAGAGGATGAGACCCCGGAGCTCGCTGGCATAGTTGGCCGGGTGTCGATCAGCCTGGTCACCGGACCCACTTCCGGCATCGGCTACGCGTTCGCGAAGGCTCTCGCCGCGGAGGGAAGTAACCTCGTCCTCGTCTCCCGCGACTTCTCGCGGCTAGGCGACGTCGCCTCCCAACTGCACGCCCGGTATGGGGTCAGCTGTGAGGTGCTCCCTGCAGACCTGAGCGATATCGACGACAGCAGGCGCGTCGAGAGGCGGCTGCGAGACGACCCGTTCGACCTGCTCGTCAACAACGCCGGCTACGGCATGACGGAGCCCTTCGACGCCAGTGACGTCGAGGCGGAGCAGGCATCGCTCGACGTGCTCGTACGCGCCGTGATGAGGCTCACCCACGCCGCTCTCGGTCCGATGGTTGCCAACCACCGGGGCGGCATCGTCAACGTGTCGAGCGTCGCCGGCTACCTCCCGCGTGGCACCTATGGCGCCCACAAGGCGTGGGTGACGAGCTTCAGCTCGTGGGCCAACGTCCATTACCGCAGTCGCGGGGTGAGTGTGATGGCGCTGTGCCCCGGGTTCGTCCGCACGGAGTTCCACCAACGCATGCAGGCGGACGTCAGCGGGATACCCGACTGGATGTGGCTGGACGCCGCGGGCGTCGTCGAGACGGCTCTGCGCGACCTGCGAAGAGGCAAGCCGGTGTCCATCCCAAGCACACGCTACAAGGGTCTGACCGCGGCGGCTCACGTGCTGCCTCGCACACTCGTCGAGAGAGCCGTCAGGAGAGGCCGATGAGCAAGCCGCTGCCGATCGGCCAGGACGACACGGTGCGCCGGAGAGACGTCCAGACCGACCGCGGGAGCTTCGCCGGGCTCAGCAGCACTCCGACCGGCTCATCGCTCGCCCGCGGCAACGTCCTGCTGGTCACCGGGTTCACCGGTTCGAAGGAGGACTTCGCCGCGCTACTACCGCTGCTGGCCGAGGCGGGCTGGGCCTGCGCGACATACGACCAGCGGGGGCAGTACGAGACGACCGCCGCACCAGACGACGACTTCACCCTCAGCGGGTTGGCGGCCGATGCGGTTGCCGTGTCGGGAGCTGTCTTCGGTCGCGATGAGCGGATCCACCTCGTCGGCCATTCGTTCGGTGGTCTGGTCGCCGCCTTGGCTGCCCTCGAGAGCACTCACGCGTGGGCAAGCCTCACGATGATGTGCTCCGGCCCCGGCGGCTTCGGAGGCGACAAGCGCCGCGACCTGCTGCTGGCTGCGGAGATGGCGACCGGCGCCGGTCTCGAAGCGCTCTACCAGGCCAGCGTCGAGCGTGACCGTTCCCTCGGCGTCGAACCACAGCCTCCCGACATCGAGGAGTTCCAGCACCGACGGTACGTCGCGCAGTCCCCCGAAGCCCTGGCTGCCATGGCGCGGCTGCTCGCCGAGACGGGTGACCTGACCAGCTCCCTTGCAGCGCTGGACCTTCCGGTGTCGGTGCTGAGGGGCGAGCACGACGACGCCTGGGCGCACGAAGTCCAGGACCAGATGGCAGCGGCGCTGGGCACTCGGGTCATCGTCGTGGCGGGCGCCGCGCACTCCCCAGCCGTCGAGCAGCCGGAGGAGACCCGCAACGCACTGGCCCGGATCTGGCTCGGCTAGAGGGCGAGATTCGGCTCCGGCATCGGTCAGCCCCCGGCCACAGTCGCGACCTCCCGACGGGACGCCAGCGCGTTCACCCTGGCCCGGTCGAGCAGCCGTTCGTACTCCTCTGTGGGCGTGACGTGAGAGCCCAGCTCGTGGTTCACCTTGCCCGTGCCGTGGTAGTCGCTGGAGCCTGTCATCACCAGATCGTGCTCGGAGGCGATCGTCTCGAGCATGCGGCTGTCGCTGCCCGTATGGTCATGGTGGTGGACCTCGAGCCCGACCAGCCCGGCGGCGGCGAGGGTCTCCACGCTCTCGGCGTCGATGACCTCTCGACTTCCCCTCCCCCACGGGTGCGCGACCACCGAGGCGCCTCCCGCAGCCGTCACGAGCTCCACCATCCTCGGCGTCGCCGTCGCATACCGGCTGACATACCCCGGTCTGCCCCTGTCGAGCCAGGTATTGAAAGCCTCGTCCCGGCTCGCGACGACCCCGCTCGCCACGAGGGCATCGGCGACGTGTGGTCTCCCGACGGCCAGGGCCCCGCCTGCGTGGCGCCGGACGTCCGCCTCACAGATGTCCACACCGCAGTGCTGGAGCCGCTCGACGACGTCGGCGAGGCGTGTGTCGCGCGCCCGCAGGATCAGCTCGAGCTCGGCCTGAAGGGGCTCGTAGGCAGGGTCGAGCAGGTAGCCGAGCAGATGCACGCTGGCACCGGCGAGCATCGTAGAGATCTCGAGACCAGGGACGAGCGAGATGTGGTGCCGGGTGGCCGCCTCGGACGCCTCTGCCCACCCGGCCGACGAGTCGTGGTCGGTGAGGGCTACGACATCGAGCCCGGCTGCCGCCGCAGCCGCCACGAGATCCGCCGGGCGGTCCGTGCCGTCCGACGCGGTCGAGTGGGTGTGCAGGTCGATGTGCACACGCCCGAGCGTAAGGCCGGCGGCCCTACCCGAGAAGCAGACGAGGCGACAGCTCACCGAGTGGCAGCACAGCGAGCTCAGCGCCGAGGGTCCTCGCATCCACCAGCGTCGGCGGCTGTACGACGATCGCGCTCGCCTCGGCCGGGTGCAGGATGACCCACAGCCAGCGACCCGCGGCCTCGCCGGCGTATACGGCGCGGTCGGGGGCGCCTTCCACCGTCCACAGCGACACCGTGCGGCCGTCGACCTCGAACTGGGCGTGCGGCCAGCCCTCCCCCACCCCCGGCGACGGGTAGTGCGTCGACAGCCCGGCGAACCGCCCGCCCACCCCTGCGCCCGCCTCCTCGCAGACGAAGACCCCCTCGATCGGGTCACCGAAGGGGTCCGGGCCGGCCCAGACCGTCACGGTGCCGTCCAGCGTGCGCTGCGCTACGTCAGGGCCGGGCTGGCTCACATGTGCCAGCCCGGCGAAGCTCCAGCCGTGCGGCGGAGGCCACGGGATCCACAGCGGCACAGCCAGCGTCTTGATGAAACCGTCGTGCATGGCGGCGACGGGGTCGACGACGGTCAGCGCCTCGTGCATGTCCTTACCGTGATGCCCCTGACGCGGCGCGTCAACGCCCTCGCCACCCGAACGGCGCGAGAGGATCGGGCGGTGCGTGTTCCCTGCGTCGGTGCGGTCGTGTCTGACGGCCGTGGCCGCATCGTCGTCGTCGAACGCGGGCAGCCGCCGTCGCAGGGTCTGTGGTCCATTCCCGGGGGACGGGTCGAGGCCGGTGAGACGCTTCGGGAGGCGGCCCGTCGAGAGGTGAGGGAAGAGACCGGCCTGGACGTCGAGGTACACGATGTGGTGGGGAGGGTCGACATTCCGCACGACGGTCTCGTGTACGACGTCACCGACTTCGCCGCCACCGTCGTCGGGACGACGGGCTCCCTGGTGGCCGGTGACGACGCACGTGCTGCCCGCTGGGTGACCAAGGAGGAGCTGGCCGGGCTGCAGTGTTCGACCGGGCTGGCACAGACACTCGACGACTGGGGTGTCTGGGAAGGCTGAGCCGTTCCCCACCATCACTCGGGTCCGGGGCGTTGAGACGTGGCAGACCTAGGCTGCGGAGGTCACTGCGTCGCGTTCCACCGGTCCAGGGTCGGCAGCCCTCGGTCGTAACCGAGCACGCAGACCTTGGCGGTGTCGAGCGGTAGGTGGGCTCCCACCGAGACGGGCTGGGCGATCCATCGGGCAGCCAGGGCACGGAGCAGATGCCCGTGCGAGAACAGCAGCACCCGCCCCTCGGCTGCTCGGCACTTGGCGATCACGCGGTCCACTCGCGCGCTCATCTGGGGCGGTGTCTCCCCGCCCGGGGCACCGTCGATCCACACCGACCAGTCGGCCCGCTCCTCCTGGACGTCGACTCGGGTTCTGCCCTCGTAGTCGCCGTAGTCCCACTCGACGAGATCGTCCTCGATGTGCAGGTCGGTGAAGCCCGCTAGCTCGGCCGTGCGGCGGGCACGACGGCGCGGGCTGCAGAGCACGAGGTCGAACGAGACCCCGGCCAGAAGGTCGCGGAGAGATCGGGCAGACTCCTCCCCCGACTCGGTCATCGGCAGGTCGGTCACACCGGTATGCCTACCCGACCGGCTCCACTCGGTCTCGCCGTGGCGTATCAGCCAGACCTCCGGCTCGGCTTCATCAGTCACCGCGTCAGCCGTTTCGCAGCGCGAGGCGTCCGAGCAGGTTGCGGGCATCCTCGGCTACCCGGGTCTGGCAGACGACCTCGTACGACGTCGCGACCACGCCGGTGCTGGAGGTGAAGTCCCGTTTGCCACCGGTTGCGGCATACGCCATCGACCCGGACAGCGCCCCGAACGCGGCTCCGATCAGCGCCGTGATGATCGGGACGACGATCGACACGTTCGTTCCCCCGAACAGGAGCACGACTCCGCCCATGAACAGACCCCACAGGGCACCGGTGAGCGTTGCCGCCTTCACTACCTTGCCCCGGGTCAGGCGGCCAGTGACCTGCTCGACGAGCCGGAGGTCGCTCCCCACGATCGTCACGTTCTCGACGGGGAACTCGTTGTCGGACAGGTAGTCCACAGCCTCTTGGGCCTTTGCGTACGTCGGGTACGTGCCTACGGGCGTCCCGTCGGGCAGCGTGGGCAGTGGGATGGGTGTCGTCATGGCGTCAATGCTGTCACGATGGTCGAAACCAGGCCACCTTCCGCCCCGGCCGAGCGCACCACGCGTCTGCGGCGGAGGTCGCAGCCGCGATGCTGCCGACCCCGGGTGTGCGGGTCGGAGGGCTGGCGGGCAGCAACCGACCGGATCAGTCGATCGGGGCCTCCCGTAGCCGGCGGGCGCTGGAGGCGGAGGGTGTGCGCACGACGAGCGCCAGTCCCGCGCAGACGACGGCCAGGCCGGCGTACACCGCCGCCGGCGGGGTCTGTCCGAGGAATACCCCGGCGATCAGCGCAGCACCTGGCACCTCCAGCAGCAGGACCATCGACACGAGTGTCGGGCTCATCACGGCGAGAAGGTGGTTGAAGATCGAGTGACCCAGGAGTTGGGCAGCGAGGGTGACGCCGATGATGAGCTCCCAGCTCCGGGCGTCGAAGCCTGTGAGCCTCACCCGACCCACCCCGCAGGCGACGAGCAGTGTCAGGGCGCACGTGCTGTAGCAGAGGAACGTGTAGGTCGTCGTCGAGGTGTGCTCCCTTACCCGGCTTCCGACGCTCATGTACAGCGCCGCGAACATCCCGCCGGCCAAGGCCAGCGCATCGCCGCCCAGGGCCTGGGCGGAGATGGTGCCGTCGACCCCCGACACCACGAGCACACCCGTCATCGACAGCACCAGCCCGGCCCACACCCCACGCTCGATGCGGATCCCGGACAGTCGCGCAAGGACGACGACCCACGCGACCTGAAGGCAGACCAGTGCCGTTGCCGAGGCGACCGATGTCATCTTGAGAGACGACGTCCAGGTGGCGAAGTGCCCTGCCAACATCACTCCTGCGAAGCAGCTGCGGACCCACTCCCTCCGCGCCAGCTCGGAAAGCTCAGAGCGGTGTCGGGCAAGCGCGGCGCCACCTACGACCAGCGCCCCGAGCCCGGTGCGCCACAGCGATATGGCCAAGGCCGGGACAGCCGTCGCGGCGGCCATCATCGGGCCTGACGAGGACACGCCGACAAGCCCGACCACGAGCAGCGCCCAGGTGGCCGTCTGGAGGCGATGTGGTCCGGGCGTCCGCACGCTGCAATCCTGACGGCAGGTGTGGGAGGCTCGTCCGCGTGGGTCAAACCGGCGGCGACGGTTCCTTTCTCGAGCGGGCGCTCTCGAGGAGCCAGCGGGAGCAGGCCAGAGACGACGAGCCGGTAACGGCGGTGCCTGTCGTCGCCGACGACACCTCCCACCCCGTCGAGCCGGCCTACCAGTCGGGCGCCGAACCGGCCCGCGCCCCTCCCGGGGACCACGCCAACCAGTCGGGCGCGGAAACAGTGGCCTCATCAGCTCACCAGGCACCCGCCGCCGTGCGGTCCTCGGCCCACGACTCCACGGCGCTGCCCGAAAGGGCCGAGCCCGGCGCCCGGCGCCCTTCGGGAGCTGCTGCCGCGTCGCCGACGTCGTCCGGCGCACCGCTTACGGAAGGGCTCTCGGTCGCTTCCCTCGCCCTAATCGACGAGGCGATGAAGAAGTCGGCCCTGATCTGGATCCGCACGCCGCAGTCGCCTGCCGGCCGCGCAGTCTGGCACGCCTGGGCCGGAGGTCACGCCTTTGTCGTGTCAGGCGGCGACGAGCAGCCGGACCCCGGCTTCGCTGTCGGTCGGGCAGTTGTCGTGGTGCGGAGCAAGGAGACGACGAGCCGCCTGCTCGCCTTCACAGCCGACGTCTCGGTGGCCGGGGCGGACGACGCCGACTGGGCTCTGGCGACCACTGAGCTTGCGAAGGCGCGGCTTAACCTTCGGGGCGCCGGGGACGCGGCCCGTCGCTGGCAGGACCGAACGATGTACAGCATCACTCGGCTGACGCCGGTCGGGACCGGCCTGGTCGAAGGTCCGGGCCACTATCCCACCGACAGCGGTCGCGCCGCCCCTGTTGCCACGGTGGCGACGACGGCCGGTCCGAAGCCGTGGGTGCTCCACCGGCGAGGCGGTAGTGGTCGCCGGCTCTCTTAGCCTCGATCCACCGATGGACGGGTCGGGATGAGTTGATCGCCGACGCGGTGGAGTGAGGGGTGTCGGGGCGCGAGGGTCCGCCGGACCTCTGAGTCCGGGGTGGTCCACGTGGTGTGCTTGGTCGCGCAGCGGGGCT
>JBBRYJ010000017.1:0-56427 GCA_038237745.1 Propionibacteriales bacterium | reverse complement strand
TGTGAGAGAGTTTCACCTCAGAGATGTCCCTTGCGTTGCGGTCGAATCGTTGCCTGAAGAACTCCGATTGTCCCGCCACGCAAGGGCATTCTCGTTTACGCCGCGCCTGAGCCACTCACCTCACCGGTGGATCGAGGCTTAGCGACCACCTGGCTCTCAGACGGGCACCACAGTAACGACGGCTCTGGTCACGACGGCTCTGGTACAGCGATGGTGCCCGACGCGACGAGAACCACCTGGCCCCCCACGTGCGCACGCGTGGCGACGCCATGAGCGGCCTCGACCCTGGCTGAGAGCACCGACGGTCTGCCCATCTCGACGCCCTGCTCGATGCGGTACGACGTGTGACCGTCCCCGACTGCCAGGCCGGCCGCCACGAGCGCGAGTCCGAGTCCGACGGCGGCCGAACCGGTCCCCGGATCCTCCGAGATCGCCGACCCCGGTATGAAGACCCGCGATCGGACCAGCAGCTCGTCCCGCCTCGCGGACCCACCGATGTCGACGGTATAGGTGTCGATGCCGTCGAGGGGGTCCCTCAGCCCGCTCCGGTCGAGCGCCACCTCATCGAGCCGGGTGCCGCCCGGTCTGGCTCGCGACAGACCGCCGGCGGTCACGCGAAGATAGACCCACGTGAGCCCACAGCCGGCGACGTAGCCAGGGCCTGAGGTGTCGTCCTCCGTCAGCCCCACCAGGCGGGCGGCTGTAGCGACCTCCGTCGACGACAGCCGGCGGGCGGCGTCTCGCGGGAGCGCGCTCAGCTCGACGGGCGCGAGGCTGTCGGAACCGAGGCTCACGCCGATCATCCCTGCGCCGCACGCCTGGGTGACCCTTCCACCGGGAATGGCTCCGCGGGCATGCAGCGCCCACGCCGACCCCAGGGTCGGGTGTCCGGCGAAAGGTACCTCCACGTCGGGAGTGAAGATGCGCAGCCGGTAGTCCGTCCCGGAGTCGGCGGGGGCGACGGGAAACGTCGTCTCGGAGAGGTTGAACTCGGTCGCCAGAGCCTGCATCTGCTGGCCCGAGAGGCGGTCTGCGCCGTACACGACGGCGAGCGGGTTTCCGGCGAACGCTCGGTTGGTGAAGACGTCGACGACGTCGTACTCGAGGCGTCCGGCCTTGGGTCCGACAGTGTTCCCGAACCCTGACTCAAGACGTCCGACAGCCATGATGTGCAGGGTAGACGGGGCCTCGCGACGGTAGCCTCGTGGGCGTGAGCGTCGCTGCGTCCCGCGTCTTCATCGCACGGCTCGCCGGCCTGCTCGTCTTCGATCCCAACGGCGACCAGGTGGGCAAGGTGCGAGACGTCGTCGTGGCACTTCGGGCGGAGAGCCGTCCGCCGCGGGTGCTCGGACTCGTCCTGGAGGTCCTAGGCAGGCGACGCATCTTCCTTCCGATGACCAGGGTGACGAGCCTCGACTCGTCGCAGGTGATCACGACCGGACTGGTCAATATGCGACGTTTCGAACAACGAAGCACCGAGACCCTCGTGCTGGGCGAGCTGTTCGACCGGACGATCACGATCAAGGACGGCGGCCAGCAGGCAACGGTGTTCGACGTCGCGATGGAGCAGTCGCGCACCCGTGACTGGGCGGTGACGCGGGTAGCCGTCCAGCACGGCTCGAAGCGCTTCGGCCGCAGGGGGCAGACACAGGTCTTCGAGTGGTCCGAGGTGACCGGACTCACCGACACCGAGCTCGGCCAGGGCGCTGCCCATCTGCTCGCAGCTCTCGACTCGATGCGCCCCGCCGACCTGGCGAACGTCCTGCACGAGCTGTCGGCGAAGCGACGCGCCGAGGTGGCGGGCGCCCTCGACGACGAGCGGTTGGCCGACGTGCTCGAGGAGCTGCCCGAGGACGACCAGGTCGAGATCCTGGGTCAGCTCGCGTCCGAGCGAGCTGCCGACATCCTCGAGGAGATGTCGCCCGACGACGCTGCCGACCTGATCGCCGAGCTACCAGCCGAGACCGCCGAGCAGCTGCTGCGGCTGATGGAGCCGGACGAGGCGGACGACGTACGGCGGCTCCTCAGCTATGAGGAGCACACGGCGGGCGGGCTGATGACGACCGACCCGGTGATCCTGCCGCCCGACGCCACCGTCGCCGAGGCCCTCGCCCGCATCCGGCTCGCCGAGCTCAGCCCCTCGCTCGCCTCGATGGTCTACGTGTGCCGCCCGCCGTTGGAGACGCCGACGGGGAGGTTCCTGGGGATCGGGCACTTCCAGCGGCTGTTGCGCGTGCCTCCCTCGAGCCTCGTCTCTGGTGTCATCGACAGCGACATCGAGCCGCTTCGGGTACACGCCCCACTCGAGGAGGTCACCCGGTTGTTGGCCGCCTACAACCTGGTTGCCAGCCCGGTCACCGACGACGACGGCCATCTGCTCGGGGTCGTGACGGTCGACGACGTTCTCGACCACCTGCTACCCGAGAACTGGCGAGACCGGACGTCCGAGGTCCCGTTGGCGGTGCCCGATGGCGCGTGAGGAGCCGGGCGACGGACGCCGTGAGGCGCGCCTGATGTCGTCCCGGTCGTCGAGGCTCGACGTGCCCCGCGACACGCGGCGACTGCTCATGCCTCGCCCGAGCTACGACCCCGAGAGGCTCGGCCGGACGTCCGAACGGGTCGCACGGTTCCTGGGCACCGGCACGTTCCTCGTCTGGATGACGGTCGTCATCGTCGCCTGGGTCGTGTGGAACGTCTTCGGGCCGACGCAGGCCCAGTGGGACGACTACCCGTTCATCTTCCTCACCCTGGTGCTGAGCCTTCAGGCCTCGTACTCCGCTCCGCTCATCCTGCTGGCAGCGAACAGGCAGGAGGCCCGTGACAGGGTCAACCTCGAGCAGGACCGCGACGCGACCACCCGGGCCCACGCCGACATGGAGTACCTGGCCCGCGAGGTCGCCTCGCTCCGAATGGCGGTCGGCGAGGTCGCGACCCGAGACTACGTGCGCAGCGAGCTCCGCTCGTTGCTGGCCGAGCTCGGCCAGCGGTCGGAATCGGGCGAGCCGAATCAGGACTCCGGAGACACCCCGTAACCTAAGGCCATGACCAGGTTGACGCTCGACGCGATCCAGCACGCGCTGTCCACCGTCAACGATCCGGAGATCCATCAGCCGATCACCGACCTGGGGATGGTCGCCGCCGTCGACATCGGACCCGACCAGGTCGTATCCGTCACGGTCCTCCTCACCGTGTCGGGGTGCCCGATGAAGGACACCCTGACGCGCGAGGTGACGGCGGCGGTCGGAGCGGTCGAGGGTGTCGCGGCAGTCCGGGTCACCTTGGACGTGATGTCCGAGGATCAGCGCAAGACGCTTCAGACACGGCTGCGCGGGGGCCAGCCGGCCAAGGAGATCCCCTTCGCCCGGCCGGACTCGCTTACCAAGGTGCTGGCGATAGCCTCCGGCAAGGGCGGGGTGGGGAAGTCGTCCGTCACGGTCAACCTGGCGATCGCGATGGCCTCGAAGGGTCGCAAGGTCGGCATCCTCGATGCCGACGTCTACGGCCATTCGATCCCCGCCATGCTCGGCGTAGCGGACGAGCGGCCTACCCAGGTCGAGGAGATGATCATGCCGGTGCCCGTCCAGGGCCTCAGCGTGATCAGTATCGGCATGTTGAAGCCCCGGCGCGACCAGGTCGTCGCCTGGCGCGGTCCGATGCTCGACCGGGCGCTCGTCCAGATGCTCAGCGACGTCTACTGGGGCGACCTAGACGTGCTCCTGCTCGACCTACCGCCCGGCACCGGCGACGTTGCCATCTCCGTGGGCCAGCACCTGCCCAACGCCGAGGTGGTGGTGGTCACCACGCCACAAGCGGCCGCCTCCGAGGTGGCGGAGCGAGCGGGGACCATGGCGTCGATGATGCATCAGCGTGTTGCGGGCGTGGTCGAGAACATGAGCTACCTCGTCTGCCCGCACTGCGGCCCGAGCCACCACATCGACGTGTTCGGCAGCGGCGGTGGCGCAGCCGTCGCGGCCACCCTGACAGCGCGCTTCGGGTACGACGTCCCCGTGCTCGGCCGGATCCCGCTCGACCTCCAGCTCCGCGAGGGCGGCGACCTCGGGCGACCCATCGTCGCCGACGCCCCCGAGTCCGTCTCGGCCGCCGCGCTCATCGAGATTGCCGACGGGCTCGTCTCCAAGGGACGCGGGCTGTCCGGTCTACAGCTCGGGCTCAGCCCGGCAGGGCGCTGACAACGGCAGTGGTGAGCTAGCGCGTGTTCGACATCGGCCTGCCCGAGCTCATGGTGCTGGCGCTCGTGGCGCTGTTCGTGTTCGGTCCCGACAGGCTTCCCGACGTCGCGCGCCAGGCAGGCCGGATGGTGAAGAAGCTGCGAGAGACGGTGACACAGGCGCGCTCACAGCTGGCAGACGAGCTCGGGCCCGAGTTCAACGACATCAACCTGCGAGACCTCAGCCCGCGTGCACTCGTACAAAAGCACATCCTCGACGACCTGGACGACCAGACCCCGACGAGGCCGGGTCATCGGCCCCTCGAGAAGGGCGAGTATCCGCCCTACGACCTCGACGCCACCTGATCAGCCGACCTCCTTGTCGAGCACGACCTTCAGCCGTTCCAGATGGCCGCTCTGCAGCACAGTCAGCGTCACCGTGTCGCCCGGCTCGTACGACCTTATGCTCACGATCAGCTCCACGCCGTCGTGCACCTGGACTCCGTCGATGCGGCGGATCAGGTCTCCCTCGTTGATGCCGGCCTTGGCCGCGGGACTGTCGCTGCTGACACTCGTCACCTTGGCGCCGCCGACTCCCGCAGCGACGCTCACCTGAGCGCCGATCACGGGATACTCCGCATGGCCGGTGGCGATGATCTCCTCGACCGTGTGCGAGACCTGGTCGATGGGGATGGAGAAGCCGACACCGATGCTTCCCGACTGCTGCGCCGACGACCCGCCGAGGGTGGCGATCGCGGAGTTGACGCCGATCACGAAGCCGTCGAGGTCGACTAGCGGGCCTCCGGAGTTGCCCGGGTTGATGGCGGCGTCGGTCTGCAGGGCGTTGATGTACGACGTCTCGCCTTCGCCACCCGCCGTCACCGGCCGGTGGGTGGCGCTGATGATGCCAGAGGTCACGGTCGCGTTCAGGCCGAGCGGTGAGCCGATCGCCACCACGGACTGGCCGACCTGTACCTTCTCCGACGACCCACGGGTCGCGGGCACGAGTCTTGCCGTGTGCTGCACCTGGATGACGGCAAGGTCGTACGACGGGCTGCGTCCCACGATCGTGGCCGCCTGCTGGCTTCCGTCCGGCAGCGACACGCGGATCACCCCGCCGCTGCCCGCCGGCTCGATGACGTGATTGTTCGTGACGATGTGCCCGTCACCGTCGTAGACGAAGCCGGAGCCGGTCACCTCCGTCGTCGCGCCGCGAACGTCGATCGACACCACACTCGGGAGAACCTTGTGCGCGACACCGATCACGGGGCTCTGGCCGCTGCCACCTGCGACCGGACCGTTCGACGTGATGACAGGTTGCACGGGTGGGCCGCCGCGGCCGGGATGGCCGTTCCCGCCGTCGACGAGTGATGCCCCGATCGCGCCACCGCCGATGCCCAGAAGCAGCGACACCACGGCGACAGGAACCAGGATCGAACGCCCAGTTGCGCGGTTGTCGACCGGCATGGGGCTCGGACGGGTGACTGGCGGCCATTGGGCGGGCGGATAGCCCGTCGGGCCGTGGAAGGACTGCATGGGCGCCTGGCCGGGCTGGTATGGCCCTGAGGGTTGTCCCGCGAACGGGGGACCCGACGGTGGTGGTACTCCCGCCGGTGGCGAACCTGCGCGCGGTGGACCGTAGGGCGCGGGATATGGGCCTTGACCGGCAAGCGGGCCCCCCGGCAGATGACGGGCAGGATACTCCGGCAGCGCCCCCTCTGAAGTCAGCGGCTGCCAGATCGGCCGAGTCGGGCTGTCGCCCGATTGCTCGTCCCACTCCGGCACCGCACCGGCCGGGTGCTCGGCAGGCAGCGACTCGTCCCGCCGCGACGGGCGGTCGAACGGGGTCGGGTCCTGGCCCGGTGGGCGGTCTGACACGGGTGCTCCTCGGTGGTCTCCCCCAAGCATGCCTCACAACGCGTGTGGCGGCGCCCGATCCCGACGGGTCGGCGGTCAGGCGCCCCTCAGACCCGCAGCCGCCAACGTGGCCTCAGTGACCTGGGTCGACGAACGAGCCGATTCGCCGCAGCCCGGAGACGAGCCGCTCGCTCATCCCCGATGTGACCGGGGACGGGTGGGGAAGTCCGCTGATCACGGTCGTCGAGACGGCGTGCGACGCGTCGGTGACGACGGTGTACACGGTGTCGGCGGACTCCCAGACCGCCACGGTCGGCAGGCCGTAACGGACGAACACCTCATCGGCTCCCATTGTCGTAGGCGTGAAGCCGTTGAGCGCACTGGCGTCGAGCCTGCCGCGCTGCTCGAAGAGCGAGAGTGAGGACAACCCGTCGGAGTAGGACGCACGCATCACGTCACCGGCGGTCTGGAGACTGTCGAGCCTTGTCAGGGTGAAGTCCGCCTTCAGTGCGCCCGGGCAAGTCCAGCCGTCGTCGTTGAGGACGGGCGCCGACGTCATGGCGAGCGTCGTTGCGGGTGGCACCTCAAGCTCCGGCGGCAGGTGGCGAAGGAATGCGCCCCGGGTGACACGGAGCTCGGTGAAGCCGGAGGAACGCGTGATCCGGCCGGCGTCGTACGTCTCCCGGCGAAGGAGCAGTCCCGTCTGGTCGTCGACCCAGAACTCGGCGCTGGCGACGCCGTCGCGGCTCGCAGCGATCACGGTTGCCGAGCGGCCGAGGATCGTGGCCGAGGAGACCACGCTGAGGTCATAGGCGTCGAGCAACAGGTCGAGAGGCGCGCTGCTGAGGCTCGCCGGCGCGGCGGCCTCCCGTTGGGCGACGAAGGTGGCAGTCGAGTCGTGCCACGACCCGTTGGCGACGTCGAAGCTGGTGCCTTGGCCGGGGACGTGCTGGACCTCGAGCCGAAGCGTTGCCGCCGGCTGGGTGTCGAACGTCTGTACCTGTCGGATGCCTTCGTAGGCGACCCGGTCGGGCGCGGACACAGCGCGCTCGAGCGCATGGACGGCGTCGAGGTCGTCGCCCGTCGACAGCGATATCGGGGACGATGTGGGAACCGTCTCAGCACCTCCCTGCGAGACGACCTGGGCCACCGGACGGATGTCACCGGGAAGGGCGCCGACGGCAGGGTCGGCGAGCGGCGCCAGACCCGTGTCGCCGGCGAATTCGGCTGTGTACTCGTCGACAGGCGGTGTCACCCTCTCGGCGGGTGTCTCCCCCGGAGCACCGACGACATACGCAAGGGACAGGACCACCACCGACAGCGAACCGGCACCGACGAGGACCTTGCGGACGACAGGTGCGAGCTTGGCTCTGTGCGGCGCCGAGGTCGAACACTCGCCGAGCCGGCGTCGGGGCAGGCCGTCGAGGGACGCGAACAAGTCCGGAGGCGGCTCGGTGGCCGAGAGGCCCGCCATCCTGCGCTTGAGGGCCAGGGTCGCCTCGAGCTCGTGGCGGCAGTCGGCGCAGTGTCGGGTGTGGTCGACAGCGCGCCTTCTCGCTGACCCATGCAGCTCGCCGTCGACCAGCGCAGAGATCTTGTGGTGCAGGTGGCTCACTGCGCTCCCCCGACAGGGGCACTGTCGACAGGCCCGCCAACTCGGGTCCGGGTGGTGGTGGGTGCACGGTGCACCAGTCCCTTGCGGAGCATCGACCGACCTCGATGGATCCGCGAGCGCACCGTGCCAACCTTCACCCCGAGCACGGCAGCGATGTCGTCGTAGGACAGACCCTCGATGTCGCAGAGAACCACCGCAACGCGAAACTCGGGCGACAACGACGCCAGCGCCGCCTCGATGTCGGGGTCGAACATGTCGTCGGAGACCTCGTCGTCCGGCGACGGAAGCAGTCCCGGCAGCTTGTCCCCGACATCGTCGGGAAGTGCGTCGAACCTGATGCGCTGGCGACGACGCGCCTGGTCGAGGAACAGGTTCGTCGTGATGCGGTGCAACCAGCCCTCGAAGGTCCCCGGGCGGTACGTCGACAGTGACTTGAACACCCGGATGAAGACTTCCTGGGTGAGATCCTCGGCGTCGTGACGGTTTCCCGCGAGCCGGTAGGCGAGGCGGTAGACGCGCGCCGAGTGCAGGCGGACGATCTCGTCCCAGCTCGGAGGGCTCCACTCCCCCTGGTCGCCCAGCCTGTCCATGGCGCAAGCGTACGTGGCCACCGATCCGGTCGGCACCGTCTGAGAGTCGCTGTCCCTCCAGGTCGCTGAGCGGATAGGCTCGACCGCGATCCGTGCATACGGGCCTTCACTGCGAGGCCGGACAGAGGAGACCACCATCGCCACCGGGCTGAAGCCACCGTCGTGGACATACGCAGAAGAGTTCGTCTCCGAGGACGAGGTGCTCACCAACGCCAGGAACCGCGCGAACGAGGTCGCGGCCGTGCCGATCGGTCCCGGCGGCGGAGCGACACTTCGGTTCGTCGCGGCCCTGCTGGGTGCGAGAAGCGTCGTCGAGGTCGGCACCGGATGTGGAGTCTCCGGGGTCTGGACGATCCGCGGCATGACGTCCGACGGCGTGCTCACGTCGGTCGACCTCGAGGCGGAGCACCAACGGCTTGCCAAGAAGGCCTTCACCGAGGCGGGCATCGCCCCTCAGCGGGTCCGGCTCATACCGGGCGCTGCCCTCGACGTGCTCCCCCGGTTGACCGACGGTCACTACGACCTGGTGTTCTGCGACGCAGACAAGCAGGAGTATCCGCAGTACCTGCAGCAGGCCGTTCGGCTGCTACGCCCGGGAGGGGTCGTGGCGTTCGACAACAGCCTCTGGCATGACAAGGTGGCCGACCCCTCGGCTCGCGACCCGGAGACGGTGGCGATCCGAGAGACGCTCCAGCGGGTCACCGACGACGACTCGTTGGTGCCTGTCCTGCTCCCGGTCGGTGACGGCCTCCTCATCGCGTTGAAGCGCTGACCCTGCTAGGTCCAACCTCGGTCGGCGCTAATGTCGCTCTCATGAGTCATCAGCTGAGCGGCGCTCGCGACGTCGCGGACAAGCTGTTCGCGGGGGGGCTTCTGCTCTTCCTCGTAGCCGGTCTCGTGCAGATCTTCCTCGCCGGAGCGGGTGTCTTCGACATCAACGGCCAGAAGGTCGAGGACGCGACGAGCTTCGACCCGCACCGGACGCTCGGGTTCGCGATGGGTGGGCTCGCCGTCGCGCTCGTGGTGCTCGCCCTGGTCGCGGGCGCCGGCGTTCGGACCATCGTCGTGACGCTGGTGGTGGCCCTGCTCGCGAACGTGGTGCAGTCGCTCCTCGCCGTGTGGGGCGAGGACTCGGCTGTCCTCGGAGGACTGCACGCGCTGGACGGCTTGGCGAGCCTCGGGCTGGCGGGTTTTCTCTTCGGTGAGGCGAGGGAACGTGCTGCGTCCCCGCCGATCGGCACCCCGGCGCGGACGACCGTCGACGACGCGTGACTTGAGCCTGCGCGGCAGTTCCGGCGCCGTCGCTACGTCGCGTCGGTCCCGGCGTCGAGGCCTTCGAGCCACCGCAACAACAACCGGGCGCCGAAGCCGGTTGCCCCGAGGCTGTACTCGAACGCGTCCTTCGGAGCGTCTCCGACGCTGGCGATGTCGAGGTGTGCCCACCGATTGTCGCCCACGAAGTGCTGGAGGAAGAGCGCTGCGGTGATCGCGCCGGGACCCTTGGCCGCGTTCGTCGCGTCGGCGAAGGTGTTCTCGAGGAGCGACTCGTACTCGTCGCTCAGCGGTAGCCGCCAGACCGGCTCCCCGGCCATCTCTCCTGCCGCCCGTAGAGCGGTTGCCAGGCCGTCGTCGTTGGCGAACAGGACACCGAGCGACGTCCCGAGCGCGACCTTGCCTGCTCCTGTGAGAGTGGCGACATCGACGACTGCTGACGCGTCGATGTGCTGGTCCGCGTAGGCGAGCGCGTCGGCAAGCACGAGCCGGCCCTCGGCGTCGGTGTTGCCGACCTCGCTGGTGCGTCCGCCGTAGTGGGTGACGATGTCGCCGGGCCGCATCGACGCGGCTCCGAAGGCGTTCTCGGCCGAGGCGACGAGACCGGTCACCGTGACGCCGACCTCGAGCTCCCGCAGCGCCCCCATCACGGCGATCACGACTCCAGCTCCGGTCATGTCCCGTTTCATCGTCATCATCGCGTTTCTCGGCTTGATCGAGATGCCGCCGGAGTCGAACGTGATCCCCTTCCCGATGATGACGACGTGCGGTACCTGGTGGCTGTCGTCGCCGACCGGCGCATAGTCGAGCCGCAGGAACCGCGACCCGTAGACCGAACCTGAGCCCACCGCGAGAATTCCGCCGAACCCTTCGTCGGCCAGGCGGTCGTCGCCCCATACGTCGAGGGTGAGGCCGGCGCGAGCCGCGGCCTCCTCGGCCCAGGTCTGGAGCTGCGCCGGGCTCTTCTCGTTCGAGGGCGTGAGGGCGTAGGTCCGAGACCGCCATGAAGCTGCGGCCCTTGCTTCCGCCGCCTCGATGACCGACTCACGCACGGGGTGGGTCATGTCCGTAAGAACGACCCGAAGCGGTCGGGCGGCATCGTCCACTCCGGGCTCGGAACTCCTCCGGAACGCGAATGCGCCGAGCACGAGGCCCTCCACGAGAGCCGCGAGCTGCGCGTCGTCCGCCGTGCCACCGATCGACGTGGCCACCGCGCTCGTCGACTGGGACGCCCTGACGATCGACGCCCCCGCCCGGCGGTAGTCGCGAGGAGTGCCGGTGCCGAGCCCCACCATCAGTACCGACGAGGGAGGGTCGCTGTCGAGGGTCTCCCTGCGCACGAGCTCACCGCCCGTACCCTCTGCCTCAGCGCTTTCGAGACAGTCGAACACGTCGATTCCGAGCCGCTCCAGTGCACCCTCCGCACGAGCGTCGACGACAAAGGGAAAGGTTTCGCCGTGGCGTCGGCTGAAGCCCACGGCGACGACGGCGGCGCCGATGGTATCGAGCGCCTCTGAGGAGCTCCCGAGCTGTGGCATGAGGGGCTGCTGCGCGTCGGAAACCACCTCGGAACAGTAGGACCCCGGAGGTGCCGATGCACCGTCCGGGGTCCCGAGTCGAGTAGTGACCGAGTCGCGGTCAGGTCGTCACTCCGCTGAGCGCCACCTCGAGCGCCTTCGCCTCGTCGGCGTTGAGCTCGACCACAAGGCGTCCGCCACCTTCGAGGGGCACGCGCATCACCAGACCGCGCCCTTCCTTGGTGACCTCCAGCGGACCGTCGCCCGTCCGCGGCTTCATCGCCGCCATCTGCGCACCTACCCTTCGTCTCAAGCGCCGAGCGCCACCCCTTCTCGGGTCGACACGTCGGTGGCGCATCAGTTGCCTGCGTCCATTATCGCACCGTGGCGAGATCGGTGCGGCAGACTGCTGCATTGTGAATGCCAGGTCAGCGCTGTTCGACGTGTACGGCGACCATCTGAGGTCGCGGGGCGGCGTCGCGCCAGTGGCCTCCCTGGTCACGATGATGGCGTCGCTGGACATCTCCGCACCGGCCGTCCGGACGGCGATCTCACGCATGGTGCGACAAGGCTGGCTCGTACCAGCGAAGATGGAGGCGGGTCCGGGCTACGCGTTGTCGACTCGGGCCGAGCGGCGGCTCACGGAGGCCGCCACCCGCATCTACCGGACCGGTCCCACCGCATGGGACGGCCGATGGCACCTCGTGGTGGTCGACCGGGTTGCGGAACGAACGGCACGCGAGCGGCTCCGATCCGCCCTCGCCTTCCTCGGCTACGCACCGCTGCGCGACGACACGTGGATCAGTCCGCGAGCCTCGGCGGAGCTCGACGCGCTCTTTGGCGCGGAAGGGGTACGAGCTCGGCGCTTCTTCGCTGTCCATGATGGCGCCGACTCCGAGCTGACGGCGTCTGGGTGGGACGTCGAGGGACTCGGCCGCGCCTACGCACGCTGGCTCGAGGACGCATCGTCCCTGGTCGCGACTGCCGGGGAACGGCCGGCCGACCGCGACGCCTTCGTGACCAGGAGCCGACTCGTGCACGAGTGGCGCAAGTTCTTGTTCCGTGACCCCGGTCTGCCGCGCCAGCTTCTCCCGACGACCTGGACCGGAGACTCCGCCGCTCAGTTCTTCGACGACCAGGCGAACCGGCTGCTTCCCGCCGCTCGGCGCTACGTCGACGGGTGCCTGGGCATGCCCGAGGAGGTCACATGAGACAACCGGTGACCTACGCACTCGAGAGGAACGTCGCGACGATCACGCTGAACCGACCGGACGCGATGAACAGTCTCGACGTCGACACCAAGGAGTCGCTGCTGGCCGCCGTCCGCCGCGCAGCCGTCGACACCGACGCCCGCTGCGTGGTGGTGACGGGTACTGGGCGAGCGTTCAGCGTCGGTCAGGATCTGCGCCAGCACGCCGAGAACCTCTCGACCGATTCGCTCGACGACGTCTGGGCCACCGTCGAGCGGCACTACCGCCCGCTTGCTCTCGCCCTCCTCACGATGGAGAAGCCCGTCGTCGCCGCCATCAACGGCGTGGCGGCCGGGGCAGGTCTTTCGATCGCGCTCGCGTGCGACCTGCGCATCGCTGCCGACTCGGCCGGCCTCAACACGGCCTTCGCCGGCGTCGGGCTCTGCTGCGATACCGGGGCCTCGTGGACACTTCCCCGCCTGGTCGGGGCTGCCAAGGCGCTCGAGCTGCTCCTCATGCCTCGCACGATCGACGCAGGGGAGGCGCTGAGCCTCGGCCTCGTCAGCAAGGTTGTGCCAGCAGAGTCGTTGGCCGCAGAGGTCGCGTCGCTCGCGGAGCGGCTGGCGGCCGGTCCGACGCTGGCTTACGCGGCCGTTAAGCAGGCGGTCGCCTTCGCCACGACACACCCGCTCGAGGAGGCGCTGGACCTGGAGAGCCGGCTGATGGCCCGCACCGGCGGCTCGAGCGACCACGCCAACGCCGTCCGGTCCTTTTTGGCGAAGGAAACCCCCATCTTCGAAGGAGCCTGATGAGGCCAGTTCCGGCGGCATACCTGCGCACCTGCGCGCTCCTCGCCTCGGTCGCCCTGGCAGCTTGCGGGCTCACGATCTCCGACGCTCAACCGGCCGGCGCTCGGTCGGGGACTGTCCTGGCTGCGGCGATCGGGGCCAGGCCGGCGGTTCGGCAGATGGTCACCGTCTCGTCGGCCGGCTTCGCCTCGACGACCGGGACGTTGAAGGCATGGCGACGAGGCGCCGGCGGCACCTGGGTTCGCGTCCGGGGACCCGTCCGTGTCGTGCTCGGCTACGGCGGCTGGGTGGTGGCGGACCGTCGTCGCCAGAACACCGGAACGACTCCGGCTGGCCGCTTCCGGCTCCCGGCGACGTTCGGAAGGCTGCCTGACCCTGGTACGCACGTGAAGTACCGGAGGGTCGATGGCAACGACTGGTGGCCGTACGAACCCCGAGACCCTGCGACCTACAACGTCTACCAGCAGCACAGGACGGCGCAGACTCACTGGCGTCGGACTTTCGCGGAGCATCTCGACGACTACACGAAGCAGTATGCCTACGCCGCCGAGGTCGGCTTCAACCTTCCCGGTGGCGTGCACTACTCGCGCTCTCGCCATCAGTGGGTCGCCAGGCGACCCGCCGACACCCGCAGGGGAGGCGGCATCTTCCTGCACGTCAAAGGAGACGGACTGACGGCGGGGTGTGTGGCGATGTCCCGGTCAAGCATGCGCTGGCTGCTGACCTGGATCCGGCCGGAGGCGCACCCGCGTCTGGTGATGGGACCCCACGACTACATCGTCAGGCACTGATCGGATCCCTCGCCCAGCAGTCACGAAGGTGGTCGTTCACCAGGCCCGCTGCCTGCATCAGCGCATAGGCCGTGGTCGGGCCGACGAAGACGAACCCACGACCTTTGAGCTCTTTCGTGAGCGCCTTCGACTCGAGGGTCTGCGTCGGTATGTCGGCCGAGCTCACCGGCACCGGGGCGTCGGAGTCCGACGCGAAGCGCCAGATCAACGAGCTCAGACCGTCGGAGAGCGCGAGAGCCGCCCGCGCGTTGGCGATCGCCGCGTCCACCTTCGCACGGTTGCGCACGATGCTCGCGTCAGCGAGCAGCCGTTCACGGTCAAGGGCACCGAACGCCGCGACTGCCGCGATGTCGAAGCCCGCGAACGCGGCACGGAAGCTCTCCCGCTTGCGCAGGATCGTCAGCCAGGACAGGCCGGACTGGAACCCCTCCAGCGTCAGACGCTCGAAGAGTCCGGAGTCGTCACGGATCGGACGTCCCCACTCGACGTCGTGGTACTCGACGTAGTCGGCGGCGGCCACAGACCATGGGCACCTCGGCCGACCGTCTGCACCGAGGAGCACCCCATCGTTCACGGCCGCGGGGTCGCTGACCCGGTGGTCGGGTCCTCGGGTTCCGTCGGGCCGGGGTCCTCGGGCTCCGTCAGGCCAAGGTCCCCGGGCTCCGCCAGGCCGGGGTCCTCGGGCTCCGTCGGGTCCGGCGACCACGCAGTCGCTCCCGCCGGTCCCGGTGAAGGGTCGTCTGCGAGTGCGACGTCCTCGAGGACAACGTCGTCCGAGTGCGTCTCAGCCGCCTCACGCGCCAGGAGGTCGGCACGCAGCCTCGCCAGCAGAGCGTCGACCTCGTCCATCCGGTAGCCGCGGACCGCGGTCGCGAACCTGACGTCGTAAAGATCGTCAGCCCGCAACGGCCGACCCATCGGGATGGTCCGGTCGGGCCGGTCTTCGTAGACGTCCGCCAGAGAGCCGCCCGAGCCGAGCGTCAGCACCGAGGCCACGCCGATGAGCACCACGATGACGAAGACCCAGAGCCATAGCACAGCTTCGATCGTGCCACGCTGAGCACCCACGCAGGGTCATCCGGGAGGCGACGTGTCCATCGTGTTGGGCGACCGCGACTTCGGTGAGGAGGCGCTGCTCGTGATGGCGATAATGAACCGCACGCCCGACTCCTTCTACGACGCGGGGGCCACCTACACCGATGAGGCGGCGTTCGCCCGGCTCCACGAGATCGTCTCGGAAGGTGCCGACATCGTCGACATCGGCGGTGTCAAGGCGGGACGGGGCGCTCCCGTCGACGTGCACGAGGAGCTGCGCCGAACGGCACCCTTCGTGGAGGCCGCCCGCGGGGCATACCCCGATCTCGTCATCAGCGTGGACACCTGGCGTTCCGAGGTCGCCCGCGAGCTCTGCCACCGAGGCGCAGACCTGCTGAACGACACCTGGTCAGGCGCCGACCCGCTTCTGGCCGAGGTCGCCGCCGAGTTCGGCGTCGGCCTCGTATGCAGCCACACCGGCGGGCTCACGCCACGTACGGACCCCGAACGGGTGGCCTACGACGACGTGGTCTCACACGTCACGCAGACGGTGACCTCACTGGCCGAGCGCGCCGTCGGCCTGGGAGTACGACGCGACGGAATCCTCGTCGACCCGACACACGACTTCGGCAAGACCACCTACGACTCGCTTTTGCTGACACGGCGGCTCGACGAGGTCGTCGCCACCGGATGGCCCGTGATGGTGGCGCTCTCCAACAAGGACTTCATCGGCGAGACACTCGGCGCCGCGATCGGCGAACGTCTGGTCGGCACCCTGGCCGCGACCGCGATCTCGGCGTGGCAGGGTGCACGAGTGTTCCGAGCCCACCAGGTCAGCCAGACCCGTCAGGTGCTGGACATGGTTGCGTCGATCAAGGGCTTCCGGCCGCCGACGGCTGCTCGGCGGGGACTCTGAGACCATTTTCGTCGGTGCGGTCGGACGAGCCTCACTCGCTGTGGTGAGGAGCGATGTCTGGTGCGGCCGTCTCCGGTACCTCGCCGGCGCTCGAGCGTCCGGCCTCGACCATGATGGCGACCGCCTCGTCGACATCGTCGGTGAGCCGGAGCAGTTCCAGGTCTTTGTCGCTGACCTTGCCCCCCGCCAGCACGACGTCTCGAACCCAGTCGACCAGCCCGCCCCAGTACGCCGTACCCAGGAGGACGATCGGGAAGGACGTGACCTTCTGCGTCTGGACCAGGGTCACCGCCTCGAAGATCTCGTCGAAGGTGCCGAAACCTCCCGGAAGTGCGATGAAGCCCTGTGCGTACTTCACGAACATCGTCTTCCGCGCGAAGAAGTACCGGAAGTTGATCCCGATGTCGACCCACTCGTTCAGCCTGGACTCGAAAGGAAGCTCGATGCCCAGACCCACCGAGACCCCACCGGCCTGCGAGGCGCCCTTGTTCGCGGACTCCATGGCGCCCGGACCTCCACCGGTGATGACGGCGAAGCCCGCCCGCGCGAGCGCGGCCCCGAGCCGCTCACCCTGGGCATAGTCCGGCTCGCCCGGTCTGCTCCGAGCCGAGCCGAACACCGATATGGCAGGGCCAACCTCGGCCATGGCGCCGAATCCCTCGACGAACTCGGCCTGGATGCGCATCACCCGCCAAGGGTCGGTGTGCACCCACTCGGTAGAGCCACGAGAGTCGAGCAGACGCTGGTCGGTCGTCGACGCCGGCACCTGGGATCGCCGCATGATCACCGGACCCCGTCGGCGCTCCGGCGGCCTGCCCGGGTACTCCGGCTCGGTCGGCTCAGCGGGGACTCGCGGCTCGGTCGGCTCGGTCGGGTCAGCGGAGAATGGGTTCTCCGTCGGCGTGTCGAGGTCACGAGTCATGACAGCAACCTAGCGAGAGATCGACCCAGGGAGTCCGGGCGGCGTCACGCGAGCCACGTGCTCAGCTGCGCCAGACACGACCGCAGCTGCCGGTGTGGGACGAACTCGGCCTGCGTGTGGGCGAGCTCCGGGTCACCCGGGCCGAAGTTGACCGCCGGGACGCCGAACGCGCTGAACCGCGAAACGTCGGTCCAGCCGAGCTTGGGACGCGGGGTGCCACCGACGGCAGCGACGAAGTCCGCCGCCGCACGCCTGTCCAGTCCTGGAAGTGCGCCCGGAGCCACGTCGCATACCTCGACGGCGAACCCGTCGAACACGTCGCGCACATGGGCCTCCGCCTCCTCCGCGGTGCGGTCGGGAGCGAACCGGTAGTTGACGCTGACGGTGCACAGGTCGGGGATGACGTTGCCGGCCACGCCACCGCTGACTCCTACGGCGTTGAGCCCCTCGTGGTAACGCAGCCCGTCGATCACCGGCTGCCGTGGCGGGTAGGACGCGAGGCGGCCCAAGATGTCCACGGCAGCGTGGATGGCGTTCACGCCGTTCCACGACCGCGCACTGTGGGCCCGGACACCTGTGGTCGAGACGTCGGCTCGAAGTGTCCCTTGGCAACCAGCCTCGACTCCGCCGTTCGAGGGTTCCATGAGCACCGCGAAGTCGGCGGCGAGGATCTCCGGTCTGACCGCCGAGATCAGAGTCAGCCCGTTGAGGTCTGCGTCGACCTCCTCGGCCTCGTAGAAGACGTATGTCACGTCACGGCTCGGCTCGGCCAACTGGGAGGCGAGTGCCAGACCGATTGCGACGCCGCCCTTCATGTCACACGAGCCGAGGCCGTGCAGGCGGTCCCCGTCGTCGCGGGAGGGCAGGTTCGCGTTGACCGGGACGGTGTCGACGTGACCTGCGATCACGACGCGTTCGGATCGGCCCAGATCGGTGCGCGCGACGAGCGAGTGCTGGTGGCGCCAGATTTCAAGCCACGGGACTGCCTCGAGCGAGGCCTCGATCGCATCGGTGATCGTCCGCTCGTGCCCGCTCACCGACTCGATGTCGACGAGGGCGGCGGTGAGCTGCACGATGTCGAGGCTCAGGTCGAGCGTGGGCGCAGCGCCGGCGTCTGAGACGGTCATGGCCGCCATTGTGCCGAACGTGTGAGCAGTATGCTCCGGCAGGCGTGGCCGTCCGCGCTGGACACGAACGGCGCCGCGCCGGCTACCGGCTGGGCGTGAAGGCGCAGAACTCGTTCCCTTCCGGGTCGGCGCACACCGTCCAGCTGACGTCACCGTCGGGCTCGCGCAGGACCGTGGCGCCTGCGGCGACGAGGTCGTCGACGGAGCCCGCCGTCACATCCCAGTGGATCCTGTTCTTGACGGTCTTGGATTCCGGCACGGTGACGAAGTCCCAGCTCACGTACGGCAGCCCGGGCACACCGGTGATCCACCACCAGTCGTTGCCCTCGCGTCCGTCGAGGGTTCCCCCGAAAAGGCCGGCCCACCAGGACGCGATCGGTCGGGCGTCAGCTGTGTCGATAACGAGCTCGAACAGCCGGTACGTCGCGAGCTCGGCCAGGTCGCGGACGAACGCGCAGAACTCACCGCCCTCCGGGTCGGCCAGCACGGTCCAGGCCCGTCCGAACTCGGCCGACGGCTCGACGACAGTGGCACCCAAGGCGACGAGGTCGTCGACCGAAGCCGTGTTGACGTCGATGTGCACCCGGTGTTTCACCGTCCGGCGCTCGGCCACCGTGTTGACCCAGACCCGCTGCTCGGCCACGTCGCCCTCCAAGACAGCGTCGGTGCCGTCGGTGTCGAAGCGCAGACCGAGCACGGATCCCCAGAACCTTCCCAGGCTCTGGGCGTCGACCGCGTCGATGCAGAGGTCCTTGTAGCGCGCGACGGCCATCGACCGACCCTAGTCGTGCGTCACATCGCCGGCGGAGCGGGCAGACCGCACGCCGGGATCAGGGCTCGCACGCTCGCCCTTCTTGCGGCGCTGTCGGCCACCGTCCGTCGCGAACTCTGTAGCGTGGTGGAGTGACCTCGGCCCGCAGCGACAGTCAGACCGGCGCCTGGGACGAGCCGGATCTCGGGACCGAGACAACAGATGTGCCACGTAGGGCTCCTCGTGGTGCGTGGGGCTTCGGCCTCGCGACCCTGGACACTCACGACACCCTCCTCGACGTATGGTTCCCGGAGCCGTCTCTCGGCGGCCCCCCCCACGACTACCACGCGCCCTCCGTCCTGAGCTCCTTGGAGGGACTCGACGAGGTCAGGCAGGTGTCGCGACGGTTGCTGCATGTCGCGGTTGACGATCTCGAGGCACCGCCACGCGACACCGCCGATGTCTGGCTGCGGCTGCACCTGCTCAGCCATCGGCTGGTCAGGCCACACGGACTGAACCTCGACGCTGTCTTCGGCCTGCTCACGAACGTCGTCTGGACGACGCTCGGGCCCTGTGCGGTGGAGGGCTTCGAGCAGACCCGGCTGCGGGCGCGGGAGGCGGGCAGGGAGATCCAGGTGTACGCCGTCGACAAGTTCCCGCGGATGGTGGACTACGTGGTCCCGGCCGGGGTACGCATCGGCGACGGGGACCGGGTGCGGCTCGGTGCCCACCTGGCGGCCGGTACCACGGTGATGCACGAGGGCTTCGTCAACTACAACGCCGGCACGCTCGGCACGTCGATGGTGGAGGGCCGTATCTCCGCTGGCGTGGTGGTCGGCGACGGGTCCGACATCGGTGGCGGAGCATCCGTCATGGGCACGCTGTCCGGCGGCGGTTCGGAGGTGGTGTCCATCGGACGCCGCTGCCTGCTGGGCGCGAACGCAGGCGTGGGCATCTCGCTCGGCGACGACTGTGTGGTCGCAGCGGGATGCTACGTCACCGCCGGGACCAAGCTGAGACTCCCAGATGGCTCGGTCGTGAAGGCGTCCGACCTGTCAGGTGAGTCCGGGTGGCTGTTCTGGCAGAACAGCGTCAGCGGCGCAGTCGAAGCGGTGCCACGCGTTGGCGAGGGGTCCACCCTCAACGCTGCTCTGCACACGAACGGTTGACGGGTGCGCTCCGATGGCTAGCGGCCGAGTCGCCGCACTGGGCGGAGTGCTCGTGGTCGGGCTCCTCGCTGCGGGAGGCTATGCGGCTCTTCATACCGGGTTGGGCCCGTTGCCCGACCCCGAAGGCTGCTCTGCGAGGGTCGCGGGTCACTTTGTCGCGCTGTCTCTGGACCAGGCGGAGAACGCGTCGATCATCGCTGCCGTAGCGGAGCGCCGTGCCCTGCCGGCCCGGGCGATCTCGATCGCCATCGCGACAGCTGTCCAGGAGTCCACGCTGGAGAACCTTAACAGCGGCGACCTCGACTCACTGGGCCTCTTCCAGCAACGGCCGAGCCAGGGATGGGGATCGGCGGCACAGGTCACTGACCCGTACTACGCCACGAACGCCTTCTACGACGCGCTCGTACAGGTCGACGGGTACCAGACGATGGCCATCACCAAGGCCGCACAGGCAGTGCAGCGGTCGGCGTTCCCTGACGCCTACAGCGCCCACGAGGCCGACGGGCGGACGATCGCGAGCGCCCTGTCAGGCTACAGCCCTGCTGCCTTCACCTGCGTCGTGAACAGTGAGGCGCCCGGGCAGTCCGGAGCCTCGAAGCAGCGGACTCAGGCGGTCCGCGCGGACCTGCGTCGAGCCTTCGGCCCCGTAGCCGACCCGGCACGCGCACACGGCGGAGCGCTCGACGTCGTGTTTCGGCCGGTGAATGACGCCAGCATCCGTACCGGGTGGGTGGTGGCCCAGTACCTGGTCGCCAACGCGAAGCGCCTCCACGTCTCAGAGGTGGTATTCGACAGGCGGATCTGGAGTGCCGGCACCCGATCCACAGAAGGCTGGCGCGACTACGCACCGCCCGGCGGGAGCACGACGTCGACAGCGGCTGGCGGATACCGCGACCGGGTCCTCCATGTCACTGTCTCCTGAGTCGGGGGCGTACCAGCGGCTCGGCCCGACATCCGGGCCTCAGCTGTCGCGGGCGACGCTACGGTCGGATCTCTGAGACCGACAGGGTGCCCCTTCCGACTGAGCGGTCAGCCGAGCCGGAGGGCGGCCGAGTCGACCCGCTCGTCGGTCGCCGTGAGCGCGACACGCACGTGCTGCGCCCCAGCCAGACCGTAGAAGTCCCCCGGGGCGACCAGAATGCCCCGGTCACACAGCCACGAGACGGTGTCCATGCAAGGCTCGTCACGGGTGGCCCACAGGTACAGCGAGCCCTCCGAGTGGTCGATCCGGAAACCTGCCCCGACCAGCGCCCGGCGAAGCAGGCCGCGACGCTCGAGGTACACCTGACGCTGCTCCTCGATGTGCCCGTCGTCGTCCAGGGCGGCACGCATCGCGGCCTGCACTGGGGTGGGGACCATTGCGCCTGCGTGTCGACGGATCTCGCGTAGCTCCCCCACGATCAGCGGGTCCCCCGCCACGAAGGCGGCCCGGAACCCTGCCATGTTGGACCGTTTCGACAGCGAGTGGACCGCGAGCACCGAGTCCAGAGAGCCGCCGTTGACCGACGGATCGAGCACCGACACCGGCTCGGTCTCCCAGGCGCTCTCGAAGTAGCACTCGTCGGAAGCGACCACGGCGCCGCGCTCACGTGCCCAGCTGACAATTTTGCGCAGGTGGCCGACCGGATGGATCCTGCCGCTCGGGTTCGCGGGCGAGTTGACCCAGACGAGCGGTACGTCGCGTGGCCCGGCGGCCAGAGTGGAGTCGGTCGCCAGGTACTCGGCTCCGGCGAGCAGAGCTCCTACGGCGTACGTCGGGTAGGCGACCTCCGGGACGAGCACGCACTGGCCTGTTCCGACGCCGAGCTGTGCGGGAAGGGACGCGACGAGCTCCTTGGAGCCGATCGTGGGCAGGACACAGTCGTCGGTCAACTCGATGGACCCGCAGCGACGTCGCAGATAGCCGATGATCGACGCGCGCAGGTCGGGTGTGCCCCAGACCGTGGGGTAGCCGGGTGCATTCGACGCCGCCTCGAGGGCGGCCCGTACCCGTCGCGGCGTGGGGTCGACGGGGGTGCCGACCGATAGGTCGACGAGGCCGTCCGGATGACGTTGTGCACGCTGCCGGTAGGGGACGAGCCGGTCCCACGGGAAGTCGGGCAGCCGCCGAGACACGTGTGCGTCGCGACGGCCGGGTGGTGCGTCGGTGGACCGTGAGTCCACTTACTCTTCTTGGTTCTGCGGGGGCAACACAGCGATGCTCGGGTGGTCCTTGTCGATGACACCCAGCTTGGCAGCGCCACCGGGAGAACCCAGGTCGTCGAAGAACTCGACGTTGGCGGCGTAGTAGTCCTTCCACTTCTCCGGGGTGTCGTCCTCGTAGAAGATGGCTTCGACGGGGCAGACCGGCTCACACGCTCCACAGTCGACGCACTCGTCGGGATGGATGTACAGCATCCGCTGGCCCTCGTAGATGCAGTCGACCGGACACTCGTCCACGCACCCGCGGTCCTTGACATCCACGCACGGCTGTGCGATGACGTAGGTCACCTGGTCCTCCTTAGTCTGCTTCCGGTCGCCATGCCGGCGATCGACCGGCGCTGCGCCGACGACTAGTATCTACGCTCCCCACCGATCTAAGGAAGTCAGGGTCCACCAACCGGGAGTGCCGATGGCGTTGCGTCCCGGGCACATCGGCCAGCGCGTCGTCGTACGCCGGGTGCTCCTCGGCGAACGCGGGCCCAGCGGTGGCCCTGCGATGACGGACGTGCTCGGAGTGCTCGTCGCGCTCACACCCGACACTCTGCTCGTGCGGCGAGACGACGGCGAGGTGGTGACGGTCGAGCGCACCAACGTCGTAGCCGCGAAGCCCATACCCCCGCGGGCGTCCATGCGACGTCGGATCACCCCCGAGGAACTTCAGCGCGTGTGTGCGGCCGGATGGCACGCCCCGGTCGAGCAGCCGCTCGGTGACTGGGTGCTGCGCGCTGCCGGCGGCTTCACCGGGCGGGCGAACTCCGTGCTGCCTGTCGGTGACCCGGGCATGCCGCTGGGCTCAGCCTTGAGGCTGGCGACCGAATTCTACGGTCGGCGAGACCTCCCGACCCAGGCGCAGGCAGTGGTCGGGTCGTCCACAATGCACGCTCTGCAAGAGCACGGCTGGAGCAGGTCACGACCCGACCAGGCCGACGCCGTCGTTCAGGTCGCGTCGGTCACCATGGCAGCGCGACAGACTCCGGGAGCACCAGAGCTGGACCAGGTCCGGCTAGACCCGCAGCTGTCGAGCGGCTGGCTCCACCGGTACGGCCGATCCGACGACGCGGACGAGTACGTGGTCAGATCGGTGCTGACGAGTGGTGACACCGTGACGTTCGCACAGGTCGGAGAGCCGCCGGTCGCGATCGGGCGAGCGGTGGTGACCGGTGACTGGGTGGGTCTGTCGGCGGTCCAAATCGACCCCGGCCTTCGTGGGCAAGGGCTCGGCTCGGCCGTCGTGGCCGCGCTGCTCGGCTGGGGTGCCGTGCGCGGCGCTCGCTCCGCTTACGTGCAGAGCCTGTCTGACAACGGCGCGGCGCAGGCGCTGTACGCGCGGTTCGGCTTCTCGACGCACTACAGCTACCGCTACCTGGGACCGTAAGCCGGACGACAGGATCAGGCCCGGCCGCCGCCCCACCCTGCTGCAGCGAACACGGCACCTGTCGCGCCGAGCAGAAAGCTGACGCCCAGACCGTCGGTGGCGAAGAGGTAGTCCCCCCCTGGGTGCCAGAAGAGCACGGCACCGATGCCACAGACCCATCCGACGGCGGCGACCAGGCCCAGCCCGCGACCGGTGAGCGTCCGCACGAGCACGACGAGCGACACCGAGCCTGCAACGCTGAGCGCCAACCCCCAGGGAACCGTAACCTGGCTTGCGCGCCACGCGCCACGTGAGACCAGCCCGGCGCAGACCGCCGTCACCGCCGACGTCAGCGCAACTGCTCCCGCCACACCGATGGAGACACGGGGCGTCTGCGGCTGCGGGGCGGTCGACCCGCTCGCAGGTCCGGCTACCTCGTCCGAGTGGCTGCCGGGCATGCTGTCACGCCACGCCGGCGAACAGGTCGGACTCACGGCCGTTCGCGTCGGCCGGCCCTGGGCGACCCTTGACGAGCCGGTAGCCCTCGGTGGCCCACACCTCGTTGCCCAGGTTGTTTGACAGGGCGAAGAACGGCCCGTCGAGCGCGATCTGGGTGGCGTGCGCGGCCATCGCCTCCATCTTCTGGTCCACGAACGATCGGCCGTCGATCTCCGTGGTGATGAGCGCCTCGGGCACAACGAACGAGGGAAGCGTGCCGTCGGGGTCCATCCCCTCGAACGTCGTGAGGTCACCCAAGTCCCGCAGCAGCCGCAGGCTCGCCCTCATGCGCTCCTCCGAGGTCGCCGTCCAGTAGACCTTGGCTACCTCCCAGGCCGGCCCCAGGTCGAGCCGGTACGACGGGGCGGCGGCCAGCATGGTCGCGTACATCGCCACGCGGTGGGCCTTGATGTGGTCGGGATGTCCGTAGCCTCCCCGCTCGTCATACGTCACGAGCACCTGCGGCCGGACCTCACGGATGACTTCGACGAGCAGGTCGGCAGCGGCTGTCAGGTCGGCGGCCCAGAAGGTGTCGTCCCGTACCGAGGAGGGGGGGACGGCAAGGCCGGTCTCGTCGGTTGCCATACCGGTGTCCCGGAAGTGGCCAGCTCCCCCGAGGAAACGGTGGTCGGTGACCCCGATGGCCTTCATGGCGGCGGCAAGCTCGCCGATCCGGTGTTGCCCGAGCCCGTCGTCCCGGCTGGCCGCCAGGTGCGCCAGGGAGTCGACGAGAACCTCGCCCTCCTCCCCGAGCGTGCAGGTCACGAGGGTGACATGCGCCCCCTCGTCGACGTACTTGGCCATCGAGGCTCCCGTCCCGATGGTCTCGTCGTCGGGGTGGGCGTGGACGAGGAGCATCCGGCGGCCGGGAGGAGTGTCGACATCCATGCACGCAGCCTACGAGGCCCGGCATAAGAAAAACCCGAGGCAGCATGTCGATTTACGACTTGTACGTTCGTCTTCTGGGCAACCGCGAACCGACCACCGGTCGCCTCTCGATAAAAGGAGCGCCCCATGCCTCTCTACGTCTACAACCTGTACGAGAACCAGCAGGCCTATGCCGAGGGCGGCGCAGCCGACCTCGACTCCGTGATGCAGCTGCACAAGGAGTTCGCGACCGCCGTAGCGGACTCCGGCGCCAAGGTGGTGGCAGGTGAGGCGCTCCAGTCGATCAGCACCGCGACATTCCTCCGGGACACATGCACCGAAAACGTGAAGGCGATGGACAACCCGTTGCCGGAGCTCAAGGAGACTCTCGGCGGCTTCTACCTTGTCGACGTCTCCGACGAGTCCCAGGCGCTGGAGCTGGCCAAGCTCGTCCCGGCACCACACGGCTATGTCGAGGTACGACCCGTCTGGGAGTTCAGCTGAACGCTTCGCCGACACCGACGACCTCTGGAGCGGTGGAGCAGGCGCACCGCGACCACTGGGGCCGAGTCCTCACCTCGACCCTCCGGTTCGCCAGGGACCTCGACATCGCCGAGGAGTCGACGGCTGACGCTTTCGAGCTGGCACTGCGGACGTGGACGGCGACGGGTGTGCCGCGGTCGGTCGAAGCCTGGCTGATCACGGCCGCCCGGCGCCGGGCCATCGACCGGATCCGGCGCGAGGCCCGTCTGCGCCAGCGGCTCACCGTGCTCGAAGGGGAGCTGCTGGGACAACCGGACGCGGCCGCCGGTGCGCAGCAGACCGGCGGCGCCTCCGCGCCGGACGACGAGCTTCGGCTTGCCATCTTGTGCGCTCACCCGGCCCTCAGCGAACAGTCCCAGGTGACTCTGATGCTGCGGCTGGCGTGCGGCGCGTCGACGGAGGCGATATCGGCGGCCTTCTTGAGCAAACCCGCGGCAGTCGCCGCCCGGTTGACCCGGGCCAAGAGAACCGTCACGGAGGCCTCCAGACCGTTCACTCTCCCCGATGACGAAAAGGTCGACAGGCGGCTGCCGGCGGTACGCGCGGCGACGTACCTCACCTACACCCTGGGCCACACAGCCGGTGAAGGACCCGACCTCCGCAACCAGGCACTCATCGGACACGCTCGGCACCTCGCGGCGATGTTGGCCCGCGAGCACCCGGCTGCCGAGAACGCCGGGCTGCTGGCTCTCATCCTGCTGACCGAGGCCAGGGCTCCGGGACGCGTGGAGCGCGGCATGCAGGTGCTACTGGAAGACGCCGACAGGAGCACCTGGGACGCCGCCCAGATCAATGCCGGGCTCATCCTCCTGGAGCGGGCGCTGCGCGAGCGGCCACCCGGCCGTTACACCGTCCAGGCGGCAATCGCCGCCGAGCACTCGAGGGCAGCTCGGTTCTCCGACACAGACTGGCCACGGGTCGTCGGACTCTACTCCCGACTGCTCACGATGGACGCCAACCCGACCTTCGCCGTGGGCAGGGCCGTCGCTATCGGAAGGGCGGTGTCGGCGGAGGCTGGACTGTCCGACCTCGACGGGCTCGCCGACTTGCCAGGACTCACCGGCTACCCCTATCTCCACGCCGCGCGCGCGGACTGCCTGCTCCGTCTGGGCGCCTCGAGGGAGGCGAGGGACGCGTACCGGCTGGCTGCCGGCTGCGCACGCAACGACGCCGAGAGGGAGTTCTTCGCAACCAGGGGGTGAGCCGCGCTCTCTCCGCGCGTCACGAGTCGCGTCACGAGTCGCGTCGTAGAGTTGCGACGATGACGCTGAACCCCGTCCGGCGCAAGGCCCCCCAGCCGGCGGCAGGTTCCCCCGTCACCACTCTCGAGCTGTTCTTCGACCTGGTCTTCGTCTTCTCGGTCACACAGCTCACCGGGCTCATCCTCGGCTCCGACTCCTCGACCGGCTACCTGCGAGCCGCCGCCGTGCTCGTCGTCACCTTCTGGATGTACGACGGCTATGCGTGGCTCAGCAACAACGTCAGCCCGACGAGCACGTCGACCTGGCTGCCCATGTTGGTGGCCATGGCCGGGTTCCTGGTGATGGCCATCTCGGTGCCTGACGTGTTCGGGCGCACAGGATGGGACTTCGCAGCTGCGTACCTTGTCGTCGTCCTGCTGCACGCCTGGTCGTTCAGCCGGTCGACGCTCAGGGGCTCCGCGACGGCGATACGCCGGGTGCTGCCCAGCAACCTCGGCATCGTCGGATGCCTCCTACTGGCGGCCGCCCTCGGGGAGCCGCTGGCGTGGATCGGCTGGGCGACCGCGGTGGTCCTCATCGTGCTGACCGTGGCCACCAGTAGCGAGTCGGGCTTTACGCTCCGCGCCGACCACTTCGCTGAGCGCCATCAGCTCATCATCATCATCGCGCTGGGCGAGACGGTCGTCGCGACCGGTGTCGCCGGCGCCGGTCACATCGACGAGCCGCTGTCGCTGGCCGCCGTGCTGGCCTCGATGGCGCTGATCGCGGCTCTGTGGTGGGTCTACTTCGGCGGCGACGACTCCCGGGCTCGGGACGCCTTCGCCGAGGTACCTGCCGACAGGATGGCCCACGAAGCGATGTGGGCATACTCCGTGGCTCATCTGCTGCACATCGCGGGGCTGGTCCTCGTGGCGGCTGGCCTGCACGGGGTGGTCCACACCCCGGGTAGCGCTCTCGGCCTTCGGATGGCGCTGACCCTCGCGGCCAGCTGCTCGACGTACCTCGCCGGCGAGATCCTGTTCCGCGCGCGTCTGAGGCTGGGCACGCTGCCGAGCCTTGGCGTCGCCGCGGCGGCGTGTCTGCCCACTGTCGGGCTCGGGACACAGACCACCGCCCTCCTCCAGCTTGTCGGGCTCGCGGCGGTTGTCGTCGCGCTTGTCGTCGTGCTCGAGATGGCGGAGCGACGCGGGCCTTCACTTGAGGAGAGCCGCCTGGATATCCGGGACGCGTAGCTCCAGTGCGTCGAGGGAACGCTTCGTACGCTCCGGCTGGCCGAGCATGACGAGGTTGACCATCCCCGGGTCACCCGAGGCAGAGCCGCTCACCATCATGGAGACCATCTTGTTGATCCGCGGCACCACGCCGTCGAGTATCTGCGCGGCGCTAGTCCCGCCGTACGCCCGTGCCATCACCTCGAGTCGAGACGCTGCGCTGCTCGGGGCAGTCGGGCGCCACAGCGGCACCCAGTTCCATGCCGCCAAGGCCAGGTCCTCGAGCGACGTACCTGGCCCGGCGAGGTCCCAGTCGAAGACCCCGACGAGACGCTCCCCTTCAGCAGAGGTGCTGACCGCCACGTTGTACGGCGCGAAGTCGTTGTGACAGACGAGCTCGGTGTCGCGCCGGTCGCTGGCGGCGAACCGCCAGGGGCCAGCGAGATCGGCGGCAGACACGGCGTCGTGGAAGCGCCGGAGCCAGCGCATCGCGTCGGCGAGCAGCACCTCGGAGGCGGTCTCGACCTCCAGGTCCAGCACCCGGCCCGGCAGGTAGGTCATCACCTCCCGGCGACGCTCGTCGGCGCCGAAGACGCGCGGCACCTCGGCCAAGCCGGCGACGGCGAGGTGGCCGAGCAGAGCATGGACTGCCGGGGTCCACGGGCCGGTCGCCCGCCGCACGGTCCCACCGATACGTACCGCGCCTCCTACGTTCACGCCCACCAACCGGGTGCCGTCCAACAGCACCTCACGCAGCTCGCCGAGGAAGGGCCTCTCGGCCGCCAACCACCTGACCTGATCCAGCTCCTCAGGGCCGAGCCACCGGATCGCGTCGTGCTCGCACGGAACCGGCTCCCCCGACACCAGCAGCGCGAGGTGCGCCGTCAGGTGGTAGCCGCCTTTGACCGGCTGGCGACCACTCAGTCGTCGCACCACCTCGATGCCGCAGCCGAGCTCCTCGGCCACCTCGCGCACCGCTGCCGCTGCTACCGACTCACCTGGCTCGAGCTTTCCGCCGGGCAGCTCCCAGCCTCCGGCGAGATCGGCCGGATGGGTGCGGCGGGCAGCCAGCACCCGCCCGTGACGCACGATCGCTGCGGCTGCTACTTCACGCGTCACTGCGAAAGCGTTGCACGCACGGCGGCCGCCGCGCCGGTATGGTCCGGGCATGACGGAGCGCTGGTACAAGGAAGCGGTCATCTACTGCGTCGAGGTCGACACGTTCCAAGACTCCAACGGTGATGGATGTGGTGACCTCTCGGGGCTGATCGCCCGGCTGGACTACCTTGCCAGGCTGGGCGTGACCTGCCTGTGGCTCAACCCGATCCACCCGACACCGCATCGCGACGCCGGCTACGACGTGAGCGACTACTACGTAGTCGACCCGCGCCTCGGAACGCTGGGAGACCTCGCCGAGCTGTGCCGGCAGGCGCGCCGTCGCGGCATCCGTATCCTGCTCGACCTCGTGGTCAACCACACCTCCGACCAGCACCCCTGGTTCCGGTCCGCCCGCAGCGACCCGGCCTCGCCGTACCGGGACTGGTACGTCTGGAGCGAGTCCGAACCCGCCGACAGGTTCGTCGGAATGGCCTTCCCGGGCGAGCAGAAGGAGACCTGGACCTGGGACGACCAGGCCGGCGCCTGGTACTACCACCGGTTCTTCGACTTCCAGCCGGACCTCAACTGGCGCAACCCTGCGCTCCGCGAGGAAATCAAGAAGGTGATGGGCTTCTGGGTGCAGCTCGGGGCGTCCGGGTTCCGCATCGACGCGCTGCCTTTCGTGCTCGAGCAAGGCCCGCCAGGGCCTGACGGCAGCCCAGGACGTGACATGTCGATCCTGGACGACTGGCGCCAGGACCTGCAGTGGCAGAGCGGCGACGCCGTGCTGCTCTGCGAAGCCAACGTGGACCCCGAGGAGTTGCCGTCCTTCTGCACGTCGCGTCCTGGTGGGGCGAACGACCGCGCGCACATGCTGTTCGCGTTCTCGCTCAACCCGTACCTCTGGCTGGCGCTGGCCCGGCGCGAGGCCGAACCCGTCGTCGAGGCGCTGCGCAGGTCGCCGGCGCTTCCGGCGATGGCCCAGTGGGCGACGTTCCTGCGCAACCACGACGAGCTCGACCTGAGCAGGCTCACGGTCGACCAACGTGGCGAGGTGGTCAAGGCGTTCGCACCCAAGCCGGACATGCTGATCTACCAGCGCGGGATCCGGCGACGCCTGGCTCCCATGCTCAAGCACGACCGGCGACACATGGAGCTCGCCTACTCCCTCCAGTTCACCATGCCCGGCACACCCGTCCTGCGCTACGGCGAGGAGATCGGCATGGCCGAAGACCTGTCCCTGCAAGGCAGGGATGCCATCCGCACCCCGATGCAGTGGCAGGACGGGAAGAACGCAGGGTTCTCCACCACGACGGAGACCCCTCTGGTCAGACCGGTGCTCGGGAAGGGAAGGGCAGGTTTCCGTACGACGAACGTCCGGGACCAGCAGGTCGACCGGGCATCGCTGTTGAGCTGGTTCGAGCTGTTGATCCGGACACTGAGGGAGTGTCCGGAGATCGGGGTAGGGACAGTCTCCGTCGTCGACGTGCCACTGCCCCCGACAGTGCTCGCTCATCGCTTCGACGCTCCCGAGGGGTCCATCCTGCTGCTGCACAACCTCGACGACACCCCAGTCCAGCTTGACCTCGGTAAGCTGCCCGGAACCGTCGGGCGCCCCTTCGACGTGTTCAGCGACAGCGGCTACGCCCGGCCGACGGCGACCTTCCGAGTTCTGGAGCTTCGGGGCTGGGGCTACCGGTGGATCCGGTTGAGCGAGGGCCTCGGCCAGTAGCCCGGACCGCCGAAGTGCTGCGGCGTGCCACCGGCTAAAGTTCGTATCAATCCGTGCGAATCCAGGTGGCTGAACGCCGAGCACCGGGGCTGGGAACGCCGATCGCCGCATACCATTGGGGGTAGTTGATGCCGACTGGAGTCATGGGCCCCGGTCGCGCCCATGTCGAGACACGGACGTTGCGCCGTGACCGTTGGTGGCTCCCGCCGCTGACGACGTTCGTAGTCTTCAGCGCGTTCGTCATCTACGCGACGTGGCGCGCCTTCTCCGGCTCGAACTACTACTCGGCCCCGTACCTCTCACCGCTGTACTCCCCCTGCCTCACCGGCGACTGTGTGGCGGGCTCCTCCGACTTCGGCCAGCCGTTCTCCTGGTGGCAGCTGTCCCCGGCGCTCATCATCTTGATCTTCCCGCTGGGCTTCCGGATGACGTGCTACTACTACCGCAAGGCCTACTACCGGGCGTTCTGGCTCTCACCGCCGGCATGCGCCGTCGCCGAGCCGCACGGCGGCTACTCGGGCGAGACGCGCTTCCCGCTGATCCTGCAGAATATCCATCGCTACTTCTGGTACGCCGCCGTCCTCGTGTCCCTCGTGCTCACGTACGACACAGTGCTCGCCTTCCGCGACGGAAACGACGACTGGGGCCACGTCGGCCTCGGCACCCTCATCATGGTCGCCAACATCGTGCTGATCTGGCTCTACACCCTGTCCTGCCACTCGTGCCGCCACGTCGTAGGCGGCAGGTTGCGCCACTTCTCGAAGCATCCCCTTCGCTACCAGTTGTGGACCGCTGTCTCGCGGCTCAACTCCAAGCACGCGCAGCTCGCCTGGCTGTCGCTGTTCTCGGTGGCCTTCACGGACCTGTACGTCTACCTGCTGGCATCCGGGCAGTTCGACGATCCGAGGTTCTTCTAGCCATGTCCAGCGTCTACGAGCCGAACGACCGACACCCGATGACCGGCAACGTGCTGAGCGGCGACCCCGCCCCCGACGGGCACGGCTTCGAGGAGCACGACTACGACGTCGTCGTGATCGGCGCGGGTGGGGCAGGGCTACGCGCGGCGATCGCCGCCCACGACGCGGGCGCACGCGTGGCGATCGTCTGCAAGTCGCTGCTCGGGAAGGCCCACACCGTGATGGCCGAGGGCGGTATCGCCGCAGCCATGGGCAATGTCTACGCCGACGACAACTGGAAGGTGCACTTCCGCGACACGATGCGTGGCGGGAAGATGCTCAACAACTGGCGGATGGCGCAGCTTCACGCCCAGGAGGCGCCCGAACGCGTCCTCGAGCTGGAGGATTGGGGAGCGCTGTTCGACCGGACCGACCAGGGCCTGATCTCACAGCGGGACTTCGGCGGCCACCGCTACGCCCGTCTCGCCCATGTCGGCGACCGGACGGGTCTGGAGATGATTCGTACCCTCCAGCAACGCGCCGTCCAGCTCGGCATCGACGTGTTCATGGAATGCACGGTCACCCAGATCTTCAAGGACGACTCGGGCCCGACGGCTCGGGTCTCCGGCGCCTTCGCGTACTGGCGCGAGTCCGGGCGGTTCGTCGTGTTCAGGACTCCGAGCGTGATCCTTGCGACCGGCGGGATCGGGAAGTCCTACCAGATCACCAGCAACTCGTGGGAGTACACCGGCGACGGCCACGCTCTCGCGCTTCGCACCGGTGCATCGCTCATCAACATGGAGTTCGTCCAGTTCCACCCGACCGGGATGGTCTGGCCACCGTCGGTCCGCGGCCTTCTGGTGACGGAGTCGGTGCGCGGTGACGGAGGGGTGCTGCGCAACTCCGAGGGCAAACGCTTCATGTTCGACTACATCCCCGAGTACTTCAAGAGCGAAACAGCAGACACCGAGGAGGAGGCCGACAGCTGGTACGACGACAAGAAGAACAACCGGCGTCCGCCCGAGCTGCTGCCCCGCGACGAGGTTGCCCGTGCCATCAACTCCGAGATCAAGGCCGACCGCGCCTCGCCGCACGGCGGAGTGTTCCTCGACATCGCCTCTCGCCGCAGCCCGGAGTTCATCCGGCGCCGACTCCCCTCGATGTACCACCAGTTCAAGGAGCTCGCAGACGTCGACATCACCGCAGAGCCGATGGAGATCGGGCCCACCTGCCACTACGTCATGGGTGGGGTCGAGGTAGACCCCGACACGGGTATGAGCCTGGTGGAGGGGCTGTACGCCGCCGGTGAGGTGGCCGGCGGAATGCACGGGTCCAACCGCCTCGGTGGCAACTCACTGTCGGACCTGCTGGTCTTCGGCCGCCGCGCCGGACTCAACGCCGCCTACTACGCGCAGCGATCGCGCGGGTCGATCCCGGCCTTCACCGACGCGCAGGTCAAGGCAGCAGCAGACCACGCCGTCGCACCGTTCTCCGTGGAGGGCGGCGAGAATCCCTACACGATCCAACAGGATCTGCAGGCGGTGATGCAGAGGCTCGTCGGCATCATCAGGACCGCCGACGAGCTGACCGAGTCGCTCGAGGAGATCGAGGCGCTCAAGCAGCGCGCTGCCCAGATGGCCGTCGAGGGTCACCGGCAGTACAACCCGGGCTGGCACCTGGCTCTCGACCTGGTCAATATGCTGACCGTCTCGGAGTGCATCGCGACGGCCGCTCTCGAACGCCAGGAGTCGAGGGGCGGCCACACCCGCGACGACTTCGCCGGCGCGGACGACCACTGGGGAGCGCTCAACCTGGTGCTCACACTCGACGCGACGGGCACGCTCGGACTCAAGCACCAACCATTGCCGGTCATGCCTGACGAGCTGGCCGCACTTATGGCGGCGAGCCCGTGATGCCCGGCCGCACGCAGCGCACTCACACCAAGGAAGAGGTCTGATGGGGTACGACCTGGCGATGCGCCTGTGGCGCGGAGACAGCGCCGGCGGCGAGCTGGGCGACTACGTCGTTGCGGTGGAGGAGGGTGAGGTCGTCCTCGACGCGATCCACCGGATCCAGGCGACCCAGGCCGGCGACCTCGCCGTGCGCTGGAACTGCAAGGCAGGCAAGTGTGGGTCGTGCAGTGCCGAGATAAACGGCAAACCCCGGCTGATGTGCATGACGAGGCTGGCCGACTACGCGGCCGACGAGACCATCACGGTCACACCGATGCGTGGCTTCCCAGTCATCCGCGACCTGGTCACGGACGTGTCTTTCAACTACGAGAAGGCCAAGCAGCTGCCGTCGTTCGCTCCGACGCCCCGAGATGCCGACGGCAAGCGGCGGATGATGCAGGTCGACGTGGAGCGCGGGCAGGAGTTCCGCAAGTGCATCGAGTGCTTCCTCTGCCAAGACACGTGCCACGTCGTGCGTGACCACGAACCCAACAAGCCGGCGTTCGCCGGGCCACGCTTCTTCCTGCGGTACGCCGAGCTCGACATGCACCCTCTGGACACCAACGACCGCCGTAAGCTCGCTCAGGATGCGGCCGGTCTCGGCATGTGCAACATCACGAAATGCTGCACTGAGGTGTGCCCTGAAGGAATCAAGATCACCGACAACGCGATCATCCCGCTGAAGGAACGTGTGGTAGACCGCAAATACGACCCGGTCGTGTGGCTCGGCTCGAAGATCTTCAAGCGTAGCGACCGAGCGAGCCGCGAGGAGGTCTGAGCCTAGACCGATGTGGTGGCGACTGCTTATCGGCGCGCTGGCCGGGATCGGCCTGGTATGGGCTGCGCTCGTGGTCGTGCTCTGGCGAGCGAAGCCAGACCGTGACCAGCTGCGCGAGTCCCTGCGGCTCCTGCCGGACGTCGTGCGGTTGCTGTCCCGTCTCGCCCGAGACGAGACCCTGCCCCTCGGGGTGAGGGTCCGGCTGTGGGCGCTACTGGCCTACCTGGCGATGCCCTTTGACCTGGTTCCCGACATCATCCCGGTGATCGGGTATGCCGACGACGCGATCATCGTGGCGGCCACCCTGCGGTCGGTCGTACGGCGGACAGGCGCCACGGCCATCGCGAGGCACTGGCCCGGCACGCCACAAGGGCTTGCAGCAGTGGAGCGGCTTGCGCGGCTCGGCGAGGTCTGAGCAGGCGACCTGTCAGCCCGTCGCGAGCACGGCGGCTCGGCCCGCCTGTCGGCCGGAGAAGATGCAGCCCCCGAGGAAGGTGCCCTCGAGGGAGCGGTAGCCGTGCATGCCGCCGCCGCCGAATCCGCTGGCCTCACCGGCGGCAAACAGGCCGTCGATGGCGGTGCCGTCGGCCGCGAGGACCCGCCCGTCGAGGTCGGTGTGCAACCCGCCGAGCGTCTTGCGCGTGATCACGTGCAGTCTCACGGCAACCAGTGGACCGGCCTTCGGGTCCATGAGCCGGTGCGGAGCGGCGACCCTGATGAGCCTGTCGCCGCGATAGCGTCGGGCTCCTCGGATGGCGGTGATCTGGGCGTCTTTACCGAAGGTGTTTTCGAGCTCACGGTCGCGGCCCTCGACCTGGGCCCGGACGCGCTCGAGCCTGACGAGGGGTTCGTCTGTCAGCCCGTTCATACCGGCGACCAGCGTGTCGAGCGTGTCGGCCACCACGAAGTCCTCGCCCTGGCTCTTGAACGCCTCGACAGGCGCGGGGGCGCCGGGGCGCAGCCGGCCGAGCACCTGACGGATGCTCTTGTCGGTCAAGTCGGGGTTCTGCTCGGAGCCGGACAGCGCGAACTCCTTCTCGATGATCTTCTGGGTCAGGACGAACCAGCTGTGGTCATAGCCTGTCGCGCGCAGATGCGCCAGCGTGCCGAGCGTGTCGAAGCCCGGGAACAGCGGTGCGGGAAGGCGCTCACCCGTGGCGTCGAGCCACATCGACGACGGCCCCGGCAGAATGCGGATGCCGTGACCGGCCCAGAGCGGAGCCCAGTTCCGGACCCCCTCCGTGTAGTGCCACATCCGATCCGCGTTGACGACACGGGCGCCCGCCGCCTCGGCGATCTCGATCATCCGTCCGTCCACGTGCGCCGGCACTCCGGTCAGCATGTGGCGTGGAGGTTCTCCCAGGCGCGACGGCCAGTTGCGGCGGACCAGGTCGTTGTTGCCGCCGATGCCGCCCGAGGTCACCAGCACCGTCTGGGAATGGAGCTCGAAGTCACCGACGGTGTTACGGGAGGTGGCGGTCCCGCGAGCCGAGGAGTCCGGCTCCAGCACAGCGCCTCGGACGCCGCCGACCTTCCCGCCTGTGCTCAGCAGCTGGTCGACGCGGTGACGGAACCGACAGGTGACGCGTCCCTTCGCCACGGCCTCGCGGACGCGCCGTTCGAAGGGAGCGACGACTCCCGGACCGGTGCCCCAGGCGACGTGGAAGCGCGGCACGGTGTTGCCGTGACCGGTTGCGAGGTAACCGCCGCGCTCGGCCCACCCGACCACGGGAAAGAACCGGACACCCTGCGCTCTCAGCCATGCCCGCTTCTCCCCGGCCGCGAAGTCGACGTAGGCGTGCGCCCACTCACGCGGCCAATAGTCCTCGGGACGATCGAATCCCGCCGTACCCATCCAGTCCTGCAGAGCGAGGTCCAGGGAGTCACGGATGCCCATCCGTCGCTGCTCGGCCGAGTTGACGAGGAACATCCCCCCGAGTGACCAGAACGCCTGCCCACCAAGGCTCGTCGCCGGCTCCTGCTCCAGCAGGATCACCCGCCGGCCCGCGTCGGCCAGCTCGGCGGCAGCGACTAGTCCGGCGAGTCCGGCCCCCACGACGATCGCGTCCGCATCCATGAGGTCGATCATGGACATCTTGGCGGCATCCGACAATCCGATTGTCTACACGATCTCGACGTATGACAGCGAAATGCCCGCCATGGCTGAGCGTCGGCTGCTCTGGGTACTGGTCGGCCAGACCCAGGAGGTCACGTGAGGCTCAGCTATCTGCGCACATGCCCCCGGTGCCTCAGCATATACTTCGGGGCCGCGGCGGTAGTCGGGGCGACACTGTTCCCGAGGATCTGGAAACCGGCATCGCGCGGGCCCTGGCGTATGCAGCCCTGACGGGGATGCTTGCGGAGCGTCGGGAGTGAGCGCTCCGCTCGTCCCCTCAGTGGTGGTACCGGTGAACGACCGCGTGTCCTTTGCCACGGTCGATCAGCCACTTGTTGACAGGCACCGTGACGACGAAGGCAATGAGCAGCGATACCACCAACGACGCCCAGAAGAGCCCGTCGAGGAGCCCTGCGGCCATGGCTCCCGGAACCACCACGACGATGGCGTTGTCGACCAGCTCCATCGACGTGATCGACACGGTGTCCGCCGCAAAGGCCACCCCTACCGCGTCGCGCAGGCCTAGCCCGGCTCGAAGGACGGGGCCAATCGTCAACGAGTAGCCGAACACGAAGGCCAGCACGACGGCGAGCGCGATGCTGGGGCCGTTCGACCACCCCCACCACGTCGCGAGCACCAGCCCGAGCACCTCACCGATGGCACAGCCGGTGAGACAGTGAAGCGTTGCGCTCACGGCCGTGGCCCATGGTCCGGTGCCGCCAGACGTTTGCGTAGTGGAAGAGTCCTGCATGCGGAGCTCCCGTCTCTCGCTCGACAGAGGATACCCCCAGGGGGTAATTGCCACCACCAATCGGTCGATGATGAGTCGAACGGATGGCCGACGACGCGACGTGAAGGGGACAGAGGATGACGGTTTCGACTGCTCGGGCAGGTGCGGCCAGCAGGGGCCAGGCGTCGGGAGGCTGGTTGTCGCCGGAGGACTGTCGGCTCGAGGACTTCGTCTCCCTCGTCACCGAGTCCACCGACGCTGCCGACTACCCCTTCGCGGACGACGTCGTCGACGGCGTCGTGGTCTACCGTGCGGCGTCGCTGCGCGAGGTCGTCGCCACCTCGGACTCGCGTAGAAGGATGCAGGCCGAGCTCGTCCGAGCCCTTACCGACGGACCCGGGCTCGTCGTCTTCGCGGGTGCCTACGAGGACACGGAGGTCGTCGACCGAGCGTCAGCCGTCTTCCGTGAGCTGATCGACGAACAACAGGCAGACAACGTGACGTCGGGCGACCACTTCGCGAAGCCGGGCGCCAACGACCGGGTCTGGAACGCCTTGGAGAAGCTGGCGGAGCGGGACCCCCTGTCGTTCGCCGCCTACTATGCCAACGACATCCTCAACCTCGCCTCCGTCGCCTGGCTCGGCCCGGCCTACCAGGTGACCTCGCAGGTCAACGTCGTGAACCCAGGCGGAACGGCTCAGACGGCACATCGCGACTACCACTTGGGCTTCATGTCCGAGGAGCAGGCCGCCGCCTTTCCTGCTCATGTGCACCGACTCTCCCCCGCACTCACGCTCCAAGGCGCGGTCGCACACTCAGACATGCCCCTGGAGACCGGTCCCACCCTCTACCTCCCGCACTCACAGAAGTACGAAGCGGGCTACCTCGCCTTCCACCGGCCGGATTTCAGGGAGTACTTCGAGGCCAACTACGTCCAGATCCCCCTTCAGAAGGGCGACGCGGCCTTCTTCAACCCCGCCTTGTTCCATGGCGCCGGACGCAACAGGTCGACCGATGTACGACGCATGGCCAATCTGCTCCAGATCTCGTCGCCCTTCGGCCGCGCGATGGAAAGCGTCGACCGGTCCCGTGTCATCCGCGCAGTGGTCCCGGCGTTGCGACACTTGCGTTCGGAGGGTGCCACAGACACTGCCGTGCGAAACGTCATCGCGGCTGCCGCAGAGGGATACCCGTTTCCCACCAACCTCGACCGGGACCAGCCCGTCGATGGTCTTGCTCCGCTGACGCAGGCTGAGCTTGCCTGGCAGGCGGTCGATGGCTTGTGGAGCGACGAGGAGTTCGCCGACCGCCTCGACCGGCAAGCGGAGCGCCAGAGGGTCTGGTAGCTCGAACGGTCGTCATCGCCTCTCCAACGGCTCGGCCAAGCGGGCGTGCGCGGCAGACCTGCCGGGTGGCGCTAGCGTTGAGCGAAGCGCCCACCCCTGGCTCGAAAGTGAGAGGCCCCATGAAGATCGGCCTGCACATCGCGGACTTCACCTGGCCGGGAGGTCCGCCGCAGCTGGCGTCAAACCTGACCCGGGTCGTGACCGCGGCCGAGGACGCCGGTATCCAGCGGGTCAGCGTGATGGACCACCTCTGGCAGATCGAGTTCCTGGGGCCACCGGACCACGAGATGCTCGAGGCGTACACGACACTCGGGTACCTGGCCGCCCGAACATCCCGGGTTGAGCTAGTCACGTGGGTGACCGCGGTCAGCTACCGGGAGCCAGGGTTGTTGGCCAAGCTGGTGAGCACGCTCGACGTGCTCTCCGAGGGTCGAGCCTGGCTCGGGATCGGCGCCGCGTGGAACAAGGAAGAGGCGCGCGGACTCGGTCTGTCGTTCCCGTCAACGTCCGAACGGTTCGAACGGCTGGAGGAGACGCTGGAGATCTGCCTACAGATGTGGGGCGACTCGGACAGCCCATACGAGGGCACGCACTATCGTCTCGACCGCACGCTTAACTCTCCGCAGCCACTCACCAAGCCTCACCCACCGATCCTGATCGGAGGCAGCGGGGAGAAGAAGACGTTGCGTCTCGTCGCGATGTACGCGCAAGCCTGCAACCTGTTCCCCGGCCCCGACCTCGCGCACAAGCTCGACGTCCTGCGAGGACACTGCGCGGATGTCGGGCGCGACTATGACGAGATCGAGAAGACGGTCATGTTCTCACTCGACCCTGGGACGAACGGCGAGAAGGTCGACGCCATGCTGGAGGAACTGCGGCGACTGGCCGACCTCGGGTTCGCCGAAGCTCACGGCGTCGTTCCCGACGTCTGGCAGATCACCCCGCTGGAGATCCTTGGCCGCGAGGTGGTCCCTGCCATCGCCGACTTCTAGCGGTCCTAGGACTCGCAGCCGACGGCTTGCTCCACATCGCACGCGTCGACGCCGGATCCACCATTGCCGGTGTCGGTGCCTCCCCGGCCGACGATCTGGTCGTTCCCCGGCCCGCCGGACAGCACGTTGTCGGCACCATTGCCGAGCATCCGTTCGCTGCCATTGCTGTCGATCAGCGAGTTCGGGCCGTCGTCACCGATGTAGGCGTCATCACCCCAGCCTCCTGGGCGTCCTCGATCCCTCGCAAGGTGTCGAGGTCGACGGGTTCACCGCTGAAACCACCCGGCTGGTAGTCCCCGCCTGCGCAGAGCGTGTTGACGCCGGGGACCGACGATCTCGTCCGCACCCCCGGTGCCCACGATGGTCACGGCAAAGCCTCCGATTCAGTTCTCGGCCACTACCGGCGGGCGGAAGAGGGGAGGCATGTAGCGGATCATCAGGCTCGCCCACGTGAGATGAGTGAGGACCGGTGCCTGGATGCCTCCGGAGGCCCGTCGTTGCAGGCCGAAGAGAGTACCCATGACACCACCTGCCAGTACCAGCGCCGGGTTACGCGTGGCGGCTGTTGCCAGCGTGTAGACAGCGGTAGACACTGCGACCTGGTTCTTCTCCCCCACTGCGGCGTATACCGCCCCGCGGAAGAAGACCTCCTCGGCGAGGCCGTTCGCGAGTGTGGTGATGATGACGAGCGGCTGGGAGCCATGCTCGGCGTAGCGCAGCACATCGCGCAGAGCGTCGTCGAGCACTGGGATCTGGCGTGCGACCAACGCGCCCGCGTAGAAGAGGCCGAATGCGCAAGCCCCGGTGAGGACTGGCGTGACGACCGGTCGGCGAAGGGTCTCGTCATGCCCCGGTGTCCAGCCTCGGTGCAACGGACCGGAGGCGTAGCCCCCCACCGCCCATGTACTCGCGACGCCGAGGGTGCTGACGTAGAAGAGCCGGGACCCCGGCCGCGTTGACAGGGAGAGCCCGAGCATGCCAGCCCCGACGACCGTGACGGCGGCGACGACGCGACGGCGCCGACGAAATTCCTCATCGGACTCGCGGTGGTCGCGGGGGACCTTCTCGGTGAGCCAGCGGGGCAGCCCGGCCGCGAGGGCATTGAAGTGCCTCACCACCAGAGGTAGGCGTCGCTTCACGAGTCGCCGTCGGCTGGACGCCGCGTCGTGGCTCGCTGCGCTTTGGCCCGCTCGCCCAAGGCGTGGAGCACCGCCTGGTCGTAGTCCATCGGCTCGAAGGGTACGAGCCGCCGGATGCTGTCGTCTCGCACGACGACCTCGTTGCTCATCGAGTCGATCAGGGACCGGCCGGTAGGCACGTCGACGTCGGTCACGAGCGACAGCCAACGAGACGACAGACGGGGGGTAAGCAGGGGCACCGGCACCACGAACATGTGTCGACCCTCGATCACGGCAACGCGGCGGAGCATCTCGACGTACTGCAGGATCTCCGGTCCGCCGATATCGAAGCTGCCGGAGGCTGTGCCGTCCGCATCGAGTACGCCTATGAGGTACCGCACAACGTCGAGGATGGAGATGGGCTGAGTGCGTGTCCTCACCCACTTCGGCGTCACCATGACGGGGAGATGCTCGACGAGCTGGCGGGTCAGCTCCCACGAGATTCCCCCGTGGCCGACGATGATCCCCGCTCGCAGGCTGGTGACAGGCACGCCAGTCGAACCGAGCAGCCCCTCCACCTCTCGCCGGCTACGTAGATGCGTCGACAGTTCGTCCGCGTCGTCCCCGAGGCCGCCGAGGTAGATGATGCGTTGCAGCCCTGCACGTGATGCTGCTCGTGCGAAGCAGCGGGCGGCCTCGGCGTCGCGCGTCTGGAAGTCCCGGTCACCCAGCGAGTGCACAAGATAGTAGGCAGCATCGCAACCGGCGGCAGCAGCCGCAATGCTGTCCTCATCGTGCACGTCCGCGCCGAAAGCGGTACCAGCGCCACTGTAGGCGGCAGGCTTGCGGGTCATCGCTCGGACCTCGTGCCCGGTTTCCACGAGGGCCGGACACAGTCGCCCACCGACAAAGCCCGATGCACCGGCCACCAGGACGTGCATATATTTTCCCCTGTCCGGGCGCGGCGAGCCGCACCCGATTATTACTCCAACTAAGGCTCCGTCGATCCAGTAGACCACGGCGAACATCTCCCATGGCAACTATAAGTTATGCAGGACTGGCTTACTTCTTGTCAAAGTTCTCGGAAGGACCCACTATTGAGGATATCCCGCTCGGGACCGAACCAGACCTACGCCGGAGATCAGCGAACCCGGCCATCACACAAGGACTTCGATGACATCACTGAGTAACAGCACTGACAGCCCCAAACAGGACGTCGACTGGACGGACCTCGGCCAGGCGATGTGGGACTACCTGACCGGGCGGGGGGCCGCTATCAACTACACCTTTGAAGAGATGGCGGTGGAAGTGCCCCGAGACACCGGCCACGACGCTCCCCGCGCTACCTGGGTGCTGAACGGAAACCTTCGTATCACCACGAGCGACGACACCACGTCAGACGCCGGGACGCCACAAAGCTGATGCCTCGCTCCGCACTACGCCTCGACGCTGACCTGACCTTCACCTCCACCGCGGCGGACGGCTCGACCGGATTCACCGGCTCTGTCACGGCTCACGGCGGCATGATCGACGTGACCGTCTCCGACCTGGTCACCGTCGATACCGGCACACGGGCCTTAGCTCGCCAGCTTGCCCGCTCGCTCGCACGACGCGGCCTTCGCCTGGCACTGCACAGCCCCGAAGGCACAGTTGTCACGTTGGGGGATGTGCGGGCTCCGTGGTGGCAGCGGTTGGTTACTCGTTCGGCGTACATCCGGCTCGGCAACGTCCGCAACGTTCGTCGACTCGGCATCGGCACCCTAGCTTCTCGACGCGAACGCACCCCTGCTGCGGTGGGGGTGCCTCCGCCGACCCTTCTGCCGGTCTTCCCCACGCTGTCGAACCTTGGGCGGCGTCCGGTCACCACCACCCACGACCCCCGGGGCGGCGGCTCACCTCGACTGGTGTTCGCGCTCACCCCCTGGCCACGCGCCGGAGACGTGCCACGCGTGGAGTACCTCCTCCAGCAACTGACCACGATCGGAAGCGCGGAGGAGTGCGACATCCGGATAGCAGGGCTCGAGCCGTTGCATGCGGTAGTCGAGAGAACCGACCACGACGAGTACCTGCTCACCCACGCCGCCTCCAACGGAACGTCGACCGTCGCTGGGGTCCGTGCCCAGGGAAGTCTGCTGAGGACCGGTGCCGGAATCCAGCTCGACGGGACACGTATGACGTACTTCCGAGAGGAGTACGCCGACCACGGGCGCCCGTATGGTGGACGGCTCGGCGGTGAGATCGGTCATCAGCGGCCTCAGCCGACCCCACGTCGGCGAAAGCCTGGCGCTGTCGGGAGGCCACGGACCAACGGTGACCCAGGCCGGTACTTCCACTGAGCCCCCGGCCACCATCCCCGGTGGCGAGCCGGTATCGCCTCGCCACCGGGGGACGACCTGTAGCCGCGCGGAACCGCGGTCAAGCGGGAGGGTGCTCGCTGAGCCACGTCGCTGCTCTGCGTGGCGACGCGCGCGAAAGCCAGGCAACTTTGCTCCACGTCGCAGTAGCGCTCTCGTGTATCAGGGTCGGTTACGTTAGGACCAGCACATCCTCGATCCAGGCCCTCATGCTGCGGTGGTCAGGCCTCAGTGTCGAGCTAGAGGCAGAACGGGTCACCGGCGGGATCCAGCATCACCCGTACAGTCTCCTGCGGCTGGTAGGTGGCGACCTCCGCGCCGATCCCGACGGCGTGCGCCACCGCTTCCGCCAGGTCGTCGACCTGGATATCGAGGTGCATGGACATCTGCGGCTGACCCTCGGCGCTGGGCCAGACCGGCCGGACGTATTTCTCCTCCGTGACGAATGCGAGGTTGTATCCAGCGTCCGCTGAAGGTGCGAGGTCAACCCAGCCAGGCGACTCGTTGGAAATCTTCCAGCCGAGCAAGTCCGCGTAGAAGTGCGCCAGCTTGCGGGCGTCCGGGGCATCAAGAGCGACTCCCCACCACTGTGCCTTCGTTCTGAGCGCCATGAGCTTCCCTTCCTCGCGCGTACGCTATCGGGTCCGTCTCCTTGTGGAGGGCAGGGCAGCGAGGAGCTCAGCGCCAGCCGGTTGATCCGGCTGCGCGTCACCTCGGATCAGGAGAACTACGTCGCCGGCGTCGCGGTGTCCCTCTCGGAAGCTGCGGAAACCCCGGCGGCCTGCTACTGGTACCGCGCCGTCTATCTCGGAGAAGAACCCGTGGGCTTCGTCATGATCAGCGACAACATCCCTGACGGCTGTCCGGAGTACCTCGGGCCGTACTTCTTGTGGCGCTTGCTCATCGACTCCCGCTGGCAAGGGCGAGGTTCGGGACGGCTGCCTTGGACCTGGTGGTCGACTACCTGCGAACGCGCCCGAACGTCCAGGCACTGCTCACTTCGACCGTGCCTGGGCCAGGCTCACCCCACGGGTTCTACCTGCGCTATGGCTTCTTACGGACCGGACAGTTGTTCGAGGGTGAGGACGTTCTCGAACTCAGGCTCCCGACCCGGGTCGGCTTCTCATGCCCGCCTGGCTCCGGCGCTTCAGTCTCCGCCATCCCCCTGCCCGGTTGTTCGCGATGATCTGCTTGACCATGGCCGTAAAGGCTGTCGCGTTGATCTTCTCGCCCTCGCGGATGGCAACGGTGCGGGCTGTCTGGTTGGCGTGACCCGCGGTGATGATCCCCTCGGGATCGGGGACCATCGCGCCGTCGTACATGAACACGTTGACGTGGTCCCTGGCCGCCAGCAGTGCGCAGACGTTGCCCTTCAGGACGAAGTACGGCTGAACGGTCCGCTTGATCGTTTCCTCCACTTCTGGGTCGGCGGCATGGACCAGCTCGCGGACCTCGCGGCAGACGGCGCCTTGCCAGTCAGGCAGAGCGTCGATGTAGTCGTCGACACGCGGGTCAGCCATGGCGATCACGATAGTTCGCGCATTCAACCGCGCCGCCCGGCCCCGTCGACGGCCGTCAGGCCCTGCATGTGTTGATCGGCGTCACTTGACCTCCGAACGCATCACCAGGGCCAGGCCGACTGCTAAGGGGAGGAACAGCCAGAGTGCTCCCGCTGTGCCAAGGTTGGCCCACTGCTCGCCCGTGGGCGAGCCGTTGAAGAGGGCGCTCTGCGCGAAGTTGAAGTCCACCCAAGGCTGCAGGTTCTTGAACCAGTCTTGGCTTGCGGCCAGTAGTCCGAACACGGTAGGGAGCAACAAGGAGTAGACGAAGTACGCCACGATCGCTCCCGAGGAGTTGCAAATCAGCACGCCCAACATGAAGCCGACCAGCAGACCAAGAACGTTGCCGAGCACGATGTAGAGGCCGTCGGCGAGCGACAGGTCCCAGACGGCGGGGGTCCCCGTGATGGCCGTACCGAGGATGTTGCCGAAGGCGCCGATGGCCAACGCCAGCGGGATCGAGACAACCCCCACTGCGATCGATGCGATAACCTTCGCCCCGATCACGCGGCTGCGGTGGGGCACCAGAGTGAACGTCGTCAAGCCGCTGCGTTGGCTCCACTCGCTGGTGACCGACAGAATCGCGATCATGGGCAAGATGACCGTCATCGGGAAGCCGATCGCCGAGGCGAAGGTCGCGTAGGTGAGTTCCTCGTCCGGGGCGAACAAGATCACAGCGCTCGTCGCCAGGACCGCAGCGATGACGATGCTCGCCATCAGCCAGAAGCCCGACCGGGTGTCGAACATCTTGCGCAGCTCCACCGACATGACCCGTGACATGGGAATCGGACCGGGGACGGCTCGGGACTGTCGGACCTGCCGCTCGTGCTCGACTGCGATGGCGGTCATGCCGCAACTCCTTCTCGTTGTGTGTCAGCGGTGAGGTCGAGAAACATCTCTTCTAGTCCAGCGCTTTCGGCGGTCCTCAGCTCGGTCAGGGCGAGGCCGGCTCGCAGGGCGATCTGCCCCACCAGCTCGGGACCCGCGTCTGTTCGCAGGGCACCGCCGTTCGACGGTGCTGCGGCCAGGCCCGACGCGGCGAGAGCCTGCTGGAGGTCGGCCAGCTGTCGAGTCCTTACGACGGTGCCCGCAGCCTGTAGCAGCCCGGTCTTGGTGCCCTGCGCGACGATCCGGCCGCTGCCGATGACCACGATGTCGTCGGCGACGACCTCGATCTCGTGCAGGAGGTGCGAAGACAGCAGGACAGTGCCTCCCCGGTCCGCGTATCTGCGCAGCAGGTCTCGCATCCAGCGGATGCCGGCCGGGTCCAGCCCGTTCGCCGGCTCGTCGAGGATCAGCACCTCGGGGTCGCCGATCAGCGCGGTGGCTATGCCGAGTCGCTGGCGCATACCGAGCGAGTAGTTGCGGACCCGGCGCCCGGCCTCCCGCTCGGTGAGACTCACCAGCTCCAGCATCTCCGGTACGCGACGGGCAGGCAGGCCCATAAGGCGCTGAGCGATGGTGAGGGTCTCCCGCCCGGTGCGGCCGGCATGCTGCGCCGACGCGTCAAGCAGGACACCGACGTCCAGGCCTGGGTTGGGTAGCTCCGCGAACCTCCGCCCGGCGATCGTCGTGTTGCCGGAGGTCGGTGGTGTCAAGCCGACCATGATGCGCAGCGTGGTCGACTTGCCGGCGCCGTTGGGACCAAGGAAACCGGTCACGCGGCCCGATCTGGCTGTGAACGAGATATCGTCGACGGCGGTGAACCCGCCGTACTTCTTCGTGAGTGCTTCGACTGTGATCATGCACAGGAGTCTCGCTGCGAACAGGTAGGCCGGACATCAGGGAACTCGCTGGTCGCACCCTCGCCCATACCCCGAAGTTCACCCCGGGACGACCCTGAGCCCCGGCGGCCTGGTGCCCTCGGTTCGATGTATCGACGTATCGACAACGATGGTTCAGCGGCTCCATCACCGACCGGCGGCTGTCGCCTTTGCGGTCTGCGACGGCGTCCCGGATGTGTGGGTCGGCTGCGGGAGGGCGGGACGTCGGTCGGCGGCGGTGACCGACTCCCACGCGTAGAGTGGCTGATCGTCGATCCCGATGATCGCGTCCGGAGGCTCCGATGGCTGAAGTACTGCTCTTCCACCATGCGCAGGGACTGACCCCCGGAGTACTCGCCTTCGCGGACCAGCTCCGCGGCGCCGGGCACATCGTGCACACACCCGATCTGTACGGAGGGCGAACGTTCGGCACCCTCGACGAGGGCATGGCTTACGTGAAGGAGGAGATCGGCTTCGAGAACGCCCTCGCCCGCAGTGTGGAAGCGGCAGCCGGCCTGTCCCTCGAGCTGGTCTACGCCGGCTTCTCCCTCGGGGAGATGGCGGCCCAGAAATTGGCACAAACCCGCCCTGGGGCCCGTGGGGCCCTGCTCTTCTACTCGTGCATCCCCATAACCGGCGAGTGGGCCTTCGGACCTTGGCCGGACGGGGTTCCCGTCCAGATCCATGGGATGGACGCGGACCCGATATTCGTCGGCGAGGGCGATGTCGAGGCCGCCCGCCAGATCGTCGAGAACGTCGACGACGCGGAGCTCTTCCTGTACCCCGGTGACCAGCACTACTTCGCCGACAGCTCGCTGCCGTCATACGACCAAGAGGCCACGACCCTACTCACCAACCGCGTGCTCGGCTTCCTGGCTGACAAGTAGCCCGAGCACACGCCCGGACGTGGCCCAGTTCGTGACCGGTCAAGGGCTCGGCACCGGATCACACTGGCTGGACCACCTTGCTGACGATCCAGGCGTGCTTACCGACCTGGCGGCCGCGCGTGAATCCGTACTGCCCGAACAGTTCGACTGTCGCACTGAACAGGAACCGGCCCGGTGCCTCGCGACCAGTGGTCACCTCGGGAATGGCCTCGACGAGGCCGCCACCGGCATTGGCGATCTGGTCGAGAGCGCCTTCCAGTCCGGCCCGGCCGATGCGCTTGCCACGATGCTGCTTGTCAACGTAGAAGCAGGTGATCCGCCAGTCCGGAGGTGGCGGTGCATCCTTGTCGTACTCGCGCTTGTGCTTGATGCCAGGTAGTTCCTCGGGACTGCCGTACTGGCACCACCCCTGGGCGGCGCCGTCCTCGTCGAGCACGAGCGCGGCATGGGCGCGACCGGTGCGAACCCGGTCCGCTTTGACCGCGCGATAGTCGACCCCCTTCTGGCCGCACTCCGGGTGGTAGCCGATGCACCAGCACCCGCCGAAGATGCCGTTGTTGCGCTCGACAAGCTCGGCGAAGGCATCCCACGTGGAGTCGTCAAGGGGTCGGATCGTATAGGGCATCGTCGAGTCCTTTCGAGCGCACGCGAGGCTGGCTCTTGTTGGCGGGAACATCGGTGAGCGATCCGGCGCCTGGCTGCGGCCGCGATGTCAGGCCCCGGCGGCCGCTGAGGCAAGGAGCCGGGCGAGTTCGACCGGCTTGCTGAACATGGGCCAGTGGCCGGAGTCGATATCGACGAAGCCAAGGTGCTTGACCTCGGCGAGCTCGGGCACGTCACCGGCGTCGATCCACTCCTGAGCCTGGGCAGGGGTGAACTCGGGGCACACGAGCACGGCCGGGACGTCGAAGCGGCGTTCGTCCGCCAGACGCACGATCCCCTTGGTCACCCCATCGGGAACGGGGATCGCAGCAGCCAGGATGCTGCGCCTGGTTGCCTCGTCGAGGTCAGCAGAGTCCGGCCCCTCGAACTCACCCCAACCGGGAAAGGCCATGACCCCGCCCTTCGGCTCGAAGAGATCGGCGTAGGGCTCCCCGTCGGCGCACGGGAAGCCCCCGATGAATATGATTTTGGCCACCTTCTCCGGTCGCGCGTCTGCGGCCAGCCAAGCCAGGGTGCAGGCGGCGGAATGCCCCACCACCACGGGCTTCTGGAGCGTTGTGTCGATAGCGGCAAGCACTGCTGCCACCTGGGCGTCGAGCGTTGCGGACGTAGCTCCGTCCCCTTGACCGGGGAGGGTGAGCGGCACGGGGCGGTGTCGGAGCGCCTCGAGCGCGGGCACGACGTCGTCCTACGCCGATCCGTCGAGCCACAGGCCGGCGATGAGCAGGATGTCCATGATCAGTCCTCCCTCTCCAGTGAACTCAGTTCACGTTCGGCGTAGAGCCGGGCTCCCATTCCTCGTTGAGCACGATGCAGACTCCACCTAGGCGCCTCGTCCCACGGCAGGCCCAGCTGGCGCCAGGGAGCCGAATTCCCAGGGATCGACCGGCCCACCCAGGCGACGTTGAGGTACAGCTGAGTGAAGTTGGCGCCTTGTAGGCTCACGCGCTCGAAGCTTGCGCCAGTGAGGTCCCGGTCGTCGAAGTCGGTCATAGACACCACGCTAGGACCGGTTACGGACGATCTACGCCCGGGATCCTCTGCCAGGTCCGATGCACCTACTGGGAGGGCCACATCGTCGGCGGTCACTGGAAGGGTCGGAAGCCATCCGAAGAACAGCGCCCCGGTCGCGCGGGGCTTGGTGCCGTGCAGCCGAAACGTGCCAAACGATCCTGGGTCAGTCGGGTCGGGCCGTGGTCGGATTGAGTCGTCCAGGCGCGGATCAAGGCGAGCCTGCGGTACTCCTGACATAGCGTCGTTCTAGGGTCAACGGTGTGACTGAGAACCACCGCAGGCCGTCGGGCAGCCCACCGTACTGGCCGACCGGTGCTCAGATCATGTGGTGGTCCGGCGACGGGCCACTTGGTACGGGGCCGCAGTCATCGAGTATGGCGATACCTCTGTGCCGCACTTCGCCGAACCTATCACCGTCGTGCGAGACGACGCTGACGCCCTGATCGCCTGCTGGCAGCCGGAACGCCGGTGCTGCGTGTGGCGCGGGCCGACGGGCTGGGAAAGCGTGACGACAAGAGCACGATGTTCACCGCCGAAACCGTGCAGGACGTCGGCGTATGGGCCGACTACAACGTCCTCCGTATAGCTCCCACCGGCCGCCCGTGGTCCGTATGGGTCTTCTTCGCCGAGCACACCAAGGACTTCGCGGGCTGGTATGTGAACCTAGAGGATCCGCACGCCCGTGACGAACACGCCGTGTACACCTGTGACCACGTGCTCGATCGATATCGAGCCGGACCGCACAATGGCGCGCAAAGACGAGGACGAACTCGCGCTCGCTGTCACGCAAGGCCGCTACGACGCCGCCACCGCGGCGGCGATCGAGGCGGACGCTGCCGAGGCCGAAACCGTAGTCGCCGACTGGGGGCCGCCGTTCTGCGACGGATGGGAGCACTTCCGACCCCACCCTGCATGGCCGATCCCTGGACTGCCTGATTGTCCGCAGGGGGTTTCGGCGTGGACCTCGGTACACACGGCGGCGGCTCCCGAGGCATGAATGGCAGCGCGTCCTCGACGTACATCTGGCGTTCCCCCATGACACTGTCCGGCGATTGGACGACTTTGCCGTTGTTGCCATGTGGTTGCCACCGGACGCACGGTTCACGGGGAGAGATCGTTCGGCTGCTGATGACGACCGTTGATCAGTCACGGCACAGTGACACATTGGAGGACTGTCCCCCGATCACGCTCATGCTGAGGCAGCCCGAGCACGCCGGGCAGGATTGAGAGCCTCTCCGGGGTGGCGAAGGCAAGGCAGAGGCGGTCGTCCCCGAGTGACGAGGCCGCAACTCGAGCGCCTTCGCCGGCCGCCGATCCGATGAGGAATCGAGAAGCGCCACGATGACTTCCCGGCCTAGCCTTCTCGGAAGGCCGGCACCACGCCGAGCCACGAGAGTGGGAAGGAAGCTCGCGAAATGCCAGCAAAGAAGGCAAAGAACGAACCCGACGGCTTCAGCGCCGAGGAACGCGCCGCGATGAAGGAGCGCGCCGCCGAGCTGCGTGCCGAGGGCAGGAAGAGCGCCAAGAAGGCCGACGGTTCCCAGGCGCTCCTGGACAGGATCGCAGAGATGGCACCGGAGGATCGGGCGCTCGCTGAACGAGTGCATGTGGCGGTGACCGCGACCGCCCCCGAGTTGTCGCCCAAGACCTGGTACGGGATGCCTGCCTACGCGAACGCGGACGGCAAGGTGGTCCTCTACTTCCAGGACGCGGGCAAGTTCAGTTACAGGTACTCGACCCTCGGCTTCCAGGACGCGGCGAACCTCGACGACGGCGACCTGTGGCCCGTGTCGTATGCGCTCAAGAAGTGGAGCCCTGCGGTGGAGAAGACGGTCGTCGAGCTGGTGAGATTGGCAACGTCCTGACCGATGCCGCGACTCGCCTCGGAGGGCGCGCGCGAGCTTCACCTACGGGTCTATCCGCGAAGTTTCCCGGGCGACGCGGGAAGGTTCGGAGCGCCTGATGTCCAGGCGTCAGCCCGCGAGTGGTAGCGACCGGGAGACGGTGATGCTGGTTTGGCTCGTGGCGTATCCGAGGCGTTCGTTGAGGCGCAGCATCGGTAGGTTGCCCGCCTGCGTCCAGGTGTAGAGCTGTTCCAGGCCGTTGTCTGCAGCCCACTGCAGGGTGCGGCGCTTCAGGTGTGATGCAATGCCGCGGCCGCGCCAATCCCGGCGTACCGCAGTCAACGCGTCTCGCCTCGTTCGGGCCGGTCGGTGTCCCGATTGACGCCCGCGCAGCCGATCACATCACCGTGACAAACGGCCAAGAACATAGGGTCGCCAGCCCAGGATGTGCTCCATTGCTCGGCGCTGATCTGCAGCGGCGCGTACACGGCGAAGTCGGCGAGCGCCTCTTTGCCGAACGTCTCAAAGCACGCCGCCCAGAGCCTCGGGTACTGGCTCAGCGTGACGACCTCGACACCGGTCGGCGGTGCGGACGGCGGCTGCTCGTCGCCGACGGCGCGTACCTGTTCGACCTGACGGTCCACCTCGACGAAGCCGAAGCGGTCCGCGAAGGCCAGGGACCCGTCGTCGTCGACACTGGACCGCAGTACGGGCAGGCCCAGACCGGCGCAGTGCTCGGCTAGCGCCCGAAGGAGCGCCGACCCGACGCCGCCCCGGCGATACTCGGGCCGGACCCGAGGCGCGGCAAACCCGCCGCCAGCGGCCTCAGACCGGTCGGCCATGCCGGAGCCGACCACGGTGCCGTCCATGACTGCGAGCAGCAGCAGCCGGGTCGCTGAGTCCTGCGCACGAAGTTCGGCGACGGTGTCACACCGCTCGCCTGGAAGCACAGCAATCCGGATTGCCCGCCAGGCTTCATAGTCATCGTCAGTGACACAAGCAACTACCTCCATGCACCGCAACCTATGCGGCGCGTCAAACCGATCAGCCGCTGGCCTCGCTCCCGCCAGGATCGGCGAAGGCGACACTAGGGCGACCCCGTACATCAGTCTCGAATGTCACCACTCAGGGGGCAGGACAACACCGAGCTGGTTTCGCGGGTACCGGGCCAGTCATCCGCCTCACCATGTTCATGCCACTCTCTGCTGATCGCGTGAGCGTCTTCCTCAACTTCGCCACGACTCACGTCGTTAGGTGGCTCTCGCTCCACTGCCTCGCGGCAGCGCCCGAGTAAATGAGCCGTTCGATTCCTGCTGCTGTAACCGATCTCGCCGAGAACGGCGGCGGTTCGCTCGCCGTACTTCGGAGAGGTCGGCGGATACGACGACCGAGGCGATCCGAGGTCTCACGGCGACCGGCGCGACGAGCGTCACAGCACGCCCGGCGGCATGGTTGTGCGTTTGGTGAACAGAAAACTGGACGACGACCAAGGTGGTGAGCCGGTGCGACTCTGCGTGTGCGCCGAGCGGTGCAGCAGCGATGAGTCTCGCGGTAGTCCCAGGTCTGTACGCCAGCGCACCGCGTGTGAGGGTGCGTTTAGGACGGAGAGCTCGGGACAGAGATCCATTTCGGTCCCAACTGCAAGAGGCTTCTCCCGCTCTCGGTACTTTGACCATCGATTAGTCTGCGCGCGTGACAGACCTGGAACCCGTCGCTTGGCCGCCTGCCCCGATCAGGACCGAGCGGCTCGTGCTCCGTGAACCCGAGGCCCTGGGACAGTGCGGCAACCATCAAGCTGCTCACCTCACCAGAGGTGGGCCTCTACATCGGTGGCCCTCGACAGCGGGACGAGATCGAGCGCGCGCTGCCTGAGGTGCCCGAGGGGCGCCCTGGCCTTTTCATCATCGATCTCGACGGCGCGATGATCGGCTTCATCACGCTGCTCGACCGGCGCGACGCCGATCGACCCGGTCACGTCCGTCCCGATGGCGGGGAGGCCGAGCTCGGCTACATGTTCCTGCCGGACGCGTGGGGATTCGGGTACGCCGCCGAGGCGTGCGCGGCGGCACGGTAGACCCCGCGAGGTGTGCCTCGGCACCTCGAGGAACCCCTTTGCCGGTATTCGCTCACCGAAGGCCGTTCGGTATGGCGACGTCAACCACGACGGCCGAGTAGACCCTGAGGCTCGGCTGATCTCGAGCGCGCTGCTTCAGGGTCTAGCAAAGTCGCGGCTCTATGGCGGGCTTGCTCCGCAGCGAAAAGGGGTTCGTGCGCTCTGACCCGGTAACGCGTGCTACGCAGAGCGCAGAGTGGAAACCCTGTTACGGATCCTGTCCTGCGTCGCGTGACGATTCCTACGGCCGCCACGCGACCGTCGGCTTTGGGCGGTCTCCACTGTGCGGGTCCGGTGGCAGCGGACGAGAGCCTCCGGTGGACTTGACCAGGGCTACGCCGTGGTCAACGGGGATGCCAGACAGGAGGGTTGAGTCGACATCGCGAGGTGGCCAGCCGAGAGACGGTACCGTCGTTGAGTGACGCCTGCGAAGGTTCGGGTCAGGCTCGGCAAGGCTGCGGCCGCGTTCACCAGCAACGCCCGAAATCCTGCCCTCCGGCGAGCCCAGCTCAGCTTCCTCGGAGCCTGGACGGCCGAGTGGGCGTTCACCGTGGGGCTCGGGATCGTGGCTTATCGGGACGGCGGTGCCACAGCAGTCGGGCTGGTGGGCCTACTTCGCATGGTGCCGTCCGCGATCCTGGCCCCCTTGTTGTCGCCTATGGCCGACAAGGGCCGCAGGGAACGAGTCCTTATCCTGGTGTCCACGCTGCGTGGTGTTGCGACTGGTGCAGCAGCGGTCGTCGTCGGCATGGACGGTCCGCCACAGATCGTCTATGTGCTCGCAGTGTTGTCGACCATCGCCGCCACCTTGTTCCGACCGGCGCACTCGGCCCTGTTGCCCTCCCTCTGTCACACCGGCACCGAGCTCGCCGGCGCCAACGTGGTCCGTGGGCTGCTGGACGCGGCGGCCACGCTGGTGGGTCCGCTGCTGGCAGCGTTGTGGCTCGAGGTCGGCGGCGTGACCGCGGTCTTCGCCGTCGCAGCAGGCGCCTCCATGTGGGGAGCCGCGTTGCTGGTGCGACTGCGCTACGACGCGCCTCCGCGTCCACCCGCACCGGCAGGGGCCAACTTGGTGAAGTCGGCAGCGGAGGGAATTCGCGCTGTCCGTCGGAACCGCGACATTGCCCTCATCATGGGCCTGGCCATGGCACAGACCCTCACGCGTGGCGCGCTGACCGTGTTGACGGTCGTGGTTGCCATCGACTTGTTGGGGACCGGCGAGCCGGGCGTGGGCATCCTCACTGCGGGCATCGGGGGGGGTGCGGTCCTCGGGGCGCTCGGCGCGTCGATGCTGGTCGACACCCGGCGACTCGGCGCATGGTTCGCCGTCGGGGTCGCCCTGTGGGGCGTGCCGCTCCTCCTCATCGGCGCCTTCCCACAACAGGGGGTCGCACTCGGACTCCTGGCCGGGGTCGGCATCGGCAACTCGCTGATCGACCTCGGAGGTTTTACGCTCCTGGCGAGGATGGCCCCTGACGAAGTGCTCGCGCGGGTCTTCGGAGTGCTCGAGAGCCTGGTGGCGTTGTCCACCGGGGTAGGGGCGGTCCTGGCCGCCCTGACGATCGAGCTGTACGGCGTACGCGGTGCGCTGGTAATCGTGGGTCTGCTGTGTCCGGTCGCCGCCGCGGCCTCCTGGCGGCGGTTGCGGCACCTGGACCAATCCATGGACGCGCGCGATCACGAGATCGCGATGTTGCAGAGGGTCACCATGCTGAACGCCCTGCCGCTGCCTGCGATCGAGAGGCTCGCGCGCGGCCTGGAACTGGTCGTCGTACCCGCCGGGCACATCGTGTTCAACCAAGGTGACATCGGCGACCGATACTTCGTGATCGAGTCGGGTGAGGCGGAGGTGATCGGCGACGGACGACTCGTGGCAAGGCTCGGTCCGGGGGAGGGGTTCGGCGAGATAGCGCTGTTGCGGCGCATCCGTCGGACGGCCACAGTACGTGCCGGCAGCAGCGAGCTAAGGCTCCAGGCGCTGGGGTCCGACCACTTCCTCCCGGTCGTGATCGGCTACACGCCGAGCGCGCGCGAGGCGGGGGCGGTGGTTGACACCATGCTCGACCGCTTCACGCCGCGCGACAGTGTCGAGCACGTCTCGGGTGAGGCGGCCGGTGAGAGCTCCGAGTCCCTCACCGGGCAGCCCAACGAACCAGGTCCGTTCTAGTGTCCGCGACCTGGCGTCTGGGCGGTCCCTGCTCCTCATTGCTTACATCGGTGGCTACGCCGACGACATGCGGACGCATCGGCTGAGCTCGCGCAAGCCGAGGTAAACACCGCGGAACTGCTTCGAACCGGTGATCGACGCCCCCAAAGCTTCGACATGATCGAGGTCGAAGCTGACGCAGCCTTCCTCCGTCGTCAGGCCGACGCGCCGGACGGTGACGCTCGAGTCGAACTGACTCTCCAGGCCGCCATGTCTATGCACCGGGGCGCTCCATCTCGAGCGGCAATACCTCGCAAACAGCCGTTCCGCCTGACGGCTGCACCCAGGCGGCGACATTGCCGCCCGACCCGACCTGCCACCTGCGGCTGCAGCAGTCCCAAGAGCCAGTCGAGGGATCGACCCAACGTCCCTGGGTCGCTCGGCGCCATGAGCAAGGCAGCGGCCGCGGCCCATGGGAGCTGCGCCCGTCCCGACGGCAATCTCGTGATTACATGCCTGGGCGGCTCCTGAGCAGCTCGCCAGCTTCGGCTCAGTTGACACTCCTCCACCCCCGCGGCTTCGGCACCCCAGCCTCCGCGCCGACACGCCACAGCCGTCAACGTGGAGCGCCCCACCGGACGAACGACGTGACAGCGACAAGCCCTGGCGTACGCCGAATCACGGCGTCAGGAGCAGCCAGTTCGTGATCCTTGATCGGCCTGCGCCTGGAAGCACCTCACTTGCGGTTACCCCGCTAGGCCACAACCTGGACTGTCGCGCGCCGCGCATCTAGACGAGTCGTTGACCGAGGGGTGCCTTAGGGAGGTACGGTTCGGCGTCGAACCCATGGCCGGTCCGCACGTTCAGCACACCGCAGTAGGAGCAGTTTAATGGACCCGGTGGCATCCAACGTCCAACCGTATGTTCTCGGTCGGCAGCCTTTGCGGGTGCTGGGAATCTTCGCGCATCCGGACGACGAGACGGTCTGCGCCGGCGGGACCCTGGCCAAGTACGCGAGTGCTGGCGCCGAGGTGCGTGTGGTGTCGCTGACCAAGGGCGGAGCTGGCGAGATCAGGGATGCCAGCGTGGCGACCCGGGCAACGTTGAGGGAAGCCAGGGAGAGCGAGCTTGCCGCGGCAGGCAACGAGCTCGGACTCGCCGAGACCAAATGCCTTGACTATCCCGACCAAGGGTTGCCCGATATCGAGAGCCGCGTTCTGATTGAACTCATATCCGCGATGCTTGGCGACTTTGATCCCGAGGTGGTCATCACGTTCGGACCGGACGGATTTTCCGGTCATCCAGATCATTCAGCGGCAGGAGCAGCCGTCACCGCGGCCTGCTACGAGAGGCGATCTTTCGCACCGATCCGGCTCTTCCACTGCCATCGGCCGCAGAGCAGGCTGCTGCTGCGCGACCGCTTGGCCGCGTGGGTCGTCGAGATGACGACCCGCTTCCACGGCACGAAGGACTTCGTCCACGCCCTTTCGGTCTTCTCGCGGGAGACGACCGCGCTCGGATACGCGGGCGACTTCGTCAATGTCGAATGGTTTCCCTCCGGAACCTATCTCGTCGAACAGGGTGAGGCCGCCACGACGATGTACCTCATCCTGTCTGGTCATGTCGAGATCCGGAGAGAGGACGAGGACGGTCACCTGGAAGTGGTCGACGAGTCTCGAGCGGGGCAGTTCATCGGAGAAGAGGGTATTGCCTCGGGCTC
>JBBRYJ010000016.1:0-61853 GCA_038237745.1 Propionibacteriales bacterium | reverse complement strand
CAGCAGTTTGACGTGAGACTCGTCTCATCGCCAGCAGCTGTCAAGGGCCGTTGAGAACTACCCAAGTGGCGGTCATGCAACCTGCCCGGTGGCGGTCACGAGAACTGCCCGGTGGCGGCCATGGGTCTGCCCAGTTGGCCACCACCGGTCTTGGTCCTCAGCTCAACGTGTCGCGCGTCAGACTTTGTGGCAGGACTATTGAGTCAGTCCTGAAGGAGAGTCAGACATATGGGAAGACCACCATCGATCCCTGCTGAGAAGAAGACCCGGGTCGTGTTGAGTGTGATCGCCGACGAGCTCACGGTTGCTGAGGCGGCTCGTCGGGAGAAGGTCAGCGAGCAGTCGATCGGGCGTTGGAAGGCCGACTTCCTCGAAGCGGGCAAGACCGCGTTGGCCGCGGGCAAGTCCGGTTCGTCGACGCGAGAGGAGCAGATCGAGGCTGAGGTCGCGGATCTGACTCAGGCTCTGGGTGAGGCTGCGGTTGAGATCCGGGTCTGGAAGAAGTCAGCCGAGGCCCGGTTGGGCCCTTCGAGGACCTCGAGGTTATCCGTACCGAGGCGGGCATGTCGACCACGAGGTTCTGCCAACTGATCGACATGCCCGAGCGGACCTGGCGCCGCTGGCAGGCCAAGACCCGTGCCGGCGGACAGCCGAAAGGTCCCTGGCCACGGCCAGCAAGGTCGGCTGGGTTGGAACTGGCACGAAGCACGCGTTGGCGCATCCGGCGTGGGGGCATCGCAAGATCTGGGCGATGGTCCGCCACGAGGGACACGTCGTGTCCGAGGCAACCATTCTGCGGCTGCTGCGCGACGAGGGCCTGATTCTGCCCGCGCACTATCAGCGGGAGCGTCGCAAGCTCGCCGAGCGCAGGAAGGCCGCGTTCGCGAACGACCCCACCGGCCCGAACCGGGTCTGGCAGCTGGACTTCTCGGAGTTCGAAACCACCACCGGAGGCACCTGGCGGCTGGCTGGCTGCCGCGACTACTGGTCCAAGTACGAGCACCCGTTCCACGTGTCACCGACCGCGAACCAGCACGACGCGATCGATGCCGTCGAGCTGGCCCTGGCAGACTTTGAGGCGATGTTTGGCCATCGGCTGGTCGACATGTGTCCCGTCGATGCCGAGACCGGTGAGATTTTGCCGGTCGTGACGATCGTGACCGACAACGGTGGCCCGTTCCGGTCGTTCCGCTTCGAGGCGTTCATCGCCGCCCACGACGAGTTGCACCATGTCCGCACCAGGGTCCGCACGCCGGGGCAGAACGGGTCACGCGAACGCGGGTTCGGCACCTTGAAGTACGAGCGGCTGTTCATCGACGAGATCGACGAAGCCGTCATGCTGGCCAAGCACGCCGAGGAATACCGCATCGAGTACAACACCGTCAGGCCTCACGAGGCCATCGCCTGGAACCGACCCAAGGAGGTGCACCTGGGCCTGGCCGACCCGAAGATCCCCACCTTTCAAACCCAGAAAATCCTGCCAACTCCTTGACGCGGGACACTCCGGTCGGCTGGTAGTCGATGTGGGGGTTGAGGATGTCCACCGAACCGGGTCGAGTCACGGTTCCCTTATCGCGCGGCACACCGAGTTACGGGCGTGCGATGAGCTGAAGATGCAGCAATTCGCTGGTCGTCTGGCCGACATGATCGTCCCCGCGGCCGCGCAGGGCCGTCGCAGCGTTTGCCGCTCACGTTGCTCTCACCTGTTACGAGACTGCCGAGCAGCGACACCACAACTGGCAGCCGCCCGGTCGGCTGCATCGCCGTCACCACATCCACGCACGCCTTTGAACGTCACCGCCGGCACGCACCATCCGCTGGATGACGTTCACCGCCCGTGCCCATTCGGTTACGATATTACCGTTATAGGAAAATTGCGATATATTTGCGCATTCACGAATCAACGTCATCTTTGCCTAGGAGAATGGTTTGACAAGCGTACGACGAGGTCTCAGGTCCTTTGCGGCGGTTGGTATCCTGGCGGCTGGATCCGTCGCCTTCAGCCAAAGCGCGGCGAACGCAGCTGGCTTCGGCGCCAGTTGGCAGTTCAACGAAACGACGGGCCCTGCGCTGGACTCGTCGGGCAACGGCAACAACGGCACCCTGTTCGGGGGCATCGTCCGGACCGGAACCAGGTACGACTTTGACGGCTCCAGCGGTTACGTGAGTGTGCCGAATTCGGCGTCGCTGAATCCTGGATCTGCAAACATCGCGCTCAGGGCGCAGTTCTCCCTCAACGGCAACCCGATCCCCAGCACCAATGACTACGACATCGTGCGCAAAGGCCTGTCAACCACCCCCGGTGGGGACTACAAGATGGAGGTACTCTCCAACGGTCAAGCGCTCTGTGTCTTCCGTGGCACCAGGGCGGTGACCGTCCAAGGCGGAACCAATCTGGGGAACGGCACACACACCGTCAGATGTGTGAAGACCGCCAGCGCAGTGAAGCTCATCGTAGATGGCCGTGTCACGGCTAGCGCCAATGCTGCGGTGGGATCGATGTCCAACACCGAGCCGGTCATCCTCGGAGCCAAACCCGGCGACGACTTCACCAACGGGTTCGTCAACTACATCACCATCACCTAGCACGAGCGGTGCGGACGACCCTGCCAATGGCGACTCCTACTGCGCAGGTGGGGATAGACGTCCCCAAGCCGCTGGGCTACCCGCGCTTGGTGGCCAGGTGCACCCGGACCGTCGTGTCTAGTCGAACTCTGCCGGGTAGCACGTCCCGTACCTGACGCAACGCGTCGGCGCGGGCTACCGGGGTCAGCATCAGGTACGCCGACACAGTGGCCAGCCGCGCGACGTATGCGTCGGCATCGATGACCAGCTCACCGGGCAGATCGCGCTGTTCGACGTCGATGAGCTCCTCGACCGCCAGCATTTCGGTGCCCGGCCAAGCCATCTCGTAGGCAGTTCCACGACTCCTCGACTGCTCGGGTGACAGCAAGCTCCGCTCGATCTCATCGACCGCGGCGAACGGCTCAGGGTCAGCAATCTCGGCGGGTCTGCCGAAGACCGCCACGATCCCGCCTTCCGCCAACAGCCGAACCGCCCGCTGCCAACGAGTCTCCGGGTCGGTCCAATGCCAGGCCGCGGCGGCATACACCAGGTCGAACCGCTGGTCGGTCTCAAACGCCTCGAAGTCCAGATTGACGGCGCCGACGGGCAGGCCCGTTGTGGTCCGCTGCAGTACCGCCAGCATTTCCTGGTCCGGCTCTAGCGCCGTCACTGTGACACCACGACCGGCGAACAGCCGTCCCTCAACTCGAGGCCCACTGGTCCGCAGCCAGCCGCAGCTACACCGAGCGGCCTCACCGACAGGACCACCGGCTGTCCTACCGCAATCGTCGGCAGCGCACGAACCGGCCGGGTATCCGAGGGGTGACTACCAACTCGGTGTACCGCACCGGGCCGTCGCCCCCGCAAGGGCCGCCCAGGCCTACACCGCACGACCCAACGCAACCCCGCACGGACCCGTCATCCCCGACCACTACCGCCTCGATCAAGCTCCCAGTCCGTAGAGGAAGAGTCGATGCGATGGCGGGTTCACGGCCGGGTCGCCTTGCCTGTGCCAGCGCCGACCTCGACTGCGGTACGGACCGGGTCCGGTGCATAGGCGAACACGGTGTCGGCAACCTGGTCGGGGTAGCCGAGCCGATATCGCTCATAGCTTTCCGCAACCGACCCAAACAGTAGACGCCGTGGTGGTCGCGCGGTAGTGCCAGATGGGTCGGTGGCCACGGTCCATGAGTATCACCCTCTCTCACCAATTGCGCGGACTGCTGCTCGCGGTTACCGGCTTCCCTCCCCGAGCCGGTGCCGCCGACGGGGCGCAGCACCGACGGCTCGCGCGTCGTCACCCTCGTTGATTGAAGAATCCGACTGCGACGATCCAGCGACGCGATCGATGACCGCGGCTCTCATCCGGCGGGAGATCCACGCCGTTATCGTCGCCTCGACTTGCCCGGTACCGAATTCAGACGGAGGAGGGCGCGCACACTCACCGCCTCCGGTGGTCTGGTCGTATGGACGCGCGGCGGGCCGACCAGCTAGCCCAGGTGTCGATGTCCGCACGAGGTCCAGAAGGGAGGGCTTCACCCATTGAGCCCTCCCGGCGCCCTCGAATTTCGGCGGCGCTCGAGAGCTGAATTTGAACGACGCCTGAAAGGTGAGAAGTCAACGATTCGGAGAGTTAGGCCCGGTCCGTCCAGTGCACGTGCCGCGGACCGATGGGTACGTGGTGGTGGTATCCATCCGCCGTCATCAGCGGCTGCCGAATGCGTCGCGCCTAACCCGCGGAGCACCCGCCTCGAACTCCTGAGGCGGGCGCTCCGGGTCGGTGCTTAGGCTCCGCTGGTGTTGATCACGCCATTGACGCCTTCGGGGAAGAAGCCGCCCTGCGTGGCCATGTCGGGTGTCAGGTAGACGATGTTCAGGACCCGATCGGCTGTGCGGCTGAAGGCGATGCCGTTCTTGTCAGTCGGGACGAGGTTCGCCACGTGCCTTGTCCCAATGCCCTGGTCGTCGTTGCTGGCACCGTCGAGGCTGTCGCGAGCGTCGGAGATCGCCTTCACCGGAGCCTGAAGGCCCTTGGCGTAGAGGTTCGTCCGGACGATCGCGGCGTGGTAAGCCTCGACGGCGAGGATGCCGGCTGCTGCTTCGAGGTATGTCTTGTTGTCGATGAGCGGCGCGGCTCCCTTGTAGGCCGTCACCCCGACGTCTTCGAAGATGAACGCGGCGAGCAGGAAGTTGTTCTCGTTGGCGTAGGGGTCGAAGGTCTGAGTGGCGCTGATGAGGCCCGCGGCCCTCGCTGCTGCGGTGAAGCTGTTCTTCAGGTCGATGCTGGGTTGCGCCACTTTGGCCGCGCCGAGGGCCGACCTGAGGAACTTGACGTGGTCGATCTCGTCGTGGGCGATCTCCACGGCGTACTTGCGGATGTCGGGGGTGTCGAAGTGGACCTGCCGGCCGCCGACGACACCTCCGCGGTCGCCCTTACCCGTGGTCAGGGCGTAGTCGAGGCCGTGTCCGAAGGCCGCGTACGAGTAGAACTCGGCTTCGAGGTACTCGAGGTTCAGGGCGAAGTTCAAGATTGCGCCGTCGCTGGGTCCATCGTCTTCGGTGGCGTTTGCTGCTCCGACGCCAGATAGTGCGGTAGCGCCGACCACCCCGAGACCGGCGATACCCGCACTGCGCAAGAATGCGCGCCGGTCGGCGTCACTCTCTGCGCTTCGCTCGATCATAGTGCGAACAACGTGTTTACCAAACATGAATTCCTCCAGGTCTTTTGCAGTCTAAGACATAGCAACGAGCGGTCGTGCCATGAGGAATTCGAAAGGGAAGCAAATCGACCTCAGACGACCGGTGCTGTGCCTTCTATGTTGGGTTGTGCAACGGAATACCGAGACGCCGCCCGTTTCCAACGGCACTAGCTACAGCGTCGAGAGGCGTGTAGCCTGACGGACTGACGCTATCACTGGGCAATGGGGCGGGTGGCTGAGAAATGACTGATAATTTGCGCATCCGCGGTCGATCACACATACGCCATCACTTCAGTGAATTGGATCGGTCACAGCCAGTTATCGCACTGCCCTGCAATACGTCGGGTGGTAATTGACGTTGACCGCAGAGTCACAGACCTCATATGGCATGGCAATGATGTGGGCACCTGTTGAGCCGACCGGTTGGTGAGCTACCCAGCGCCTATCCTGACTCGCCTGTCAGGGTCGGAACGGACAGCCTTCGCAGCAACCGCCCAGGTCGAGTTTTGCGGACGATCTATGCCGCATGATCCCAACCTCGCTGCTGCGAGTACAAGTCCTCACCCGGGAAGGGGACAAGGCAGTGCACAAACCTCAGTCTTGGCCGCCGTGCGCGGCGACGGACAACGGCTGCCACTGGTTCCAGGTCGCGAGCCGGGACTCGTAGTCGGCTGTGGCGATGCCTAGCGGGGCCTCACCGAAGAAGACTCTGAGCGGCGGGTCGTCGGAGTCGACCAGGGTGAGTACGGCGTCCCTGGTTGCGACCGGGTCACCGGGTGTGCCGCGCCGGCTGCGCCGGTCGGCGGTCTCCTCACGAAGCTTGTCGTAGGCGCCTATAGCCGTCGCGTGCTTGGCGGAGCTGCCGCCCCAGTCGGTGGAGTACCCGCCCGGCTCGATGATCGTGACCACGATGCCGAAGTCGGCAACCTCCTGGGCGAGCGCCTGGCTGAGGCCTTCCAGCGCCCACTTCGACGCGTGGTAGATGCCTACCGTGGGGAACGCCGAGATTCCTCCGATGGAGGAGACCTGGAGGATATGACCACCGCCCTGAGCCCTCAGGATGGGGAGCGCCGCCTGGGTGACCCAGAGCGCTCCGAACAGGTTGGTCTCGATCTGTGCGCGAGACTCAGCCTCGCTGAGCTCCTCGACCATCCCGAACTGGCCGTAGCCGGCGTTGTTCACCACGACGTCGAGCCGGCCGAAGTGCTCGTGGGCTCGGCCGACGGCGGCGAACACCGCCTCCCGGTCGGTGACATCGAGGGCCATCGGCATCACGGAGTCGCCGTGCGCGGTGACGAGGGCGTCCAGGCTGGCGATGTCGCGGGCGGTGGCGGCCACGCGGTCGCCGCGTTCCAGGGCCGCCGACGCCCACTCCCGACCGAAGCCGCGGGACGTACCGGTGATGAACCAGGTTTTGGCGCTCATGGGATCAGGTTAGGTGACGGCCCAAACGGGTCACATCGGTGAGCGTCGACTCCGGAGTCGTGCCCTGACGGTACGCGAGCCGAAACCCTTCAGACCTCGGCGGCCACGACGTCGGAGGTGACGTCATCGCGACGCGGCGGTGCGTCGGCGGCGGCCGTCGCCTGGCGTAGTGCGGAGAGGCGGGCTTTGGAGGGGAAGAGGAGCGAGCCCATCACCCCGCCGACCGCGAACACACCCGAACTGATCGCGAAGACGGTGGCGTAACCGTGGGTTGCCGCGACCTGCTCGACCCGCAGTCCGGCGTGGGATGAGGCCAGGTAGTTGGTCGTGACGGTTGCGGCGACGGTGCTGAGAGCGGCGGTGCCGATCGATCCACCCACCTGCTGCATGGTGCTGACCAACGCGGCAGCGACTCCCGAGTCCTGCGGTTTCACACCGGCTGTGGCGGTGTTCATCGACGGCGCCATCACCATGCCCATGGCGAAGCCCATGACGATGAGGGCGGGAAGCACCCCGGCGGCGTACGTGGAGCTCACGGTGAGCCGGCTGAGGTAGGCCATGGCGAGGCAGCCGAGCACCATACCGATCGTGATGACCACACGCGGCCCGAAGCGCGGCAGGGTCACGATGTTCGAGGTGTTCGAGCTGATCATGACGCAGGCGATCATCGGCAGGAAGGCGAGACCCGACATCAGGGGGGTGAAGCCTTTGACCGTCTGCAGGTAGTAGGTGAGGAAGAGAAAGACTCCGAACATCGCGATACCCGACAGCCCGACGGCGGCGAAGGCCACCCCGCGAGTACGGTCGGCGACGACGCGAAGGGGGAGAAGTGGCGCGCCCACCCGCTGCTCTGCGAAGACGAACGCGGTCACCAGGACGACGCCCATCGCCAGCGAGACCAGCGTGAGCGGGGCTGTCCAGCCCGCCGACTCGGCGTGAGAGAAGCCGAACACCAGGCAGAACAGTCCCGCTGAGGCCAGCGCCGCGCCGCTCGCATCGATGCGTGGCCGGACCGTGGAACGCTCGTGCACCATGTACATCAGAGCGCCCGCGGCGGCCCCGACGGCGAAGAACACGTTGACGTACATCGCCCAGCGCCATGACAGATACTGGGTCAGAGCGCCGCCGAGGATCAGCCCGACCGCGCCACCGCCGACGGCGACAGTGCCGAAGACACCGAAGGCGCGCCCTCGATCTCGGGGGTCACGAAACGTCGTGACGAGCGTGGCCAATGCAGCTGGTGCCAGCATCGCGCCGGCAACGCCTTGCATAGCGCGCGCGGTGACCAGCACGCCGAACGACGGCGCTGCCCCGCCGATGGCGGAGGCGATTGCGAAAGCTGCCAGACCGCCTATGAATGTTCGCTTTCGCCCGTAGAGGTCTCCGATGCGGCCGCCGAGCAGCAGCAGGCTTCCGAAGGCCAGCGCATACGCGGTCACGACCCATTGACGCTGGCCGTCGGCGAATCCGAGATCCAGCTGAGCCGACGGAAGCGCGATATTGACGACCGTCGCGTCGAGCACGACCATCAGCTGGGCGATCGAGACGACGACGAGGATGAGCCAGCGGTGGTCTGATCCCTCGGCGGCTGCCTCCGGTTCGGACCGGGCGTTGAGTGACACTAATTCTCCTGGCGTTTGCTGTCGGGCGCTGCCCTTGACGGGGATTTGGCGGTGAGATCGGAGGGCGCGGCTGGTGCGGAGGGTCGGTGTGGGTGACTCGGCGAGACGGCGGACCACGCATCGCCGGTGCCTTGCGGCGGCGGTTGCTCAACGGGGATGAGGATGGGCTGGTCACCGACTCGGACTTGCTGGTTTGTCGTATCCGAGCAGGTTCCTCAGAGGCGACCTCAGCCACACTCGGCACACCGTGCCTCTCATCCCAGTGTAGTTGACGTTTCTAGGACGCTTCCCCCAGGTGACCTCGACATCGCAGACGCCAGGGTCACCTCGCTGCGGGGGCTTGGCCCCTGGGCTTGCTCGTCGGTACGGTCACGGTGCAGCGCGCCCGTTCCGGAAGCAACCGGATTCCTGGGCCGACCTCTCCTCGAGTTTCGCTCGCGTGTTCCCCGAGGCTCGACCGGATCGATCAGGCCAGGAAGACGCTTGTCACCGTCTTGGCCCCGCACCTCGAAGACGCCGTACGAGCGAGCGTCGGTAACGGCGCCGAGATCGTGCAAGCGCGATGGGAGTCGCCGCCTTATCCCGGGTACCGCTTGCGGCACCCCGACCGCCTCCTGGTCGAGTACCTCGAGCACCGACCCAGCCCGGACGACGAAAAGACACCGAGCGGTCCAGCCGTGACTGAGTGAGTCGGCGACCTCCTCGGCGGCTCACCCCCGTCTCCGCCAACCCGGGCCGCGGCACCGTCGTATATACGTCGCTCGGGGTGTGGCCCACACCACGAGCAGTGTGGGCGGCGGCTTCGAGCGGTTCGCCAGGAGCGTGGCGCGACACCTGCCCAGCTGTCGAAAGCCACCGGGATCTCCGTGAGTACGCTCTCGCGGCTGGAGTCCGGCGGACGCTAGCCGACGCTTGAGCTCCTGCTCTCGCTCACCCGAGCCCAGCAGGTGCCCCTCGACGAGCTGGTCGGCGCTCCTCCAACTGGTGACCCTCGCGTGCGCCCCAGGCCCGTGCACCGGGACGGCCGCACGCTCATGCCCTTGACCAGGCGCCCGGGGGGGCTGCAAGCGCCTGCACGTCCGCGCCCGGGCGCGGAGCAAAGCCTGAACGCGAAGTCGACACCTCCGCGAGAGCTCGGGCCTGCTACTCGTGGGCGTCTAATTGAATCCGCCCTCTTATGCGTCATCCGGCCCAGATCAACGTCCAGGGTTCGACCCGCCGCCTGGCCTCCGTCCTGCGCCGACGTAGCCGGCGGCCGGCGATCCTGGACACCGGCCGTTCACCGAGCCGGGGCAAGAAGAGCCCGGTGGACCGGGAATACAGCGTGCTTGTAGCGTCTTGCCATTGCGCAGTACGAAACCGTTTCATCCGTGCTTCGACGGTCACACGGGAGCAGATGTCCTGGGCCGTTGCGGTGGCACCGGCGCTTTTGTCGGCGCGCACGTCCATGATCCACCTATCGACCCGTCGTAGACGACGAAACTATGCCGTTGCCGGCCCGAGGCACACGGCCCGAAGATCTCAAGGAGACACCGTGTCCGACTCCACCCGGCCGACCGGAGACATCCGTGCCGAGCCGACCGACACCACCACGGCACTGGATCCCCGACGCTGGATTGCTCTCGGGGTCATTGCCGTCGCCCAGCTGATGATCATCCTCGACGCGTCGATCGTGACCATCGCGTTGCCCTCGGCACAGGCGGATCTCGGCATCAGTGACGCCGACCGGCAGTGGGTTGTCACGGCCTACACCCTTGCCTTCGGGGGTCTGCTTCTGCTTGGCGGCCGGATCGCCGACTTTGTCGGCCGCAAGCGCACGTTTATCGTCGGTCTGATCGGCTTCGCGGTGGCGTCAGCCCTTGGTGGTATCGCATCGACCGCTGGTCTCCTCTTCGCGGCTCGTGGCCTGCAGGGCGCCTTCGCCGCCTTGTTGGCACCATCAGCGCTCTCGCTGATCACCGTCATGTTCACCCTGCCGAAGGAGCGTGCCGCGGCCTTCGGCGTCTTCGGGGCGATCAGCGGGGGCGGCGCGGCCATCGGTCTGATCGTCGGAGGCGTGCTCACCGAGTACGCATCCTGGCGCTGGTGCCTCGGCGTCAACGTGCCCATCGCGCTCGCCACGGCTATCGCAGCCGTGCCGATCGTTCACGAGAGCAAGGCCCATGGTGACACCCGCTACGACATCCCCGGTGCTGTGCTGGCCACGCTCGGACTCGTCTCCCTCGTCTACGGCTTCACCGAGGCAGCCAAGCTGAAGGATCCGGGCAAGAGCACCGAGGTGCTCGGCTGGACGGCCAGCTCGACGCTTTTCTTCCTCATCGCGGCACTCGTACTGCTCGTCGCGTTCATCGCCTGGGAGCTGCGTGCCAAGAACCCGCTCCTTCCGCTTCGAATAATCATGGACCGCAACAGGGGCGGCTCCTACCTGCTCTTCCTGCTGGTGGGCGCCGGGCTGTTCGCCATGTTCTTGTTCCTCACCTACTACTTCCAGATCACCTTGGGCTATAGCCCGTTGAAGTCAGGTTTCGCGATCCTTCCCTTCAGCGCCGGCATCATCGTCGCAGCGGGAGCCGTGGCTCAGTTCCTTCCACGGATCGGCCCGAAGCCGTTGATCGTGCCAGGTCTGGCCATGGCCGTCGTTGGCATGCTGCTGCTCACCCGGATAACCCCGGACACCGCATACTGGTCGCACGTGCTTCCTCCCCTCCTACTCATGAGCGTCGGTCTTGCGGCAGTCTTCATCCCTGCATCCAGCACCGCTCTACTGGGGGTCGGGGAGCACGACGCGGGTGTCGCCAGCGCCGTGCTGAACACGGCACAGCAGGTGGGTGGCTCACTCGGCCTGGCCCTGCTCAACACGCTTTACGCCGGTGCGGTGACAGGCTACGTCGCAGACAACCTCACAAACCCCGCAGACACCGCAAGCGTCACCAGACTCGCGTTCGTGCATGGCTACCATGTCGCGTTCTTCTGGGGCGCCATGCTGCTGTTCGCTGCCCTGCTGGTCGGGACCTTCTTCATCACGGCGAAGAAGGAGGAGCTGCCCGCCGCCCCTGGGATGGCCGGCTGACCCGGCTGCCGTATGTCCTGCGGACGGGAGCGTGGATGATAGTCGGCGTGAGGCGGACGGCACTGCACCCCTTCGTCGTACCGGTTGCGGCTGTCGTCTTCGCCACCGGATGTACCGGGGGCAGCACCTCGGACGTCTCCCGAACGACAGTCACCACGGCACCTGTCTCGACCAGTGGGACATCTGGTCACGTCGGTCTGAGGGCCACCGTGGTGCAGCAGCGGCTGGACGTCGGGACGAGACGGATCGGTCTGGAGGTGACGACAGACTCAAGGACGACGCTCCATGTCGACAGTGTGCAGCTGCTAACGGAGGCGTTCGAGCCACAGCCTGCGACACCGAAGGACACCGACTTCGTGCCCCGTCAGACGACAGACCTCACGGTGGACCACGCAGATGCGGTCTGTCGGGCGGGCATCTCAGCCGATGACGCAAGGGTAGTCATTGGCTACGCGAGCGGCACGGGCGCGGGCGAGGTCACCCTTCCGGTCGCCAGACTCGGAGTCAGCCTGCTGAACCACCTGCATGACGAGGGTTGCGCGCACCAGGACTTCGTGGACGCCGTTGCGCTGACGTACAACACGCCTTTCCACCGCCAGGTGGTTGACGGGCGGCTGAGCCTGGTAGGCGAGCTCGACCTGGTCCGGCCGGCTGACGGCGGATCCGGCGAGAGGGTGGTCGTCGAGTCGGTGCTCGGAAGCGTGCTGTTCGAGTTCATCGGCCTCCGCCCAGGGAGGCGACCGGCGGGGCAGGTCGGCGCCAGGTCTCCGAGTAGTTCTGTCCCGGTCCTCATACGCGGTAACGATCGCTGTGACCCGCACGCGCGCTCGGCCAGCCAGCAGACGTTCATCTTCACGGCCGACGTGAGGGTCGGGCGAGCTCCGGTCCACCGCGAGATCATCGAGCCGCCAAGATCCCTGCAGAGGCAAGCGTTGGCGCTGCTGGACGACGTGTGCTGAACAGTGATCGGCGCTCGAATCGACGCGCGCTGGCCATCTGGAGCGTCGGTCTCAACGGCGTCTAAGGCATTTCCTGCCCACGTCTAGGAGAGATTGGGACTTGTCCCGATGTGTGGGGCGCCTTAGTTGAGCAGGCTGGGGACATCACATCGAAACGATTCGAGGAGTCCCAGATGTACGCCATGCAAGAGCAGATCCTGTTCGCCGAGGTCGCGTACCGGCGTGAGCGGATAACACGAGACTTCGCCCATGCCCGGGCAGCCCGCGCCCGACGGGACACGGCTCGTGCCGCCCGCCGTGCCGCCCGCGAGGCCCGCCAGCTCGATGCACGCCGGCCATCGCACGGCATAGCCGCACATCCCCACTGATGATCGGCGGGCACCCGAGTACTGCGCCGCCCGATGCCGTTCCAGACGCCATCATCCCTGTCGGCAGCGGCAGGGATGATGGTGTCTGTGCCAGCCAATACGTCACCTGTTCGCCCCCTGATCGGGCGCGCCCAGGAGGCCGAGCAGCTCAGCGGGCTCCTCGGTCTCGGGCATACCGGGGGCGGGCCAGGGTCGGTCCTCCTCGCGGGAGACGCCGGCGTCGGCAAGAGCCGCCTCCTCGCCGAGCTTCAGACGAAGTTCCGGGAGAACGACTGGCGAGTCCTCGTCGGACACTGCCTCGACTTCGGCGACACCGCCATTCCCTACCTTCCTTTCAGCGAGATGTTCGGTCGACTCACCACCGAGTCCCCTGCTCTGGCCGAGTCAGTCGCCGGAGCCCATCCAGGCGTCCATCGGCTGATGCCGGGGATGCGCCGCCTTGGCGACCCCGACGAGGTGCAGGCGCGTCGGGTCGAGCGTGGCGACCTGATCGAGGCGGTCCACGCGGCGCTGGAGCAACTTGGGAGGGCCGCCCCCCTACTCGTCATTGTCGAGGACGTCCACTGGGCGGACCAGTCGACGCGCGAGATGCTGAGCTTCCTCTTCTCCCGACAGTTCCTTCAACCGGTGTCGTTCGTGGCGTCCTACCGCAGCGACGACCTCCACCGCCGGCACCCCCTTCGCGGCGCCGTCGCCGAGTGGTCGCGGCTCTCCGGTGTGACTCGGATACAGCTTGCGCCGCTCGGCGACCCGGACGTCCGGACTCTGATCCACAGCCTCCACCCCCATCCGTTCTCCGAGAGCGACCTCCAGGCGATCGTCGCGCGCGCCGAGGGCAACGCCTTCTTTGCGGAGGAGCTCGTGGGGGCGGCAGAGCTCGGCGGGCGCGCTCTGCCGGATGATCTCGCCGAGCTCCTGCTCGTACGACTCGACCAGCTCGACGAGGCGAGCAGTCTCGCTGTCCGTGCCATCTCGGTCGCGGGGCGCAGGGTGTCCCATGCCCTTCTCGCGCGCGTGCTCGACCTGGCGGATGACGTCCTCGACGGGGCGTTGCGGGCAGCCGTCGAGCGTAACGTCCTGGTCCGGCAGGGCATCGACGGGTACGCGTTTCGTCATGCCCTGCTCGCCGAGGCCGTCTACGACGACCTGCTTCCAGGAGAGAGGGTGCGCCTGCATCAGGCCTACTCGGCCGCACTGCGAGCCGGTGACGTCGAGAGCACCGCCGCCGAGGTGGCCCGTCATGCCCGGGCGGGGCACGACCTGCCGACAGCAGTTCAGGCCAGCATCCAGGCCGGCGCAGAGGCGATGGCCGTCGGCGGCCCTGATGAGGCAGCTCAGCACTACCAGGTTGCTCTCGAGCTCGTTGCCGACGAGCGCACCGGCGTGCGCCACGACTCGGTCGACATCGTCGACCTGACCACGCGAGCCAGCGAGGCAGTCACGGCCGCCGGTCACCCCTACCGGTCGGTCGAGCTGGTCCGCGACCAGCTCGCTCAGCTGCCTCCCGATTCGCCGCCCGCCGACCGGGCCGGGCTGCTGGTGGCACTGGCCAGCGCCGCTCTTGTGAGCGACACGAATGTCGACCCGCTCGCGACCACCACCGAGGCCCTGGGACTCGTGCTCGCCGAGCCGCCGACACCACTCAGGGCGAAGCTGCTCACCCTTCACGCTCGCGCCAACGCTGCGCGCCACCGCGACGACGACGCCGCTCGCTGGGGACATGAGGCCGTCACCCTCGGCCGACTGCTCCGGCTACCGGCCGTCGTCGCGGATGCAACGACGACTCTCAGCCGGCTCGACGACCGCAGCACCGACCCCGACGCGACCAAGAGAGCACTTGTCCACATCATCGAGCAGGCCCGAGTCGACGTAGATCTGGTCGGTGAGCTGCGGGGGCTTCACAACCTCGGCTACACCCACTACGAGCTCGGTCAGCTAGACAAGGCGCAGTCGGTCTACGACCAAGCGGCCGCCCGAGCATCCTCGGCTGGCCGGCCATGGGCGCCGTACGGGCTGGACGCCCGGGTGCTGGCCAGTATCACGGCCTACATGCGGGCGACTGGGAAACCGCCTCGGAGGTCGCAGACGTGTCCGGAGAGTCGCCGCCCGAAGTGGCCGAGGCTGCTCTGACTGCGGCAGGGCTGATGGTAGCCGCGGGTCGCGGCCGGCGTTCCGCCCTCGAAAGGCTCTCCCACGTCCGTTCCTGGTGGGACCGTGACGGCTTGATCCCCGTCGTAGCGGGCAGCGCGGCCATCGACCTCTACGGAGATTCCGGTGAGTTCGAGGCCGCTCTTGCGGTACACGACGAGGTCGTCGCCCTGGTCAGCCGCCTGTGGCAGGACGAGACCTTTGGCGCTCGGGTGCGCCTGAGCGCTCTCGCCCTCGGGCAGATCGCTACCCAGGCGAGCCGTTCCACCGCTGCACAGCGGCCGAACCTGGCACGGCGTGGTGAGGCGCTCCAGGAAGCGGCCGCCGAAACTATGGGCATGCAACGGCGACGCAACTTCGCGACTGGGCCGGAGGGCGCCGCCTGGGCCGCTCGGGTCGACGCCGAGCACATCCGGCTGGCCTGGCTGACGGGTGTGGGATCTCCGTCCGAGGAGGAGCTCATCGGAGTCTGGACGCGGGCGGTCAGCGCATTCGAAGAGCTCGGACACGTGTTCGAGACCGCGCGGTCAAAGGCTCGCCTTGCTGCGGTGCTGCGCTCGCTCGGGCGCCCCGCAATGGCGCGGCCGCTCGTCGACGAGGCACGGGCGACAGCACGACGGCTCCGTGCTGAGCCGCTGCTTGGCGAGCTACGGACGCTCGGCTCAGCGGCTTCCGGCCGCCCTTCACGAGCCGCTACGCGCGACAAGGACCTCACCCCGCGGGAGCGTGAGATTCTCCGTCTGGTTGTCGAGGGTCGCACGAACGCCGACATCGCTCGCCAGCTGTTCATCAGCGCCAAGACCGTCAGCGTGCACGTGTCGAACATCCTGGCCAAGCTGGGTGCCGCCGGTCGCACGGAGGCGGCAGCACTGGCTCGGCGGCAGGGGCTCCTCGACGACTGACTCCGTGCGACAGGCCGTGGGGGGTGCCATGACCTCAGCCTCGTCAGCGCCTCCGGTACGCGCGGGCGGCCGACCGGTCGTTGCACCAAGTGCCGGATCGAGAGCCGCCGCGGCCGCCCTGGCATCTGGTGCCTCGCTGGACGTCCGCAGCGCGTGTCTCAGCGCACGGCTCACATCGTGGGAGCGGTCTGCGGATCCGAGCCTGGCCGAGAAGGCGGTGCGGCGGCGGGGGCTGCTCCCCGCAGCAGGGCCAGGGCGGAAGCCGGGAAGACAAGGACCGACAACAAGCCCGCGCAAATCATCGCTGCCCCCGTGACGGCAGAGATCCGGCCGAGCTCCATACCGATCTGGGCGGCCGCAACGATGAATGGCAAGGATGTCGCCTGGAGCAGCCCAGTGGCCAGCGCGGCGCGAAGACCGAGGGTCCCCGCATACAGAAGCGCCGGTAGACCCCGCATGACAAGCAGTGCAAGCAGGAGCACAGGTACGCGAAGCAGTGCGGACGGATGGTCCAGCAGACCACGCAGGTCGAGCCGGATGCCGCTGCTCACGAAGAAGACCGGCACGAGGAAGCCGAAGCCTATGGCCGCCAGCTTGGTACGGAAATGCGGATGGCTCGCCGAGTCGCGGTCGAGGATACCGACGACCACTCCTGCGAGGAATGCGCCGAGTATGCTCTCCAGCCCAACGCGCTCCGCGAGGGCGGTGAAGGCGACAAGGAGGACGACCGCGAAACGGACTCTGATCTCGGCGGTGGAGTCCTGCAGGCGGAGCAGCACGTCCCCTAGCCGCATCGACCGCCTTGTTCGCGACAGCGCGAATCCGGTCGCCGCGACAAAGGCGACGAAGAGGCCGACGAGCATCAGGCGGCTCCCGGGGCTCCCGTCGGAAGCGGAGAACAGGACGGACAGCAGCACGATCGCGGCAAGGTCGGCGATGGTAGCCGCGACGATGGCAGTCTGCCCGACGTCACTCTCGGACTGGCCGGCGTCCTTGAGGACCGGGACCACCAGACCCAGTGACGTCGCGGACAGAGCGACCGCCAGCAACAGTGGGCTGCTTACCCATCCAGCAGCGTCCAGGCCTAGCCCGATGGGAACGCCGATCACCAAGGTGACGCCGTAACCCAGCAGGGCGACCCGTAGCACCCGACCCCGCAGGCGACTGGCGTCGATCTCAAGACCGGAGAGGAACAGGAGGAACGCCAGGCCGATGAGCGAGAGAATCTGGATCGGTAGGTCGACCTCGACCCAGCCGAGCCCCGACGGGCCGAGCACGATCCCGGCGACGATCTCGAGCACGACGGCTGGCAGCCGCAACCTCGGGGCGAACCCGAGGGCGAGGGGTGCTGCCGCCCCGACGAGGCACACGACGAACAGGTTGGCGAAGGAGACGTCCGGCATGGGAATGTCCTCTCGTCGCGACGGGCGTGCACGCAAGCCCGTGTCGGGTATCGACACGCTCAGCCAGGCGAGGACCAGCGCGAACCGGCGAAGCCCCGGCGCCTGACGAGACTGCTCAGCCTATGACGACGCCCGTGGACCCCGCCGATAACGACATCAAGGCGACTCCCGGGAGATACAGGTGGCCGCTCCTCGCAGTGCGGACTGCTCGGTGTCGGCCGACGGGAGCAGCTCGATGTCGGAGGAGGCGCCGGCTTCGGCCAGACCGCTCTGAAGCGGAGGGAGGATCTGGTCCCACGATCCGGTCATCGCCCCACCACAGGCGACGACCGTCGCGTCGAAGCGGGTGAGCCACGGAGCGAGCGCCTCCCCTAGGGCTCTGAAGGCGTCCTGCAGCACACGCGTCGCCCAGCCGTCGTCGTGCCTGCTGCGCTCGAAGACGTCGAAGACGTCGAGCGCACGGGAGCCGGTCGCGTCGGGCGCCGACTGGTAGCGACCGAGGATCGCACGGCGGGACACGACATCCTCCAAGTCGGAGGCGCCAATGCGCAGCCGGTGGAGCCGACCATCTGGTGGCACGTCGGGTCCCTCCGTCACAGGAACGCCCTCGGCCAGGAAGCAGGAGCCCACACCGGTGCCGAGGGTGATACCGACGCAACGGGATGCGCCGTCCGCGACGCCGTTGTGCCACTCTCCGATCGCAAAGGCGTCGGCGTCGTTGACGAAGGTGAGAGTGCCGGTCAGCCGCGGTTGCGCGGCACGCAGCCGAGACGCCACGTCGACGTCGAGGAGAGCGTCGAACTTGCCCACCCCCTTGAAGCGGCCGACGCCGCGCAGATAGTCGAACGGCCCGGGGATCGCGATGGCCCAGGCCGCCCCCTTCGGGGCCTCGGCATCCTCGACGGCGGCGGCGAAGCTGTCGATGAGGTCACGCGCGGACGCGCCGGAGTCGATGGGACGCTCGCACACACTGCCCGAGACGACCTGCGCCTCCTGAGGGTCGACGAGCGCGGAGGTGACGTGGGTCCCTCCTATCGCCAGCACACCCACAAGACCCGTTGGCGTCGTCGCGGCCTGTCCTGTCACCGGACGAACGCCTTCACGACTCGAGCCGGGCTCGCCCCCCAGGCGCTCACGGTGTAGGCACCGACAGCGGCCGGGACGACGGCGGTCTCGGCATACGCCAGTGTCATCTCGTCACCTCCGCCCGAGACGATGCTGACGCCTTCGCCCTCGACGACGTTGAGGATGTGAAATCGGCCATCAGTGTCCTCGCGGACCTCGGAGCCGGGGTCCATCTGCAGGCGTCGTACGTCGAAGAACATCTCGGGGAGCTCGCCGAGCACCTCCTCCAGCCAACCCGGCCCAGACCGGACCGGCCGTGGCGCCCGCACGAGGTCGGCCGCAACGTTGCCGTCCCGGCGCTCCGGGTCAAGGTTGGAAAAGGCCAGGTCGACGTGAACGGGCCGCTGCCGTCCTTCGCTGTCGTGACGCAGCCAGTCGTAGAATCGCAGCGAGTACAGGTACGGCGTTGCACTCACCTCCAGGACGACGTTTCCGGCGCTGCTTCCGTGCGGCGTACCAGCCGGCACGAGGTAGAGCTGGTGCTCGACCGCGGGATGGGTCCGCACGTGCCGTGAGACGTCGAACGCCTGGCCCGTCTCGTGGGCTCTCGCAGCGTCTGCATGGAAGGCGTCGATGTGCGTCTCGTTGCGTAGCCCCAGAAAGATGTGGCTTCCGGGCTCCGCAACCATCACGTAGTAGGTCTCGTGCTGGGAGTACGGCCAACCGAACACGTCGCGCATCTGCGCCGCCCTCGGGTGGCAGTGCACTGACAGGTTGCCCCCGCCGACGGTGTCCAGGTAGTCGAAACGGATGGGGAACGACGTACCGAACCGGTCCTGCACCTGCTCTCCAAGCACCTCCCTGGGGTACAACGACACGAGGAGCTGGAACGGGAGCTCGACCGTCTGGTCCGGCCGGTCACCGATGAGAACGCCGCTCTCGGGAGCGACCAGCTCGTAGCCCAGGGCCGTGTTCGGCTGATCGATGGACGCGTGTAGCCGGCGTTGACCCCAGTGGCCGCCCCAGGGAGTCGAGTTGAACGTCGGGCAGGTGCGGAACGGTCGCCGAACGAGGGCCTGTGCGGTCGCCGTCAAGGTCGACGCATCAAGCGCGCACGGCCGATCGGGGTCGCGCGCATCGATCCAGAGCGCCACACCCAGGGCGATCGCCTCCCGGTGCCGGTCGAGGACCGGCCAGTCGACGTAGAACAACCGACGAGTCGTCGCGAGGCCGTCGCCGTCGCGTTGTCCGAGGTTGCGGCCAACACCAGCAGTGACCTCCGCCTCGGCACACCGCTTGGGGCGGTCCAGATACCACAGCTCGTCATGCTCGGATAGTGCAGCTCCCGGCCCGAGGACGACCGTGACAGCACCAGGACGCGGTTCGGGTTCAACCGGCTGGGCGCAGAGGTCGTCGAGCGAGATCGTCGCCAGCTTCTCGAAGTCCGGGTCGTCGGCGAGCTCGCGCGAGGTGGTGGCCGCGAGGACGTCGGCCCATGACGCCATACCGTCCCGGGCGTCGAAGACATCGACCTCGATGTCCCGACCGCCCAGCCGCCGCCGCAACTGAGCCACGAGCATGTCCCAAGGCGCCAGCTCCGGCCCGTCTACCGCGAGCAGGACCCCCTGACCGGCTAGTGAGGCCATCCGCTCAGCGAGCGCTGCCCAACCGCTCAGGACGGCACCGTCAACCGGCGCGTAACGGGGGAGCGGGTCGTACCCGCGTCGTCTCCCTCGCAGCCCGGCGGTCAGAGCTGTGCCACCGGACGCCCGGTCAACCGGCGGGCTCCCCTTGCGTGGCCTTGCGTTCGAAGACGGCGGTGACCTCTTCGAGTGGAAGGCCCTTGGTCTCCGGCAGGAACCGCGCGACGAAGCCGATCGCCAGGATCGCCAGCGCGGCGAAGAGCACCATCACCCAGGCGAGGCCCCACGCCTTGTTCAGGGTTGGGAACCACTGGACGATGACGAAGTTGGCCAACCAGTCGACTCCCGCACATGTCGCGGCTGCGCGGCCGCGCACCGCTGTCGGGAAGACTTCGCCTTGGATCAGCCACCCCGTGCCGCCGACGCCTATCGCGAAGGACGTGATGAAGAACGAGAAGCCGACCATGATCACCCACAGCCGCGGCACGCCGGTCATGTAGGCGACCCCGAAGGCCGCAACCAGAATGAAGACCGCCATACCCAGGAAGCCGCCGATGGCCAGTTTCTTGCGGCCGATCTTGTCGATATAGCGGAAGGCGAAGAATGTCGCGACCACGTTGACCGCTCCCAGGATGGCCGCCGCCTCGACTCCCGCGACGGCAGCGTCGACCGCCGACTTCCCGCCCTGGAGGTAGCCCCCCAGCAGCTGCGGGCCGTAGTAGAACGGGATGTTGATACCCGTGATCTGCTGGAACACGAAGAACACGCAGACGATCCACAACGCGCGTTTGACACCGGGCGTCCACTGCGTCTTCCGTTCCTGCTGGCGCTCTGTCTCGGCAAGCTGCTCCGCGGTGTCCTTGACCTCCTCTTCGGTGACCTCCATCCCCAGCGACGCGAGTGCCTTCTGCGTGTCCGCGTACCGTCCGTTGAGCATCAGCCAGCGAGGGGACTCCGGCATCTTCGTGCGCAACCCGAGCGCGATCAGGGCGGGAACCGCGCCCAAGCCGAGGATCAGCCTCCAGTCCAGTCCGGTGGCCTCGCCGGGGGCAACTTTGAAGATCAGGATCGCGAGGAGATACGAGATGAAGATTCCCACCGTGATCATCCACTGCTGCATGATCATCAGCGCGCCTCGCCGGCTCTTCGGCGCGAACTCCGCGATATATGCGGTTGCGATCGCAGAGTCGGCTCCGACCGCGAGGCCGATAAGCGTGCGCGCGACGAGCAGGATGGTGGTGTTCACTGCCACTGCCGACAAGAGCGCCCCGAGCGCGTAGATGGCCGCGTCAGCGATCAACAAGGACTTGCGTCCGAACCGGTCGGTCAACGGGCCGGCCCCGAAGGCTCCGACTGCCGCTCCGATGGACGCACCCGCAACCAGGTATCCAGTCGCGAAGCTGTTCAGCTGGTAGGGGATGAAGTCCAACACCGAACCGATGTCAGCGGTGTCATACCCGAACAGGAATCCGCCGACGCACGACAGCACCGCCAGATACCAGTAGAAGGACGTCGTGACTTGGTCGTCTAGGCCTGCGAGCACGCCCTCTTTGCGCGGCTGCTCCGCCTCGGATTCCGTGGTAATCGGCTGTCTCCTCGCCGCCGCAGTCATCCCGAACGCCAGCAAGTAGACCGCTGTCGGCGGTACCTGTCAACAGCCTGGGCCAACGCGTTTTCCGTCCCGCCGGGACACTGACTGACACTGGTTGACTGCCCGAACCCCGTGGCTGACGGTTGACGCTGCCGCGCGGGCCCTATTATCGGCGTCATGCCTCGTTCGGTCCCGACCACCTTTGGCGTGGGCCGGCCTTCCCCTCGGGCGGAGCTAGCGCGCAAGGTGATGCGCTACGCGGCGGGATCGGCCGTGGCGACGGTGTGCAGTGAGGTGACCTTCCTCGTCCTGTATGGCCTGCTCGACTCGTCACCGGCTGTCGCCTCGGTGCTGGGCTGGCTGGCTGGAGCCGTACCGAACTATTGGCTGAACCGGACCTGGACGTGGCGCCGGCGCGGCAGGCCGAGTATCAGGTCCGAGGTGCTCCCTTATGCAGCGATCGTCGGAGTAACCCTGCTCCTCGCCACCGCCGCCACTAGCGTCGTCCACAACGGCCTAACCGGCGCCCAAGTCTCCGATGGCGTGAGACTGGTGCTCGTCGGCGGTACCTTCCTGGCTGTCTACGCAGGGGTCTTCCTGGGGAGGTTCTTCCTGCTCGACCGGCTCTTCCGACACCCGGTGGAAGCCTCACCGTCGGACGGAGCCCCTGGTCCGATACCCGATGAGGCCGTGGCCAAGGGGGCCGGATGAGTGAGGCGAGTGGGGCGGGGGCCTTCAGTTCGGCTACCGGGCGAGACCTCGAGAGCGAGTCCGGGCAGTACCAGCAGCGGTACCGTGCCTACCAGTTCGAGCTGATCTCGCGGCACTGCGGGCGGTCCGTGCTGGAGGTCGGGGCCGGTCTGGGCGAGTTCGCCAGCCAGTTCACTGGGTTGCGCCGCCATGTGGTCACCGACGTCGACCCTGAGTGCGTGGCTTACCTGAAGCGACGGTTCGCGGACCAGCCCGAGACGGAGGCACACCGGCTCGATCTCGAAGGTTCCTGGCCGGACACCGGCCCACTGGTGTCCACGGTGGTCGCCGTGAATGTGCTCGAGCACATCGAGGCCGACAGCGATGCCCTGCGCGCGCTGTCCCGACTGGTCGAGCCCGGAGGCAACATCGTGCTGTGGGTGCCCGGCTACATGCAGCTGTACGGCGACTTCGACAGGCGTGTGGGCCATGTCCGCCGCTACACGCCCGAGACGCTCACTGCGGCGATCGTCGCTGCAGGCCTGGTGCCCGGCGAGGTCAGACCGGTCAACCTGCTGGGGGGTATCGCCTGGTGGTTGGCAGTGCGTCGCGGCGGTGTCGGAAGCCCGCGGCCTGGACTGCTGCGGATCTACGACAGCCTTGTCGTACCTGTCACGAGGGTGCTCGAGAGCCGGCTCCGACCGCCGTTCGGTCAGTCCGTGCTCGCTGTCGCGGAGGTTCCTGAGGCGACCTGACCTCCCCGCAGAGCAGTGAGGCCGAGCGCGGCCGCAGCGGGGAGCAGCGCGAGGGCTGGGAGCTGGTAGCGCCAGGTGAACTCCGCCGTCAGGGCGGGCACGATGAGCAGGGCGGCAGCGGTGACGGTGAGCAGCAGGGACAGCGGCCGTAGCTCCGGCCCCGGGAAACGTCGTCTCCTGGTCCCACCGAGCAGGCCCATGACAAGACAGCCGAGCAGGATCGGCCCCGGGAGGTACCCGACCCACCCGTAGATTGCCAGGGCGCCGGCAAAGGGCTGATGGGCAGCGAGCTGATCTCCGCCGTGCGCGGCGTACGCCGGGCCGGTCCAGTCGGTCGCTTGGGGGTGGAGGTACGACCAGAACCGCCACTTGTGTGCCGTGTCGTACTCGAAACGGTCAACTCGCACTACGTCGAAGTTGAGAGCAACGTCGCGAATCACCGTGCCGACGTAGGCGACCGGCTGCTCGCGGATCGCCTCGAATGCGAAGTCGCGCATCGCGTCGTCGGGAGTCGTACCGGGGGGAGGAGCGAGCCTTGGCAGCGTCCGGAGGTCGTGGTACGCGTAGTACGTCGGGTCGAGTCGTTGACCCCGCGGTTCGGCGGGGCAGAGCACCCGTTCGTAGTCAGGCACCGAGAGGTGGGCGCAGTCGACGAACGTCGTCGACCGCATGTACATCGACTTGGCCTGGAAATCCGAGAGGGCGAACCTGCCCTGCTCCTGGTGGTACCACGTCGCATAGGCTCCGATAGGCAGCGCGAAGCCGACGGCGAGTGCCGCCGCGGCCTTGAGCCGCCCTCGCCAACCGTCGCCCGCGAGCAGGCAGTAGGCCACCCCCACGACGACGAGGGGCTCGGCGACCAGCCGAACCGCCGCCGACGCTCCGAGGAGCAGGCCGGCGACAAGAGCGGCGGTAGGGGTGGGGCGGCGTCGCCAGCCGAGTACGGCGACCCCGAGCACCAGCATCAGCTCGAAGAGCGTGTCGCTGAGGACTGTGTGCTCCAGGATGAGCTGAAGGCTGTCGAACAGCACCGGCAGCGAGGCAAAGGTCGCCGGCCAACGGCGTACACCCCACCGCCGCAGCAGCACATAGAGCAGTACCGCCGTCGACAGGCCGATGAGGTGCTGTGCCGCGGCAACCGCTGAGAGCGAGTCCGTGAGCCAGGACAACGGAGTGAGAAGCACAAGCGAGTAGCCGGAGGGGCGTTCGGGACTCGGCTCGAAGGTATCGAGGAACGACAGGTAGACCGGTCCGTCGCTGTGGACGAGGGCCGGCGTGAAGGCCACCATGACGACGAGCCGCAGGGCGGTCGCGAGGCCAAGCGCCAGCAGGAACGGGCGATGCTCGGTCAGCCATGAGGAGTTCCAGGCGACCTTCTGGAGTGACTCGCCGACGGGGCCCCGGGTGGCCGTCGGCGCGCTCATCGGCCCGGCTGGCGCTCTGCGTTCGCCGCCGGATGGTCCGCCGGCCGGACGGCGGTGTGCGTGCCGTCGGGTCTGCTCCGCCATTCCCGCCACCAGGTGCCCAGGACCACCCGCGCATAGCGCGTGCCGTACACCAGGTTGCCCCCCTTCTTGGTGCTGCCCGCCGCTCGCACGTGCATGGTGGCGGGCACCTCGGCGATCCGGTAGCCCTTCGAGATGGCGCCGATGAGGAGCTCGGCCGACTGGTACTGGGGCTGGTTGAGCGTGACATCCGCCGTCACCTCGGCGCGCATGGCACGCAGGCCGAACGACGTGTCCGTCACCCGCTGCCCGGTGAGCACGCTCACGACCCATCCGAACACATGCACCCCGGCGCGCCGGAACCGGTCATCGGTGTGCTGGTGGCCGAGACGGCGGGAGCCGGTCACGAAGTCGGCCTCGCCTGAAAGCACCGGGCCGAGCACGACAGGGAAGTCGGCTGGGTCGTACTGGGCGTCGGCGTCAGTCGTGATGATGTAGCGCGCACCACCCTCGCGGGCCACCCGATAGCCGAGCCGCATCGCAGCACCCTGTCCACGGTTGACGCGACAGGTCACCAAGTAGACCTCGCTGTGCCCCGCCACAGCAGTGGCCGTGTCGTCGGTGCTTCCGTCGTCGACCACCACGACGTCGGCGGCGAGCCCGCATACGGTCGATGGCATGCCCGACAGGACGCGGGGCAGGCCGACGGCCTCGTTGTAGGCCGCGATGACGACCACCACCGGCGCGAGCGCGGGCTGACCATGCCTTTCCTGGAAGTCTGCCAGCGCAACGCGATCCACGTCGTCAACCTGGTTAGCGCCGGTCGGCGAAGCCCCAGGCCCGACGTCAGAGGCGGGCATCGACCGGGATCTGCGCGTGCGGCGAGGGAGCGAAGTCTGCCCACGCGCTCTGCATGCCCGCTACGAGGGGGATCGCCGGTTCGTAGCCGCGGCTGCGAGCGCGGGCGATGTCGACGACCACTGCCGGCATCTCGCCAGGCTTCGGCGCGACGTGCTCCGTGACGATCGGCACGCCTGTGGCGTCTCGTGCGGCCTGCGCAATCTGGTTGACGGTGTAGGAGCGGCTGCCCCCGACGATAACCGGACCGCTCGGCCATCCGAGCGCAGCCGCCGAGATCGCTCCCGCGGCGTCGGTGACGTGGACGAGGTCACGACGCTGTCGCCCGTCACCGTAGACCTGCACAGCGCTCCCGTCCGCGGCGGCGCGGAGCAGCCGTGGGACGAAGCTGTCCTTGTGCCGCATCCCCGGCCCGTACACGTTGGTCAGGCGCACCGCGGGTGTGCGCAGTCCGAACGCCCCGGCGTACCCGGACAGGATCATCTCCGCCGCCGCCTTAGATGCGCCGTACGGCGTCAGCGGCGCCAGCGGGAGGTCCTCGGTGATGGTGTCCTGGCCGACGTCCCCGACCACGGCATTCGTCGACGCGAGGACGAACACGCCGACCGTGTACCTGCGGGCAAGCTCGACCAGCGCCGCCGTCATCTCGACGTTGGTCCGGTACACCTCGGCCGGCCGCTCGATGGACCCGAGGACAGAGGTGGCGGCGGCCAGATGGACGACCGCGTCGGGACCTGTGCCCATCGCCTGCTCGCGCACCCGCTCGTCGCACAGGTCGCCGACGACAGTCGGTACCGCGGGGTCGGAGAAGTCGTCGAGGTCGGCCACCGTGACGGAGTGTCCTGCCGCCTGCAGTCGTGAGACGACGTGCCGACCGATGAACCCCGAGCCGCCGGTGACCAGAACCCGCCATCCGGTCGGAGTCGGGAGATCCGCCGGTCGCCAGCTCACGAGCGGAGGCCGGGAGGGCTGCTTGTCTGGCGCCAGTTGATCGTCGGTTGCAGCGCCTCGAGGTCGACTCGTTCCTTGTGCTTCTCGATGATCCCGAACATCGAGGTGAGCAGGGTGTCGGAGAGCAGGTGGGGCACGAGCCCCAGTGCCTCCAGAGCAGTGTGGACGACCGTGAAGTGGTGGTTCTCCACCTCGACTCTGGGGTTGTCGACGTACTCGACGTCGACCTCGCCAGGAAAGGTGTTCGCGACGATCTTCGCCATCTCGACGAGCGAGAAGCTCTCGGTCGTCTGGTTGAACACTCGGAACTCGCCCGCCTCCGCCGGCGACTCGCACGCCAACCGGATGCACTCGACGGTGTCGCGGATGTCGATCACAGCCCGGCTCTGCGTGCCGCCTCCGTAGACCGACAGCGGGCGTCCGAGCACAGCCTGGATGGCGAAGCGGTTGAGTACCGTCCCGAAGACGGCGTCGTAGTCGAAGCGGGTGGCCAGCCGCGGGTCGAGCGCCGTCTCCTCCGTCTCCTGCCCGTAGACGATGCCCTGATTGAGGTCGGTGACGCGCAGGTTCCAGATGCGGCAGCCGAACTCGAGATTGTGGCTGTCGTGCACCTTCGACAGGTGGTAGAAGGAGCCAGGGCGCTTGGGAAAGAGCATCCGGTCGGTCCGGCCCTTGTGCGTGACGTCGAGCCAACCCTCTTCGATGTCGATGTTGGGAGTGCCATACTCACCCATCGTTCCCAGCTTGACCAGGTGGATGTCCCTGTCGATCTCCCCGATCGCGAACATCACGTTCAGCGTCCCGACGACGTTGTTGGTCTGGGTATAGACAGCGTGCTTACGGTCGATCATCGAGTACGGTGCGGCACGCTGCTCGGCGAAGTGCACGATCGCGTCGGGCTCGAAGGTACGGATGGACTCGTAGGCGCAGTCGGCGTCAAGGAGGTCGCCGTGGTACACGTCGATCGTCTCACCGCTGAGCTCACGCCAGGCGCGCACTCTGTTCTGTAGGGTCTCGATCGGGACGAGGCTCATCGAGCCGAGCTCGTGGTCGTACTGGCGACGCACGGAGCTGTCGAGGACGCCGACGTCGTGCCCCCGGGCAGACAGGTACATGGCTGTCGGCCAGCCGAGGTAGCCATCACCGCCAAGGACAAGGATTCGCATCGAACAAAACGCCTTTCGACCGTGAGCAGGCGAGCCGCCGTGCGCGGCTGCCATCGTTGACGGAGACGATATCTTGCGCCGTGGTGGCCACACCACACCACGCCGATGACTGCTCCCACACTGTGATGCCCGACTCTTGCACAGGCTTCGGTCGGACGCGAAATCTCAGCTGAGCACAGAGCCGTCGGTGGGCCGTGGTGTCACCGAGCGACGCACCGGTCCCGAGCCGACCGCGTGAGCGGCCGGTAGCCGTTCTCGGCCAAGAAGCCGAAGCGCTTCGACGACACGGCAGGCAGGCACACCTCGTCCACGTCCAGGAGCGTGAGCGCCTGAGCCACCTCGCTCGTGTCCGACCTCGCGATGCCCCGGTTGGCGAAGTTGACGAGGGTTAAGCGGGCATGAAAATGGAAGCTCGGGTCGTGGCGCAGGTAGTCCATGAAGTAGGCGCGTGGGGCAACCGTCTTGACCCGGGTCGTGAGCACGTCGATGGTGACCGCGAGCTCCTCAGGCGACAAGACGACGTCGCCGGGCTCGGCCGCAGCGATCACGCGCTGTGCCGATGCGACGGACGCCTCGCCACGTTGCCAGTGCGGGGCCGCCGCGAGGTCGACGCCGTTGCGCTCGGACCAGATGGGCACGCCGAAGACGACGAGGACTAGCAGGAGCACCAGGGGGACGCCCAGCCCCAGCCTCGGCAGGCCGCGGTAGCTGGCCGCCCGCGCTGCGAGCACACCGACGAGCGCCGCGACCGTACTGACCCAGGACACCCGCCACAACGTCGGGCCGAGGCCGACGACGTCGAACGTCAGACGAGTGAACCCGGGCACGAGGGTGACACCGGTGACCAGCGCCAGCACACCTGTGGTCACCCGTGCCGCAGGATGCGGAACGAGCAGCGCTCCAGCCAGCACGGCCGCGACCGCGAGCGCTGCCAGTGGCCCGTAGCGGAAGATCTCGTGGCCGAACCAGGCCGGGTCGAAACGGAAGAGCTCGCGTGACTCGAACAGATCGGCCGAGCGACCCCCAACCGCCACAGTGAGCGCCCCGGTTGCGAGCGGGTACGCAGCCATCGCGGCGAACCCTCGAAGCGCCTGGACACGGTGGCGCAGGCAGAGCGGTGCAGCACCGCCCAAGGCGACCAACGGCACCAGGAACATCGCCGTCGTGGTCAGACCGACGGCCGCCACTCCACCCGCGAACAGCCATCCTGCCCGGCCCCAGGTCGGTCGCTCGACGTACCGCAGGGCATAAACGAGCAGGAGGGGTATGAGAAGGCACAGCAGGATGACCTTGCCTTGCCAGATCCGGATCAGGAACAGGTTTCCCGGCGCCGCGTAGCCCGACCCGCCGTCGAAGAGGAGGAACAGCAAGGCGGCGGACAGCGCGAGTTCGACCGCCTCGACCCGCCAGGCCCGCAACAGTCGCCACAGCGCAAGCACAGACAAGAAGGTGGCCACGGGAGGCACCACGATGTAGGCCACCGACGCGGCATGGACGTGCCCGAGCCGTGCCAGCGTGCCGACGAGTGCGTCGTACGACGCCATGGGAGGCCAACTCGACATCGGGTACTGGAGGTCGGAGAAGATCGTGTCGCGAAGCGGGAAGGTGCCGTGCTCCACGATCCACTGAGACAGGTTGACGTAGTACAGGTCGTCAGGGTTCGGCCACAGCGTGAACGTCGACAGCGCTGCCAGGGCCACCGCCCAGGCCAGTGCGACCACGGCGTCCCTGGGTTGCCCGCGCAGCAGCGGGTGGCTGCCGTCAGTCTCCAGGGTTGCTGCGCCCCGGCCGCCTCGAAGCCGCAGTACCGCCCACCCGGTACCCGCACCGGCGGCCGAAAGCCAGAGTGCGGCGATGGCCGGCCAGCCCACGTTCGCCGCGACGAGCAGCGCGGCCACGGCTCCGGCCGCCACAGTGACGAGGACGAGCACGTGCTCGGCCGCGGACGGCTCAGCCGCTGCGATGCTGGAGCCAGGCCCCGGCAACACGCCTGCTTGCGCCCCGGCGTCGTTCCTGGGCTTGTGAAACCACAAGCGCGCGAGACCCCAGCCCGTCAGGGCGACCACCTCGAGCCCGACGGCCCAGGGCATCGCGAGCCGTAGCAGGAGACAGAGGTGGTAGACGATGGTCCATGATGCGAGCACGCCCACACCAAGGTCTAGTGCCAGGTCACAGCCTCGTGACAGCCTGTGCGAGTCCGTGCGAACCTCGCGTCCGGTGGTCGCGGGAGTCGGGCGGGACAGCGTCCGGCTCACCGCGGCGGCCGCGTCGGCGTTCGCGCGCACATCACACCGTTGGCTCCGTTCACGGCTCCAACCTAATCGGCGGCGCGGTCTGAACCGGCTCGGCGCACACGAGTGAAGGAAGGCGGTGGTCCCGCTTCCGTGTCGCGGTGTCGAGCTCCGTACCGTGCCGGATGAAGGTGTACCACTCCCCGAGCTCCCAGGCCCGTGCGGGCGCCGCAGCACGCTGGGCGCTCCTCCTCTCGACTACCGGGCTGGAAGCGGCCACCGACCTTCAGGGCCCGCGGCTGCTCGGGACTGCGGAGTGGTAAGCCTATGACCACACCAGGGGTCGAGGACGTGAGGTCTCATGACGATGCTGCGGAGTCTTAGCCAGAAGGAAGCACGAGAACGCGCTTCGCTCATGGACGTCGAGAGCTACCTGCTCGAGCTCGATCTCACCGGACTGCTCGAAGGGGACGCCCTGCGCGTCGTCTCCACGATCCGTTTCTCGTGTCGGCAGCATGGGGGACGGACCTTCGTCGACTGCGCGGCCGACGTGTCGTCCGCCGTTCTCAACGGTCGCCCGGTCGAATCGTCAGCAATAGGAGACGCCCGCATCGAGCTCACCGACCTGGCCATCGATAACGTGCTCGTGGTCACGTCCGTCCAGGAGTCGACCGGCCAGAGCACAGGGGTGCAACGCTCGGTCGACCCGGCAGACGGCAGGGTCTACGTCTGGATGTCGTTCGAACCGGACGACGCGCGCCGGGCGTGGGCCTGCTTCGACCAGCCCGACCTGAAAGCACCCCATACGTTCGTGGTGACGGCACCTGAGGAGTGGGTCGTCACGAGCAACAGCGACTCTCCGCTCGTCGAGGCGGTCGAGGGCGGCCGGCGCTGGACGTACCCGGCGACGCCGCCGCTGTCGACGTACGTACCGGTGGTCAACGCCGGCCCGTTCTACGAGCTCCGCTCGGAGCGTGGCGGGTACGATCTGGGGCTCTACGCGCGGCAGTCTCTCGCGCCGTTCCTCGACCGCGACGCCGACGAGCTGTTCGACCTCACCGCGCGAGGGCTGGAGTTCTTCGGCGAGCAGTTCGCTCTGCCATTCCCCCAGCGGACATACGACCAGGTCTTCGCGCCGGAGATGGGCGGCGCCATGGAGAACTACGGGTGCGTGACCTGGTCCGACGTCTTCGTCTATCGGAGCACGCCGTCTCCTGAGGAGCGCGAGACTCGCGCGGCCATCCTGCTGCACGAGATGGCGCACATGTGGTTCGGCGACATCGTCACGATGACGTGGTGGAACGATCTGTGGCTCAATGAGGCCTTCGCTGAGTGGGCGTGCTATTGGGCCGCCTCCTCGGCCACCGAGTTCACCGACGCCTGGGCGGTCTTTCTCGCGGGTACGAAGCGGTTCGCCTACCCGGTCGACCGAGGACCTACCTCTCACCCGATTCGTCAGTCGGCACGGGACGTCGCAGAGGCGACAGCAGGCTTCGACGACATCACGTACATGAAGGGTGCGAGCGTCCTGAAGCAGCTGGTCGCGTACCTCGGTGAGGAGGAGTTCGTGGCGGGTCTACGCGCCTACTTCGCCAGGTATGCATGGGGCAACGCCACCCTGGACGACCTCATGCGCGAGCTCGGTCAGGCGAGCGGCCGAAACCTCGCCGGCTGGACGGAGGCCTGGCTCGACACTGCCGGTACCGACGTTCTTCGGCTCGAGCAGTCCGACGACCGCGGTCTTGTGCTCCACGCAGCCGGCCCGAACGGCGAGGCGCCGAGAACTCACCGGGTGGACGTCGGTGTCTACGTGTCCGAGGACGGAGAAGGCGAGCTCGTGCGCCGCGACCTGCTCACTGTGGAGATCGACGGGCCGGAGACGCCCTTGGGGGGCGTAGCGACGCCCTACGCCCTGGTCCTTGCCAACGACGACGACCTGACGTTCGCAACCGTCCGCCCAGATGACACCTTCGTACAGCCCCTCCTCGAGGAAGCTGCCCGTCTTCCGTACGCGACCTCGCGTGCGGTCGCCGTCGTCACCGTGTGGGACATGCTCGTCGACGGTGGCATCTCGGCCGGTGAGTTCGTCGAATGCGCGAACGCGGTGCTGACCGACGAGACGGTGGACTCGCTGGTCGAGCCGTTCCTTCAGCTCGCGGTCGAGGCCGCAGAGCGTTGGTCCCCCGACGATGTGCGCGACGAGCTGCTGGCTGCGGTCGCCGAGGTCTGTCTCGAGCTGGCCGAGCGGGGCGGTCCAAGACGCCTGATGGCTCTGCGTGCCCTGGCACGCACCGCGGTCACGGCTGAGCAGCTCGACGCACTGTCAGCGATGACGGCCGGCGACAGCGACCTCAGCTGGCGAGCTCTGACGAGGCTTGCCGCACTCGACCGGCTCGACCCCGCCGCGGTCGACGCGGTACGTCGTACGGACCCGGACCCCGACGCTTGGGTGCGGGCACTGGCGGTCGAGTCGGCGCAACCGGTCGCGGCGGCAAAGGAAAGCGCCTGGACGACCGTCATGGAAGGCAACAAGGTCCCTCTCGGCAGCGTCGGAGTGGTCGCCACCGCGTTCTGGCAACCTGCCCAGGCACAGGTGCTGGCGCCGTACTCGGAGCGGTATCTCCTGGCGCTGCCGGCTCTGGGCGCGTCCGGGATGATCCCTGCGATGGTGAGGGCCTCGTTCATGTTTCCGGTGTTCGGTGCCGACAATGGCTTCGTGGGGCGGGTCGTGGCCTGCACCGAGAACGATGACGTGAGCCCGGTTGTGGCCTCCAGGGTCGCCGAGCGGGCGGACCAGCTGAGCCGCATGCTGCGTGTCAGGGCGGCACGCTGACGAGGCGACTACCGGCTCACAGAACCAGCGCCGTGTGGTCCGTCGTCGGCTGACCTGTCGGATCTGCCGCGGCGCTGGCACGCCTTGCCCTCTTCGAGGCGTACATCAAGGTGTCGGCCTCCCGGACGGCGTCGGCCACGCTGGCGCCCGGGTAGGCCGTTGCCATCCCCAGGCTCGCCGCAACGGTGGCCTGGCAGCTGGTCACGCCACCGAGGCGGTTGGACAGCGTCGTCAACCGGTGCTCTGCGAAGGCGCCGGCATGGTGCATGAGGATTGCGAACTCGTCGCCACCGAGGCGTACGCAGACGTCGCCATGGCGACCGTACTCTCGCAGGACGTCGGCGCACGATCGCAGCAAATCATCACCGGCCTCGTGGCCGCAGGTGTCGTTGACCTTCTTCAGGCCGTCGATGTCAAGGGTGAGCACGGTGACGGAGCTCCCGGTGTCCACCTGGTGCTGAGCATCGACCAGCGCCTCGTCCCAGGCGAGGCGGTTGCTAAGTCCGGTAAGTGGGTCGCGCCGTGCGGCGCGAGCACTCTCCTCACTGCTAGCTCGGAGATCGTCGCGCAGCGTCGCAGTGTGTGCGATGACCGCAGCCGCGTCGGCCACCTGACGACCGAGCTGTTGACACAAGGAGGTGAAACCGCGAGGAGCCGCGGTGGTGTGGGCAACGACCAGCAGTCCGCCGACGGGGCCGGGGATGGTCATGGCCAGGAGTGACCGCACACCCTGCTCGCGACCAAGGGGGGCGAGAACGGGCTCACGGTCGGTGTCTTGGATGCACACCGAGTCGTCTGCGGCCCGCTCCGCGAGGAAGTCGAGGGCCGCACCCACGCGTGGGTCGCTTACGTCGACGCCTGCCCAGGAGCTCGCCGCGGAGGTGTGGCCGGCGCCGTCGCGAATCAGCCCGACCTCGCAGGACAACGACCTCATGGCCACGTCGACGACGTGCTCCAACGTGCCGGCGAGGTCGTCTGCAGTGGCGGTCGTGACCTCCCGGACGGCGTGCAGCACCTCGAGCTCGTCAGCCAGACGCTTCGAGGGTGCGACGTCTCCCACACTTGTATCGAGCGCGTCGGCCAGGGCCCTCAGCGCGTCATCGGTCGCGGCCGCGGAGAGGTCTGCAGCCGGGTTGCCCAGCACGACCACGACGTCATTGCTGACCCTCACCAGCGCGCCACCCACCGCGTAGTAGGGGCCGAGAACTCTGCCGACCTCAACGTGCTGGAAGCGCTGAACCCCACCCGGCTCGTCCGGGACCCTGGCGAGGAGTGGGTCCTGCGCGGCCGCAACGTCGACGACGCCGGCCCATCCGCGTCCTCGCCCGAGACCGCCGAGATGCGCCCATGTGGATGCGGACAGCCTGCGGAAGAGCAGGGCGTCGACAACGCCCAGGTGCGCAGCCAGGTCTCCTGTCGTCGACCCGGTCATCGAGGACGGTGCGCTCACAACCAGTGCCATGTGACTCCACCTCTTTGGTCCGTGCCCCTCGACAATGTCCGGCGTGATGCCGGCAGACTCCAGACTAGCCCGCCATATCACTTTAAGTGCACGAAATCTTACGCTGGGTAGTGAAAGGAGGTACACCCCCACGTGGAACCGAGGTTAGGCTTGGCCCGTGACTCCGGCCGAGTGGGGACTGTTGAGCTCCAGCTTCCTCGCCTCCTTCGTGGAGTGCACCGAAGCGCTCACCATCGTTCTCGCGATGGGCCTCACGCGTGGGTGGCGCGCTGCGATCGCCGGCACGCTGACGGCCCTCGTCGCGCTCGTCGTCTTCACCCTTGCCGCCGGGTATGCCCTCGCCTCCTGGCTTCCGACATCCGCACTGCAGCTCGTCGTCGGCACGCTGCTGTTGATCTTCGGGATGCAGTGGCTCCGCAAGGCGATCCTGCGCTCGGCCAGGCTCAAGGCCCTGCACGACGAGCAAGCGGCATTCGAGAAGCAGTACGAGGCGGCCGAGCACGCGCGGTCGACGACCGTGATGGGACTTGACACCTTCGGCTACATCGTGTCGCTGAAGGCCGTCTTCCTGGAAGGCGTGGAGGTCGTCTTCATCGTCTTGACGTTCGGCCTCAACGCAGGCAACGTGCCGCTCGCGGCCACCGGTGGGGCCGCGGCCGCAGTCGTCGTCACCACGCTCGGCCTGCTCGTCCACCGACCGTTGGCGAGCATCCCCGAGAACACCCTCAAGTACGTCGTCGGTCTGATGCTTGTCAGCTTCGGCACGTTCTGGTCGATGGAGGGCCTCGGGATCTTCACCGCGTCAGGTGACAGCCTCGACTGGCCTGGTGGCGACTTGGCCATCCTCGGCCTGGTCGCCTTCTGGACGCTCTGGTCCCGTCTGCTCATCAGCTGGCTGCGGACCCGGGCATCGACGCCCAGCGAAGCCGGCCGAGAAGTGCTCGCGTGAGCGTCCTTCGCGTCCTACGGGACTTCCTTCTCGACCTGATCATCGGCGACGACCCTAAGATCGCCGTCGCGGCAGTGGCGTCTCTGGCCGTGACCGCCGTCCTGTTCGTGACCGGCGCCGTCACCGGCTCCGCGGTCGCGGTAGTGGGGGCGGTCATCGTGGTCGCAGCATTTACTTTGAGCGTGTTCGTCGACACTCGGCCCCCCCGCCCGTGAGCCGGTGAGCTGGTGAACGGACACCGCCCGGTCCAGATCAGGGGCGAGGTCATCCGGCTGGGCCAGTTCCTGAAGGTCGCCGACGCGGTCGACCAGGGCAGCGACGTCAAGGCGCTGCTGGCTTCTGACGCCGTCACAGTCAACGGCGAGCTCGAGGTTCGGCGTGGCCGCCAGCTCCGCCGCGGCGACGTCGTCGCTGTGGGACGGGCGTCATACAGCGTCGAGTCCTTGGCCGCGCCCGAGGTGTGAAACCCGGCCGCCGACTTCAGGGGCGCTCGGTGAGGAGCCGCTGAGCGGGAACACCTCCAGAGGCTCGTACCTAGAGCCGCGATGGCGGGTCGGACCGAGACGAGCCTCCATGAGAGCGATCTCTTCGACCCGCCATGGAAGTCCCCTGTAGGTCGACAGGGAGTGCACCGCCTTGGTGAGGTCCCGCGGCTCGCTGGATCGGGCCACGGTCACATGCGGTGTCCGGTCCTGTCCGGCGAGATGCCGCCAACCGGTCTCGTCCACGTCGAGACCGGCCCAGAACACGCGCGCCCTCCAGCTATCGGGGAACGTGCCCGCCCCGGCAACTGCAACCTCGAACGGGAAGGTTCGGTGTGAGCGGTCGGCCCAACGGACGATCTGGCGTTCGGTCTCGTGGGGTCCGCAGCCGCCGATGAACTCGACGGTGATGTGCCAGCTCGCCGAGTGCACCCAGCGCAGCCCCGACAGTGCGGACCGCAATCTGTCGAGGCGCTCGTCGAGGGCCGCTCCGATCTCGGGCGGGAGCAGCGCGGCGACGAAGAGGCGCCTTTTGCGGTCCGACAGGTGGGGCACCGTCAGCGGACGTCAACCAGGTCGACCACGAAGATCAACGTCTCGCCCGGACCGATCGCCGAGCCGGCGCCGCGGTCGCCGTACGCCAGGTCGGGGGGGATCACCAGCCTGCGGCGACCACCTACCCGCATGCCCTCGATCCCCTGGTCCCAGCCGGAGATGACCTGACCGACGCCGAGCTTGAACGAGAGCGGCTCGCCCCTGTTGTACGACGCGTCGAACTCCTCGCCGCTCGAGTGCGCCACGCCGACATAGTGCGCCACGACGGTGCACCCGGAGATGGCGGCCGTCCCCTCCCCGACGGTGATGTCGGTACTCTCGAGCTCGCTCGGGGGTGGGGAGTCGGGAAAGTCGATCTCAGGCTTGTCGGTCATTGTCTCACCCTACTGACGTGGCCAGAAAGGCCACGGACGTGGCGAGTCCAGCACCGACGCGGCACGGGTGGCGAAGACGTCACTGGGCGTTGGAGACGTACGACTCCAGCTGGTCGCGCTGGAACTCGAGCTCGCCGATCCTGGACTTCACCACGTCACCGATGGAGACGATGCCCTGGAGTGAGCCGTCCGCGACGACGGGAACGTGCCGGATCCGGTGTTCGGTCATCAGCAGCATGAGGTCGTGCACCGTGTCGGTCGGCTTCGCCGTGCGGACCTCGGCTGTCATGATCTCAGAGATCGAGCCGTCGAGCACCGCCGTGCCGTGCACGAGTCCACGTACGATGTCGCGCTCCGAGACGATGCCCGCGATTGCGGTCTCCTCCGTACTGACCACTACGGCACCGATGTTGTGCTCCGAGAGCGTAGAGATCAGGTCCCGAACGGTCGCATCGGGGGAGACGGTGACGACGGTGTCGCCCTTGGACTTCAGTACCTCGTTGAGCTGCATCCGGTCTCCTCCCGTGGCCACCTGCCGATCGGTGAGACGACCGTAGCCCCGAATCGGGGTGCCGCGAAAGTGGCGGAGGCCTGCCACCTGCCACGATGTCCGGGATGACCACCTCCGTAGAGACCGTCACCGCCGTGACGGCTGCCGAGTCTAGGACGCCGCGGCGCGAGGCCGCTGCCTCCTGGCCAGCCGAGGTGACCGTCGTGCTGGTCGTCGGCTGGATCTTCGTGGTTCTCTCGCTCGACGCCGGCTCGGGAGTCTGGGTTCAGCGAGCGCTGGGAGTGGCGACGTGGGGCCTGCTCACCGTCATCGCGTGCAGGGAGTCGCCGCTCGTGCGTGTGCAGACCGCGATCGTGGTCGTCTTCGCGTCGGCGGTCGAGTACGCGGCCTCGCCGTTGCTGGAGGTGTACGTCTACCGCTTCCACAACGTGCCGATGTACATCCCTCCTGGGCACGGGCTGGTCTACCTGGCCGCTCTGGCCTTCGGACGTACGCAGCTCGTGTCGGCGCATACGAGGCTGTGCTCGGTGCTGGCTCTGACCGTTATCGGGGGCTATGCGGCCTACGGCGGCTTCTTCGCCGCACGAACGGACGTGCTGGGCGCCCTCTGGTTCACCTGCCTGGTGGGGTTCTTGCTGTGGGGTCCCTCGCCCGGCCTTTACGTCGGCGCGACGGTCGTGGTGACCTACCTCGAGCTCGTCGGCACCCGCCTGGGGGACTGGACCTGGCAGCCAACCGACCCCACCGGCCTGGTGTCGATCGGCAACCCTCCTTCCGGCGCGGCGGGCGGGTACTGCTGGTTCGACCTCGCAGCCATCCTGCTCGCGCCGACCCTGCTCCGGCGTCTCCGGTGCCTGGCTCGCCCACTCGTCGAGCTGTCAGCCCTCCACCGTCTCGGCCGACGGCGCGTGCCCGGCCTCGGGGTCGGCTGGGAGCGAACCGACGAAGGCGAGCACCTGGTCGTGCAACCGGCCGTTGGTGGCCAGCGCGCCGGTGCCGAGCGGCCCTGGCTCGCCGTCGAGGCCACTGAAGCGCCCGCCGGCCTCGTCGACGATCACACTCAAGGCAGCCATGTCGTGTAAGGCGAGCTCCGGCTCGAGGGCGATGTCGACAGCACCCTCCGCCACCAGCATGTAGGACCAGAAGTCCCCGTAGGCGCGGCTTCGCCAACAGCGTCTGGTCAGCGCTATGAAGTCTCCACCTCTGCCCAAGTCGTGCCAACCGCCGAGCGACGAGTAGGACAGCGAGGCGTCGTCCAGCCCGGAGACGTCCGAGACCCGGCAGGGCTTTGCGGCGAGCAGCGACTTGCCCGTCCAGGCCCCGCCGCCCCTGGCGGCCCACCAACGACGAGACAACGCCGGAGCTGAGACGACGGCAGCGACCACGACGTCCTCGACCATCAAGGCGACAAGTGTCGCCCAGACAGGCACGCCGCGGACGAAGTTCTTGGTGCCGTCGATCGGGTCAACGACCCATCTCCTCGGACCCCAGCCCGACTCGCCCCCTTCCTCGCCTGCGACGGCGTCACGGGGCCGGGCTCTGCCGAGAGTACGGCGGATACCGTCTTCGACAGACTGGTCCGCGTCGCTGACCGGCGTCAGGTCGGGCTTGGTGACCACGTGCAGGTCGAGTGCCTTGAAGCGGCTCATCGTGAGGGAGTCGGCGTCGTCGGCCAGGACGTGCGCAAGTCGCAGGTCGTCGGTGTGGTCGGACGGCATGACCGTCAGGCTACGACGCGGCTGGCGCGGGAGGGCATGGACGCGCGGGTGGTGCGTGCCCTGCCGAAATTGACCGCCGACTGCACTATTGTCCAATGGCATCCGACTCGTGACCGTGCGGTACTTGAACCGTCCTCCACCTGGGAAGGGACTCGATGTTCAGCCAGATCCACGGGTTACCGCTGCACCCGCTCGCCGTACACGCCGCGGTGGTGTTCGTGCCGCTCGCGGCCCTGCTCGGTGTGCTGTTCGTAGTGCCCCGCACTCGGGCGTGGTCGAGGATTCCCATGCTGGTCGTGTCGCTCGGAGCAGTCGCGTCTGTCTTCGTGGCCAGGCAGAGCGGCCTCAGCTTCCAGACTGCACTGGGGTACGGAGGCACCGTGGGAGCCCTGATCGATGAGCACAGGAAGCGGGCGAACTTGTTGCTCATCTTCGTGGCGATCTTCGCCGTCATCGCGATCGCGGCGTTCTTGTTTTCCCGTACGCCTGACCGGTTCAGCGGCACGCTGGCCACGGTCGTCTCGGTGGCCCTCGTGGTCGGTGCCGCCCTGGTGGCGTTCCAGACCTATCGCGTCGGCGACATCGGGTCGAAGGCCGTCTGGAACCCCGACGGCACACAGAACTACGGTTCCCTGGGCACCAGCCCCTGACCTGCGGCCGCGGTCGGGCGGCTCAGTCCTCGTCGCCTCGCTCGCGGCTCTCCAGCAGGCGACGGAACGAGTCGACCCGCTCCGCTTCCGCCCGCCCGTCGGCCACCGCGTCGTCGAGCGCGCACTCCGGCTCGCCCGCACCGTGGGCGCAACCGCGGGGGCAGTCCATCGTGAGGGCGTCGAGGTCGTCGAAGGCCTTGATGAGTTGGCGAGGGTCGACGTGGGCCAGTCCGAACGACCGGATGCCGGGCGTGTCCACAACCCAGCCTCCAGACTCCAGCTCGAGAGCGAACACCGACGTCGACGTGTGACGACCTCGCCCCGTGACGACGTTGACGTGACCGGTCGAGCGCTGCGCCCCGGGTACCAACGCGTTCACCAGGGTCGACTTCCCGACTCCGGAGTGCCCCACCAGAACACTCACCTGGTCACGCAGGACCTGACGAACGCCGCCGAGGTCGCCACCCCGCTCGGCGACGACATAGGCGACTCCGAGGGGGCGGTAGATGCTCAGAAGCGTCTCCGGGTCGGCGAGGTCGACCTTGGTGAGGCACAGCAGCGGTCTCAGGCCGGCGTCGAACGCTGCGACAAGGCAGCGGTCGATCAGCCGGGGACGTGGCTCTGGGTCGGCCACGGCTGTGACTACGACCAGCTGGGTGGCGTTCGCGACGACGATACGCTCCACCGGGTCCGAGTCGTCGGCGGTGCGCCGGAGAACCGTCGTCCGCGGTTCGACCTCGACGATCCGCGCCAGGCTTCCAGGGTCACCTGTGACGTCGGCGACCAGTCGTACGCGGTCACCGACGACGACCCCCTTGCGGCCCAGCGGGCGCGACTTCATGGCCGTGACGATGCGTTCCCCGCCTGTCATGACACGGACGGTGAACCGGCCACGGTCCACAGTCACCACGACCCCGGTCACGGCGTCGACGTACGTCGGCCGGTCCTTCGTGCGCGGTCGGGTCCGCCTACGTGGCCGGTCGAAGTGGCTTGGGTCCTCCGGGTCGTAGCGCGACGGGGTCACCCGAGCATCGCCAGCCAGGCGCCAACGAAGTCGGGATGCGTCTTCGACGTGGTCTCGACGTCGTCGACGAGGATCCCCGCAACCACGAGGCCGAGAACCGCAGCGGCCTGCGCCATCCGATGGTCGGAGTAGGTGCGGAAAAGTCCACCTGTCATCGGCTGGGGCCGGATCTCGAGCCCGTCCTCGGTCTGCTGTGCGTCGCAGCCCAGCCGGCCGAGCTCCGTGGCCAGTGCCGTCAGCCGGTCCGTCTCGTGCCCTCGCAGATGGGCGACGCCGCGCAGCCTCGACGTCGACCGTGCGGCGGCAGCCAGGGCGGCGACGACCGGAGTCAGCTCGCCGGCATCGTGCAGGTCGATGTCGACCCCTTCGAGCCGGTCGTGCCCGGTGACGGTCAGGCCCGTCGGGTCGAGTTCGACCTCGGCACCCATCGTCTCGAGGATGTCGCGCAGCCGGTCACCCGGCTGTGTCGTAGTCGGCGGCCAGCGCTCGACGGTCACCGAGCCTCCGGTGATCGCGGCCGCCGCCAGGAACGGCGCCGCGTTGCTGAGGTCCGGCTCGACGTCGACGTCGATCGCGGCGACAGGACCGGGCGCGACCACCCACCTGTTCGGCTGCCCGTCGACTGTGACGCCGCGGGCTCGAAGCATCTCAACCGTCATCTCGACGTGAGGCGACGACGGAATCGGCTTGCCGTCGTGGCGTACGTCGATGCCACGCCGGTAGCGCGCACCGGCGAGCAGCAGGGCAGAGACGAACTGGCTCGACGTGGACGCGTCGATGGTGACGACTCCTCCGTCGACTGCGCCAGAGCCCTCGATCGCGAAGGGCAGTCCGGTGGCGTCGTCTGCGAACCTGACACCGATATGGCGCAAGGCGCCGAGGATCTCGCTCATCGGACGCTCGCGCGCCCTGGGGTCCCCGTCGAAGTGGATGCGGCCGGTCGCCAGCGCCGCCACCGGCGGGACGAACCTCATCACGGTGCCGGCCAGACCGCAGTCCACGTTGGCCGGCCCGCGGAGCGCTCGAGGAACGACGGTGAATGGGTCGTCAACCTGGTCCACGCCGACCCCGAGCGACGCCAGGGCCGCAATCATCAGCCGGGTGTCACGGGCGACGAGGGCTCCCCTGATGGTGGAGGGCTCGTCGGCCAACGCAGCAAGAAGCACGGCGCGGTTCGTGATGGACTTGGACCCCGGGATGGCGATACGCGCAGCCACAGGTGCCGTCGCGAATGGTGCCTGCCAAGGGCTCAGGACCGACGTCATCACGATCGCGAAAGCCTACCGGGACCGGCCGGGAGGACCGTTACGCGTGAGGTCACCCGATCGAGGACGTCCGCCGACGGTCGCCGGATGGACGCAATGGGTCGTGTCAGCCGGGAGTGAGTCGGCCAGCCTGCCTCGAGGCCAGGTCGGCAGCCGCGCTCGCCCGTCTGCGGGCCCACCACGCGAGGCTCGGCTTACCCTCCGTGTCGACGCTTGCCAGCAGCAGCCCACCGACCATCGAGACGTTCTTGAAGAAGTGCACCTGCTGGTTGGCGCGCTGCTGCGGGTCGCTCTCCTCCCAGAAGCGGTGACCGGCGAACGTGGTTGGGACCAGGGTCGCCGCCAGGGCGAGTGCTGACATCCGGGGGGCACGGCCGGTAGCAAGCATCGCACCAGCCACCACGTGCACCAGGCCGTTGACCTGCACCATCTGCTGGGAGTCGAGAGAGAAGGGCAGCTGCTCGGTCGCCTTGTCGACGACCGGTGCGAGCCGTTCGGTGACCGGCGCGGCTCGCTCGGTCAGGTAGCTGCTGTTCTTCAAGGAGTTGATGCCGCCCGAGATGAACATGGCGGACAGCATGGGACGGGCGATTCGTCGTACGAAGACCATGACGCCATTGTTGCCTATGCCAACGGTTGTTGCCTAAGGAGACAGTCTGTGGAGGTCCCGTGGGAACAGCGTGACCTGTCGGATGTTCTCAGCCCGGATGATCCGTGCCGTCCACCGCTCCAGCCCGATCGCGAAGCCACCGTGGGGCGGCATCCCCTGCCGGAAGGTGTCCAGGTAGCTCTCGTAGGGTGCGGCCGGCTCACCACGGTCGGCGAGGGCCCGGAGGTAGTCGTTGTACCGGTGCAGCCGCTGGCCTCCGGTCACGAGCTCGAGCCCGCGGAAGATCAGGTCGAACGAGTTCGACCATCTCGGCTCGTCGGGCTGGGGATGCGTGTAGAAGGCGCGCTTGGCCAGGGGGTAACCCTCGACCGCAAGGAAGTCGCTGCCGTGGGTCTCGCGCGCCCACGCTCCCAGAGCACGTTCGTGGGACGGTGCAAGGTCGGGCTCGTCGGGCGACGCCCTAACGATCTCGAGGGCGTCACGGAAGTGGACCAGGGGGATCTCGTCAGGGACGACGGGGACCTCGACACCGAGCAGTTCGACAGCGGCCGCGGCGCGTTCGTGGATACAGCCGACCATACCGGCCAGCACGTCGCGTAGCACCGCGAGCACGTCGCGATGGTCGCGGATGAAGCCCAGCTCGACATCGAGCGAGACGTACTCGGAGAGATGCCGCACTGTGTCGTGCGGCTCGGCCCGGAACACCGGCCCGACCTCGTACACCCGCTCGAAGATCCCGACGCACATCTGCTTGTAGAACTGCGGTGACTGGGCCAGGTAGGCGGGACGGCCGAAGTAGTCGAGCTCGAAGACGTTCGCGCCCGCCTCGGTCGCCGCCTCGACGATCTTCGGAGTCTGGATCTCCGTGAAGTCCTGGGCCTCCAGCGTCCGGCGAAACCCGTGAAGTGAGGCGGCGGCGAGCCTCCAGGTCGCCAGCTGCCGGGGGTGTCGCCAGCTGACCTGTGCATGGTCGAGCAGGGTCGGCAGCCCAGCGGAGATGGTCGGGCGCCACAGCTCGATCGGCGGGGTGTCTGCCGGGTCCGAGAGCGCCGTGATGACGGGGTCGGTGAGCTCGACGCCGCCTGGCGCCTGTGGGTTGACGCTCACCATGCCGACCACGTCGACGGTGGTCTCCTCCGTGAGGTCGTCGGCGGCCGCCCGTGCCTCGCCGTCGCGGATGACAAGCTGCGCCGTCCCGGTGCGGTCTCTCACGACGACGAAGGTGAGGCCCGAGAGCCGTCGACGACGATGAACCCACCCGTTGATGCGCACCGCCTCTCCCGCTCGGTCGACGAGCAGGTGGAGGTCGGCTGCCAGCGTTCTGGGAAGCGTCTCGGCGGGGGGCAGGGACTCCACCGTGTGCGGGAGTCGGATGCCTGGTTCTGACGACATGGGCCACCTCGGGTGCGAATGCCCCGGAGGTGTGGGCGACGGGCAATGTCGCGGTGCCACCACACCTTCGCTGGCGCGCAGCGCCAACCTCGACCAGCTGTGGGCTCGAGAGTGTCTTCGTCGCGGTTCGGAGTCCGCCTTGCAGCGGCCGACGGCTCTCTGGGCTCCGAGGCTCCGCGACTACTCGTCTCTGTCGTCGTCTACAACCACTGTAGCGGTTGAGACCTGGTCGCCGACGGAGACCGTCGCACTCACGCGCCGGAGGACACGCCCACACATCGGCCTGTGGCACCCTGGTCTGCGTGTGTGGTCGCTACGCGTCGAGCCGCAGGCCGGAGGACCTCGTCGAGCAGTTCGACGTCGAGCGGGTCGACGTCCGAGCGGCGCTCGACGCCGACTACAACGTGGCGCCGACCGACAGTGTGTATGCGGTGTTCGACCGTATCCCGCGGTCGTCACCCGACGGGCCGGCGGAGCGCCGACTTGCGACCGTCCGGTGGGGTCTTGTGCCGTCGTGGGCCAAGGACCTGGGCATCGGCTCGAGGCTCATAAACGCCAGGCTCGAAACCCTTGCCGACAAGCCGGCCTTTCGTCGAGCGTACGCAAAGCGGCGCTGTCTGTTGCCTGCCGACGGCTACTTCGAGTGGTACTCCACCGAGCGCGTCGGTCCGCGGGGCAAGCCTGTCAAGCAACCCTTCTTCATCACTCCCGCGGACGGCAGCATCCTGGCGATGGCCGGCATCTACGAGATCTGGCGCGACTCGACGCTCCCGGAGGACCAGGAGGGCGCGTTCCTCTGGTCCGCTTGCGTCATCACCACCACGGCCGAGGACTCTCTCGGGCGCATCCACGACCGGATGCCCATGCTGGTCGAGCCGTCGGGATACGACGCGTGGCTCGACGCCACCGCCACCTCACCCGAGCGGCTGGCCGACGTGCTCGTCCCGGCGGCACCAGGCCGACTGCACGCGTTCCCCGTGTCGACGGAGGTTAACAACGTGCGCAACAACGGAGCTCAACTCGTCGAGCCACTTTCGCTCGATGACGGTGGCGGGACCTTGTTCGGCACATGACCACGTTCGTGCGGACTGTTGCGACGCCTCATGGTGACGCGCGGGTGCATGCCGACCGCTCCAGACGTCCACGACTCTCGCTCGTTCTCGGGCACGGCGCCGGGACCGGGGTCGACACGGCCGATCTGACCGCACTCGCATCGGCCCTGCCTCGGCAGGGGATCTCGGTCTTCAGAGTCGAGCAGCCGTGGCACGTGGCCGGCAAGTCGGTCGCCTGGCGGCCCAACCTGCTCGACGAGGCCACCGTCGCATGCATCGGCGCGCTGCGGGTGCGTACCCCGATCGTCCTGGGTGGTCGTAGTGCGGGCGCCCGGGTGGCGTGCCGGCTCTCTCGACAGGTGGGGGCGGCCGGCTGCCTGGCCCTCGCCTTTCCGCTACACCCACCTGGCCGGCCTGGGTCGAGCCGGCGCGCGGAGCTGGAGGATGCCGGCGTACCGACCCTCGTCGTGCAGGGCGAGAGAGACGCCTTCGGGGGGCCGAGCGAGTTCCCGCCTACCGTCGACCTCACCGTCATACCCGACGCCGACCATGGTTTCGCCGTCCCGAAGCGAGCACAGCTGTCGGCGGAAGAGACGATGTCGCTCATCGTGGAGGCGGTTGTCGAGTGGGTGACGTCCCGGGTGGGTTAGGGAATAGCACCAGGTGGTTCGGCGTTGTGACTCAGGCGCCGCACTACTGGGCGCTGCTGCCAAGACTGCGAGGAGGGGCACCGCGATGGCCGCCACCTTGGCTGAGCCGCCAACCCGCCCGAATCGAGTCCTGTCGTGGTCCGGCTCTGGTCCGGGGACGACCGGCGGTGGGGTGCGGCCGGTACCCTTGTCCGTGATGACCCAAGTACCCGAGACCGAGGAGACCGTCGAAGAGCGGACGGCGCGGTTCGAGCGCGACGCGCTGGTCTTCATCGACCAGCTCTACTCCGCCGCCATGCGCATGACGAGGAACCCGCACGACGCGGAAGACCTCGTGCAGGAGACGTATGCGAAGGCGTTCTCGGCCTTTCACCAGTTCAAGGCCGGCACCAACCTCAAGGCCTGGCTATACCGGATACTCACCAACGCCTTCATCAACAGCTATCGCAAGAAGCAGCGACAGCCCATCCAGGACTCGCGCGAGCAGGTCGAGGACTGGCAGCTGGCCCGTGCCGAGACGCACACCTCGTCCGGTCTCAAGTCAGCGGAGATGGAAGCACTCGAGAGGCTCCCTGACAGCGACGTCAAGGATGCGCTGCAGTCGATACCCGAGGACTTCAGGCTCGCCGTCTACCTCGCCGACGTCGAGGGGTTCGCATACAAAGAGATCGCCGAGATCATGGGGACCCCCGTCGGGACCGTGATGTCACGGCTCCATCGCGGCCGCAACCAGCTCCGTGTCCTGCTCGGGGACTATGCCCGCGGCCGCGGCCTCGTGCGAGGTCAGGCCGACGCTCACGAGGAGGTGGCCCCGTGAACGGCGGTAACGGTCACCCTGGGTGTCAGGAAATCCTCGAACGGGTATACCTGTTCATCGACAACGAGCTGGCTGGTGCCGACAGTGCACAGATCCAGGGCCACCTCGAGGAGTGCGCACCCTGCCTGCACGCGGTGGACATGGAAAGGCTGGTCAAGTCGCTGGTTGCGCGCTCGTGCAGTGAGCGCGCTCCCGTCGAGCTTCGGCAGCGCGTCGTCTTCGAGCTCAGGCAGGTCCAGTTCGACCTCTACCCACGTCGCTTCGACATCGACTGACCAGGCAGACCTCAGCCAAAGTGCTTCGGCGGCCCGGAAGCGCGGCTGGTGGGCGAGGCGATCAGGTGTTGGGACGCTTGCCGTGGTTCGCGCCCTTCTTGCGGCGAGCGCGACGCTTGCGGCCGGTCTTGGACATGTCGATCCTCCTGGAAGACGAGCAGGTGTCGCACCATTGTCGCAGACGATCCAGCCATGCCCCCGCCACCCGAGTTCCCGGCACGGGGCTGTTGTCCGCTAGATCGTCGCCCTGAAGCCGACCAGGCGTACGCCGGGAACAGGTTCCCAGTCGAGAGCCGGATCGCGGCGAAACCCCGAGGCCACGTACAGCGCATGCGCTGGGGTCATCTCCACCATGCTGCAGAGGACGAGCGCGTTGAGTCCAAGCTCGGCAGTGCGCTCGAGGCATCGCCTTACGAGCGCCCGGGCGATTCCCTTGCCGCGCGCCTCCGGCACGACAGCCAGCATTCGGAACTCTCCCTCACCCGGCGCAGCGAGCTCGCGGTAGACAGACCCGGGCGGGCAGTAGGTGACGGTTCCGCAGATTCGGTCGGCGACTGCCGCCACCCAGAGTTCGGCGCCTTCTCGGCGGCCGGCCGCGTCACGTAGCTCACCGACATATTCGTCGTCTTCTGAGACGAACCCAGCCCCGACGTATGCCCCGGCGGCGAGCGCGCCTATCTCTGCGACGTCTTGGGCTCGGGCGAGCCGGACCACGAGCTCGCCAGGGATCTCGAAAATGGTGAGGTCAGGCCCGGATCCGGGCCCTCGCCTTGCGCCTCTTGAGCGCACGGCGCTCGTCCTCCGAGAGTCCGCCCCACACGCCATGGTCCTGTCCCGCCTCGAGTGCCCATGCAAGACATTGCTCGCGGACCTCACAGCGACGGCAGACGGCCTTGGCCTCCTCGATCTGCTGGATGGCCGGACCGGTGTTGCCGATCGGGAAGAACAGCTCCGGGTCCTCATCGAGGCACGCGGAACGGTGGCGCCAATCCATGGCGGTGCAGCTCCTGTTCGCGAAAGTGATGTAGGAAGTGGCGTCCGATTCGCCGAACCGGCGAACGTCGCTCGTGAAGTGTTTCACGAGCGAGGCTCCCCGGCAACAGGCGATTCAGAGAATAATCTGCGTCGCCTATCGAGAATCGTTGCAAGAGATGCAGGGCTACACAAGGCCTCACCACCTGTTCGTTCGGTCACATCACCGGGCTATTACACCGAGGGTGATCGAAAGCATGCAAGAAGTTGTAATCCGGGCCTCTTTTATTACGTTTAAGACTGCTTGAGCCGTCTTTAGTAGCACGTCGATGCGCGTGGCTACGCTGAACAACGTGGACGGACGAGCGACACCGCTGATGCGCGCAGCAGCCGCTGTCGTGGCTCTCGAGACGCTCGTCCTGCTTGCCGTCGCGGTGCTCGGCCTCGTTTCGCTCAGTACGGACCGGCCGGCGCTCGGAGTGACGAACTCGGTGTTCTTCCTCCTCTGTGCGACGGGCCTGGGCTTGTGCGCCCACGGCTTGGCGCACTACCGGGCATGGTCTCGGGGACCGATCGTGATCGCACAAGTCATACAGCTGGGTATCGCCTGGAGCTTCGTGGGCCAAAAGACAGCTTGGCTGAGCGTGGTGCTCGCGGTTCCGGCCGTGGCGGTGCTCGGCGCCGTTCTCGCCCCGTCGACGACCACGGCACTCTACGGCCGTGGATCGGTCGACGATGGCTGACGAACTGGGTGAGCACAGGCCACCCACGCTCGACCTGCAGGGCATGCTCGACCTGCTCGCAGAGACGGTGGTGATGGCTCTCGGCTTCGAGGCGGTCGCGGTGAACCTCGTCGAGTCGCCGGAGCGGGTCGTCGTCGTGTCGGTCGCCGGGCCCGAGGAGGTCCGGCAAAGCCTGCTCGACACCTCCACCAGTCTGGCCGACTGGGAGGTCGTCCTGGCCGCCGGAAGCTCCTGGGGCCGACTGGTCTTCCTCGACCACGCGCAGGTCTCTCACGACGATATCTCCGATGCCGTCTCGTGGGTCCCACATACCTCCATCGTGGAAGACCCCGAAGCCTGGCACCCCGAGGACTCGCTGTTCGCGCCGCTGCACGCAAGCGACGGGTCTCTTCTTGGAGTCTTGTCCGTCGACCTTCCCCGAGGGGGTAGGCGCCCGGACGCCGACACGTGCAAGTCTCTCGAGGCTTTCGGCGTCTCGGCAGCTCTTGCTATCGAGCACGCCACCTTGCGTGCGCGTGCTGAGCATTCCGAGGAGCTGTTCCGTGAGGTTTTCAGTGCCAGCCCGCTGGGCATGGCCCTGCTCGACGAGGCTGGGGTCGCCCTCGTCGCCAACGAGGCGCTCGGCCGCATCCTGCAAAGAGCGCCCGCCGAGATCACCGGCCGTCGTCTCGGTGACTTCAACCACCCGGCTGACGTCCGCCGAGAGTCCGACCAGACCAGCGGGCTGGCCGATCCCTCCCGCGGAGAACGGTTCCTTCGGGCCGACGGGTCCAGCGTCTGGGTCGAGGTCACCCACAGACATCTGCAGAGTGGTGGGCAGGTCGTCGCGCAGGTTCGCGACGTCACCGAGCAGCGGGAGGCGGTCAACCGCCTGCAGCACCTTGCCACACACGATCCAGCGACCGGGGTCGGGAACCGCTCCCTCCTGCTCGAGCGGCTGCGCGGCGCCATCACCGGGCAGGCGTCCACGAGGTCAGGAATCGCTCTGCTGTTCATCGACCTCGACGGTTTCAAGCGGGTCAACGACAACTTCTCACACTCCGTCGGTGACCAGGTCCTCCGGATCGTGGCCCAGCGGTTGTCGACCGCGGTACGGCCAGATGACTGCGTCGTGCGATGGGGGGGTGACGAGTTCATCGTGCTCATCGACCCGCTGCCCTGGAAGCAGACGGCCCTCGACCTGGCCGAGCGCATCGGGGAGGCGCTGGCAACGCCGTTCGAGGTCGACTGGGCCGCCATCTCGATCACGTCCAGCATCGGCGTCGCCTTCGCCGACCCGGACGCCGGACTCGACGTGCAGGAGCTGCTCCGAAACGCCGACACGGCGATGTTCCGGGCCAAGCGCGAAGGCAAGAGCTCGCTGTCGATCTACCAGGGTGACATCGAGGAGTCATCGGCGCGCAGCCATCACGTGGCGAGCCTCCTCTTGGGCGCCGTCGAGAAGGAACGCGTCGTCGTCCACTACCAACCTGTGTTCGGTCTCGACGACGGTTCGGTACGAGCTGTCGAAGCACTCATACGACTGCCCGACGACAACGGTGAGCTGCTCTATCCGGAGTCCTTCGTCTCCAGTGCGCAGGACGCCGGGCAGCTCCCGACGCTGGAGTGTGTCGCCTTGCGAGCAGCGTGCCGCCAGACGGCAGAGTGGACCGACCAGGGCTTTCCGCTACGTCTCTCTGTCAATCTGGCAGCCGGTCGGCTCGACGACCTCGCCGCCGTCACGGTGATGGTGCAGAAGGCCTTGGACGACTCGGGCCTGGCCGCCCAGCAGCTGGTGCTCGAGATCAACGAGCCGACGCTGCACGAGGTGCGGGAGAGCACCTTGCTCAGACTGCAGACGCTCGTCGACGCCGGCGTGGGTTTCAGCGTCGACGGCCTACGCTCTGGAGTCGGTTGGCTGGCCTACCTGCGGACACTTCCGATCCATGAGATCAGGATCGAGGGCGCCGTCGTCGAACAGGCGCCGACCGACGAGGACGCTGCTGCGATCGTGCGAGCACACGTGCGACTCGCTGAGGAGCTTGGTCTGCGGTGCGTTGCGAAGGGGGTGGAGACGCGCGAGCAGGACGCACTGCTCCGAACGGCCGGGATCACCCTGGGGCAGGGTTTCCTCTATGAGCAGCCGGTGCGTGCAGAGATCCTCACCGACTACCTCCGCAGCTGGTCCGTCTCGACTCCCGGCTCGAGCGACGGCCCGACGGAGGCCGGACAGCCGCAGCGAACCGACGAGTGAGGGGTCACGCCTGCTTTGTCTCGGCGAAGATCGTGGCGATCTCGTCGATCTTTGCCAACAGCTGGTCGGCCTTGGCTGCATCGAAACTGTCCTTGGTGCCCGAAGCGCCTGCGAGCTTGGTGGCCTCGTTGAACAGCGTGTGGAGCTGCGGGTACTTCTCGAAGTGCGGGGGTTTGAAGTAGTCGGTCCAGAGCACCCACAGGTGATGCTTCACGAGCTCCGAGCGCTGTTCCTTGATCAGGATCGCCCGGGTGCGGAAGTCGGGGTCGTCGTTGTCTGCCACCTTGGCGATGATCTGCTTGACCGACTCGGCCTCGATCCTGGCTTGGGCCGGGTCGTACACGCCACAGGGCAGGTCGCAGTGAGCCGAGACGTCGAGCGTCGCGGCGATGAAGCGGAAGGCCATGGCCGTCCTTTCAGGTAGGGCACAGGGGTGTGCCGGAGAGTGCTTGTCGAGGCTACTGTGCCGCCAGGCCGCTCGACGAGCGAGGGGAGTCCAGGTGGCGTTCCGCGCGGTGGGCATCGCGGTTGTGCGTGGTCGCTCGATGGAGCCGACCCTGCGAGACGGCGACCGACTGGTCATCCAGTACGGCGCACCGCCAAGGATCGGGAGCCTCGTCGTCGTTCGCCTGCCCGATCGTCCGATGGCCGTCAAGCGCCTGACAGGCCGCGTCGATGGTGGCTGGTGGGTCGAGCGGGACAACGTTCGCGAAGGCGTCGACTCCTGGCTCGTGGGAGCCATCACTCCCGATGATGTCGTCGCTCGCGTGGTCTGCCGGGTGTGGCCTCGTCCTTTGTGCTGGTTCTGACCCGGTTCCGTCGACGCTTCGCTGGAGAACGAGAGAAGTGCGAGTTCTGGCAGGATGTCCGCCACGATCGTGACCCGAAGCCGAGGTGTCGAGCATGACCGCTGAACAAGTCCGGGACGTCCACGAGAGCCCGGTGTTCGCGCTGCATCGCGGCGGCAAGATGGAGATCACCTCGACGGTCCCCCTTCGCGACCCTGCCGACCTGTCGCTGGCCTACACGCCGGGGGTCGCCGAGATCTGCAACGCCATCGCCGCCGACCCGTCGCTGGCCAAGGACTACACATGGGTCTCAAACACGGTCGCTGTCATCACCGACGGCACAGCGGTTCTCGGGCTCGGGGACATTGGCCCTCGGGCCGCGATGCCCGTGATGGAGGGCAAAGCGGTCCTCTTCAAGCACTTCGCAGGAGTCGATGCGATACCCATCTGCCTAGACTGCACCGACACCGAGGAGCTCGTCGAGACGATCGTGCGGCTTGCACCAAGCTTCGGCGGCATCAACCTCGAGGACATCGCGGCGCCGAGGTGTTTCGAGGTGGAGCGCCAGCTCATCGAACGACTCGACATCCCCGTCTTTCACGACGACCAGCACGGCACTGCCGTCGTCGTCCTGGCTGCCCTGCGGGGGGCTCTGCGCCTCGTAGGCAAGGAGCTCTCCAGTGCCGTCATCGTCGTCGCCGGAGCCGGGGCAGCCGGGGTCGCCGTCACTCGGATGCTTATCCACGCGGGTGCTCGCGCCATCTCGGTCGTTGACAGCTCGGAGCTCATCAGCCGTGACCGCGTGGGCCTGAGCGACGTCAAGCAACGACTCGCGCAGGACACAAACCCGTCCGGCATGTCAGGCGTCCTGGCAGCCGCGATGCAGGGCGCTGACGTCTTCATCGGGGTGAGTGGGGCAAGCGTGTCTGAGGTCGACGTTGCCTCCATGGCAGCCGGGTCGATCGTGTTCGCCCTCGCCAACCCTCACCCCGAGGTACATCCCGAGGTCGCCCGCCGCCACGCCCGGATCGTGGCCACCGGTCGCAGCGACCATCCCAACCAGATCAACAATGTGCTGGCGTTCCCCGGGATCTTCCGCGGCGCGTTCGACGCCCGTGCCACGCGGATCACCCAGGACATGCTGCTGGCGGCCGCGGCGGCGCTGGCCGCCCTCGTGGAGGAGTCGCTCGCAGACGACTACTTCATCCCGTCCCCGTTCGACCCGCGGGTGGCGACAGCCGTCGCGGCCGCGGTCAGGGCGGCCGCGTCGCACTAGGGTTGCCGGTATGTTCGCCGCCTACGCCAAGTCCGTCGACTCCCAGGACCCGCTGGCCGGACTCGTGCTCGGCGAGCGTCCCGCACCGGAGCCCGCTGACGGCTGGGTGGTCGTGGACGTCAAGGCGGCCTGCCTCAACCATCACGACGTCTGGTCGCTTCGCGGCGTCGGCCTGCCCGCCGACCGCCTGCCGATGATCCTGGGGTGTGACGCAGCGGGACTCGACCCGGACGGCAACGAGGTAGTGGTCCATGCCGTGATCAGCGACCCGGAGTGGCGCGGGGACGAGACGCTCGATCCCCGAAGATCCCTGTTGTCCGAGCAGCACCAGGGCACGCTCGCTGAGCAGGTCGCGGTACCGCGGGGCAACGTCGTGCCGAAGCCGAAGTCCCTGTCGTTCGACGAGGCGGCCTGCCTGCCGACCGCGTGGCTCACGGCATACCGGATGCTCTTCACCCAGGCCGGGCTGAGACCCGGCGACAGCGTGCTCGTCCAGGGAGCAGGCGGAGGGGTATCGACCGCGCTCATCACCCTCGGGCGTGCCGCAGGCCTGCGGGTCTTCGCCACCAGCCGCGAGGAGCACAAGCGTGCAAAGGCGCTTGACCTTGGCGCGCACGACGCGGTCGAGCCGGGGACCCGGCTGCCCCAGCGGGTGGATGCCGTGATGGAGACGGTCGGAGCCGCCACCTGGAGCCATTCGGTCAAGTCACTGCGGCCCGGCGGCACGTTGGTCGTCTCAGGAGCGACGTCCGGGTCGGAGCCGGCCAACGCGGAGCTGACGAGGATCTTCTTTCTCCAGCTCCGGGTGCAGGGGTCCACCATGGGGACCAGGGACGAGCTGCGGGAGCTGGTCAGCCTTCTCGACCTGAGCGGTGCCCGCCCTGTCATCGACCGCGTGCTGCCTCTCGGGGAGGCCCGGGAGGGGTTTGCGGCCATGGTCGAGGGCGACCTGTTCGGCAAGGTCGTCTTCAAACCCTGACCAGCTCAGCCGCCTCCCAGGCGGCTGTCAGTCGGGATCGTCGAGCCTCGCGAGCCAGGTGGCCAGCCGCTCGATAGACACCTCGAACTCCGGATGGAGATCGACGAACTCCTGTAGCCGCGCTGCCAGCCAGTCGATCGAGATGTCCTCCTCGCCTCGACGGGTCTGCAGCTCCTCGATTCCGCGGTCGGTGAAGTACATCGCCGGCTCAGGCGAACGCCTGGTCCAGCAGCGAGCGCAGCTCGTCTCGGTGGACACCCACCTGCCCGACCGACGGCGCTGCCGACTCCGGCCTCGAGACCCGCTCGAACGGGATGGCGCCGAGCTCGGGGGAGAGGTTGAGTTTCATGTGCGGCCAGGGACCCATGTTTGCCGGCTCGTCCTGCACCCAGCGGATCCGCTTCAGGTTCGGGTACTTCGCCATCTCTGCCAGTACCTCGTCGACGGGACGTGGGTACAGCTGCTCCAAACGTGCGATCGCGGTCCGTGATCCCTCGTCGCCAAGGCGTTGCCGCTCGGCGATCAGGTCCCAGGTGATACGGCCCGAGCACAGCAGCAGCTGCTCGACCGAGGAGGTGTCGGCTAGGTCGTCGCCAATCACGGGCCGGAACGACCCGGACATGAAGTCCTCGGGTTGGGAGGCGGCGTCCTTCCGTTTCAGCATGGACTTCGGGGTGAACACGACCATCGGCCGGTGGCTGCTTCCGAGCGAGTGCCTCCGCAGCAGGTGGAAGTAGCTTGCCGGGGTGGACGGCTGCGCGACCGTGAAGGAGTCGCCGGCGGCGAGAGTCATGAACCGCTCGATCCGGGCGGACGAGTGGTCGGGCCCCTGGCCTTCGTACCCGTGCGGAAGGAGCAGGACCACGCCTGAGCGCTGTTGCCACTTCGCCTGTCCCGACGACACGAACTCGTCGATGACCGTCTGCGCGCCGTTGGCGAAGTCGCCGAACTGAGCCTCCCACAGGGTGAGCGCCTCAGGACGGGCCACGGAGTAGCCGTACTCGAAGCCCATCGCGGCGTACTCGGACAGCAGCGAGTCGTAGATGTAGAACTGTGCCTGGTCCTCGGTGAGATTCTGCAGCGGTGTCCACTCGGCGGCGGTCAGGCGGTCGATGACGGTCGCGAAGCGCGACACGAACGTTCCGCGGCGCGAGTCCTGGCCTGACAGACGGACCGGGCGCCCCTGCATGAGCAGCGAGCCGAACGCCAGGATCTCACCCGTGCCCCAGTCGATCGGGCCCTCGGTGATGGCGGCTGCTCGTCGCTGGAGCTGGGGCAGCACCTTGGGGTGGACGGTGAAGCCCTCAGGGGCGTTGACATGGGCGTCTGCGATGCGTTTGAGCACCTCACGCGGGATCGCCGTGTCGTCGCCACCGCTGACCGCGTGCTTGGTCGGGTACTCGGGAACCGTGACGTAGTCTTCGGCGGTCGCCTTGACGTCCCGCACCTCGGCGAACACGCGCTCGAGCTGCTGCTGGTAGTCCTTGAGCGCCTGCTCGGCCTCCTCGACGGTGATGTCCCCACGGCCGATGAGGGCCTCCGTGTAGAGCTTGCGCACCGAACGCTTGTGCTCGATCAGGTCGTACATCAACGGCTGTGTGTACGAAGGGTCGTCGCCCTCGTTGTGGCCCCGCCGGCGGTAGCACACCAGGTCGATGACGACGTCCTTCTTGAAGGCCTGGCGGTACTCGAAAGCAAGCTGGGCGATCCTCATACACGCCTCGGGGTCGTCTCCGTTGACGTGGAAGATCGGCGCTTGGACCATCCGGGCGACGTCGGTGCAGTACAGCGAAGAGCGCGAGGCCGACGGCGACGTGGTGAACCCGACCTGGTTGTTCACGACGACATGGATGGTGCCACCGGTCCGGTATCCGCGCAGCTGCGACAGGTTCAGCGTCTCGGCCACGACGCCTTGACCGGCGAAGGCGGCGTCGCCGTGCACGAGCAGGGGCAGGACTGGGTAGGCGGCGCCCTTGTTGAGCAGGTCCTGCTTTGCCCGCGCGATCCCTTCAAGCACGGGGTCGACGGCTTCCAGGTGTGACGGGTTCGCGGCGACCGAGACCTTGATCTTGGCGCCGCTGACGGAGGTGAACTCGCCCTCGGCTCCCAGGTGGTACTTGACGTCGCCCGAGCCCTGCACGGTTCGCGGGTCGATGTTGCCCTCGAACTCGCGGAAGATCTGCGCGTACCCCTTGCTGACGATGTTGGCCAGCACGTTGAGGCGTCCGCGGTGTGCCATCCCGATGGCGACCTCGTCGAGTCTCGCCACGGCCGCCGCTTCGCAGATCTCGTCGAGGAGCGGGATCGTGGTCTCGGCGCCTTCGAGGCTGAAGCGCTTCTGCCCGACGAACTTTGTCTGGAGGAAGGTCTCGAACGCCTCTGCCTGGTTGAGCTTGTGAAGGATGCGCAGCTGCTCCTCGCGCGGAGGCTTCGTATGGCCGCGTTCGACGCGCTCTTGGATCCAGCGGCGCTGCTCGGGATCCTGGATGTGCATGTACTCGATTCCAGTCGTGCGGCAGTAGGAGTCGCGCAGGATGCCCAGGATGTTGCGCAGCTTCATGAACCGCTTGCCACCGAAGTTGCCCGTCGCGAACTCGCGGTCGAGGTCCCACAGGGTCAGACCGTGCGTGCCGACCTCGAGGTCGGGATGGCTGCGCTGTTGGTACTCCAGCGGGTCGGTGTCGGCCATCATGTGGCCGCGCACGCGGTAGGCGTGGATCATCTCGAGGATGCGCGCTTGCTTGCTGACCTCGTCGTCGTGACTGGCCGAGATGTCAGATGCCCAGCGGATCGGCTCGTAGGGGATGCGGAGGGCACGGAAGATCTCGTCGTAGAAGCCCTCCTCCCCGAGGATGAGCCCGTGCAAGCGTCGCAGGAACTCCCCGGACTGCGCCCCTTGGATGACCCGGTGGTCATAGGTCGAGGTCAGCGTCATGACCTTGCTGATCGCGTTGCGGCTGAGGGTCTCCTCCGACGCGCCCTGGTATTCGGGCGGGTACTCCATGGCTCCCACACCGATGATGCAGCCCTGTCCGCTCATCAGCCGAGGTACGGAGTGGTTGGTCCCGATCGTGCCGGGGTTGGTCAGGCTTACCGACGTGCCCTGGAAGTCGACCACGGTGAGCTTGTTGTCCCGGGCCCGCCGAACGACCTCCTCGTAGGCTCCCCAGAAACCGGCGAACCCGAGCGTCTCCGCCGCCTTGATCGACGGGACGAGAAGCTGGCGAGACCCGTCCGGCTTGGGGACGTCGATGGCCAAGCCGATGTTGACGTGCGTCGGCCTCACGAGGTTGGGCTTGCCGTCGACCATCTCGAACCCGGTGTTCATCTCGGGCATCGCCTTGAGCGCCTTCGCGAGGGCGAAACCGATGATGTGGGTGAACGACACCTTGCCGCCGCGCGCACGGGCGAGGTGGTTGTTGATCACGATCCGGTTGTCGATGAGCAGCTTCACGGGGACGGTGCGCACGCTCGTCGCGGTGGGAACCGTGAGGCTGGTGTCCATGTTCGCCACGGTGCGCGCTGCCGCGCCTTTGAGGACGACGTACGTCGGCTCGTCCGGCGCGTCGTCGTCGATGACGGCCGCAGTGGGGTCCTTCGGCACCGGCCGGTCGGATGGCACCGCCTTCGCCCGTACCGGCGGAGGGATGTCACGAGCCTGCGACGGGGCGGCCGACGAAGCTGCCGGAGAGCCCGTGGCCGCGGCGGGCGACGGTGTCGAGGTGGTCGTCTTGGGGGTCGGGGCCGCACCTCGCCCTTCGGAGGGCTGGGACTTCGAGTCGGGCGGCACCGACGAGCGAGGCGTCTGTGGCTCCGGCCGAACGGCAGGCTGGGCACCAGCGGGTTTACCGTTGCTCGCAGCCGGTCGCGTGCCTCCCGTGCCTCCCGCTGACCCGGCCTCGGCGGCCGGCTCATCATCGGTGGGACGCTTGTCACGCTCGGCGAAAAGCTCTCGCCAGGCCTCGTCGACTGAGCTGGGGTCCTCGAGGTAGCTGTCGTACATCTCGTCGACCAGCCATTCGTTCGGGCCGAAGTCAGCCGTTGTGCTGTTGTGCGGGGTTTGTGACACGGCTTCCGTTTCGCCTCTTCCAATGAGGAGCTGATGGGTGGGACCTCTCAAGGCTAACCCTCGAAAGCGCCGGTCGGCAGGCGAGACCGCTGTATCCGGCCCACGGCGCGGGGTCTTGAGTCGCTTGAGGTACTGGACAATGCTTCGCTGATGCGCTTCGGACGCACTGCCACGCGCCTGGCCGCCTCTGTCGTGACGTGCGGCGCGCTCGTCTCGTGCACTGGCACCGACGACGCGGGACCGTCGACGAGCCAGACGACTCCGCAGGTGTCGTCGTCCACCGCCCCTGGTGTCACGCTGACCCGGCCGGACGCCCCGTTCGCTGTGAGGATCCGTCAGGTCAGTGGCGCCTTTCCGGCCGCCCGGCGAGACGCCCTCCGATTGGCCATCGGCCGACCCGTGTCCGCCTGGTTCGCACGGGCCTTCCTCGCTGCCGACTACCCGACCAGGCGGTTTCCCGGCGCGTTCGACTCCTGGACTCATGGGGCGATACCAGATGCCAAGCGTCACCGCGACGTGACGACCAACGCCGTCCTCGGACCGGACCTGCGTGCCGTCGTCGCGGATACGCAGCGAGCCTCTGTCTTCGTGTTCGCCAACAGGGGGGTGGCGGGGGGCGCAACCGCGAATGTCCGGCTTGCGATGAACGAGCAGAAGCAGGATGGCACGCTCGTCGACTGCGTCGTATGGGGTCGCGTGTATCTCACCCGCGACAAGGGTCGCTGGCGCATCTTCGGCTACGACTTGCGGCGATCCGTGGAGGCGTCGTGAGATCTGCGACGGTCAAGCTGCGTGCTTTGAGACGGCTGGTGGTTTTCGGCCTTCTGCTGTCGGTACTGGCTGTGACGGTGCCCGACGCCGGCCACACCGAGGCCCAGTACGCGTTGATGAAGCTGGACGGCGTGCACGGTCTCGACGCCACCGACGAGGTGGTGTGGATCCTCGCACTGGGGTCGGACGCGCGCCCGGGGGAGCCGTTCCTCGGCAGCCGCTCGGACGCGATCCAGCTCGTCGGCATCGATACCGATACCCACTCAGCTGTCACGATCGGCATACCTCGCGACTCCTACGTCGACATCCCCGGCCATGGGCAGGACAAGATAAACGCGGCGATGGTCTACGGCGGCCCGAGCTCGACCGCTGACGCGGTGGCGGGTCTGACAGGTATCAGGCCCGACTACGTCTTCGTGACGAGCTTCCCGGGGCTGATCCACATGGTGGGCGGCATCAACGGCATCAGCGTCAAGGTGACGTACGAGATGAATGACCTGGGACACGTGTTCCATCCTGGTGTGCGCGAGCTGAGCGGCGCGGATGCCCTGGCCTTCGCCCGGATCAGGCACGGACTCCCCGGGGGCGACTTCAACCGCTCGATGGATCAGGGGGAGCTGCTCAAAGGCGGCCTCGGCTCGGTCCTGGACAAGCTGGGCAGACCCGGGTTCTTCGAGCGCGCGCTCAGCCTGTTGGCGCGCTACACCGACACGAACCTGGGTCCCGTAGACCTCTACCGGCTCGGCCGCACCATGCTGGAGGCGAACCCACACAAGGTGCGGGTTTGCGTCCTGGGCGGAAGCCTCGGGTACGTCGGCGAGGCCAGCGTGGTGTTCCCCTATGTGCAGGCAGCCAGGTCACTCGCCGACGACGTGCGCCATGACGCCCACGTTGACCACGGCTGCTGACACCGAACTCGCTGATCGTCCGGCTCTGGCCCGTCGGGTCAGGGGATGACAGCCAGACCGAGTCCGAGCAGAGCGCACACCCCGAGGGTCCGGAGCGGACCCCAGCCGACTCGCAGCATCAGCAGCAACGCGATCGCCGTGATGCCGACGGCCTCCCACCGCAGGCTGGCCGCCTCAGGTACGAGAAGTTGCACCGGTCCCCAGGTCCGCTCGGCCGAGTCTTCGAACAATGTATGGACACCGAAGAAGACTCCAAGGTTTGCGATGACGCCGACCACAGCGGCAGTGATTCCCGTCAGAGCCGCCGACAGTGAGGCGTTGCGCCGCATCTGCTCGACGTACGGGGCGCCCAGGAAGACGAAGACGAAGCAGGGCACGAACGTCACCCAGGTCGTGAGGAGGGACGCGACGAGACCCGCCGCCCAGGGTGGCAATGCTCCCGGGTCGCGGTATGCGCCGAGGAAGGCTACGAACTGGACGACCATGATCAAGGGGCCGGGCGTGCTTTCTGCGAGCGCGAGGCCGCGGGCCATCTCACCCGGTAGCAGCCAGTGGTAGCTGTTGACGGCCCGCTCCGCCACGAACGACAGAACGGCGTAGGCCCCGCCGAAGGTCACGACCGCCGTACCGCTGAAGAAGAGGCCCTGTCGGGCGTACACGCTGTGTGTGCCGGCCAGTGCGGCGGCCGCGACGGTCGGAACGAGCCACATCGGCAGCCCGATGCCGAGGATGACGAGAGCCCGACGGAGGCTCGGCTGCGCGGCGTGGAACGCCTCGTCGTCGACCAGCGCCCGCTCGCCCGTGTCGCTGGAGTCCTTCGCCGGGGCGCGGCCGAGCGACCGTGGATCGATCCGGCTCATCAACCAGCCAGCGATGCCGGCGGCGAGGACGACGACCGGGAAAGGCACGCCGAAGACCGCGAGCGCCGCGAACGCGGCGACGGCGAAGGCCACGAGCGCGGCGTTGTGGAGGGCTCTCCTACCGACCCGGATGACGGCCTGTATGACGATGGCGAGAACGGCGGGGGACACACCGGCGAACAGCGCGACCACGAACGAGGTCTCACCGAATTCGACATAGCCGGCGGACAGCGCGAGCATCGCGAGCACACCGGGAACCACGAAGAGCACCCCGGCGATCAGGCCGCCGAGGGTTCCGTTGAGCAGCCAGCCGGTATAGATGGCCAGCTGCTGCGCCTCCGGCCCCGGAAGCAGCATGCAGTAGTTGAGAGCGTGCAGGAACCTGCCCTCACCCAGCCACTTCTGCTCGTCGACGAGGAACCGGTGCATCACCGCTATCTGCCCTGCCGGACCCCCGAACGTCTGGAGGGAGACTCTGAACCAGGTCTTCGTGGCTTCTGCGAGCGGCACGAGGTCCTGACGCCGGGGCACCGCCACAGGCTAAACCTGACCCAGTAGTCGACGTGCTTGCGGCCAAGGACCCAACTGCATGGCGTACTGGGCGTCGATCGGCCGGCCGCTGTCGCGCGCGGCGAGGAAGCGCCGCACTCGTGCTTGTTCAGAGCCTTCGAGCGTTGCGCCGAGTCCCAAAACCTCGGTCCGGTACGACCGGCTGGTACGTCCGTACGAAAGGGATCCGCCGTCCCGCCTGCCTGCAATGGACTGACCGCCGTCGACACTGACGGGACGATCAAGTGATTCCCATTTGACCACTAATCAGTGATTAGCGGTCATTTATGACATCGCTCCTTAGTTAATCCCTTTGAGTCGAGCGCGAGTTCATTACATTCCGTTCAATCCAGTCACGAAGAGGTGTAACTCTATGCGCCGTATCACAGCACCCGCAATCGCGGCAGGAGTCGTCGGGCTTATGCTGCTTGCCGCCCCGGCCGCCCTCGCGGTGACCAGGACGACCGTTTACGACAACATCCCAAGCCCACTGCCGGGGAACGTGCCGAGCATCGGCTTCGAAGCTACGGCGGCATCGGAGTTCGGAGGGCAGGTCAACTTCTCCGGAACGGATCGGAATAACCCGATTGTGTCGGTCGTGATGAGCAGCTGGGCCTGTCAGACCGGGCACTGGAACTCGGGTGACTGCGGGACAACGCCGGGAGCCGCGTTCTCGGTCCCGCTTACAATCCGCGTCTACGCGGTGGGAGCCGGCGACGAGCCGGGCATCCAGATCGGCGCGGTCACCCACACGTTCAGCATGCCGTATCGTCCGTCAGCGAACTACTCGAAGTGCACGGGAGCAAACGCCGGCAAGTGGTACCAGTCGACCACCGCCACCTGCTTCAACGGCAAGGCATTCACCCGTACGGTCTCGTTGGGGTCACTCAACTGGCCTGACACGGTGATCATCGGAGTCGCCTACAACACAACCCACTACGGGTTACAGCCCGATCGGCGAGAACGCCACCTGCTACATCACCAGCGGTGGATGCGCTTACGACGCGCTGAACGTCGGGACCGGCGACTCGCCGGGCTCGGTCGGATCGCAGCCGCTCCCTGACGATGCGTACCTGAACTCGTCCCAGGCCAGGCAGTACTGCGACAGCGGCACGACCGGCGCCGGCACCTTCCGTCTCGACGCCAACTGCTGGACTGGCTTCCAGCCGGCATTCCGGGTCAAGGCAGCCGCGTAGCGCCGACGGAGAGTACCCAACCCCCAGCCGTCTCGGCACGGTAAGCAGTTTCGACCTTCGCCAGCCCCCGCCCGTTTGTCGGTGGGGGCTGCAGTCCGTGTTCGACGTGGGCGTGTGGGAGGGCGCGAGCAATTCGGTCAGGCCTCCGGGTTGATGCGGCGATGCTCGGCCGCGGCCTCCGAAGTGCGAACCTCTAGGTAACGAACAGGGTGACCGCCGGTGTGACGCCTGCTAGTGGCTCTCTCGAGCATGGAGGCTCCTGATCCAGGCAGGTCGTCATTACCCGCGCGGAACACAAACCGGTCGTCATTGTGTCCTTTGCAGGACTTCGAGT
>JBBRYJ010000015.1:0-61932 GCA_038237745.1 Propionibacteriales bacterium | reverse complement strand
CCGACAGAAGCCGTCAACGGCCGCCTCGAACACCTCCGCGGCTCCGCCCTTGGGTTCCGCAACCTCACCAACTACATCGCCAGATCACTACTCGAGTCCGGCGGCTTCAGGCCACGACTACACCCCGAATTGTGAAGAGCCGCTTATCCGTGCAGCTTTGCGAGGAGGGTGGTTTGCCCTTCTTGGAGGCAAAGAGTCGGCTGGACCCTGATCAGTCCTTTCTCCTCCCGATCAGTCAGCGCCCGGCGTTATCTGGATTGTCGTTGTTCACCCGGCTGGGTCGGATACACAGCCTTTGCTGGGCGCTGGCGTACGGCTGCGGTGAGCTCGCGGAGCACACTGCGGCGCGTTTCGAGTCTGACACGCTTCGATACCGCGTCGGCGTCGAAGTCGCACCGCGTCGGCTATGCGACGACGTCTGGCTGGCCGACGTCGACGGCGTCTTCGACTCGGTTGCGTTGCTCGTCGGCGACCGCACGATACAACAAGTGCGGTTAGCGGGGTCATGGTGAGCCTGCGTGATCCTTTCAAGCGGTTGCTGATCGGCCGAGCTCGGGCTAGCGACCGGATGGGTGAAACGCTGCTACCGAAGAAGATCGCACTTCCGGTCTTCTGTTCTGACCCGATCTCGTCGGTTGCTTACGCGACGGAACAGATCGTGCTTGTGCTCGGAGCCGCGGGCGCCTCCTCGTTTCTCGGACTGGCCGCCCCTATCGCGGCGGCGGTGGCTCTGCTCTTGGCCGTGGTCGTCGCTTCTTACCGGCAGACGTGCTTCGCCTACCCCAGCGGTGGCGGCGCGTACATCGTGAGCAAGGACAACCTGGGTCGCAATGCCTCGCTGACGGCTGCGGCTGCATTGCTGGTCGACTACGTCATGACCGTGGCGGTGTCTATCGTCTCCGGAGTGGTGGCGATCACGTCGGGAGTTCCGTCACTCGCCCCGCACGCCGTGGAACTATCCGTCGCGTTCATCGTTCTCCTGGCGCTCGCGAACTTGCGAGGCGTGAAGGAGTCGGGCACCGCATTCGCCTTCCCGACCTATACCTTCGTCACGCTGACGTTTCTCCTGCTGGCGAGCGCCGCCTACCGAGCGGTCAGGGGTGGCGTCCCCGAGGCCTCTAGCGCACACTTGACGTTGCAGCACACTGCCCATGTCGGCGGGATCTTAACCGTGCTGTTGTGCCTGCGAGCGTTCGCCTCCGGGTGCACGGCCCTCACCGGTGTCGAGGCGATCAGCAACGGTGTCCCAGCCTTCAAGAAGCCCAAGAGCAAGAATGCCGCCACGACACTTCTCATCATGGGGGCACTCGCCATCTCGATGTTCTCGGGGATCACGGCGCTCGCGCTGGCCACTCATGCTCGCGCTTACCCCGATGGAAACCCTTCGGTCATCAGCCAGATTGCGGAGAGTATCTGGGGCCGCGGTCTGCTGTTCTATGCGTTCCAGGCGGCGACTGCCGGCATCCTCATTCTCGCCACGAACACCGCCTTCAGTGGCTTCCCCACCCTTGCCTCGATCTTGGCCCAGGATCGATTCTTGCCCCACCAGCTGCACAATCGTGGTGATCGACTGGCCTTCAGCAATGGCATTCTGCTCCTCGCGGGCCTTTCCATCGCGCTGATCTTCGGCTTCAACGCCAACATCGACAAGCTCATCCAGCTGTACATTGTGGGCGTCTTCACGTCGTTCACCTTGTCCCAGATAGGGATGGTGCGACGCTGGCGCACCAAACTGGCCACTACAACAGACGGCAGATCTCGAAGGAGCATGCGCCGGGCACAGGTCATCAACGGCACAGGTGCGGCCGTTACCGGGTTGGTGCTCATTATCGTTGTCTGGTACAAGTTCTTGGCCGGCGCCTACCTGGCGATTGCCGCGATGTTCGTCATCTACTTCCTGATGCGAGCCATCCGGCGACACTACGACTCGGTCGCTGTCCAGCTGGTGCCGGATGCCAGCGGAGTTCCGCTTCCCAGTCGCAACCATGCTGTGGTTCTGGTGTCCAAACTCAACGTCCCGACGCTTCAGGCGTTGGCCTACGCAAGGGCCACCCGCCCGAACGACCTCACAGCGCTGACCGTCGCCGTTACTGAAGACGAGAGCGACCGTCTTCAGGCTGAGTGGAGCGCCCGCGGGTTGAATGTGCCGCTCATCATAATCGCTTCGCCCTACCGGGAGATCACGGGTCCCGTGCTCGACTATCTCTCGCAGGTCAGACGCAAGAGCCCCCGAGACGTCGTCACGGTGTTCATCCCTGAATACGTGGTACGACATTGGTGGGAGCATCTGCTACACAACCAGGGTGCTCTTCGCCTCAAGGGACGGCTGCTGTATCAGCCTGGGGTCATGGTCACCTCAGTCCCCTACCAGTTGCACACAGTACTGAGCGACGAAACGCCGTCCTCGGCTGCGCCGACCCCTCAGGAGGTGAGCTCCTAAGGCTGGGGACCCGCTGTTGGGTCGGCTCCAGTGCGGAAGGCGGACCTGAAGGGAAGCCCGGGCCCGATCTCGGTTGACGTCGAGGACCAGCTTGACTGTTCTACCCGATCCCCGCCATCGAGAAGCCAGATGTTCTGGTCGGGAAGTATGAGGGGGCCATAGAAGCCGCGCCACCGCTGCTGGTTGTCGAGCATGTCATGACGGTCCCGCATCCATTCGTAGGTGCTGGCCCCCTCCAGCCCAGATCGCGTCATCCCTGACGGCGGCCGGAGTGCCCGTCCGGCGTCATGTGAAAGGCAGTCTCGGGGGTCGGTCCCCGCAGAACCGGGGTTCGAAACGTCGAAGCAGAGATCGTGCAAAGCGGCGCCCGGGGCGGCGCGTCCGGGCATTGCCAAAAGTCGTTGGACGTCGCGGCAGGCCCTTGGCAGGATCATCGCATGCGGCAGGAGGAGATTTGGGATGTCGGTGCTGCCGAGCGCTACGACACCCTGGGCACGGGGATGTTCGCTCCCGGGGTGGTGGGGCCGACGGTCGACCGACTTGCCAACCTGGCCGGCAACGGCCGAGCGCTCGAGTTCGCGATCGGAACCGGTCGGGTGGCTATCCCACTCGCTGAGCGCGGCGTGCCCGTCACCGGCATCGAGCTGTCCACCCCGATGATCAACCGGCTCCGTACCAAGGTCGGCGACGAGCGGATCCCGGTGGTCGTGGGCGACATGGCAACGGCGTGCGCCCCGGGTGAGTACACGCTGGTCTACCTCGTCTTCAACACGATCTCCAATCTGCTGACCCAGGCCGAACAGGTCGCCTGCTTCCGGAACGCAGCCCGTCACCTGGCGCCTGGCGGCAGTTTCGTCATCGAGCTATGGGTGCCTGAGCTGCGCAAGCTCCCGCCGGGACAGCAGGCCACAGTCTGGCTGGCGGAGCCGGGCTACATCGGTCTGGACAGCTACGACGTCCTGAACCAACAGCTCGTCTCGCATCATTTCCACTACGGCGAGGGTCAGCAGGCGCAGCTGTTCCGTAGCCCGCACCGCTACATCTGGCCAACCGAACTCGACCTAATGGCACAGCTCGCAGGTTTCGAGCTGGAGAGTAGATGCGCGGACTGGGCGGGGGCGGAGTTCACCGCGGAGTCGCGTTCGCACATCTCGGTCTATCGACTACCGACCTCGTCATAGACACGTCGCCGTCAAACGAAGCTGCTCCCCCATTCGCGCCCCGGCAACCACCACTACGCGGGAGATGATGCCTTCTCCGAGGTCCTGTAGGCGAAGCAACCTGCTCAGCCCTGCGTAAGCCCATGAGCAGACACATTTCGATCGCTTGCTGAGGCGTAATGCTGCGGACTGTTTGTGGACCGGATCACCATGTGCGGGCCGACCGCAGTAGGTTCTAGACATGAGCGACTGGAACGAGAAGGTCATCGCTGAGTTTCGTGCCAACGGCGGCAAGGTCGGTGGCGACTTCGAGGGAGCGCCTCTGCTCCTGCTGCATAGCACCGGTGCGAAGAGCGGGCAGGAGCGAGTGAGCCCAGTGATGTACCAAGCGGTCGGTGACGGGTTCGCCGTTTTCGCGTCCAAGGCGGGGGCTGACACCCACCCGGACTGGTATCACAACCTGAAAGCCAATCCCGAGGCCCGGATCGAGGTCGGCCCCGACGAAGTGAATGTGATGGCGCGGGTGCTGGACACCCGGCAACGTGAGCCGATCTGGCAGGAGCAGAAGGCCCGGTATCCTGGGTTCGCCGACTATGAGACCAAGACCGAACGAGTCATTCCGGTCCTGATGCTCGAGCGTCGTTGATCGCGAATAATGGCAACCGTACGAGAGTGGAACTCCGTCCTCTCGGGATTCACCCTCGTACGGTTGCAGACCCGTGCCGCATCACCTGACCTTCGCTGATGCTGACGCGGGGGAACGATGCGCTCTTTCGACCGCGCGGCTCGCGTATTCGCGAGCCGGGTCGCACAGGGCGAGCACACACTGTTCTTGTGACGCGTGCGATCGACAAGGCGCTCGGCCTAATCTTCGACGACCTGGCGGCGGGAGGTGTCCCGCTTGCCGCGCGTTGAGCGGAGCACGTGGCAGCCCTGGGACCCGTCGGGTCAGGTTGTTCGCGGCTGACCAGAGTGGCATGGGGTGTGGTGGAACGTGGGACTGCCTGGCGACTAAGCCCTCGCTCACTTGGCCGACCAGGTCCAAGAATGGGCAGTCGAGGAACTAGCTCGTCTAGGTAGACCTAGCAACTGGCCGATCTGCGCGGCGCACCCCGCCAACCATCCCCGGCTACCAGTCGTCGAACAAGGTCGCGCAGTCTGGGCTTGCCCCGTCGGTGTCGCCGACTCGTTGCCCATCGGGGAACTGCGGCGTGCCTGACGGGGCGATCCCCGCACCGACGCTCGCACCCCAGCATCCGACCATGAACAGGCGTTCCTCACGAGCGGGCTGGGAGCACGCAGAACTCGTTGCCGGACGGGTCTGCGTAGAGCCGCCACGCCAGCTCGCCCCACTCCGGGTGGAGCTCGCGGCCGCCGCGTTCGGCGATGCTTGCCGCGACGCCGTCGGGATCATCTTGAGTCTCTAGCCGGATGTCGAGGTGCAGCCGGTTCTTGGTCGTCGCCTTCCGGGCTGGCTCAGGGCACAGCTCAAGGAGGGGGCCAAGCAGCGACGGGTGGCGCAGGGACCGGGATGCGACGTCGGCCGCGTCGGTCCAGCCGGTCAGCCAGGACCAGAAGGCCGCATCTCTGTCCGGGTCGGCAGAGTCGAGCGGCAGCGCTGCGAGGGGTCCGGTGTCGGCGTACACCGCTCGATCCTCCATGACGCAGCAGGGATTGCCCTCCGGGTCGGCGAGCACCACCCAGGGCACATCGCGCTGACCGATGTCGAGGTGTGTTGCGCCAAGCCCGAGCAGCCGCTCGACCTCCTGGGTCTGGCGGGCCCCGCCCCGGAGGTCCAGGTGGAGTCTCGGCGGCTCGAATGGCGGCTCGGGGACGCGCTGGAAGCACAGGTCGAGCACCGGTCCGCCCTCGACGGTGAGGCGCGTCTCGAAGCCATCAGGCTCGTCGGTCAGCCGCTCGCCTCCGAGCACCGCCTCCCAGAACCGGCCCAGCCGCTGCGGCTCGACGGCGTCGGTGACGAGGTTCTCGAGATACATGCACCCACCGTAGGGGTTGAGCTGTTGGGTGCACACCACGGCGGCGGCATCCTGGGCGGTGCGATGCAACGATGTGTGCGAGCAGGCCGAACACCTCCGCGGACCGCTCGGCGCGCTGCGAGGGCGGGGTCAACTGTCACCGCAGCAGCCTCGCGTACTGGCAGGGAGCAGGCGACACCTCGAGGCATCGAAGAAGTTCGGCAAGCCGTTCGACGCGACCGAGTCGTTCACGATCGACCTGCCAGCGGGCTCGATGGTGACGAGGCATGGCTCAAGAAGGGATTGCCCGGCTGTCAGTAGCACGGCCCACCTCGCAGTAGCACTGCCCACCTCGCCGTCCCCATCGGTACGAGCGCGGGCGGGAGCAGCGCATGAAGCCGGTCATCATCGGGGTCGATCCCCACAAGCTGTCAGCCACCATCGAGGTCATCGACCAGAACGAGAAGTTGCTCGGCTCGTGCGGGTTCACCATCGACCAGGCCCGGCTATGCGGCGGTGCGCAAAGTACGTGAAGTCGTGGCCGGGCGACGTCACGCGGTTCGCTGACCGGAACGGGTTTGCGTTCTGGACCGTTGCCGCACCCCTGGACGCCTTTCGGGGGAACAGAACCTGCACCGCCTCTCCCGTGCCGGGAACCGGCGGTGAACCACACGATCCACATCGCCGCGGTCACCCAGATCCGGCTCGACACTCCAGGACGGGCCTACATCGACGCAAACGAGCCGCCGGCAGGAAACCGATGGAAGCGGTGCGCAACCTGAAACGGCTGATCTTCGACGCCGTCTACCGACAACTCGTCGCCGATGCCCAACGCACAGAATTCAGCGCCTCACCGGAGACGCTGGGCACGGGCCCGAGAGGGCAGTGCGGGGCCGACTCAACATCGAGCGCGCCAACACCAGGTGTTTAATTTCCCGGATGACCGTGTCGGATTCGCCTGTCGCCGTCCGTGGGGTAGGTGAACGCGGACCACTGGGTCCGCCAGAGGAGAAGGAGCCGTCATGACCGAATACCTCATCTACTTCAACCAACAGTGGGTGGGCGACCACACCGAGGAGTGGTTCCGCGGGCGCGGACCGCTCGCAATGGCGGTTGTGGCCGAGATGAAAGCTGCCGGTGTGTACGTCTTTGCCGGGGGGCTGGAGGAGGAGGACGCCCCGGTCTACAGCGCCGACGCCACGAGCGGCACCTTGCTGATCACCGACGGACCATACGTCGAGACCAAGGAGTTTCTGGGCGGGTTCGCCGTGGTGGACGTGGTCGATGACGAGGCCGCCAAGATGTGGGCGGGCAAGGTCGCGGAGGCATGCGGCTGGCCCCAAGAGGTTCGCCGCTTCAAGCCGCAGCCTCAGCCCGAGTGACTCCATCGTCGAGCTCGGTTCAGTCCAGCGAACGGCTGAGGCGGGGATGCTTCACCCATACGGTTGTCCAGTGGACTCCGGCAGTGTGATCTGGCGGGCCGACATCCTGATGCCGTTGGCTGAGCACGATGAGCCAAGCCTTCTGGAGTGGGTGGCGGAGCCGGCAGCCCCGCTCGGCGACTCGCAGAAGCGCACTCAACTCCGGAGCCGAGGGTGAAGGGGGGTGCAGAGCATGTTGGGTGATCTAAAGTTTAGCTTCGTAGGGCGGGCGGGGCTCGAACCCGCGACCCAAGGATTATGAGTCCTTTGCTCTAACCAGCTGAGCTACCGCCCCGTTGCTGCGTCGTCCGAGATCATGCCATGTTTTCTGAGATCCCCAGCGACGACTCGAGGCCACGTAGATTGAGCCAACCCGCCCTGGGACGGTAATTGCAGCTCGCCGGTCCGGGAGCCAGAATCTCCGAAGGAGTGGCCGTGAAGATCGCGCTGTACGGCGCAACCGGAATGATCGGCTCACGGCTGGCGACGGAGGCGATCGCTCGCGACCACGTTGTGACAGCCATCAGCCGGACGCTCGGATCAGACGTCGTGGCAGGAGCGGTAGTACGTGCCGGCGATGCCGCCGATGCTGACGACGTGGCCAGAATCGCGTCAGAGCATGACGTCGTGGTTTCTGCGATCGGGCCGAGCCGCACCGGCCATCGACACCAGATCTTCCTCCACGCGATTTCGGTGCTGGCCGAGAACGTCGGGACGAGACGGCTCGTCGTCATCGGGGGATCAGGCAGCCTTCAGGTGACGCCCGGCCTACGCCTGATGGACACCGCTACGTTCCCGGCCGCTTCTCTGCCAGAGGCGATCACGCAGGTGGCAGCTCTCGAGCTGCTCAGGGAGACCGGCGCGCTCGTGAGCTGGGTATACGTCTCGCCGGCCCCGGCGGTCATCCCGGGAGCCCGGACCGGTGCCTACCGCATCGGCCTGGAGTCTCCTGTAGGCGACTGGATCAGCGCCGAGGACTTCGCTGTGGCCATCGTCGACGAGATAGAGGTACCGAGGTTTCACCGAGCGAGGTTCAACGTCGCACACTAGCCGCCATACGATCGGAAGGTGGATGTCACCTCGCTCGGCTACCAGACCGACCTTGCTCTCCTCCGGCTCGGCGGCACCGAGGTGCAGGACCGCGGCGACCACCTGGTGGTGAGAACTCCGCACAACCCGGCGTTCTGGTGGGGCAACTTCCTTCTGCTTCGCGAGCCGCCGCGCTCTGAAGAGGCGGGCCGCTGGCTCGATGCGTTCGACCAGACCTTCCCCGATGCGAAGCACGTCGCGCTCGGGTTCGACGGAGTCGACGGCACAGTTGACGACGCAGCGGCGTTCACCGCCTCAGGTCTGAAGGTAGAGATCGGCACGGTAATGACGGCGCGGTCGGTGCACGCCCCCGCCCATCCGAACAACCAGGCGGCGTACCGCCCCCTCGACAGTGACGAGGACTGGTCCCAACAGGTCGAGCTTCGCGTGGCCTGCAAAGACGACGAGCACGACGCCTCCGCGTATCGCGCGTTCGCTGCCGCCAAGGCCGAGACCATGCGGCAGCTCACTTCCGCAGGGCACGGACGGTGGTTCGGTGCCTTCCTCGACGGTCAGCTGGCCTCGTCGATGGGCCTGTTCAGAGCCAGAACGGGACTGGCGCGGTTCCAGTCGGTGGAGACCCATCCCGACGCGAGGCGGAAAGGGCTTGCCGGCACGCTCGTCCATGTGGTCAGCGAGTACGGGTTCGCCCGACTCGGCGCGCACACTCTCGTCATGGTCGCCGACCCGGAGTACGCCGCGATCCGCATCTATCGATCGGTTGGCTTCGCCGGCACCGAGAACCAGCTTCAGGCCGAACGGCCGCCGGCCAGTCCAGTGAGCTGAGCGAGGCACCCGCGACCGGCTGACGTGGCCCGCCTCGGCCGAGCTTGCCCAGGAGCGGCCGCCGCAGCCCGGCCTCGTCCATACGCAAGGCGCGCAGCCTCATGCCTCGGGAGCCGCGAGTCGTCAACTGATCGATGGCCTTTGCAGATCGCCTCGCAACGAGACCCAGCTTGCGAAGAGGGGGTCGACGAAGTGCCAGTCCCCGGCTGCGAGCGACGTGGCGGTCACGATCCGGCTCAGGTGTTGGCCCTCTCGGCCGAGCTCGCGCAGAGCCGACTGCAGGGTCGCCCGTGCCGATCCCGACCGCTCGGTGGCGCGCGAGCCGGTCGGCCGGATGCCGTCGGCCAGCGCGGCCAGGACTGCCTTCTTTCCTGCACTCATCGAGTCCCAGATTCCCTGGTGGGCTTCGGTCGTCTGAGCTACCGCCAACCTGAAGATCGCATCGGCGAGCGCGATGCCCTCGACCGGTTGGTCACCTGGCAGCATCGACCCCCCAGACCCTCGCAACCCGAGCTCTCTGTGGAGAAGGTGAGCGAGAAGCATCGTGCGCTGCGGGTGCCCGGCTGCAGAAGTGACGAGCGGCGCCAACGCCTCACCGGGCTCCTCGCCCAGCTCACCGAACCTGTCGGCGAGCTCGTCGAGCACCTCGTCGAGAGGAAGCGGCGCGAGCTCGAGAGGCTCGGCCTGGCCGTACAGCGGACGCTCGCGATCGGTGAAGAGCCGTCGCATGAGAGACGGTTGGGAACCTGCATAGACGTACGTGGCGGCCTCACCGTGGTACTGCACATGCGAACGCAGCAGGCCGTCGAGTGTGGAACCTGCGCTGAGGAGGTCCTGGAACTCGTCGAACACAACCAGGGTGGGTACGCGGTCGCGCTCGAAGAGCCGTAGCGGCAGGTCCAATAGTTCGGCTGCAGCCGTGAGGAGAGAGTCCTGGCTCGGCTGTGCTTGTCGAGGGCCGAGCGATACACCGATCCCGGATGTGCTGAGCGAGAGGCCGAGCCGCGAGCCGAGTGACTCCAGGTGTGATCGGACCCGGTGGTCCTTGAGTCGGTTGTACCCGGTGGCGACCCGCGAGCAAACCTCGGCAAGTGAGGTGACCCCGTAGAAGTCGACATGCACTGTGCGCCATCCGGTGGCGCTCAGGTTGGCCGCATGCGCGAGGAGCAGGGACGTCTTGCCGAAGCGGCGCGGTCCCGCCAGCCGGACGTGTGCTCCGTCGGTCGCGGCGAGATGCAGCTGATGAAGCTCGTCTCGCCGGTCGATCAGCGCTTCGCCCGCCACGGGGGACTCAAAAGGAAAGGCTCGCAGCACAGGCTTCATCCTAGGACGGGAGTATGTTGTTAGCAATACGCAACTGTATGCTAAACACAATACGTCAGAGGATCGGGGGGATCGACGACCGCGCGCTCGACGCTGGTGGCGGAGGGAAGGAGGTCACGCCGATGCTGTGGGGAGGCGGCACTATCGGGGGCTGAGCCTGGAACACCAGCGTGGCAATCCACAAGGCAAGAACCGCGACAGTGACCATCACCCCGAAGGCCGCCACGAACGTCCACCTTCCGGCCGGACCGAGCACCTCCGAAGCCGACATGGGCCAGGGGCGCCGGCGGCCGCCGCGCCTGTACCAGTGAGGGCGGAACTCCGGACCCCGCACCTCGCCGAGAGGCGCTACGTCCTCGAGCACGACTGCCCCGAGAAGCCACTGTGAGACGTGCGCCGCCTCGGCCCAGCCCTGGCCGGCGCTCAGAGCGACCCACGGGGCAATGTCAGCGTCCCGGTTGGAGGCGACGATCTCGGTCGTCCGGTCGCTGGCGAGTGCGTTTGCTGCAGCCTCGAACCTGGCCCGCGCGAAGGAGTCCACCTCGGCGCCCCCGGACAGCACCACGACGGCTACCTGCTGTTCCGCCAACTGGCCCGCGTACACCACCCCCGCGTGGGTCGAGCCGAGCCTGCCTCGGATCATGATCTCGCCGAACATAGGTGGGTCTCGACGCTCAAGCGGGAGAAGACTCATGTGCGGCCCGTCCGTCATGTCCCTCCGCCCCGCTGGCCCCTGTTTGCCCCACACGCGGATGCCGGATTGGGCGGGTCTGTAACACTGACGAGCGTACGACGTCTGGGTCGGGGAGGGGCAACATGACGATCAGCGAGTCGGGCGTCGCTCGCCCGGGGACGGCGGAGGGCCGGCTTGCCGACCTCAGTCAACGAGCCCTGCAGGAGGTGCAGCGGGTCATCGTCGGCCAAGAGCACATGGTCGAGCAGCTCATGGTGTCCCTGATCGCCCGAGGTCACTGCTTGCTTGAAGGTGTGCCGGGTGTCGCCAAGACCCTCGCCGTCCGCACGTTCGCCGATGTCGTCGGCGGCAGCTTCGCCCGCATCCAGTTCACCCCCGACCTCGTGCCCTCCGACATCGTCGGTACCCGCATCTATCGCACCAGCAGCGAAACCTTCGACGTCGAGCTAGGGCCTGTCTTCGTCAACTTCGTGATCGCCGACGAGGTCAACCGCGCCCCCGCCAAGGTTCAGTCGGCCATGCTCGAGCTGATGGGGGAGCGGCAGGTGACGATCGGGGGCCAGACCTTCCCGCTCCCGGACCCGTTCATCGTGATCGCGACCCAGAACCCGATCGAGACCGAAGGCGTGTACCAGCTCCCCGAAGCCCAGCTCGACCGGTTTCTGCTCAAGGTCGACGTCGGCCACCCCCGAGGTCACGAGGAGTTCGAGATCCTGCGCCGGATGAGCGTCGACCCCCCTCACGCCGAGGAGGTGCTGACGCCCGACGACATCAGAGAGCTGCAGGCGGCCGCGGACGCCGTGTTCATCCACAACCTGGTGGCCGAGTACATCGTCAGGGTCGTACTCGCCACCCGTTCTCCTACCGAGTTCCACCTTCCCGAGCTCGTCGGAGTCATCGAGGTCGGCGCCAGCCCGCGAGCCACCCTAGGACTGGCTGCTGCGGGCCGGGCCGTCGCCCTGATCCATGGCCGCAACTACGTGCTGCCCAGCGACATCACCCGCGTGGCGCGAGACGTGATGGCGCACCGGCTGCTGCTCAGCTTCGACGCGGTCGCGGATGGTGTCGACCCGCGAGTGATCATCGAACGGGTCGTCAGCGCGATTCCAGCACCCCAGCCCGTTTGGAACGGTGCGGGACTGCCGGAGTTCCACTGAGATGAGGCCGCCGTCCCGCGCCGACGACGTCTCGCTCTCGCGCTTCGCGTCCGATCGTGCGCTGCGCCGGCTCGAGCTGCACATCGTCCGGCGGCTCGAGGGTTTACGACCAGGGTCCGGCAGCGACCTCGCCCAAGCCCGTCCGTACGTCCCCGGGGAGGACGACGTCCGCCGCATGGACTGGTCGGTGACGGCGCGTACAACCGTCCCCCACGTCCGCGACCTGATCGCCGACCGCGAGCTCGAGACCTGGGCTGTCGTCGACCTGTCCGCCTCGATGCGCTTCGGCACGGCTGCCATGGAGAAGCGAGACTTGGCCATCTTCGCCGTTGCCACGCTTGGTGTGCTGACGTACAGGGCGGGTGACCGCTTCGGCGGATACGTCTTGCACGACGAGGGCGTTCGCCGGTGTCCGGCTCGGCCAGGCCGGTTGGCCCTTCTCACGCTTCTCAGGTCGCTGACGCGTGAGCAGTTGGCTGGTACGGAGGTACCCGCCGGAAGTGAGGGGCGTGAGCGCCAAGACCTGGCGGACACGCTCGCTGCGCTGGTGCGCACACAGCGCAAGCAGGGCCTGCGGGTGGTGGTGTCCGACTTCATCGATCCTAGCGACGCAGCCGTCGACGCCGACTCGCCACCACTGTGGATGCGGGGCATGCGGGAGCTGGGCATGCGGCACCAGGTGATCGCTGTCGAGGTCCTCGACCCGCGGGAGCTGCACATCGCGAATATCGGATTGGTGCTCCTGCGGGACCCGGAGAGCGGCCGTGTCCGCGAGCTGAACACCGCCGACCGCAAGGTCAGAGAGCGGTACGCCGCTGCCGCGCGACGGCAACGGCAGCACACGGCCATGGCGCTACGCCGAGCGGGCGCAGCACACCTGGTGCTGCGCACAGACCGCGACTGGGTGACCGACGTCGCACGTTTCGCCCTCAGCTACCGTCGGTCGGCTGCTCGCCTGCACAACCCGCGCCGGACCCGCGCCGGTGTTGGACGATGAGCTTCCTCGAGCCGCACCGGCTGTGGTTCCTCCTCGTCGTGCCCGGGCTGCTCGTCGCCTACATACTCCTGCAACGTCGAAAGAACATCTACGCGTTGAGCTTCACCAACATGGCGCTGCTCGATGCCGTCGTGCCCAGCCGGGTCAGCTGGCGCCGACACCTCGCCGTGGGGCTCGCCCTACTGACATTGGCCTTTGGCATCGTGCTGCTTGCCCAACCCAGCAAAGTCGTCCGCGTCCCCGCGAGCGTCAAGTCGCACTTCACGGTTGTGCTGGCCCTCGACGTGTCACTGTCAATGGCCGCGACAGACGTCGCTCCCAGTCGCATCGTGGCGGGAGAGGTAGCCGCGAAACAGTTCGTGGCTCAGCTTCCGCCCAACTTCGAGGCGGGGCTCGTGCTCTTCGCAGGCAAGGCGACGCTTGCCGTCGCTCCCACGACGGATCGGTCCGCTGTCACCAAGGCCCTTGACGGGCTCAAGCTGGGGGAGCGAACCGCCACCGGCGAAGGCGTCTACACCTCCTTGGACGTGATAAAGCAGCAGCTCGGACAGACGCACACGGACGTCAGCGCCCATGTTCCGGCGCTGATCGTGATGATCAGCGACGGGTATCGCACCTCCGGACGAGACCAGAATGACGCGGCGCGCGCGGCGAAGGCCCAAGGCGTGCCGATCTACACCGTCGCGGTGGGGACACCGAGCGGGGTCGTCACCGCTCAGGGACAGATGGTCGGCGTACCGGTCAAGGTCGACGAACTCGAGGAGATCTCGCGGATCTCGGGCGGGAAGTCATACGTCGCCAGCACGCCCGACGACCTGCTCGACGCGTACCACGCCGTCGGCGAGCAGCTGGTGTACACGACGCAGCGTCGCGACAACACCTCGGACTACCTCCCGTTCCTGGTGCTCCTGACCCTGCTCTCTACGGCCGTTGGTCTCTTCGCGGCACCGCGCTGGCCATAGCCGGCACCTTTGTCGGGCGATGTGGTGGTGCAGATGGGGCCTATGAGGCACACTAGGGACGAGTTCTCGAACTGACTCGATGCAGTGCGCTGGGGAAGGCGACCCTGCAGTCCGAGGAGGATCGGTGAACCTGATCAGAAGTATGGAGACCACATCCGTGGTCACGCGCGGCGTGCTGTTCGTCCACGCGTCGCCGTCCGCACTGTGCCCGCATGTCGAGTGGGCGGTGGGTGGCGTTCTCGGCACGCCCGTCGACCTGTCCTGGACTTTGCAACCCGCGCGCTCACGGACCTACCGCACCGAGCTCTCCTGGAGCGGCGAGGTCGGCACGGCAGCGGGGATAACCTCTGCGCTCAGAGGTTGGGAGCAGCTCCTCTTCGAGGTGACAGAGGAACCGACGGCGGTAAGCGAGGGAGCGCGCTTCTCATTCACCCCCAACCTGGGGGTCTATCATGCGGTGACGGGTCTGCACGGCGACATGATGATCTCCGAAGATCGCCTTCGGGCAGCCGTGGCGAAGTCCGCGGGCGATGCCGCGTTGCTCTCCGAGATCGGCAAGCTCCTCGGCAGCGAGTGGGACGACGCGCTCGAGCCGTTCCGCCATGCGGGCGAGGGCGCTCCTGTGCGGTGGCTCCACCACGTGGTGTAGCGAACGAGACCAGCCAGCGTCTGGTGCCATCGGGTGGCAGACTCCCTTCATGCTTCAGAAGGGTATGACCTGATGGCTCGACAAGCTGCCGCATCGTCGAAGAAGAAGGCGACAGGCAAGAAGGCTCAGAAGAAGGCGTACGAGAAGGAGATGAGCCGACTACAGCGGGAGCTAGTCAAGCTTCAGGAATGGGTCGTCCACGAACGACTCAAGCTCTGTGTGATATTCGAGGGGCGGGACGCGGCCGGCAAGGGCGGCACGATCAAGCGCATCGTCGACCAGACGAACCCGCGTGTGGTGAGAGTCGTCGCACTTCCTGCGCCGACCGAGCGCGAGCGCTCCCAGTGGTACTTCCAGCGATATGTCGTCGAGCTCCCCGCTGCGGGAGAGATCGTCTTGTTCGACCGCAGCTGGTACAACCGCGCGGGGGTCGAGCACGTCATGGGGTTCTGCACCGACGCTGAGTACCACGAGTTCCTACGAAGCGTTCCCGAGTTCGAGAACATGCTCATCCGCTCGGGCGTCGTCCTCGTCAAGTACTGGTTCTCCGTCAGTGACGACGAGCAGGAGCGGCGCTTCCAGGAGCGGATCAACAATCCTCGCAAGCGCTGGAAGCTGAGCCCGATGGACCTGGAGTCACGGGCTCGTTGGGTCGACTACTCCCGCGCGAAGGACGTGATGTTCCAGCACACGGACACCGAGACGTCGCCTTGGTGGGTTGTTCAGGCCGACGAGAAGGAACTGGCCCGGCTCAACTGCATCAGCCACCTGCTCAGCGTCATACCGTACGAAGACCTCACGTCCGCGCCGCTCGAGCTCCCCGAGCGCCAGCAGGACGAGTACGTCCGTCCGCCCGAGAGCCAGCAGCGACTCGTCCCCCAGAGCCACTGACCCAGCCGAGAGGGCGCATGTGCTCCGCCGGGAGCGACACCACCGGCCCCCCGGGCTTTCTCGCCCTTTCGAGGGAGCGTTTTGCGCCTCTCGACGTGGGGAGTGGGTCAGAGGGGGATGTTGCCGTGCTGCCCGCGCAAGCCGGTGTCAGCGCCGGCCAGCGCCCGAGCCAGGGCCGAGCGGGTCGTCGACGGCTCGACGACCTCGTCGACGACGCCAATCTCGACAGCTCTTTCGACACCGCCCGCGATCTTCTCGTGCTCAGCGGCAAGGTCGGCCTCGACGGTCGGGCGCAGATCCGGGGCGACAGCGGCGATCTTGCGGCGGTGCAGGATCCTGACGGCAGCGACCGCACCCATCACGGCCACCTCTGCCCCGGGCCAGGCGAACACCCGGGTCGCCCCCAGGGCGCGCGCGTTCATCGCGATGTACGCACCGCCGTAGGCCTTGCGGGTCACGAGCGTCACCCGGGGGACTCCCGCCTCGCCGAAGGCATGCAGCAGCTTGGCGCCGCGCCGGACGACGCCGTCCCACTCCTGCCCGACGCCAGGCAGGTAGCCAGGGACGTCCACGACGACGATGAGCGGTATGCCGTACGCATCGCACATCCGCACGAACCGGGCCGCCTTCTCTGCGGACGGCGAGTCCAGGCAACCACCGAGCCGGAGGGGGTTGTTCGCGATGACGCCCACCGTGCGACCGCCGAAACGACCGAGCGCTGTTACGATGTTCGGTGCCCAGCGTTGGTGCAGCTCGAGCAGTGAGTCCGCGTCGAGGAGTGCGCCGACCAAGGGATGAACATCGTAGGCCCGCTTCTTCGACTCTGGTAGCTGCTCCGACAGGTCGACGTCCGAGACGGCCGCCTCGTCGAGCGTGCGCTGGTCACCGAAAAGTGCGACGAGCCGTCGGGCCTGGCGCAGCGCATGCGCCTCGGACTCGGCCAGCACGTGGACCACTCCCGACCGGCGCCCGTGCGGCTCCGGCCCACCGAGGCGCAGCATGTCGACGTCCTCACCGGTCACCGAGCGCACGACGTCCGGCCCCGTGACGAAGATTCGGCCCTCAGGACCGAGAATGACGACGTCCGTCAGCGCCGGACCGTATGCGGCTCCGCCGGCGGCAGGGCCGAGCACGACCGACACCTGCGGGATCTTGCCGGAGGCCTGGGTCATGGCGTGGAAGATCAGACCAACGGCGTGCAGAGACAGGACGCCTTCGGCGAGCCGCGCACCGCCCGAGTGCCAGAGCCCCACGATCGGCGCCCGGTCGGCCATCGCCCGGGTATAGGCGTTGACCACCACTTTGCAACCCTCGTGTCCCATCGCGCCGCCCATGACTGTCGCGTCGGAGCAGAAGGCAACCGTGTGTACGCCGTCGACCGTGCCGACCGCGGCAAGCATCCCGCTGTCGTCGTCGGTGCTGATCAGCTCCAGAGTGTCCTCGTCGAAGAAGGCCGCCAACCGCTTGTTCGGGTTGCGGGGGTCGTCGTCTCGCGGAACCTTCGGTGGCTTGACCGGCTCGGCCGGCGCAGCTGACCTGGCATCCGGGCCACCGGGAACCGGTACCGCCTGCGAAGTGGTGTGAGCGGGAGCATTCTCGGACTTGACTGTCATGATCACCTCAGGCTGAGCGGAATGCGATCGCGACGTTGTGGCCGCCGAAACCGAAAGAGTTGTTGAGAGCGGCGACGTCACCACTGGGCAGTGTGCGCTGTTCGGTGGCGATGTCGAGCTTGACGGCCGGGTCGAGGTCGTCCACGTTGATCGTCGGTGGTACCAGCCTGTCCCGAAGGGCAAGAATTGTCGCGACCGACTCCAGAGCACCAGCACCGCCCAGCAGATGCCCCGTCATCGACTTGGTGGAGGTGACCACGACATGGTCGACCTCGCCGCCCAGCGCGTTGGTGATGGCCTGGCACTCGGCCACGTCACCCTGGGGAGTCGATGTCGCATGTGCGTTTATGTGCACGATGTCGCGCGGTCCGAGACCCGACTCGGTGAAGGCCGCCTTCATCGCCCGGGTCGCGCCCAGGCCCTCAGGGTCTGGCTGAGCGATGTCGTGGGCGTCCGCCGTCACTCCCGCGCCGGCCACCTCGGCGTACACACGGGCACCGCGGGCAGCGGCGTGTTCGGCGCTCTCGATGACCAGGACCGCAGCGCCCTCGCCGAGCACGAATCCGTCACGATTCGTGTCCCATGGACGCGACGCCCGTTCCGGTTCGTCATGACGCCGCGACAGGGCCATCATCTGGGCGAACGCAGCCAGCGGCAGCGGGTGGATGGCTGCCTCGGTGCCGCCGACGATGACGACGTCGGCTCGCCCCAAGCGGATCATGTCGATCCCGTGGGCAATCGCCTCATTGCCCGAGGCGCACGCGGAGACCGGAGTATGCACACCGGCCTTCGCCCCGAACGCCAGGCCCACGTTGGCGGCCGGGCTGTTGGGCATGAGCATCGGGATCGACAGGGGCGAAACCCTGCGGGGGCCCTTGTCCCTCAGCAGGTCGTAGTTGTTCAGTAGCGTGGTGACGCCGCCGATGCCTGAGGCGATCGCGACCCCCAGACGCTCGGAGTCCACGGTCGTGTCGGTATGCCCGCTGTCTGCCCACGCTTCGAGAGCCGCTATGAGCGCGAACTGCCCTGAACGGTCGAGCCTGCGGGCCCTGACACGGTCGAGAACGTCGAGTGGTTCGACGGCCACCCGTGCTGCGATCCGTACCGGCAGATCGTCGGCCCAGTCCTCCGTGAGGAGGGCCGCGCCGGACGTCCCCGCAAGCAGTGCGGACCAGGTGGACGGTACGTCGCCACCGACGGGGGACGTCGCGCCGAGGCCTGTGACAACGATGCGTGTGGTGCTCATCGCTCTAAACCACCTCGTCTGTCGATATGTCCGGGCACAACGAGTCGCCCCGGCTCGCGGTCAGGCATTCCTCGAGCGGCGACGAGGCTCAGGAGGTGCCCTGGTTGGTCTCGATGAAGGCGACGGCGTCCCCGACGGTCTTGAGGTTCTTGACCTCGTCGTCGGGAATCTTCACGCCGAAGGTCTCCTCGGCTGCGACGACCACCTCGACCATCGAGAGCGAGTCGACGTCGAGGTCGTCGGTGAACGACTTGTCGAGCTGGACGTCGTCGGCAGGGATACCCGCCACCTCGTTGACGATATCGGCGAGTCCGGAGCGGATCTCCTCAGTGCTGGCCATACGGTTGGCTCCTTTTGGTTACTGGTGGGCGGGACTGGGCTGGATATCCCCCGATGGGGGGTTCGCAGAGGCGCTGCGAGAACGGGAGGGTCGTCACGGCAGGGTGACGACCTGGGCGGCGTATGAGAGTCCTGCACCGAAGGCGATGAGAAGGGCTGTCTGGCCGCTCGTCGCCTCGCCTGAGTCCAGGAGGCCCGCCGCAGCGAGGGGTACGGAGGCCGCCGACGTGTTGCCCTGATAGGCGATGTCACGGGCGATCACGACGCGGTCGGGCAGCTTGAGGGCGCGGGCCATCGCGTCGGTTATGCGCATGTTCGCCTGGTGAGGCACGAAGACCTCGAGGTCGTCGACCGTCATACCGGCCCGGTCGAGTGCCTCACGGGCTACCTTGGCCATCTCGAAGGAAGCCCAGCGGAACACGGGGTTACCGTCCATCCGGAGCGTCGGCATCTCGGGGTTCTCCATCTCGAGCACGTGGTCCCAGCTCTGGATCTGGCGGATGTAGTCATACTTCGAGCCGTCGGAGCCCCAAACGACCGGTCCGATGCCCTCGACGTCGGAAGGCCCGATCACGGCGGCGCCTGCACCGTCGGCGAAGATGAAGGCGGTCCCTCGGTCTGTTGGGTCGGTGATGTCGGAGAGCCGCTCGACGCCGACCACGAGCACGAACTTCGCACTCCCCGAGCGGACCATGTCAGCCGCCATCCCGACGCCGTGACAGAACCCGGCGCAGGCGGCAGAGATGTCGAGGGCTGCGGCCGGGGTGGACCCGAGCTCGTCGGCGATCAGCGTCGCGACGGCCGGTGTCTGCATCAGGTGGGACACCGTGGCAACGAGGACACAGTCGATCTGTGCAGGGTCGATGTCGGCGCGTCTCAAGGCCTCGCGCGACGCCTCCACGCTCATCATCTGGACCGTCTCGTGAGGCTCTGCGAAGCGCCTCTCGATGATGCCGGAGCGGGTCCGGATCCACTCGTCCGTGGAGTCGATGTGCTTACAGATGTCGGCGTTCGTCACGACTCGGCTCGGCCGGTAGCCGGCGATACTCATCATGCGGGTGTGTGACGCGCCGGTGGCTGTGGAGATGGTGGCGGCCATGTCACTCGCTTTCGGGGTGCAGGCGGACGAGTGGCTGACCCGGGGACACCAGGTCGCCGTCCTCGACGATCCACTCGACGATAGTGCCGCCGTGAGGAGCCAGCACGACGGTGGAACCGCGAAGGTTCGTCACGTCTCCCACCGCACCGCCGGCGACGAGTTGGACGCCTTGCGGGATGTCGTGGGCGCGGGCGAACGTGCCTTTGGCCGGGGACACCAACATCCGCCAGGTGGGGGAGGAGTCGATCGGCGAGGCGTCGCCGTGGCGTTCGACAAAGGCGCGAGCCTCGTCGAGCTGGTCGGGCGTCTTGAGTGCGAACGTCTCGACGCCCTTGAGCTGTCGTCTCGCGATACCGGTCAGCGTGCCGGCAGGGGGCATCTCGAGCAGACCGGTTGCACCGAGGTCGAGCATCGTCTGCATGCACAGGTCCCATCGCACGGGTGTGCTCACCTGTCTCACCAGGCGAGCCAGGACGTCGCGGCCGTCGTGGATGACCTGACCGTCGCGGTTTGAGATCAGCCGGGTGCGCGTGTCACGGGTCGTCATGGCCCGCGCGAGCTTGGCCAGCACGTCGACCGCGGGCCGCATGTGTTCTGTATGGAAGGCGCCTGCGACGCTCAGCGCGATCAGCCGGGTCTTGGGCGGCGCGTCGTCGTCGAGCCGCCGGAGCTGGTCGAGGGTGCCGGCGGCGACGATCTGGCCGGCACCGTTGTCGTTGGCGGCGGTGAGCCCGTGCTGCTCCAGGCTTCGAAGCACGTCGGCCCGGTCGCCGCCGAGGAGAGCCGTCATACCGGTCGGTGACACGGCGGACGCGCGTGCCATTGCCTGCCCTCGCTCGCGCACGAAAACCATGGCCTGCTCGGCACTGATGACGCCTGCACCAGCCGCCGCGGCGACCTCGCCGACGCTGTGGCCCGCGACGGCACCGATCCGGCCGAAGGCGTCCGCTGGATGGGGGAAGAGGGACAGGGCGGCGAGCAGGCTCGAGGCTACGAGTAGAGGTTGGGCGACGGCAGTGTCGCGGATCGTCGTCTCGTCGGCCACGGTGCCGAAGTGCGCCAAGTCGAGCCCGGCCACGGCGGAGAGCCAGTTGAGGCGGTCGGCGAAGTGGTCGTCGTCCAACCATGGCGCGAGAAACCCAGGGGTCTGGGCGCCTTGACCCGGAGCGGCGATGACGAGCACGGCACCCATCATGCCGTCTCGGTTGACGAGTGCTGCGGTGGCGTGGAGACGAAAGTTCACGGAGTATTCTTGTAGGAAACCTACAAGGAGAGAAGCCGCCCGAGCGTCAGAGCGATGCGAAGCGTGTAGGCGTCTCGTGCCTCTGCTGGGGACAGCCCGGTGACGTCGGCGATGCGCCGGAGCCGGTAGCGGACGGTGTTGGGATGGACGAACAGCATCCTCGCCGTGGCCTCGATCGAACCGCTCGTGTCAAGGTAAGCCGTGAGGGTCTCCAGAAGGCCCGAGCCGGCCTCCAACAGCGGCCGGTAGACCGACGACACCAGACGGCGACGGGCATGACCGTCACCGGACAGCGACCGCTCCGGCAGGAGGTCCTCGCTCGAGACCGGGCGAGGCGCCTCTGGCCAGGCAACGGCGGCACGGAGCCCGGCGACCGCTGATCGGGCCGACTGGTTTGCACCGAGAAGGTCGTCGACAACGTCACCGGTCACGATGGCACCGCTGCCGAAGTGGTCAGCGATCGTGCTGGCCGCCTTGTCGGCATCCACGACCCCACCGAGCACGACGACCAGGCGGTCACCCTGGACCGCGCAGAGCGCATCCAGACGCGCCGCCCGCGCGGACCGTTTGAGAGCATCGACCGTCACAGCGGAGTCTCCCGTCGGGGTGTAGCCGAGGACGACGCAGACCCCGCTCGTGGACGCCCAGCCCAGCGCGGTGGCGCGCGAACGTACCTCCTCGTCGGCTTCTCCGCGTAGGACCGAGTCGACGACAAGCGCCTCCAAGCGGGCGTCCCAGGCGCCGCGTTGTTCGGCGGCTCGCGCGTAGACGGCCGCAGCGGCGAACGCCACCTCGCGCGAGTAGAGCATGACGGACTCGCGCACCGCTGGCGCGTCCTGCGGTCCAACCACGCCGGCGACCTGCGCCTCGACCACCGCGATGGTGGTCCGCACCATCTCGACGGTCTGCTGGAAGGTGACCACACCGGTCAGCTCCCGTGGTGCGGTGCCGAAGACGTCGGAGGTGACGGCGTCGGTGGACGACGGGTCGCGAAGCCACTCCACGAACGAGGAGATGCCCGCAGCCGCCGTGAGGGCGATCCACGAGCGACTCTCCGCGGCCAGGGCGCGGAACCACGGGAGCTTCTCGTGCATCTCGGCGACGGCGGTCTGGGTGAGGCTCCCGACCGACGCTTCGAGCCGGTCCGCCGCCTCCACGGTGCCCTTCACCATCGCCCGAGCCTACCCAGGCGACGCAGAGCTTGCTCCTGTCAGAGTTGTGACGACTGAACAAATGCCGAGCTTGTCGGGCAGGATGGGCGGCGTGGACGGGATCTCAGCGCTTTCGGAGATCGCCTACTGGTTGGAGCGCAGCCGCGCCGACACCCACCGGGTCCAGGCCTACCGCAAAGCCTCCTGGGCGCTTGCGGCGTTGTCCTCGGGCGAGATCGACGAACGGATCGCCGCCGGAACTCTCACCGATGTACCGTCCGTCGGCGCCAAGACGGCGTCGATCGTCGTCCAGGCCGGTGCCGGACAGGTGCCGATGTACCTCGCAGAGCTCCGGGAGCGAGGTGGGGAGCCCCTTGCCGTCGGAGGTGAGGATCTGCGGAACGCCTTACGGGGTGACCTGCACTGTCACTCGAACTGGTCCGACGGGGGGTCGCCGATCGATGAGATGGTCGATGCCGCGCGCGGGCTGGGCCACGAGTATCTGGCGCTGACCGACCACTCGCCCCGGCTCACGATTGCGCGGGGGCTCGACGAGGAGCGACTCACCGACCAGCTGCGGGTCGTGGAGTCGATCCGTGGGCGGTACGACGACTTCACGCTGCTTCCTGCGATCGAGGTGGACATCCTCGAGGACGGCAAGCTGGACCAGTCCGTCACAATGCTGGACCAGCTCGAGGTGGTCGTCTCGAGTGTGCACTCGAAGCTGCGTGCCGACTCGGAGACGATGACATTGCGCATGGTCGGCGGGATCGCCAACCGCTTCACGAATGTGCTGGGTCATTGCACGGGGCGACTGGTCGAGGGCGGCCGGGGGAAGCGTCCGGAGTCGACCTTCGACGCAGAGGTCGTCTTTGCCGCGTGCGCCCAGTTCGACGTGGCGGTGGAGATCAACTCGCGGCCCGAGCGGCGTGACCCGCCGTCGCGGCTGATTCAGCAGGCGCTCGACGCTGGATGCCTCTTCAGTCTCGACACCGATGCGCACGCCCCGGGGCAGCTGGCCTTCTTGGACTACGGGTGCGCCCGGGCTAAGTCGAACGGTGTACCTGAGGAGAGGATCGTGAACACCTGGCCGCTCGACGCGCTTCTCGAGTGGACCCACGCAAAGCGCTGACCGTCGAACGCCGTTGTAATCGCGTCATCGGTGAGCGGTTCATGTGCGGGCTGCCAGTCGAATGTCGGCGGCTGACTGGACACTGGGTCTGTCCGTCTCCTGCCGATACCGTCGAGGTCGCAACCATGCAGATTCCAACAGCTCACGCTCAGGCGCGGCGCAGACGATGAGCCGTGTGGCTGTTGCCGCTATGACGGTGACCGTGCTGGCGTGGGCGTCGGCCTTCGTTGCCATCAGAGGTATCGGAGAGAGCTACGGTCCTGGCCCGCTCGCGCTGGGGCGTCTCGCCGTCGGGAGTGTTGTCCTCGGGCTCCTGCTGATGGCCCGCCGCGCCTGGCTGGCGCCGACCAAGCGGGAGTGGGTGCTCGTCGTGACCTGTGGCCTCATGTGGTTCGCCGCCTACAACCTCGCCCTCAACGCCGCAGAACAAAGTGTCGATGCTGGTACCACTGCCATGGTCGCCAACATCGGTCCGATCCTGATCGCCGTCCTCGCAGGCTTCTGGTTCGGCGAGGGCTTTCCTCGGTGGCTGATCGCGGGGGTGGCCGTCGCTTTCAGTGGAGTGGTACTCATCGGAGTGTCGACGACCCGGTCGGCTCATGCCGACCTGCTGGGTGCACTCCTGTGTGTAGCGGCTGCCTTCGCCTATGCGGCGGGAGTGCTGGCTCAGAAGCCGGTGCTGCGGAGACTCCCGGCTCTCCAGGTCACCTGGCTGGCGTGCACGGTGGGCGTGGTCGCTTGTCTTCCCTTCGTCGGCAACCTGGTGAACGAGGTGACCGATGCGCCGGCTGCCAGCACTCTCGGCTTGGTGTATCTCGGCGTGGTACCAACTGCGATCGCGTTCAGCACCTGGGCATACGCGCTGGCACGCATGGATGCGGGTCGTCTCGGGGTGACGACGTACCTCGTCCCTCCCATTACGATTCTGCTTGCCTGGGGGCTGCAGGGAGAAGTACCCAAGGGCTTTGCCCTCCTGGGGGGCGTGGTGTGCCTCCTCGGAGTCGGGCTATCGCGCCACCGCAGCCCCCCTGTCTCAGCCGGCCCGGCTGATGGCATGGAGGCCCTTACCCGTCCCCACCGCGGGTGATGATGAGGGGCTCGTCCTCATCACACCGGCCGTCAGGCGCCCGCGCCCTCCTGCTTGACGCCGGCGACCGCGGTCGGGTCGTCGATCCGGTACCGAGCCAACGCCTCTGCCGCCTTTGACGAGTCCAGCTCTCCGCGCTGTGCGAGGGCCTCGAGTGCGGCGACCACTATCGACTCGGCGTCGATCTTGAAGAAGCGCCGGGCGGCCGCCCGGGTGTCCGCGAAGCCGAACCCGTCGGTCCCGAGTGAGTGCCAGTCCGACGGTACCCACTGGGCGATCTGGTCAGGCACGGCCCGCATGTAGTCGCTGACGGCCAGCACCGGGCCGGACGTCGACGAGAGCTTGTCGGTGACGTACGGCGTGCGGCGCTCCTCGCCAGGGTGGAGGAGGTTCCAGGAGTCGGCCGTCAGCCCGTCGCGCGCCAGCTCGTTCCACGAGGTGACCGACCAGACGTCCGCCCTGACCTGCCACTCGTCGGCAAGCAGCTGCTGGGCTTTGATGGCCCAGGGTGCTGCCACACCCGACGCGAGGAGCTGGACCGTCGGCCGCTCATCGCCGTCGCCTGTGCTTGCTGGCTTCACGAGGTGGATGCCGCGGAGGATGCCCTCGGCATCGACGCCCTCGGGCTCGGCCAGCTGGACGGTAGGCTCGTTGTACACAGACAGGTAGTAGAAGACGTCCTCACCGTGCGGGTGCTCGTCGGTGGATCCGTACATGCGTCGCAGACCGTCTTGCACGATGTGGCTGATCTCGTAGGCGAACGCCGGGTCGTAGTACACGCACGCCGGGTTGGTCGCAGCGAGGAGTGGCGAGTGCCCGTCAGCGTGCTGAAGCCCCTCGCCCGTGAGTGTCGTGCGGCCGGAGGTGGCCCCGACGAGGAAGCCTCGGCCGAGCATGTCGCCGAGTGCCCACATCCAGTCGCCGGTGCGTTGGAAGCCGAACATGGAGTAGAAGAGGTACACCGGGATCATCGGCTCGCCGTGTGTGGCATAGGCGGTGCCCGCGGCGATGGTGGAGCCCATCGCCCCGAGCTCGCTGATCCCCTCGTGGAGCATCTGCCCCTTCTGCGACTCCTTGTAGGTCAGCAGCATCTTGCGGTCCACCGAGTCATACAGCTGGCCGTGCGGTGAGTAGATCTTCGCCGTCGGGAACATCGAGTCCATGCCGAACGTACGAAACTCGTCGGGCGCGATCGGGACGAAGCGATGTCCGATCTCGGGGTCCTTCATCAGGTCGCGCAGCAGTCGCACGAAGGCCATGGTGGTGGCGATGGCCTGCTTGCCCGAGCCCTGCTTGAGCTCGGAGTACATCTCGTCGCCCGGCAGCTTCAGCGTGACCGGGTTCACGCGCCGCTCCGGCAGGCCGCCGCCGAGCTGGCGGCGTCGCTCGATCATGTACTGGATCTCGTCTGAGTCCTTGCCCGGGTGGTAGAACGGTGCCACCTCGTCGCGGTCGATGTCCTCATCGGAGATCGGAAGGAAGAGCCGGTCGCGGAACTCCTTGAGGTCCTTCTTCGTGAGCTTCTTCATCTGGTGGGTCGCGTTCCTGGCCTCGAGGGCCTGGATCGTCCATCCCTTGATGGTCTTCGCCAGGATCACGGTGGGCTGCCCGACGTGATCACTCGCCGCCTTGAAAGCCGAGTACACCTTGCGGTAGTCGTGGCCGCCGCGGGGTAGCTTTCGGATGTCGTCGTCAGAGATGTGCTCGACCATCTTGCGCAGCCGGGGGTCGCCGCCGAAGAAGCTCTCCCGGATGTAGGCGCCGGTCTCGACCGAATAGGTCTGGAACTGTCCGTCGGGCGTCGCGTTCATCGTGTTGACGAGGACCCCGTCGACGTCGCGGGCGAGCAGCTCGTCCCACTCTCGACCCCACACCACCTTGATGACGTTCCATCCGGCGCCGAGGAAGGTCGACTCGAGCTCCTGGATGATCTTGCCGTTGCCGCGCACCGGCCCATCGAGCTGCTGCAGATTGCAGTTCACGACGAAGGTCAGGTTGTCGAGCTCCTCACGCGCCGCGAGCCCGATTGCTCCGAGCGACTCCGGCTCGCCCATCTCGCCGTCGCCGAGGAAGGCCCACACGTGCTGGTTGCTGGTGTCCTTGATGCCGCGGTTCTGCAGGTAACGGTTGAAGCGGGCCTGGTAGATCGAGTTGAGCGCGGTCAGGCCCATCGATACTGTCGGGAACTCCCAGAAGTCCGGCATCAGTCTCGGGTGCGGGTACGACGACAGGCCCTTCCCAGGCCCCCTGGACACCTCCTGGCGGAAAGCGTCGAGCTGGTCCTCGCTGAGCCTGCCCTCGAGGTAGGCGCGCGCATAGATACCCGGGGAGGCATGCCCCTGGATGAAGATCTGGTCACCTCCGCCTCGGTGGTCCTTGCCGCGGAAGAAGTGGTTGAAGCCGACCTCGTACAGGCTTGCCGACGACTGGTAGGTCGCGATGTGGCCGCCTACCTCGAGCCCCTTGCGGTTCGCGCGCGAGACCATGACCGCGGCGTTCCACCGGATGAAGGCGCGGATGCGGCGCTCTACGTACTCGTCGCCCGGGAACCAGGGCTCGCGCTCAGGTGAGATGGTGTTGATGTAGTCCGTACTGCGCAGCGCGGGAACTCCGACCTGGTTCTCCCTGGCACGCTCAAGAAGCTTCAGCATGACGTACCGGGCCCGCGTCTTGCCCTTCTCGTCGAGGAGGGCGTCCAGGGAGTCGAGCCACTCCTGCGTCTCCTCGGGATCGATGTCCGGCAGCTGGGTAGGCAGGCCCCCGTGGATAACCGGGGGACGCTCATTCGTGGAAGCCACGTGCATCCTCTTCTTCCTGCAGCCGCCCAGCCTGAGGCGGCTGAAGGAGGGCGGGTCTTCGTCGACGATGCCCGGGATACGCGCACCTCAGCCCATCCTGGCACCAATGTCGCTCGTACTCACGTGAGCTCGTGACTATCGCGCCAGGCGAGATTCGGCGAAAGGCTTGCACAACTGCGGCGTTCGCGGTGGACTACCCTGCGTCGGAGGTGCACAGGTTGAGGTGCACAGGTTGAGGTGCACAGGTTGAGGTGCACGGCAACACTGGGGCTACAAGGAGGGACTCGGGTGAGCGCGACCGCGGGCGGCGCGGACGCCGGACCGGTAGGCAGGTTCGGGTTCGAGGCCGGCATGGTGGTTCAGGAGCTGGGCTGGGACGACGACATCGACGAGGGCCTGCGCGCTGGCATCGAGGAAGCCGTAGGGACGGCGCTCGTTGATGACCGGTACGGCGACGTGGTTGACGCCGTTCTACTCTGGTGGCGCAGTGATGACGGGGACCTGGCCGATGGTCTCGTCGACTCCCTCACGGACCTCAACGACGGGGGCATGATCTGGCTGCTCACCCCGAAGGTGGGCAGCGAAAACTACGTCGACGCATCCGACATCGCCCAGGCAGCGCCGACGGCCGGTCTCTCGACGACCACCAGCCTCGCCGCCGGGCCACACTGGTCCGCGACCAAGCTCGTGTCGCCGAAGTCGGTTCGCTCCGGGCGTCGCTGACCGCACTCCATGACGCCCACACACTCGGTGGTTGAGGAGACTGCCAGATGTATCGGAGGCAACGGTGGCGCTCCAGGTTGGTGACCCGGCTCCCGACTTCACCCTGCGTAACCAGCACGGGGAATCGGTGTCGCTCAGAGCGTTCGCGGCGCGCAAGGACGTCGTGGTGGTCTTCTACCCCTTCGCCTTCAGCAGCGTCTGTACCGACGAGATGCGGCAGCTCAGTGAGCGGATAGGCGACTTCTCCGGGGAGACGACCGAGCTGTTGGCGATCTCGTGTGACCCGATGTACTCGCTGCGAGCCTTCGCTGACCGAGACGGGTACACCTTCTCGCTGCTGAGCGACTTCTGGCCTCACGGCGAGGTGGCTCGCCGGTACGGCGTCTTCAACGAGAAGCGGGGCTGTGCCGGGCGGCTGACCGTGGTCACCGACCGTGCCGGCATAGTGCGTTGGCAGGTCCAGAACGAGATGGCCGACGCTCGTGATTTGGACGATTTGCGCCGCGCTCTCATCATTCTGCACTGATACCGTCACCGTACGTAGTAGTTGAAGCGATAATCGTATGAACTTGCTGGAAATGCTGGCGTTTTCCTCAGTGGGGGTGATCGAATACCTCTGACACGACCGCCAGCGAACCGAGACGTTGGCGGTCGTTGTCTTGTTCAGGGCTGCGTCGCAACCGGCCCGACGGGCGTATAGCTCAGCGGTAGAGCACCTCCCTTACAAGGAGGACGTCGCAGGTTCGATCCCTGCTGCGCCCACTGGCCGGGCTGGAGCACAGCGCCGCGGCGTTCCTATGCCCGCCCTTGCAGGGACCAGACTCCGTTGACTCTCCGTGACGCCGGGAGGAAGGTAGGAGCGATCCCCGGCTTCGAACAATCGGAAGACCGGCCCATGCCCCAGCTTCGCCCGGTGCGTCGCGGTGTCCAGTGCCTCGTTATAGGAGCCACAGTCCTGGTAGTCCTCCTGCTCCCCGCGAACGGCGCCGAAGCCGCCGCTCCGCAGCACGGGTCCTACTCCTTCACCGACAGCTTCGTCGATCCGGACTACTGCGCCTCCGAAGGCTTCGCCCTCGACGTCAAGGAGGAGGCGAGCGGTCACTTCGAGGTGTTCTTCAACCCCGACGGAAGCTTCAAGCGAGCGAACGTTCACCGGACTGTCACCTTCGCGATCAGCGCCAATGGTCACACGCTCCACAAGAGCGATCACTGGCAGACATTCGTCTACGCCGACGGCTCGGTCCGGGAGGTAGGCCTGTTCGCGCATATCCGCGGCGACCACGGACTTGTTCTTCGCGATGCAGGGCAGATCGTCCTCAACCCAGATGACACCGTTGCCTACATCCGGGGTCCTCACCCGCAGTTCGAGGGACAGACCTTCTGCTCGGCCCTGTTGCCCTGACGAAAGCACATGGGCCCCCTGCCAGGGCAGCTCATCGCGCGACGCCCGCTCGCCCGGGGTATCTCGTCCCATGCCCGATACGCTTCACGCGTGACGGCCGAGGCGACCCTACGAGACGTGGTCGGGGCGCTCGAGCGGCTGTACCCGCTCTCGGGGGCGGTCGACGGCGACGCAGTGGGCCTGGTGGTCGGCGAGCCCGCTCAGTCAGTCGGAAAGGTGCTCTTCGCAGTGGACCCCGTCCAGGCGGTGGTCAACGAGGCGATACAAGGTCGAGTCGACCTGCTGGTGGTGCACCACCCTCTGCTGTTGCGCCCGGTGAGCTCGGTGCGAGCGGACCGACCCAAGGGGCGAGTCGTCCACGACCTGATCAGGCACGGCATCGGCCTGTACGTCGCTCACACGAATGCCGACTCGCCCCCACGTGGGGTGTCCGAGTCCATGGCCCTTGCGCTCGGGCTGGATGAGGTACGTCCGCTCGTCTCAGACAGGGTCGACCCGCTCGACAAGATCGTCACGTTCGTGCCAGCGGGGAGCGTCCAGACCATGATCGACGCTCTCTCAGCCGCTGGAGCCGGTGCGGTCGGTGCATACGACAGATGCGCCTTCACCAACGTCGGGGAAGGCACCTTCCGGCCCGGTCCGACCGCAAACCCAGCCGTCGGGAAGCGCGGGGTGGTCGAGGTGGTCCGAGAGACCCGAGTCGAGATGGTGCTCGCACGAGAGCACCGCGATGCCGTCGTGCAGGCCCTGCTGGCGGTGCATCCGTACGAGGTGCCGGCGTTCGACGTGCTCGAGCTCGCCGGATGGGCGTCTGACCGTGGGGCGGGTCGGCTAGGGCGGCTGCCTGAGCCGCTTCCGTTAGGTGACTTCGCGGAGCACGTGGCGGACGCGCTTCCACAGACGTCCGTCGGAGCTCGCGTTTCGGGCGACCTGAGGCGACGGGTCGGCACAGTGGCGCTGGCGGGTGGGGCCGGGGACTTCTTGCTCGACGAAGCCCGGCAAAGCGGCGCTGACGTCTATGTAACGTCCGACCTTCGCCATCATCCGGCCTCGGAGTTCCGTGAGCACGACGACGCGCCGGCTCTCGTCGACGTACCCCACTGGGCGGCCGAGTGGACTTGGCTGCCGGTAGCGCGAGGGGCGCTCACCGACGAGCTGACTCATAGCGGGCTGACCGTCGAGTCGGAGGTGTCTCGGATATGCACCGATCCGTGGAACTATCGTGCTCCTGGCCGAACAACCGGCGAGACAACCGCACCACGATGAGGAGCTCCCGCTGAAAGCCGATCCCTTCGCGCAGCTGAGGCTGTTGGATCTGCAACAGCTCGACGCGAGCCTCGACCAGATGGACCATAAGGTGAGGACGCTTCCCGAGCACGAGATCCTCGGACGGCTCGCCGAACGCCGTACCGACGTCGCGGACAGGCACGGCCGGCTGACGACTGAGGTGGACGATCTGGCTCGAGAGCAACGTAAGGCCGACGCCGACGTCGAGCAGGTGCGGGGGCGCCGATCTCGTAACCAGGAGCGGATCGACCGGGGCCTCGTCTCGGATCCGAAGCAGCTCCAGGCCATGCAGCACGAGATGCAGACCCTCAACCGCCGGATCAGCGATCTCGAAGACTCAGAGCTCGAAGTCATGGAGCGGCAGGAGGACGCTCAGTCACAGCTGGCCGATCTCAGCCGGGAGCTCGCCGAGATCGAGTCGAACGCGGCCGAGCAGACCCGGCGGCGCGACGCGACGGTTGCCGAGGTGGGCGCGATGCAGGGTGAGGCACGCGCCGAGCGCGACCTGCTCGCGGCTGATATGCCGGCAGACCTGTTGGCGCTCTACGAGAAGCTGAGGGCCCAGCTTGGAGGGGTGGGAGCGGGCGCGCTGCACCATCGGCGGTGCGGTGGCTGTCAGCTCGACGTCGGCGCCGCCGACCTTGCCAGGATGGCGACGGCGCCGAGTGACGAGGTGCTGAGGTGCGAAGAGTGCAACCGGATCCTCGTTCGCACGTCCGAGTCGGGGATCTGACCTTCTCCGATGACACACCGACGGGTGATCGTCGAGGCCGATGGCGGCTCGCGGGGCAACCCTGGGCCAGCTGGGTTCGGAGCGTTGCTGCGTGATGCCGATACCGGAGAGGTCATCGCGCAGGCAGCTGAGGCGATCGGCCGTGCAACGAACAACGTCGCGGAGTACCGAGGGCTCATTGCCGGGCTCGAGCTCTACCTCGAGCACACGCCGGACGCCGAACTCGAGGTGCGGATGGACTCCAAGCTCGTCATCGAGCAGATGGCGGGCCGGTGGAAGGTCAAGGCTCCGGGCATGAGGCCGCTGGCCATCGCCGCTCAGCGCCTCGCGCCTTTTGGCACCGGCTGGACGTGGGTACGGCGTGATCTCAACGGTGATGCCGACCGGCTTGCCAACCTCGCCATGGACGCCGCCGCGAGCGGAGCCGTGTATGAGGTGATGACCGCGGCGCGTGCGGTCGAAGCCTCGACGCCATCGTCGGGAGACCCGACACTCGACCCGATGGGGCCGCCGTCTCCCGTGGCGGTCGATGCGGAGTTCGCCCCTCGACAGTCGGGCCGGATCCGCAACCCCCTACTGGGCTGGAGCGGTTCCTTGGGCGAGCCCACGACCGTCGTTCTCCTGAGGCACGGCGTCACCCGCCATACCGTCGCCAGACGGTTCTCAGGCCCGGGAGGCGACGACCCTGGCCTCATACCGGAGGGATGGGACCAGGCTCGCAGGGCGGCGAGCGCGCTGGCGCGGGAAGAGGGGATAAGCGCGGTCATCACGTCGTCGATGCGACGCACCCGCAACACTGCGTCCAAGGTCGCCGCGGCCCTCGGCCTCGATGTGGTGGTCGAGGACGGCTTCCGCGAGGCGGGCTTTGGTGAATGGGACGGACACACGCTGTCGGAGGTAGAGGAGGGGTGGCCCGAGGAGCTGCAGGCATGGCAGAACTCGATGGACGTCGCACCGCCCGGAGGAGAGTCGATCGTCGAGGTCCAGCGCAGGGTCGAGAATGCGCTGGCCGGACTTGTGACGTCATACGCGGGGAGGATGGTGGTCGTGGTGAGCCACGTCAACCCGATCAAGCTGTCGGTGAGGTACTGCCTCGATGCCCCGCTGGAGGTTGTCAACAAGCTGTCGGTCGCGCCGGCCTCCCTGACGACGCTCAGCTTCTATGCGTCTGGGGCGTCGTCACTGCGGCAGTTCTCAGCCCTCCCCTGACGCGGAAGGGCGCCAATGCCCCGTCGAGAGGGCGAATATGCTCCGTCGACAGGGTGCCTATGCGCGAGCGGGCGACCTCGCTGAGGCGACCCTGGCGATAGGGTGGTTCCCCATCTTGGAATCCGAAAGGGGACCGTTGTCGTGCCGCGACTCAGCGTCAGGCTAGCCAGCCGCGACAACGCCGGGTTCGTCGACGGCATCCATTCCATCGAAGAAGAATTGGCCATCTCGCCGGACTTTCCGGTCGACGTGTTGGCGGCGGCGAACGACGCCGCGGCCAACTCCAAGCTTCCTCAGCTCGACCGCACCGACATCCCGTTCGTGACGCTCGACCCGCCTGGTTCCAAGGATCTCGATCAGGCCCTGCATATCGAACGTCGGGAAGGCGGTGGGTTCCGCGTCCGGTACGCCATCGCCGACGTCGCCGCGTTCGTGGAGCCGGGCGGGCCCGTGGATCTCGAGGCGCACCGTCGTGGGCAGACGCTCTACGCGCCGGACCATCGCATCGCGCTGCATCCGCCGGTGCTCTCCGAAGGAGCCGCGAGTCTGCTGCCCGATCAGGTCCGGCCCGCACTGCTGTGGTCGATCGAGCTCGACTCGCGCGGCGAGGGCACCAAGGTCGACGTCGAGCGTGCACGGGTCAAGAGCCGTGCTCAGCTCGACTATCCGGGCGTGCAGGCCCAGCTCGACGCGGGAACCGCCGACGAGGTGATGGTGCTGCTGGAGGAGGTCGGGAGGCTACGCCAGGCGCGGGAGCGTGAGAGGGGCGGCATCAGCCTGCCGTTGCCCGAGCAGGAGGTCGTGGTGACCGACTCCGGGTGGGCCCTCGAGTACCGGGAGAAGCTGCCGGTCGAAGACTGGAACGCCCAGATCTCACTGCTCACGGGTATGCAGGCCGCCGAGCTGATGCTGTACGGCGAGGAGGGCATCGTGCGGACCCTTCCGCCGGCGTCGGACTCGGCGCTGGCCAAGCTGCGCCGTACTGCCGTCGCTCTCAGTCTCGACTGGAGCGAGGCGCTCGACTACCCGGACTTCGTGCGGACGATCGACCCCAACACACCCGCTGGTGCTGCGATGCTCGTCGCCTGCACGACGCTGTTCCGGGGCGCAGGGTACGTCGCTTTCGACGGGGGCGTACCCGAGCACGTCGAGCATGGGGCACTCGCCAGCGAGTACGCCCACGTGACCGCCCCGCTGCGGCGTCTGTGTGACCGGTACGCCGGAGAGGTGGCCGTATCTCTGTGCGCGGGTACCGACATCCCCGACTGGGTTCGCGCCAAGCTTCGCGAACTTCCCGCTGAGATGGCGGAGTCCAACCGCCGCGCCCGCACGTTCGATCGGGCTGTCCTCGACCTGGTGGAGGCCGGACTGCTGTCGGGTCACGTGGGCCAGACGTTCGAAGGGGTGGTCACGGATGTCGACGACAGAGACCCGGCGAACGGAGTCGTCGTGATCCAGGACCCGGCGGTCGAGGCGAAGGTGGTAGCGCCCGCCAGCTCCCTGCCGCTCGGACACAGGGTCAGGGTGACTCTGACCAAGGCGGACGTGACCACGCGCAAAGTGGTCTTCGAGCTTGCCTGATCGGGCTCTCCGTCGCATTGAGCCGGCGGTGTCTGGCCTACGGCGCGTCGAGCGGTAGAGTTCCCAACGTGGGCGAGCCGGCCGGGCGGCCGCGGTCGGCGTCGTCGTAGACGATGACTGGTCGAGGAAGGTCCGGGCTCCGCAGGGCAAGGTGGTGGGTAACGCCCACCCGGGGTGACCCGCGGGACAGTGCCACAGAGACAGACCGCCAGCGGCTCCGACTCGTCGGAGTGCGGGTAAGGGTGAAACGGTGGTGTAAGAGACCACCAGCGCCTCGGGTGACCGAGGCGGCTGGGTAAACCCCACCTGGAGCAAGACCAAGAAGGACGAGGACCTCGGTCCGAAGTCCGCGCAGGCGTTGGGACCGCACCGGTCCCCGAAGGGCGGCCCGCCCGAGCTTGCGGGTAGGTCGCACGAGCGTCTCGGCAACGAGGCGCCTAGATGGATGGCTGCTCAGGGTCGGCCCGCGAGGGTCGGCCGCCAACAGAACCCGGCCTATGAGCCGGCTCGCCCGCACCTCGCATACCTTGCCTGGGCAAGAAGGACCGCCGCCGAGGATGGATACGCGCAGTGAAGGACGCGTGCCCTCCTCGAGGAGGGGCGTTTCCCGTGGTCCGAAAGGCGGATGCGGATGGTTGACGTCTGATGTGTTCGTTCGCGATCTGGCAACCGGGTTCACCCAGCGGGTCACTGTGCACCCCAATGGGAAACAGATCACTGGGGCACCAAGCGACGATGCGACGATTTCGGCGAACGGCCAGACTGTGGCATTCGACTCGCCGGCGTCGGGACTGGTCGTGGGGGATACCAACGGTGTACTGGACGTGTTCGTGCGGGACAGGTGAGCCGCTCGCGGTGAACCGTCGCTGATCGGGGTACACGACCTGGGTGAGGTTGCGCAACGTCTCCCCCAACGACATCGGCTGGACGCGAAGACGCTCCGGGCAGGGGTTCGTGTACCGCGACGCCGCGGGGGAGCGGCTCCCTGCCGAGAACGTCGCGCGGATCAAGGCTCTCGTCATCCCTCCGGCCTGGCAGGACGTCTGGATCTGCCCCTACCCGAACGGGCACATCCAGGTGGTCGGCACCGACGCAGCCGGCCGGCGCCAGTACATGTACCACCCCGAGTGGCGTCGTAAGCGCGACGAGGCCAAGTTCGACCGCATCCTCAAGATGGCGAAGGTCCTACCGAAGGCAAGGCTTCACGTGCAGGGAGACCTCGACTCCGAGGGGCTGACGAAGGAGCGGGTGCTGGGGCTGGCCGTGCGGCTCATCGACGTCGGTTACTTCCGCATCGGCAGCGACGTGTACGCCGACGAGCACGGCAGCTATGGCCTGACGACCTTGGAGCGTCGCCATGTGCGCCGCCAACGCGACGCGCTCCTCTTCTCGTTCGTCGGCAAGTCGGGCATCGAACACGAGATCCTGATCGACGACGCCGAGGTCTACGACATCGTTCAGCAGCTGCGGAGGCGTCGCGGAGGAGGGGACCGTCTTCTGTCGTTCCAGAACGGGCGCCACTGGTTCCCGGTACAGGCTGCCGACGTGAACGCCTACCTGCAGGAGGTCTTCGAGGCTGACGTGACGGCGAAGGACTTCCGGACCTGGCACGCAACCGTCATCGCAGCCACCTCACTCGCCGACAACGCCTCGGCCGACACCTCGAAGACCAGCCGCAAGCGGGTCATCCGCAAGGCGGTCGTCGAGGTGTCGGAGTATCTCGGGAACACCCCGACGATCGCACGCAACTCCTACATCGACCCGCGCGTGATCGACCTGTATGAGGACGGGACGACGATCGCGCACGCCCTCCAGCGCGCACCTGAAGAACCCAGGCGACGCCAGGAGCACCTCGAGAAGGCGGTCCTGCGCATGCTCATGCGCGACCCCAACTCTGCCCAGCGCTCGCGCCGTACCGCGTCGGCCGCTCGATGACCGAGGCGCGCGTCGCCGTCACGCCGGACTCCGTGTACCTGCGCCAGTGGACAACCATGCTCGCGGGGCTCTTGGCCGTTACGCCTCGGGAAGGTCTCGGCGTTCGAGAAGGTGATGTGGTGCTTGTCGTCGGTGCTCATCCCGACGACGAGACGCTGGGGTTCGGCGCGTCCATCGCGTCGATGACTCGCTCCGGTGTGTCGGTGCATGCCCTCTCGCTCTCAGCCGGTGAGGCCGCCGTGGACCATCTCGGTCGCAGCGTCGACCACCTCGGCGCGCGACGAGCCACGGAGTTCTCGGAGGCCTGCCTGGCACTGGGCGCGGCGTCCTGGTCAGTCGGCGGCCTGCCCGACGGCCGGCTCGGCGAGCACCCGGACGCCCTCAGGTCGGTCGTGATCAGGACTATCGAAAGAGTCGGCGCCGATCAGGTGGTCACGGTCTGGGGGCGCGACCCGCATGCAGACCACCAGGCGGTCGGTAAGGCCTGCTCTGAGGCGGCCGCGGCAACCGGCTGTCGCGTCAGTGCGTATCCCGTCTGGGCCCCGCACTGGTTGGACCCGGCCGGTCCGGCCGTCCGGGGTCACTCGCTTCAGCCGATGAGGAACGACACCGACGCCGAGGCGGCCCGGCAGGTCGCCCTGCAGTGCTACAGCAGCCAGACCGAACCTCTCATGGACGACGTCGAACCAGTTCTGCCCCCGTCGGTCGTGCAGTGGACCACGGAGATCTTGGTCACCGTATGACGCAGCCGAGCCGACCCTCTCGCAACCCACCCGACTTCGACGCCATGTACGCCGCGGACGCCGACCCTTGGCGGGTTGGGTCGTCGTGGTACGAGAGGCGCAAGCTGGCGGTACTGATGGCATCGCTGCCGCTCGAGCACTATGCGTCCGCGTGGGAGCCTGGCTGCGGGCCGGGCTTCACCTCGGTTGCCCTGTCGTCGCGCGTCGACGCCCTCGTCGCGAGTGACTCGTCCAAGGTCGCGATCGAGGAAGCCCGCCGCCGCTGCCGTCAGCTCCGGCATGTGCAGTGTCTCCAGTCGGCACTCCCCGACGTACCGCTCGCCGGGCCGGTCGAGCTCGTGCTCGTGGCGGAGTTCCTGTACTACGTACCCGACCTGGGTCCGGCCCTCGACGCGCTCTGGTCGTCGGTCGAGCGTGGGGGGCATCTGGTTGCGATGCACTGGGCCCATCACCCGCATGACACCCTGGTGTCGGGACCGGAGATGCAGACACGTCTTGCCCGCGCGGCCCGGGACCGAGGAGCTGCCAAGCTGGTCACCCACGTCGACCAGGACTTCCTTCTCGACATCTACGAGGCAGTGGCGTGACCGCGATTGCGGGGTTACTCGCGACGATCGACACCGCGAACCTGCGCTCCTCGCCTTCGGAGATGCGAGAGATCCTCAACGCTGTCGTGGCCGCCGGCGAGAATGTGTGGACAGGGCCTCTGGTCGAGCTCTTCGCGACACTCCGCGACGTAGCCCGGGTCGACCTGTGCCTGGCCAGGCTGGTCGAAGGTCATGCAGACGCGATGCGGATCGCGGACCAGGCCGGCGCTCGTCCCGGCGCAGGTGTCTACGGAGTATGGGCCTCGCGCTCGGCGGGTACCGGGCTCACGGTGACGGCCTCACCACGCGGTTGGACGCTCGACGGCGTCCTCCGCTTCGCCTCTGGAATAGGTCTCATCGACCGAGCGCTCGTGTCCGCCCGGCTCGACGCCGACCACCACCTCCTGCTCGACATCGCCGCCGACCAGGTCGACCCCGATCTCACGAGCTGGAACACGACGGCGATGGACGCTGCGCGGTCCTTCACCGTACGGGTGGACGCGGGGGTCCCCGGGACAGCCCAGGTCGGAGACGCCGACTTCTACCTGTCCCGTCCCGGGTTCGTGGTGGGAGGGCTGGGTGTGGCGGCAGTCTGGGCAGGAGGTGCCAGACACGTCGTAGAAGCGGTAGCAGCCGGGTTGCGCGAGTTCACGCCCACAGCTCACCAAGAACTGCGGCTGGGCCTCATGGAGCAGGCGGTCTGGACCGCTGAGCTGGCCGTGTCGTCGACCGCAGCCAGGCTCACGGGGCTGAAGCAGGACGATGTCGCGGCTGAGATCAGCATGGCCCGCACCGCTGTGGTGCTGAGCTGCGACACCGTCCTGGAGCACGCGCCGCTCATCGTGGGTCCTGCTGGCCTCAGCACGAATGCGCGGCTGGCTCGTGTGCTCTGCGACCTCGCCATCTACGTCCGCCAGCATCACCTCGATTCCGAGGCCACTCGGCTCGGCGCCGCCGCCGTTGCGACTCAGCGGCTGCTGGGCACATGACCGTGAGTCCGGACATCGCGATCGCCCTGCCGGCGCGGGACGAGGCCGACCTCGTCTCCTCGTGCCTGGCGAGCCTCAGCGGTACGGTGCGCCTCGCTCGCCGCCGTGGGGTCGTGGGCCAGGTCGTCGTCGTCGTCACGGCCCAGCGGTGCAGCGACGAGACCGCGGACGTCGCGGCGCGCAGCATGCGCCGGCTGGGTCTGACCGGCGACGTGGTGGTCGACGACGCCTTGACGGTCGGCCACGCCCGAGACCGAGCAGCCCGGACCGGGCTGGCGCTGCTCGGCTCGACGGACGTGTCGTGGGTGCTCTCGACCGATGCGGATACCGTCGTCGGCGAGGACTGGATTTCGAGCATCCTCGCGGTCGCCCACCGGTTCGACGCGGCTTCGGTGGTCGGTCTCGCACGGCTGGACGAGTGGCGGGGAGGCGTTTCGGGTCTTCACGCATACAACCGTCTGCTCAGGGCCAAGCTCCACCCTGGGCTGCCGGGCGACGAGCACGACCACGTCTACGGCGCGAACCTTGCCGTCAGGTCCGACGCGTACCTGGCAGTGGGTGGCTTCCCGGACACTCCGCACGGCGAGGACCAGCAGCTGGTCGACACCCTGGCGGCCTCGGGCTACCGGATCGCGCGCACCTGTGACGTGAGCGTGACGACGAGCGGCCGCACGAGCGGGCGTGCGGACGGAGGGCTGGCCGATCTGCTCAAGAGACTGGACCGTGACGGGTCGCATGGCCTCCCCGTGGTACCGACGCGTCTGAGGGACGGCACCCACCAGACAGTACATACCTACATCAACCCACCACCCGTGATCCAGGACCCGGCTCGTTCGGGCTCCCGGACGCGGCTAACGTAAAGGACATGAATGCGATGACATCCACTGAAGGCAAGTACACCGTCCCTGGTCTGAGCCTCGAAGACGGCCACGGGGTGGCCGCAGCCCTCCAGGACCGACTGCATGCGCTCAACGATCTGCAGCTCACCCTGAAGCACGCCCACTGGAACGTCATCGGCCGTGACTTCATCGGCGTGCACGAGATGCTCGACCCGCAGATCGACGCCGTACGCGCCGCTGTGGACACCACCGCAGAGCGGATGGCTACGATGGGGGTGGCCCCGATCGGTACCCCCGGCGCCATCGTCAAGGACCGGTCCTGGGACGACTACTCGCTCGGCCGGGCGAGCTGCGAAGAGCACCTTGCGGCACTCGACATCGTGTACGACGGTGTGATCGCCGACCACCGCACGGCGATCGAGAAGGTGGGCAAGATCGACCCGATCACCGAGGACATGCTCATTGGTCAGACAGCCGAGCTCGAGCAGTTCCACTGGTTCATCCGGGCGCACCTCGAGACGAACTCCGGCGCGCTCGAGACCGAAGGCGAGACGACCGAGAAGGGGGCAGCCCAGAAGGTCACCGAGGCGCCCGACAGCACCTCAGGGAAGGCGAGCTGACTCCGGCGATCTCGACGCAGGACGCTCGCGGGTCGCGGGCCGGATACAGCGGTCCGGGGCCGCTCACGGCAGGGTAAGAACCTCCGCGCCGCTTTCGGTCACCACCAACGTGTGCTCGAACTGCGCGCTGCGACGCCCGTCCCTGGTGACGACGGTCCAACCGTCGTCCCACATGTCCCACTCGATTGTGCCTAAGGTAAGCATCGGCTCGATGGTGAACGTCATACCTGTCTGGATGACGGTGTCGAACCGCGGGTCGTCATAGTGAGGAATGATCAGCCCTGAGTGAAAAGACGTGTTGACCCCGTGGCCGGTGAAGTCGGTCACCACGCCGTAGCCGAAGCGCTTGGCGTACGACTCGATGACTCGGCCGATGACGTTGACCTGCCGCCCCGGCCTTACCGCTCTGATGGCTCGGCTGAGTGACTCTCTGGTGCGCTCGACGAGCAGGCGGCTCTCGTCGTCTACATCTCCGCAGAGGAACGTCGCGTTCGTGTCACCATGGACGCCGCCGATATAGGCCGTGATGTCGATGTTGCAGATGTCGCCGTCCTCGAGGCGCCGGGAGTCGGGGATGCCGTGGCAGATGCACTCGTTGACAGACGTGCACAGCGACTTGGGAAACCCCTTGTAGCCCAGCGTCGACGGGTATGCGCCGTGGTCACAGAGGAACTCGTGCCCGACCCGGTCGACCTCGTCCGTCGTGACGCCGGGTGCTATCACGTCAGCGGCCTCGCGCATCGCCCGAGCAGCGATCTGGCTTGCTATTCGCATCTTGGCGACGACCTCAGCGGGCTGTACGTCGCCGTCGGTGTGGAGGCGCGGCGAGGGCTTGCCGACATACTCCGGTCGCTCGATCGCAGCGGGTACCGGCCGCTCCGGAGAGATGACGCCGGCCGTCAAGGCAGTCATCCTGTCAGTGTAGTTTCCGCGCTCATGGGGCACGATGAGCGGTGAGGGTCGTCATAGCGGCCTGCGGCGGCGGCGGCCGCCCTGAGGAGGACCGCATGGAAGACAGCTACTACTACTGCCTGGAGCACAAGACCGTCGAGGGCGGGGACGGGTGCAAGGCTGCGGACCGCCTCGGCCCGTACCAGACACGAGACGAGGCCGAGCGCGCCTTGGAGAAGGTGAGGCAGCGGAACGAGGACTGGGACAACGACCCCGCCTGGAACGAGAACTGAGGCGGATCTGCACCCTCACGTGAGCCTTCAAGGGCTCGGGCAGGCGTCCGAGCCCTGTGGACGCGTCAGAACGTGTGCTCGGGGCCAGGAAACGTGCCTGCGGCCACTTCAGCGGCGAACTCTTCCGCGGCTCCGAGGAGTACCGAGTGCAGATCGGCGAACTGCTTGACGAAGCGAGGCAACCGGCCGCCGGTGCGAAGGCCGGCCATGTCCTGCCAGACCAGAACCTGAGCGTCGCAGCCTGCCCCCGCCCCTATCCCGATCGTGGGTATGTCGAGCCGTTCCGTCACCTCAGCGGCGACGTCACCGGGCACCATCTCCATCACTACGGAGAAGGCTCCTGCCTGCTGAAGGGCTAGTGCCGATTCGACCAGTTGCCGACCCTGGTCACCGCGCCCTTGCACCCGGTAGCCGCCGAGCCCGTGCTCCGACTGTGGCGTGAACCCGATGTGAGCCATCACAGGGATCCCACCAGTCGTCAGAAGCTCGACCTGCGGTACCACCGGCATACCGCCTTCGAGCTTGACCGCGTGGGCCCCAGCCTCCTTCATGAACCGCACCGCAGTGTCGAACGCCTGCCGGGGTGACGCCTGATACGACCCGAAAGGCAGGTCGGCCACGACGAGAGCTCGACGGACAGACCGGGCAACCGCCCGTGCCAGGGGGATCAGCTCGTCGACCGTGACCGGTAGCGAGGACTCGTAGCCGTAGACGTTGTTGCTGGCCGAGTCCCCGACCAGCAGGACAGGGATACCTGCCTCGTCGAACGTCTGGGCGGCGTACTGCTCGTATGCCGTCAGCATCGCCCACTTCTCGCCACGTTGCTTCATCTCGAGGAGGTGATGGGTACGGATCCGCATGACCTCTGACGTGACTCGGGGGGCCTGCGGCCCGCCGCCGTACGGCGCACTCGTCTCGCTCATCGCTGTTCCTCGGTTCTCGCTCTCGCAGCTCCCGGTGGAGTCCACGGATCTCAGGGCCCCGGCGCACGGCAGCCCTGGCCCAGCCTGGCACGATGCCACACCCAAGGCGACGTCAAAGGGCTGTCGGCTCCGTCACGTCCGGCCCGCCGCCCGTTCTCGCCGAGGGCGCTAACCGCCCGCCGACCGGGCGGAGATTCCCGCCTAAATAACACAAATGCGCTGCCAAGAGGGCGAACACGCGTCGCCGGGAGGGCGCAAATGTCACCTCCATTGGTGCGTCAGTTGCCCCACCCCATCGGAAACCTCTCGAAGGAGGTCGCCATCGCCGTACCCATCCGGGGCCCGGTCGCGCGCGCGATTCCCTCGAGGAACTCTGAGGGGTCGAAGTCCGGCCAGCCGAGGCCGTCGATGTACGCCGAATGAGCAGCAAGCGAAGCCACTCCCATGTCGAACGTGCCGGTGGTGTCGACACCGTGGCCGGCCAATGGTGAGCCGGCAGCCCAGACCTCTCGGACACCTCCCCACGGTTCCAGCCCGTCAGCGAGCTGGTCGTTGAAGACCCACCGGTTGCCGGCGTCTCGAACCGCATCGAGGACTGCCCTGCCGACAGCGATGTGATCGGCCTGATTCAGGTTCGTGCCCCCGAAGGTGTCTCTGAAGTTGCCGGTGATGACTATCTCAGGACGATGCCGGCGGACCACTTCAGCGACCGCTGCGCGAAGGGGTACGCCGTACTCGAGGACCCCGTCCTGAAAGCCGAGAAACTCCACATCGTCCACGCCCACCAGGCGGGCGGATTCGACCTGCTCGGCCTCCCGGATGATGCGGCATTCGTCGGGTGGTAACCCGTCGATACCGGCTTCACCGCTGGTCACCATGACGTAGGCAATGTGCTTGCCCTGCCCGGTCCAGCGGGCGATGGCGGCGGCAGTCCCGAATTCGAGGTCGTCGGGGTGGGCGACGACCGCGAGCGCGCGGTCCCAGGATTCGTCGACGGGAGTCAGCGGGGGCGGCGATATCGGAATGTCCATAGGGCAACTCTGGCAGAGAGACCAAGGCCAGTCGGACCGGGTTGGCGAGACGCCGGTGGAGGGGCATTTCCGCCCTTTCGGCGGGACATTAGCGCCCGCTCGAGGGGACATTAGCGCCCTTTGGGCGGAGCGGGGCTAGGTGCCGGGTAGCTGCTCCCGCCACCGGTTGGTGATCGGCACCCGGCGGTCACGCCCGAAGTTCCGGGCCGAGATCTTCGGCCCGGTGGGGAACTGCCTGCGCTTGAACTCCGCCCGGTCCACCAGGCTGATGACGCGCTCCACGAGCACCGGGTCGAACCCCTCCGCCACAAGGTCCGCCGAACCCTCGTCGCGCTCTACGTAGGCGTCGAGCACCGCGTCGAGCAGCTCGTACGGCGGCAGCGAGTCCGAGTCGAGCTGACCCGGCCGGAGCTCGGCAGAAGGTGGTTTCGAGATGGTGTTCTCGGGGATCGGCGGTTGCTCACCTCGCCGCGTGGCCTCCGCGTTGCGCCAGCTTGCGAGCCGCCATACCAGCGTCTTCGGCACGTCCTTGATCGGCGCGTACCCCCCGACAGCATCACCGTAGATGGTGGAGTATCCGGTCGCCAGCTCACTCTTGTTGCCGCAGGCCAGGACCAGGTGGCCGTGCTGGTTGGAGAGCGCCATCCAGATGACGGCGCGAACACGGGCCTGAAGATTCTCCTCCGCCAGGCCGTCGATCTTGACGACGCTGTCGAAGGCATCGACGATCGCGGCGATGGGCAAGGTCTCGAGGTTCAGACCTGTCCGCCGGGCGAGCTCGGCAGCGTCGGTCCTGGAGTGCTCGGTCGACCACTCGCTGGGGTTCGAGACGCCGCACACGCGGTGAGCCCCGAGAGCGTCACAGGCGATCACCCCGACCAGGGTCGAGTCGATTCCGCCAGACAGACCCAAGAGCACGGACTGGAAACCGTTCTTGGCGACATAGTCTCGCAGCCCCGTGACAAGCGCAGCGTAGATCTCGCCGAGGTCGTCGAGACGGTCGGCCAGCTGGGGAGTGAGCGGCTCGTAGGGCGGCAACGGCTCGCCAGACGCCACGGTGCGCTCTACCCGGAGACCGAAGAAGCGGGTGTCGGGGTCGGGCATCTGCTCGGTCGCCGTCGGCAGGTCGAGATCGACGACGAGCAGCTCAGGCTCGAACTGGGCAGCCCGCGCGACGAGCTGCCCCTCCGCGTCGACGACCAGCGAGTCACCGTCGAAGACGAGCTCGTCCTGGCCGCCCACGAGATTCACATAGGCGAGCGCGCACGCTCCCTCGCGAGCCCGGCGGCTACACAGCTCGAGGCGAACATCGTCCTTGTTGCGCTCGTACGGCGACCCGTTCGGCACGACGAGGAGGCCGGCCCCTACCGCGTCCGCGGCCGCCGAAGGCCCGTCCTGCCACAGGTCTTCGCAGATGGCGATCGCCACGTCCACCCCATGCACCTGAACGACCTGGATGACGTCGCCGGGCACGAAGTTCCGCATCTCGTCACCGACTCCGTAGTTCCAGAGATGGTGCTTGGCCTGCCTGGCCACGACGGCGCCACGGTTGATGACCGCGACGCAGTTCTGCGGGAGACCCTCGGGTTGACCGAGCTTCGCGGCCACGTCGACGGCGCGGTCGAGGTGGCCCACGACCACGGTGAGGTCTCCGAGGCCGCGCTCCTCGAGATCGCTCGCCAGTCGGGTGACGGCACTGCGCGACGCGTCGACGAACGACGCACGCAGGGCCAGGTCCTCGATGGGGTAGCCGGTGAGCACCATCTCGGGCAGCACGACCAGATGGGCCCCTCGCACGGCGGCAGCGGCGGCCGACTCCAGGACCAGGGCGGCGTTGCCGGCCAGGTCTCCCACGGTGGGGTTGACCTGAGCCAGGGCAAGTCGAAGCTGCGGCACGTGTCGAGCCTAATGCGCCGGCGTTTCCGAGGGCGGCACACTCTCGGGACGCGGCTCGTTACGCCGACGGCCGCACTCGCTCCCCGACCTCAGGGCCCGGCGAAGTCCGATCTGCTACCCGGTGGGGCGGTCAGGCGGCAAGATGGACGGCATGGGTAAGCAGGAAGACTTCGTGCTCCGCGCGCTCGAGGAGCGCGACGTCCGGTTCGTGCGACTCTGGTTCACCGACGTGCTGGGCTCGCTCAAGTCGGTGGCTGTCGCGCCGGCGGAGCTGGAGAGCGCCTTCAGTGAGGGGATCGGGTTCGACGGCTCGGCGATCGAGGGCTTCGCGCGCGTCTACGAGGCCGACATGCTCGCCAAGCCCGACCCCTCGACCTTCCAGCTGCTCCCCTGGCGCGGCGAGGGCCCTTCGACGGCCCGGATGTTCTGCGACATCGTGATGCCCGACGGGTCAGCGTCCTACGCCGACCCGCGCTACGTGCTGAAGCGCACGCTGAGCTCGGCGGCCGACCGCGGTTTCACCTTCTACACCCATCCGGAGATCGAGTTCTACCTGTTCAAGGACCGGCCGGCCGACGGTACCCGCCCTGAGCCTGTCGACCGCAGCGGTTACTTCGACCACACGTCGCAGAGCCTCGCGCACAACTTCCGGCGTGAGGCGATCACCATGCTCGAGTCGATGGGTATCTCCGTCGAGTTCAGCCATCACGAGGGTGGGCCGGGGCAGCAGGAGATCGACCTCCGGTATGCCGATGCGCTGAGCACCGCCGACAACATCATGACGTTTCGGGTCGTCGTGAGAGAGGTCGCGCTCGACCAGGGCGTCTTCGCGTCCTTTATGCCCAAGCCGTATACGGAGTTCCCGGGATCGGGCATGCATACCCACCTATCGCTTTTCGAGGGCGACCAGAACACCTTCTTCGACGCCAGCGCCGACTACCACCTGTCGAAGACCGGGCGGGCGTTCATCGCTGGATTGCTGACCCATGCGGCCGAGATCACCGCGGTGACCAACCAGTGGGTCAACTCGTACAAGCGGCTGGCGGGCGGGGGAGAGGCGCCGTCGTACATCTGCTGGGGCCACAACAACCGCTCGGCTCTCGTCAGGGTCCCGATGTACAAGCCCACGAAGAGCAACTCGACACGAGTCGAGCTGCGGTCGGTCGACAGCGCCGCCAACCCGTACCTCGCCTTCGCCGTCATGCTCGCTGCCGGCATGAAGGGGATCGACGAAGGCTACGAGCTTCCAGCCGGCGCCGAGGACGATGTCTGGTCGCTCACCGAGCCTGAGCGACGGGCCATGGGCATCGCACCCCTCCCGCAGAACCTCCACGACGCCGTCACGGTGATGGAGCGGTCGGAACTGGTCGCAGAAACTCTCGGTGAGCATGTCTTCGACTTCTTCCTCCGCAACAAGAAGTCCGAGTGGGACGAGTACCGCCAGCAGGTGACAGAGTTCGAGCGCGCTCGGATGCTGCCGATCATGTGAGCGACTCCGACGCGATCAGCCGTTGGTAGCCTCGGCGTTGTGACAGCACCACGCCTGCTGGCCATCCAGCACGAAGATGACTGCCCGCCGGCCTGGTTCGGTGAATGGCTGGTCGAGGACGGCGCCGAGCTCGACGTGATCTGCGGGTACCGCGACGAGGCCATCCCCGTGGACCTCGACGAATACGACGGCCTCGTGGTGCTCGGGGGAGAGATGGGGGCCAATGACGATGCGACGTCGCCGTGGCTCACCCCGACCAAGGCGCTGATCGCCCACGCTGTCACGAGCGGCACCTGGTTCCTCGGAATATGCCTCGGCCACCAGCTCGCAGCTGTCTCACTCGGCGGTGAGGTGACCGTCAACCCGCAGGGTAGGGCGATCGGCTTGACCCCCGTGCGCCTCACGGCGGCGGGCCGCGCCGACGAGCTGACGTCGGTCATCTCGGACGGTGCCCGCAGCCTCCAGTGGAACGTCGACATCGTGTCCAGGTTGCCCGCGGCTGCGACGCAGCTGGCGACGGCGCCCGACGGGTCCATCCAGGCGGCCCGCTACGGACCGCGCGCATGGGGAGTGCAGTTCCATCCGGAGGCGTCGGCGGCGATCTTCGACGGTTGGATCGCCGCCGCTCCACAACCGGTGGACGGCACCGGACTGGATCTCGCCGCGGTTGCAGCTCAGCTGCTGTCCGCGGAGGCCGAGCTTCAACGCGACTGGGCGGTCCTGGCCAGGCGCTGGGTCCGCATGGTGGCATCGCCCGTCGCCATATCGTGAGCAGCGGGCGGTCGACAGCCGAGGGTCGGCTCGCACGACTCGGTTTCGCGTCCGTTTCGACGGCTACGCGGGACTGGTCCCGCATAGAGGTCATGAGCCCGGGACTGCTGGCGAGCGTCGCCGCCGGGGCAGACCCGGATCTCGCGATGCACTCGTTGTCGCGCCTCGTCTCCGCCTGCGGCGATGACGCCGAAGAGCTGAGGGCCTCCCTGCGCGACGACGCCGAGCTGGGCCGACGCCTCGGCCTCTTGCTGGGAGCAAGCGTGGCGATGGGTGACCATCTCGCGTCGCACCCCGGCGACTGGCACGAACTCGCAGACCCGCAACTGGCGCTGTCCACACCGACGGCGGCGAAGCTAGCGAGCACCTTGTGCGAGGCAAGGGACCGCGACGAGCTTCGACGCACCTATCGTCGACTGCTCATGCGCCTCGCGGTTCGTGACCTGAGCCTTCACCTCCCGGTCGACGACGCGGCCGCGGAGCTGGCGGACCTTGCGGCGGGAGCGATCAAGGCGGCGCTTGCCATGGCCGCCGCCGAGGTGGGGGATATCGCACGTCTCACCCGACTCGCGGTCATCGCGATGGGCAAGTGCGGTGGGCGGGAACTGAACTATGTCAGCGATGTCGACGTGATCTTCGTCGCAGAGGCCGTCGCCGACGCTGACGAGACGCGGGCCCTACGCGCGGCCATGGCCGTCGCCGCTGCGTTGATGCGGATCTGCTCCGACCACACGGGTGAAGGGACCCTGTGGCCGGTCGACGCGGGCCTTCGGCCGGAGGGACGATCGGGTCCGCTCGTCCGGACGCTCGCCAGCCACGCTGCATATTACCGGCGTTGGGCGAAGACCTGGGAGTTCCAGGCCTTGTTGAAGGCCCGGCCCATCGCTGGTGACCAGGACCTCGGTGAGCGTTACATGCACATGGTCGGTCCTTACGTCTGGTCTGCGGCGGACCGTACCGACTTCGTGTCCGACGTACGGTCGATGCGGCGCAGGGTCGTCGACAACCTCCCGGCCAAGACGGTGGACCGTCAGATCAAGCTCGGGCCGGGTGGCCTGCGCGACATCGAGTTCGCCGTCCAGCTGCTGCAGCTCGTGCACGGCCGCTCCGACGAGGCCGTCCGGTCACCCAACACGCTCAAGGCTCTCGAGTCCCTGACCGCCGGGGGTTACGTCGGTCGAGACGACGGTGCGTCACTGTCCGCTGCGTATCGTTTCCTGCGGTTGCTCGAGCATCGCCTCCAGCTCAGCCAGCTGCGTCGGACGCACACGATGCCCAGTGACCCTGACGCGCTGCGCGCATTGGGGCGGTCGCTCGGCAAGATGGTGGACTCATCCCGCGCTCTGGACGAGGAGTGGCGGCAACACGCCCGCGAGGCACGGCGACTTCACGAGAAGCTTTTCTACCGGCCGCTGCTGGAAGCCGTTGCAGCGCTCCCGAGCGGCGAGATTCGTCTCACGACGACCGCTGCGCTTGAGCGGTTGGAGGCGCTGGGGTACGCCGATCCCGCGGCGGCGCTGCGTCACCTCGAGGCGTTGACGGCCGGGGTATCGCGGCGCGCTGCCATCCAGCGCACGCTTCTACCGGCGATGCTCGGCTGGTTCGCCGACGCGCCCGACCCGGACGCCGGCCTGCTCGGTTTCGTCAAGCTGAGCGAGTCACTCGGAGCGAGCCATTGGTATCTGCGGATGCTGCGTGACGAGGGAATCGCTGCCGACCGACTGGCCCACCTGCTGGCGACCAGTCGCTACGCCACCGACCTGCTCATGAGAGCCCCGGAGGCGACGGGGCTGCTTGCCCACGAGCACGAGCTGTCACCCAGACCCGTTGACTCGCTTGTCGCGGAGGCCAGCAGCGCCGCTGCCCGGCACACCGAACCAGCTGATGCGATCGCGGCTGTCAGAGGTGTCCGGCGTCGGGAGCTCTTCCGGGTGGCTGCCGCCGACATCTTCGGACTGCTCGACGTCGAAGCGGTCGGAGCAGCTCTGAGCGACGTGGCCCGCGCCACGCTCGAGGGGGGTCTCATCGCAGCGCAGGGCATCGTCGCCGGCGAGCGACGCGACGACCTGCCCACCCGCATCGCGGTCATCGCGCTCGGTCGCCTCGGTGGTCATGAGATGTCGTACGCGAGTGACGCGGATGTGCTCTTCGTCCATCAGCCCGTCCAGGGAGCCGACGAGAAGGACGCGCACGACTTCGCGTTCGCCGTGGCGAACGAGATGCGGCGACTGCTCGCTCTTCCAGGAGCAGACCCGCCGTTGACCTTGGACGCCGACCTGCGCCCGGAGGGCCGCCAGGGTCCGCTCGTCCGCACCCTGGCGTCGTACGGCGTCTACTACGCGCGGTGGTCGAAGGTGTGGGAGGCGCAGGCCCTCCTGCGGGCGAGTCCCGTAGCCGGAGACGCCGCGCTCGGCGAGGGCTTCATGGCGCTCGTCGACGTCCTGCGGTATCCGGCCGCAGGCCTGACGCCGGCAGATGTCGCGGAGGTACGCCGGATCAAGGCGAGAGTCGACGCAGAGCGCCTTCCACGCGGAGCCGACCCCGCAACGCATCTGAAGCTGGGAAGGGGTGGGATCGCGGATGTGGAGTGGACGGTGCAGCTGCTACAGATGCGGTTCGGTCACATGCACCAGGCGCTTCGTACGACGAGGACGACGGCCGCACTCGGGGCCGCGGTAGGGGCCGGGCTCCTTCAGTCCGACCAGGCGAACGACCTGGCCAGAGCCTGGCGACTGGCGAGCCGGATCCGCAACGCCTCGATGCTCGTGAGGGGCAGGCCGTCGGACTCGCTGCCCACCCAGTCACGTGACCGGGTGGGGGTTGCGTTTCTCTGTGGCTACGGCGCAGGGGACGCGAGCAGGCTGTTTGACGACTACAAACGAGTGGTTCGCCGGGCGAATGCCGTCGTGCAGCAGGTGTTCTGGTCGTGAACGCGCTGGTCGAGGGCGGCCTCGCGTCGGATGGGCGCACATGTCCCACCGGCCTGCGGTCTTTGGCGCCTGAGTGAAGCCTCAACCGGCCACGGGTCGGGCCGAGAAGCTCTCCGTGGGCGAGGGATTCGCGCCGTGAAGGATCCGGTCACGCTCGCGCGGGGTCAGTCCGCCCCAGACGCCGTAGGGCTCGTGCACTACCAAGGCGTGCTCACGACAGCGCGCGAGAACGGGACAGTTCTCGCAGTACTCCTTGGCCTGTGTCTCCCTACGCTGGCGGACAGGTCCGCGCTCTGACTCCGGTGGGAAGAAGACCTCCGGGTCGACACCCCGGCATACGCCGTCGTACTGCCACTCCCACTGGTCGATGACCGGGGATGGTAAGCGACTCAGGTTCGCCATCTCAATCCCTTCGACGGGCCGTGCCGCCGGTGGTCCGCTCTGCGCTCTGCTCGGCAGCCTGTCGCCTGACGGCGCGACGGCTTCCCGACAACACCAGGCGGCCGAGACCCGGTGATTGCGCACGTTCGCCTTCGCGAGCGGGTTGTACCCAACGTCGAAACAGGCAAACAGCCGCCCGCGCCCGAGCGCGCTCGAGACGGCCGGGCTCTCGCAGGGAGCACAATGAGGGTGGCGACCGAGTCTCGGTGCGCTCACAGTCGATCGTTGCAGGAGGAGCCGTGGCAGGCTTGTTGGTCGTCCTTGTCGTCGTTGTCGTCCTCGTGGTCCTCGTACTTCTGCTCGCCACCCGCATCGTGCAGCAGTACCAGGAAGGGGTGCTCTTCCGCCTCGGACGCGTCGTGGGCGTTCGCAAGCCCGGCTTCCACGCGATCATCCCCATCGTTGATGTGCTTCGGAAGGTCTCGCTGCGGATCGTCACGCGCCCCATCGAGTCGCAGGGCATCATCACGAAGGACAACGTGAGTGTCGACGTCTCCGCGGTCGCGTACTACCGGGTCGTCGACGCTACGAGATCGGTGGTCGCCATCGAGAACGTCGAAGCGGCCATCGACCAGATCTCGCAGACCACGCTGCGCAAGGTCGTCGGTCAGCACACCCTCGACGAGACATTGTCCGAGACCGACCAGATCAACCTCGACATCCGCCAGATCCTCGACGTGCAGACCCTGGACTGGGGTGTCGAGGTCACCTTGGTGGAGCTCAAGGACATTCAGCTACCGGACAGCATGAAGCGTGCCATGGCCCGTCAGGCCGAGGCCGAGCGAGAGAAGCGCGCGAAGATCATCGCCGCCGAGGGAGAGGCGTTGGCTGCCGATGCGCTCGGCACGGCCTCCGACATCATGATGCGACACCCGGTGGCGCTCCAGCTGCGGAACCTCCAGACCCTCGTGGAGCTCGGTGTGGACAAGAACACCACGGTTGTGTTCCCGGCTCCGCTGATGAGCACCATCCAAGAGCTTGGAGCGTTCCTCGCGCGCGAAAGCAAGTCCGCGGCAGGGTCCGCGCCGACCCAGCCGGACACTGGGGCGAGCCCCGTCGCGCATCAGGAGTCGACACAGGCGTGACAGTCGGCACGACGTCGACGAGCGACCCATCCTGCAGCGGGCGGCGGAGAGTCAACGGCTCAGAGGTCCGACGACTCTGCTGCTCCGGACCAGGACAGGGGCCGCTCGAGAATGGCCGATAGGGCAGTTCTCTCGACGGAAGCGGCCGAGCCGGTCCCCGATCGAGCCTCCCGACTGCTGGCGTGGTGCCGTGGCTCCGAGCCGATGATGAGCATCGCCGCCGCTGTGGTCCTCGCAACGGCTGTGCGGTTGCTCTTCCTCGGTGTCCCCGTGTACCCCGACGAGGGTGGCTACCTCCTCGTGGCACGGCATTGGGGCCTGGGAGGACCGTTCCCGTACGGCAACTACTTTGTGGATAGACCGCCGCTTCTGCTTGCCTTCTTTCGCCTCGCTGACGCGCTTGGGGGAGTCCCTGCATTGCGACTTATGGGGGTTGGCCTGGCCGCCGTGATGGTCGTGGCTGCCGGCTGGGCGGGATGGTTGGTAGGTGCACTGCGCGGGGCCAGGTGGTCCGCTTTCGTCGCAGCGGCTCTGATGTCATCTCAGCTCCTTGGGACCGCCGAGGTGGATGGGGAGCTGATCGCGGTACCTCTCGTGCTGCTCGGTTGCGTGTGTGTACTCGCGGCGTTCCGTCCGGGGACCCCCCCACGCCAGCAGGCAGGGTACGCAGCGTGCGGTGGCGTCCTCGCCGTAGGGGCCGTACTGGTGAAGCAGAACTTCATCGACGCTTTGGTGTTCGCCGGCGTGCTCATCATCGCGTCCACCATCCGGAGGAGGACCACAGAGCCTTTCACCGGTCGGATGATCGGCGCCTTCACGCTCGGGGCGGGATTCTCCGTCTTGGTCACGGCGACCTGGGCCGTCGTCTGGGGGACCGGTCTCGGTGACTTGTCCTTCGCCTTGTTCGGCTTCAGGTGGCAGGCTCTGGCCGTCATCCAGAGCCAGAGCCTGACGCCTACGACGCGCATCGACGCGTTGTTCGTGCTCTCTGTCGAAAGTGGCATGGCATCGCTTGCCGTCGCCTTCCTGATCCTTCGTCGCCGCTCGTTACGACTCCTCGATCCGCTCGTCATCGCGGTTCTCGCCATGTTGGGAGCCGCGGTCGCGGGCATCGCGCTGGGAGCCAGCTACTGGAGCCACTACCTGATCCAGCTGGTCCCAGCCATCGTCCTGGCGACTGCCTGCCTCGCGACGAGCCCAAGGGGGACCCTCCGTTGGGCAAGAGCCGCTGTTGCCATGGTTGTCTCCTCGTCCATCGTCATCGGTATAGGCACGCGTCTGGGGGGACAGCAGCCCTCCACGTCGGTCTCAGTCGAGAACGCCTTGCGCTCCGCGGCGAATGGACGAGATTCCGCCTTCTCGTTCGGCCATGCCAACCTCATCGAAGGGAGCGGCCTCAGACCGGCCGGCTACCCGTACATGTGGGGGTTGACAATCCTTGTCCTGGATCCGGACTGGACGCAGCTGACAAGCACGTTGAACGGGCCCGACGCGCCCACATGGCTGCTGGGGTGGGACGCGTCGGGAGGATTCGGGACGGGCGACGTGGCGCCGCTGCGGAAGGCCATTGCCTCGCACTACCGACTCGTCGCGGACGTATGTGGCGTCCCCTTCTACCTCCACGACGGCGTTGAACGGCCAACGCCGTCGACTTCGAAGGCCTGCAGCAGTGGCTGACATCAGACGCCAAGGGGCGGGGGTAGGGTGCGTTGGTCGTGTTACCGTTCCTGCTCGCGTCATTGCATGGCACGTGTTTCGTGGACCGATCGTCTCGGAGTAGCTCACCATGGTGTCTTCACAGACTTCTGACGATAGGGCCATAGCCGACGGCACTTCGGCGACACGTGGGAGCGGTTATCGGTGGTTGGCAGGCGTATGGGTCGTGGTGGCGGTATTCGCCGCTGTGACGGTTGTCCGCTCGCACTACATCGGTATTCCGATCAGGGACCCCGACGGCGCGGTCTTCAGGAATCGGGTCTTCGGGTCACTCGCCATGTTCGCCGTGTTGATGCTTGTCGATGCCTGTGTGCGCACAGGTTTTCGCAGGTGGACGGTGCGGAAGGCATGGGGAGTACTTCGCCAACGTTGGCCACCTGAGCGTCTGGCGATCGCGCTCAGCGGTCTGCTCGCCTACTACATCGTTTATGCGTCCTATCACAACCTCAAGAGCTGGGATGCCTTCAACACCGTGAGGGACGACCTACTCCTCCGGGTAGACAAGTGGCTGTTCTTCGGGCACAGCCCCGCCATCCTGCTTCACGATCTGTTCGGTCAGCACATCGCGGCCTACATCTTCGCGGTGATATACGAGTCGTTCTCCACCATGGTGACGATCTCGGTCGTCGCAGTGCTGGTGTTCGCCAACCGGATCCGTGACAGCTATGTCTTCCTGATGTCGGCACTCTGGACGTGGATCCTGGGGGTATGTGCCTACTACCTCATACCGTCGATCGGCCCGTTCCACTCCGCCCCATCGGAGTTCGCCCAGCTGACCCATACGATGATCACTTCGACCCAGGCACGCTACATGGCTCAGCGGGCGCACTTGCTCGCCCATCCTTCGGCCAGTGATGCGTTCGCGCAGGTCTCAGCATTTGCCAGTCTTCATGTCGGCTTTACCTGCATGATCCTGTTCATGTTGCGCTATTTCGGATTCCGCCTTGCTGCGAGGGTCATGACCGTCTACCTCTTCGCGGTCATTCTTGCGACGGTCTATTTCGGCTGGCACTTCTTTGTTGACGACATCGCCGGCGTCATTCTGGCGTATCTCGCCGTACTTCTAGGACGCATCATGATCTATCCGAGGGGGCGCCTGTCCACACTTCGCCATTCAGGTGGGGAGACCGGGGCGACCCTTGATGAAGAGCTGCTGGGTCGACGTAATTCATAGCCAGTGCTGGGATTGTGATCGGATATTCCCAACACGTCCGAAGTCACTAATTGACGTGGATGCGCTGCTCTCGGTCAGTCATCGCTTGTGCCTCTCGGCAGATGCGTCGGTAGGTGGGAGGGCCGGCCAGGCGTTGCTGTCCGCGTCGGCTTCCCATCTGTATGACGAATTCTCGCAGCGAGGTTGGCCCGCAGCAGGCGCCGCGTTTCAGCATCGCCGGTGAGTTCGGCTAAGGGTGTCGTCGTTCGTGCCGCCGTCATCAACGTGGTCGTGGCGGCGGCGTAGCCCTCCCGGACCGGCTCGCGGAGGTCGTCTGCCCTGCTCCTTCGGGTCAGCCGTGCGAGGGCACCAGCTCATTCAGCAGCTGTTCGACCCGGTTCTTGATGGCGTCGCGGATCGGTCGCACCGCGTCGATGCACCGGCCGGCGGGGTCGTCGAGGTCCCAGTCTTCGTACCGCTTCCCGGGAAAGATTGGGCACGCGTCGCCGCAGCCCATCGTGATCACCACATCGGACTCTTTGGCCGCCTCGGTAGTAAGGACCTCCGGCATTTCGGCCATGATGTCGATGCCTTCCTCGGCCATCGCCTGGACCGCGATCGGGTTGATCTGGTCGGCGGGCTCAGAGCCGGCCGAGAGTACGTTGACCCGGTCCCCGGCGAGGCGGGTGAGGTAGCCGGCGGCCATCTGGGATCGGCCGGCGTTGCGGACACAGACAAAGAGCACCGTGGGTCTATCTGGCCCCGCACCGGCCTCTGAGGGCTCGATCATCCGGAGGCTCCACCCAACAGCGTTGCGACATCCGCGAGGGCCTCGGTGCGGACCCTGTAGTAGACCCACACGCCACGCTTGGACCGGTCCAGCAGACCGATCTCATGAAGCACCTTCAGGTGGTGGCTGATTGTCGGCTGGGACAGGTCGAACGCGTCGGACAGATCGCAGACACACGCCTCCCCGCCGACGTGCGATGCCACCAACGACAACAACCGCAGACGAACCGGCTCAGCAAGCGCCTTGAGCAGCGGCGCGACCCGCTCGGCCTGGTCGATGGTGAGTGGTTCACGAAGCAGGGGCGAGCAGCAAGCCACGGTCTGCACCGGGGTCAGCTCCATCAATGACTTAGACACCTGTCTATGTTGACAGACATCTATGCCTGTGGCAATCTCGTGCCGTCAAACATCGACAGTGATCGATATTTATCGGGAGACAAGGTTCATGTCACGAGTCCAGCTCGCTCTCAACGTCAACGACGTCGACGCCGAACAGACCCGCCTCGTCGCCGAAGGGCTCGCCTCGATCGACGAACGCGACAGCACCTGCTGCTACGCCAAGCAGGACAAGTTCTGGGTCCAAGGCGCACCCAACGGCGAAACCTGGGAGATCTACACCGTCCTGGCCGACAGCCCGACCTTCAGAGACGACATGGCCGGCGCTGTGTGCTGCGGGACCGACGCCCAGCCAGCCGGCGAAGTTCAAGCAGCCGCCTGCTGCTGACGTGATGTTGTTCCCAGGCACCGCTGGCCTGGCTCGGGCCTAGACGGTGTTAGCTCGGCAACGGAACGAATCTGGTGGTTTCGCAGCTGTTGAGGTCGGTGGCCTAGATGACAGGCTGGTCGCGCCGGGTGTGCCCGGGCTATCACGGGCTCGCCGCACGATGGACTGCGCGGTAGACGGTGAAACGGGCGACCGAGAAACAGCTCGGCGAGCTCGGTACTGGTGTGCTTGCCGGCGTTCCAGAGCTCAACCGAGGTGCGTCTCCTGGGCGCACTTGAGCTTGGGGTTGCTCCCCGTGCAGCCGGCCTTTGGCCTCGGCGACCTTCATGCATCCCTTGTCCGCATCCGGATGAGGTCAGATTTGGATGTAGCGATAATCCCGAGGATGCTGAACAGCAGCCGCCCGACGGAGTCGCCCGGGTAGTAGTGCACCGACCCGCCGATGTTGCGGGTTGGCGGCTATCACGGGACGACCAGGAAGCGGCGTGACCTGTCGAGTACACAGTTGTTACATATCTCCACTCACGATGACGGCAGAGAGCGCACAACGGCGGAAGCCAGAAGTTCAAGTCAGCAAAACCTTTGGCATTCCGCCGCCGTGCGGCCCGCTCCGTCATCACATGTCGTAGTACAGAGTCGAGCTGCCCCCATTCGCGTCTGACCTGCGGTTATGTCTTTGCCCGTGGTGCTTGCCGTTCATCGTTTGTGAACGTCCTGCGGACAACCTGGGGGATTCGTCGGGTCCCGCCGTTACTTACTCACGACGACCGGGTGTCCATCCTGAGGGTGACGACGGCCTACATCAGCGCGGTAACGACGCCGTACATCAGCGAGACGACGACCCGGGTCACCACCATCGGTGTCACCCAGCTCACACCCCTCCATATCTACGCGGTTGAGGAAGGTCATGTGGATACGGCCATGTGAGTGACCTGGCTCTCTACGGAGCGGTATTCGGAAAGCCCCCGAAAGGGGTACCGCCCCACCCCCGCGCGGAAGAATACGCGGCTCCGCCCTCGCCGGGCGCCTCGGGTCAGCGGCGGACGAAGTAGAGGACCGCGAGGACGATCAGGACGAGGACGATGATCCCGACCCAGCCGATTCCTCCGATGCCGGCCTGCTGGATCTGATAGGCGATGCTCATGCCGCTTCCTCTCGCTCACGCCACCCGCTTGGGCCGGTGGCCGGATTTCTCGTCCCTCCAGTACACCACTACCGCGCCCAAATCCGGCGCATGTGAACCGCATCGGCGCGATCGCCGCTCGCCGATGCCCGGCAAATACTGCCTACCTGTAGGGCTGACCCAGGTGGCCACGCGGGTCGCCTGAGTACGACCGGTCTCGATTGCCGCGCCGCTAGGATCGCGGCGGAGAACGCGACTTCGTGCGGTGGGCGACGTACCGGACCGCTAGGCACCGTCCGCTTCGCCTTTCAGCTAAGGCTGATGACTAGCGCGATTTGAACCTTTTCCGGCCGGGTAGGTCTGCTCCGGCTGTCCGGCGACCTGCACGGCGTAGAAGCCAGAGACAGCCGGGACGTCCTTGATCGTGAAGTCGAACGCGCAGGGCGAGCCGATCGGTGCCAGGCGTTCGGCGCCACCGAGCACGCCCTTGTCCAGGGAGCCCGTACCCACCGCGGTGCCGTCCGCGTCACGAACCACGACCTGTGCTCCGGCTCGCACATCAGCAAAGGCACTCACGGCCTGGCAGGGCGTCTTGGCCTTTCGAAACGGCCATCGCCATCGAGGGCCGTCTGCACAAGGGCCGCGCCGTCGATGGGAACCTCGACCGTGCCGGCGAGCGTGAAGACTTCCGGTGCAGCGGATTCGGTGGTCGTTGGGGCGGTGTTGTTGGCGTCGCTGGACGTTTCGCCGCCGCAAGATGTGAGCAGTCGCGGGAGGAATGGGACGAAGGCCGCGCCCACTGGATCGACGGATCATGGCCCGGCTTCTATCTCCGACAACTGCCAGCAATTGCGAGGACAGGCTCGCACTGATTTCCCTGATTACACCGTGGATATGCGATGTGCGGCGGTGAGCCACCACCGCACACTTCGACCGCTGATCTTGGCATCGTTGGGGTCTCGACTGGGTCGGCTGATACAGTCCTTCCGTGCGGCGGCGACCCCGCCAGGGGGGACGTACCGCCCAGCCACGATGTCCCGCCATTCGTCGGCTCCGACCGCCCGCGCCCACTGACGCTCGAGCGGCCCTCTGATGCCGTAGTAGCGCCTCGACGACTCCATCACGCGCTGCATCGCGAAGTAGTCGGTCGGGGCGAGGCCGTTGTCCTGCATCCAGGCGTCCCGGCGTACGAACCACGTCGCGTGGTCACCACTGGCGGCTCGGCCAGTAGCAGTCCAACCCCATGACTGGCCGATCGCTGCCGGGTGTGGCCGTTGGCCCGCTGGCCCCATGACGAGCACGCCGTCACGCCGGACGGCGGCCGCCGGCTCGTCGAACAGATCGACCGTGCGGCAGGCTTCGACCAGCAGGGCCAGCTCGTGCTCGTCGAGCTTGTAGTCGTCGACAACGCTCGACCACAGACGGGCGCCGGCTGGCGCCACATTCTCCGGTGGTGGTGATGCCTCGCTCATGGGTGTCTCCCGTCATCGGTGGGGTTCGGGGGCTGTTCAGGCTGTTCAGAGACATCGCAGGGGCAGGTGCCGCTAGAGCGAGCTATGCGGTCGGCGCGAGATCAGGTTGCGGGCCTTCCGATACCACGCCCTGCGGCACTATCTCGCCTCGGTCCTGATCGTCGGTGGAGCCGACGTGCAGGTGGTTCAGACTCGCATGCGGCATGCCAGTGCCAAGACGACGCTCGACACGTACATGCACCTATGGCACGACGCCGACGACAGCACGAATGCGGTCATCGGCGGCGTGTTCGCGAATCGTCGCACGACCGTCGTCGCCGTTGGAGGATAGATTTATGATGCGCCTCTACCACTTCACCGCCAAGTCGCACCTGCCCGCCATCCTGGAGTTCGGGCTACCTAAAAGGTGACGGAGTCGAACATCTCTCGGCATCGCGAGCACGCGGGGCCTGACGTTGTGTGGCTCACCACAGACCCTAACCCCCGCCGCCCACGGCCATGGCTTGGTCAGCGGACTCGCAAACAAGACGGCCGTCAGAATCACTGGCGACGTCGACCAGCGCGGCGTGCACAAGTGGCGCGAGTGGGCGAGAAGCTACAGTGCCGACCCGGCGTGGATGCGAACGCTCGCCGAGGCGGGTGATAGCGGAACCTGGCGCGTGGTCGAGCGCCCGATCCCCGCTTCATGCTGGTTGAGCCTATGGACCTTTGAAAGCGGCCGCGATCTCCTTGCGGATAACCTGCGGACAACAGGGGAGTTTTCAGCCTAAAGACGCAGGTCAGAGCGGTGCGACGGCTACATGTCGTAGTAGAGCTCGAACACCGGAGGGGGTGTTGGACACCTCCGGTCATCTCGGAGAAACACGGTCTGACCTGCGCAAACGTCGATTTGGGCAGTTGGGCGATGGTGGCTGATTTTGGCCTCGAACGGTTCTCCTGCGGAATCCCTGCGGAATTTCGGAGGCCGTTCCATCAGGCAGTGGGGGCCCTTCGGCGGACCTCGCCGAGGTCCCGTTCGAGCTTGTCGAGGGCACTGCGCAGGTCGCCGCCTTCGCGAGCGGCGAGCCCGTCGAGGATGAACCCGCGGATCAGGGCGGACACAGGGACGTCGAGCTCGTCAGCGACCTCGCTGAGTTTGGCGATGATCGCCTCGGGAAGACGGAGCGAGTAGACCGAAGATGCCTCGCGGTTCTTCCGGACTCCGCGTCCCGCGGGAGCAGCTTCGCGGGTCAGCTCGGACTGCTCGATCTCCTCGCGGATGAGTTGGGCGTGATCAGTCATCGTCCTGAGCCTCTCGGTAGATGCGTCGGTAGGTGGCGCTGGCGGGCCAGGCGTTGATGCCCTGGTAGCCCTCGTCGGTCGGGAGGACGATCACGCACAGGATCCGGACTCGGGAGTGGCTGTACCCAACCACCCTGCTGGTAAGTCCGGACTTGCTCGCCGGGTCCGGTTCGTACCAGACCGCGTCGATGTCCTCGATCGCCTCAGTTGCTTCTGCGGGCGTGACCTCGTGCGCCTCCCACATGTGGCTTTGCGCTTCGGGCGACCACACGATGTCCACAGCCAAAGTGTATTACGACGGTAATACGCAGGCAACCTCCCGCAGGCGTCGCCAACTCCGTGGCACTACCGCGCCCCGCGGCTGTCGCCTGATGCATAGCGACGCACCCTCGGTAGCACAGACGGTGCGCGAGGACCACGCACTCCCATTCCCAGTGTCGGTCTTGGGCCCGACAGTTCCGCAGGATCGGGGCACTCCGAGGGTCAGTGACGGAGTCGGGCGCGGTCGGCGAAGTCGTCGAGGGCCTGGGTGACGTCGGTGGCGACCCAGACGACGTAGCGCTGGACCCCGGCGGCCTTGGTGAGGATGCCGGCCTCGCGGAGCTGGCCGATGACGTTGTCGGCTGCGGGTTGCGAAAGCCCTGTTGCGTCCTGGACGACTGCCGAGGTCACGGCAGGATGGCTGAGGAGCATGGGCAGCACTCGCCACACGGCGGCGGTACGCCGAGCGGTGATGGATTCCGACCATGCTTCGTAGATGGCAAGCAGGTCCTTGGCGAGTTGTCGTCCGTTGCCGATCGCCGCGAAGGCGGCGTCGGCGAAGCGCGTCACGATCGGGCTGGGGTCACCGTTGCGGTAGTCCGTGAGTGCTGCGAAGTAGGAGTCCGTGTCGGCCAGCAGCCCGGCTGAGACTGGGACGGTGGCGCGTGTGGTGGCGCCGCCCTGCTTGAGCATGGCGTGGACGAGTGCGCGCCCGGTGCGGCCGTTGCCGTCGTTGAACGGGTGGATCGTCTCGAACTGCGCGTGCGCGATCGCAGACTGGGCCAGCAACGGTACGCCGGTGCGGGCGATGAACGTGCAGAGGTCGTCGATTGCTGCCACGACCCGGGAGTGGTGGGGCGGGACGAATGCGGCGCTGTGCGGTGAGGCACTCGATCCGCCGATCCACACCTGCTCGGTGCGGAATCGGCCGGGGTCGGCGTGTTCTTGCCCCCGCATGAGGGCGTCGTGGATGGCGAGGATCGTCGCTGGGGTGATGCTGTCGGCCATCTCGACGGCACGGTTCATCGCGTCCACGTTGGCGGCAACGAGTGTGGCGTTGCTGCCGAACTTCGCAACGCCGAGCTCGGCCAGCGCTAAGGCCTTGGCACGTGCGGTGATGTTCTCGATCTGGGATGACGACGTTGACTCGGTGCGCAGGAGCACCGCAGCCAGGGGAGCGATCTCGGTCCCGGGCAGCATGGTCGACAGCTCGGCATCGAATCGCGAGATCTCAGCCCGGGCGTCGTCGGCGGCCGCGCGCGCGGTGGGGTCGACGGTGACGTCGATCGATGCGATGGCTGCCGGGATGGCAGCCTCGTAGGTCGGGCGGATCGCGGAGCGCTGGGCGCGTGACAGCGGGAGCGCGCTACCGGGGGACTCCCACGGCAATGTCTCCCAGGCGACTGCCCACGGGGAGTCCATAACCGTCATGATGATCGCCCCTTCCGTGGCGTTCCGAGACTTTAACATAAGTGAACACGCCTATGCTTATTTTAAAGTTGGCGCAGATAAGCGTAGTGAAGGCTCACTCTTCCTTTTGCGTACGCGCCAGTCGACCCGGAGTCAGGAAACGTCCTGATGGCCTCGGCGGGGCACGAATACGAAGTCCGGGGCTATCGTAGATCTCAAGGATTCTTTAGATCTCAAGGATTGAGTAGTCGTCATGAACCTCGCCAAGCTTTCGGCAAACGGTCAGATCACCGTGCCCGCGGAAGTGCGTCGCCGCCTGCACCTGGTACCCGGCGACAAGGTGCTGTTCGTG
>JBBRYJ010000014.1:0-65917 GCA_038237745.1 Propionibacteriales bacterium | reverse complement strand
GGTCGCCGTGGTCTAGGCGGTCGCCGTGGTCTAGGCGGTCGCCGTGGTCTAGGCGGTCGCCGTGGTCTAGGCGGTCGCCGTGGTCTAGGCGGTCGCCGTGGTCTAGGCGGTCGCCGTGGACTAGGCGGTCGCTGGGATCGGCTCCCGCCCCACTAGCCTGACGGGGTGAGCCCACCCGAGACCGAGACAGTCGAGATAAGCGGCCATCTGATGGACAGCGGAATCTTGTCGCGGGTGCTCGCTGACATCCGCGACTACGGCGGCGACCACGTCATCGAGAGGTTCGACCTCGGCCACGACGTCGAGGACACGTCATACGCCCGCATCTGCGTGAGCTCCGATGACTCCGACTCCCTGCAGCGGATGCTGATGCGTCTGCAGACCCGAGGGGTCAACCCCGTCGACCCCGGTGTCGCGACCATCACCCCGGCGGAGATGGACGGAGTGTTTCCCGATGGCTTCTACTCCACGACCAATCTGGAGACGAAGGTCCGGGTCGACACCGCCTGGCTGCCGGTACACAACCCGGAGATGGACTGCGGACTGGTGATCGACCGAAGTGGGGAGACTCCTCTGGTCTACACACTGCCGATGTCGGACGTGAAGGCCGGGATGGAGGTGGTGTGCGGGACCGCCGGAGTCCGGGTCACCACCCCGAAGCCAGCCGGGGGTGTCGAGCAGGAGGTGTTCGGCTTCATGGAGTCCGACGTCTCCAGCGAGAAGCCGCAGACCCTGTTGGTACATCAGGTGGCAGTGGGGGTCCGCGAGGCGAAGGCCGCCGGGAAGAAGGTGCTCTGGGTCGGTGGACCCGGCGTCGTCCACACGGGAGCGGCTCCCGCCATGGTCGCCATGATCCGGGCCGGCTATGTCGACGTGCTCTTCGCCGGCAACGCGCTCGCGACCCATGACATCGAGGCGTCCCTCTACGGCACGTCGCTCGGCGTCGATCTCGCTCAGGGCCGCGGTGTCGAGCACGGGCACGAGCACCACATCAGGGCGCTGAACACCATCCGCAAGGCGGGGTCGATCGGAGCAGCCGTCGAGCAGGGAGTGCTGACCGGCGGCATCATGCATGCACTGGTGACCGGCGGCCACGACTTCGTGCTCGTCGGATCGGTGCGCGACGACGGACCGCTTCCCGACGTCTACACCGACGTCATCGAAGGCCAGCGGGCGATGCGCGCCGAGCTGGCCGACGTGGGGTTCTGCCTGATGGTCGCCACCATGCTGCACTCGGTGGCGACGGGGAACATCCTGCCCGCGTCGATCCCGCTGGTGTGCGTCGACATCAACCCCGCGACCGTCGTCAAGCTAGCCGACCGCGGGTCGTCACAGGCCCGCGGGATCGTCACCGACGTGGGACTGTTCCTCGAACAGCTCGCCCAGGAGCTGGTGCCCGAGTACCGACGCCCGTCGGTCTGATCGCACCTCAGCGGTAGTGCTCCGGTGCGTCGGTCTGCTCGACCGCGACCCGCCTCCCTGTACGAAGCGACTCGACTCCTGCGGCAGCCACCAGGTTCGCCAGGTGGCCGTCCCACGAGCTCGGTCCACAGACCGTGCCGGACCGGGCCGCGCGAACCCACCCCGCCAGCTCTATGCGGTAGGCGTCGGCGAATCGCGCCACGAAGTCGGACGAGACGAGGGCCCCGTCGACCCCGTCACGCCGTTGGGCCAGGCCGTAGGGCTGGGTGAGGCGCACGGTCCCCTCGTCGCCGACCACCTCACAGGTGACGTCGTAGCCATAGCGCGCGTTGACGAAGACCTCCACCGTGACGAGGACGCCGCCAGCAGTCTCGAGCACCGCCACCTGGGGGTCGCGGAGCTCCGCCTCGGCCCGCCTCGGCGATAGCACGGTGATGGCGACGAGTGGGTCGTCGAGGATCCAGGGGACACAGTCGAGCTCGTGGATCATCGAGTTGACGACGATCCCCTCCGACGAGGCCGACGGGTGGGCCCGGGCGTTGCGGTGCACGCAGTGCACGACGCGGGGTACGCCTACCACTCCCGACCTGACCGCCCCGCGCAGCTGCTCGAAGGCAGGGTCGTAGCGACGCATGAAGCCGACCTGCACGAACCGCCGACCCAGCACAGCCTCGGCATCGACCACACGCTGGGAGCCCGCTCCATCGAGGGCGAGCGGCTTCTCGCACAACACCGGCTTGCGCGCGGCGAGACAGGCCAGCACCAGCTCCTCGTGCGTCGGGTCCGGGGACGACACCACCACGGCGTCGACGGCGTCCGATGCGATCAGCTGTGCCGCGTCTGGCACGAAGTCCGCACCGACCTCGGTTGCCACCGCCGTCGCCCGTCGCTCGTCGACATCGGAGACGACGCTCACGACGACGTTCGGCACCCAGGCCGCGAGCATGGACACGTGGCTGGCACCCATCGCGCCGGTACCGATGACACCGACCCTGAGCGGAGGCAGGAGGCTGCGGCTCGTCATATGCTCACCCATCGCCTCTCCTTGGCGGACTGCACGAGCGCCTCGATGACCCGTGCACTGACAACGGCGTCGCCGATCGTCGCGCCGAGTGGGCGGCCCTCCGCGATGGACCGCACGAACCGCTCGGCCTCGACCACCTTGAGGTCGTCGTACCCCATGGCAACGCCGGCAGCAGGCTGGAACGCCGCCAGGTCCCCTGCGTCAGGGCCCACGTAGCGGGTCTGCCAGGCAGCGTCCTGGAAGGCCTGGTCGAGGCACACCTGCAGCTCACCCATCCGGCGGAAGTCCCAGCGAACCGCGCCCTGCTCCCCCCTGATCTCGAAGCCGTAGCTGCACTGTTCGCCTACGGCGACGCGAGACGACTCCAGGAAGCCACGCGAGCCGGACTCGTGATGGAGGAGTGCAGCGACGTAGTCCTCGTTGCCCACCGGACCGAGGGCGTTTCCGGTGGCCCTGGCGAAGTGCGAGACAGCACCGCTCGGCTGCGGGCGCTGAGCGATGAAGGTCGCGGAGTCGCAGACCACCGCAGTGATCCGTCCACCGTCGCCGAGCACGTACTGCAAAAGGTCGAGTCCGTGGCTGGCAAGGTCACCCAGCACGCCGGTTCCGGCGAACTCCAGGTCGAACCGCCACGAGAGGGCACCGTCCGGGTGGGCGGCGTAGTCGCTGAGCAGGCGCACGTGCGCGGACTCGACCGCCCCTAGCCGGCCCGAGGCGACGAGGTTACGGGCCAGCTCTACCGCGGGCACGTTGCGATAGTTGAAGCCCACCGCGGACCGTACCCCTGCAGCGTCGACCGCGGCGGCGATCTCGGAGGTGTCCGCGAGCGACCGACCCGCCGGCTTCTCCACCCAGACGTGCTTACCCGCGGTTGCGGCCGCCACCGCGACGTCTCGGTGGAGGAAGTTGGGTCCGCACACGCTCACCGCATCGATGTCGTCGGCGGCTACCACCGGCTGCCAGCTGCCGTCCGCTCGTTCGCAGCCGTACGACGACAGGGCCAGGCTCTGCCTGTCCGGCTCGGGGTCGGCGACCGCGACGAGCCGGGGTGCCAGAGGCGAGTCGGGGAAGTGGTGAAGCAGCCGGGCGTACGCGCGGGCATGCACCTGCCCCATCCAGCCGAACCCGATGACCCCGACTCGCAGCTCACCTCGGTCGTTCCGCCAGGAGGGCAGGCTCACGTGCCCGACACTTCGGCCCGCAGCTCCTTCGCGAGGTCGGAGTCGGGCATCGAGCGCTCGAGCTCGTGGCTGAGGGCGTCGAGCTCCGCACCGCCGGCCATCATCCGGACAAGCTCGTCCAACGGCAGCTCGGACTTCGGGAAGTCGCCGAGGCTACGACCGCGTCGCAGCAGCATGAACCGGTCCCCGACGGGGTAGGCATGGTGCGGGTTGTGGGTGATGAAGACGACGCCGAGCCCCCGGTCCCGGGCCTTGGCGATGTACTTGAGCACTATGCCCGACTGGCGAACGCCGAGAGCCGCGGTCGGCTCGTCGAGGATGAGTACCCTGGCGCCGAAGTAGACCGCTCGTGCGATGGCGACACACTGTCGCTCACCACCCGAGAGCGTGCCGATCGGCTGGTCCACGTCTCGCAGGTCGATCCCCATCGCCGCCAGCTCGGACTTCGAGATCGTCTTCATGGCCTGGATGTCGAGCCGCCTCAGCGGCCCCACGCCCTTCGTCAGCTCGGAGCCCAGGAAGAAGTTCCGCCAGACGGGCATGAGCGAGACGACGGAGAGATCCTGGAACACCGTCGCGATCCCGAGCGACAGGGCCGCACGAGGCGACGACATGTGCCTGCGTACGCCGTCGACGATGAACTGCCCGCTCGTGTGCTCGTGTGCGCCGGCCAGGATCTTGATGAAGGTCGACTTGCCGGCGCCGTTGTCGCCGAGCACGCACGTGACCTCGCCTGCCTTGACCGACGTCGTGATGTCCCGCAGCGCGATCACGCTGCCGTAGGACTTGCCGAGGCCCTCCACCTCGATGATGGGCGTACCGGGGGGCGGCAGCTCGGGAGAGTTGGACGCAGGCGTCGCATGGGTGTCGGCGGCGCCGGTCTCGGTGATCGACTCCGTCTGCGACGGTTCGTTGGCCTGGTCGGTGCTCATCTCACCGCCTCCGCTCGCGACTTGACCCAGTTGTTGACGAGGACAGCGCCCAGCAGCATGACCCCCAGGAAGGCGTACAACCAGTCGTTGTCCCAGCCCTCGTAGACGATGCCCTGCTGCACCATGCCGTAGATGAGCGCTCCCAGCGCAGCACCGATGGCGGAGCCGTAGCCGCCCGTCAGCAGGCATCCGCCCACCACAGCGCAGATGATGAAGATGAACTCCTGCCCGACACCGGTCGTGCTCTGAACGGTCGTGCTCTTGAAGAGCGACAACATCCCGACGAGCCAGCCGGCGACAGCGGTGGTGACGAACAGCCCCACCTTGGTCCGGAACACGGGGACGCCCACCTGGCGCGCGCTCGTCTGAGCACCGCCGACCGCGAAGATCCAGTTGCCCGCCCTGCTGCGCAGGAGCACCCAGGTCGCTACGGTGGTCACGCCGAACCACCAGAATGTGGCGGCGTAGACGGTCAGCGTGGGCGAGTCGGTCGAGCTCAGCCAGGGCAGCCAGCCGAGGTCGATCTTGACCGCCGACCCGAAGAGCTTGTGCCCCGACGTGAAGCCGTCTGCGCTGGGGAAGCCGACCACGGAGACCTGGTTGATGATCGCCTTGGTGACGGCCAGGTTGACACCGCGGAGCACGAAGAACGACCCGAGGGTGACGATGAAGCTCGGCAGACCCGTCCGCATGACGAGGATCCCGTTGAGGGCCCCGATACCGATGGCGAGTACGAGCGAGGCGACGATCGCGACCCACACGTTGACGTTGTACTCGGTCATCATGATGCCGGTGGTGAGCCCGGTCGTCCCGATCATGGCGCCGGCTGACAGGTCGAACTCTCCCCCGATCATCAGCAGTGCCACGGCGACCGCCATGATGCCGAAGGCCGACGACGTGAAGATCCAGGTACTTGCCCCCGCCGGCTTGATGAAGAGGATCTTCGTGGACGCGAAGAAGACGAGGATGGCCAGGGCCGCGACAGCCGCGCCGACCTCCGGCCGGCGTAGGAGTCGGCTCAGCCCGTACGACGAGCCGATTCTCTCGTCGCGGTCAGGCGGTGCCTGCGGCGCCTGCTCCTGGGTCTCGGTTGTGCTCATGCGGATCTCCTCTCCGTGGACACGTTGCCCAGCGGGCAGCTGCCCGGGTAACCCGCCGAAGCCGGGTTCCCGGGCGCCGCTCGGTCAGCGAGTGCCGTTCTGCGCGAACTTCAGGACCGCGGCTGCGTTGTCCTTGGTGATGATGGCGGGACCGGAGTAGACCGGCTGCCCACCGCCGATGTCGTTTCCGTTGATGACCTTGAGGTAGATGCCGACGACGCCGAGATAGCCCTGGACATAGGGCTGCTGGTCGATGGCGAACAAGATCTTGCCGTCCAGCACGTTCTGGGCAACGTCCGCGTTGAGGTCGAACGTACCTACCGTGACGGAGGTGCCCGTGGCCTCGACCGCCTGCACCGCCGCGCCGGACATGTCGCCGCCCAGAGTCAGGAGGCCGTCGATGCTGCTGTCGGCCTGGAGCTTCGCCTCGATCGTCGACTCAGAGCCCGGGAGGTCTGTGTTGTCGGTCTGCAGGTTCTCCATCGTGCCGTCGAACGTCGAGGCGGCGGCTTTGCACCGTTCCTCGAGAGCAACGTTCCCAGCCTCCTGGATCACGCAGATCACATTGCTCAGCCCGGCGTCGTTGAGCTGGTTGCCGGCGGCCTCACCGGCGATCGTCTCGCTCTGGCCTACGTGGGTGATCGCCCCGAACGCCTGCCAGTCGTCGATACCCGAGTTGATCGTGATGACAGGGACGCCGGCCGAGACCGCAGCCTCGATGCTGGCCTTGAGACCGTCCGGGTTCGCCATCGAGACGACAACCCCGTCGGTGTTTGCCGCCACCGCATTGTCGATGAGCGTGCTCTGGTTACCCACCACGGGGTCGCTCTGGTACTGGAGGTTGACGCCCAGGTCCGATCCTGCCTGCTCCGCACCGGACTTCACCACGTCCCAGAAGGTGTCGCCCGGAGCCCCGTGTGTGATCACGTCGATCCTGATGTCGCTGTTACTGGTTGAACCGCTGTCCCCGCTGGTGCCACTGCTCCCCGAGTCGCTGTTGCCGCACGCCGAGAGCAACAGTGCTCCACTGACAAGACTGACCATCAAAGCGCGTCGTATGACCATGTGCTTCCTCCTTCTCAGCCGCTGAACGTCAGCGGACTCCGTCCCCTCGGGTCAGTGCGCCGTCGGGAAGTTGAGCTGCGCGAGGGACTCCTCGCTGACATGTGGCCAGCGGCTGGTGACAACCTTGGCCTTGGTGTAGAACCTCACCCCCTCCGGACCGTGGATGTGGTGGTCACCGAAGAGCGAGTCCTTCCAGCCTCCGAAGGAGTGGAACGCCATGGGCACCGGGATGGGCACGTTGATGCCGATCATCCCGACGCTCACACGTCGCTGGAAGCTGCGAGCCGCCTCTCCCGACGAGGTGAACACGGCGGTCCCGTTCCCGTAGGGGTTGGCGTTGACCATCTCGATCGCGGCATCGAGGCTCGGCACCCTCGAGACCGTGAGCACGGGACCAAAGATCTCGTCGGTGTAGACGGACATGTCGGTCGTCACACGGTCGAGGAGCGTGGGGCCGACGAAGAAGCCCTCCTCGCGCCCCGCCACCGTCGTATCCCGGCCGTCGACCACGACCGTGGCGCCGTCGGCCTCACCGGCGTCGATGTAGCCGAGTACGCGGTCTCGCGCCGCGGCCGACACGACTGGCCCCATGTCGGCGCCGGGCGCGTCGCCGGCATCGACCTTGATCTCGAGCGTCTTGCGTCGGATCGCCTCGACGAGGTCGTCCGCCACCGGACCGACAGCGACCACCGCCGAGATCGCCATACAGCGCTGGCCGGCCGAGCCGTAGCCGGCGGCTACCAGGTGGTCCGACGCGAAGTCGATGTCCGCGTCGGGCATCACGACGGCGTGGTTCTTCGCGCCGCCGAGAGCCTGCACGCGCTTGCCGGCCCGGGTCGCATGCTCATGGACGTACTTCGCGATCGGCGTGGAGCCGACGAACGAGACGGCGTCGATATCTTGGTGCTCCAGGATCGCGTCGACAGCGACCTTGTCACCGTGCACGACGTTGAAGACGCCGTCGGGCAGCCCGGCCTCGGCATACAGCTCCGCGACGAGGTCGGAGGCTCCGGGGACACGCTCGCTCGGCTTGAGCACGAACGTGTTGCCGCATGCGATCGCCACCGGGTGCATCCAGAGGGGCACCATGATCGGGAAGTTGAACGGGGTGATCCCGGCCACGACGCCGAGCGGTTGCCGGAAGGAGAACGAGTCGACGCCACCGGACACCTGGTCGGAGAACTCGCCCTTCAGCTGTGAAGGGACACCGCAGGCGAACTCGACGACCTCCCGGCCCCGGACAACCTCACCGCGCGCGTCGTCGAGCGTCTTGCCGTGCTCGGACGAGATGACCTTTGCAAGCTCGTCCTCGTGCCGCACGAGCAGCTCGCGGAAGGCGAACATGGTCCTGGCTCGAGACGTCACGGAGCTCTGCCCCCACGTCTCGAATGCGTCCAGAGCGGCCTGGACGGCCGCGTCGACCTCGTCAGGCGTCGCGAGGTGCACCGCTGCCTGAGCAACCCCTCGAGCGGGGTCGAAGACCTCACCGAGGCGTCCGCCACCGCCGCTCACGTGCTTGCCGCCGATCCAGTGCTCGACTGTCCTCATACCCGTCCGTCCTTGATGGTGGTGGTGGTGGTGTCGGATGATGCTCGGTCGGCGCGTGGCTCGGCTCGTGGAGGGGCGAGATGGCTGCGCTGGTGCAGCTTCGCCGCCTCGTATCCCACCCGCGCGGCCCGGGTGCTCTCCAGCGACGAGACCTCGGCCACCGGGACGTCCCACCAAGCGGGGCTCGTAGGAGCCGACGCCAGCGGGTCGGTCTCGACGTGGACGACGGTGGTCACCGAGCTGGTCTGTGCATGAACGAGGGCCTCCTCGAGCTCCGCGAGGTCATGCGTCCTCAGCACCTCGGCGCCGAGACTGGCAGCGTTCGCGGCGAGGTCGACGGGCAGGACGTCGCCGTCGAGGCCAGACGGCGTGCGGTAGCGGTAGCGGGTGCCGAACCGTTGCGAGCCCACTGACTCCGACAGGGCGCCGATAGACGCGAACCCGTGGTTCTGCACAATTACGACGATCAGCTTGACGCCCTCCTGCACCGCCGTCACCAGCTCCTGAGCCATCATGAGATAGGACCCGTCGCCGACCATCACGAACACGTCGCGGTCGTCAGCGATGTCGTTGACCGCCATCTTGGCACCGAGACCGCCTGCGATCTCGTAGCCCATGCAGGAGAACCCGTACTCGACGTGATATCCCTTCGGGTCGCGCGTGCGCCACAGCTTGTGGAGGTCCCCGGGCATCGAGCCGGCAGCGCACACTACGACGTCCCGGGGTCGTGAGACACGGTTGACGACACCGATGACCTCCGACTGTGCCGGCAACGGCTTGCGGCCGAGTGAGTAGGCCGCCTCGACGCTGGCATCCCATGCCTTCGCCAGAGAGGCGGCCCGGGCGGCGTAGCCAGGCTCGACCGACCAGCCGGCGAGCTCCGCCTGCAGCTGGGCGACTCCCGTCCGCGCGTCGGCGACGAGTGCGGTCGCAGAGAGCTTGTGGGCGTCGAAGGCGGCGATGTTGAGGTTGACGAACTGGACGCCTGACGCGCTGAAGACGCTACGGGAGGCGGTGGTGAAGTCGCTGTATCGGGTCCCGATGCCGATCACGACGTCGGCCTGGTTCGCGAGCTGGTTCGCCGCCGCCGTGCCGGTCACCCCGATGGCACCGACCGCAGCCGGATGGTCGTAGGCCAGGGAGCCCTTGCCTGCCTGGGTCTCCGCGACCGGTATGCCTGTCGCCTCCACGAAGGCCTTGAGGATGTCGGACGCCTGCGAGTAGATGACGCCGCCCCCCGCGACCACCAGCGGCCTGGAGGCTCCGCGCACCACATGGACCGCCCGAGCCAGTGCCTCCGGGTCAGCAGCTGGGCGCGGCACGTGCCACACCCTCCTCGCAAAGAGCTCGTCCGACCAGTCCAGGGCCTCGGCCTGCACGTCCTGAGGAAGCGACAGGGTGACCGCTCCCGTGTCGGCCGGGTCGGTGAGCACGCGCATGCCAGCCAGAAGCGCGGCCGGGAGCTGCTCGGGACGGTTGACCCGGTCCCAGTAGCGCGAGACCGGTCGGAGGGCGTCGTTCACACTGACGTCGAGGCTGGTGGGGTCCTCGAGCTCCTGGAGTACCGGGTTGGCCACTCGCGTCGCGAAGACGTCGCCGGGAAGCAGCAGCACCGGGATCCGGTTGACGGTGGCGAGCGCAGCTCCGGTGACCATGTTCGTCGACCCTGGACCGACCGACGTGGAGCACGCGAATGCCGCCAACCGGTCGCGCATCCGGGCGTAGCCGACCGCGGCGTGAACCATCGCCTGCTCGTTGCGTGCCTGGAAGTAACGGAGCGTCGGCTCGCCCGTCGCCCGTGTGTGCTCGGCCCGCTCGAGCAGCGCCTGGCCGACGCCGGCCACGTTGCCGTGACCGAAGATGCCCCAGCACCCTGCGAAGAAGGCGGTCTGGACACCGTCGCGCTCAACCCATTGACGCTCGAGGAACCGCACGAGCGCCTGCGCCACCGTGAGCCGGGTCGTGGTCATCGGATGCTCCCTGCCGTGAACGGGAGCCGAGGGTCGACCGGCATACCCTTCCAGGTCTCGCGGATCCAGCCGTGCGCCGGGTCGTCGCAGATGAGCCACGCGCGCTCTTCGGCAGGACCGGCCATCACGTTGAGGTAGTAGAGGTCATACCCGGGCGCGGCCATGGAGGGTCCATGCCAGCCGCGGGGGATGGCGATGGCGTCGCCCGACCGCACCTCGGCGAGCACGTCGATGTCGGCCCCGTCGTGGCCGTACACACGCTGGTAGGCCATCCCCGGACCTGCCGGACCGGCCGCCACCTCGAAGTAGTAGATCTCCTCGAGCTCGCTCTCTCCCGTGCGCTCCTCGTCGTGCTTGTGCGGCGGGTAGGACGACCAGTTGCCGCCCGGCGTCAGCACCTCGCACGCGATGAGCTTGTCGGTCTCGAAGGCGTCGGGGATACAGAAGTTGTTGACCTGACGGCTGGAGGGACCAGCTCCGCGCAGCTCGACGGGGACCGACTCTGCCGGACCGTACCGGAACGGCAGGCTGCGACCGCAGACTGCCGACGGCAGCGCGAAGCGGCCGCCGCCCTCGCTCTCCACCACGACGGAGGCCTGCCGGGGCAGGTAGGCGAAGTCGCTCGCCCCGGCGAACACGTCGCTGCGTCCGGCGATGGCGAACGTGTCGCCTCCGCAGCTCACGCGGCAGGACCCCGCGAGAGACATCAGCAACATCTCTGCGTCGCCCGTCTCGATGTCGACCGAACCGTGCGGCTCCAGGCGCAGCACCGAGAGTCCCGAGTAGGTCCAGCCGACAGTCTGCGGCGTCATGGCGAGGTCGAAGGGCGGCCTGGCGGCCTCACCCGCGCGGATGTGGTGCAGGGACGCGCTCACGTCACATCAGCTCCACCGTGGCGTCGACCGCCGCTGCGACGTCGCCGTCGGGTGGGTACAGCAACGAGCGCCCTACGACCATCCCTTGGACGTTCGGGCTGGCGAGTGCCTTGGACCACTGCGTGAACTGGGCATCCTGGTCAGCGCCGACCTCTCCGCCGAGCAGCACCACGGGGAGTGTCGTCGCGGCGAGCACCGGCTCCATCTCGTCCACGACGGGGAGCTTCAGCCAGGTGTGCGCCGAGGTGCAACCGAGTCCTGAGGCGACCGTCGCCGACCGGATGACCGCGTCAGTGCTCAGGTCGTTGCGGGGCCGCCCCTCGACCCGGTGGGAGATGAAGGGCTCGACCATGGCCATAAGTGCCCGGTCGGCGAGCGCGTTCACCGCCTCGGCGCAGGCGAGAAGCGCGGCGGCGGTCGCGACGTCGTCGGGATCGATACGCAGCAGCATCTTGCCGCCCTGGAACCCGCGCTGCTTGATCGCCTCAGCGGAGTACCCGGTGAAACGGTCGTCGATCTCGAAGATCGTGCCCGCTAGGCCACCTCTGTTCATCGAGCCCAGCACGATCTTCTCGTCGAGAGCGCCCAGGATCAGAAGGTCCTCGAGGATGTCGGCGGTTGCCAGCACCCCGTCGACGCCCGGACGATCGAGCGCGATCGTCAGCCTCCGCAGCAGGCTCCAGCGGTCGGCCATCGCCATCGCATCGTCTCCCGCCCTCAGTGCCCCCCGCGCGGGATGGTCGGCGGCGACGAGGAGGAGACGACCGCTGCGTTCGGCGAGCGGCCGCGGCAGGGCACGGCGCTCGGCCAGCTCCCCGATCCGCTCAGGGTCCCGGACCCGGGTCGAGACGATGTCCGACAGACCATCCACGGTCACGGCCGCGCCTCCTCGAGGAGGGTCTCCAGGCTTGCGGCGGTCATGGCCGCGCCCCCTCGAGGAGGGTCTCCAGCTCTGCGGTCGTGGGCATCGCGTCGGCACACGCCAGCCGGCCCGCCACCACGGCTCCCGCCAGGTTCGCGAACCGGAGCATCCGCTCGAGGCCCCAGCCGGCCAGCAAGCCGTGACACAGCGCGCCACCGAAGGCGTCTCCCGCACCGAGCCCGTTGACTACCTCCACCTCGACCGGCGGTACGACGACGGACTCGGCTCTACAGCGGCCCAGCACCCCCGCCGGTCCCTGCTTGACGACGGCCAGGTCGACTCCTGCTGCAATGAGTGCGTCCGCCGCCTCTTCCGGCTGCTGCCGACCCGTCACGACCGCACACTCCTCGAGGTTCCCGATCGCCACATCCGCTCGTGGGACGGCGTCGCTGATGGCGTCGTGGGCCTGCTCGCGCGACGACCAGAACATCGGCCGGTAGTCGAGGTCGAGAACCGTCAGCCCGTGGTCTCCACGCGCATCGAGGGCCGCCAATGTGGCCGTACGGGACGGCTCGGCGCACAGCCCGGTGCCCGTGACCCAGAAGATGTCCGCTTTCGCAATCGCGTCGAGGTCGAGCTCGTCGGGGCTGATCTCGAGGTCGGGAGCCTTCGGCTGACGGTAGAAGTACAGCGGGAAGTGGTCCGGCGGGAAGATCTCGCAGAAGGTGACCGGGGTGGGAAGCGACGGAACCTGGCTCACGAAGCGGTCGTCGACACCGAACCCTAGGAGCGCCGTATGAATGTAGCGTCCGAAGGGGTCTGCGCCGGTGCGCGTGATGACTGCCGCCCTGCGGCCGTGCCTGGCAGCCGCGACGGCGACGTTCGTCGGGCTACCGCCGAGGTACTTGCCGAACGACGTGACATCCTCGAGCCCAACGCCCACCTGGTCGGGGTACACGTCGACGCCCACCCGGCCCATGGTGAGCACCTCGATGGGCTCCTCATGTTGCATCCAGTCGGCGGCTGTCATGCCACCGCGCCGAGCAGGAAGTCGAGACTCTCTCTTACCGATCCCATGGGGCCCTCGTCCGCGGGCTCCTCGGCCAGCATCACGTCCTGCTCGAGTACGTACCAGCCTTGGTATCCCGTGCTCTCCAACGCCCCGACCAGCGACGCGATATCGACGTCGCCTTGTCCGAGCGGCCGAAAGATCCCCTCTCGCACAGCGTCGGAGAAGCCGAGGTGGCCGTCGGCCACGCGGGCCGCCATCGTCGCATCCACGTCCTTGAGGTGCACGTGCGACACACGACCGGCGTTGGCCGTCGTGAGAGCGACCGCATCCATGCCCCCGACCTCCAGGTGTCCCGTGTCGGCGCACAGGCCGATATGGGAGCCCGACAGCACCCGCTCGACATCCGACAGCCTCTCGACCATGGTGCCGACATGTGGATGGACTGACGCGGTGATCCCCTGAGCGCGTGCGCGGTCGTCGATTCGGTCGAGGTTGCAGAGCAACGTCCGCCAACCGGCATCGTCGAGCGCGGGGCTGGCGTCGTAGCCCTCAGCACCGCTCGAGGCGGCGAGCACCATCACCGCCGCTCCGGAGGCGACGCATACCGCGATGAACCGGTCTGCCTGCGGCAGCGGGTCGTGGCTCGGGTCGTGGAGGACGAGAGGGAGAAACCCCCCGACCGCGGTCAATCCGTAGGACCTGAGCTGCCGGACCCTCGCGGCAGGGTCGGCGGCGAGAAACCCTGTCGGGCCGTACTCCGTCGCGCAGAGGCCGAGCGAGCTCATCTCGGTGAGCACGCGCTCAGGCGTCAGCTGGTGCCCCCAGCCGGGTACCTCGCATACCCCCCAGGAGATCGGAGCGCCGGCAATCCGGGCCTGGATCGGTGGACGGCTCGCTCCACCGTGCGTCACGTCGTGTGACGCGCCAGTCGACCGTTCAGCAGCCATCGCGGAAGCCTTCGTCTCAGCGTCCACGTCTGCCGGTCGGCGCCGGACCACGGGGTCGGCGGTGCGACGCGTCAGCCATGGACGGCGTGACCGGCAATCCTGCTGCCTCATCCTGCCTGCTGTCAAGCGTATGTCCGGACATACTGACATAGGCCGGAACTACGGCGTACACTTCGGTGGCCGTGCCTGAGAGGGAGGGCAGCCATCGCCAGCAACCTCGCCCTGAGTGTGGACCGTTCCAGCCCGGTGCCGCTGTACTTCCAGGTGGCCCAGCAGCTGGAGCGTGCCATCGCCGAGGGCAGCCTCCCGGCGGGTGAGCGCATCGAGAACGAGGTGGCGCTCGCCGACCGGCTCGGGCTGTCGCGGCCCACCATGAGACAGGCGATCCAGACGCTCGTCGACAGGGGTCTGCTGGTCCGCAAGCGAGGTGTCGGTACCCAGGTCGTCAAGGCCCCGATCCGGAGGTCGGTCGAGCTCACGAGCCTGAACGACGACCTGCTCGCCGCCGGCAGAGAGCCGAGGACCACCGTGCTACGCCTGGCAAGCGTCCCGGCGGACGCCGAGACCGCCTTCGAGCTCCAGCTTGCCCTGGGAGCGATGGTCTGGCACCTCGAGCGACTCCGCCTCGTGGGCGAGCATCCGCTGGCACTGCTCACGAACCGCGTTCCGGCCGACGTCGTCGACCTCGGCACCGTCGACCTCTCGACCACCGGCCTGTACGCCCAGTTCCGCGCATCCGGGATTCACATCCGGGTCGCACACCAGAGCATCGGCGCGCGGCGAGCAGGCAGCCGAGAGGCTCGGTTGCTCGACGGTCGGCGGGGCGACCCGCTCCTCACCATGCGGAGGACGGCGTTCGACGACGGCGGAAGAGCCGTCGAGGTCGGCTTGCACGCCTACCGACCTGACCTGTACTCCTTCGAGACCACCCTCGTCGACCGGTGATCCGCGCGGGAGATGCCGAGCCCGAGACTGAAGGGCGCTGTCGTCGAGCTCCGCCGCGACCGCGATCGCCTGCGACCCCGCCGAGAGGCGCTTCTCGCCAGGTCCGCCGCGCCGATCATGCCTGCCTGGTTTCCGAGGTGCGCTCGGACGATCCGCGGCTCGGGACGGAACCCACGACCGGTGAGGCGCCGGCGGAACTCCTCCGTGGCAGGCCCGAGCAGCAGGTCGCCGGCGTCCGAGACCCCACCGCCGATGACGAACGTTCCCGGGTCGAGGGCCGCGGCGAGGTTGGCGAGGCCCGCGCCGAGCCACTCCCCCATGTCGCTGAGGAGCCGGATGCACATCGGGTCGCCGTCGAGAGCCACCTGGGTGACGAGCAGACCAGTGATCGCGGCGCGGTCACCCCCGGCCCGCCGTAGGAGGGTCATAGCTTCCTCCGACCCCGCGTCGACCAGGGCGCGCGCATCCCGGACCAGCGCATTGGCACTCGCGTACTGCTCCCAGCAACCTCGGTTCCCGCACTCGCACGCGTAGCCGGCACGCACCACCTGGATGTGCCCGAACTCACCGGCGATGCCGTTTCGCCCTCGGTGCACCTGTCCACCGAGGACGAGGCCACCACCGATACCGGTGCCTAGGGTGATGCACAGCAGGTCGGACTCGTTCTGGGCCGCGCCGAACCGCCACTCCGCCCAGGCGGCGCAGTTCGCGTCGTTGTCGACCACGGCCGACAGCCCCACCCGCCGCCGCACGGCGTCGCGCAACGGCTCGTTACGCCATGCGAGGTGGGGGGAGAACAGCACCGTCGCTCTCGTGGCGTCGACGAAGCCTGCCGCCCCGATGCCCACGGCGACGACGTAGTGGCGGGAGCCCAGATCCTTGACCACGTCCGCGATCGTGTCCTCCACCTCGGTCGGGCTTGTCGACGGAGTGTCGCCCAGGACACTCTCGAGCACGACCCCGTCCTCGTCGACGACGCCCGCCTTGACGTTGGTGCCGCCGATGTCGATCCCGATCGCAAGCCTCTGTAACATCAGCGCCGCCTCCGGGCCAGGTCCGCGGCGCCGACCATCCCGGCCTCGTTGCCGAGGGTCGCAAGGCGCAGCTCGAGATGAGGCCGGTTGTCCGCCGCCGAGAGGTTGTCGTCGACCGCCTTCCTGACTGGCGGCAGCAACATGGCGCCCGCCTCGGAGACGCCTCCACCGATGACGACGACGCCGGGGTCTAGAACCGCCGCGAGGCTGGCGATTCCCTCTCCGAGCCATCGACCGAGGTCCACGAGCAGCGACATGCACAGCGCGTCGCCGGACTTCGCCTCCTTGGTGATCATGGGCCCGGTGATGCGTGTCGGATCTCCGCCGGCGAGCTCGAGCAGCGGGTCACCGTCCCAGACCCGGCTCCTCGCCTCTCGTACGAGGGCTCGTCCACTGCCGTACTGCTCCCAACACCCGCGCTGGCCGCAACCGCAGGGCAGACCCTGGGGCATGACGCGCAGGTGCCCGATCTCCGCAGCCACCCCGAACGACCCCCGTAACAGCTCCCCATCGACGACGACGCCCCCGCCGATGCCCGTTCCCACCGCGACCATGAGCAGGTCGTCGACATCCTCACCGGCACCGAAACGGAACTCCCCCCAGGCTGCGGCGTTGACGTCGTTCTCCACGACTACGGGCACGCCGACCTGCTCCTGCACCGAGGTGCCGAGAGGCTCGTCGCGCCATGCCAGATTCGGTGCGAACAACACTGTCGACCGGTCCTTGCCGACGAAACCGGCAGCGCCGATGCCGACCGCCTCGACATCGTGTCGAGACGACAGCTCCTTGACCAGATCGACGATGGCCTGCCGCGTCGCCGCGGTGTCTCGGGCAGGCGTCTCGCGTCGTTGCTCCTCGAGTATCGTCCCGTCCTCCGCTACCGCTCCGGCGGCGATCTTGCTGCCGCCGACGTCGACTCCGATCGTCACTGACATCTGCACGACTCCTCGGCTCGTTCGGTCGGCTCACGTCAGCGGACGGACTCGACCCGCTGCTTGAGGCCCTTGAGGGCCGTGTCGATGATGACCCGCTCTGCCTTGCGCTTCAGCATTCCGATCATAGGGACGGCGAGGTCGACCTTGAGACGGTAGATCACCTCGGTCGACCCCTGACGGGGGCGCAGGACGTAGGCGCCGTCCATGGCGGTCACCATGGTCGAGCGCACGAGGGACCACGTGACCTGGACGTCGTCGTCCCAGGTATAGGTCAGGGTGTACTCGTCCTTGATCGGGGCTGCGTCCAGGACGAACTCGACCTCGTTGACCCGCCCGTCCTCGTGGGTAGACAGCACCGTCGCCGACCTGACACCCCGTGCCCAACGGGGGTAGCTGTGGAAGTCGGCGATCACCTCCATCACGCTGGAGGGCTCGGCATCGACCAGAATGCTCGACGCCGTCTGGCCCGTCATGTCCGTACGCCCTTCGTCAGCGATGCGTTTCGCGCTGACACTACTCGACAGGGCTCGACCGAGCCGTTCTGCAGCCCTGCCGGGGCGTCGGGCGTGCCCGGGAAGCCTCGCCGCGGACCGCGTGCCACGAGAGTAGGGCAGTCAGGTCTCTTGGCCTGTTCAATAGTCACAGAGAGTGGTAGTCTAATTACGTTGCGTATCGGAGATAGGACACTACCGCTGCGGGACCCCGAGCGACTCCCAGCACCTCACTCAAGGAGGACTGACCGTATGAGCAGCAGCATGAACACCGCCGTGCTCGCGGACAGCCATGAGACTCCTGTGCTGGTTGAGTACGCCACCCCGGACGCCCTCAGCGTACCTGAGCCGGCCCTCACCAGGCGCTCGCTCGACAAGGTTGTCGCCCGCGGCAGAGGCGGGCCGTGGATACCTCGTGAGGAAGCCTTTCCGCCGGCGTGGCTGGAGCCCTCCGAAGCAGTAGATGACGTGCGAGCCATGGCTGCGCTGGCAGAGAGACGGCGCATCGCACGCGAGATGCATGACGGCGTAGCACAGGACGTCGCCTCTCTGAGCTATCTCGTCGACGACCTCTCCCGGCGGGACTGCAACGAGCAGCACCAACCGGATCTCGTTCACGTTCGTGAGGAGCTCACGAGGATCGTCACCGAGCTGCGCAACTGCATCTTCGACCTCCGCACCGGAGTCTCTGCCGACGACGGCCTCGGCGCCGTGTTGGCCAGGTCGGTGAAGGCGACCGGCACCACTTCGTCCGCGGCGGTCCATATCACTCTCAACGAGTCTTCCGAGCGGCTCCCCCAGTACGTCGAGACCGAACTTCTGCGCATTGCCCAGGAGGCGGTCGCGAACGCGCTCGCGCATGCATGCGCGAGCAACATCTGGGTCTCGTGCACCGTCCAGCCCCCGTTCGCCGACCTCCGTGTCGACGACGACGGCATCGGCTCGGCCAGCGTCCGGGACCACCACTTCGGCCTGGAGATCATGCAGGAGCGAGCCGAACGCATCAACGCCGCACTCACAGTCGCGGAACGCCCCGGAGGCGGTACCCGAGTCTCCGCCGTCCTCTGCCCGTCCGAGCCACCACGAGTTCACCCACTCCCAGGAGGTGGCCATGCCCTACAGCGTGCTACTCGTCGATGACCACGACCTGATCAGGCAGGGCCTCCGCCGGGCGTTCGACCGGCATGCCGACTTCGTCGTCGTCGCGGACGCCGCGTCGGTCCGCGAGGGCCTGCGCCTGGCTCACCAGCACCAGCCCGACGTCGCGGTCTGCGACATCAGGCTGCCCGACGGCAGCGGGCTCGACTTCGTCAAGAGCCTGCGCGCGCAACGACCCACGATGGGGTTGGTAGTCCTCACGATGTTCGCTGGGGACGACCAGCTCTTCGCCGCCCTGGAAGCAGGTGCCTCGGCCTTCGTACCGAAGGACGCGCGCAGCGATGACGTTGTGGCCGCCGCCCGACATGCAGCCGTCTCGCCCGCCTCGTTCACTGCCCCAGACCTGGCGAGCGCGATGCGTCGCCAGCTGACCCCGAGCGGCCCCCGACTGTCTCCTCGGGAGACCGAGGTGCTCGGTCTGTTGGCCGAGGGTCTGGGTGTCGGGCCGATCGCGCGGCGCCTGTACATCAGCGAGTCCACGACGAAGACCCACATCTCCAAGATCTACGAGAAGCTCGGCGCCGCCAATCGGGCGCAGGCGATCATGAAGGCGGTGCAGGCGGGGTTGATCAAGACCGACCACGACCCCGTCGACGCGACGACTGGAGCAGGCGCAGCAGCAATCACCTAGGCTGCTCGCCCACAGCCCGCTCCGCTGGCCCAGCGAGGGGGACTACTCCGCGTCGAGGTCGAGGATACTGCGGAAGACCTGACCGTCTCGGCCGGCGTAGTGCTCGCCGACCCACGCGCGCCCCTGTCTTCCCATCATCGCTGCCTCTTCGGGTGCCCTCAGCAGTGTCGTTATCCGCGCCGCCAGCTCCGCACGGTCGCGCGGGTCGACGACATGGCCGGTCGTGCCGTCCAGCAGGGTCTCGGGCGCCCCGCCCGATGAGCCGAGCACAACGGGCAGACCGGAGGCAGCCGCCTCGAGGGACACCATCCCAAACGCTTCGGGCTCGAGCCCGAAGCGGCGGGTGCGGCACGGCAGGACGAAGACCTCTGCTGCGGCGTACAGAGCCGGCATCGCGTTCCAGGGCACACCGCTCACCAGCCGGACGGAGCCCGCGATCGCGCGCCGACGCACGGCTCGCTCGAGTCGGCCCCGCATCGGACCGTCCCCGACCACGACGAGAACCGCCTCGGGACAGGAGGCCAGGACCTGCGGCCAGGCGGCGACCAACACATCCTGGCCCTTTCGAGCCACCAGCCTCGAGGCCGACAGCACCACCGGCCGGTCTCCCACGTGCCAGCTCGTGCGCCAGGGGGTGCCGTCGACCCCTGGATGGAACCGGTCGAGGTCGACACCCGGTGAGAGCCGGACCATCCGTGTCGCAGCGTCTGCCGAGAGAGCAGGGCTGATCTCACGCCTGCAGTAGTCGCTCACGTAGGTCAGCACGTCGACCGTGTCCCCCACCCGTCGGAGCAGCCGACGCGTACCCGGTGTCTTGGCCCACCAGACCTCGTGCCCGTGCGTGAGCCCGACCGACCGGCGGATGCCGGCGCGGGCGAGTCCGGTTGCGAGCAGCCCCAGGGGTGCGGCAGCGCCGAACACCACGCGGTCGCAGCCATGTCCGCGTGCCACGGCGGCCACCTCGCGCGCCACCGACCGGGTCGGGAGCAACGTGGCAGAGGCAGCCCTGACCACGGGGTACTCGAGCCGTCGGTCGACCCGCTCGGACTCGTCCATCTGTGCGGTGTAGACGACCACGTCACGGCTGGGCAGCGCAGCGCACAACGAGGACACGAACGACTCGATCCCGCCGCGACGGGGTGGGAAGTCGTTGGTAACGACGAGCACCTTCCCACGGCTCTGCCGCGCTGTCGGCACCTGTGTCACCGCAAGCCGTGGAGGCGTTCCCACGCCAACGCCATCCCGATCCTGTCGAGTGTCGGCGGATGGTTGCTGAACCAGAAGCTGAGCACCGGGTTCGGGTCCAGGTGACTGAGATTGGTGATGGCCAGCCGCTGCTCGAGGGCGATGAACGTGGCCGGGTCCCGGGTCAGGTCGAGCGAGTGTGCGTCGGCTCGCGCCTCGACGTACCGGCTGACGGTGTTCGCGACCGGTTGCGCGAAGAACATGGCGATGGCCGCCAGAGCCAGTACGACAGGGACGATCGCCGGATCGCCCACCGACCCCGCTCCGACACGACGACGGAGTGTGTCCGGCCGGAGCACGATGTACAGGCTGAGCACGGCCACCGCGGCGACCACCGCACCCTCCAGTGTGCCGACCAGGACGTCGTCGTGAGTCGCGTGTCCGAGCTCATGAGCGACGATGAGCTCGATCTGCTTGTGGGGGGTCGACTGCAGGAGCGTGTCGTAGACGACGATGCGCTTGGTGGAGCCGAAGCCGGAGACGTAGGCGTTGAGGGCGGTCGTACGCCGAGACGCGTCCGCGACGAGCACGTCAGACACCTGAACGCCGTCGCGAGAGGCAAGGCTGAGGAGGTGGCTCCGCAGAGGTCCGGCCGGCAGCGAGGTGAACGAGTTGAAGACAGGCTCGATGACCACCGGGTAGGCGAAAGACGCGACGATGACGAGCGCACCGGCTCCAGCCGCTGCGGGGAGGAACCAGGTTCGTGTGAAGCGACGCGCCAGTCCCACCAGGACCAGCACCATCAGCGACGTCAGGACCACCGAGATGCCGAGCGACTTCAGTACGTCCACGGCCCATGAAGCCCAGCTTTGCGTCGACAGGCCATAGTCGAGCGAGACCTGCTCGCCGACGATCGCACCGGGAAGCGTGATGAGCCGTTCGGCGACGATGACGAGCGCGGCCAGACTCACTACCTGGAGTGACCACCGTCGTACACGTTTCCTCACGACGCTCACCAATCGCCGCCCGACCGGAGTGAGTCCGATGACGGCGGCGACGGCGATGGCAAGAAGCGGGTCCAGCCAGGCCGGCCAACGCGCGGCAGCGAAGTACGCGTCGGACCGGGCGATCTGGGCGGGGGTGAAGTAGGTGGTGAGCTGCGCTGGCCGGACTACCGCGCCAGGCAGAGGGTCCCACGGGGTCATGACGACGACCGTCGTGCTGACCGCGAGCGCGGCGGCTGCCAAGGCGACCCAGGCGAGGACCAGACCTCGGGACCTAGCGCGCACCTGCCAACCTTACGAGAAGGCGTCGCCACAGCCTTGTGACCGCTGGGCGGGTCGTCCCGAGCTCATCTCGGAGTGCGCGTTCGAGGGCACTGGGATGACCGACCACGGCGCCGTAGAAGGCCACGAGACGCCGCTGTCCGTAATGCCGAGCGATCGCCAGCATGGCGAGCCGAGACAGCTCGTAGGCCCGTTCGAGGTCCGCGCCCGTCGAGGCGAAGTCGCGATTGGTGGGAAGCCGAATAGGCGGTCCCTGCGCCCTAACCGCCCGGAGTGCCTCTGCACCGGCGACCGCGAGGGGCACCCCGGCGCTCCGGACGGCCACATAGTCGGCGAAACCTTCGGTCAGCCAGTCGGGCGCCCGAGCGGTGACGGAGCCTGTCGCCGCGTGAACGGCCTCATGCGTCACCACGACATGGGCACCCCTCGGCCTCAGGAGCGGCCAGAGCCGTGGGTTGAGGACGACTGCCAGCGGAGCGCGGGGGTCGTGCGACCCGTCGAGTGTCGTCGTCACCGCCGCGATGTCGTCGTAGTTGCCCGACGGGGCACCCACCAAGGCGTCGAAGTCCGCAACCGTCTTCGGCAGGTAAGCGGTGAGGACGCCGTGCCATCGCGGGACGAATCCACGGACGTCACGTCTGGCAACCTGCAGTCGTCGAGCCAGCCGCGACGCATCGACAGCACTGGTCGCGGCCGCCACCACGATGCCGCTGGCCAGCCGCACGTGCAGCCTGCCTGCCAACCAGATGGGCTCGGGCGAGTGCGATGCCGGTGCCACCTCCTCCACGAGAACGCGTCCGGCGGAGACGACGAATGTGTAGGTCAGCCTACTGACCACGGTGCGGGCTCGGGCATCGCCAGGCGACCAGCTGACGTCGACGTCCTCGCTCCAGGTCGGAAACCGCGTCGGCCGTGAAGACCGACGTCCAGCCAGCCGACTGCGGCTCGACGGCACGGGCTCGAGGACTATCTCCGACACTCCCAGAGCCCGCAGATTTGCCGCCATCTCGCAACTTTGACGGCGTGCTGCCGGAACGCGGACGAGCCAGGTCGAGGCGAACAGGCGAACGCGTCCGTGCTCGAGAGCGGCCTGCTGCTTCCGCACGACCTCTGTGCTCAGTGCGGAGAGATGCGCGCTGTCAGGCGTCCACGCGTGCGAGGTCTTCGCAGGCCTCGGACCTGTCGAGGAGTCGTGTCCGTCACACGCCACCAGGAGTGAAGCGGTCACCGCGACGACGGTGACGACCGCCGATCTCGACACGTGCGTCGGCGAGGCTGCGAGACTCAGCCGACTCGCACAGCCATCGCGATGGGCATGGAGTTGAGGGGCACGATCTGGACATAGGAGCCGGTGTGCGGTGCATGCACGATCTGTCCGTTACCGATGTACATGCCGACGTGGGAAATCGGGGAGTAGTAGAACACCAGGTCGCCGGGCATAAGGTCGGAGATCGCGACGGGTGTGCCCGAGGACGGCTGCATCGACGACGCGTGTGGGAGAGAGACTCCGGCAGCCGCCCAGGCGTACATCGTCAGGCCGGAGCAGTCGAAGGCGTCGGGTCCGGCGGCACCATAGACGTAGGGGTCTCCGATCTGTGCAAGAGCGGTGTCTACGGCGACCTGCGCCCGGTCGGACGTCGGGGCGCTCTGAGTCGGTACGCGGGTCTGGCCACGGCTCGTGCCGCCGGAGCTCTGTGACGCCGGTTGCGTGTCCTGTTGTACCGCGACCTGAGGTTGGCTCAGCGCCTGCTGCTGTGCCTGCTGCTGTGCCAGCGCCTCTCGAGCCTGTTGGCGGGCGACCACCCGAGCGCGCTGGGCGGCGCGGAGACGGTCGAGAACGTTCTTGGCCAGGGTGGCCTTGTCAGCCAGCTCGGACTTGTGGTCGAGCAGGCGTGCCCTGGCTTCGTGGACCGTGTCGACCTCGACCTGGGCCTGTTCCTGCTGAGCGGCGAGAAGCTTCGACTCCTGACTCAGCTCGGCAAGCATTCCCGCCTGCTGGCTCTGGGCGACGGCGTCGTTGGCCAGGTTCACCAGGAAGGTGTCCGGGTCGTCGGCTACGAGGAACTCGGTCGCCGTCGACAGGCCCGAGGCGTTCTGGTAGTCGGCGAGTGTCGCGCTGACGAGACGTGTGCGGAGCGCGTCGACCGTGTCCTGCTGCCGGTGGACATCGGCCTTCAGCGACACCAGACGTGTTCTCGCGTCGGCGAGTTGGACTCGTGACGCGTTCAGCGCCTCGGAGGCGACCTCTGCCTGCCGGTTCAAGGTGGCGATCTTCGCCTCGACATCGGCAATCGACACGTGTCTGCGGCCGCTGTCGAGGGGTGTCGGGTTCGCGTCACCGGGCGATGCGGCCAGGAAGAGCGATGAGACCAGCACCAGTGCGCTGACAACGGCGGGGCTCTTGACGAATCGTGGTCGGGTCTGTGCTCGGCCGTTCGACACTGGTCGACGGTCTCCTCACTCGCAGGCGCCGGGACGAGACATCCCGCCATCCAGACGACGGCTTCCGGCGCGGTCTCCGATCAGGCCCGGTCTGGCCCGCTTCGTACAGAAACCGTCGCCAGCGTAACGACCAGTCCTGCGCTTGACCAGCCGCGGGGGGGGGCGTCACTCACCGATGAAATGGATGCCGTCGACTGGCGTGACCATCCGTAACGGGGGTATCAGTCCGGCCGCGGCCAGCACGTCGAGCGCTCGGCGCTCATCGTCGTCGAGCCGAACTCCCTCCGGAGGACCCCCGAGGAGCACCGTCACCATGCAGTCTCCACAGCCGCTCCCACGCACCGAGCACACATCACAGTCGATCACCACCTCCTGGGCGGAAGCTCGCTCGTGGCCGGCCGGTCGCCTGTCGACCCCCGGCACCGCAGCGCTTCCGCCTCCGGCGATAGGCCCGGGCCGGAGCTGCCCCAAGGGTCGGCCAGGCGTGGGGTGTACGTCAGGCGTCATGGCGACCTCCGCTGATCAGAATGAACACGACAACGCCCACCCTAGGAAGGTCCACCGACACTTTCAGCCGTGGACGGACGGATGGTTGTCAGACCGGCGACAGGGGCGCCAGCGGAGGCTCCGGGAGATTGACGCCGATCGGATCGCCGCGGGACGCGACTCCACCCACGAGCACCACGGACATCACGCCTGCCCGGCGGACGACCTCATGTGACCCCGTCTGGCCGAGGACGAGCGCCAACATCCCGGGCCTAAAGCGCTCGATCTGTCTGCACGGGTTGCGCAGGCCGGTCACCTCGACGACGACCTCGGCCCCCAACCGGAGGCGGGTCCCCCTTGCAAGGCGGAGCAGGTCGATGCCCGCTGTCGTGACGTTCTCCCCCAGCTGCCCGGCCTCCACCTCGAAACCGGCGGCGACCAGCTCGTCGTACAGCTCGGAAGCGATCAGATGCACCTGCCGCAGGTTGGGCTGTCCCGGATCCCGGCGTACCCGGGACAGGTGCTGCACGGTCTCACCCGCGTGACAGTCGCCGTCGACTCCGAGTCCGGCCAGAAAGGTGAGGCGCGGCTCGCCGTCCTTGCTGAACCGGTGGCGGGCACTGCGACTCAGCGCTGCGACAGTCGCCGGACCCGAAACGCGGGTCAACGCCCCATGGCGCGTACGAGCGCCATGGAGGCCACGGCTCGAGCGCCCTTCTTCGTCACGCTGGTCGCAAGCTCTCGGTCCGTCGTCACGACGACGACCGGCCTGCCTGCCGGTTCGGCCTCTACGAGTGCCCGGATGATGTCGTCGGCGATGACGCCGTGTGGACTGAACCGGATCCGCACCACTCGCCGCGTAGCGACCATCGGCGGGTGCAGCAGCTCGGCGCCGTCGAACACGATCGTGGTCTCGACGCCCCTGCCCACGACAAGGGCGCTGACGCCTGTCACCAATCTCTCCCTCTGCCGGTCGAGCGGGTCGGACGGCCATGCAGTCTTGGAGACGTTGTAACCGTCGACGATGAGATGCACCTTCGGCAGCTCGATCAGGCGCCGCAGTAGCAGGGGGTCGTCGTCGAGCAGCGCCCGCCCCACTCCCGACACCAAGGACTCCGTACCCGGTTCGATGGCGTCGACGGTATCCGCCGGGAGCAGGTTGGACGGTGGTAGTGCCAGCTCGCGCCTCAGTCCGGCGACGGCTTCCCCCATCGTGTCTATCAACAGTCTGAGCCGCACGACCTCTGCGTCACGGTCCCCGCGGACAGCTCGACGAGCCGAGCTGTTCTGGCTCTCGAGATCAAGGACCCTGGCTTGGAGGCGACGCACGTCGGCCTCCAGAGAGCGGGTCGCCGTAGCCGCTGCCCGCGCCGCTGTCTCGGCCGTCGTGGTCGCGTCGTCGGCACGACGCTCAGCGTCCCTGAGCTGGACCCGCGTCTGGCCCAACGTCTGTCGCAGCGCGGCGTTGTCCGACTTGAGCCCGTCGATCTGGGCGCGATGACGGACCCTCGCCTGCTTGGTGTCTCCACGGGCCTGTGCAAGCGCGGCGCTCAGGCGGTCGACCGTGTCCGCGTGGACGCTCCGGGAGGCGTCGTGGTCGGCGGCGGCGATCGCGGACTCGACGACGTCCGCCCATCCTTCGGTGCGAAGGATGAAGGCGACTGCCGCTGACTCGGTAGGCGACGCCTCCTCGGACGTGGTCGACTCCAGCGCTGCGGCGACGTCCGGCAGCGCCCGCACCTGGATCGCCAGGTGCTCCCTGAAGTCGGCGTCCAGCTCGACTGCGGCCGCGATCTGTGGCCCGAGGAGCCTGGATCTCCTGGCCGGGGCGAAGGCTGCGCTGGGGCGAAGTGATACCGGGACCTGCCCGGCGGGCATCTTGCTGATCCCCCGTGAGGCCAACGCGACCACCTTGCTACGGACCGCGGGAGGCAGCGCATCGCAGCGTGCCACTGCGCCGGCGGAGCCTTCAGCCGGTTTTTCGTCCACGTCCGCGCCCGATCCGGCGTCCGCGCCCGATCCGGCGTCCGGGTCGAATACCGGCGGGTCCGAGCGGTCAGGCTGCCCACGGGTCATGGCCGCCTCCCTTCGCCGATCGACTTCGGCCAAGTTTATCTGGAGCCGCCGAGACTGGGCCGTTGAAGCGCACGGGACACCCCTGTCGGTGAGGCGCGGCGCGACGGCATTGTCGGTGGGGTCACCTAGGTTCCGGTCATGAGCACCCTGGTCGCGGCCACCTCTGAGGCACCCGGGATCGTCGTCCAGTCGACGTTCGACGAGCTGGGGCGGCCCCTGCGCGACCTGACATTCGTCGTAGTGGATCTCGAGACCACCGGAGGCTCTGCGGCCGCAGGCTCCTCGATCACGGAGATCGGGGCCGTGAAGGTATGCCACGGCGAGGTGCTCGGGGAGTTCCAGACCCTGGTCAGGCCGAGTCAGGCGATCCCGCCGTTCATCTCGGTGCTGACGGGCATCACCGATCTGATGGTCGCCGGAGCACCCGCCATCGAGTCGGCCCTCCCGGCGTTTCTCGAGTTCGCCCGAGGCAGCGTCCTGGTCGCCCACAACGCACCTTTCGACATCGGCTTCCTGCGCCACTACGCCGAGCAGATGGGAGTCGGTTGGCCTAGGTTCGAGGTCCTCGACACCGCAAAGCTCGCCCGTCGGGTCATCACCCGAGACGACGCACCGAACTGCAAGCTGTCGTCGCTCGCCCGGCTCTTCCACGCGACCACCACTCCCAACCACCGAGCCCTGTCCGATGCGCGGGCGACCGTCGACGTACTGCACGGTCTGATGGAGCGGTTGGGAAACCTGGGCGTGCTCACAATCGAGGAGCTGCAGACGTTCTCATCGAGGGTGTCCTCCGAACAACGGCGCAAACGTCATCTGGCGGAGTCGCTTCCTCATGCACCGGGTGTCTACCTGTTCTACGACGCCCGAGGTGCGGTCTTGTACGTCGGCACGTCGAGAGACCTCAGAACCCGCGTGCGCACCTATTTCACGGCAAGCGAGACCAGGTCGCGGATGGGCGAAATGGTCGGGATCGCGGAGGTCGTCCACGGCATCGTCTGCGCGACCCCGCTCGAGGCGGAGGTGCGGGAGCTCCGGTTGATCGCGCAGCACAAGCCGCGCTACAACCGCCGTTCGAAGTTTCCGGAGCGCGTCACCTGGGTCAAGCTGACAGTGGAGCCGTGGCCGCGCTTGTCGTTGGTCAGACAGGTGCTCGACGACGGCGCCGACTACCTCGGCCCCTTTCGCTCGACGAAGTCCGCCGAGGCGGCAGTTGCCGCCCTGCACGACAGCTTCCCGGTCCGTCAGTGCACCGACCGGCTCCCCAAGTCCCCGAGGCGAAGTGCGTGCGCCCTGGCGGAGATGGGCCGATGCCTGTCACCGTGTGACGGCTCGGCGTCGCACAGCGTGTACACGGCCACGATCGACGATCTCCGGCGCAGCCTGGTCGCGAGTCCGTTGCGCGTCGTGACGGCAGCCCGGGCCCGGATGTCGGCACTGGCCGAGACCGAACGCTTCGAGGACGCCGCTCCCCACCGCAACCGGATGATGGCCTTCGTCCGTGCGGCGGCTCGTTCCCAGCGGCTGCACGGACTGACCTCCTGCCGCGAGGTGGTGGGCGCGAGGCGCAACGAAAGCGGTCGGTGGGAGGTCCATGTCATCCGCCACGGCCGGCTCGCCGCAGCGGGCGTGATCCCACCTGGGGCGAGCGCGCCCAGCTGGACCAGCCAGCTCAAGACGACTGCCGAGACCGTCATACCCGGCCCGGGTCCGGCTCCCGCGGCGACCACCGAGGAGTCCGAGAGAATCCTGCGATGGCTGGAGCAGCCACTCACGCGACTCGTCGATATCGACGGAGTGTGGTCGTGCCCGCTCGGTGGCGCGGAGTCGCATCACGAGCTCCTCGACGCGATCGAGGACTCCCGAGCATCCCTCGCACCATTCGATCAGCCGCGCCGCATCGCAACGGTGTCACGGCCGGTCCGCTAGCGCCCCCGTCCGGAGGCTGGGCGTCGGCGGCTCGCACACCAGGCTGCCCCACCGAGCGACCGGAGCTGCCCAATAGGCTTCCCTGGTACTCGTCGTCGAGGAGGCAGCGTGATTACCGCGATCGTGTTCATCAAGGCCGATGTCGCCCGGATTCCCGAGATCGCCGAGGAGATCGCCGCGATCGACAGGGTGAGCGAGGTCTACTCGGTGACCGGTGAGATCGACCTCATCGCCCTGCTCCGGGTCCGCAGCCACGAGGAGGTCGCCAACCTGGTGCCGGACCGGATCAACAAGATCGAGGGCATCGTGTCCACCGATACCCATATCGCGTTCCGGACCTACTCGACCCTAGACCTCGAAGCCGCGTTCTCCTTGGGCGCCGAGGAGTAGCGGTGACGCACCACGCCGCAGCGCGGCGCTGTCGCGGTTCAGACCGCTGCGACCGCCTCGACCCACTGCGACAGCTTGCGGCTCGCCGAGCCTGAGTCAACCGCCTGGGCCGCCCGCTGCATGGCGTCGGCAAGCCGCTCCATAACCGGGGCCTCGCTGACCTCATAGGCGGCGATGGCCGCGGCGGCGTTCAGCAAGACGGCGTCTCGTACCGGCCCCGGCTGGCCGCCGATCATCCGTCGAAGGGCATCGGCGTTGAAGGCGGCGTCGCCACCCCGAAGGTCACCTGCTGTAGATACCCCAAGCCCGAGCTCACGCGGGTCGAGTCGATGCTCGCTGACCACACCGCCAGCAATGGACCACACCGCAGACGTTGTGGTCGTGGTGAGCTCGTCGAGTCCGTCGTCTCCTCTGAAGACGAACCCGTCGACGCCACGACGAGCCAGGACCCAGGCGACAGTCGTCGCCATCCGAGAGTCCGCAACGCCGACCGCCTGAGCTGCGGGACGGGCGGGGTTTGCCAACGGCCCGAGGAAGTTGAACGTCGTGGCCACCCCGAGCTCACGCCGCGGAACAGCCGAATGGCGCAGGGCACCGTGGAAGATGGGCGCGAAGCAGAAGGTGATACCGACGCGCCGCATCACCTCCTCCACCGCCGGAGGTGCAAGGTCGAGGCGGACTCCGAGCTCCTCGAGCACGTCGGCCGACCCGCAGCTCGACGACGCCGCCCGGTTGCCGTGCTTCACCACCGGGACTCCCGCCCCGGCGGTGACTATCGCCGCCATCGTCGAGATGTTCACGGTCTGGGAGCGGTCGCCCCCCGTTCCGACGACGTCCACCGCCCGCTCGTCCCACCGAAGGGGCGCGGCGAACTCGTACATGGTGGCGACGAGCCCCTCGACCTCGTCGACAGTCTCACCCTTGCTGCGTAGCGCCACCGCGAAGCCCGCGATCTGGGCGGGCGTCGCCTCGCCGCTCAGAATCTCCCGCATTGCCCAGCCGGTCTGCTTCGCGGTGAGGTCAACGCCTGCGATCAGGGGCGCCAGCACCTCGGGCCAGGACAGTCCCGCAGGCGGCTCGTCCGAGCGGCTCACGGTCGGGGCAGCGCGGTGCCGGGCGCCCTGTCAGGTCGTGGTGACATCGGTACGCGTACGGAGGAGGCGAACCACCGTCTCGGCCAGCGCGAGAGGGTCGATCGGGTGGGGAATGGCAGCGTCGGCGCGCGACCAGGTGGCAAGCCAGCCGTCTTCGGGCCGACCGGTCAGGACCAGCAGCGGCGGACAGCGGAAGATCTCGTCCTTGAGCTGGCGCGCGATGCCCATCCCACCGGCCGGCACCGCCTCCCCGTCCAGGATGGCCAGGTCGACGCCGCCGGCGTCCATGGTGGCGATCACCACAGGTTCCGTCGCGCACTCGACGTACTCGACCTCGGGCAGATCCGGGTGCGGTCGTGTGCCCAGCGCCAGCTTGACCGACGCCCTCGTGTTCGAGTCGTCGCTGTACAGCAGCACCCTCATGGTTCGGACCCGCCTCACTGTGACATCGGTTGGGCGCGATGCTACCGGCTGTCGAGGCGGTCGCCGCCCCACGGAGGAGATCCCGGTACGCGTGCGGCCAGCGCACGCGCCCTGTCCTCGCGGTCGAGTCGGCGGTCCTCGCGAGCCGCCTCGCGCATGCTGGAGCGGACCCACTGCACGAAGAGCACAGCGAAGATCACCAACGCCACGATGTCGCCCGACGCCCACAGGATGCCTCCGGCGAAGTACTGGTCGTCCGCCGGGCTGGGCGGCCAGTGCCTCTCGAGCCCTCGGTACCAGTCACCGGCGACCAGTGTCGTCATCGACATGAGGGTGACGCCGAGGAACGCGTGGAAGGGCAGGGTGGCGAACACCGTGAGCATCCGGAACGGGTAGGCGACCCGTCCGGGCACCGGGTCCAGTCCGAGCAGCGGCCAGAAGAAGAGGCTCCCGACGACGACCATGTGCACATGCAGCAGGTCGTGCAGCGCCCCGGACTGCAGGGTGGCGGTGTACCAGCCGGAGAAGTACAGCGCCCAGGGAGTGAGGACGAAGAGTGCGAAGGAGACGGCCGGAAACGCAAGCACCGCCGCGAGCCGGCTGTGCAGAAGAGCCAGCAGCCGGCGCCGCGGTCGAGACGGCAGCGTGCGCAACGCCAGCGATACCGGCGCTCCCAACGCGAGGAAGATCGGCGCGACCATCGACAAGACCATGTGCTGCACCATGTGCATGCTCAGCAGCACGTCGTCGTACGCCGCGAGCGACGAGCAGGTGGCGACGACGAGCGCGCCGAGCCCGCCCACGTAGAAGCTCAGCGTCCGGGCGACCGGCCAGCTGTCGCCACGACGTCGCAGCGCAAGCACACCGGCGCCGTAGAGGAGTCCGACGACAGCGACGGTGACGACGGGGAGCGGCGCGAACACCCAGGCCGAGAACACCCTGCCCACGCTGACCGCTGGCACCAGAGTCGGCGCCGAGTCGGTGGCTGAGAATGTCACACCTCGAACTTTACGGTCCGTCGGGACACCCCTGGATCGGGCCGGGGGGGCGCCGTGTCGTGTGCACTGCGTCCAGACATAATGAGCGGGTGGCGACCTCTACGGCGATCCCGGCGTCTCGGCTGCACGGTCAGCATGACCGCCCCAGCATGGTCAGCGTCGGCACGATCGTGTGGCTGGCGAGCGAGCTCATGTTCTTCGCCGCGCTGTTCGCCTGCTACTTCACGATCCGCGCCGTCGTGCCCGACTTGTGGACGCAGGAGACGGTGAAGCTCAACGTTCCCTTCGCGTCGGTCAACACGACCGTCCTGGTGCTGAGCTCCGTCACGTGCCAGCTCGGCGTGTTCGCGGCAGAGCGCGGTCAGGTCGGACGCTCGGGCAGCGTGTTCAAGGTCAGCGGGTGGGGTCTGCGCGAGTGGTTCGTCCTTACCTACATGATGGGGTCGTTCTTCATCGGCGGCCAGGTCTTCGAGTACTTCGCCCTGATCCAGGAGAACGTCACGATTCCGTCGTCGCCGTACGGCTCGATCTTCTACCTCACCACCGGGTTCCACGGCCTGCATGTCTCCGGTGGCCTGCTCGCATTCCTGCTCGTACTCGGGCGAACGTTCATGGCCCGGACGTTCACCCACGAGCAGGCTGTCACCGCGATCGTGGTGTCCTACTACTGGCACTTCGTCGACGTCGTGTGGATCGGGCTGTTCGCCACCATCTACCTGCTCCAGTGACCATCAGGAGGAGCTGCTCGTGAAGTTCCTGTCGACTCGACGACGGCACCCGCTCGCGGGGCTGCTGGTCGTGCTACTCGGGCTGGTGCTGGCAGGCACGCTGTACTCGGCGTTCCGTCCCGCGGCCGCCTCCGACACGACGTCGGACACGGCGCTGGTCGCCGCGGGGCGCCAGCTCTTCGTCGTGGGCTGTGCCACCTGCCACGGTCTCAACGGCGAAGGCGTCCTCACCAAGTCGAGCACCAACTACGGCCCGTCGCTGATCGGCGTGGGCGCCGCGTCCGTCGACTTCCAGGTCGGGACCGGGCGGATGCCATTGGCGCAACCGGACCGGCAGGCTCTTCCGAAGGAGCCGAGCTACACCGAGGAGGAGATCTCCCAGCTCGCCGCATACGTTGCCAGTCTCGGTCCTGGTCCAGCCGTCCCGTCCGCCGCCGAGACCGATGTGAGCGGGGCGACGACGCAGGACATCGTCAACGGTGGGGACTTCTTCAAGACCAACTGCACGGCGTGTCACAACTACGCCGCCGCGGGCGGTGCGCTGCCGTACGGCGGCTATGCACCGTCGCTGATGGGAACGAGCGCGCGGCATATCATCGAGGCAATGGTCACAGGTCCGGGTCAGATGCCCGTCTTCGACGATGCGGTCATCACGCCCGACGAGAAGCGGAACATCGTCGCCTACATCACCTCACTCAAGAACCAGACGCGTTACGGCGGTTCCGATCTCGGCAGCAAGGGCCCCGTCACCGAGGGACTTTGGGGGTGGCTCGGGGGCATCGGCGCGCTGGTCGGGGCCGCGGTCTGGATCGGGAACCAGGGAGTACGGGCGGGGAAGAAGCGGACATGAACGACGACAGACGTGATGGCGCGCCGGACCAGGTCGTGGCTCCGACGGGCACCGAGGCCACGCACGACGACTCCTTGCTCCTAGCCGGGCACGACGAGCCGATCGCCGACCCCGGGATCGCGGAACACGAGTACCGTCCGACCGACGTCGACCCAGCACTGGAGCGCCGGGCCGAACGCCAGATCGCCGGCATGTTCGCTCTCGCCGGCGTACTCGCGCTCGCGTTCTGTGTGGCGTACTTCAGCTTCTCTCCGGCACCGGATGGTCAGAGCCTGCAAGGGTACGGGCTGTCCAACCTCACCCTGGGGCTGACACTCGGGCTCTCCTTGCTGCTCATCGGCATCGGCGCGATCCAGTGGGCCAAGAAGTTGATGACCGACCACGAGATCGTCGAGTTCCGCCATACGGGAGCGTCGACGCAGGCGGACCGCGACGAGGCGGTGGCGGCTTTCACGGTCGGTGCGGCGGAGTCGGGCTTCGGACGGCGGACGCTCGTGCGTAACACGATGCTGGGGTCGATGGCGATGCTCGGGCTTCCCGCGATCGTGCTGCTTCGCGACCTCGGACCCCTTCCAGGTGACGCTCTCGAGCACACGGTGTGGCGTAAGGGCGTCAGGGTGGTCAACGATGTCTCCGGTGTGCCGATCAAGCCGTCGGAGGTACAGCTCGGCCAGCTGATCAACGCCGAGCCGTCGCTGTTCTTCGAGGAACGCAATGCCGACGGAAGTGTGACGCCAGCGCAGTACGAGGGCACCGAGCTGCAGGTGGAGAAACTCAAGGCCGCTGTCATCGTCGTTCGGATGCAGCCGGACGACATCACGGCAGCGCCGGAGCGCAAGGACTGGGGCGTCGAGGGGATCTTGTGCTACTCCAAGATCTGTACGCACGTGGGCTGTCCGATCAGCCTCTGGGAACAGCAGACCCATCAGCTTCTCTGCCCGTGCCACCAGTCGACTTTCGACCTGGCCAACAACGGCAAGGTCCTCTTCGGGCCGGCTGCGCGGCCGATGCCGCAGCTGCACCTCGGTGTTGACAGCGAGGGCTACCTGATTGCGATGAGCGACTTCGAGGAGCCGGTCGGCCCGAGCTTCTGGGAACGGGGATGATGGTGTCATGAGTACGACTGCAGCCGAGCCCACCAGCCGGTCAGGTGAACCGCCCCAGACCGGAGCCGGAGGCTCGACACGAGCGGGCGCGACGACGCGAGGCGGCGGAGCCGTCGCCTGGCTCGACGACCGCCTCGGACTCGGCGGGGCGATGAAGAAGCAGATCCGCAAGGTCTTCCCCGACCACTGGTCCTTCATGCTCGGCGAGATCGCCTTGTGGAGCTTCGTCATCCTGCTGCTCACCGGCGTCTTCTTGACCTTATGGTTCAAGCCCAGCATGAACGAGGTCACCTACCTCGGCTCCTACCCGAACCTGCGTGGCGTGACGATGTCGGAGGCGTACTCCTCGACGTTGCACCTGTCGTTCGACGTGCGTGGCGGCCTGTTGATGCGTCAGATGCACCACTGGGCGGCAAACCTGTTCCTGGCGTCGATGACGATCCACATGCTGCGGGTCTTCTTCACCGGAGCCTTCCGCAAACCCCGCGAGCTCAACTGGATCGTCGGCCTCGCCCTTCTTCAGCTCGGCATCGTGGAGGGCTTTGCGGGCTACTCGCTGCCCGACGACCTGCTCTCGGGTGTCGGTCTTCGAATCGCCTCCGGACTCATGCTGTCGATCCCTGTAGTGGGTAGCTACATCTCGTTCTTCGTGTTCGGTGGACAGTTCCCCGGCGACATCTTCATCTCCCGCCTCTACACGGTCCACGTCCTCCTCGTGCCAGGAATTCTCCTCGGACTCGTGGCGGCCCACATGCTGCTGCTCGTCTATCACAAGCACACCCAGTGGCCCGGTCCGGGGCGCACCAACAACAACGTCGTCGGCTACCCCCTGATGCCGGTGTACATGGCCAAGGCCGGCGGCTTCTTCTTCATCGTTTTCGGCGTCACCGGCTTGATGAGCGCCCTCATGCAGATCAACCCGATCTGGATGTACGGCCCTTACGACCCGTCCAAGGTGTCGGCCGGCTCGCAGCCGGACTGGTACATGGGCTGGCTCGACGGCGGGCTGCGCATCATGCCCAACTGGGAGATCCACGCCTGGGGCTTCACGCTGTCCCTTAACGTCTTCGTCCCGGGCGTGCTGCTGATGGGGCTGCTGTTCACGGTCCTGGGTGCGTACCCGTTCGTCGAACGTTGGATCACCGGCGACAACCGGGAGCACCATCTGCTCGAACGTCCCCGGAACCAGCCGACCCGGACAGCGTTCGGAGTCTCCGGAATGGCCGCGTACGCCATGCTGTGGATCGCGGGCGGCAACGACATCATCGCGACGACGTTCCACATGTCGATCGAAGCGATCATCTGGGCGATGAGGATCGCCGTCATCGTGGTGCCTGTGCTGGCGTTCATCGTCACCAGACGGTGGTGCATCTCGCTGCAACGCCACGACCGCGAGCTGGTCCTCCACGGGTACGAGACGGGAGTGATCGTGCGTTCCCCAACCGGGGCCTACAGCGAGATTCACGCACCTCTCACCACCGAGCGCGCCTTCACCCTGACGGCGCACGAGCGGCAGACACCCCTCGAGCTTGCTGCTGCCGAGGACGAGAACGGAGTTCCGGCCCCTGGCCGGAGCAAACAGGGTGTCCGAGCCCGGCTCTCACAGTTCTGGTATGGCGACAGTGTGGAGAAGCCGACGGTCGAGGAGCTCGACGAGGCGGCCCACCACTCCCATGCCAACGGTCTTGCCGGCTCTAACGGGCACCATCTCGGAATCGAGACCAGTGGGCACGTCGGGGGCGAGGATTACAGTCTGCAGAACTCGGGCAAGGGCCGCTGACCCTGCAGGAGCCGCTCATCTTCGCGACTGCTGGAGTGTCCTCCGCCGGCCAGGCTGAATGAAGCCGCCGCGCGAGCTTGGCTCGGCTCAGACCGCATCAGCCTGCTACGCACGGAAAGTACTGCCGTCGTGGAGCCCACGGTGGCTCAGTTGAGCGCGGATGACTGCTTGTACTGTCCGAAGGACTCGTTCCAGTCGGTCCAGCCGTTGTTGTCCTCGAGGCCGCGGTGAGTACCCGTCACCTCGACGGGGTCTCCGCGGTGAGTGAGTCCATACAGCCAGGCAGCGTTGCCGGTGCTCATTCCGACGCACCCATGGGACACGTTGTAGGAGCCCTGTGCATACGTCGACCACGGAGCGGCATGAAGGAACTCGCCTGAGAAGGTGACACGTTGAGCGTAGAGCACCGCGGGGATGTTGTAGTACTCCGGACTCCCAGGCTGTATGCCGACGGTCGCGGAGTCCATCTGTTTGCTGGCGAACTTCTCGATGATGAGCTTGGTGCCGCTGCGAGTGTCGTAGCCGGACTTGCCCCCCGTGATCGGGATGGTCCGAGCCAGCGACCCGTTGAGGAAGACCCTCATCATGTCTGTGGCGATGTTGGCCTTCATCACGACCGAGCGACCGACTGTGAAGTCGACCCGGCGACTGAGCTGGCCGTAGATGCCGTTGCCCGCGTCGACCCCGTTGACGTTGACGTCGACGTGCACTTTGGTGCCTGACTGCCAGTACGCCTTGGGGCGCCAGTGGACCTCCTGGTCACTGATCCAGTGCCAGCTGCCCACGGTGGCCGGGGTGGCTGTGACGGACATGTGCCGCTCGAAGGCCGCTTTGTCCGTCACCGGGATGTCGAACTGGACGATGACCGGCATGCCCACGCCGACCACCTCGTTCTGAAGAGGCTGGACGCTGGCGTAAGTCTGCTGGTCGAGGCTCAGGTTCTCTGTCTGAAACGACCGGTGCGTGGTGGCGGTGGTCCCGTCGGCGTTTGCTACCGCGCTCTGAACGACATAGGCGGTACCTGGCTCGAGAAGCTTGTCGGCGGTCCAGCGGGTCATCGCCTTGTTGAACGACCCACGAAGCGGCTTCTGCGTGTCGCGCGCCGCGACGCGCACCTGCTTGAATGTGCCATCGGAGACGTCGAAGGACACTGCCGTGTCGACCGGGACCTTGCTCCCTCGTCCACCGACGTTCGACGAGATCGTCGCCGGCGACACCAGCTGCGCGGCAGCCGCGTCGTTACCGCCGACAGCCCCGTTGGCCGCCGCGTGGTCGGCTGGCGCCGCCGAAGACGTCGCGTCGTTGCCCTGCTGGCAGCCTGAGAGGGCGAGGCCGACCGTGAGAGCGGCGCCCGCCGCCACGGCGAGTCTCACTCGGGTGCCCGCTGCAGACATAGATGAACTCCTCGAAAACGACGCTGAGTATGTGTCTCAGGGTAACAAGCGATCACGACAGTGAGAAACTTAAGCGACGGTGAGCCGGGTCACGGACGTTTGCGGGCCAAACAGGCCCGAGTCGATGTCAGTGGGCGTGTTCTCCGCGATAGAACTCGAACACCCAGCCCACCAGTGCCATGGAGCCGAAACCGACCCCGATGAGCGCCAGCCACCAGCCGAACACCACGCCCAGGACGCAGACCGCCAGGCTCAGCGCGCACCAGAGCGGCCACCACGAGTATGGCGGGAAGAAGCCCAGCTCCCCCGCACCGTCGACTACTTCTGCCTCCTTGAGGTCCTCCGGGCGGGGGTCCATCCTGTTGGCATGGAACCCCAGGTAGAACGTCACAAGCAGGGCGAGTCCCGCCGTCATGACCAGAGCTGATGTGCCGGTGGGATCCGACGAGAAGAACCAGTAGGTCGGTCCCACGATCGCGAAGAAGGCGGCGTTGAAGCCGAAGACCCAGGCCTCGACCTTCACTGGTGCGGCCTCTCTCCCTCGTCGCGGTCACCCTGCGGGGGCGCCCCGTCTACCATCTCTCGCAGGTGACCCTCGCGACCGTCCTGCGACGCCATATCGGCAGTGTCCCGATCGGTGTTGTGGCTGTCGTGCTCTCCCAGCTCCATAAGCGCGACTTCAGGATGGTGGAGGTCGAACGCCGGACTTTCGGACCTGATCCGAGGCAGTTCTGCGAAGTTGTGGCGTGGCGGCGGGCACGACGTTGCCCACTCGAGTGAACGCCCCCAGCCCCACGGGTCGTCGACCGTCACCTTCGGCCCGTTGCGCGACTTCCATACGTTGTAGAGGAACGGCAGCGTGGACGCGCCGAGGATGAAGGCGCCGACGCTCGACACCCCGTTGAGCGTGGTGAACCCGTCCTCCGGCCGGTAGTCGGCGATCCGGCGCGGCATCCCCTCGACGCCGAGCCAGTGCTGGACCAGGAAGGTCGTGTGGAAACCGATGAACAGCAGCCAGAAGTGGATCTTGCCGAGCCGCTCGTCGAGCATCCGTCCGGTGATCTTCGGCCACCAGAAGTAGAAGCCAGCGAACATTGCGAACACCACAGTGCCGAACACGACGTAGTGGAAGTGAGCCACGACGAAATAGGAGTCGTTGAGCTGGAAGTCCAGAGGCGGCGAGGCCAGGATGACACCGGTCAGACCACCGAAGAGGAACGTGACGAGGAACCCCACCGCCCAGAGCATGGGAGTGTCGAACGACAGAGACCCCCCCCACATCGTGCCTATCCAGTTGAAGAACTTGACACCAGTAGGCACCGCGATCAGGAAGGACATGAAGGAGAAGAAGGGCAGGTCGACAGCCCCTGTCACGAACATGTGGTGGGCCCATACCGCGACAGACAGGGCGGCGATGGACAACGTGGCCGCCACCAGACCGACATACCCGAAGATCGGCTTGCGCGAGAACACCGGGAGGACCTCGGTGATGATGCCGAAGAACGGCAACGCGATGATGTAGACCTCCGGATGCCCGAAGAACCAGAAGAGATGCTGCCAGAGGATCGCTCCACCGTTCGCCGAGTCGAAGATGTGGGCGCCGAGCGCTCGGTCGGCCTCTAGCGCGAGCAGCGCACCGGCAAGAATCGGGAAGGCGATGAGCACCATCAGCGACGTGACCAGGATGTTCCAGGTAAAGATGGGCATCCGGAACATCGTCATGCCGGGGGCCCGCATGCAGATGATCGTGGTCACGAAGTTGACAGCACCCAGGATCGTGCCGAGACCCGCCATCCACAGGCCCATCACCCACAGGTCTCCGCCGATCGAGGGGGACTGGATCGTGTTCGTCAGCGGCGAGTACGCGTACCAGCCGAAGTCGGCCGCACCCCCCGGGGTCAGGAACCCCAGCATCACGATGAGACCGCCGAACAGGAACAACCAGTAGCTGAACATGTTCAGCCGCGGGAACGCCACATCGGGTGCTCCGATCTGGAGCGGCATGATGCAGTTGGCGAATCCCACGAAGAGCGGCGTCGCGAAGAGCAGCAGCATGATCGTGCCGTGCATGGTGAACAGCTGGTTGTAGATCTCGTCGTCGACGATCTGCAACCCAGGTCGGGCCAACTCGGCTCGGATGGTCATCGCCATCAGACCAGCGACGAGGAAGAACGCGAACGAGGTCATCAGGTAGAGGTTGCCGATGACCTTGTGATCGGTCGTGGTGATGTACTTGACGACCAGCTGACCCTTCGTCGGTCGCAACGGCACGCGCCTGGGTAGCGGCGCTGCAGTACGTCGATCGTCGATGGCGGTCATGAGGTCCCTCCCCCAGATGTGGCCAGCCCACTCACTGTGGAGGAGTCGCTCTGTCCGCGAGGCACACCCACCTGCCCTGCGTCCGCGAGGGACGACATGTGCCGGTCGAACGCGGCCCGGTCGACCACGTGCACCTCGAACAGCATCTTCGAGTGCAGGTAGCCGCACAGCTCCGCGCAGCGGCCGGTGAAGGTGCCGAGCGCGGACGGGGTGAGCGAGAACGACTGGTCGCGTCCAGGGATGATGTCGAGCTTGAAGTAGAACGAGGGCACCCAGAACGAGTGGATGACGTCGGGCGAGTGGAGGTTGAAGGTCACACTCTCGCCCTTCACGAGCCACAGCTGAGTCAGCTGCGAGGGGGTGCCGACGTCGTACACGTCTCGGCCGCCCGCTGCTGTTTCGTCGAGGTAGCTGAAGGCCCAGTTCCACCGTTGAGCGCTGACGTTGACCTGGTGGTCAGGGTGATTAACCTCAGCGTTGATCTTGTCGACCTTCTGGACGGTGAAGAAGAACAACACGGCCACCACGATGACCGGCGTGATGGTGTAGAGCACCTCGATCGGGAGGTTGTAGCGAACCTGGGTCGGCAGCTCGTCGTCGGAGCGCCGACGGTACCGGAACGAGGCCCAGATGATCAGTCCCCACACGAAGGCACCGACGGCAAGCGCCGCGATCCAGGAGCCGATCCATAGCTCCTTCATGTAAGCCGACTCGTTGCTCGCCGGTGGTGGCAGCCCCAGTCGCTTCCACTGGTCGGTCGTCTCCTGCGTGCAGCCCGTCAGCACGAGCAGCGACAACGCTCCGAAGCACACGCTGACGGTCCGACGCAACCGTGACCGTCGAGTGGCGGGCTCGGGATGAGTCCGTCGCACAGGCGCCCTCCTCGTCGGTGTCACAGCCATTGACCTGCCTTCAGAACCCTACTCCAGCAGGGACGCGCACGACCGTCGAGGTGGTGCCCTCGGCAGACCGATCAGCCTGGAGCGGATATCCAGCCAGCCGCCTCATCGGCGACGGCGCTACCGTACGCAGACCGCAGCCTGGCCAGGAACTCGGGGCGCGTGAAGTGGTACTCCTGAGTGCCGATCCCCTCCACGACGTAGGCGGCCAGCACGCAGCCGATGGCGGCCGCACACCGCGTGGACAGCTGCGCGACCACTGCGCCGAGGAAGCCCGCCCGGAACGCGTCTCCGACACCCGTGGGCTCGACCGCAACAACGCCGCCCACAGCCTCCACGACGATGGGCTCGCGGCCGCGCTGCTCGATACGCACGCCGGCGGCTCCCAACGTCACGACGCGGGTCTCGATGCGCTCCAGGATGTCGTCGACGCTCCAACCGGTCTTCTGCTCGGTGAGGGCCGCCTCGTACTGGTTCGTGAGAAGGAAGGCGGCACCGTCGATCAGCTGCCGGATGGCTTCGCCGTCGGAGCGGGCGAGCTGCTGGGACGGGTCCGCAGCGAAACGGTAGCCGCGAGACCGGCACTCGTCGGTATGCCGCTGCATCGCAACTGGGTCGTTGGGCCCTATGACGACGAGGTCGAGAGCACCGACCCGCGCCTCGACGGGCCCGAGCTCGATGTCACGTGCCTCCTGCATCGCCCCCGCGTAGAAGGACGCTATCTGGGCGTGGGATCGGTCGGTGGTACAGATGAAGCGAGCGGTGTGCCGAGTCGACGAGTAGTGCAGGGAGCGGCAGTCGACCCCGTGGCGCTCGAGCCAGGAGCGGTAGTCGGCGACGTCGTCCCCGACCGACGCGACGAGGACGGGCGCCGCGCCGAGCGCTGCAAGGCCGAACGCCATGTTCGCCGCACAACCGCCCCGCCGGACGTCGAGGTCGTCGACGAGGAAGGACAGGGCGATCTTGTCGAGCTGGTCCACGACGAGGGAGTCGGCGAAAAGCCCCGGGTAGGACATCAGGTGGTCGGTCGCGACCGATCCTGTGACTGCGATGGGCACGGCAGGCACAGTACCCGGCCGGGCGCCGCCTCCTGTCGAAAGGGCGCAAACGCTCTGTCGGCGGGGCGCTTGCGCCCTCTCGAGGGGGAATCTGCGCCCTCCCGACGGAGGGGGTGGGGGGCTTGGCCTAGTGGAAGGAGTCTCCGCAGGCGCAGGAACCTGTGGCGTTCGGGTTGTCGATCGTGAAACCCTGCTTCTCGATCGTGTCGACGAAGTCGATGGTGGCGCCGTGCAGATAGGGCGTGCTCATCCGGTCGACGACCAGGCCGACGCCGTTGAAGTCGTGGACGGTGTCTCCGTCAAGGCTGCGCTCGTCGAAGAAGAGCTGGTAGCGCAGACCTGAGCAGCCACCGGGCTGCACGGATACCCGAAGCTGGAGGTCGGTGCGACCCTCCTGGTCAAGCAGGACCCGGACCTTCTCGGCAGCCTGGTCGGTGAGCAGAACCCCGTCGGCGGGGGCTGACTGCGTCACGGTCGAGGTCGACTCGTCCTGAATGGTCATGTCACATGCTCCATCGGCTAGATCGTGTAGCGCCTCGGCGCTTGCTTGCCGGGTCCAACACGTATGACCCGCACTGCATTCCCATCGTGGCACACCACGCCGACGGATCGTTAGCGCGCTCGATTATCGGTGCGTGTCACTGGTCACCTCGACCAGGACCGTGCAACCCGCTCTGCCAGAGCCCGCAAGCTCCCCAGGGGGTCCGCCATGGAAGCGTCGCGCCCCACCAGGTCGACCATCGAGTATGCCGACTCGACTCCGAGCGTCCGCATCTCCCGTGCCCCCACGAGGACTTGGCCGGCCAGCGCGATGCACGGGCGGATCGCCTCAGCCGCGACGCCGGCGACTCCGTAGGGCACCTTGCCGGATCTCGACGAGAAGTCGAACGACCCCTCGCCGGTAACGACCAGGTCTGCATCCCGCGCCTGCTGGGGCAGCCCGACGGCCTTCGCCGTGACTGTGAAGCCGTCCACTCGGCCGCTGCCCAGGAGCAGAAGGGCGAAGCCAGTTCCGCCTCCGGCACCTGCACCTTTAGCGTTGGCCAGAGCTCGGTCGGTAGCGTCGGCGAACCGCTCCAAGAGGGCGTCCACGTGGAGCTCGCGTCCTTGGGCGATGCCTCGATCTACGCCATGGGCGTTGGTCGTGCCGCGAAGCCCCAGCAGAGGGATGTCCTCGTCGGCGGCGGCGACGAGGTCGACCGCTTCGCAGCGTTCACGGGGAGTGCTGAGGTCGACCGCCTCAAGCGACTCAAGGTCCTGCGGACCTCCCCGCAGCGCGCTCTCCGGCTGCGACATCGCTCCGAGCCCAGCCAGGAGGCCCGCTCCCCCGTCATTCGTGCCCGCGCCGCCGAGTCCGACCACGACGTGTCGGGGATCCGTCGCCAGCGCCGCGTCAACGAGCTGACCGACACCATACGACGAACCCACTTCTGGGTCGCGGCGCTCGGAGAGATGAAGACCACACGCTTGGGCCGACTCGACGTAGGCGGTGTCACCCACCACCAGCACCGCCCCTGATGTCGGCGAGCCGTACTGGTCGAGCACAGGAGTCGAGAGCAACCGGCCGCCAAGCGATACGTGCAGGACGTCCACGAAACCGGGGCCACCGGCCGACATCGGCGCGAGCACGACCTCGTCGCGGGGGGCCTGCAGCTGCCAACCCTCGGCAATTGCCAAAGCTGCCTCGGCCGCAGTCAGGGTGCCCCCGAACGATCCCGGGGCGATGACCACTCTCACCTGTTCATCGTCGCGTACGGCCCGCCGCCTGTGGACGGCGCGCCTCGGCTGGGTCAGGCCGGCGTCAGAGCCCCGGCGCGCCCCACACCGCCATCCAGCGCCCCAGCTCTGGCTCCACCACCAGGTCGTCGGCGAGAGCTCCCCGTATCTGCAGCTCGAGTGAGTTGTCGCGCTGCTTGGCCGTGGTCGGCGCGAACGGGTAGAACGTGCCTTGCTTGTACAGGTAGACCAGGCCGAGCCGCCGCCCGGCGGCGTCCTCGAAGGAGACCAGTGAGCACAGCAGTGACGGACCGAACCCGGCATTCTCCAGCGAGCTGTTGACCGCATGGATCTCGGTGATCAGGTCGCTCAGCTCCGAGGGGTCGCCCCTGCACACCAGCCAGGTGAAGCCGAAGTCGTCTGTCGACCTTTCGACCTTCGGCCCCGAGTCTGCGTCCAGGAGTTCCTGCACGTCGTGCTGAGTGGTGGCGAAGGCGCCGCCCTCCGCCTCTCGGTAGCAGACCGACGCCACGCCCGTCGGCCGAAAGCCCGAGGTCACCTCAAGAGTGATCGCCGCCGACGGCACGGCGAAAAGGTTGTCGAGATTCGCCCTAGGCGGGTCACTGCGACCGAACAGGCTCTTGAGGATTCCCACTCCTGTGATCCTGCCACGACCGCGACGATCTGCTGCGTTGCCGGCCGATCTCAGGCCGTCGGCCGTGACAGGTCAGCCGAGATGCGGGCCAGCTGCTCCAGGCGGACGTCGAGCGGCGGGTGCGTCGCGAACAACGCCCCGACTGACTTGCCGTTGATCGCGGGAGCGAAGAAGAAGGCGTTCATGGCCTGGGTCTCGCGCAGGTCGCGGCTGGGGATACGAGCCATGTCTCCAGTGATCTTCGTCAGTGCCGACGCCAAGGCCGAGGGCTTGCCGGTGAGGTACGCCCCGGACCGGTCCGCACACAGCTCGCGGTAACGGCTCAGAACCCGGGTGAGCAGGAAGGAGACGAAGTAGACCAGGATGCTCGCGAGCCAGATAACGATGAACGGCACGCTGTTGTTGCTGTCTCGTCGCCCGCCGCCGAAGTACAGGCCCCAGCGCATGACGAGCCCAGCCATAACACCCAGGAAACCCGCGATGGTCATGACCGCGACGTCGCGGTGGGCGACATGTGAGAGCTCGTGGGACAGCACGCCTTCGAGCTCCTCGTTGTCGAGACGCCTCAGGATGCCGGTGGTCACGCAGACGACCGAGTGCTCGGGGCTCCGGCCCGTGGCGAAGGCGTTGGGCATGTCCATGTCGGCGATCGCGATGCGAGGCTTCGGCATGTCCGCCAGGGCGCACAACCGGTCGACCATCCCGTGGAGCTCCGGGGCCTCCGAGGGGCTGACCTCGCGCGCCCGCATGGCCGCTGTCGCGAGCTTGTCGGAGAAGTACCACTGTCCCAGCCCGGCGAGTAGAGCGAACACGAGCACGGCGAACGCTGAGACGCCGTACGCGATCAAGCCTGCCGCGACGGTGACATACAGGCCGCCGAGCAACAGCATGACGGCAGTCATTCGGGCGGTAAGCCCAGCATCACTTCGGAATCGGGTTCGGGCCATGGCGCAGACGTGCTTCTCTCTGTGGAAGGGGATCCGTTGTCGGGTCCACCTCCATGATATGACGCCGTCATCATGGAAACTGTTCCGTCGACACCCGCGGGCTGTGGTTGTGCTGTGAACCCGTCAGCCGGGTATCAGCCCGTCGTCGTTGAGCAGGTCCCGCACCTCGGCCAGGCTGGCCTGCGCGTGGGGGAGCACGAGCGTCGACGGGACGAGCGAGTCGAGAGCGACCGGCTCCCCGATCTCGCGCACCCGGTCGAGCAGGGCGCCCAGCGCTGCAGCGAAGGTCGCCTCGTCGGCGGCATCGATCGCCGACTCGAGAGAGCTGTCGAGCTCGTTGAGCCCGTCTACCGCATGGTCAGGCACATCGAACTGTCCCTCGCTGAGAATCCGGATGATCATGCCTGCTCCTCCTTGACGGGCTTGCCCTCGAGCTGGGCCGGCGATTCGCCTCCGGTGCCGATCTGCGACTTCATCTTCGACAGCTCCAGCTCGATGTCACTCGTCGCGGCCACCCGGTCGAGCTCGGCGCCGATGTCGTCATGGCCGCCGGAGATCGGGTCGTTGAGCGCGCCCGAGGCGATCAGCTCGTCGACGGCGCCGGCTCGGGCCTGCATCTGAGCCGTCTTGTCCTCGGCCCGCTCGATCGCCATGCCTACGTCGCCCATCTCCTCGGAGATGCCGGTGAACGCCTCGTTGATCTTGCTCTGCGCCTCGGCCGCCGTGTAGGTCGCCTTGAGGGTCTCCTTCCTGGTGCGGAAGGCCTCGATCTTGGCCTGAAGGCGCTGCGACGACGTCGTCAGCTTCTCCTCCTCCGCCTGGAGGTTCGCGTGCTGGGCGCCCATGTCACCGGCCTGCTGCTGAAGCGACGCCCGGCGCGTCAGCGCCTCGCGGGCCAGGTCTTCACGGCCTTGAGCGAGCGCCTGCTGCGCCTGGGTCTGAAGCTTCGCCGACTGCTGGTCGAGCTGCTGCATCTGGAGCTCCAGCCTCTTGCGGCTGGTGGCGACGTCAGCGAGCCCGCGCCGGACCTTCTGCAGCAACGCCTGCTGCTGCGTGTAGCTGTAGTCGAGGGTCTCGCGCGGATCCTCAGCAGAGTCGAGGGCCTTGTTCGCCTTCGAGCGGAAGATCAGTGACATCCGCTGCATGATGCTGCTCATCGAGTGGACCTTTCCACATCTGGGGGTGCTCGCCGCACGGCAGACCCGCCATGCTCCTTGCCCGCAGGCTCTCGCCGTGCTCTCGGTCAGCCTACGTGCAGGCAGGCTCAGACGCCACGCGCGAGGGGTAGGCTCACGGCAGCGATCGCCGGTGGACACGCAGGCCGCTGTACGCCCGTCATAGGAGGCACGTCCAGGTGTTCCGCCGTCGTAGCACCTCGTCGGAGCCGGTCGTCGACGCAGGCTCGACTGCGGCACAGGCGAGCGGAAAGGGTCGCGCGACGCCGACCCGCAAAGAGGCCGAAGCCGCCCGCAAGCAGAGCCTGACGACACCCAAGACGCGCAAAGAGCAGTCGGCGGCGCGTCGGGCTCAGACGCAGGCGGCCCGCGAGCGCCAGCGGCTAGGGATGGCAACCGGCAACGACGCCTACCTGCCGGAGCGCGACAAGGGTCCGGTGAAGCGTTTCGCGCGTGACTTCGTCGACAGACGGTGGTGTATCGGCGAGGTGTTGGTGCCGTTGTTCCTCGTGGTGTTCTTGATCCTGCTGGTCACCCCCACTCAGGTGAACGCCTTCGCCAGCGTCGCCTGGCTGCTCGTCTTGGTGGCCATGGTCGCTGACGCGGTCCGCATCGCTCGCGGAGTGCGTGCCGAGGTCCGGGAGCGGTTCGGTGAAGCTGCGACCAAGGGGGTCGCGATCTACGCGATCCTGCGTGCGTGGCAGATGCGACGGCTCAGGATGCCCAAGCCGCTCGTAGGGCACGGCGACAACATCTAGCCCGGCCGACGGCGCTGCAACGCATACTCGCCGAGCCGGTACGAAGGGCCCTCACCCGCCCGACCGGGCGGCCTTTCCTCGCCTAAGGTCGGTCTATGGAGTTTCGACGGCTCGGCACGTCCGGCCTCAAGGTCAGCGAGATCAGCTACGGCAACTGGCTGACACACGGTTCGCAGGTGGAGGAGGACCAGGCTGTCGCATGCGTCCGGCGGGCTCTCGACGAGGGGGTCACCACGTTCGACACCGCCGACGTGTACGCCAACACCGCCGCCGAGTCCGTTCTCGGTCGTGCTCTCGCGGGCGAGCGGCGCGAGTCGGTGGAGCTCCTGACCAAGGTCTACTGGAGCACCGGTCCCGGCGGGCCGAACGACTCCGGCCTGTCGCGCAAGCACATCCACGAGTCTGTCAACGCCAGCCTGACCCGCCTGCAGACCGACCACATCGACGTCTACCAGGCGCACCGTTATGACTACGAGACCCCGCTCGAGGAGACCATGGAGGCCTTCGCCGACGTCGTCAGGCAGGGCAAGGCGCTCTATATCGGTGTGTCGGAGTGGGACGCCGATCAGATCCGCCGGGGCCACGAGCTTGCCCGCCAGCTGTGCATCCCCTTCGTGTCGAACCAGCCGCAGTACAACATGCTGTGGCGCGTCATCGAGGCCGACGTCGTACCGGTCAGCACCGAGCTCGGCATGGGTCAGATCGTCTGGTCCCCGATCGCCCAAGGAGTGCTGACGGGCAAGTACGAACCCGGCCAGGCGCCACCCACCGACTCGCGCGCGGGCCACGAGCAGGCGGGCTCACTGCTGCGCGGACGGATGGACGACGAGGTGCTGACGCGCGTCCAACGGCTCAAACCGATCGCCGAACAAGCAGGTCTGTCGATGGCCCAGCTCGCGATCGCCTGGGTGCTGGCCAACCCTGCCGTCTCCTCAGCGATCATGGGCGCCTCGCGTCCCGAGCAGGTCAGTGAGAACGCCAAAGCGGCCGGCCAACGGCTCAGCCCTGAGATTCTGGCGTCGATAGACGAGGTGCTCGAGCCCGTCGTCACGCGCGACCCGGCTCTCACCAAGTCGCCATCGAACCGCGAGTCCGTTTGAGAGTCACCTAGACCTGACCTGGGTGCGCCTCGAGTCAGGACCGCGCCGGAGAGGCCCGGCCCGCCCTCTCGTTGTTCACTCAGCCTCGAGAGACATCGGGCCGTAAACGACCCGGCCGTCCTCGAGCAGGCTCGCCCCGACGGCTCCTGCGTCGACGAGCTCCCGCCACACCTCTCCCAGCCAGGACTCCGCGTCGCTCTGCGACGGGAAGTCTGGCACCTCGTGCGTCTCGTCCAACGACGTGCCGTCGCGCGTCTCCAGCCGCCACGTCCACGACATCATGGCTGCTCCCTCACTCCCGGCGTCACGAACGGTGGTGGTGTCACGACGAACGGCTCACGACGTCCGCGCACGTCGACCACCACCTCGTCACCCTTGGCCACCTCGGCATCGAGCAGGGCGAGTGCCACCCCCTGCTTCCGGGTCGGAGAGAAGGTCCCCGAGGTCACCTCTCCGAGCCGGGTCCCATCCGGGGCGGACACGGCCATGTGCGGTCGAGGGATTCCGCGTCCCGTGGCGACCAGACCACTCAGGAAACGCGAGGCACCTCGCTGCCTCTGGGCGCGGAGGCGCTCGTCACCCCAGAAGTGTTCCTTGTCCCAGCCGACGGCCCAACCCAGCCGGGCCTCAACAGGTGTGACCTGCGGCGTGAGATCTTGTCCGTGCAGCGGATACCCCATCTCGGTCCGAAGCGTGTCGCGCGCCGCCAGGCCAGCAGGCAGGATGCCGTGGCCGGCTCCCGCCGCCATGACCGAGTCCCACACCGACACGGCAGCCTCGACGGGCACGACGAGCTCGTAGCCTCTCTCGCCGGTGTACCCGGTACGGCATACCACGACCGGCAGTCCGTCGTGCTGGACCTCCACGAACGACATGTAGTCGTGCCCGACGGGATAGCCGACGGAGGCGAGCGTCTCGTCACTCGACGGCCCCTGGACTGCCACCACCCCATAGTCCCCGGAACGGTTCGCGACCGTCACACTCTCGGGAGCCCCGGCGGTCAGAAGCTCGACCACTTTCGCGGTATTGGCGGCGTTCGGGATGAGGAGCACCTCGTCGTCGCCTCGAAGGTAGGCGATCAGGTCGTCGACCACTCCACCGTCGTCGGAGCAGCAGAGGGTGTACTGCGCCTGACCGCGACCGAGCCTCCTCAGGTCGTTGGTGAGACACGCGTTCAGGTACGCCGCCGCGCCCGCACCGGTTACGAGCACATTGCCGAGATGGCTCACGTCGAAGACGCCGACCCCAGATCGCACGCCAAGGTGCTCCTTCACCGCCCCGCTGTACTCCACCGGCATTGACCAGCCGCCGAACTCCGCGAACTTGGCGCCGAGCTCGACGTGGCGAGCGTGCAGCGGAGACGTCTGCAGCGCAGAGTCGGACGGGTCAACCATGGTCCGGCAATGTACCGCAGCAGGTAGTCTCGCGGGCTAAGCCGACCGAGATCGAAGGAACCAGTGTGACGACCCTCTCCCTCAGCAACAGCTCTCCCGCGTCCGTGAAGGCCGATGCCGTCGTCGTCGGGATCCAGTCGAGCGAGGGGGGCGTGGTTCCGGCAGCGGGCGCGCACGAGCTGGCCGACGCGTACGGGTCGTCGTTCGCGGAGGTGCTGTCGCAGATGGGCGCCCGCGGCAACGTCGGCGAGGTATCGAAGCTGCCGTCAGCCGGCGCCGCAGAGGCTCCCCTCGTGCTCGTCGTGGGCCTTGGAGATGTCGGCGATGTGGAGCTCGAGACTCTTCGCAAGGCCGGCGGGGAGGCGGCTCGGGCACTGTCGGGCAAGAAGCGGGTCGCCGTCGCACTGCCCGCTGAGAGCGATGCCCAGATCCGAGCGGTCGCCGAAGGGTTGTTGCTCGGCGCGTACGGCTACGACCGTTACCTCACGAAGAAGCTCGAGCCGGTGGGTAATGTGGTCGTCCTGACCGGCCTTGCTCGGTCGAAGACGGCGAAGCAGGCTCTCTCGGAGGCGTCCACCGTCGCCGAGGCCGTCAACTTCGCCCGGGACCTGGTGAATCAGCCGCCGAACGACCTGTACCCGGAGTCGTTCGCTGCTGAGGTCACAGCACGGTCCAGGCGCACCAAGGTCGACGTGTCGGTCACGGACGAGAAGGCCCTGGAGTCACGTGGCTATGGCGGGATCCTCGGTGTCGGCAAGGGGTCGGCGCGCCCACCTCGTCTTGTCACCCTTACGTACAGGCCGTCGAAGGCCGTCCTTCACATCGCCCTGGTGGGAAAGGGGATCACGTTCGACTCGGGGGGTCTCTCGATCAAGCCGAGCAACGCGATGGTGACCATGAAGTGCGACATGTCCGGCGCTGCGGCGGTGGTGGCGGCGACCTTCGCCATAGCCGAGCTCAAGCTTCCGATACGGGTGACGGCGTACGCCTGCCTCGCCGAGAACATGCCCTCTGGCCATGCCACCCGTCCCGGCGACATCCTGACGATGTACGGCGGCAAGACGGTCGAGGTGCTGAACACCGACGCCGAGGGACGCCTCGTCCTCGCGGACGGCCTCACGACCGCTACCGCCGAGCGACCCGACCTGATCGTCGACGTCGCAACCCTTACCGGCGCGTGCGTGGTGGCGCTCGGAACGAAGGTGTCCGGCGTGTTCAGCAACGACGAGGCGCTGCACGGAGAAATACCGCGCGTCGCCGAAGATGTCGGTGAGCTCATGTGGCCGCTGCCTATCCCCGACGAGATGCACGACCTCGTACGCACGACGAAAATAGCCGACCTCAGCCAGCACAACCCCGAGTCGTGGGGCGGCGCGCTGTTTGCGGCAGCCTTCCTACGCGAGTTCGTGGGTGACGGCATCGCCTGGGCTCACCTCGACATCGCTGGTCCGGCCTTCAACGAGGGCGGACCATCGGGCTACACGCCGAAAGGTGGGACCGGCGCTGCAGTGAGGACGCTCATCGGTATGGCGACCGCCCGGAGCAGGCAGGGCTGAGCTCCGTCGCGGGGCCTCGCGGTGGTCTTGGGTAGCCTCTGGTGCCGCCACCGAGCACCATCAGGTCCGGCCACCGCGCCGCGTTCCGTGCCGCTGTCACACCTGTTTTCTGCGCTTGTTCCACTCACGCATCCGGTCGGGGTAGCCGACGACGGCCGCGTCGTAGCTCGGGATGCCGAGCTTGTTGGCGAAGGTGTGCGCCCACTCGACGGACGGGACGCGGCGTCGGGTCCACTCGCCGTCGACCGCGACGAGCAGCATCGTCGTATCGGTGACGGCAGTGCGGGGTTCGACGAAGCCCTCGATGCCACGTCGGGTGGAGACCCACTCGGAGAGGTAGCGTGCGTCTTCCGACTCCGCTGCGCGCAGCGTGCCAGGCTTGTTGCGTCGCCGCCACGGGAACGCCATCCGAGCCCGTCCTTCCTCTCGCCTCCGACCAAGTATCGCCTACGCGCGAGGTCATGCGGCAACTACGCGGATCGCCCGGCGCCGCTGCACCAGCGTCGCGTGAGTGAGGTGACAGGATGGCGGCGGCGGGACACTGTCGAGGGAGCCGGAGGCATCGTGGCGGGCAGCGACACCACATTCGACGTGGTCATTCTCGGGGGCGGCAGCGGCGGCTATGCATGCGCGCTCCGGGCATCTCAGCTCGGGATGACCGTGGCGCTCGTCGAGAAGGACAAGATCGGTGGAACGTGCCTGCACTACGGCTGCATCCCCACCAAGGCGCTGCTGCACGCGGGTGAGGTCGCCGACGCAGTAAGGAACTCCGGACAGCTCGGTATCCGGTCACATCTCGACGGCGTCGACATGGCCGGAGTGAACGCGTACAAGGACGGCGTGGTCAGCAGGCTGTACAAGGGCTTGCAAGGACTGGTCAAGGGTCGGGGGATCACGGTGGTCGAGGGGTCGGGCACCCTCGTCGCGGGCAACGCGGTCGAGGTCGGTGGCGACCGGTACGAAGGCTCGGCCGTGGTTCTCGCGTCAGGTTCGTTCACGAAGTCTCTACCCGGCCTCGACATGGACGGCGAACGAGTGATCGGGAGCTGGGATGCACTCCGACTCGACCAGGTCCCCGACCGGGTCGTCGTACTCGGAGGTGGCGTCATCGGTGTGGAGTTCGCCTCGGCCTGGAGGTCACTCGGCGCCGAGGTCACCATCATCGAAGCCCTGCCTCACCTGCTGGCAGGGGAGGACGTCGCCTGCTCGCGAGCCGTCGAGCGAGCATTTCGCAAACGCGGGATCAACTTCTTGACAGACACCCCGTTCGGCTCGGTCGAGAGAAGCGAGAACGGCGTCCGAGTCTTCGTCCAGGCGAACCAGTCCTTCGACGCAGACCTTCTCCTGGTCGCTGTCGGACGGGCGCCCAGCTCAGCGGGGCTCGGCTACGAGGCCGTCGGCGTCGAGGTGGACCGCGGCTTCGTCGTCACCGACGCGCGGCTGAGGACCACCATGGAAGGCGTCTACGCGGTCGGCGACATCGTGGCGGGCATGCAGCTGGCCCACCGCGGGTTCCAGCACGGCATCTTCGTCGCCGAGGAGATCGCCGGTCTCGGACCCGCCACGATCGACGAGGAGGGCATCCCCAGGGTGACGTACTGCGACCCTGAGGTCGCCTCGGTGGGTCTTACAGAGGCGAGGGCGTTAGCGGCATACGGGGAGCAGGACGTCGAGACTTTCGCCTACGACCTCGGAGGCAACGGCAAGAGCCAGATCCTCAAGACCCAGGGGTTCGTCAAGCTCGTACGACGCAAGCACGGAGCTGTCGTCGGCATCCATATGGTGGGTGCCCGCGTCGGTGAGCTCATCGGCGAGGCGCAGCTGATCGTGAACTGGGAGGCCTTCCCGGACGAGGTCGCGAACCTGGTGCATATGCACCCCACCCAGACCGAGGCACTCGGCGAAGCGCACCTCGCTCTGGCTGGAAAAGCGCTTCACGCGCACACCTGACGATTCGTCTAGGCTGAGGCCTGCGACGAGCCCGTCACTCGAGGACGACAAGAGGAACGCGACGCCATGGCGACAGAAGTACAGCTCCCCGAGCTTGGTGAGAGCGTCACCGAAGGCACCGTCACCCAGTGGCTCAAGGCCGTGGGCGACCAGGTCGCCGTCGACGAGCCGTTGCTCGAAGTCTCCACGGACAAGGTCGACACCGAGGTTCCCTCCCCCGTCGCCGGCACCTTGCTCGAGATCAAGGCTGAGGAGGACGAGACCGTCGAAGTCGGCGCTGTGCTCGCGGTGATCGGCGACGAAGGTGAGGGCTCCGGAGGATCGGCCAGTGCCGATACCGAGGGTCAAGCAGGCGATGACGCGGCCGAGGCAAGCCCAGCCGGAACAGACTCCGGCGACGCGACAACGGACGAGGCAAGCTCCGACGAATCGGGCTCCAGTGAATCGTCTTCCGACGACTCAGGCTCCGACGACTCGGACAGCGGCGCACTGGAGAGTGGGCAGCAAAAGGACCAGCCGTCGGAGATGCCGCAAGACCCGAAGACCGACGAAGGAGCCACGGACCAGGCGCCGTCAGAAGAGGCACCGGCCTCTCGTGGCGACGCCAGTCCCAGTGAGTCGGGTGCCTCCGATTCGGGGGCTGCAGGAGAAGACTCGACCGACGTCACCCTGCCAGCGCTCGGCGAGAGTGTCACCGAGGGCACGGTCACACAGTGGCTCAAGAGCGTGGGCGACGAGGTTGCCGTCGACGAGCCTCTCCTGGAGGTCTCGACGGACAAGGTCGACACCGAGGTGCCGTCACCGGTCGCCGGCACACTGCTCGCCATCAAGGTCGATGAGGACGAGACCGTCGAAGTGGGCTCCGTCCTCGCAGTCATCGGTTCGAAAGGGTCACAGCCCGCCGAGTCCCAGGCCACAGTGGACGAGGCTCAGCCCGATGAGGCGGCGGAGCCAGAGGGAGCGCCGGAACCTGAGCCGGATGCTGCGCCCGAACAGGAACCGCAACCCGAGCCGGAGCCGGAGCAAGAGTCCGAGGCGCCGCCGGAGCCATCTCCCGAGGCCGAGTCGTCCCGTGAGCCCGAGCAGGTGGCCCCCGACTCCTCTCAGACACCTGACCCCTCGCGGGCCCCACAGGCTGGTCGCGACCCATCAGGTTCGGCGTCCCCCGAAGACAGCTCCACGGGCGCTCGGGACGATGGTGACGCCAAGAGCTACGTCACTCCGTTGGTGCGCAAGCTCGCCGCCCAGCACGGCGTCGAGCTCTCCGAGCTGACAGGCACCGGTGTCGGAGGGCGGATCCGGAAGCAGGACATTCTCGAGGCGGCCGAAGCGGCGAAGAAGGCGACCTCCGCTCCCGCGGCCGCGAGCGGAACGTCAGCGCCGACTCCTGACGCCGCGACCAGCCAGCTGCGCGGTAAGACGGAGAAGCTTAGCCGGCTCCGCAAGGTCATCGCCGCAAGGATGGTCGAGTCCCTGCAGATGTCGGCGCAGCTGACCACCGTCGTCGAGGTCGACGTCACCGCGATCTCGCGGCTCCGGGACAAGGCCAAGAGCGGCTTCGCCGAGCGCGAAGGCGTCAAGCTGTCGTTCCTACCGTTCTTCGCCAAGGCGGCGATCGACGCGCTCAAGGCATACCCTCAAGTCAACGCCTCGATCGACACCGAGGCAGGCGAGGTCACCTATCACGACGGCGAGCACCTAGGGGTCGCCGTCGACACAGAGCGCGGCCTTCTGGTGCCCGTCATCAAGGACGCGGGAGACCTCTCGATAGCCGGCTTGGCGCGCAAGATCGCCGATCTCGCGGCACGCACCAGAGACAGCAAGATCTCGCCCGACGAGCTGTCCGGAGGGACCTTCACCCTCACCAACACCGGAAGCCGCGGCGCCCTGTTCGACACACCGATCATCAACCAGCCGCAGGTCGCCATCCTGGGCACCGGTACGGTCGTCAAGCGTCCGGTCGTGATCAGTGACGAGCGGCTAGGTGAGACGATCGCAGTACGGCAGATGGTCTACCTCGCCCTGACGTATGACCACCGGCTGGTCGACGGAGCGGACGCAGCACGGTTCCTCACGTCGATCAAGCAGCGGCTGGAGGACGCCAACTTCGAGTCCGAGCTCGGGGGCTGAGCACCGACTAGAGACCCGCCGCTCTGATGGTCGTCGCTGCCTAGAGCAACATGCTTGCCGTGCGCTGCGGGCTTCACTCGGTGATGCTGTCGAGGTACGCCGCCTGCCCCGCCGCAAAATCGACCGTAAGTGGTAGCCGCTCCCAGCGCCAGGAGAAGGTCAGACCTCTGTCCTCGCCGTCTCCCGACACCGTGTGCTCCCACGAGGGCGCGCCGTCGTCCGGGGCGGTGAGATGCACGTACGTCGTCACGGAAGGGCCGCCGGACTCCTGCAGGCCGAGCTCGACGGAGCCGAGCCGACGCTCGAACCTGAGCCCGATGAGTCCCGACTCCTCCTCGACCTCACGAAGCGCCGCGCCCTCGACCGCCTCGAAGGTCGCCATTTGCCCGGCTGGGACCTGCACTCTGGACGGGTCGGCGACGTCGTCGACATGCTCGAAGACCAACAGCTCGAGAGATCCGTCGACAACCCGGGTGACATAGCAGGCAACCCGCTGACGTACGCCGTAGATCGTCATGGTCCGACGGTAGTTGGGCTGCCCCCGCGGCGCTTCGGACTGTCGGGTCCGGCACCATGGGTGAATGAAGATCGTTCTCTCCGGTTCCTCGGGATTCCTCGGTACGTCTCTGCGATCAAGCCTGGCCGCCGACGGACACAACCTCGTCCAGCTGGTCAGAGGGACCCCAGAGGGCCCCGGCCAAAGCCAGTGGGATCCTTACGCCGGTCGGCTCGACGCCGAGGTGGTGGCCTCGGCCGATGCGGTGGTCAACCTGTCGGGAGTACCGGTAGCACGGGTCCCGTGGACGGAGGCGTACAGGCAGAAAGTCGTGGAGAGCAGACTGGCGACGACATCGCTTCTCGCCGAAACCATCGCCTCGCTCGGCGGCGAGACGGCGCTCGTCAACGCGAGCGGCATCAACTTCTACGGAGCCGACAGGGGAGACGAGCGTCTCGACGAAGACAGCTCGCCCGGCACCGGCTTTCTCGCCGAGATGGCGAAGCAGTGGGAGGCGGCGACCGCACCGGCCAGCGACGCGGGTGCTCGGGTCGCCCAGCTCCGCACGGCCGTCGTGCTCGACCGTGCCGGCGGCTCGCTACCTCTCATGATGATGCCGTTCCGACTTGGGCTGGGAGGTCGGATCGGCGACGGTACGCAGTGGTTCCCGACCGTCTCCCTCGCCGACTATGTCGATGCCGTCACCTTGGTCCTCACCGACGAAACCATGCGGGGTCCCTATAACCTCACCGCTCCTGAGCCGGCCACGAACGAGGACTTCACCAAGGAGCTGGGGCGACGGCTCCATCGCCCGACTCTCCTCAGAGTGCCGGCTTTCGCGATGACGACGGTCGTGGGGGATCTCGGCCGGGCGATGACCGGGAGCATCCGTGCAACACCTCGAAGGCTCATCGACGCAGGATTCGCGTTCTCCCATCGCACCATCGCCGACCAGGTGGGAGCCGCGTTGCGCTGAGATCGGCGCACGGTCAGACCACGACGACCCCGGCGATCCGCCAACCGTTGGGCTCCCTCCGCAGGACGAGCTCGTGGCGCGTTGGCTGGTCGGACGGCAGCGGCAGCGCCCGACCACCCGGCCGGGCGGCAACCACCGCCGACAGCCTGTCGACAACGCGGACCCTCACGACTCCGGCACGGTGCACCAGCACGTGAACTCTGCCGAAATGTAGGTGGACTCCCCTGACGCGGAGCCCACGCTCGCGGTAGTCGGAGAGCATCCGGCGGTCCTTCGCAAGGATCTTCGACCCCGGCGAGTAGACCGTCCGCAAGAGGCGGGGCTTCCCGGCCTGCCACGCGCTCGCTCTCCGCTGGTCCAGCTGCAGGAGGACGTGCCGCACCCGTAAGGCTCGCCGTGCGGGCGAGGAGACGCCGGTTGCGCGGTAGGGCTGGGTGTCCGGCCCGGCCACAGAGCGGTAGAGCGGCACTGTGGCAGCCAAGCCAAGGCGGCCGGTCGCAGAGTCGGGATGGCGTCCCACCGCGAGCTGCGCGGCTCCTGCGAGGACCGCCGCAACGAGAAGCACCACCGCGAGCCGCTGACCAACCGACCCCGGCACTTGCCGTGCCAGAGTCGCGGCATGCCGCCGACGCCGCTGTCGCGCCGGCCACGACCCCTCACTCATGGCACCACCTTGACGCAGGTCGCCGACGAGTGGTCAGAGTTGTCCACAGGGACCACGACCTCTGTGGATATGCCAGGCGCAATTCCCCTGCCCTCGGGCAAGGCGGCCCGTATCCTTGTCTATGCAGGGTCTGACTCGGAAAGGACATCGCGGTGAGCGTGAGCCAACTCTACGATCTCGCCGCGTCCAGAGTCGCGCGGGGAGTCGTCAAGATCGCGGCGAAACGGGTGCCCGTGCGCTTCGAGTTCCCTGACGGCGCGGCCTGGGGACCAGATGACGCCGATACTCCGGTGTTCCAGGTCGTGGACCCTGACGCCTTCTACCGACGTCTCGGCAAGAACGCCAAGATGGCCTTCGGCGAGGCGTACGTCGCCGGTGAGTGGACGACGGGTCCGTCCACGGACCTGGCCGATCTCCTGACCCCGTTCGCAGCCCGGGTCGCGTCGCTCCTACCGGCCCCGCTGCGCAAGCTCCGGGGTGTCATCGACCGCAAGCTCCCCCACCATACGAACAACACGCGACATGGCTCGAAGTCGAACATCGAGGCTCACTACGACATGTCAAACGCCCTGTTCGCCGCGTTCCTCGACGAGACGATGACCTATTCGTCAGCGTGGTTCAGCGGTACCGACGAGCCCTTCGAGGACGCGCAGCTACGCAAGATCGACGGCATCTTGGACTACGCCGAGGTCGGTGCAGGCACCCGCCTGCTGGAGATCGGGTCGGGGTGGGGTTCTCTCGCCATCCGCGCTGCCGAGCGGGGCGCGACGGTCACGAGCATCACGTTGTCACAGGAGCAGGCAGAGCTCGCCACCGAGCGGATAAAGCTGCGCGGCCTCGACCATCTCGCCGAGGTGAGGATCGTCGACTACCGCGACATCGAAGGCGAGTACGACGCCATCGTCAGCATCGAGATGATCGAGGCAGTAGGAGCCGAGTTCTGGCCCAGCTACTTCTCGACCATCGACGAGCACCTGACTGCCGGCGGCAAGGTGGCGATCCAGGCGATCACCATGAGCCACGAGCGCATGCTGGAGACACGCAACTCCTACGGCTGGATCCAGAAGTACATCTTCCCCGGAGGGCTGATCCCGTCGCTGGAGGCGATCGAAGACGTATGCGCCAGGCACACCACGCTTCACGTCGCCGAACGCCGCGAGCTCGGCGTCCACTACGCCGAGACCTTGCACCGCTGGCGCACCAGGTTCATCGCCAACTGGCATGACCTCGAGGGCCAGGGCTTCGACACGAACTTCCGTCGGACGTGGGAGTTCTACCTGGCGTACTGCGAGGCGGGCTTCACGTCGGACTATCTCGGCGTCAGCCAGATTCGTCTCGTGCGTGACAGCGACATACCCTGACCGGGACATGGGCGACCTGACGTTCACCTACCCGGGAATGGGCCTGGAAGCAGTCGACTACGCCGCCGCCTGGGAACTGCAACGTCAGCTCCACGGCGACCGGGCGGCAGAGCGCACAAGCGACGTCGTCGTCATGCTCGAGCATCGACCGGTCTACACCGCCGGGAAACGCACCCAGCCGTTGGACCGCCCCACGGACGGCACCCCGGTGGTCGAGGTGGACCGAGGGGGCAAGCTCACGTGGCACGGGCCTGGCCAGCTCGTGGGCTACCCCATCGTCAAGCTCCCACCCGCCGTGTACGTCGTCGACTATGTCCGCCGACTCGAGGAGGCGCTCATCAGGGTCTGTGCAGAGTTCGGGCTGCAGTCCGGCCGGATCAAAGGGCGCAGCGGAGTGTGGCTCGCGGCCGACGGACGCGGGCCCGAGCGCAAGGTGGCTGCGCTGGGGATCAGGCTGTCCCGCGGCGTCACGATGCACGGGTTCGCGCTCAACTGCAACTGCTCACTGTCCGGCTTCGACGCCATTGTGCCGTGCGGGATCGCCGACGCGGGGGTGACCACGCTCAGCGCGGAGCTCGGCCGCGACCTCACGGTCGCGGAGACGCTTCCGGCGGTAGAGCACCACGTGCGGTCAATGTTGGCGTGGGACCCGTACGAGCGGTCACCCGACGTGGCCCGGTTCGAGCCGCTGGATGCGACCGCCTTAGCGCGTACGCTAGGGCCGTGACGATCGCCCCCGAAGGACGCAAGATGCTGCGCCTCGAGGTGCGCAACGCGGAGACTCCCATCGAGCGCAAGCCCGCCTGGATCAAGACACGCGCCAAGATGGGTCCGGAGTACCGGGACCTCCAAGCGCTGGTGAAGAGCGAGGGCCTCCATACGGTGTGTCAAGCGGCCGGCTGCCCGAACATCTTCGAGTGCTGGGAGGACCGCGAGGCGACGTTCCTCATCGGTGGTGACCAGTGCACCCGGCGCTGTGACTTCTGCCAGATCGACACCGGTAAGCCCGACGAGCTCGACGCTGGAGAACCGCTTCGAGTGGCAGAGAGCGTGCGCACCATGAGGTTGCGGTACGCAACGGTGACAGGCGTATGCCGAGACGACCTGCTCGACGAGGGCGCCTGGCTGTACGCCGAGACGATCCGCCGGATTCATGACCTCAACCCGGGCGTCGGCGTCGAGATGCTCGCTCCGGACTTCAGCGGCAGCCACGACCACCTCGCGAAGCTGTTCGCTACGACTCCCGAGGTCTTCGCCCACAACATAGAGACTGTGCCGCGCATCTTCCGGCGTATCCGCCCGGGCTTTCGGTACGAGCGCTCGCTCGACGTCATCGACCAGGCCAGAGCAGCCGGGCTCGTCACGAAGTCCAACCTCATCTTGGGGATGGGCGAGACACGTGAGGAGGTCACCGGGGCCCTACGCGACCTGAGGTCGGTCGGCACCGACCTGATCACCATCACGCAGTACCTGCGGCCGTCGCCCCGGCACCACCCGGTGGAGCGCTGGGTAAGGCCCGAGGAGTTCGTCGAGATGAGAGACGAGGCACTCACCCTGGGCTTCGCCGGTGCGATGAGCGGGCCGATGGTGCGCTCCTCCTACCGAGCGGGCCGGTTGTACCAGCAGGCGCTAGAGTCGCGGCGGCTCGCCCCAGTATCGGCCTGACTTCACGCGAGTCGACCGGACACACACCCAGCATCACCAGCAGACAAGGCATCGACCATGGCCAAGGACGGCTCGACCGCTAAAAAACCGAGCGAGAAGAAGCAGGGGACGCTCAGCAAGCTTATCGCCGCCTATCGGCTCACGAGACAGACCGACAAGCGCATCGGTCTGTACTGCCTCGGCGCCTTCCTTCTGGCGGCGGTGGTCCTGGGCGGGCTGTTCTGGTGGTTCCTCCACCCCCTCGCCGGGGTGATCGTCGGACTCTCCAGCGGCATCCTGGCGGCCCTCCTCGTCTTCGGGCGGCGAGCCGAGAAGGCGGCATACGCCCAGTTCGAAGGGAAACCGGGTGCGGCCGCCGCCGCGCTCGGTGTGCTGCGGCGCGGCTGGCAGGTGCAGCAGGCGGTAGCGGTCACCAAGAGCCAGGACCTCGTCCACCGGGTGGTGGGACGGCCAGGCGTGATTCTGATCGGTGAGGGAAACGACTCGCGGGTCCGTCACCTGCTCGCCGTAGAGAAGAAGAAGCACGCCAGGGTGGTCGGGGACGCACCGATCCACGACATCGTCGCTGGGGATGGCCCGGGCGCCGTACCGGTCAGGCAGCTCTCCAAGCACGTGATGAAGCTGCCTCGCTCCATCAAGCCGGCAGAGGTCACCGACCTGCTGCAGAGACTGAAGGCACTCGACGCCATGCGGCCGCAGCTCCCCGTCCCGAAGGGCCCGATGCCGACGAACATGAAGCAGGCACGTTCGTCGATGCGTGGGCGCTGAGTCCCTCACCTTCGCCGAAGCGGCGTCGGGGACGTTTCGCAATGGCTACGCTGGGAAGATGAGCTGCTCCGCGGGTGACGCTGACGCCGGTCTGGTGGTCAGCGTGGGCAGTCTCCGCGACAGCCGCCTTCGACCCCACGCCGGGCCGCTCGGTCAGGCGAACGTCGCCCACCGCTCAGGGGCCAGGTGACCAGCAGTGAGCACCCGAGCGTCGCGGTCGTCGGGGCGGGCATCTCGGGGCTGACCGCTGCCTACCTGCTGCGCCCAAGCCACCGCGTGACGCTCTTCGAGCGTGAGCCTCGCTTGGGCGGGCATGCGCACACCCACGACGTGGAGACCGGCGAGGGCACCCGCCCTGTCGACTCGGGGTTCATCGTGCTGAACGACCGCACATACCCGCTCCTGCGCAGGCTGTTCGACGAGCTGGGGGTGGGCGTGCGTCCCACCGAGATGAGCATGGGCGTGTCGTGTGACGGTTGTGGCCTCTCGTACGTCGGTGGGCGCGGCGCCCCGGGGATCTTCGCCCAACGCCGTCGCATCGCCGATCCCGCCTTCTGGCGCCTCCTACGCAGCATCCGCCGCTTTCAGCGGGAGGCCCTGGGCCACGTCCGCAACGACCCTGACTCACTCGAGCCGTACGGCGAGTTTCTCGAGCGGCTCGGCTTCGGCCGGCACTTCGTCGAGCACTATGCCCTGCCGATCGTCTCGTGCGTATGGTCGAGCGGCCAGCGCGACGCCCTCGACTACCCGGCCGCCTACCTCTTCACGTTCTTGTCGCACCACGGCTTCCTCCGGCTCGGGGACGCTCCGCAGTGGTACGTCGTCGAGGGTGGGTCACGAAGCTACGTCGACAGCCTCGCACGACACCTTGACGACGTACGCTCCTCCGACCGCGTCAAGGCAATAGCCCGCAAGGCGGACGGCGTGGTCGTCACCAATGCAGCGGGTCGCCAGCTCGACTTCGACAGGGTCGTGGTCGCCACACATGCCGACGAAGCACTCGCCCTGCTGGACGACCCGACCCCCGAGGAGTTCGAGGTTCTCGGCGCGTTCGGCTACTCGGCCAACGTGACGCAGCTGCACAGGGACGACTCGGTGCTCCCCGGAAGGATGCAGGAGCGGGCCAGCTGGAACTTCCACCTCTCCACGTGCGACGAGCAGAGCGCTCGGGTCCAGGTGAGCTACTGGATGAACCGTCTGCAGGGTCACCCCGACACGCACCCACTGGTTGTCACCCTCAACGGAGGCGACGAGGTCGACCCCGCACGGGTTGTCAGGCGAATGAACTACACGCATCCGGTATTCACCCCGGGTTCAGTGGCTGCCCAGCGAAGGTTGAAGGAGATCCAGACCGACGTCACCACCTTTGCCGGCGCCTACCACGGGTGGGGCTTCCACGAGGACGGCTGCCGGGCGGGCGTCGCCGCTGCCGAGCGCTTCGGCGCGACATGGTGAGCGCATCTGCGGAATCGAGTATCCCGGCCCTGGTCAAGGGTGAGGTCAGACACGCCCGCTTCCACCCCGTCAAGCACGCCTTCCGGTATCGGGCACACCAGTGGCTCGTCGACGTCGACGAGCCCGAGGTGACGCCACGATGGCTGCGGCATCTGGCTTCGTTCCAGGCCCGCGACCATCTGGGATCCGCAGACCGCTCGCTCGGTGCCAACGTCCGGGGCTTCCTGGCCGCCCAGGACGTTCAGTGGACGGGGCACCGGATCATCATGCTGGCCAACGCCCGCACTCTCGGGTACGTCTTCGACCCGCTCACCGTGTACTGGTGCTACGGAGCAGACGGCGCCCTCGAAGGTGTGCTCGCGGAGGTGCACAACACGTACGGGGAGCGTCACGCGTACGTCGTCGAAGTGGACGACCACGGGGCAGGAAGGGCCGACAAACAGTTCTACGTCTCGCCGTTCTTCGGGGTCTTCGGCGACTACCTGCTCAAGTTCGTCCACGAGGGCGACAAGGTGGGAGCCTTCGTCACCCTGCGGCAGGACGGCCAGGTGGTCTTCACCGGAAGCTTCTCCGGCCGCGCGGTGCCCGTGACCGCACGCCGCGTCCTCGGTGTCGCCGTTACACAGCCGCTCATGCCGCAGCGCACAGCGGCGCTGATCCGGCTACACGGACTCATGCTCTGGCTCAAACGGCTTCCCGTCGTCCGACGGGCCACGCATCTCGAACAGAAGGGGTCTCGATGACCACCTCCAACGCATCTTCTCGGGTCTGGATCACCGGCGCCTCCAGCGGAATCGGAGCGGCTCTGGCCAAGGAGCTTGTGCAGCGCGGTGCGCAGGTTGCGATCTCGGCACGCCGGGAGGACCGGCTCGAGGAGGTGTCGGAGGGTCGCATGCTGGTCGTGCCGCTGGACGTCACCGACTCCGACGCCGTACTCGCAGCCGCTGAGACCGTTCGGGGCGAGTTCGGCGACATCGACACGGTGGTGCTGAACGCCGGCGCCTGGACGACCACGAAGGTGGCGGCCTGGGACCACGACGCCTTCCGTAGCCAGGTCGAGGTGAACCTGATCGGCACCAGCTCCTGCCTCGCGGCCGTCCTCCCGACGATGCTCGAGCGAGGCGCGGGCAAGATCGTGATCATGTCGTCGGTCGCCGGCTACCGAGGCGTCCCTGGCGCTGAGGCGTACGGCGCTACCAAGGCCGCCCTCCTCAACCTCGCCGAGAGCCTTCGGGCGGACCTCGCCCCGTCGGGGGTGGTGGTGCAGTGGGTCTCACCTGGCTTCGTGCGCACGGAGCTGACGGACGCCAACACCTTCCCGATGCCGTTCATGATCGAAGCCGATGTCGCTGCCCGCACGATCGCGGACGGTCTGGACTCGACCAGGCCGGAGATCGTGTTCCCGCTGCCGATGGCAGTCGGGATGAAGCTGCTCCAGCTGATGCCCCACCGCCTCTGGACCACGGTCTGGAAGCGCCAGTCCTCCCTTCGCTCCCGCTGACCCCCACCCGCCGAGAGGGCGAAGACACCCCTCGAAAGGGCGCAAACGTCTCATCGAGAGGGCGAGAATGCCCGGCCGAATGGGCGGGAACATCCTCGGGAGGCCTCAACGGCGTACGGCGATCGAATCGACCGCCAGGTCATGCAAGCCTTGTTGGTCGCGGTTGTAGATGACCGGCGGGATCACAAGGCAGATCAGCAATGTGCGGAGGAGCGCTCGGGCGGCATCGAGGGGTGCACCGCTCGTACGGCGGACAGCCACTCCGACCGTCAGCTGGCCCGCTGACCCTCCCGACAACGCGGTCAGCACGACCGCCTCGACGGCGAACACCGCGAGTGGGGCCCACTCCCTGGCTCCTACGCCCTCCCAAAGCCCCGCCGTTCGGATCACGGACGCCACGAGAAGCGACAAGATCCAGTCGATGACCAGGGCAAACGCCCGGCGACCCCAGCCTGCCACCGAGCCGGGCCCGCTCGGTGGCAGGCCGCGCCGGGCGCCGGGGTAGGTTTGTTGATCGTCAGAGTCAGCCACGGGGCGCAACGTAACACGCAGGAAACACGGCAGATACGGCGAGGAAACTCCGCCGTCCTACGCTCTGGGGCATCGGCCAACCACTGGCCATGCACGGTGTAATCAGGCGCCCGAGGAGGAATTGATGTTCGCGGATCGCGACGAGTTGCTGAGCTACGTCAAAGACGAGGGTGTCGAGTTCGTCGACGTCCGGTTCTGCGACCTTCCAGGGGTGATGCAGCACTTCACGGTCCCCGTGTCGTCGTTCGGCCCGGAGGTTTTCGAGGACGGGCTGCAGTTCGACGGCTCGTCGATCCGGGGATTCCAGGCCATTCACGAGTCGGACATGTCGCTGTTCCCTGACGTCACGACGGCGTACCTCGACACCTTCCGTGCAGACAAGACGCTCGTGGTCAACTTCTTTATTCACGACCCACTGACGGGTGAGGCGTACAGCCGGGACCCGCGCAACATCGCGCGTAAGGCGCAGGCATACCTGGAGAGCACCGGTATCGGCGACACGGCCTATTTCGCCCCGGAGGCCGAGTTCTACGTCTTCGACGACGTGCGATTCGAGACCAAGCAGAACACCGGCTTCTACTCGATCGACTCGGTCGCCGGGGCCTGGAACACCGGGCGCGAAGAGGAGGGCGGGAACCGCGGGTACAAGGTCAAGTACAAGGGCGGCTACTTTCCAGTGCCGCCGTACGACCACTTCGCTGATCTGCGCGCCGAGATGACCAAGGAGCTGGAACAGTCGGGTCTGCAGGTCGAACGGCAGCACCACGAGGTAGGCACTGCCGGTCAGGCGGAGATCAACTTCCGCTTCGACGAGCTGCTTGTGAGCGCCGACAACGTCATGAAGTTCAAGTACATCGTCAAGAGCGTCGCATGGAAGAACGGCAAGACGGCAACGTTCATGCCGAAGCCGATCTTCGGTGACAACGGCTCGGGCATGCACTGCCACCAGTCGGTCTGGGATGACGGTGAGCCCTTGTTCTATGACGAGTCGGGGTATGCCGGATTGTCGGACACGGCTCGCTACTACATCGGCGGCCTGCTGACCCACGCACCGTCGCTGTTGGCCTTCACGAACCCGACGGTGAACTCCTACCACCGGCTGGTGCCGGGCTTCGAGGCCCCCGTCAACCTCGTGTATAGCCAGCGCAACCGTTCGGCGTGCATCCGGATCCCCATCACTGGTGCAAATCCCAAGGCGAAGCGCATCGAGTTCCGCTGCCCTGACCCGTCGGCGAACCCCTACCTGGCCTTCTCCGCCATGCTCCTGGCCGGCCTCGACGGGATCAAGAACAAGATCGAGCCGCCAACGCCAATCGACAAGGACCTGTACGAGCTCCCACCCGACGAGCACCACGAGGTCCAGACCGTCCCGGCCACGCTCACCGAGGTGCTGGATGCCTTGGAGGCCGATCACGACTTCCTGCTGGAAGGTGGAGTCTTCACCCCCGATCTGATCGAGACCTGGATCGACTACAAGCGCCAGAACGAGGTGCTTCCGATTTCGCTACGTCCCCACCCGCACGAGTTCGAGCTCTACTACGACATCT
>JBBRYJ010000013.1:0-77771 GCA_038237745.1 Propionibacteriales bacterium | reverse complement strand
CCTCGCATCAACGATGCGAGCCAACCACTCAGCGGTCTCGCGGGACACGCTGACCTCGACCTCGTCGCCGCTCTTGACGAGGGCACGGTGCAGCGCATCGGCATCACGAGTGAGCAGTTCGGTCATGACCCACCTCCAAGGGCTCCATCTGCATTATCTGAAATAACCGTAGCAGGTGACCCATGCGGTCGTAGTCGGGCAGCACGGCGCACCTACCTGACAACCCCACACGGAGGAGCCAGGAGATGTCCACATCGAACAAGCGCGAGGTCGTGGTACGGCCGGCGCACCGCGACGAGCCGGACCTGCACAAGCTCGCCGAGGCGATGATCCGCCTTGTCCTGGAGGAGTCGGGGGGGACCCGGGTCATCCGTCGGGCTGCACAGCCGCCCACCACGCTTCGCCTTCCACGGCCGCGCACGAGCGGCTCTGACGTTCCCGGCATCGCGAGTTAGATTCGGAAGCATCGGTCCGCGAGGAGTCTCCATGTACAAGAACCAAGACAATGCCAGTGGCGGCAGCAGCAGCGCGTCGGAGGGGGCCGCGCAGGCTGTCTCGTACCTCCGGGTCTCGACCAAGGAACAGGCCGAGAAGGGCGGGATGGACGAGGGCTACTCGATCCCCGCCCAGCGTGACGCCAATCTCCGCAAGGCCGAGGCGATCGGCGCACGGGTCGTGGCCGAGTTCGTCGATGCCGGCGAGTCGGCTCGCACGGCCGACCGGCCCGACCTGATGCGGATGATCCAGTACGTCCAGACCCACAAGGTCTCATACTGCATCGTCCACAAGGTCGATCGGCTCGCGCGCAACCGGGCCGACGACGTCGCGATCCATCTGGCCCTGCGCGACGCCGGGGTCATGCTGGTCTCGGCGACGGAGAACATCGACGAGACCCCGTCCGGCATGTTGTTGCACGGGATTATGTCGACCATTGCGGAGTTCTACTCCCGCAACCTCGCCACCGAGGTCATCAAGGGCATGAGTCAGAAGGCCGCCAGCGGCGGCACGATCGGCAAGGCGCCCGTCGGCTACCTCAACGCGCTCTCCCGAGACGACCTCGGCCGCGAGGTCCGCGGCGTCGTCCTCGACGCGCAGCGTGCACCGCACATCCGCTGGGCGTTCCAGGCGTACGCCTCCGGCGACTGGTCGATCAGCCAACTCGCCGATGAGCTCAGCGACCGCGGCCTCAGTTCACCGCCGACCCCACGCCGCCCGTCGAAGCCACTCGCGCTCTCAACCGTCCACCGGGTGCTGACCAACCCGTACTACAAGGGCGATGTCACCTACAAAGGCGTCGTCTACCCCGGCAAGCACGAGGCGCTCGTCGCGCCCGAGGTCTGGTACCAAGTCCAGTCCGTCCTCGACGCCCACCAGTCGGCCGCCGACGCCCACAGCGTCCACGACCACTACCTCAAGGGCACCGTCTACTGCGGCCAGTGCGGCTCCCGAATGATGGTCACTCACGCCAAGAACCGGCACGGCAGCATCTACCCCTACTTCGTCTGCGCGGGACGGCACGCCAAGCGAACGGACTGCACTCGCCGGGCTGTGCTCATCGAGGACGTCGAACGGCGGATCGAGGACTATTACGGTCTCGTCGGAATCACTCCATCCCAGCGCGAGACGCTGGCCGGGATGCTCAGCCACGAGTTCGACCGGCTCCTGGCTGGCGAGGCGGACGAGCTGAACGTGCTCACCAAGCAGCGCGACAAGCTGGAGGACGAGCAACTCAAGCTCATGCAGGCCCACTACGCCGACGCGGTCCCGCTGCCGGTGCTCAAGAAGGAGCAAGCGCGGATCAGTGCCGAGTTGGACCACCTCAACAGCCGGCTGGAGCGTCACCACGGCGAGTACACCGACGCGAAGGCGGTCCTGAGCCGCTGTCTCGACCTGCTCGACAATCTCGCCGGCCTCTACGCCCGCTGCGGCGACCTCACCCGGCGCCTGTGCAACCAGGCGCTCTTCACGAAGGTCTACGTCGAGGACGACCAGACCCTGCGGCCCGAGCACACCCAGCCGTTCGAGCTACTCCTCGACCCCGAGGTCCAGGCGAGCGCCCTGACCTGGACAAAGACCGCCAAGAGCGGTGTTCGGAAATGCAGCGAGGCCCAAACCCCCGCAGATTCTTCATCTGCTGAGGGTTTGAGCCTCGTGCGTGTGGCGACCCCGACGGGACTCGAACCCGCGGCCTTCGCCGTGACAGGGCGACGCGCTAACCAGCTGCGCTACGGGGCCTGGAACGCACTTCGGCGTGCGTGGTGTCGCGCGCAAACGATAGCGCACGACGCACCCCCAACGGGATTCGAACCCGTGCTACCGCCGTGAAAGGGCGGCGTCCTAGGCCACTAGACGATGGGGGCCTAAGCCCGGGCATCAGATGAATACCGTCGGGGACCGCCCAAGCATAGGCGGTCGCGTCAGCGCACTCCAAACCACCGTAGGTCTTGCTGGCGGCCACATTTCGCGCCAGGTGAGCCAGACTGCTAGGACCATCCCCTCAGGAGTTGTATGCCGTCCCCGCGTGTCGACGTCCACCGCGCCGCGGATCGCTTCCGATCCGCGGTCGAAGGCGTGGAGACACGACACTGCTTCTCGTACGGCGAGCATTACGACCCAGCGAACACGTCGTTCGGCCCACTCGTTGCACTGAACGACGAGGTGCTCCAGCCGGGCTTCGGCTTCGAATGGCACCGCCATGCGGCCGTCGAGATCGTGACGTGGGTCGTCTCCGGGACACTGCACCATGAGGACAGCACCGGAAACGCTGCAGACATGACCCTCGGGGTCGTCCAACGGCTGAGCGCCGGTAGCGGCGTCCAGCATGCTGAGCGTGCCGCCCCTTCCACCTCGCGGCATCAGACGCAGGCCACTGAACCGACCCGGTTCGTGCAGATGTGGCTTGTTTCCGACCTGCCCATAGCCGAACCCTCCTATGAGTCCCGCGTTGTGGAGCACGGTTGGTCGTCGGGGTTCGCCGTCGTGGCGAGCGGCAGGCCCGGTCACCAACACGAGACGGCGGTTTCCATAGCGCAAGCCGGAGCGTCAGTGCTGGCAGCACGGCTGGTGGCCGACCAGTCTGTTGTCCTGCCGGACTCTCCGCTGGTCCACGTCTACGTCGTGCGGGGAGCCGTCCAGCTCGATGGCGCCGACCGGCTCGACGAAGGCGACAGTGCGCGGCTGTTCGCGGTGGGCGCGCTAGGTCTCCGCTGCTTGGAGGAGGCGGAGATCCTCGTCGTGGAGATGGACTCATCCCCAGGACGCGCGATCGACCACGTTGTCCACTGACAGGTAGCGCCTCCCTTGCCTTCCCGGACCTTCAAGGCTGAAGATCGACTGGACTGGTCGCACCGACGAAAGGGGTCGAACGGTGGGGGGTGTAGCCGAGACGATGGCTGCCGTTGGCCTGTCCGTGGCGCTCAGCATTGGCCCGGGCGCGGTGGGTGTGACCTCAGCCGCCCACCTGTCGCAGTCCTCGGTGCAGCCCTCCATCGCTGCGCGTCTCGGCCGAGTCCCCTACATCGTGACCCTCGGCGACTCGTACAGTTCGGGGGAGGGTGGTCGATGGGCGGGGTCGTCCAACGTCACCTCGTCGTACGGCGATGCGCTGGGCCGCACCGCGTACTTCGACAACGCCTCGCATACGGCGGAGCGGGTTCCAGGATGCCACCGCAGCCGGAGCGACGAGGCCTACATCGGACATGGCGTCGGTGGGCTCGACCTCGCCTGCTCGGGTGCCACGGCCGCGACCTACACGACCGATGGTGGGGATTTCAAGCCGGGCCTGGACTTCTTCCGCGGGGGCGCCCACCGTGTCGGTCAGGCGTTGTCGCTCCAGAGGTTCGCCCGCAAGCACAGAGTTGGCATGGTCGTAGTGTCCATCGGCGGGAACGATTTCGGCTTCGCATCGGTCGTCGAACAGTGCGTCACGGACTTCCTTACGTCGCCGAGCTGGTCGAAGGATCTCTGCTCCGACGACGCATCGGTCGTACATCACTTCGCTCACAAGCACGTGGCCACAGTGCGGACGAGGATCTCACATGCCTTGACCAGAGTGCGACGCGCAATGCGACGCGCGGGGTACGCCGATGCCTCATGGACTCTGGTTGTGCAGACCTACCCGTCGCCGATTCCGAACGGGCGGGGATTCCGGTACTCACAGGCAGGCTTCACGCGGCAGAGTGTGGGTGGCTGCGGCTTCTGGAACGCCGACGCCCGCTGGGCCAACCGGTCCGCCCTGCCCACGATCAACCGGACGATCGAGGCAGCTGTCGCCAGAAGCGGGATTGCCAGAGTGCGGGTACTCGACCTCGCCTCGGCTTTCCGGGGCCGACGGCTGTGTGAGTCGGGCGTAGGGCTGTACGAGGAGGTACGCCTGAGATCGTGGCGGCAACATCGAGCGGTGAACAAGACGGAGTGGGTCAACCAGATCCGCACCCTCTCCGCTGTGTTCGGTCCGTACCAAGTGCAGGAGTCACTGCATCCCAACTACTGGGGCCAGCTCGCGATGCGTCGCTGTGTCCGTCGGGTTTACCACCACGGCGCTCCACGTAGCGGTACCTGCGTCATTGCCGGCAAGGGTCTTCGGCACGGGGAGCCGAGGATGCGTCTGCGCTGACGGGGTTCTGCGGTTGCGCTCACTACTCTGGGCCGGTGATATCAATCGAGCGGGCGGAGTTCGACGAGTTGGTCGCCGACGCCCTCGACGGGTTGCCACCCGACATCGCGGCCGTCACGGACAATGTGGCCGTCTTCGTGGAGGACGACTCGCCGGAAGGGCTGCGGCTGCTCGGCCGCTACGAAGGTGTGCCGTTGACCGAGCGTACGTCGGCATACCTCCTGGCCATGCCCGACCGCATCACGATCTACCGCAACTCGATCCTTGCGATGTGCAGCAGCGCCGACGAGGTCCACCGCCAGGTGCGGATCACGGTTGTGCACGAGATCGCTCACCACTTCGGAATCGACGACGATCGGCTGCATGAGCTCGGCTATGCCTGACCGTGGCATCTTGTCGCAGTGTAGAAAGGGCGCATGACGTCTGACCCCCTTCTCCTCGGCCCCCTCCTTCGGCACGTCGGTGAGACCACGGCCGCGATCTGGGTCAAGACGCGGGACCGTTGCGAGGTGACCGTTCACGCGGCCGGGCTTTCGTGGACGACACGAACCTTCACGGTGCACGGCCACCACTACGCGCTGGTCGAGGTCGACGGGCTCGAGTCCGGAAGCAAGTCGGCATACACAGTCGACATCGACGGAGAACAGGTCTGGCCTAAGGCCGACAGTGGGCTCCCGCCGAGTCGGATCGCTACCATGGAACCGGGCGACAAGCTACGGATGGCCTTCGGGTCGTGTCGCAAGAGCGCTCCTCACGACGCGAAGAACACCAAGACGTATGGCATCGACGCGCTGCGTGCGTATGCGCTGCACATGATGACGAGTGATGACAAGTGGCCGGACCTCGTGATGTTCCTCGGGGACCAGGTCTACGCCGACGAGACGTCCGCGGAGATGCAGGCGTTCATCGCCAGCCGACGAGATACGAGCAAGCCGCCGGGAAAGGAGCTGAAGGACTACGAGGAGTACGCGTACCTCTACCACCTGGCGTGGACCGACCCGGTCAACCGCTGGCTGCTGTCGACGCTTCCCAGCGCGATGATCTTCGACGACCACGACATACGCGACGACTGGAACACGTCGCACACCTGGCGAGAGCAGATGAACGAGAAGCCGTGGTGGCGGGAGCGGATCGTTGCAGGCCTCTCGTCCTATTGGGTGTACCAGCACCTCGGCAACCTGGCGCCGGACGCCAGGGCCGAGGACGAGATCTGGCAGCAGGTGGTCGCGCGGCGCGACTCCGGTGACGACACCGACCTCGGCCCCGTGTTCGACGACTTCGCCGACCGGGCGGACCGCAGTCCTGATGCCTACCGGTGGAGCTTCAGCCGAGATGTGGGTGGCAGTCGGCTCGTCGTCGTCGACTCCCGATCCGCCCGCGTGCTCAGCCCGGACGACAGGGAGATGCTCGACGACCACGAGATGGAGTGGCTCGAGAAACAGCTGACGGGAGGCGTCGACCACGTCTTCATTGCGACCTCTTTGCCGTACCTCATGTCGCCAGGGCTCCACGACCTCGAAGCCTGGAACGAGGCGGTGTCCGAAGGTGCCTGGGGGCGGCTCGCCAAGGGATTCGGAGAGCGAGTCAGGCAGGCGATGGACATGGAGCACTGGGCAGCCTTCCAGAACACGTTTCGCACGGTTGCCGGGCTCGTCTGTGACCTGGTCGACGGCAAACGTGGGGCGGCACCAGCCACCGTCACCTTTTTGTCGGGCGACGTCCACAACTCCTACGTCGCCGAGGTAGACCGGGCAGGGGGTAGCGGCCGCATCCTCCAGGCCGTCTGCTCACCCATACGCAACCCGCTCCCCAAGGTGGTCCAGAGCGGACAGGCGTTCGCGGCCAAGCGGAGCGGCAACAGGATCGGGCATGCGCTGGCCCGGTCGGCAAGGCTGCCCGAACCGGCGCTCACCTGGCGCATCGCCAAGGGACCGTGGTTCGACAACAACCTGGCCACTCTCGAGACCCACGGTCGGCAGCTGTCGATGTGGTGGGAGCGGGGCGTGGTAGTCGAGGGCCAGGAGGAACGTCCTGACCTCGAAGTGGTGAGCGAGTACCACGTCGAGGAGGAAGCGGCAGTCACCGACGGATAGTTGGTGGCGCCGCGCCCTCTCGACGGTGCGTTTGCGCCCTTTCGAGGGTGCGTTCGCGCCCTTTCGGCGGGGGTCAGCCGAAGCGGCCGGAGATGTAGGCCTCGGTGGCCTCGTTGTCGGGATTGGAGAAGATCTTGGCTGTCTGTCCGTACTCGATGAGCCTGCCGGGCTGTCCGGTGCCGGCTAGGTTGAAGAACGCTGTCGTCTCAGAGACCCTGGCGGCCTGTTGCATGTTGTGCGTGACGATCACGATCGTGTAGCTCTCCTTGAGGTCATGAATCAGGTCCTCGATCGCACTCGTGGAGATGGGGTCCAGCGCGGAGCAGGGCTCGTCCATGAGCAGCACCTGCGGCTCGACGGCGATGGCCCGGGCGATGCAGAGACGCTGCTGCTGGCCTCCGGACAGGCTCGACCCTGGCTTCTTGAGACGGTCCTTGACCTCGTTCCACAGGTTCGCCCCGGCCAGCGACTTCTCCACCACCTCGTCAGCCGTGGCCTTGTCGAGCCGTTTGCCGTTGAGCTTCTTGCCGGCGAGGACGTTGTCGTAGATCGACATGGTCGGGAACGGGTTGGGGCGCTGGAAGACCATGCCGATCTGACGGCGTACCTCGACCGGGTCGACGTCGGCGTCGTACAGGTCGCGACCGTCGATGACGATCTTCCCCTCGACTCGCGCGCCGGGGATCACCTCGTGCATCCGGTTGAGGGAACGCAGGAACGTCGACTTTCCACAGCCCGATGGTCCGATGAAGGCCGTCACAGAGCGTGCCGCGATCGGGATGGTGACATCTTCGACGGCCTTGAAGCTGCCGTAGAAGATGTCCAGATCACTGACGTCGATGCTCTTGGCCACGATGGTCCTCGCTTGGAGTTGTGCGCCGGGCGGTGCCCGGTCACGCCTTCGACTTGGGGGAGAAGTAGTAGGAGGTGAACCTCGCAACCAGGTTGAGCACCATGATGATGATCGTGAGTACCAGTGCCGCTCCCCAGGCCCGTTGGATGCTGAACTCCGGAGGTATGCCTGGGTTCTTGTACTGACTGTAGATATAGACCGGTAACGTCATGATACGACCGTTGAACGGGTTCAGGTTGGTGGAATCCGTCGCTCCACAGATGATGAGGAGCGGAGCGGTCTCCCCGATCACGCGGGCGGTGGCGATGGTGATGCCGGTGATGATGCCGGCCAGCGCTGTCGGAATCACCACCTTGACGATGGTTCGCCATTGGGAGACCCCGAGAGCGTACGAGGCTTCTCGCAGCTCGTTGGGGACGAGCTTGAGCATCTCCTCGCACGATCTGACGACCAGGGGGACCATCAGGAGCGACAGTGCGACAGCTCCGGCGAAACCCATCCGGATGCCCTCTCCGAAGAAGAGGACGAACAGCGCGTAGGCGAACAGTCCCGCAACGATCGAGGGGATGCCGGTCATGACGTCGACGAGGAAGGTGATCGCCGACGAGAGCCGGCCGTGGCCGTACTCGACGAGGTAGACCGCGGTAAGGATGCCGACCGGGATCGACATCAGGGCAGCGAGACCGGTGACCAGCAGGGTGCCCATCAGTGCGTGGTAGATGCCTCCTCCCTCGCCGACGACGTTGCGCATCGAGTTGGTCAGGAACGTCGAGTTGATCGCGGGGGCGCCCTTGCTGATGACCTGATACAGCAGGGTCGTCAGCGGCAGAAGGGCGATGAGGAAGGCACTCGTCACAAGTGAGGTGGCGAGCCTGTCGACGCTCTTGCGGACACCCTCGACGATCCTCGACCAGCCGGTGAGCCCGACGACGTAGACCAGCCACGCGACGGCGACGGCGACTCCCGTCGCCATGCCGAGACCCAGGTGCAGCACGACTGCCAGCACTACCGCGGCCGCCAGAAGTCCCCACGGGCCGAACCGTGGCAGGGACCCTGCGTACCAGCTCTCGTCGAGCGCCGCTGAGTCGGACGCGCGTTGTGGCCCTGGGTCGAGATGAACGCTCATGTCAGTTCGCTCCCGAGAACTCTTTGCGCCGGTTGACTATCGCGCGAGCCAGGAAGTTCACCGCGAAGGTGATCAAGAACAGTACGAGCCCGGTCGCCACGAGGACGTTGACCTCGATGCCCGTAGCTTCCGGGAACTTCAGGGCGATGTTCGCGGCGATTGTGCTGGGGTTGGAGCTGCTGATCACGTTGAAGGTGACGATTCCGGACACCGACAAGATCATGGCGACAGCCATCGTCTCGCCGAGCGCGCGGCCCAGACCCAGCATCGCGGCGCTCACCATGCCCGAGCGGGCATACGGGAACACCGTCATCGTGATCATCTCCCAGCGAGTGGCACCCAGCGCCAACGCTGCCTCCTCGTGCAGCCGGGGGGTCTGAAGGAAGACCTCTCGGCAGAGGGCTGTGCTGATCGGGAGGATCATCACCGCGAGCACGACGCCGACCGTGAGCATCGTCCGCCCGGTGACTGACGTGGGGCCGGAGAAGAGCGGGATGAAGCCGACGTGGCTCTCCAGCCACCCGAACAACGGGATCATCCGGGGAGCCAGGAAGAAGATGCCCCACAGGCCGTAGACGACGCTGGGAACTGCGGCGAGGAGGTCGATCACGTATCCGAGGGGCCCGGCCAACCTTCGTGGCGCGTAGTGCGAGATAAACAGGGCCACGCCGATGGACAGTGGCGCCGCGATGACGAGCGCGATTGCGGCGCTCAACAGCGTGCCGAAGACGAGTGGCCAGGCGTAGGCCACGATGCTGTGACCGTCGGGCAGCTGGTTGCTCGGGGTGGTGAAGGCTGGCACGCCTTGGTAGGTGAGGAAGACCCCGACGCCCGCAAGCGCGACCATGATGAGGATGCCCGCGCTCGTAGCCAGTCCCAGAAAGACCCGGTCACCGACGCGTCCTCGACGAGGCGTCTTGCTCTCGACCGCCGGGCTAGCCATCTGATCGGTCCTCTACGGGGAAGGCGCCCGTTGGTTGCCCGCCCTGGGTGCGGGCAACCAACGGACTGGCGGGTGCTACTTGACTGCGATCGTATCGATGGCTGCCTGCGCCTGGGTACGGAGAGCATCCGTGATCGGGGCGGACCCGGCCTGCTGTGCCGCGGCGTCTTGTCCATCGGCACTGACGACATAGGACTCGAACGCCTTCACCAGATCGACGGTGCCCTGGTCTGCGTACGTCGAGCACGTCATCTGGTAGGAGATCAAGATGATGGGGTAGACGCCGCTGGTCGTCGAGGTGCGGTTGACGGCCAGTGCCATGTCCGTGTTCGAGTCACGGCCCGGGACCGGCTTCGACTCGTCCAGGATCTTGGAGGCCGCGTCCGCGCTCGGGGCGACGTACGCGGATCCCACCTTGATCGAGGCGACGCCCAGGTCGGCCGCCTGGCTCGCGTCGGCGTACCCGACGGCACCCTCGCCCTGGGTGACGGCTGCGACGACGCCGGAAGTGCCCTCGGCACCCTCGCCGGACTTGATCGGCCACTCGTCCGTCGGGCCGTATGTCCAGTCGGTGGGGTCGACCTGGTCGAGGTAGTCGGTGAAGTTGGCCGTCGTACCGGACCCGTCCGAGCGGTGAACCGGTGCGATGGTCGTGCTCGGGAGCGTCGCGTCCGGGTTGTCGGCTGCGATCGCCGGGTCGTCCCACGTGGTGATCTTGCCCGCGAAGATCTGCGCGACGGTCTCGGGCGAGAGCTGTAACGAGTCGACGCCGGGCAGGTTGTAGATGATCGCGATCGGGCTCACGTAGACGGGTACCTCGATTGCCGGGCCTCCACAGGGCTTCTGGGCCTTGGCCAGCTCGTCATCGCTGAGGTAGGAGTCCGAGCCTGCGAACTGGACACCCCCTGCGAGGAACTGCTCGCGGCCGCCGCTCGACCCGACTGCGTCGTAGTTCACCGTCACGTCCGGATTGGCCGTCTGGAAGCCCGCTTTCCAGGCAGCCATCGCTGCCTCTTGCGCGGAAGATCCGGCGCCGTTCAGGTCCCCTGACACGGGTGCGCTGGTCGAGCCTCCCGTGGTTGTCGTGTCCGTGCTGCCGGAGCTCGTCTCGTTGGACGCTCCACAGGCGGTCAGACCGAGCGCCACGGTGAGTGACACGGTGCCCAGCATGAGTGTGCGGGGCATGGAGGTGCTTTTCACGTTGGTCCCTCTCTGGGATCAAAGGTCAGGTACATGATGTCGCGACCGTAGAGATCGCAGGTGTCCTAACCGGTTGGTGAAGGTGTACGGAACATGAACGATGACGGGCCATCAGAGCACGGGAGTGAGGCGAGGTGGCGGACATCACATGAACGCCGCCGATGCCGGGCACTGAGCAACGGATTCCTTGGCGAATACGTCCGACGAGCACGCTTTCCGTCGTTGCTTTCCCTTCGGAGGATCGTTACTCATCGTGAAGGGGTAAGTTCGCTGCTGAATCCGAGGGACAGAGGGGGGGCGGGGGCGGTGACAACCTATGACGTCGAGCGCCAGGTAGCTGACCCGACGGATCTCAACGCTGAGGCGTCGTTGCGTCTGGACGACCACCGCAGGCTGCTCGTCGACAACACCGACAGCGGCCTCGTTCTCTTCGACGCCGAAGGTGTCGTCATCTCCGCCAACCCGTCCGCAGAGCGCCTGCTCGGACTGGGTTTGGGCGAGATGCGCGGACGCGCGAGCACAGATCCCCGGTGGGCGACCGTCGACGAGCATGGCGATCCGCTCGCTCCCGCCGACGATCCGGTGACGACGGTGCTGGCCACGGGCTCGTCGGTGAGACGGGCGACCTTGGGGGTCTACCGACCCACCGAGGACGGAGACGGCAGCGTCGTCTGGCTCGAAGTCAGCTGTGAGCCGTTGTACCGCTCGGTCGACGAGAGGCCGTTTGCCGTCGTGTCGTCGTTGAGGGACGCGACCCAGCGACGCAAGACCGAGCTCGAGCTGCGCGACTCCGAGCTGAGATACCGGCTGCTCGCCGACAACAGCAGCGACGTCATCACGCGAATCTCGCGGACGGGCGTCATCTCCTGGGTCTCGCCATCAGTGCGCCGCCTGCTCGGGTACTCACCGCAGGGGTTGGTAGGGGCACCGCTGGCAGCGTTGATCCACCCCGAAGACGTGGCCGTCGCGCTCTCTGCGTTCCGCTCGCTCTTCCGCTCGGCCCCCGACGACGACGTGGTCGTGCGCATTCGGGTGCGCAGGCGGGGTGGTGCCTACATCCATGTCGAGGTCGCGATGCGTGCAGTCCGGTCCAGCCACGGATTCATCACCGAGATCCAGTCGAGTGCGCGGGATGTGAGTTCCCGGGTGGACGCAGAGACGGCGCGTCGTTCGGCTGAAGGCGTCTTCAGGCTCGCCCTGGAGCATGCACCCATCGGAATGGCGTTGATCGGGCTCGACAGCCGCTGGATGACGGTCAACAACGCCTTGCTTCGCATTGCCGGACACCCACGGGCCGACTTCGAGCGGTTGACGCTGCTACAGCTGATCCACGACGACGACCGCGATGTGCTCGCGGAGGCCATGACGGCAATGACCGATGGCGGCATGCAGACGGCCGAGTCCGACGTCCGGATGGTCACGTCGACCGGGACGTACGTCTGGGTGGAGCAGAGCATGACGCTCGTCACAGGTCCCGACGGGGCTCCCAGCTACTTCGTCCTCCAGGTCGTCGACATCAGCGACCGTATGAGGACGCAGGAGGACCTTGCGCGCCGAGCGGTGACCGATCCGCTCACCGGCCTGGCCAACCGGCTCGTCCTTGAGGAGAGGCTCGAGCGGGCCTTGGTGAGAAGCAGGCGAGATAGCACGCAGGTGGGGCTGGTCTTCGTCGACCTTGACCATTTCAAGACCCTGAACGACAGGTATGGCCATGATGCCGGTGACGAGGTGCTCCGCCAGGTAGCGATGCGCCTGACTTACGCGGTACGGGACAAGGACACCGCCATCCGCCTCGGAGGCGACGAGTTCGTGGTGCTGTGCGAGGAGAACGCCGGACCTGGGGATCTTCGCACGCTGGCCGACCGGCTCTTCCGCGACCTCAGCCGCCCGTACGAGCTCGGATGGGGACCGGTGACCGTGTCGTGCAGTATCGGGCTGACCGCGGGAAGCGGGCCGGATGCCGCCAGTCTCGTCCACCAGGCCGATGCGGCGATGTACCACGCGAAGCGGCTCGGCCGTGCACAGATCAGCATATTCGAGGGCGCCATGCGCTCGAGCCTGGAAGACGGCACGCTCGAGAAGGAGCTCGCTGTCGCCGTCGACGACGGCAGCCTGCGGGTGTGCTACCAGCCGGTGCTGCGGCTGGGTGACGGAGTCAGCACGGCTCGCGAAGCTCTTCTCCGGTGGCAGCATCCGGAGCGGGGCTTGCTCGAGCCCGATGAGGTGGCAGTGGCAGCACAGCAGAGCAGGCTCATCGCCGACCTCGATGAGTGGACGCTCACGCGGGCTTGCCGCGACGCTGCCGAGTGGTCGGACCGGGCCGCCGTGTGGGTAACCATCTCACCGCGCTGGTTGGCACGGTCTGACCTCGCTCGGGTGGTGGCGGCATCCCTGACGTCGGCGGGGCTTCCGCCCGAGCGGCTCCAGATCGGCGTCCGAGAGAAGGCGATTGTGGAGTCTCCTACGGCGACGCTGTCCGCACTCAGGGAGGTAGCAGATCTCGGCACGACGCTTGCGCTCTGCGAGTTCGGTTCCTCGTACGGCAGCCTTGCAGCGCTGCAGCGCCTCCCGATCACGAGCTTGAAGCTCGACAGGCGGTTGGTCCGCTCCCTGCCCCATGTCAAGGACGTCTGTTTCATCGTGTCAGCGCTCCTACGGATGTGTGCCGGTATGGGCATCACCGTGGTCGCCGAGGGTGTGGAGACTCCTGCCCAGGCGACCTGGCTGCTGGAGCAGGGATGTCCACTCGGACAAGGATCGTTCTTCGCAGCTTCAGCGCCGCGTACGGACGCAGCGCCGGGCACATACGCCCCCGGTCACAGCGCAACGGCGAAGCGGGGCGTGCCGGCGCCGAGGTGAGGCGGGGGTTGTCATCAGCCCTGCGGTAGCAGCGCCCAGACCTCGGCATCGACCTTCGCACCTGGTCCGAGCTCGTGCGCCGACTTGACCGCAAGGACCAGCGAGCGGGTCCCCGGGCCGTAGAAGCCGCTGCGGGCGCGACCAGGCATCCCAAGTGCGGTCTGGAGGGCGAAGACGGTGGTTCCGGCATCGTGGGAGCGTACGACCGGCGAACCGGCTCGGCGGGCCCAGGCGGCAGCTTCGGCCGGTGTCCAGTCAGGCTCGTGGAGGGTGCTTCTCGACGGCACCAGGCTTGCCCACGTGGACTGGTCGACTGCACCGGTCTCAGGCAGGTCGTGGCGGCGCTGGTACGTCAAGGCGGCATGCCGGGTCGGGCGCCCGAAGACACCAGTGGCTGCGACACCGAGGAGCCGCTGCGCCTTGACGACAGACGCACCCGAGCTGCCCATCCAGGCAAGCGACTCAGGGGAGGTCCGCACGAGCTGCTGCGGCGCCGAGCAGGGCGAAGTCTGAGGATGGCGACCGGGAGAGAGGGCGGGCTGACCCACGAACGCCTGACATGGTCCGTAGTCCGTCGCCCACAGGTGCCCCGTCCAGAACGACGTATGAGCCCGCGCGCCGTTCCATGACAGCGAGATGTGGATGTGGCTGGTGTGGGGGTCGGAGCCGCTGTAGGCGTGCCAGCGACGGTCATAGCTCGACCACATCATCTTGTTGTAGATGACGTACATGACGCCCAACCGGTCGGCCATCTCGCCCGGCTGCCCCTGTGGTCCGTCGCCGGTCAACCAGCTCAAGAAGTCGGCCGCTGCCTTGCGATCGGCACTGCTGGAGTAAGCCAGCATCCAGTCCCAGGCACGGCCGTCCTTGTGCTCCGACGTACCGCCGGACGTACATGCACGTGGGGTGGCGGGGCTTTCGCCGCCGCGTTGGTAGGTCGAAAGCGCCAGCGCTCGAAGCGCCGCGACCCCGCGCGACGGCTTCGCCACGCACGCAAGCTGCTCCTGGTAGCCGGCGGGCGCGTCGACCTGGTGACCCATCGGTCCTGGTGGCTTCAAGCCGGTGGGGTGAGCAGGCAGGATCACCGGGGTGGCATCCGCGAGAGCGCCAGGAGGACGTTGTGGCGCCGACATCGCACCCGATGCTGTGACTGCCGTCGCCAACAGAGCCACGGTCGCACTGCTCGCCACATAGAAGAGTATGGACCGCGCTGCCGCCACCTGCGACCTCCTCCGTATGGGCGGACTTCGCCGCCTTTTACTGTGTGTGACTGTTCGACCACATTACGCTCTATTTGCGAGCCTCGGGCGGAGTTGGCGTGCGGGCAAGATTCCCCGCTACGTGCCCAACCGACCTGACGACCGCCTCTCGCGCCCGATCGCTGACCCGCCACAATGAGCCGACGCACCGCATCTGCTGGAAGGATGAGCGAATGGCGCAGACATCGATGACGCGGCTGGCCGAGCTGGGATCGACCGACCGGTCCGAGCTCGACCGTCTGCTCGACAGCAGCCGATTGGGGCACTTCGCGCTAGTCGTCGATGCACAGCCGGTGGTCATCCCGACGGCGATCGCTCGCCACGGCGACTTCGTGCTAGCGCACGGCTCAACTGGCTCGAAGTGGATGCGCCACCTGGCGACCGGGGTGCTGACATCGCTCGCTGTGACGGCTCTCGACGGGTTGGTGGTGGCACGTTCGGCGTTCGAGTCTTCGATGCACTATCGAAGTGCCGTTCTTTTCGGTTGTTGCGAGGCAGTAGAGACGGCGCAGGACAAGCGCGCTGAGCTCGACGTGATCACCGAGGCACTGATACCCGGCCGCGTCGCCGAGGTGCGCGCGCCCACGGACAAGGAGCTGGCTGCCACTCTGGTGCTGAGGCTGCCGATCGAGGAGTGGTCCCTCAAGGTGTCCACAGGGTGGCCGGAGGATCCGGATGACGACATCGCGGGCGAGGCATGGGCCGGCGTGGTGCCGATGCACACGGTCTACGACGCACCGGTACCGGCTCCCGACCTGCGCTCCGGAATAGCGGCGACACCGTCGGTGCGCCGTCTCGGCACGCCCTGACGAGGTCCGAGACCGTCCTCAGCTTGACAGATCGACCTGCGCGACCACGGCAACGTCCTGCTGCCGAGGACCCTGGGTGACGGTCCACCCCTGAGCCGTCTGGGAGCCGCAAAGCGTCTGGGAGCCGTTTGAACGGACGCACGCGAGATTCCTTATCGTGGCGCCGTTGACGTGCCGCGTCGAGGTCATCGCTTGAGGCGACACGACCTGCAAGGGGCTGATCAGTGCGTAGGCCCGGTGGGCAGTGGACGGGACGCTCCGGACCACTGCGCCGTAGGCCGCATAGACCACGTCTAGCGTGGTGGTCGGGGCCGGCAGTTGGACGGTGACCGTTGCGCCAGACCGCACGACCTGGGAGACGTTGATCGGTTGGCTTCGACCAGTCAGGATCTGAAGATTGCCGATGCGGGGGTTGAACGCACCGCCGGCTACGGAGGTGGCGGCCTGTGGCACCGTCAGGGCGACAGTCGCCACAGGTTGCCTGAACTCGACATGCTGCGCCGCCGTCTCCACGAGGCCGGGCCCAAGCGAGACCGTGGAGACTACGGTGCCGGGTCTGTTCGACGGGGAGACCGGCGAGGCTTTCGCTGCGACGTCTCCGATGCTCGTGCCGGGGGTCTGCTCGAGGCCCAACCGGAAGAGCAGCACGCCCCCAGCAGCCAGCAACAGCAACGCCACCGCTGCAAGTATCAACGCGAGCCGGCTGGGGGGGCTCCGTTCAGGCATCGGCGGGTAGACGAGCCCCTCGGCTTGTGCCGGCAGTGCTGCGATCTCATGTTGGGCCGATCCCGCTACCGGCGCAACGGCTTCCTCCGCACGGGCCGGGCGGGTGGAATGCTGCTGCTCTTGAGCGGAGGCCTCCGTCGGAGCAGTCTCGCCATCAGAGTCCGTGTGAGCCGACGTCTCTGTGGACATGCATTCCCCCTTCCGCCCGGACGATTCGGAGATTGCTCATGTCTGTCGCGCCATTATCAGCATTCACTATAGGTGACAAGCTGGACGTTATCTTCTAAACTGGTGCGTGGCCCTATCGGTGATGAATTGACTACACTGCGTTCATTTTTATGAAGGAATACTCGGTATTACAGCAGTGAGTATCCAATCCCTCTCGATGTGTAATTGCCCGAGCATCTATTGAACGCATATCTTATGGAAGGACCGCCCGTGTGCACGTCAGTCCTGTGGAGATCGGGAGTGGCCGCCAGCGCGATCGGTGCGCTCCTCGTCACTCCCGTCGCCGCGTCAGCCTCGGCCCGATCGGGACCGCCACAAGACAGCGTCTACGTCGTCCAGGGAGTACCCCGGGCAGCAGTAGACGTCGCCATCGACGGCAAGACGGTTCAGCAGGGCGTTGCTGCCAAGTCTGTGCTCGGTCCTTTCGACCTGGCCAGTGGTCGGCATACGGTCACCTTCTCGGCTACCGGTTGGACGGTCTCGTCGAAACTCGACGTCTCGCATCGGAGCTCCGATGTCGTGCTGCACTGGCCCGCGGACGTCGCAAAGACGCCGGTCGTAACCGTCTACGCAAATGACCTTGCCCCGGTTCCCCCGGGCAAGGGCAGGCTCGCCATCGCGCACACGGCCGTCGTGCCGCCGGCAGACGTTCGGGTGGACCAGAAAGTGTTGTTCGCCAACATCGCCAATGGTGAGTTCGTATCGGCCGAGGTGCCAGGCGGTACGTTCTCTGTCGACCTGGTGCCTACCGGCCAGTCGACCAACCCATTCCTCGGTCCGCTCGACCTTTCGGTCAAACCGGGGGTACTTACCCGGGTGTTCGCTATCGGCGAGCCAAAGAACGGAAGCATGGACGTCGTCGTCCAGACATTGCCGCTCGCGGGCAAGGGAACAACGGCGCCTACCCAGGTCGACGCCGGTTCTGCCGGGCTGGTGGCGGCGAACCCGGCGGGTCAAGGCACGCACCTGGCGGCGCCGCTGGCCGCCGGATGCGTCCTTCTGGGCGTCGGTGGCTTGGTCGCGTTGGCGAGGCGTCGCCGCACGGCTCGGTGAGCGGAGAAGGCGCCAGGGCCTCGGCTCACAGCCCCGAGACAGCGAGCCACACGAGATCGGCGCAGCGAGATCGGCACCGGAAGACATCACGGGCCGCGATGTTGGGAGTCATCCTAGGTCTGTGGGGGGTTGTAGGCACGGGATGTGCCAGTTCGTCGCACTCCCCTGGTTCTGAGGGGGCGGCCGTCCAGGAGGCCACCCCGCAGTCTGTGCCGTCGGGGACGCGGCCGCATGCAGCCCAAGGCGGTGCGGAGGAGAAGGCCGGCGGCTCTCGGGCGAAGCCGACCCGGGCACAGGTGGGCCGACCGGCACCTTCGCAGGTCGACGCGGAGCGACCGGTGAGCTTGACTCTGCCAGGCGGCTCGCTGATGCGTGTCCGCGTGTCTGCCACGGCGCCGACAGGTGAGCTCCAGATACCTCCGGACATAAATGAGGCGGGTTGGTGGGACGGCGGCTCCCGGCTCGGGGACCCCTTCGGAGCGGTCGTCGTGGCGGCCCACGTCGACTCGTTCTCACAAGGTGTGGGTCGCTTCGCCGAGCTGTTCGGCATGCGCGCGGGCGACGTCGTCAGCGTGGAATCCGCCCACCTGAGCCAGAGCTTCCAGGTCGTCGCGTCGACGCTCGTGCCCAAGGCGTCACTCTCCTCGGAAGCCGGCCTCTTCTCAGCCGAGGGGCGGCCACGGCTGGTGCTTATCACCTGCGGGGGAGCGTACGACCCGTCAGCCGGGGGCTACCAGAGCAACGTGGTCGTCGTCGGCATACCGTCGCAGCCGGTGGATCGTCGGTCCTGACGAGGTTCTCGCTTGGAGCGGCGTGGATAGGGTGGCCTGCGGCTGACTGATGTGTTCGGCCTTGGAGGGACTCGAGGAGACGGTTGATGACCCGGTATGGCGCGCAGTTTGGGCCCGACGTCACGTTTCTCGGCGTGCCCAGGTGCGACCTCGACGACGACGCGAGCCTGCGAGGTGTCGATGTGGTGGTCCTCGGCGGGCCGTTCGACGGCGGTACGTCGCACCGGCCAGGCACCCGCTTCGGACCGATGGCAATCCGGATGACCGACTACCTGGCGCACGACGGCTCACGACCGAGTCTGGCACTGCGCACGGATGGGCTCGTCGACCTCCGAGTGGTCGATGCGGGCGATGTCGAGATGCCTCCCGGTGATATCGAAGCCGCGTTGGCCGCACTCGAGGCGGCGGTGGAGAAGGTCGCCCGTGCTGGTGCCATCCCTGTGGTGCTCGGCGGCGACCACTCGATCGCCTTCCCGGACGCCAAAGGGGTCGCCAACGTGCTTGGCCACGGCCGCGTCTCGATGATCCATTTCGATGCTCATGCAGACACCGGCCATATCGAGTTCGGCTCTCTGTGGGGTCATGGGCAGCCCATGCGGCGGCTGATCGAGAGCGGGGCCCTCCGAGGGGACCGCTTCTTGCAGATTGGCCTGCGCGGCTACTGGCCGCCGCCGGAGACGCTCGACTGGATGGCGGAGCAGTCGATGCGCTCGTACGAGATGACGGAGGTCGGCCACCGCGGGCTCGACGACTGCCTGACCGAGGCGTTCGCCATCGCCACGGACGAATGCGACGGTGTGTTCTTGTCCGTCGACATCGACGTCTGTGACCCGGGCCATGCCCCTGGAACGGGAACACCTGAGCCCGGTGGGCTGTCCGCACGACAGCTGCTGGACTCGGTCCGCCGAATCTGCCTCGAGCTGCCGGTGGTGGGGGTCGACGTCGTGGAGGTGAGCCCTCCGTACGACCATGCCGAGATCACGGTCGCCCTCGCCAACAGAGTCGTGCTCGAGTCGCTCAGCGCGATCGCGCGCAGACGCCGGGACGCGGCGGGAGGCGACCCGTGGGACCCCTCACTGCCGTTGCTGGCGCAACGGACAAAGGGCCACGGTCATGTCACAGGCTGAGCCGGGTGGGTCAGTGAGGCGATAGCCGGGCGCGGTGAGCGTGGCGTTTGTGGCAACGATGCCGCGGGTACGAATGCACCATGAAGGTCGTCATCATCGGAGCCAGCGGAAACGTCGGGACAGCAACAGCGGATGCGCTGCTCGACCACCCCGACGTCTCTGAGATCGTCGCGGTGGCACGACGCCTTCCCGCCACCGACATGACGCCCCCCAGCCGGCCGACCGTCGTCTGGCAGTCTGCAGACATCCGGTGGGACGATCTGGACGCCCTGCTCGCTGGCGCCGACGTCGTCGTGCATCTCGCGTGGCTTTTCCATCCCAGCCATCGTCCGGAGCAGACGTGGGAAAACAATGTCATCGGTGCTGCGCGGCTGCTGGAGGCCGCCGAACGTAGCGGTGTTTCGTCGCTGGTGGCGTCCTCGTCGGTGGCGGCGTACTCGCCGCGTCGCGACAGCGATCCGGTCGACGAGTCGTGCCCCACTCATGGCGCCTCTTCGCGGGTCCGCTCCTTCCTGGAAGCCTGGTGCGGCCGGGGCTGATCCCCGTCCTGCCGCTGCCCTCGGTCTGTTGCTCCAGACTGTGCACGCCGACGACATCGGACGCGCTTTCACCTCTGCTGCCACGTCGGACGTGGCAGGTGCCTTCAACCTGTGCGCGGACGAGGTGCTTGTGGGCGCGGACCTGGCGGCTCTGTTCGACGCACGGGCGGCGAGTGTTCCGCCCGCACTCGTCAAGGCTGCGCTGACAGCAGCGTGGACGTTGCACGCGGTGCCTGCTGCACCTGACCTCTTCGACGCACTCATGCGCGTGCCTGTGATGTCGAACGCGCACGCAAAGGAAGCCCTCGGATGGCAGCCTCGGGTATCCGCGTCTGCCGCGATCGAGGACTTCCTCGACGGGTTACGTCGTGGGGCCGGCGATGCCACTCCGCCGCTCGATTGTCGCGCAGGTGGACCCCTCCGGGCCGGGGAGTTCAGGACCGGCGTCGGTCAGGCTGAGTGAAGGCGGCGCCGAGGCCCTCCCTGTCGCTGGGGCTCACGAGCTCCCCCAAACTTATGCGTTGTGGACAGCACAGTTTGCATAACAACGGTTCGGGTACCGCAGGTTTTGTCATATCGCACCGCTTACGTAGGAGTTCACACCATGTCATCGTCGTCCCTCACGACTGGGCGGTCTTCTGCCCTTGTCAATACCGCCGCAATGCTGGTAGGAGTCGTCTTCCTGCTCGTCGGCGTCCTCGGCTTCGTGCCGGGGATCACCACTCACCTCAGTGACATCGACTTCCTGGGCCATCAATCCGGAGCCAAGCTTCTCGGTGTCTTCCAGGTCTCAATCCTGCACAACATCGTGCACCTGCTCTTCGGCGTCGCGGGTGTGGCCGCTGGTCGCGCATCGGCTGCCGCGTCACGCAGCTACCTCGTCGGCGGCGGCGCCATCTACCTGGTGCTCTGGGTCTACGGGCTCGTCGTCGACATGGGCAGCAAGGCCAACTTCGTGCCCCTGAACAACGCCGACAACTGGCTGCACCTCGCCCTCGGCATCGGAATGATAGCCCTGGGGCTCGCGCTCGCTCGTACCAGCTCCACCAGTTCGCGCATCAGCTAGCCCTCGCCATCCAGACCTTCTTGCCGTACGCCGACTTCGCTCGCAGTGCCGTCGTTCTCGACAACGTGCGGCTCGGGAAGCAGCGGGTCGAGACCCTGCAGATCATGCAGGTTCTCACCCGGCTGCGCTGGGACAACAATAGCGGCGTGATCGAGGCATTCGAGCCCAAGGGTTGGCGAACCCACCCTGTGGTCCTGATGTGGAGGGGATTCGCGGGGGCACTCATGGGGTACCAGTCCGCTGTCTGCTCGGAGTGGGCGGAGCGAGGCTTCACCGACACCTGCGCGGTGAAGACGGCCGGTCTCCTCGCCGAGTCGGGGTTCCCGACAGCTGCGACCCCGCCACCTTGGCTCGGAGAACCGGCCCTGCATCTCTCACATCGGTCCAACCTGGTTCGCAAGGACCCCCGCCTCTACGGGCCGCGGTTCGTCGGCGTGCCCGCCGACTTGCCGTACGTCTGGCCGGTCGAGCCCCCGAGTGCCGCGACGCGGCCACGGTGAGGGTCAGCACTCGCGTGACGCTGGGCGGGCCTAGCCGCCCTTTGCCGGTCACACTAGACATATGACCCCTGTGGCCGCGCGGATGATTCGGCCGCCGTTGCGGCTCCTCGGGCTCGGGGGCCATCGGTGGATAGTGGTCGTCGTCGTGATCGGTCTCGTGGTCGTCCTAGCGCTCATCGCTCGCAAGCGGCGATGACGCCCGGTGGGGCGGAAACGGCGATCAGTAGGGTGGGGCTTCCTGACAGGCATCACACTTGACGTGACCGCTCATAGCCTCAGCGCGGACGAGTGGCACATCGCAGAGAGGCGAGTTCATGTGGAGCAGCCAAGCGACCCGAGTGGCCGGGCGACCAACGGCTCGCACAGCGCGGAGAGCGATGCCCACCCGGATACTCGGGGCAGTGACGGCGGGGATCCTGGTGAGTACCGCGTCCGGTGCTGTTGCCGCGAGTGCTCACCCGTCAGAGGCACCGGTGATGCTGAAGTCGCCAGGTGTTCATGCGGCCTCGGCCCCGTTGCGACGCTTGGTGCCCCAAGGCAACGTGATCGCCAACTTGTGGGAGTGGAACTGGCCTTCGGTCGCCAGAGAGTGCAGCACCGTGCTCGGGCCGAAGGGATTCGGTGGCGTCCAGGTGGCTCCTCCGCAGGACTCGCTGTCGCGGACCAGTGACCAGCCCGAGGGTGTCCTGCACCCCTGATTCGAGGTCTACCAGCCTGTGCAGTACCGGCTGACCAGCCGGATGGGGAGTCCCGCCCAGTTCAGGGGAATGGTGACCACCTGCCGCGCGGCCGGCGTTCGCGTGTACGTCGACGCGGTCATCAACCACATGACGGGGCAGGGCAACCTCTCCTACGGCGGCGCGTCCTACACCAAATACCACTACGGCGACCTGTACCACTACCGAGACTTCCACCACGCCCCCGGCGACTGTCCAAGTGCGTCGGGGAACATCGACGACTTCAACAGCTACCTCCAGGTCACGAAGTGTGAGCTGGTCAGCCTGAGCGATCTTCGTACGGAGAAGACGTACGTCCGTGACCGGCTCGCCCACTACCTCAACAAGCTGATCCGGCTCGGCGTCTCAGGATTCCGGGTTGACGCTGCAAAGCATGTCGGCCAAGCCGATCTCGAGGCGATCGAGTCCCGCCTGCACAAGACCGTCGACGGCACCCGCCCTTACGTCGCGCTAGAGGTCTTTCCTGGGGGGCCCGGCAAGCTGTCGCCGTTTGCCTTCTTCGGCCAGGGCGATCTGTTGGGATTCGATACCGCCTACCAGCTCAAGTCTGCCTTCAAGAGCTACACCACTGACGCGGTCGGCGACATCACGACACTGAAGGTCTTCGGGGCTCGCGCCGGCCTCTTGCCCAGCCGTAAGTCACTGGCGTTGGTCGAGAACCACGACACCGAGCGCGACGGCTCCACGCTCAGCTACAAGGACGGTGCCACCAATCTCCTCGCCACTCAGTTTTTGCTCGCGTCCGGATACGGTCGACCTACGGTGTACTCGGCGTTCGACTTCGAGGACCGCAACGCCTCTCCCCCGTCCGACGCCAACGGGATCATCACAGACACCACCTGCGGGTCCGGTTGGACCTGCGTCGACCGGGCGACAAGCGTCGCCAACATGGTCGGATGGCACAACCACGTGGCGGGGACTCCGCGGAGGAACTGGTACGACGACGGGGTCAACCTGATCGCCTTCAGTCGCGGCCACAAGGGGTGGATCTCGATCAACAACAACACGACGGCCGTGACGAGATCGTTCAGGACCGGCCTGCCCGCCGGAAGGTACTGCGACATCATCCACGGCGACTATTCCCGCGGCTCGTGCTCCGGTCCGACGGTCATGGTGAACGACCGCCACAGGGCACGCGTGACGGTGGGCGGAAAGGACTCGGTTGCTTTCGACTCGACCGACATCGTGACCCGCTGACCGCGTTGCTCGTCGTCTCGTCCTGGCCGGCGGGGCGCGGCGGCCAGGACGTCCCCGAGGGTTCAGCCGTCGACGAGCAACCCTCTCAACGGGCCCTCCAGGCGGTCGGTCCGCCGTGACACCCGTGCGAGCATCGTCAGTCGGTGGGTGCGCGACAGGCCGGCCTTCTCGCGCCGCGACTGCTCTTCGGCACGAGGCCGCCAGACGTCATCGATCACCGAGCAAGGGTCCTGCTCGAGCGCCTCGACCGGTTCCTCGGTGTGCTCCGACCACAGGCGCAGCCGGGTCCGACGAGCCAGTGCCGCGTCGCACGTCACAATGTTCATCTCGGTGTCGTTGAAGAGCGAGTGTTCGTTCAGGTTGGCCGAGCCCAAGGTGAGCCATCGGTCATCGATGATGCCGATCTTGGCGTGCACGTACACGGGGGCCGTCTCACCTCCTTGATGCCCTGCGATCGTCGTCGCAAGAAATCGGCCAGCTCCCTCGTCGGCATCGAGGAGACGCCCCAGCTGACCCCGCGTCGTGTCTGCCCCGTTGCTCGGCTTGGAAGGCAGGAGCAGCAACACGCGGAAGCTGTCGCGCGGCGGATGCTGGAGCTTGTCCGCCAAGATGTCCACCACCTCGGGCGACCAGAGGAACTGGTTCTCGAGATAGACGAAGTGCTCAGCCAACCGCAGTGCCCGCAGGTAGGCATCGAGGATGGTGAACTCGCCGTTGGGTGAGAACGTGTACGTGCCTTCGGGCACCGTCCTCAGCACCTGCACCTCGGACTCCCCGGCTGCGGGTGGTGCTACCGGGCGTGACAGGACCTCACCGGTCACCTCGCCCCACCGCTGGTTGAAGTGCTCGGCAACGTCGGCAACGGCTGGCCCATGCAGGCGCGCCGCCGCATCGTGCCATCCCAGCGGCTTCCTCGGTGGATGCGCTGAGGCGTCGTTTCGGTCGCCCTGCAGTGCGGTGAGGTCGATGCCCCCGACGAAGGCGGTGGTGCCGTCAACCACGACGACCTTCTCGTGGTGACAGTGCATCGTCCGTTCACGCTTGTCGAGCACACACTGCACCAAGGTGTCCCTGACGAACTCGTCGCGCGCCTGTTGGACCATGCGACGGGTGGGCTCGAAGGCCGGCAGTGGAGGCCCTGCCCATAACAGGAGCCGCACCGGTACTCGCTCGGACACGCTGCCGAGGAGCTCCCGCAGCGAAGGCGACCCGGGGTCTCGGCTCAGCTCGAACCCTGGGCTCGCATGCCAGTTGGCGATGTGAACGGAGTGCTCCGCGCCACGAATGGCCTCCTGCATCTGAGGTAGGGCGGTAGCTCCGTCGATGAGCACCTCGACGCTGTTCCCGCTGCGCACCTGAACCCGCGTCGACCACCAAGTGTCGCTGCCCTTGGGCTCGAGAGCGTCTCCCCAACCAAGACGCGTCAGCCGCCTGCGGTGTTGGCGGCGCAGCAATGCTTCGAGAGCGTCGCCGGCTTGTTCGTCGAGCCGGCTGTGCAGCCCTCCTTCACCTGACATGCCTGTCATCGTGGCATAGGGCCGGCGAAATCTCCTGCTGGTGACCGACGAAGGCGGTCCACCTAGCCTTCGCCTGTTCGTCACCTCGAGGTCGCTCCCGGTCCCTTGCTTTTCGTTAGGGTGCCATGAGGTCGCCGTCGCGACACGCAACGGCAGGGTCAGGAGGAGTGGTCGTGAAGAATGGACGCGCAGTCACCGCGCTGCTAGGAGGCGGCCTAGGTGCCGCCGTTGTGCTCAGCGGGTTCGGGGGAGGAGTCGGACTCGCGTCACAGAGCGTGTCAGGCGTCACCTTGCACGGGGTCCCAGCCAATCCGAAGGCACCAGGGATGACGTACCCCAACGTGCTCTCGCCGGAGCTGGCCGAGATCGCGGTCGCCCGAGGCTCCACCAAGCTGGAGAACGGCACCGCCAACATCCCCTACTACGGCTACCTGGGCGACGGGCCAATGGTTCCGCTGCCCGGCACCACGACCGAGGCGTCGAAGACCGAACCGGACAAGAACACCTACCTAGTACTCGACGGCCAGACGGGTGCCGACGCCGGGTACTCGTACGGGCACCACTTCCTGTACCAGGGGCACGAGGGCGGCGCCGGCTACATCACCCGGGTGAACCTCGATGCCAACGAGCAGCACCGAGTCACCCTGATGGCGTCGACAGACGTCCAGGGCAACCCGCTTCCGACCTACGACGGCTCGACGTACGACCCCTTCGCCAAGCGACTGCTCTTCACGTCCGAGGACAGCACCGCGGGTGGCGTCTGGCAAGCAACGCTGGGCTATCCCTCACGGGTGAGGGACCTCAGCGGGTCATTGGGGAACGGAGGCTACGAAGGTGTCCAGAACGACTCGTCCGGCAATGTCTGGGTGGTCGAGGACGTCGGAGGATCGACCACGAGGGCGAACCCTAACGCCAAGCAGCCCAACAGCTTCGTGTACCGGTTCGTCCCGGACCATCCAGGTGACTTGACGCAGGGACGTCTTCAGGCCCTCCGGGTCATCTCGAACGACACCGGCCGGGCGATCTCGTTCCACGCCGGCACCCCCAACGGCGACATCACATCGACAGACCGGGCGGACCTCCATACCTACGGCATGAAGTTCGCCACCCGCTGGGTCACGATTCACGACACCGCGATGGACGGGACGGCACCGTTCAGCGCCAACGCAGCAGCGAAGGCCGCAAAGGCCACGCCGTTCAAGCGCCCCGAGAACGGGATGTTCAGGCCAGGCTCCGGTTTCGGCCAGTTCTACTTCACTGAGACCGGAGACACCAATCTGGACACCGAAGCCGGCGCCCGGCTCGGCGGGTTCGGGGCCGTCTACAGGGTGACCCAGTCGTCTCCCGACGCCAACACGGGCACCCTGTCGATGCTCTACCGGGGCGACCCTGCGCACGCCGGGTTCGACAACCTGGCGTTCTTCGGTAGCAACAAGCTCGTCGTCGTCGAGGACGCGGGCGACACGCTGCACTCGCAGCGGAACGCTCTGGACTCGGCCTATCTCTTCGACACGACGACCCACTACGGCGATCCTTCGCAGCGGCCGCTCCGTATCCTCGCCGAGGGTCGGGATGCGTCGGCGACGATCGACTCCGCGTTAAGCGACGCCGACACCCCGAACTACCAGAACGACGGCGACAACGAGATCACCGGCATTCACGTCTCCAACGGTGACCCGACTCGGGCGGGAATCCTTGGCGCCCAGATCCCGCAGCCGTTCGTGCATGCGAGCGGGTGGCGCGCCTTCTACACCGCCCAGCATGGCGACAACGTGACCTACCTGATCGTCAAGAACCGCTTGGGTCAGTAGCGCCACTGGCAGCAGGCCAGGCCACACCCCTGTGCCGCGCCGTGTTCCGATCTTTCGGAGGACGGCGCGGCGCCGTCGTTCGGAGGCTACGCAGAATCAGCCGTCGCATTCGTTCGATGCAGCCACTACTCTCGCGAGATGAGAGCGGCGAACCGGGTGACTGCAGCATCTCCGCGCACGACTGACCGGAGGGCTGGATGAAGGGTGGACTGGTCGTCGTGGGGGGCGGCCCGGCAGCTTTCGCCGCGGCGGCGGCGTACCGCGAGGCAGGCGGTGGTGGCCATGTGCGGGTCGTCTCGGCTGACAACGATCCCCCCTACAACCGTCCTTCGTTGACGAAGGACTACCTCCGGGGAGAGGCCGAGGAGGTCGAGCTGTCGTTAGAGGCGCCCGCCTTCTACGCCGAACGCGAGATCGAGCTGACGCTCTCCACATGTGTCGAGCGGCTGCATTCTGGCCGGCACACCGTCGATCTGTCATCCGGACGGTCCCTCGAGTACGAGACCTGCATCCTGGCGACCGGAAGCAAGCCGGCCACACTGCCCGTGCCTGGCGGCGACGACCCGAGCGTGCACCGGATGCGCTTCCTGACCCAGGCGCGGCGCCTGCGAGGCGTCGTCGAAGAGGCCTCCTCGGCGGTTGTCGTGGGCTCCGGGTTCATCGGGTGCGAGGCGGCGTCCTCGTTGGCGCGGCGCGGGCTGACGGTCACGATGGTGTCGACCGAGGAGCTGCCGCAACTCGCCCGGTTGGGCCGCGAAGCCGCGGAGCGCATCGCGCAGTGGCTGGTCGAGGGCGGCGTCCGACTCGTAGGGGGCGTCGAGGTCGAGTCGATCCGCGACGGTAGCAGGGTCGACTGCGCGGACGGCACCCACCACGTCGGCGATGTGGTCCTGACCGCGGTTGGTATCGAGCCTCAATCGGGGATCGCGACGGATGCGGGTCTCGATGTCGAGCACGGCCGCGTCGTCGTCGACGAACACATGCGTGCCTCGGCCCCGGATGTCTTCGCTGCGGGTGACGTCGCCTTTGCACGCAACGGTGCAGCCGGGCGTCACCTGGTCGTCGAACATTGGGGAGAGGCGTTGGCGATGGGCGAGGTGGCGGGGAAGGTCGCGGCCGGGGCCTCGTCGTCGTGGGCGCAGGCGCCGGGGTTCTGGAGCGAGATCGGACGCCACAGCCTGAAGTACTCGGCGTGGGGTGACGGGTACGACGATGCTCGCTTCGTCGCGCACGACGGTGACGCGTTCACCGTCTGGTACGGCAGCGGCGGGATCACCGTCGGAGTACTGACGCACGAGACGGACGCCGACTACGAGCACGGCATGAGCCTCGTCTCGGCAGGTCGCCCGTTGCCGTGACGGCCGGGGTCACCTACCACGCTGCTGGCACACCTCGCTGTGGTATCGGCAGGCCACGATCTGAGGCGTCTCGATCGGCAGACCTGCGTCGATCGAGCGCGCCAGCCGGAGGAACTGCGCGTGTGTCCAGGCCAGCGGACGAGCGGAGAAGGTGCCCTCGCCGGGCCGGAACCGGGGGCTGCGTCCTCCGGGGGGACGACGGTCCCAGACCTGCTCCGACATCAGCCCCGTGGCGTTGTCCGCCGACTTCGCCATCGCGTCGAGGTAGGTCTGGGCTTCCCGGCCGGCCACCAGTCGGTACTCGCCGCGCTCACCGGTGAGAAGGGGCCATCCTCTTCCGAGCGTGATCCCTGAGCCGTCGTCCGTGATGCCCCAGCGCGAGCCGTCACGTTTCTCGCCGTACCCGTCGAAGGAGGAGCGGTGCCAGAACGGGCCGTTGGGCGTCTGGAACCGGAGCGTGCGGTCGACGACCGCCAGTGTGGAGCGGACGTCCGGGTCGTCTGCGCGCAACACACCGAGGCGCACGAGCTCGAGGAAGCTGGGGTCTACGATCCGCCGCTCGTCGACCAGCGGCCCACCGTCGGGCACCTGGATCGCTGTGCCCGCGTTGGCGTCGCCTGTGGTGCTCACACGCAGGAAGTAGGGGCTTCTCGACAGCGGCCCTGTGGTGGTTCGGGTCCACTGATCGAGGTTGAGCCGCCAGGCGTCGGCTGTCGCGAGATAGCGGTGCGCGGCGAGCCGGGCGCCGTTGGCGCGGGCGATGTCGGCGGCACACACCAGGCCCGCGATCTCTGCCGCGATCGTGGCGGGGGAGTAGTTGCCCAGGTTCTCCCAGCGCTCCTGGGGTGACGCGGGCCCATGGGCCACCAGGTAGTTCGCGGACAGCCGGACGTGATGCCAGTCCGACGCGTCCGTCCTGCCGAGCTGCCACGCCAGCACGATCGGGAAGGCGGACTCGTCCATCTGCAGGCTGGTGAAGACCGGCGTGCCGTCGAGTCGCGAGTTCTGCGGGAACGAGCCGTCCGGATTCTGCTGCACGCCCCACACATAGTCGAGGGCGCGGTTGGCGGCCCGTGTGTCGCCGTCGGCGAGTAGCCCGGTGGCGATCTGGTACAGGTCTCGCGACCAGACCGCGTGGTAGACGGCGAACTCGCTCAGGTCGAAAGCCCAGGACCATGGCCTCGCCGGGGCGGCCACGAAACCACCACGGAACGTCTTGTCCTCGCTCGCCGCGAGCACCATCGCGGATACGCGCCAGGTGGACTTCCAGTGGGCGGCGCTCTGCGGTATCCGGTCGAGGCTGCCCAGATAGCCACGCCACCCTGACGCGTAGGCGCTCGACACGGCGTCGAAGCCCTCCGCCAGGGAGGCGTGCGCTGCGTTGTTGCCGGCAGCAGCGGTGGTGCCGAAGCCGACCGCAAGGGTCAGGTGCCTGGCCCCCGGCAGACCGGTGAGTGTCGTCTGGCCTGTCTGGACGACGTTGCCCGGCTCGGGTGCGACGTACGACCAGTCCATCTGGTGGTCGGCGCGGAGGTCGGTCCACCCGTCGCTGGCGCCCAGGTAGCCGCTCGAAACGCGGATCAGCGCCGGGCTGGTCGCCACCGCGCTGCCCATCCCGGGCTGGCTCGCCAGCAGTGTCGCCGCCTGACCGTGACCTGTGTCGTCCGTGCCGTCGTTGTCCAACGCAGGGTCGTGCAGGACGTAGACGTCGTACGGCTGGCCGGTGAGCGACACGAACCGCACGTTCACGAGGACGGTGCTCCGCACCGGGTCGGTGACGTACGTCTTCACGATCCGGTAGTCGCCGGACTTGGCGGTGTTGGTCACCCGGTAGGTCAGCCCCCGGCCAGCGAGGACGCGTGTGCGGTGCGTCGTGTCCTGGTCCTCGCGGTCGGTGAACGTGCGACCGTCCGAGACGACGAGCTGCGAGTCGCGGACGCTGGGGGTGTCGATGCGCGGGTAGAACATCTCGGTCGCCTTGCCCGCGTTCAACGTGTACCAGACCTGGCTACGTAGACCGCGAGCGGTGCCGAAGCCGGTCTTTGCGCCGTTGGTCCAGGTCGCCGCAGTACCGGGCGCTCCCGGCGCGACGGTGGCGGCCGCGCTGCGAGCGGCTTGCGAGGGAACCAGAGCTGCGATGGGGAGGACGGCCGCCGCGGCCATTACTCCCACCACGGAGCGTCTCGAGCGGAGTCCGTGGGGAGCAAGCATGGTGTCCCTTCCGATGGTGGAAAGGGCTGTCCCTCCCCCTAGGCGGTGCACGTTGGCGCCGACTCGGCAACCTACTGCCGGTGTCGTTCGCGTGGCAAGGGTCGGCGAACGGCGCACCGGCGTTACGACCCTCGCGTCCCCGAGGGCTACGAGCAGGGCAGCAGGCCGTGCCGGTTCTTCACCGTCAGGACCCTCAGAGCGTCCCGGTTGACGATGCTGCGGAAGTGACGGTGGTCCCTCACGTGGGTGCGGACCGCCGCTGCCATCTTCGCCGTCGACGAAGTCGTGACGGACAGTACGACGGTGCCGCCAGCCCGGAGGAAGCGAACCGCTCGCGCGCCTGTCGGAACATCATGGACGGAGGCCGCGGTCATCGAGTCGGAGATGACCACACCATTGAACCCCAGGTCATTGCGCAGCATCCGCCGCATCACGATGGCCGAGAAGGCCGCGATATGCCGCCGGTCGATGCGTGTGTAGCGGGCCAGTGAGACCATCACGACCTGTACCCCGTGGTTGACCGCGGCCCGGAAGGGTCGCAGATAGGGGTCGAGGCGGGTTGTCACCCGGTCGCTGACATGGGCGCTGGTATCGGTGTTGCGCCGCACTCTGCCGAGTCCGGGAAAATGTTTCGCTGTGCTCTGGACACCGGCGGACTGCATCCCGCGGCTCACTGCCAGACCATGTGCGGCGACGACCTTGGGGCGGTGTCCGTACTCCCGGTCGTAGTACCCGATCGGTTTGTTCGCCGTCCCGAGTCTCCTCGGCACCGTGTCCATGACGGGAGCGAGGTCGAGGTTGATTCCGGCCGCCCTCAGCTGGGTGCCCCACCGGTGGGCACGGGCACGCAGCCGAGCCTTGCCGAGGTGTCCCTGCTCCAGGGCCGTAGGCATGTCGCCGAACCCAGGCCCGTTCAGCACTTGGACGTTGCCGCCCTCCTGGTCGACAGCGACCCAGAGCGACGCGCCGCCGCTCATTTTCGCCCGCCGCTGCAGCCGATGGGTCACTCGAGCCGTCGCGGTCACACCGATGTCGTCGTGGCCCATGAGGATCACACCCCCGAGATGTTGTCGATGGACCGCGGTCAGCTGGGCTCGCGTCGGTGACGAGCTGCTCACACCGGCAACGAAGAGCTGCCCCACTCGCTTCGACAAGCCCATTCGCGCGAACACCTGACGAGGGCAGCTGCGGCCCCCGGTCGCCGCATCTCGGGCTGCCGCGGCCACGGCCAGCCTCCCCCCGCCATCCGGGCCGCCAGACCTCGCCAACGCATCCGCCGGGAGCTGGCCTGGCATAAGCAATGTCGACGCGGTGACGAATGTCGCCAGGATCATGGCAGCCCGCTCGCGCATCGTCTTGTCCCTTCGTCGGCTTGAACCCGCGCCCAGGATGTCTTACCGGGTGGACACACGGCGAACCGACCCGGCCGTGACCGACGCCGGTCAGAGCCCCTGCCACCGAGGCGGGCGCTTCTCGGAGAAGGCTCGGGGTCCCTCCTTGGCGTCCTCGGAGCCGAGCATCGTCCGGTAGCTCGGGAGGTCGCCTTCGCGCAGACGTCGGTACCCCTCCGCAATCGTTACGCCTGCGGTCGCCTCGGTGATCTCCTTGACCGCCGCTACGGCCAGCGGAGCGGCCGCGCACACGTCCCGGGCAAGTCTCATCGCGTCCTCGACCAGGTTCGACGACGCGACGACCCGGTTGATCAGGCCCCAGTCTCGTGCCTCCGCGGCGGTCATTCGCCGCCCCGTGAGCAGCATCTCCGCTGCCACCGCCGGCGGCAGTCTCGCGGGTAGCCGCAGCACGCCGCCCGCGTCTGGAACCATGCCGAGGGTGACCTCGGGGAGAGCGAACTCGGCCTGCTCGCTCGCGGTAATGAGGTCGGCGGCGAGAGCAAGCTCGAAGCCGCCACCCAGCGCCAGGCCGTTGACTGCGGCGATGACCGGTTTGCGCAGCCCGGTGAGCTCGGTCAGCCCGCCGAACCCGCCGGGACCGTGGTCGGCCTCGATGGACTCACCCGACGTTGCCGCCTTGAGGTCCCAGCCGGCGGAGAAGAACCTGTCCCCTGCTCCGGTGAGCACAGCGACCCGCAAGCTGTCGTCGTGCTGGAGCCGCTGGAAGGCGTCGTAGAGGGCATGGCTGGTGGCCACGTCGATGGCGTTGGCCTTGGGCCGGTCCAGGGTCACGATAAGTACTTCGCCGTCGGCCTCGGCCCGTACGCCCATCCGACTCATGCTCCCAGCGGGCGCAACATCGAGCGGGAGATGATGTGCCGTTGGATCTCGCTCGTCCCGTCCCAGATCCGCTCCACGCGCGCGTCGCGCCAGAACCGCTCGATCGGCAGGTCGGTCATCAGGCCCATACCGCCGAAGATCTGCACGGCCCCGTCGGTGATCCGGCCGAGGGCCTCCGACGCGAAGACCTTGGCCATCGCCGCGTCGCGGTCGGTCATCGTGCCCTGGTCGAGCCTCCAGGCGGCCCGCAGGGTCAGCAGCTCGGCCGCCTCGAGCTCGGTGGCCATATCGGCGAGCGGGAACCCGACCCCCTGGAAACGGCCGATAGGTTGGCCGAACTGGACACGCTCGGCCGCCCAGCCGGTAGTCAGGTCCAGCACGCGACGAGCGCGCCCGACGCTTGACGCCGCGACCGTGAGGCGGCTGGCCCCCAGCCACTCGGCCATCAGATCGAAGCCGCCGCCTTCGTCCCCGAGCCGCTGCCCGACAGGGATGCGACAGCCCTCGAACGAGAGCTCGCAGTGGTGGTACCCGCGGTGCGAGACGCTGGCCGAGCCGCGCCTGACGGTCAACCCCGGCGTGTCGACGTCCACGAGGAAGCCGCTGATGAGCTTCCGGGGACCCTGCGGGGTCTCCTCGGTGCCGGTGGCTGCGAAGAGGATCACGAAGTCCGCCCGGTCGGCGTTGCTGATGAAGTGCTTGGTGCCGTTGACGACGTAGTCGTCCCCTTCGCGTACCGCCCGGGTGCTCATGGCCCTTACGTCGGAGCCCGCACCAGGCTCGCTCATCGCCAGGCAGTCCACCCTGTCTCCACGGATCGCCGGCTCCAGGTATCGCTCGCGTTGCTCGCCCTCGCACGCCTGCAGGATGTTGCTGGGTCGAGCAACCAGCCACTGCAACGCGTAGCTCGTCTTGCCTAGCTCCCGCTCCACGAGGGTCATCGCGACGGCATCCAGCCCACCACCCCCGAGCTCTTCGGGCATGTTGGCCGCGTAGAGCCCTGCGTCGAGGGCCTTCTTACGGAGCGCGGTCGCCAGCTCATGCGGTACGTCATTGAGCCGCTCCACCTCATCTTCGTGAGGGATGAGCTCCTTGGTCACGAACCGGCGCACCGTTTCGACGATCGACTGCTGCTCGTCACTGAGTCCGAAGTCCATGGTTCCTTCCTACAGGCGGTTGATGCGCATCGGCCGGCCGACAACGTCTGGAACGGCCAGCTCTGCGTGTGCTCGATGTATCGCGGTCAGGCGCTCAGCGAGCTCCTTCGGGATGACGGCCGACCTTCCCGCCTGCGAGTCGACATGGACGAGCATCTGCTCCGCGGTCGCCAGCAGCACGTCGCTCTCGCCGCGGAACATCTCGTGGAAGACATGAACCCGCTTCTGGTCGTGGTCCAGCACGCGGAATGTCATGGTCAGTAGTTCCCCCTCGCCGGCCTCGCGACGGTGGTGCAGGTGGGTCTCCACCGTGTACAGCGAATGCCCTCCGGCGCGGTACGGCTCGTCGATACCGATGTAGCGGAAGAACGCGTCGGCGTTGTCCCCGAAGGCCAGCAGGTAGCAGGACTCGCTCATGTGCCCGTTGTAGTCCACCCACGCGGAAGGCACCGTCGCGCGATGCAGGCGAAGCGGCGCCGGGATGGGACCGTCAGCCACCAAGGGATGGCTGCCGCCGCCCTCGTAGGAGGTGGTCTCCCGCTCATCGGTCATCTGTCGCCCGAGCCGCCGCGGCCGGCTCCTACACCGAGTCCCAGGTGGGCCGGTCGCGGAAGCCGCGCGTGGGCGGCGACCATGTGCTGGACACGTTCCTGTCGGTCGGGCGGCATGGCGACGGTTCTCCCCAGCGACGAGTCGACGTGGAGGTACAAGGACTCTCCCGTCGCGGCGGGTCGCCGGTGGTGGTCGAGGATCTCTGTGTAGAGGCGCACCCTCCTAGCGTCCGCCGCCACCACGATCGTGGCGGCGGACAACACCTGGCCGAGCGCGCACTCGGCCAGATAGCGAATGTGGTACTCCACGGTATACAGGGCCGCTCCGGTCGTTGCGCGGTACTCCGCGCTGAGGCCGAACGCAGCGAAGAGCTCCTCGTTGGCCTCGCTCAACACCGTGCCGTAGCTCGCGTCGTGCATGTGGCCGTTGTAGTCCAGCCACTCCGCTCGGACCTCGGTGCGGTACGACGAGAACGGTGCGGGCGGGTCAGACATCGAGCAGCCGGTGACGTTCGAGCAGGAACAGCAGGTCGACGAGGAAAGCGTCGCGACGCTGCTCGAGCTCGCGAACCGTCCTGCCCGCAGCCTCCTTCTCAGCGCCCTCGACGACGCGGTCGCGAAGCTCGGACGTCAAGGACGGGGCCTGCAGGCGTGTCCAGGGCTCCAGCAAGGCCGGACCGAACTGGTCCAGCATGTGCGCCATCCCGCCCGGCCCACCGGCGAGGTGGAAGGTGAGGATCGGGCCCATCAGTGCCCACCTCAGCCCTGGCCCGTGCACGATAGAGTCGTCGATCTGCTGCACAGTCGCGTCCCCGGCGTCGATCATGTGCAGGGCCTCGCGCCAGAGGGCCTCCTGGAGGCGGTTTCCGACGAAGCCGGGCACCTCGTGGTCCATCGTCAGGCAGACCTTGCCCGCCAGGGTGTAGAACCGGCTGGCCCACGCGACCGTGGTGGGGTCGGTGGCAGAGCCGCCCACCACCTCGACGAGCGGGATGAGGTACGGCGGGTTGAACGGGTGCCCCACCACGAAGCGTCCAGGGGTGGCGCAGCCGACTGCCATCTCGCTCATCCCCAACCCCGACGTGCTCGAGCCCACCACGACGTCCGGCCTGGCCGCCGCATCGATCCTTGCGAGCAGCGCCACCTTGGCGGGGAGTACCTCGGGCGACGACTCCTGGACGAAGTCGGCCACAGCGAGAGCCCGGTCCAGGTCGGATGTGAAGCTCAGGCGGTCCCGGCCCGCACCCTCGCGAAGGCGCAACCGCTCCAGGGTGGGCCATGCCGTGTCCAACAGGCGAGAGAGCCGCTCGGCGGCGTTCTGCGCAGGGTCGCACGCGACCACGTCGTAGCCCATGCGCAGGAAGTGCGCCACCCAGCCGCCACCGATGACCCCTGTTCCGACGACGGCGACTGTCCTTACGGCGTCCGGAGCGGGGCGGCCGACCTCAGTCACCAGCCGACCTGGTCGAGACCCTTGAGCCCCAGGATGTCGCGCGCCTCGGTGGGGGTGGCGACCTCCAGTGAGAGCTCGCTCAGGATCCGCCTGATCTTCGCGACCTGCTCGGCGTTCGACTCGGCCAGCCGTCCCCTCCCGATGAACAGTCCGTCCTCCAGGCCGACTCGCACGTGCGAGCCCATCACGGCTGACACGGTGATCATGTCGAACTGGTGGCGACCGGCGCCGAGCACCGACCACTCGTAGGAGTCACCAAGCAGGCGGTCGGCCGTGGACCTCATGTGCGCGAGGTGCTCGACCTCAGCGCCGATACCGCCCATCACGCCGAGGATGGTCTGCAGGAATATCGGTGGCTCCACGAGCCCGGCGTCTAGGTAGTAAGCGAGGGTGTAGAGATGGCCGACGTCGTACGCCTCGAACTCGAATCGGGCGCCGGTCTGGGGTCGGACGTCCTTGAGCATGTGCTCGATGTCGGCGAACGTGCTCACGAACGGCTCCACCCGGGTGCTTTCCAGGTAGGGCTCCTCCCACTCGTGCTTCCAGGCGCCGGCGTACTTCGGGATCATCAGGAAGCTTCCGTAGTTGAACGTGCCGAGGTTGAGCGTGCACAGCTCGGGCTTCGTCTCGTAGATCACCCTTAGCCGGTCGGCCACGGACATCCCAGTCCCGCCGCCGCTCGTGATGCTGACCACCGCGTCGGTGGAGTCCTTGATGCCTTTGAGGTACTCGAGGAAGACGGCCGGATCCGCCGTGGGGCGGCCGTCCCTCGGGTCACGGGCGTGCAGGTGGATGATGGCGGCGCCTGCCTGCGCGGCGGCCACCGACTGGTCGACGACGTCGTCGACCGTGTAGGGAAGGTGCGGCGACATCGTCGGCGTGTGTCCGGCTCCGGTCACCGCGCACGTGATGATGACCTTTCGTGCTCGTGTCAAAGTGCCCTCCTACCTGGTTCGGCTCTGCTCCTCGACGACCAGCCCGGCCCTCGTCGAGATCAGGTGCGCTGGTCTTGGGGCACATCGTGGCATGTGGCGCCTGACAGCGCGGCGGCCGCTATCGCCGGGAGGGCGAGGTAGCTCAGGTCGCGGCACTGACGGTCCCACCAGGGGTCTTCGTACGGCCATGCAGAGGTCTTCACGACCACCGTGCGGCTGCGCCTGTCGACGTAGACGAACTGGCCGCGCATGCCGTCGGCCATGACCCGGGCGCCGTCCTGCTCGAGTGGCCACCAGTGGTAACCGAACCCCGCGTGCGTGGTGATCGTGCTGGGCAGGCACCCCGGCGCAAGGAAAGCTCGCTCGGACCGGCTGCTTGCTGTCACCCACCTGGGGTCGAGCACCTGCTCACCGTTCCAGCACCCGTCCACCTGGAGAACGCCCAGCCGTGCCCAGTCGCGTGCGCTCGCTGCGAGGGCCCCGGCCGCCATCGCCACCCCTCCCTCGTCGGGCGACGCGTCCAGGCCGATGACGGCAGGCTGCTCGGCGCCGACCACCCGCCACAGGTCGCCGATCGCCTCGGCGAACGTCTGGCTCGTGGCGCGCTCCCGCACCCAGTCGAGGACGAGCGAGTCGGGACTGCAGTACGCATAGCGGCAGCCGGGTGGGTGAACGGCGGGGATGGTCGTGAGCGACTCCCGAAGGCCTCCCTTACCGTCGCGCCATTGCTGAAGCATCCGCTTCGCCGGGCCGTCCGGGTCGTGATAGTCCTCGGACCAGCCGACACCGCTCGTCATGGTCAGGACCTGGCGGACCGTGACCCGGTCGTAGCCGCTGCCGAGCAGTTCGGGAACATAGTCGCAGACCGGCGCGTCGAGGTGCGGGAGGTCGTTGCGACCTACCGCAATCCCGGTCACCTGGGCGAGGGCCGACTTGGTCGCTGAGTACCCGATCAGGGTGTCCCGGGCCGACGTGCCACCGAAGTACCGCTCATGCACCAAAGTGCCGTCGACTACGACGACCAACGCGGTGGTAGACGTCGTCGCGAGGAACTCCTCCAGGCCCATCTCCCGGCCAGCTCCGACGATCTTCGGCCGAAGCACGGTCGGCGCCTCGGGCCAGTGGAGGCTCGTGGGTGCGTCGACCTCTACCTGGTGCACGCCGGGCGCAGCCTGCCCGAACGCGCCACTCCAATCCATGCCGTCGATTCTGGTCGTACGTGCTGGTGGTCGAAATCTATGACCGGGTGGCGGCCTGGTCAAACAGCCGCCACAGTCGGCAGCCTTTGTGGACTTTTGGTAACTGGCGACGCGGATACGTTGACACGGCGATCAAGATGAGTGACCGTTCATGTCGCGAGTGAATATCCAGGAAACTCTCGATGGCTCCGCCTGCGTGGGACGGCGCCCACGAGGCATGAGGCTGAGGGGCCGCCGTATGAATGCTTTCGGTACACCAGGAGACGACGCCCGTGTCGGCCAGCCCGACCTCGAGAACGGCGGCGTCTTCGGCCGTATCTCGCGGCGGCAGTTCGTCGTCGGTGCCGCCGGGGTAGCCGCGGCCGGGGGGTTGTCGGCGTGCGGCGGCAGCACTGACTCGACGTCGACGACCGGCGGCGGCTCATCGGGAACACCCAAGCCAGGCGGCGACTTCAGGCTCGGTGTCACCGGTGGCGGGGCGAAGGACATCTTCGACGGCCAGAACATCATCACCAAGCCGGACCAGGCCCGCCTCGTCAGCGCGTTCGAGACGCTGCTGACGTTCGACGACGACTACAAGCTCACCAACGACGGCCTGGCGGAGGAAGTCACCGCAGACAGCCCGACGCAGTACACCATCAAGCTCCGCAAAGGCATCGAGTTCCAGAACGGCAAGTCGCTGACCGCCGACGATGTCGTCTACTCACTGCAGCGCATCGGTACTGAGGCAAACGGGCTGACGGGGTTCGCCGCCACTGCCTCGATGGACGTCGGAAGCATCAAGAAGCTCGACCGGTACACCGTCCAGGTTCCGCTGAAGACGGCGGACTCCACGATCCCACAGACTCTCGCGAGCTACACGTTCGGCATCGTGCCGGTGGGCTACAAGGCGTACCCGTCTCCCCAGATCGGCACCGGTCCCTACAAGCTGAAGAGCTTCACCCCCGGCCAGGAGAGCGTGAGCGAGCGCAACCCGAACTACTGGCGCAGCGGTCAGCCCTACTTCGACACGGTGACGATCACGGACTTCGCCGACTCCACCGCGCAGGTCAACGCGCTGCTCGGGGGCCAGATCGACGCGATGACCGACCTGCCCGCATCCCAGGTCACCTCCGTCAAGGGGAACGGGATGAACGCCCTGATCTCCAAGACCGGAGGCTGGGTGCCGCTGTGCATGGCCATCGACATGCCACCCTTCAACGACAACCGGGTCCGGCAGGCGATGCGGCTCATCGTCGACCGCGAGCAGATGATCGCCCAGATCGCCTCCGGCTACGGGTTCGTGGCCAACGATCTTTACTCCCCGTTCGACGAGGGCTACGACTCCTCGCTTCCGCAGCGGGCGCAGGACATCGAACAAGCGAAGTCCTTGCTCTCGTCTGCTGGCCAGGCTGGCCTCACCGTCGACCTGCACACCACCAACGGCGCTGCCGGAATGGTCTCGTTGGCGACCGTCTTCGCCGCACAGGCGAAGGACGCCGGAGTCACCATCAACGTCAAGAACGACCCCAACTACTACGGCGACTCCTACCTCAAGCTGGCATTCTCCGTCGACTTCTGGGGGACGCGCGGCTATCTGAACCAGGTGCAGCAGGGCTCGCTGGCGTCCTCCCCGTACAACGAGACGCATTGGCCGCCGACGTCGGGTGACGGTTCCAACTTCGCCTCGCTCTACCAGCAGGCGCTGGCGGCCACCGAAGACGCGAAGCGGATCGAGCTGGAGCACGAGATGCAGAAGCTGGAGTACGACAACGGGGGGTACATCATCCCGTTCTTTGGCGACCTGATCGACGGCTACTCGCCGAAGGTGGCAGGCCTGTCGCCGAGCAAGGGCACACTGAACCTCGCCAGCTTCGGCCACGGGTACCGCACGATCTGGTTCGCCTGACGCGGGGGACGGCCCCGTGACCTGGTTGCGACACGGAGGCATCGCTGCCTTCATCGTCCGTAGGCTACTGCTGGGCGTGCTCGTCCTCATCCTCGTCTCGATCCTGGTGTTCGCGGCCACCCAGGCCCTCGGGGACCCGGCGCGGGCTATCCTTGGGCGCAACGCGACACCGGCCAGCCTCGATGCGCTGCGCACACAGCTGCACCTGGACCAGTCGCTGCTCGGGCAGTACCTCACCTGGGCAGGTGGCCTCCTGCACGGCGACCTCGGCAGCTCCCTGGCCGCGCAGGAGCCGGTCAGCAAGCTGCTCGGCGCGCGGTTGCTGAACTCCTCGGTGCTGGTGCTGATCGCCGCGGTCGTATCCATCCCGTTGTCGATCGCCCTCGGCTCGTGGGCGGCGCTGCGACGTGAGAAGGCGTTCGACACGGTGACCTCCAACCTGATGCTCGTGCTCGCCGCACTGCCCGAGTTCGTGGTCGCGGTGCTGCTGGTCATCCTGTTCGCCACGACAGTCCTGCACGTGCTCCCTGCGATCAGCCCCATCTCCGTTGAGCAGCGTCCCTGGGATGTACCCAAGGAGCTGATCCTCCCGGCCGCAACCCTGGTCATCGCTGTGGCGCCGTACGTGGCCCGCATCATGCGTGCCTCGATGGTCGAGGTCCTGGAGAGCGACTACGTCGAGATGGCACGGCTGAAGGGTCTGCCCGAGCGCACGGTCCTCATTCGGCACGCGTTGCCCAACGCCATCGGTCCCGTGTTCCAGGTGATCGCGATCAACCTGGCATACCTGGCTGGGGGAGTCGTGGTTGTCGAGTACGTCTTCAACTACTCCGGTATCGGAAGCGCCCTTCAGGACGCCGTGCTCAACCACGACCTGCCGGTGGTCCAGGCACTCGCGATGCTCATCGCCGGTGTGTACGTCTTGCTCAACCTGCTTGCCGACGTCGCGACCATTCTAGTCACCCCCCGCCTGAGGACTCGGCTATGAGCCAGACTGAGAATCCGCCGGTTGTCGACGACGGCGAGGAGACGATCTCCACGCCGCCTGTGCGCTCGACCGCACTGGTGGCACGCGCCATGCGGTTGTGGCGGACGAGGATAGGTGCCTTCCTGGTCCTGCTCCTCGTAGTCGTCGCGATCGTCGGGCCATTCATCGCCCCCCACACGGCGACCTACTTCGCCGCGATCCCGAACTCCCCGCCGGGCGGAGACGCGGGAATCCTCGGGACGGACTACTTGGGTCAGGACGTGCTCAGCCGCTTCCTGTACGGCGGGCGGGGGATCCTCATCATGGCAGCGGTCTCCACGGCGATCGGAGTGTTCTTCGGAGTCGCGATAGGCCTGGTGGCGGCGTATGCGCGCAACGCACTCGACGACGTGCTCATGCGGTCGATGGACGTGATCATGGCCTTCCCCCAGATCATGCTCGCGCTGGTCGCGGTCAGCCTGGTTGGCGCGCAGGCCTGGGTGATCATCGTGGCCATCGCGCTGACCACCGCCCCTCGTGTCGCGCGAGTGGCCCGTGGAGCGGCGCAGCCCGTGGTCGAGCGCGACTTCGTCGAAGCGACCGAGTCGATGGGGGTCTCGCGGTTTCGGATAATCACGGGCGAGCTCCTGCCCAACATCCTCGGGCCGATGATGGTCGAGAGCAGCCTGCGGCTCACCTACAGCATCGGCGTCATCGCGGCCCTCGCGTTCCTCGGGCTGTCCCCAGACCCGAACGGCGCCAACTGGGGCACCATGATCCAGCAGAACGAGATCGCCCTCTCGACCCAGCCGTGGGGGGCACTGGCGCCGATCATCGCCATCGCGCTGCTCACCATGGGCACTGGTCTCTTCGGCGATGGCATCGCCCGTACCGCCGCCGGCATAGACCGTGAACGGGGCGAGGAATGACGACCAGCGAGCCAGGTGGCGCGCGCCCCGCGGTGGCCGTCAGTGTGCGAGACCTGCGGATCGAGACCACGTCGGGGGTCCCCGTGGTCATGGACGTCTCGTTCGACATCGGCTCAGGTGAGGTGCTCGGTGTCGTCGGCGAGTCGGGGTCCGGCAAGACGACTGTCGGTCTGGCGCTGCTCGGACACGCCAGACGCGGCCTGCTGATCACGGGGGGTGAGGTACTGCTCGGCGACGAGGACATCCTCAGCCTCGGTGACGAGCAGCTTCGCCGACTCCGCGGCTCGCTGGTGTCCTACGTTCCCCAGGACCCGGCGTCGTCGCTCAACCCGGCACTGCGGATCGGGGTCCAGCTCCGCGAGGTCCTCGAGGCGCACAGCGCGAGCCGGGGCAACAACCACGACGAGCGAATCGCCGAGATGATGCGCGAGGTTGCCTTGGCGGACGACCCGAACTACCTCCGCCGCTACCCGCACGAGCTCTCGGGTGGCCAGCAACAGCGCGTGGGTCTGGCGATGGCGTTCGCGAACCGCCCCCGGCTCATCGTCTTGGACGAGCCGACGACTGGCCTCGACGTCACCACCCAGGCCACGGTGCTGTCGACGGTCCGTGAGCTGGCCGCTGCCCACAACGTGGCTGCGCTGTATGTCAGCCACGATCTCGCGGTGGTCGCGGCGCTGGCCCGCCGTGTCGCGGTGATGTACTCGGGGCGGGTGGTGGAGCTCGGACTGGCGGAAGAGCTGTTCGAGTCCTCGGCGCACCCCTACACCCGGCGGCTGGTAGGAGCGATCCCGCGCCTCACCGGTGGTCGCAGCTTGCTCGGAATCCCCGGACACGCACCGTCGCCGGGTCGGCGTCCGCCCGGATGCGCCTTCGCCCCCCGCTGCACGTTGCACATCCCGGAGTGCGACGCGGAGGTCCCGCCGCTCGCATCCGTCGGACCGCAGCACAGCGCACGATGCATCCGCGCCGCAGAGGTCCTGAAACATACCCAGGCCAAACCCGGTGACCCGGTCGACATGGTCGGGGGCGACGCGGGCTCTGCCGTCCTCACGCTAGAGAACGTCGTAGCCCGCTACGGCAAGACAGAGGTGCTGCACTCGATCAACCTGCAGCTCGAGCACCATGAGTGCTTGGCAGTCGTAGGAGAGTCAGGCTCAGGCAAGACGACCACCGCCCGCTCGATAGCAGGGCTGCACCGGGACTGGACCGGCAGCATTCGACTGGGCGACCAGGAGCTGGAGACTTCGGCGAGGTCGCGTAGCACGGAGTCGCGTCGCCAGGTCCAGTACATCTTCCAAAACCCCTACGGCTCGCTGAACCCGCGCAAGACCATCGGGGAGACCGTGGGGCAGCCGCTCGCCGTCTTCGGTCTCGCCAAGGGCCGCGAGGCCGAGAGCCGGGTCGCCGAGATGCTGGAGCAGGTGTCGCTCTCGGCCGGCTACGCGCGCCGCTACCCCGACCAGCTTTCGGGCGGGGAGCGCCAACGCGTGGCGATCGCGCGCGCACTGATCTCGTCCCCGTCGATCCTGGTCTGCGACGAGGTCACGTCGGCTCTCGACGTCAGCGTGCAGGCGGCGATTGTCGAGCTGCTGGGCACGCTGCAGCGTGATCTCGGCCTGTCCATGGTCTTCGTCACCCACAACCTGCCGTTGGTGCGATCGATAGCGCAGAAGGTGGCAGTCCTGTCCGAGGGAAGCATCGTGGAGTATGGCGAGACAGCCCAGCTGCTCGCCGACCCGCAGCAGCCCTACACTCAGCAGCTCCTCGCCAACACCCCGTCGCTCGACACCGCGACGGCTGAGGCTCTGCACAGCGAACGGCGGCAAGCCGTGGTCGAGAGGTAAGCATCCATGAGCAACGGCCGCATGCCGAACGTCCTGATCCTGATGGCCGACCAGATGGTGCCGAGCGCTCTGCCGTTCCACGGCAATCCGGTCACACGCACACCGGCGATGACATGGCTCGCCGACAACGGTGTGGTGTTCGACAACGCCTATACCGGTAGCCCCCTGTGCTCGCCAGGACGTGCCTCCTTCATGACGGGCCTGCTGCCGTCTCGGACGCATACCTACGACAACGCTGCGGAGTTCGCCTCAGAGATCCCGACCTTTGCCCACTACATGAGGGGAGCCGGCTATCGGACCGTTCTATCGGGCAAGATGCACTTCTGCGGACCCGACCAGCTGCACGGCTTCGAGGAACGGCTGACGACCGACATCTATCCTGCCGACTACGGCTGGACGCCTGACTGGGATCGACCGCACGACCGCCCGCACTGGTACCACGACATGTCGTCGGTCGTCGACGCTGGGCCTTGCCTGCGGTCGAACCAGCTCGACTTCGACGACGAGGTGGCCTTCGCAGCCGAGCGGGAGCTGTTCAGCCATGTACGGTCGAACGACGAGCGGCCATTCTGCTTCGTCGTCTCGTTCAGCCACCCCCACGACCCCTTCGCGATTCCGCGGGAGTGGTGGGACATGTACCGCACCGAAGACATCCCCATGCCCGAGTTCGGCTACGACGAGGCGCACCTGCACCCCCATGAGCGCCGGCTGCGCCAGGTGTGTGCCATGAACGGTGTCGAGATCTCCCCGGGCCAGGTGCGGGCTGCCCGCCGCGCCTACTACGGCGCGATCTCGTACGTCGACAACCATGTGGGCAAGCTGATGGACGTGCTGCGCCAGACCGGCCGGCTCGACGACACGGTGGTGATCCTCACCAGTGACCACGGCGAGATGCTCGGGGAACGCGGCCTCTGGTACAAGATGAACTTCTTCGAAGGATCGGCCCGCGTGCCGCTGGTGATCTCCGCCCCTGCCAGGTTCGAGGCCGCCCGAGTGGCCACTCCCGTGACGACCATGGATCTGCTTCCGACCCTGGTCGGGTTGGCCCAGGAGGGCGACCTGTCGGGAGTCGTCGGACCTCTCGACGGCCAGAACCTCCTGCCGCTCCTCGTTGGCGAGCCGACCGGCCGGGACACCGTGACGGCCGAGTACCTCGCCGAAGGGTCGATCGCGCCGATCGTCATGATCCGCCGTGGAGACGTCAAGCTCATCCACTCACCAGCGGATCCCGATCAGCTGTTCGACCTCTCGGCGGACCCGCTCGAGCGGGACAACCTGGCCGGAGATCCCGCCCACGCCGAGCTCTTGGCGGACCTGCGGGCTGAGGTCGACGTACGGTGGGACCTGCCGAAGCTCGACCGCGAGGTGCGGGAGAGCCAGCAGCGGCGGATCGCAGTCATGAAAGCCCTCGGCAACGGGGTGCAGGCGCCGTGGGACTTCGTCCCACCCTACGAGGCGTCACGTCGGTACATCCGGAACCACATGGATCTCAACGCGTTGGAGACGATGGCGCGCTATCCACCGGTTGCCCGCACCACGTCGAGCTAACCCCACGAAGCCTTTCTGCTGCGGGCGATCCGTTCGTCCCGGTTGCGCGGGCGCGGTTGCAGCCACGGGAGCAGAGTCTCGGCCGAGCTCCGGCTGCCGACGTGGGTCCGGCTCCCACGTTGCGGTTTGGCCAGCTCATCATCGCCAGAGCTCCGCCGTCCGCGCCCTCGTGGCCCTGCTACCTGAAATGGCCTGAACCACGCTGCACGCACGGTGCTCGACAATTCGGGCATATTGTCGGATCCATCCTTTTTGAGAAAATTGAAGCGGGAAAACTTACACTCAAAAGTATCGCTGAGTAATTGAGCAATAACTCTTTGAGACGATCCACGTCCTCGCGTTGCTTGTTTACGGTTTCAGCGTCTCGGAAGTGGGCAGCTCATGATCCATCGTGTACAGCCTCGATTCCTATCTGTTCTTTCAGTTCTTGCGTTGGGCGCGACAGCGAGTCTGGCCCTGGCCACGCACTCCGAGGCAACAAGTGGCCGCACCTTCGCTGCGGGTGCAGCTCCGATGGCCACCGTTCAGCCAAGCGGGCCCGGCGGAACGTGGTCGCTCGCATGGCACGACGGGTTCAACGGCACCTCACTTGACACGACGCGATGGTCAAGGTTCTGGTTCGTCGAGGGGGCGACGCAGAACAATGTGCAGACCCACGCCGCGAACGTGACCGAGGGCGGCGGGCATCTGACGCTCACGCTCGCGTCAGCTACTTCCGGCGCGTCGGTCACGACAAATCCGAACGGTGGCGCGACCACAGGCTTCCAGACGAAGGTGGGCGATTTCGCCGAGGCTCGCATCTACTTCCCCGGCAATGGGACCACCATCTTCAACTGGCCGGCATGGTGGACGGACGGGCAGTCCTGGCCGACGAACGGTGAGAATGACATCGCCGAAGGCCTCGGCACGATGACAGTCAACTACCACTCAGGATCAGGTTCGCATAACCAAGGCACCGTTCCGGGGACATGGAGCAGCGCCTACCACACCTACGGTCTCTACCGGAAGGCGAACTCGTGCGATGTGTACTACGACGGCGTACTGGTGAAGTCCTACCCCACCGATGACAACGGAGCCCTGCAGTACCTGATCCTCAACGTCGGCTCCCACAGTAGTGGCAACGTTTTCGGAGCCGCCGGCGCAATGAAGGTCGACTACGTGCGGGTCTGGCGCTGAGAAGGCGACGAGCAGGTTCTCGCTGCCTGGATCAAGGCCTACGACGTGGCGGCCGGTCGGGCAGCCACGGGGGTTGGGCTGAGCGGCTGGGCGCAGGTTACGGTGGTGCCCGCCCGCAGAGTCCTGCGGTATCCGTAACCTGAGGGGAAGGTACTGTGCCTGGGCGTTGGGACGAGTCCCCTGATGCTCTGCCGGGGCCCGGACCGCATGGGATATGCAGTCGTACGCTCGTGGCACTGGACAGGTCCGGAGTCGGCTATGCGGTGATGCGCGGAGTCCTTGACGTCCCCGGCCTCTCCGGTGACGTGGACTTGCTCATCCCGGCAGAGGACCTGGGCAAAGCCGAGCACACGCTGCGAGTCGGCGGCTGGATCCCGGCGCCGTCGTCTGGCCATGGCTCGCACCGCTTCTTCGTCACCTACGACGAGGAGAGCGGTCGCTGGTACCAGCTTGATCTCGTGACCAGGATAGATTTCGGCCCGCTGCAGGCCTACCGCACCGAACTGGCCAGCCCTTGCCTGGAGCGCAGAATCCTGGACGGCCAGTTTCCAGTCCTGGACCCTTCCGACTGCTTCTGGTTGCTGTTTCTGCATCAGGTCTGGAAGCAACCAACACCGAAGCGCCGCGGGGAGCTGGTAACTCAAGCCTTGGTCGCCCATTCATCCGGACCTGTCGCCGAGTTCGTGGCTGCTCATCTGCAGGACCGCTCTGCCTCTCTGCAGAGGATTCTTGCTGGAGCGCGCGCTGCCGACGAGGAGGAGGTGCGGACTGCGCAAGCCGCGCTGCAACAGCACTGGCGACGCTCACAGCGCCTAGAGATCGTCTCACATGAGACAGCCAACTGGCTACTGCGTCGGACCTCGATTCCGCGGGCCCCCGGGCTGACCGTCGCTCTGCTCGGCCTGGACGGCGCAGGGAAGACGACAGTCGCGACGACACTGCGGCAAGACATCACGTGGCCCACTGTCTCGCTCTACATGGGCGTATGGAGGGAGTCGAGGCTCGACCACTTCTTCCGGCACGTCATGGGAGCGAGGTTGGTACTGAGATTGGGCAGACTCAGCCGCACGGGGCTTCTCGCGCGGTACCACCGGGCCCTCGGCCGCCTCGTCCTTCTCGACAGGTACGTCATCGACACGAACCTCCCATCTTCCACGCTGGACTGGAAGGGAAGGGTCAGTGCCTATTTCGTCTTGAAGACTGCTGCCGAGCCCGACCGTCTCGTGTTCCTGGATGCTTCGCCTGAGGTCGTCTTCGCCCGAAAGGGCGAACTGACCATCGAAGAGCTCAAGGGCCGACGGGACACCTATCTGGCCTTCGAGCGCCGGTTCGCTCATATGCTCACTGTGGATGCTGAGCAACCTCTGCAGCAGGTGATACGCGCCGTCAACCGGGTCGTCTGGGATGACCTGGTCAGGTCCAGGTCCTCCGTCGCAGACAGAGCACATTTGACGTGATGCCGGTCCGCGCTGCACGAGAGTCTGCACCCGTTCCGGATAACAGGGCCGCGATGTCTCCGCCATATAACGCTGCCCGCGCGTGGAAGCCGAGCCCGGGTAGGCGATGACTACTCTGAGTGGCTCGAGCGCCAACATCCGGGCCTCGAATGGGATGCTTGCCGGTCAGCTCATGGCACACGCAGTCAATTTCCTGATTCAGGTCCTGGTGGTGCGGCATCTGTCTACTGAGGGCTATGGATCCTTCGCGTGGGCTCTTTCCGTCGTCACTCTTGTGCAGTCCATCCTGCCCCTCGGCCTAGACCGGGCAAGTGCTCGTTTCCTGGCCCTGTACGACGAGAGACGCGACTACCCACGATTGTTCGGCTTCATTGCCGTTGAGGCCATCGTGCTGGTTGGCCTTGGTGTTGTCGTTACCGGGGCGACCCTGCTCCTGACGACGCCCCTTCACTCGATTGCCCCTTCGCGGGGCGCCGTCACGATTCTTCTGCTGCTCATCGCGTTGGCACCGATTCAGGCTGTTGACATCATCGTGGTGGAGATGTTCGCGGTCTTCGCGTCTCCCTGGTCGGTATTCCTGCGCCGCTACGTCCTAGAGCCGGTGCTGCGTCTGGCGGTCGTCCTTCTCCTCGTCGTCGGTGACAGGTCGCCTTCCTTTCTGGCCGTGGGGTACGTCTTGGCCGCCGGCATCGGGCTGTTGCTCTACCTTGTGCTTCTCGTCCGCTTGTTCAAGCGCATCGGCCTGTCAACGCACTTTCGACCACGCGAGCTCGTATTGCCGTGGCGCGAGGTCGCACGCTTTTGTGGGCCAATGCTGCTCACCACACTGGTCGCGGTCGCCACCACCGAATTTGCGGCGATATACCTCGGTCACAGTTCTGGTTCAGAGGCCGTCGCGACGTTCCGGGCCGTGCAACCGTTCGCCGCGCTCAACCTGGTGGTGCTCTTCAGCTTCACGACGTTGTTCACGCCCGCAGCGTCTCGCCTCGCAGCGCGTGGTTTGCGTGGCGAGGTCGCTACTCTCTACTGGTTGACTGCAGGCTGGATCGTCGTGTTGACTTTTCCGGTCGTGGCCGTGACAACGGCCTTCGCGTCGCAGTTCACGATCTACACGCTGGGCGAGCGCTATTCTTCGTCGGCCTCCGTTCTCGTAATCTTGTCCCTCGGCTACTTCATGAACGCGGCACTGGGGTTCAATGGGACCACGACCCAGATCCTGGGTCGCAGCTGGTGGGTCCTGGTGACCAGTCTCGTCACGCTGGTAACAGCGGTGGTCTCGCTTCTGGTTCTGGCTACAAGGTTTCAAGCCGTAGGCGCCGCGGTCGCGGTGCTGGTCACCCTCGTGGTCAATAACGTGCTGAAGCAGGTTGGCCTTGGCTTCGGGCTTGGAATCGGCCTTTGGCAGCGTGAGCATGCGCGGGTGGTGTTGACGGTGATCGCGGCAGTGCTCGCGCTCAGTCTCGCGAACCGTCTGACCCATCTCTCCTTGCCGGCCGCCCTTCCTCTGATTCTTGTTGCCTGGTTCGGCATCCTTCGGTTGACCCGCCACGCCTTGAGTTTCGGCGAGACGTTTCCTGAGGTCCGGCGGATTCCGATTCTGGGATGGCTGGTCACATGAGCGATGAGGGAGACGTGCCGACGGTTCCTCCGGCCGGCGTACCACTGAGTCGGCCGGCACCGCTTGCGTTGTGGCCAGCCGCGGACTGGCGTTTCCTCCTTCCCCCCGCCCCCCTCCAGGCGGTGGGCTACCTCGGTGCAGTCTCTGAAGCCGAGAGGCGGGTGCTCGACGATGCGGGTGTGGCGGTCGTCTGCGAACCTCCCCCGGGATCGGACGTCGACGTATGCATCGTGAGCGGTGACGAAGCAGACTCGATCGCAGCAGCTGCGAGTGCGGTGCGCGCGGGCGGTTGGGTCCTGCTTCGTCTCCATAGCCGGGGTGCGTTCTCCTGGACAGGCGTCCGCCGAATCGCATGGCGCTCCTCGCGGCGACGCGCACGTGCCAACGGCTTGACGCTGGTAGCCACATATTGGCACGCACCCAGCGCCGATCGATGTTCATACGTGGTGGCTGTAGACGACCGGCTGGCCATCTCGGCCATGCTCCAGCGATACCACGGCGTCCGACTCGGCTGGCTCAAGTCCGTGATCGCACGAGCCGTCAACGCGGTGGGCCTGGCAGAACTTCTCGCCCTCGACGTCACTGTTGTGGCGCTGCGCGACGGCGAGGCTCGGCAGCCTCGACGACCTGCGCGAAGCGGCTTCGCGACCGTGCTACCCGAGGAGATCGAGATGAGCCTGGTCGGAGATCGCGGTGAGCCGCCGTCCAGGCTCATGGTGACGCCATGGTTTGAAGCGTCACGACACGTGGTCTGCCTGTATCTCGACAGGGAGACCCGCCAGCCGTGCGGCGTGGCGAAACTACCTCGACGCACGTGGGACATCGGCGGCATACAGCACGAAAGTCTGGCACTCCAGGAACTGGCAAAGCGAACGCGGGTGTTGAGCGAGCAGGTCCCTCTGGTTCACGAGCTACAGCTCGGGCAGCGGCCTTTCCTACTCGAATCTGCACTACACGGGAGTGCCGTCGGCCCGGAGACGGTTCGGTCCGACACCGCCCCGCTCCTCAACGCAGCACTGGAATTCGTTGCTTCGCTGCCGACGACGGGTCACACGGACACCGACGCTTCGTGGTTTGTCCGCCTGATCGAGAGTCCCCTGAGGGAACTCGAAGGGCTCCTCGATCTGTCGGAGGTACCGTCCCTCGTTTCCCAGACACTGCGCTGCCTCGAGCCGCTGCAGGGTAGGGCTCTGCCACTGGTCTTCGAACACGGGGATTTCAGCCACCCGAACCTGTTGCTGACAGATGGCGGCCACCTTGCCGCCGTGGACTGGGAGAGGTCTGAACCACTCGGCCTTCCCCTCCACGACCTGTGCTTCTTCATGCAGTACGTCGCGGAGTGCTTGGCCCAGACGTCAGAACGCCAAGGACAGCTACGCGCCTTCGACGATGCCTTCACCGGACCTGATGCGTGGACTCAGCCATGGCTCCGCCGCTACGGAGTCTCGATCGGTCTCGACGACGTGCCGATGGCCGGTCTCGTCCTGGCGACGTGGGCGCGGTCGGCGGGGGGACTTCTGGCCCGGATCATGCCTTCGGAAGGGAGGTCCACGATGGCTGACGGGTCGAAGGTCTCGTCGGAGCTGGCTGACGTTGTCAGGGGGGACCGGGACTTTCAGCTCTGGCAGCACGCGGTGGACCGCTTCGACCGCCTGCTCATGTAGTGGACTGAGCCGCGAACGACGGCGAATCCGGACGCATTTCATGGGAGTGCGAACCGGGCAAATGGAGCAACCTGCGCGCCCGTCACGTATCATTTGCCGGTGAGCATCAATGTCGCCGACCCGCTGTACCGTGTCACCTCACAGGTGTGGCGCTGTTGCTGTTCGACCGTGACGGTTCGGCAAAGGCTTGAGCCAGCCACGGCAGCCCGTGGACTCGGTTCCGAGCTCAGATATTGAGGCTTGCGAAGGGCAGCCCTGTCCCAGTGGTAACGGTCGCCGCACCGCATATGCCGGTGCGGCCGTCCGCTCCTGCCGATAACTCGGCGTGCCGCACAGTGTTGGCGGCGCTCAGCGTGATCAGTCTTGAGACCGGATACGTCGGGTTTGCCCTTGGCGCGGACTGGCTCAGACTCGTCAGCGTCCTCGTCTTCTGCCTTCTCGGCATCGGTTCCGCGCCATGGCAGCTCAACGCCAAGCTTGACGCCTATGAGCGCCTAACCCTGACGTTCGTCACCTCCGTGGCGGTCCTCACCCTCGTACCGCTCGGCATGATCGGCCTGCATATCTGGTATCCCACAGCGGCGTTCCTACTCGTGGCCGGCGGCTGTCTACCTCTCCACCTGCTGTGTCTCGTGCGGCAGATCCAAGAAGCTCGAGCGTCCGACGCGACTGGCTGGCCGACGCGGTACCTACCGATCGCACAGAGCAGGGCGTTGGCACAACGAGTGCTAGTCGACGGCCTACCTGCGACGGCACCAGCGTCCGTCGGTGCCGCGATGTGCCTGATATCTGCGATGTTCCATCGGCATATCACCCCCGACTTCTTCGGCTTTCTGCCACATATCGGAGTCACTTGGTACGTCGGGTTGGTATTGCTTCTTTTCGGACTAACCCTGGGAGGGCGTCGCGAGCACAGTCTCTCTGTGCCTGTGTTCCTTACGGTCTTGGTGCTGACGCTCACTCCTGCATTGACCTACGACGGGCCCAGGTCGCAGTCTGCGGCCAAGCACGTGGATTTCGTGCTGCAGATCCAGTCCCTGCACGACCTGGGCTCGACGCTTCCGGTGTACAGCGCCTGGGCGGGCTTCTTCGCGGCCACGGCATGGCTGTGCAGCATCAGCGGGATTACGGACCCGATGTCGCTTGCCACAGCATGGCCCGCTCTGCTGGCCCTTTTCCGAGTAGTGGCGCTTCGCAACCTCTTCGGCCAGATCCTCCCCCGAACTGAACAGTGTTGGGTCGCGGTCACGTTGGCGGTCCTAGCCGACTCCATCGGCGCCGACTACTTCTCGCCGCAGTCCGTCGGCTTTGTCCTCGGTGTCGCGGCGGTCTCGGTTGCCCTGGCACGCAACAAGAATGTGCCACGAGTTTCGATGCTCTTGGTCGCTGGCGTCACGCTCGCCGTGACGCACCAATTGAGTCCCTACATCGTGGGCGGCGTCCTGGCGGTCCTGGTGGTGTTCAGACGGCTCCGGCCCTGGTGGCTGCCCGCCTTGGTGCTTGGACCGGCAGTGGTATGGGCCGCGCTGCATTGGACAGTCGTGAAGGGTTTCGTATCGTTCGGCGCATTCGGTCAAGTTGGGAACTTCAGGCCGCCGCAGACGGTGGCTGTAGGCGGCCTTCAGCGGTTGCCTGTCGTCGACCAGACGATTCTGGCCCTGGTCATCGCCATCTTGGTGGTCGGTTCACTGGCACTGGTCACCTTTATCCGGTCCAGGCGTGATGTGGGGGCCTGGGCGCTGGCCTGCTGCTCGGGCGCCGGCGTCCTTCTCGTTGCCCTCAATCCGTATGGACAGGAGGGCATCTTTCGCGCGGCTCTGTTCGGCCTGCCCTGGTTGGCGGTGCTGGCCAGCCCTGTCTTTTTCGCCGGGCGTGAGCTCAGATCGCGACTCGGTCTTTTCCTCACCGCAGGGGTACTCCTCGCGGCGTTTCTGGTTTCTTCCTTCGGACTCGACGCCGTCAACGTGATTCGTCCCGGTGATCTGGCGGCCGTGCGCCTGTTCCAGCAGCTGGGTGGTCCGCGACCTCCCCAGCCCTACTACTTGCTGCTGCTGACACCTGGGGACCAACCGACGACCCCGACGACGCAGGGTGGGACGTTCACCATGTTCGGCAGTGGGAGAGATCTCGCTCCCAGCCCGGATGTGCAGGTTCTGACGCGACGACTTCTCCGCCACGCCGGCGAGCCAACCAGCCAGGCCGAGTTGTTCGCACTCTACTCGCCCGCCGGAGCGAACTACGGACAGGCGTACGCGCTTCAGTCGCGAGCTCAGTCGGCTGAGCTTCGAGACTCCTTTCTCGCCTCACCCTTCTGGTCGGTGAAGTATGAGGCTGATGGCAGCTATCTGTTCAAGTTCCAGGCTGGGCGCTACCTGCGACTTGGTCAGTGAGAGGCTCAGTGAGCAGCCGCTGACGGCGTCGATGCCCCAAGGAGGGTGTTGGGAACCCGAGATGGGAACGAGAACGTCCGCCTATCTGCCAAGGGGACCCCGCCGTGCCACACAAGGATGTCGGAGACTTGCATGCTCACGGGGAAGTCAGCGTTTGCGGCATCACCGCCGACTGCCACGTCGAGCACGAGACTCATCGGCTTTCCGAAAGGCCACTGGCGTCCCGTTTCGAAGGCCTCCTGCCTAGTCAGCGTCAAAGTGGGGGTGCGGTCTACGTAGAACTGGACGAGTTGATCGTCGAAGTAGACGCCGTACTCATGGCTGACCGAGTCACGCGACTGTGGAAGCGGGGTATAGCCTCCCGGCGCGAACTCGCCGTAGGAGTCGTTGACTGAGGAGTTGGAGAGTCGGGGGGTCTGGATCGTCTGCCGGACCATGCTGTCGCTTCTCTGGGTCGCCTCCATGACGTCCAGCTCACCACAGGCAGGCCAGCCGACGTCAGAGATGTTCGCGCCGAGAAGCCAGAACGCCGGCAGCACACCCTGCCCGACTGGGGCGCGTATGGTGGCCTCCACATACGAACCCGGTTGTATTGCCAGCTTCCCTGCGGTCGAGAGGCGGGCGCTTGTGTAGTGACGGGCTATCCCATCGGGACCCGTCAAATCCTCGCGTCGAGCAGTCAACACGAGGTTGCCCTGCCCATCCAGGTAAGAGTTCGACGTGGAGGCGGTGTTGGTCTGCTGCTCCTCATTGCCCCACCCACCTCCGCCGACTTCGTGGCTCCAGAGGTGATCGTCGACTGGGCTCGCCGGTGGTCCGTCAAACGTGAGGGCACCCGCAGGGGCGCCTGCCGCGACCGCCGGATGCGGCAGCGACACCTCCCTGAGACTGGCCAGGGTGAACTGCATTCTCAGCGGACCGTCGGGCGGCAGAGAGACGTAGAGGGAGGTATCGGACTGTGCAGGGGCGGTGACCTCGAATGTGCGTTGCAGCAGATGCCAGGATGTGTCCCGGTAGTGAGCCCACTGGCTCTGGTCCGTCGGCCGGTGCGTGAAGTTGCCGTTAGCCATCAAAATACCGACGGTGTCACCTGACGCATTGAGGTCCCGCACGTAGACCTGCATGCGGTACGTGTGCCCTCCTTCGAGGTACGCATCGGGTTCTTTCAGGCCGGCGAGCGCGAATGCGTAGGTGCCGTCACCTCCGTTGCGTCTGACCTCGACAGCTGTCGAAACCCCCTGCGGCCCGCCAACCACTCGAGCCCTCGACAGCGCGATCAGGCCGGCATCCGACGATGCTCGCCAGTCCGACAGGTTCACGACGGCCGACGGATTGACGACATCTTCGCGACCACTGACGGAGCTACTCACGACCCACAGCCCGGCGACGAGAACCGCCACGATGCCGGAATATGTCCACAACACGGTCGTGATCCGGATCGAGCTAGCCCTCAACGTGAACCTCCGCCCGCGGGATGACCTGGCGACCGCCCCTCGATATGGCCGGAGTGCGAATCGGTCGCATCAGGCGATATTACCCCGCAAAGCCGGTAGTGATCATTCCGTGCCGAGACCCGTCGCAGCCCTGCCACGTCGACCTCAGCCACCAGTTCGCCGACATGGCTAGGTCGCGGACTCACTCTGGTCGCGCGGCGCACGTAGGCCTTTTAACGGCGCCCGCTGTGCTCCAGCCCTGCGTGCTCGCAGGTAAGCCAGAGGTCCCCGAGCTGCAGCCCACAGTTCGGTAGCTGCGAGACTCTTGGCGCCGAGGATCGTGGCCTCATCCTCAGCGCTGAGGGGAACTCTGGTCATGCGCAGTGCGTGCCAGACCCCGGGCACCGCCCGTCGCATAACCATCGGTGCCGTCCTTCGATCCAGGAGCAGTTTCGCGATCCATGCTCCGAGCCCCAGCCCGTATCCGACGATCTGCTCGCGTAACGCTGCCAAGTCGGCCCGGTGCCGGTGCCAGACCAATGCTGAGGGCTGGTACACCAACGCTTGTCCGCCAAGCAGTACGCGCACGAACATGTCGATGTCCTCGCCTCCGCGTGTCGGTGAGCCAACCCCCAGCGCCTCGTCGAAGCCACCGAGAGCAAGGATGGCCGAGCGCCGCATGGCGAAGTTCGCACCGGTGCCATACCGGCCTACCTGGAACGGGAAGAGGGGCTGCCCTGCTGGTGGGGAGGCGAGCCTGTACAGCTGTTGCGAACAGCTTCGGGCCCATGTTACGCGGCCGTCGAAGTACGCCTGCGCGGCACTTCGGAGCTCGCCACTCGGGACTATCCCGCAGACGCACGCCACGTCGCCGGCCGCCGCAAAACCGTCCGTGAGCCCCAACAGCCAGTCCGGATCGACGACGACATCATCATCAGTGAAGCTGACGATGTCGTACGACGCGGCTAACACACCACGGTTACGAGCTCGAGCGAGGCCTGGTGTGGGCTCGGTGACAATCCGAACCCGGGGGTCTGCGAATGCCCTCACGACGCTGTGCGAGGCATCCGTGGTCGCAGCGTTGTCGACGATGATGATTTCAAATGACGGGTATGTCATGGCCAGCAGGGACGAGATGGCTGACCGGAGGGCGTCCGGCCGGTCTCTCGTACACAGGACGACGCTCACCGGTGGCAAGGGCTCGACAGGCGAGGGTGGGGCAACGGTGGGAAGAGCGGCGACTGCCGCACGCAGATCCTCGCCATCAATCTTGCCGCCGTAGACATCCGCCTCCACGAATCCGAGCGGCGCCCGCCCGTTTCGCACCATGAGTCGCGCCCGCAGGTGTGTCGCGGAATCCGCTAGCTCGATGTCCTGGGTCAACTGAGAGACGTCGACTGACCCGACCCAGACGCTGCGCGACCAGTCGGGCATGACAGTCGAGGGCATGGCGGGGGAGACAAGGACGCGGGGCATAGAGCTGTCGGTCGCTTTCGTCGTTCGCAGGCGGGTTATCGGTTGCGGATGGGAGTCATCTTGCCCTGATGATCCGCTCCTTTGTGTAGCCGGCGCCGGCGGCTAAGAAGCCCACCACGATGGCGGCCGCCCGCGTTGCCGGCAGCAGTCGTCGCTGCAGTACGGCCTGATACAAGCCCCTGCTCACAGCCTGAGGAAGCACCCGCTTGCTGTAGTCCCGTTCCGAGCTCAGAGCGCCCGCGGGCGACAGGGCGGAGAGTGCCGCCTTACCTTCGCCTTCATGAAAGCTGCGACGCAGGAAGTATCGAAACGATGATCGGTCCGGCGGTACGTGGTGTGCGATGCGTGCATCAGGGACATACAGCCAATGTCCACCGTTGGCAGCCATGCGAAGACACAGATCGGTGTCTTCGGGACTGGAGTGAGTACCGACCTTTCCGAAGTTCATCCGGAAGCCGTCGACCTCCATGAACCTGTCGCGGCGCACGGCCATGTTCTCAGCCCACACGTTCCGGGTCTCGGCCACCGCGACAGGCATGCCTGGATACGATGCGCCGACGACCCAAGCGAACTCGTCGGGGAACCAGGGAGGACGCGGGCCGTCCCAGGCCGCTTCGACGACGCCGCCAACCCCGATGACTGCCGGGTCGGCGAACTCTGCTAACAGCCGTTCGAGCCATCGGGGGTCTGCGACCGCATCGTCATCCAGGAACGCGACGAACGGCGACGTCACCATGAACGCGCCAGTGTTCCGTGCACCCGATGCCCCCTGCGCGAACTCGTTTCGAAGCACGCGAACCGAAGGCCAGTGACCACCGGCCCTCTGGTACAGCTCTTCGTTATGGTCGACCACGAGGATGACCTCCTCGGCAGCCGTTGTCTGGGCCAGGACAGAATCGATGGCGGCTGACAGCTGATGCCAACGACGTTGCGTAAAGCAGGCGATGACGACGGACGCCGAGGCAGTCTTGCGAACCATGTCAGGACCCCCTACCTAAGCTAGCTGTCCTCGTCTCGTCTCGCTGCCACGCAAAGAGCCTTCGCGTCGACTGCGCGGCGCATACGCCGAGCAAGACGGCATAAGCCACGAATGGTACGTGAACCGACGCTTCAGAGAGAGGCCAGTACAACGGGACCCCTGGGCCGGTGGCCAGGTCACGGATGAGGTGCGAACAAATCCCAAACGACACTGCGATGAGCGGCGCGCGAAGCTGGCTGCTCACAAGAGCAGCCAGCACCAAGAGCGCCGAGACCGTAAACAGTGAGTGCGTGGGTGGCCGACCGTTAGCGGCGAAAGTGCTGGCGAAGGTGTACATCGGTAGATGGTCGATGTCGATGGCAACGGAGCCGATCAACACCCACCGCCAGCGACCCCTCAGCATCACCCATGGCCTGGCACCGAGGATGATCAGCGTGGTGAGCAGATGCGCTGGCTCGTCGAGGAGCCCGACAAGGACAACTGGCCATGGTCGTTGGCTCAGTGCCAAGTCAAGGCCCATCACCGTGGAAAGGGCAACAATCGGTCCATAGGCGAGGGCAGGGCCGCCAGCCAGGAACCGTGGGACCCGGCGCGCGTCGCTCGGTGTGAAGCCACCGCCGGTCCACGCTGTGCGTCGGCATGGAGATCGGCTAGATGTACGCATCGGCAGACGTGGCTCGGGGTGTTCGCTGTAGGCGGGCGGAAGCACGACTAGCGGCATACGAGATGGGCCCGTAAAGATAGCCGACTCGCTCGCACCATCGCACCTCGCTGGGGTACTTGCCGACTCCGGCCTCGGAGCCGCTGCGGTGTGCATGGACGAGCGCCGCCGGCAATAGGCGAGGTACGCGCCGAGCGAGCTCGATCGCAGTCCGGCGATCGCTCAGGGCCCACTTCGTCAATAAGGCCGTGAAGCCCGCGGAGTACGTGAAAACCTGCCAGTAGAGGTCCGGAAACGTATCTCGATGTGCGTGCCGGATGCTCGCTGCTGGTTGATACGCAATGCGATCCCCGGCCATGATGATGCGGAGAAACAGATCGAGGTCTTCGGCGGCGAATGTAGCAGTACCCGGGCCGAGGGTGGGATCGAACCCCCCCTTGTCGAGGAACTCCCGACGTCGAAAGGCCACATTGTTCGAGGCACCGAAGACGCCGGCAGTATAGGGATACAGCAGTGTGGCGCCACGGTTCTCCTGAAGGTCGTACACACGTGCTTCGTCTCCCCGGCCCATACCCCCGTAAAGTTCGAATGCCTGTTGCGCTGAAGTCTCCAGTGCCATCGGAAGTGTGAGGCCGGAGACACAGACCACGCGGGGGTATCCGGAGAAGCCGGCCACGAGCGCGGTGAGCCACAGCGGATCGACCAGGGTGTCGTCGTCTGTGAACGCCACGAACTCTCCGCCGCTTGCGGCTGCCCCGATGTTGCGAGCGCGAGACGCTCCTGGGCGATCTTCTCGAATGTAGCGCAGCCGGGCGTCGTCTCCGAACATCTCGCGCACCATCGCTCGGGTGGAGTCATCTGAAGGTCCATTGTCGACGACGATGACCTCGAATGCTTCGTAGTCGACCCTCATCAGCGACTCTAGGCACTCCGCCAGTTGTCGATGTCTGTTCCGAGTAGGAATCACGACGCTCACGAGCGGGGGCGGCGACGGAGGGTCGAGGTCCCGAAGGCAGCGATGCCGGGCACCTGGCGCTGCCTGCTGCTCGGCACGGAGCAAGCCGTCTCTCAGCAGGTGGGAGCGAAGACTGTCACCGAGCCGCTGATCAACGAGCCGTTGGAGTTCATCAGGGGAAACGGGTCCGGCGGTTAGCCCCACCGACAGCGAGCCGAGCGGTTGGCCGTGGAGCCGAACGGCGAGGTGCGCCCCAGCGTAGCCACCGGAGTCCAGGGGGGGCAGCGGCTCCGACAGCTCTACATCCATGACCTTGATCGGCTGCGTTGCAACACCGCGTGGGACAGGCAAGCTTTCGACCAAGCGACGCAGGCGTGACCGGCTCGCGTTCGCCTGACCGGGATGCATACCAAGGTCCGTTCTGACGGTCCGCGAGCGACGCCCGGACCATACAACACCGGTTTCGGCCACGCAGGAGACTTACTTGCCCGTCGCGGCGTTGTAGTGGGCCAGGACCTGGCTAGATGACAGCGCTGTCGGGTAGATGGCCACCTCATCTACTGCGCCGTTGAAGTAGTTTGTGGAGTTGGCACCGCTGCGACCGATGGCGAGCATGCCCACACTTGTGTTCACATTCCCGCTGAAGGTGGTCGCCGCGACTGCCGCGCCGTTGACGTAGAGCGTGATCTGTCCGGCGTTGCGCACCAGCGCCAGGTGGGTCCAAGCGGTAGTACTTGGCGTCGACGAGTCGGTCACTGTGATGTTGGTAGATCCGACGAACACGGTGCCGCGCCACTTGCCGGCCGAGGTCATGGCGAGTCGGTACTGCCAACCTGGGTAGCCGCTTGCGTCGCCCTTCTGAAGGACGGCACCCGAGACAGTGCTGATCGTGTTCGGCTTCACCCAGGCCTCAACGGCGAAGCCTTGGCTGGTGAAGTCCAAGTTGGCGCGATCGCCGATCGTGACGTAGCCGTTGGTGCCGTTGAAACCGAAGGCCGTGTTGCCATCGCCTGCCACACCGGCCACACCCTCTGTTACTCCTCCGACCAGGGAGCCAGGCGGAGAGCCGGTCGTGTCGGCAACGCTGGTGCCAGAGGTTTCGCCCAACCGCCAGTATCCCACCGGGCCATCGGCGAGAACGGCCGAAGAGTAACTCGCAGACGCTGCGCTCACGGTGACCGTGCCGGTAGACGAGGCGGTTGTGCCGCTCGACGTCGTCCCTGTCAGGGTTACCGGGTACGTGCCGGGGGACGTGTAGGTGTGGGATGCATTCTGCACGGTCGACGTCGCACCGTCACCGAAGTTCCACGACCACGTGCTGACCCCCCCGGTGGAAGTAGCGGTGAAGTTCACCGTGAGGGGCGCCACTCCGCTGGTCGGTGACGCCGTGAAGCTGACGCTGGGGGGAGGCTGCGACAGCGCAACGTCTGCATGCCAGTACCGAGACGTTGCATCGTTGCCGGCCAAGATGACCAGCCCTGTCGCCGCCGTGATGTTCTGCTTGGTTCCGGTGACGTTGTTCATATTCGGTGAGGCTGCATCTTGAATGACGGGAGCGCCGCGACCGGGTGCAAAGGAGATGTTGTTGAGTGGCGTCGTCTTCTCATATATGGAGCCGGCTGCTCCAGCAAACGGGCAACCACCACTCGACGGTGCCGTGGCGAACATGTGCAGGATCTGGTTCGTCGAATCTATCTCGATCATCGGACGCGTGTGGCAATCTGCAAGGGTTCCATAGATGTATGCGCTCCACGTGCCAGTGCTTGGATCCAGGGCTAGCAGCTCAATCTGAGGTGCGGTTTGAGGCGCTCCACTGCCGTCGTAGCTGGTCTTCACCGCCGCGTACAGATGCCCCTGAGCGTCGCCGTCCAGCTGCTTCAGATTCATATGGTCGTCGGCGATGTGAGGTGTGGAGAGCGCAACCCTACCGGTCCATGTGCCCGCAGCATCGCCGTCGCGATGGGTCGCGAAGTAGAAGGTGGACGTGGCCTGATTGCTCCACATCACACCGACACGGTTAGTACCGAACGCGGCCAGCGCCGACACGTCGTCAGCTTGCAGTCCGGTGGCTCCCGCGATCGGGATTACGAAAGGTGTCCCCCAGGCTGAGTCGCTGCCGACCGACGAGTTCACGTAGACGGACTGGCCTTGCGTCCACGTGGCCCACAGGACCCCGCGAGAATCCCGGTCGAAGGTCAGGGATTCGCTCGAGACGTTGTTGATGGGTACCGGAAAGCCTGAATCCAAGGTGTAGGTCTTGGAGGTCGTGCTGTAGGAGTAGCGGTAGAGCCGTGCGGGTTGACCGGTGACGTTGGACGCCGAGTCGGCCGCCTTCACATTCGACGCGGCATACAGATGTCCACCTGACCACAGGAGGTCAGCTCGCGTCGACGCCCGGTTGTCAAGACGCGTTCCCGTGTCGACCCACGACTCGGTTGATCGGTCGAGGCGAAAGATGTGATAGGTCCTGCTGACCGTGTCGAACATGTCGGCCCACCACAAGCCGTCGTTATACCAGAGCTTTGACTGCGACTTGTCTGCAGTCGGAGCACCGCCGGACCCTGTGTAAGACTGATCTTGGTAGCCGACATCACCGGCAACGGCCTGAGAGCTCGGCGGCGCGATCACCGGAACCAGCAGAAGCAGGCTCAACGTCACCAGGATGGCCCGAAGGCTCTGGGCAGGGCTCGATGACCTAGATACGGGTTGGCTTCTGAGCGACAGCACGGGCTTCCTCCGAAAACTCACTTCACGGGTCGACAACACGTGTCGTGCCCATAGACGACAGTTAACGATTGCCGCCGGACGACTCGGCACTGGATCATTCCTAACCGATGGTCGAGTAAGACGCTCATTCGGCCAGCCGAATGGCTGGTGGCATGATCGCATCCACGACGTCAGAGATGAGGACTCCCGAATCTGCTACATAGGCAGAAGTGATCGCCGGTATCGGGTCGGCCGGGTGTGGCACCTGAAGCCAGTCGACAATGGGTCGCTGCCGGCGGCTCACTCGCTGGCGAACAAGCGTGCGCAGAACTCGTTGCCCGTCTCGCCAGGTGTTGAGATTCGACGTGCCGTTCCTCCGGACATACTCGCGGCTCGGAACCTCGGCGATCTTCAGGTCGGCCTTCACCGCGCGAATAGCCATCTCCGTCTCAATCTCGAAACCGTGTGAGACGAGCTTCAGGCTCTCCAGGCACGAGCGTCGGAGTGCCAGGTATCCATAGCAGAGGTCCGTGAATGGCACAAGGAACAATACGTTAACCGAAGTCTTCAAAGCGTGATTGCCGAGGTTCCGTAGCACAGTCAGGTCGTCTGACCCACCACCCGGCAGATACCTTGAGCCCTTGACGAAGTCATACCCGATGTCAAGGGCACGCACAAACAGCTCGATCTCACCGGGGTCCATACTCCCGTCGGCGTCAATCATGACGATATAGTCGCCTGTCGCAGCCGCGAAACCGGTCCGAAGGGCTGACCCTTTTCCTCTGGCGTGCTGACGAACCACCTTAGTGTCTGGCCGCTCACGTAGGGCTACTTCAACGGTAGCATCGTGTGAGTATCCGTCTACGAGAATCACTTCTCCGACAAAATCTGGAATGCGGTTGAAGACCCAGGGAATGTTTGCCGCCTCGTTCATAGCAGGGACGACGAGGCTCACGCTCGGACGTGCCTCATACCCTTCGTACTCAGGGATGGTCGCACGCTTGGACTTCACGGACTCCCGTACGGTGGCGCCCTGTTGAACAACTGGCGCAAGCCGAGGCTGACTGTCCGAGCGCAGAAACTCGCTGTGTCTCCAATGCATCGTAAAATCATCGATTTTAGAAGGGTCGGTCATCGTTCTGCCCTTAGAGGCTTAGGTGTTCTTGGGTCCGTGGCAGCACGAGTGGATGCCTTTGGCCAAACTCCAGGCGCTGCTGCCGTCAACGCTCCCCGTGCGCGGTATGTCACGTTGAGTTAATCCTTTGATGAGGCCGTCCGCTGGCGGGGACAGCTGTCTTAGTAGCAACGACTGAGTGAAGAGAAGGTAACTCCCGAGTTTCTACAAAGCAAACAGACGGGTGCCAACACACCCGCGATTCCCGAAGCGACGATTTTTGACTACAGAATTGCCCTAAGCGGCTACGGATAGCGAGATTAGGGGGAGGCTAACTGCCCCGTATGCGCGATCACAGCCGCGGTCGTGACGTCTGACACGGTCCAGCCCCGTCCGTCCTTCGAGCCACATGCCGCCTCCCGGGATTTGGGTCCGAGGCAGCCGACACTGAGGATCCCGTCGCCGATGATGTGTACCGACGTGCCCGAGCTCGGCCCAGGCTCGACCATCAGCGGGGTGACAAGGACCAGCGACTCCTTCCTTGACGGCGGAGTGGCTGGCATGACTGTTCCATAGGCCACGTAGATCATGTCCACGTAGCGGGTTGGTGACGGCAGGTCTACGGTGACGCTGGCGCCGGGGCCAAGTGATGGCGGTCCAACTACCGGGTCGCCGTTGCCGTTCACAATGACGAGGCTGTCGACTCTAGGGGTGAAACTGCCCCGGCCTACGCCTAGCGAGGGCTCGGGCACCAGGACGTGCACAGACGAGACTGCCTGGTCGAAGACGATGTGATCCGAGGCGGTTACGATGCGTCCGGGTCCGAGGGATACCTGAGACGTGATGGTGGCTCCTACCGGCGAGCTAGGAGTAGCGCGCGAGGACTGGACTGCATCGCGGACCAGCAGGACCCCGCTAGCAGCCAGGAGGAGCACGGCATTGATGGCTACGAATATGATCAGTCGGCCTGGCGGCGTGCGTTCGGTGACCGGTGGATACACCCCGCGCACGATGGCTGACTGGTCCCCGGATCCTGGCAGTGGCGTTGATTCGTCACTGGCGTCGGCCTGAGCTCTGCCGGTTGTGGATACGTCGGCTGCTTCGAGCGCTTCCGGACCGTCGCGCCCGGAAGGCTGCCCCTCCGCCCCGGGAGCCATCACCTGGTGCATGGGGAGGAAGCCCGATAGCCGGCTACGCATCCGGCAGGGCGAAGTCGGAGCGCACCCATGAGGTAGGTGATGGGCTCCGCTGCGGTGATCAGCATTACTCCGTGACCCTTCCCGTTCCTCCACGCTGACAAAACAAGCCCCAGCTGACGACTCTCATGAGAGGTAGTGACAAATATCTCTATAGCCGACTATGGGGCGAAACAGTCAAGCGTACGTCACTACTGCCTACGCCCTCGCGGTTCTCGAGGTCTCAGCCGACCACCTTGGGCTGGTGTGAGCGTACCTACCTGGGAGTAGGTGGTTGATGACCCTGGAGGACTGGGCTCGGGTCGACGGCTCGCGTGGCCCTGACGCCGCCCCCGGGAACTCGGCCTACCAGTCCGGCAGAGGTGGCACCAGAAAGGCGTCGTGCCGAGCATGGATATCGGCGAGCTGCGCCTCGTCGACACTCTTTCCGGCAAGCTCGCCGAGCTCCGCCAGGAGCTGGACGCCGTCCGGAGGACTGATGATGTTGAGGACTCTGGCCGGCTCTGAGGAGGCGTTGCGGTAGGTGTGCGGCGTGCCGCGCGGGATGAAGACGTAGTCCCCGGCCCGCGCCAGCACGATATCGTCGCCGAGGCGTACCTCGTACTCTCCCTCCAGCACGACGAAAGTCTCCTCGTGTCGGGAGTGCACGTGGTCACGGATGCGCGGCTCGCCGACCGGGTGAGCCCCCTCGACAAGCGCGTAGCCGGTCTCGGAACCGGCCTGGTTGAGGACCTTCAGTTGCCCTCGACCCGAGGTGCCCAGAGATACGCCAACCGTCGTTCCCGCCCTGATCACGGCGGGCTCACGTGTTACGTCCAACTCCATTGGATAAGCATGACCACTCCTCTGCCGGCGTGTCGACCGGACGGCTCGAGATTCCATCCCGCAACGTCGGGTGGATCCGGGACATCGTTCTCCACGGCCCTGACCAGCTGGCGCTAGCCCAGTTCTGCTCGCAGATGGTCGGGGGGTGGCCATTTGAGTGGTACGACGGAATACATTTCGACGTCCTGGTCGAGGATCTGGAGAACGCGCACGAGAGGGCGCCTGTGGAGTCAGCCGGACTCGACGACCTGCTTAAGGCCGGCGAGCAGCATCTCCCAGGTGCCTTTCGCGTTGGCGGCCCCCTCTTCGCTCGCGTTGTTGTCCTGGCTCAGTGACACACGCGTCGTATCACCGTGATCCTCGAGCTCGTAAACCAGCGTGTGGTAGTTCTCCGGAACGTCTTCCTGCTGGCTCAGGGGGCTGAAGTGCGTGACCTCGAGCCGCTTGTTGGTGTCGACTGCGACGATGTTGCCCTTGTCCTCATACGCCTTGCCCTCGTACTCGCCCTTCCACAGGATCGAGCTCCCCTCGTGCCAGTCTGTAAAGACCTGGGATCCGAACATATACTTCTTGATCAGCTCGGGGTCGGTGAGCGCGGCCCACACCTGCCCGGTCGACCCGGTGATCTCCGTGGTCGCTGTGGCCACGATGTTTGCCATGGAGTCTCTCCTTCGGGTCGACGGCTCGCGTGGAACCTACTCCTCAGCCTGGTTTCTGCCGGCGGCCGCGCTCTCGGCTTCGGACCCGGCTTCGCCCGCGTTTGATAGGCCCGGGACGGCTGCTTCGGGAGCTAGCGCGTGTCCGGCGAAGTGGTGAATGGACGCCCGACGGCCTGGTCACCGACTCTGCTTCCGCGTGAGAGTATGCGGAAGTTCGACACACGTGAGACGGGAGGCACCTCATGCAGGAACCCGACTGGAAAGGCGCCCTCGACGAAGCATTCCTGCGTGCTTCGACGTACCTTGCGAGCCTCCCGAACAGGCCAGTCGCCGGAAGCGCAGGTCTCTACGAGCTCCGCGCCGCACTCGACGGCCCGCTGCCGGAACGGCCCTCGGACCCGGCTGACGTGATCGCTGCTCTGGCGGACGCCGTCGAACCCGGCCTGCTGGCCGTCTCGAGCGGACGCTTCTTCGGTTTCGTCATCGGGGGCGCCACTCCAGCCGCGCTGGCGGCGGACTGGCTGACCACGACCTGGGACCAGAACGCCGGACTGTATGTGGGTGGGCCCCCAGCCGCAGTCGTGGAGGAGGTGGCTGGCCGATGGCTCGCGGAGCTGTTCACACTGCCGGCGCACGTGTCGCTCGGCTTCGTCACCGGCGCGCAGATGGCAAACGTCACCGGCTTGGCGGTTGCTCGCCACGAGGTGCTGCGCCGACAGGGCTGGGATGTCGAGGTAGACGGTCTGGTCGGGGCTCCACCGGTTCGGGTGTTCGTGGGTGGCGAGCGGCACGTCACCATCGACCGCGCGTTGCGGCTCCTCGGTATCGGAACCGCCGCCATCACGTCGGTCGAGGTGGACGCCCAAGGCCGGATGAGGACGGACCTCCTCCGTGAGGCCCTTGCTGTAACTACGGGCCCGGCGATCGTCTGTGCGCAGGCCGGCAACGTCAACACCGGTAGCGTCGACGACCTGTCCGAGATCTGCGATTCGGCCCACGACTCTGGCGCCTGGGTGCATGTCGATGGGGCGTTCGGCCTCTGGGCCGCGGCGAGTCCGAGGTTGCGAGCGCTGGTTGCGGGCGTCGACAGAGCGGACTCGTGGTCGACGGATGCCCACAAGTGGCTCAACGTCCCCTACGACTCCGGGCTGGTCTTCTGTGCCCATCCCGATGCTCACCGGGCGTCGATGGGCGTACGAGCGAGCTACCTCGTCCATGCCGCCGACGGGGAGCGAGACGCGATGGAGTACAACCCTGAGTTCTCCCGACGCGCTCGCGGATTCCCCGTCTATGCAGCCCTACGAGCGATGGGACGCAGCGGGGTCGTCGATCTGGTGGAGCGTTGCTGTTCACTGGCTCAACGTTTCGCCCGCCAGCTGGCTGCCGCCGACGGGGTCGAGCTGCTCAACGAGGTGGTGCTCAACCAGGCTCTCGTACGGTTCCTGTCGCCGGACGGCGACCACGACGCGCATACCCGGCGTGTCATACAGCGCGTACAGCGCGATGGCACCTGCTTCTTGACGGGGACGACGTGGCAGGGAAAGGCCGCGATGCGCATCTCGGTGTCGAACTGGCTCACAGACGAGTCCGACGTGGACAGGTCCGTCGAAGCGATCCTGCGCTGCGTCAGCTGAGTGGCCCAGAGGAAGGTCCTCGGTGGTCTTGTGAATCCGCAGTGCGATCTCGATGCCGGCCGTAAGCAGCTCGCTGAAGGCTGCTTCGAGATCGTCGACTCCGAACCCAGCCACCGGATGCGTCAGATGCGGGTTGTAGCTGCTTGTCGGGCCGAACACGACCGTGGACGCAGGGCCCGCGAAAGTCCGATGTGCCATCCTGCGCCACCACCTGTCGCGCTTCTGTTGTCCAGACAATTGGAGACTTGTCGCCCGGGAGTACCTGGCCGACATCGTTGCCGCACTGCAGCCCTATGTAGATTCCGACTAACGATGCGGCTCGATCTGCGAGATGGCGTCTTCGATCCGCGTGAGCACTCAGCCATCATCGTCCCTGCCGTCGCGGGAAACTTACGCTCGCGAGCCCTGTAGGTCATCTGAACTCCGAGCGCTCCAGCCACGCGCGGCACTCTGGCCGTCCTTGATTCCACGCGTCGGACCGAACACCATCCATGAAGCCGGCGGACCGGAAGAGGTGCAGTGCGGCAGTGATTTTCGTCGGGGGCGAGGGTCCACGAATTTGCATCCGCGGGCTGGCGTGATCAGCCGCAGACGAGCAACGGACGTGCCCATGGGACGATCGTGGCTGAGACACCTGGCGGGTCCAGGCCCGTCGAAGTCTGACACCGCAAGCGGCACCTGCCGGTAGCCGGTCGAGGGAGGTCCTGCGGTCGTCCGGCGCCTGCGATGGGGTCTACTTGAGTCATGAGCGATGTGCCGATAGGCGATCACGGGTTGCTTTCCGACTGCGGCGGTGCAGCGCTCGTCACCTCGGCGGGGTCAGTGGACTGGCTGTGCCTACCCCGCTTCGACAGCCCGGCTGTGTTCTCTCGGCTCCTCGATGACGAGGGAGGGCACTTCCTGGTCGCGCCGGATACGCCGAGCTTCACGTCGACACGTCACTACCGCCGCTCGAGCCTTGTGCTGGACACGACCTGGACGTCCCCGGAAGGCGAGCTCCTCGTCACCGACGCGCTGGCTCTCGGTGCTCGTGAACACGGGCACCAGCTCGGACTGTCGTCACCCGGCGTGCTCCTCCGGTATGTCCAGTGCCTCCGCGGTCCCGTGCCCGTCCGCGTCGAGTTCGTACCGCGCCCAGAGTTCGGTCTGATACACCCGCGCCTGACTCGCTCCGATGGAGCCATCGTGGCCGACGGCGGCGCCACCGTCCTTGTCCTCAGTTCGGAGCTGACCCTGGAGATCGAGCAAGGTCGCGCAGTCGGGCGGGTGGAGCTGAGGCAGGGGCAGACATTGGCGTTCGCGCTGGAGCAGGGGGACGCTTGGGCACCCGCTCCGACGGCGTGGAAGAGACGCAACATCCGTCGCCGGTTGCAGGACACCGAGAATGCGTGGCGAAGCTGGTCAGAGCTTCATCAGCGGTACGAGGGACCGTTGCGTGACCTTGTCCATCACAGCGGAGTCGTGCTGCAGGGGCTGACGTATGCCCGAAGCGGTGCAGTGGTCGCTGCTGCGACGACGAGCCTGCCCGAGGGGGTCGGGAGCGGTCGGACATGGGACTACCGCTTCACGTGGGTACGCGATGCCAGCATGACGTTGCAGGGACTGTATGTGGCCGCATGTCCCGATGAGGCGGGTCGGTTCTTCGCCTTCATGGCAAGAGCGGCAGCCACCCAGCTCGAACGTGGGGTGCATCTGCAGATCATGTACGGCATCGGGGGTGAGCGCGACCTCTCGGAACGGGAGCTCCCACATCTGTCGGGCTGGAGAGGCAGCGGACCGGTCCGCGTCGGCAATGAGGCTTGGGGTCAACGCCAGCTTGACGTGTACGGCGCACTTCTCGACGCGGCGTACACGCTGCGTGAGCAGCTCGGAGGGCTCGACGAACACACAAAAGCCTTCCTCGTCTCAGCGGTTGACCTTGCGGCGGCACGCTGGCGGGAGGACGACCAGGGCATCTGGGAGATGCGCGGTCCGGCGCAGCCCTTCCTGCACAGCAAGCTGATGTGCTGGGTGGCGCTGGATCGCGGTCTCAAGATGGCCGACAGGCTCCTCCTCGACGAAGTTCGCAGCAGCACGTGGGCGTGCGAACGCGACGACCTGCGAGCAGCCATCCTGTCCTCGGGCTGGAGTGACACCGCAGGGGCATTCGCCCAGTCGTTCGGGTCGGATGACCTCGATGCGTCCGCACTCCTCCTGGCGATCGTGGGTTTCCTGCCTCCATCCGACGCCAGGCTGCTGGCAACCATCGACGCGGTCGCAGATAGGCTCAAGGACGAGCGAGGACTCATCTATCGGTATCTCGGTGACGACGGGTTCGCCGAGCCCGAGGGAACGTTCCTGCTGTGCACGTTCTGGCTTGCCCACGCCCTGGCTCTCACCGGTCAGGTCGAACGCTCGACTGACGTGTTGGAACGTGCTGCGGGCTACGCATCGGAGCTTGGGCTGTTCGCTGAACAGGTCGACCCTGCGAGCGGTGAGCTGCTCGGCAACTTCCCGCAGGCTTTCAGTCACTTGGGTTTGGTGAATGCCGCGCAGGCTCTTGCCAACGCCATGGGACCCGGCGCTGAAGGCTGATCTGCCGTCACGCCATGTGGCCTCCCACTGCACAATGGGCCGACGGTTTCTCGACAACCGCTGCGCTTCTGGTCAGCGTCGGCCTCGGTGTCACCTACCTGGTGATGATGATCGTCGGCCTGTCGATCGTGGATCGTGTAGGTCGCCGCCGCCTGACCCTCACGATGGTGCCGGGTGCCGCCGCGAGCTTGGCCGTGCTCGGTTTCCTGTTCGTCACCGGCAACGATGGACGCAGCGCCACCCCTTTCATCGTCGGCTGCCTCATCGTCTTCATGTTCTTCAACGCTGGGGGTCTGCAGTTGATGGGTTGGCTGACCGGCTCCGAGATCTATCCGCTTGCGGTCCGTGGAGCCGGGACGGCTGCTCAGTCGGCGACCCTGTGGAGCACGAACGTCCTCATCACGCTGACGCTGCTGACGACCATCGACAACGTCGGAGTGGGGCAGACGATGTGGCTCTACGCGGCCTTCAACGTCGCGGCGTGGATCTTCGTCTGGCTGCGGATGCCCGAGCTCACCGGTCGGAGCCTCGAGCAGATCGAGGCCCAGCTCGGCGAGGGCCACTTCCTTCCGAAGGACTTCGCCAAGCTCCCGGACAGACGTGAGGCCGAGGGCGCGCCAAGCCCGGCCTGACGTGGCGGTTTCCTCGCTGGGCTGGAGAGGCCCTACGGGGGCCGTAGCTCTGTGAGACGCCGGTACAGCAGCCGCTGCTCGGGCTGGCCAGCAGGGGCGAGGCCGAGCGCTGTCCGGTAGGAGTGCTGCGCCAAGTCGTCTCGCCCGAGGCGGCGCAGGAAGTCTGCACGAGCCGCTGGCAACAGGTAGTAGCCTGCCAAGTCTTCCGCGTCCAAACCGTCCAGCGCCGCGATGCCGTCCTCGTAGCCATCGCGGAAGCCGACGGCGATGGCCCGGTTCAGCGCGATCACGGATGACGGCTGGGCAGCGAGCAGGGCGTCGTAGAGGGTGACGACGGTGCCCCAGTCGGTCGCCTTCGCAGTCTCCGACGTGGCATGGCAGGCAGCGATCTGTGCCTGTAGCCGGTAGGCCCCGGGTGGACGGCCCGAGCTTGCCGCTTGGCGCAGGTGGGTGTGTCCCTCCGCGATGAGCGTGGGATCCCACCTTCTGCGGTCCTGCTCCTCCATCGGGACGAGATCGCCATGAGCGTCGAAGCGGGTAGAGCGCCGTGACATCTGAAACGTGACCAGCGCCAGCAGCCCGCGAGCCTCATCATCGCGGGGCAACAGGTCGACCAGCATGCGGGCGAGTCGCAGCGACTCAACGGCCAGGTGGTCCTCGCGCTGGCCGTAGCCCGCGTTGAAGATGAGATAGAGGACGCCGAGAACTCCACCGGTGCGCTCAGCGAGCAGCTCGTCGGGAGGCACTTGGTAGGGGATTGCGGCGTTGGAGATCTTGCGCTTGGTCCGCAGCAGTCGCTGGGACATGGTGGACTCCGAGACCAGGAAGGCCCGCGCGATCTCTGCTGTGCTGAGCCCGGCCACAGTCCGCAGTGTCAGGGCCACCTGACCTTCGAGGGCAAGCGCTGGGTGGCAGCAGGTGAAGATCAAAAGCAGCCGGTCGTCGGACCGGGAACCTGGGTGCCAGGCATCGCTCGGGCCCATCTCCTCCATGATCGCGCGCTGCTGAAGCTTCGCCTGCTCCGTCTGACGACGACGCAGCACATCGACTGCGCGGTTCTTCGCCACGGTAGTGAGCCAGGCCGCGGGTGCGCGGGGGATGCCCTTGTCAGGCCAGTGCACAAGTGCTCGCTCGACTGCGTCCTGGACGCAGTCCTCGGCAAGGTCCCAGTTGCCGGTGAGCCGGATGAGACTCGCGACCATGCCGGTACGCTCCGCGACGACGACCGAGGTGATCATCTCGGTCGTCGCGCGGTGCGTATCTGAGGTCAATCCTCGTCCGTCCAGAACGGGCGGAGCTCGAGCTTGCCGCCGTTGGCCTGCGGATGCTGCGCGGCGATCGCGATGGCCTCGTCGAGGTTGTCGCACTCGAGGATGTCGAAGCCGGCGATCCACTCCTTGGACTCCGTGAAGGGCCCATCGGTGACGAGTACCTGCCCGCGGCTGACTCTGACGGTCGTGGCGTCGCTGATCGGGCGCAGGGCGTCACCCGTGATGCGTTTCCCTCGGCCGTCGACGTCGGCCAGCCACTGCTCGATGGTCAGGTCGTCCGGCGATGGCTCGGCTTCGGCTGCTGCGTCAGGGTCGGCGACGACGAACATCATGTACTTCATGGGCTGCTCACTCCTGGCTAGGTGGTGGGTGCTTACGACGATACGACGATCGACGGACCACCCAATCCGACAGCGGGTCCGTGAACTCATCACCAAGGGTGTGATCGGCGGCTGGGGCGGGTTCGTCACCGACGACTGTCGCAAGACCTATGAGGAGTTGTCGGCCAAGGACGTCGAGTTCACCGACGGCCCAAACGAGCAGCCGTACGGGATCGACGCCGGTATGCGCGACCCGTTCGGGAACAAGCTGCGGCTCGTCCAACCCTTCGCGTGGGCGCCTCACCCAGCGGCGAGGCGCCTCTGGGTTTGCACACATGCGGTCGTGTCCCTGACTTCCGGCACAGCTCGCGGCACGGTACCAAGCACCAGGGCCACGCGGAGTCTGGTGTCAGCGTGCGCCAGTCTTTCCTCTCGGAGTGTTGCGAATACGAGCGATTTTGCTCGCGGCTGGCCGGCCGCGAAGGTCACTGGCCGGTGCGCCCGTCAATGCACTCGCGCAACAGGTCGGCATGACCGGCGTGCCGCGAGTACTCCTCGATCACGTGGACAAGTACGTCGCGCACTGCGACTGTGCCATCGTCGAAGGGAATTTCGCGGTCTAGGTCGGCTTCCTCGAGGGCGTCCAGCCATTGGTCGGCCTTGCCCATCTCGGCCTTCCAGGTTGCGAAGGCCTCATCGACAGTCTCGGAGTCGGCGCTCGCGCCCCGGAAGTCCCAGTCCGAGTCGTCCTCGCGCTTGTAAAGGCGAGGTGCGTCGGTTCGGCCCTGCAGCACGCGTTGGAACCAGTGGTTCTCCATTTGAGCCAGATGACGAACAAGGCCGAGCAGGCTCAGGGCGCTGGGCGGTACCGAGCGTCGGCTGAGCTGGTCGGCGTCAAGGCCGTCGCACTTCATCGTGATCGTCAGCCGGTAGTTGCTGAGGTACTCCCGATAGGTCGCCTTCTCGCCCACGGGGTTCCCGTAGGTTCTGAGGTCGTCCTCCGGTGTCGTCCACATGTTGCTCACGCCGCTACCCAACCGCAGGAGGGCACCACCAGGCAAGCGAGTTGCGGACCTCGACCTCTCGGCAACGCGGTTGCTTGATGTACCGGTCGCGATGCCCTGGACGTGTCCTCGCACCTCAGGAGGAGGGCTCCTCAACGATCCGGGCTAAGGAGAGCAGCAGCCAACTCCTTCTCGGTGAGGATCCGCGGGATCTGTTCGCCTACCTCCTTGGAAAGGAGCGTGCACGAGCCCCCATCGTCGAGATACTCGGCGGAGTCACCGGTGACTAGGTATTGTCCCGTTGAGACACCTTCTCTGAATTCGAATGGTGTGATAAATAGGGCGTAATGTGTGCTGGCTTCAGAATAGGGCCGAACCCCGCTCATCTCCGGCGAGCTATTTCCAAGCTGACGATTAAACAGAGTTGACTCACCCTCCAGATTCCCCCAAAGCAGCCGATCAACCCTCACGTGAGTGACGGTGGCGGACAACTCCGACTGTCCCTCCTCATCGGAAGCCAATCTCGATGCGCCGGCAAGTGCCGTGACAACGACGACCGCAGTTGAATCGCGCATGAGCTCATTGATCGAGGAGTATGCCTTGACATGGCTAGCCTCGAAGAGGGTATGCGCGGATGGAGAATCACCCACTGGCGCTTGAGCGCCGCACCCCGTAATGCCAAGCAGCGCCAAAGCGGCAAGGCTCCGGAGGCTGGTTTTCATACTGGCACCTCACTATAGAGGGTCTATAGACGCGCGACTGGTTCAGGCGACGGTGGCACCAGATGTTGCAGCTGAGTAAGGCGTTGTCACGAGAGAAACGGGCTCTACACCCTCAACTGTGAAGAGCCGCATCACCTCGAACCCGGCATCCTCGAGCAGGTAGTAGAACGGCTTCCAGTAGTCCCCGGTCGCCTCCATCACCGCACACGTGACCTGCTGGGCGATCAGGTGCTCACGAAGAGCCAAGACCTGGTTGGTCATCGAGGACCACGTGGTCACGGTCTCGATCGTCTTGCGGCGACCCGCACCGGCGATCCGGACGCACACCTTGGCGTCCTTCTTGAAGATGTCCAACCCAGCACACCGCTGGTGCACTACTTCCATCCTGCTCACCTACTCCATCTCGACGGGACTGTTCGGTGTCCGTCGCGGGGAGGGCAGGGAGATTCAGCAGTCTGACGCTCGGGCTCGAAGGCACCAATCCACGGTTCCCGTGGAAGCCCTCCACCACCATGCTGACCTACAGGCTCAGCGGCACTACAGAGGATTCGGGGTCGACCGCGACGAACACACCGAGTCTCACTCCGGCATCGGGTCCGTGACTACAGCCAAACGCGACGTCCCCGGAAAATCTTCGCGCACCATGGTGCGCCGGAGGCGCCGCGTTGCTGACCTGCGGATTTGTGGGCCCCGTGGGACTCGAACCCACAACCCGCGGATTAAAAGTCCGCTGCTCTGCCAATTGAGCTAGAGGCCCGAGGCAGGCGGGGCCAGCGCGACGGACGAAGGAAGCGGCCAACGAGGACTCACGTGCCGCGAACAGCGTAGTAAGCCCGCCCGGGTCACCGAGCCACTGGGTACAGGCTTCATCGCATCAACGAGCTTTGCCATCGTCCGTTGAGCACCCCTACTGACCTGGCACGAATACTCCCGGGCTGCTCAGCACAATCCCGAATGCGCCGAGCAGGGCCGCTGTTCAGGGTATGTGGTTGGAGCGAGAGCCCTCACCACGCGGACGTCGTCTCGTCATTCCCGGTGAGCGCCGGCCGCCGCAGGACCAGATGCCGGGCCTGGGGTCGCCTGACCATCCGCGCGCCCGCTGCGGTAGCAGAGGGCCCAGCCCGGCTCTTGCCTCGACTCAGAGCCGCGCGTGTGGGTAGTCGGGGGACCTTCCCTGGAACGAGAGGATCTTGGGATTCTGGATGACGCCGTCACGAATCTCGATCGCTCGATGGATCGTCTCGTTGGCCCGCCAGGAGTCGGGACCCTGCATGACAGGGCGAAGGAATGGCACGAGTGCGGAACTGATCTCCCAGGTCGCCGAGTTCCACAGGTATGACGGGCTGTGGTCGACGCCGTAGTAGTGGACGCCGTTGGCCACTGTCAGCATCGGCTGCTCGAACGTCGTCGGGACCGCGCACTCGAAACCCATGCCTTCGTCACATGAGACGTCGACCAAGAGCGCGTCTGGCGAGAAGGCCCCGAGCTCGTCGTTCGTCACGAACATGAGAGGCGCATCGGTGTCCTGCAGCACGCAGTTGACCACGATGTCGTAGTCGGAGAGGAAGTCCGCCGTCGAAGTCGCTGGCCCGTCATCCGCCTGGGTGACCGTGCGGCTCGAGTCGCCGGACGAGCGCTCGAGTTGCTGCAATGTCACGGACGGAATCGGCGAGGCGACTGCGGTTGGGCCGCGCATCGTCAGCACCACGACGTCCTGGATTCCCAGCGCAGCAAGGGCTGTGACAGCCCCCCGCGCGCTGTTACCGAACCCGATCACGGCTGCCGAGAGACGGCGGCCGTAGTGACCCGTGCACCCTGTGAGTGACAGGGCATGCATCACGGAGCAGTACCCGGCTAGCTCGTTGTTCGCATGGAACACATGCACGCCGAAACCACCGTCCTCAGTCCAGTGGTTCATCGCCTCCCAGGCGACCAGTGTCAGCCGCCTGTCGATCGCGAGTTGGGTGAGCGCCTCATCTTGGACGCAGTGCGGCCACCCCCACAGCACCTGTCCCTTCCGCAGCTCCTGGACGTCGGGCAGTGTCGGTTTGGCCAAGAGCACGACGTCGGTGTCCGCCATGATCTCCGGCCGCGACCGGAGGCCGGCGACGTGAGAGGCGAGCAAGTCGTCCGAGACGCCGTACCTCTTGCCGTAGCCGTGCTCCACGAAGACACCTTCGGCGACATCGGCGTCGATTCGGTCGAAGTGTGCGGGGTGGATTGGCAACCGGTACTCGTTCTCTTTGCCTGACTCACCGAGCAACCCGAGGCTGAGCTGGATCATCTGCGCACTCCCTTGCGGACTGCCTCTTGCTATCACACTGGGTTCGTGTCTACTGCTTCGCCATCGCCGCCCTGGCACTGCCTAGGGACAAGTGGGTCTGACCTAGTGCGGCTCAACGCAAGGTTTGCGTGGTGGACCACCTTTGCAACGCCGGAGCGACGTGGCACGATCGCGCGGGTGACCAGCAGACTCGCCGCATCGCCGCACCTGAGTGACCTCGTGCGGCTGCGTCGCGTTCGCGACCGGATCGACCGAGAGTACGCGCAGCCGCTGGACGTCGAGGCGCTCGCCCGCGGAGCGAACATGTCCGCCGGGCACCTCAGCCGCCAGTTTCGGCTTGCGTACGGCGAGCCGCCGTACGCCTATCTGATGACGAGGCGCATCGAGCGCGCTATGGCGCTGCTGCGTCGTGGCGACCTCAGCGTCACCGAGGTGTGCTTCGCGGTCGGCTGCTCGTCGCTGGGCTCCTTCAGCACCCGCTTCACTGAGCTGGTCGGTGTGCCGCCCAGCACCTACCGGCGCCAGACGGTTCGCGCGAGGGCTGAGATGCCGTCGTGCGTCGCGAAACAGGTGACCAGACCGATCAGGAATCGAGAAGCGTCGGCCCCGGAGTCGCAACTAGCGTGACCGCCATGAACATCACCATTCACTCCAGCTTCCTCCCGCACGACGACCCGGACGCCTCCCTGGCCTTCTATCGCGATACCCTCGGCTTCGAGGTCCGCAACGACGTCGGAAACGGCACGATGCGCTGGATCACGGTCGGCCCCGCCGACCAGCCCGGCACCTCCATCGTCCTGCACCCGCCGGCCGCCGACCCTGGCATCACCGACGAGGAGCGCCGCACGATCTCCGAGATGATGGCCAAGGGCACCTACGCCATGCTCCTGCTGGCAACCAAGGACCTCGACGGCACCTTCGACCAGCTGCAGGCCAGCGATGCGGAGATCGTCCAGGAGCCGACCGACCAGCCGTACGGCGTCCGGGACTGCGCAGTCCGCGACCCCGCGGGCAACCTCGTCCGCATCCTGAAGGTCCGCTGACATGGCATCCATGGAGTCCGTCACCCTCCAGTTCAAGACCCCGGCCTCGCAGGTCGAGCTGGCGCTCTACGGGCGCCGTGCCGCGGCCAAGGACGCCGGCGTCGCTCCGGACGGCTCGGTATCGCACCGGATCGTCATCGGCAGCAGCGACGCTGGGCCTTGCGCCGAGCAGGACGGGTTCGTGTGGGAGGCGGTGTGAGGTCGGGAGCCGGTGCTGGGCGTGGCATGGCCCCGAAGGGCAAGGCTTCGCTCACGACGCACTCGTCGGACAGCCACGACCTGATCCGCGTGCACGGAGCGCGCGTGAACAACCTCAAAGACATCAGCATCGAGATCCCGAAGCGTCGGCTGACGGTCTTCACCGGTGTCTCCGGTTCGGGCAAGAGCTCGCTGGTGTTCGGTACCATCGCGGCGGAGTCGCAGCGGCTGATCAACGAGACCTACAGCGCCTTCGTGCAGGGGTTCATGCCGACGCTGGCGCGGCCCGACGTCGACGTGCTCGAAGGGCTGACGACCGCGATCATCGTCGACCAGGAGCGGATGGGTTCAGACCCGCGCTCCACGGTCGGCACCGCGACAGACGCCAACGCGATGCTGCGCATCCTCTTCAGCCGACTCGGGAAGCCGCACATCGGCTCGCCGCAGGCGTTCTCCT
>JBBRYJ010000012.1:0-81545 GCA_038237745.1 Propionibacteriales bacterium | reverse complement strand
CGTCCGCCAGGACACCAACCAGGAACACCAACGTGGAGACCACCGGCCAGCCCGGTCACACACCCATGCCCTCAACCCGGCAACGACTCCGCCACCGCCCCTTGAGCCTCAGCCATCAACGGACGGTGGATCCGGGCTTACCAGCACTTTGTTGCGACCACTCATCAAGAAGACCGCCGTCCTTTCATCGAGAGGTAGCGCTGCTCCCGGGTGGCGAGGTGCACCAGCGGACTCAGGCTCGTCACTGGAGTTTGCACGAGCCAGTCTGCTTTCGCAACGAGCAAGCCGCAGTGCGATTGGCGCCTGAGGGCGGCGCTTGTGACCATACGTCGGAGGGCGACTACGCGGGGTACCACCGGGTGGCTTCTGAGCCCCTACCCCCTCCGAAGCTCCACTGCCCCGAAAGCCTCGGAGCCGCCCCGGCAAGGACAACGCCGTAGCGGCGTCGCGGACGGCTGCGCTACTCTTGTCTGATGGAGAAGTCGCTGCTCCTTAGCCCGCCGCGCTGATCGGAAAAGATCGACAGCGCGGCTGCCCCTCATACGTGAGGGGCTTTTTCATGTCCACAGCCACGGTCGAGGGAGGGCAGCAGTCATGTCGGAGCAGGGCGATGCGCAGACCGCGACGTACGACATCGCGGGCGTCCAGGAGAAGTGGCTGAAGATCTGGGACGGGCTGGACCCGTTCAAGGCGCGCGACGACGACTCTGCGGAGCGGCGGTACCTGCTCGACATGTTCCCGTACCCCTCAGGGGACCTGCACATGGGTCACGCCGAGGTCTTCGCGTTGGCCGACGTCATCGCGCGGTACTGGTTCCAGCAGGGGTATGACGTTCTGCATCCGATCGGCTGGGACTCGTTCGGGTTGCCGGCCGAGAACGCCGCCATCCTGCGCAACGAGCATCCGGCGCAGTGGACCTACAAGAACATCGAGACCCAGGCCGAGTCGTTCCGCCGCTACGCCATCTCCTTCGACTGGTCGAGGAGGTTGCACACCTCGGACCCCGAGTACTACGCGTGGACCCAGTGGTTGTTCCTCGAGCTGTATGCCAACGGTCTGGCCTACCGCAAAGCGTCTGCGGTGAACTGGTGCCCTCACGACCAGACGGTCCTGGCTAACGAGCAGGTGATCGGAGGAATGTGCGAGCGATGCGGACATCAGGTCACCAAACGCGACCTGACGCAGTGGTTCTTCAAGGTCACCGACTACGCCCAGCGGCTGCTGGACGACATGGACGGTCTGGGTGCGTGGCCGGACAAGGTGCTGACCATGCAGCGCAACTGGATCGGACGGTCGGAGGGCGCCCATGTCGACTTCGTCATCAACCGACCCGACGGTCGTCGCGCGGAGCCGGTCACGGTGTTCACCACTCGCCCGGACACGTTGTTCGGCGCGACGTTCTTCGTGGTAGCGGCAGACTCGGCGCTGGCAGCCGAGCTGTGCGCGCCAGAGAAGCGGGTCGAGTTCGAGGCCTACGTGGTCGAGGTACAGCGAACCACGGAGATCGACCGCTTGACGGAGGGGCGGGACAAGACAGGTGTCTTCCTCGGCGTGCATGCGGTCAACCCTGCGACCGGTCAGCAGATGCCTGTCTACGCAGCCGACTACGTACTGGCCGAGTACGGCACCGGCGCGATCATGGCGGTGCCCGGCCAGGACCAGCGTGACTGGGACTTCGCCACGAAGTTCGGTCTGCCGATCGTCCGGACCGTGCAACCGGTCGAAGGGTTCGAGGGCGAGGCCTACACGGGCGACGGCGCGGCGATCAACTCCAGCAACGACGAGATACGGCTGGACGGGCTCGACGTCTCCACCGCCAAGTCGACGATCATCGACTGGCTGGAGAAGCAGGGGACCGGGCGACGCACCATCAACTTCCGGCTGCGGGACTGGCTTGTCTCCAGGCAGCGGTTCTGGGGTCCGCCCATCCCGATCGTCCACTGCCAGACGTGCGGGGAGGTCCCGGTTCCGGTCGACCAGCTGCCCGTCCGGCTGCCTGAGCTGACGGGCGCAGACCTGGCGCCCAAGGGTGTCTCTCCGCTGGCGTCCGCGCCCGACTGGGTGAATGTCGAGTGCCCGGGGTGCGGAGGCCCGGCGATGCGTGACACCGACACGATGGACACCTTCGTCGACTCCTCCTGGTACTACCTGCGCTACCCCACACCGGGCGATGAGACGCAGCCCTTCGACACGGCAGCCGTACGGCGATGGGCTCCGGTCGACCAGTACGTCGGTGGTGTGGAGCATGCGATCTTGCACCTGCTCTATGCGCGCTTCGTCACCAAGGCCCTGCACGACCTGGGGCACCTCGACTTCGTCGAGCCCTTCCTCGCCCTGCTCAACCAGGGCGAGGTGCGCAACCATGGCAAGGGGATGAGCAAGTCACTCGGTAACGGCGTCGACCTGGGTGAGCAGATCGCCGCCTTCGGTGTCGACGCTGTGCGGCTCACGATGGTGTTCGCGGGTCCTCCTGAGGACGAGATCGACTGGGCCGACCTGTCGCCGGGTGGCTCGATGCGTTTCCTGCAGCGGGCCTGGCGGTTGAGCGGTGACGTGGCCAGTGACCCGGGCACATCTCCTGACGACGGCGACGTCGACCTGCGCAGGGTGACGCACCGGGTCATCCACGAGTCGACGCAGCTGCTGGCGTCGCTGCGCTTCAACGTCGTCGTCGCGCGGGTGATGGAGCTCGTCAACGCCACCCGCAAGGCGATCGACACGGGCTGTGGTCCCACTGATCCGGCGGTGCGAGAGGCCGCCGAGACTGTCGCGGTCGTCTTGAGCCTGGTGGCGCCGTACACCGCCGAGGAGATGTGGTACCGCCTCGGACACCAGCCGACGGTGGCGAAGGCAGGTTGGCCGCAGGCACAAGCAGAGCTTCTGGTGGCAGACACGGTGACATGTGTCGTCCAGGTTCAGGGAAAGGTCCGCGCCAAGCTGACCGTTTCGCCGACGATCGAGGAGTCCGAGCTTCGGGAGCTGGCACTCGCGGAAGCAAACGTCATCCGAGCCATCGCCGGTGGCGAGGTGCGCAAGGTGATCGTACGGGCGCCGAAGGTTGTCAACGTCGTCGTCGGCTGACGTCCCGAAACCGATCCGGAGCTCGTAGAGAGGCGCTGTCGGGTCCCCCACCGGGCGGTAGTGTCGCGGAATGTCACGCTCCGTCGCGCTGGTGACCGACTCGGCCTCGGTCGACGAGGCGCTGGCTGCACGGGTCGGAGCCATCGTCGTGCCTCTGCAGGTGGTCATCGGCGCGAAGGCGTACGACGAGGGCGCGGCCGTGAACTCCGAGATGATGGCGGACGCACTAACGAAGCACATACCGGTCAGTACCAGCCGGCCCGCCCCCGAGGCGTTCCTCAAGGCGTACGAACGGGCGGCTGAAAGCGGAATGGAGGCGGTCATCTCGGTACACCTGTCGAGCGAGGTCTCGGGAACGTTCGAGTCGGCCCAGCTCGCTGCCCGAGAGGCGCCGATCCCGGTCCTCGCCGTCGACACTCGCCAGCTCGGGATGGCAACGGGATTCGCGGTGGAGGCTGCGGCGTTGGCACTCGATCGCGGTGTCGACGCGAAGGCTGCGGCGAAGTTTGCCGAGGCGAGGGCACAGTCGACGACCGCGTTGTTCTACGTCGACAGCCTCGAGTATCTGCGGCGCGGCGGCCGGATCGGGGCGACGGCCGCGCTTGTGGGCTCAGCGCTCGCGGTCAAGCCGCTGCTGACTATCAAGGACGGGAGGGTCGCACCCTTGGAGAAGGTGCGCACGTCGGCCAAGGCGATCAGCCGCCTCGAGGAGCTTGCTGTCGCTGCCGCTGAAGATGTTGCGGTCGACGTCGCCGTGTCTCACCTCGCCAACCTCGACCGCGCCCAGACACTGGCAGGTCGGCTCCGCGACCGTATCGTCACTGTGGAACAGCTCGTCGTCACGGAGGTCGGGGCGGTGCTCGGTGCACACGTCGGCCCCGGAATGCTTGCGGTGGTCATAGCGCCGCAGATCGGGCTGGATCCCGCCGGGATGATCCCGGGTTGACTGCGCACGGCCCTCATTGCGCCCGGCGGATTACCCGTACTCTCACCGCTTGCTGTCATCGGCTGGTAAAGCGACGATCCACACCCCTGGCGCTCGTGGCGTGGTCATCCACAGGCAGCCGGTTAAGGCTGCGCGCAGGCGCAAGCCCGCAATAGCGTCTCCGCATGCTTGGTGGGCGGGCTTCTTCTGACCGTGATGCGGTCGCTGCTGCTCATCGCCGGCTGACGGCGATCGCGGCACAGTTTGCAGACGCCGAAGACCTCGGGGCGGGAGATGGCCGCAGCGCCGATTCCTCGCGGGACACGTATGACGAGCAATTCGCCTACGGCGCCGACACACCTGATCGAGCCGACGAGTCGCGGACGACTGGCGAGCGCGGCAGACATGCAACCCGGGTACCCGGTGCCGTTCAGCCGGGCCGATGGTCGGTGTCGGCACACCAGGTGGCGGTCGTCTCCGTGGCAGTCCTGGCGATGGTTGCGGTGGCAGCGTGGCTCGTGCTGCGCTCGATCCCGACCAGCGCGCCCGTCACCATCTCTAGCGAGCGCGTTCTCCCGAGCGCGTCGCCTGCGGCGCCGCCGAGCTCGGGCACGACCACAGGTGTGCCCTCGGGGACGACAACCCCCGACAGTTCACAAGTCACGAGTACACCGACCGGTCTCGTGGTGGTCGACGTCACGGGGAAGGTGCGCCACCCGGGCATCGTCGAGCTGCCGGAAGGCTCACGAGTCGACGACGCTCTCGACGCTGCGGGCGGAGCGAAGTCCGGGGCAGATACCCGCTCGCTCAACCTCGCACGCTTGCTCGTCGATGGCGAGCAGGTCGTGGTCGGCTTCGATGTACCGTTGATGGGCACCGGCCCACCTGCCGGTGGCGCCGTCGTCTCGACAACCGACGCTTCGATTGCTCCAGTCGACCTCAACACAGCGACAGCCGAGCAGCTCGACACGCTGCCGGGTATCGGTCCGGTGACGGCACAGGCGATGTTGACCTGGCGAGCGGAGAACGGTGCCTTCACCAGCGTCGACGAGCTGCTGGAAGTCTCCGGCATAGGTGACGCGACGCTCTCCGACATCGCGGCCTACGTATATGTATGACGCGCGAGCCCCTGGATCTTCGGCTGGCCCCAGCCGCCATCGCCGCCTGGGGGACTGCGGCGTGGGGGCTGGGGTGGCCGACAGGGCGAGCCGTGCTGGGGGCTGTTCTCCTGCTTGCGGCCGGCGGCGTCTGTCTCGCCGCTGGCGGGCGCCGGGCCGAGCGCCGCCCGGGGCATGCGTCATTTCGGTCGGCTGCTGCCGCTGCGCTCGTCGTCACCTCAGGGGCGCTGGCCGTTGCGGGTCTGAGAGCGGGCGCCGTCCAGGCGGGGCCGATCCCGGACCTCGCGGAGCAGCGAGCCGAGGTTGTCCTAGAAGGCTCGGTGGCGTCAGACCCGGTTCGCCGCGAGGGCACATTCGCTCCGTACGTCGTCGTACGGCTGACCGCGACGGTTGTCACCGCGCGAGGCCAGACCAGTCAGGTGCGGTCGCCGGTTCTGGCGATCGCCGACGTGACCTGGTCGACTCTGCGACTCGGTGAGCACGTCGAGGTCGGAGGACGGCTGGCACCGGCGCAAGGTGCCGACCTCGCCGCAGTGTTGTACGGCAGGTCGGATCCCCGTGTCGTCAGTCGGGCCGGGTGGGTCTATACCGGCATCTCGCAGGTGCGCGCGGGCCTCCGGGAGGCGGCTTCACCGCTGCCACCAGCTCAGGCGTCACTTGTTCCGGCGTTGGTTGACGGTGACGACGCCCTCATGCCACCAGATGTCACTGCCGACTTCACGACCACCGGACTCACCCACCTGCTCGCAGTGAGCGGGTCCAACCTGACACTCGTCCTGGGTTTCGTCATGTTCTGCGCCCGATGGTGCGGCGTACGCGCCCGGGGCCTGGCCGTCGTGGGGTTATCAGCGGTGGTGTTCTTCGTCTTGCTGGCAAGGCCCGAGCCGAGCGTTCTCCGCGCCGCGGCGATGGGTCTCGTGGCGTTGGTAGGTCTGTCCGTCAGCGGGCGCAACCGTGGTGTCCGCGCGCTATGTGCTGCCGTCGTGGTGCTCGTGGTCGCCGATCCGTGGTTGGCGAGGTCGGTGGGCTTCTTGTTGTCGACGCTGGCCACCGTCGGCATCCTGCTCTTGGCGCCGGGATGGCGGGACTCACTGTCTCGGTGGATGCCGAGACTCGTCGCCGAGGCCGTCGCTGTCCCGCTGGCCGCGCAGCTTGTCTGCACGCCCGTCATCGCAGCGGTCTCAGGGCAGGTGAGCCTTGTCGCCGTCGCGAGCAACCTGCTCGTCGCACCGGCAGTCGGACCGACGACCGTCGCCGGTCTGGCGGCGGGTCTCGCGGCCATGGTGTGCAGTCAGCTGGGCCATCTCGGCGGCCATGTTGCCGGTCTGAGCGCGTGGTGGATCATCACGGTTGCCCACAGGTGTGCCCGGCTCGAGGGCGCCAGTGTGGGTTGGCCCGTCGCTCCGTTCGCACTGGTAGCCCTCAGCGTCCTGTGCCTGGTGGCAGTGCCGGTGATGAGCCGTTTGCTGGGTCACCCCCTGGCGTCTCTGGCTGTAGTCGGGGTGGTGCTGCTGGCTGTCGTCCACCCGGTCGGTCGTTTCGGATGGCCGCCAAGCCACTGGCTCATGGTCGCCTGTGACGTCGGCCAAGGCGACGGTCTGGTACTCAACGCTGGCAGCGGGGTTGCCGTCGTGGTCGACACTGGACCCGACCCTCGCTTGATGGACAGTTGCCTCGACCGGCTGGGAGTGGACACCATCGCGCTCGTGGTCCTCACGCACTTCCACGCAGATCATGTCGACGGGCTGGCCGGCGTGCTCGACGGGCGGAACGTCGCCGAGATCGAAGTCTCTCCGCTGGCCGAGCCCGCTGACCGTTCGGCGACCGTTCGTCGACTGGCCGACGAGGCAGGCATCCCGGTAACGGTCGCCACGGCCGGTGAGCGCCGTAGCGTCGGCCAGCTGAGCTGGCAGGTCTTCGGGCCCCTGCGGGTCCCGACTCTCGACGGTGCGACGGCGAGCAGTGAGGGCTCGGGACCTAACAACGCGAGCATCATGATGAGGGTGGACGCCGATGGTCACGACCTCCTGTTGAGCGGCGACGCCGAGCCGGAGGAGGAGGACGACGTCATGGCGGCGGGTGACGACCTGGCCGTCGACGTCTTCAAGGTGGCACACCACGGATCGGCGAACCAGGACCCCGCGTTCATCGCTGCTACCCAGGCTCCTGTCGCGGTGATCTCCGTCGGAGCTCACAACGACTACGGCCATCCGGCACAGCAGACTCTGGCGGCCTTCGAGCAGCTCGGCGCGCGGGTCTACCGCACAGACCTCGACGGTGACATCGCTGTCGTCGAGCAATGCGGACAGCTCAGCGTGGCCACGTCGAAATGACTCAGGAAGACTCGCCGAGCCACAAGCCGTCACACTGGAGGGAGCACGTCAACGCGCAACCCGACGGAAAGGTCGCCTCTTGTCCGGGCTGTTAGGTCCACAGGACGAAGTTCGCAAGGTCGGCGAGGAACCGGACTACCGCTTCACCCTCGCCAACGAGCGAACCTTCCTTGCCTACGTCCGCACTGCACTGGCGTTCTTCGCGGCGGGCACGGCGATCTTGAGCTTCTTCGACAAGGTGATCGGCCACCGGGCAATCGTGGTGGTCGTTGGTTCCGGGCTCTACGCCCTCGGAGTATTCACCGCAGGCGCGTGTTACTGGCGGTGGCGTCGGCTCGAGATGGCGATGCGGCGTGGCCAACCGCTTCCCTTCAGCGTGGTGCCACCAGTCATCACCGGGGCATTGATCGTGTTGGCCGCCATCGCCTTCGTGGGGGCCCTGATCTAGCCGCGGGCGGGCGCGTCGTCCGCCGCGGCTCTGTCGGCGTCGCGTGCCATGCTGGTTTGCCATGGCGGGTGTGAGAGCTGCTGACGTCCTCGGTACCACCATTCTGGTCAGCGGCACCAACGAGTTCGTCGCGGAGCGCACCATCGACGATGTTCGCTCGGCGATCCGAGCGGCGGACGGTGACGCCGATCTCTCCGAGATACCAGCCGACGAGCTCGGACCCGGAGCGTTTGCCGAGATCACCAGTCCGTCCCTGTTCGCGTCGCTTCGCTGCGTCGTCGTGCGCGCGCTCGAGGAGTTGCCGGATGTGGCCATCGAGCCATTGCTCGGGTATGTCGCCGAGCCTTCGCCCGATGTCGTGCTTCTCCTGCATCACACCGGAGGGAACAAGGGCAAAGCTGTCCTCGACAAGCTCCGTAGATCCGGCGTGGACGAGGTCAAGGCACAGCCCTTCAAGAAGTGGGAGCTGCCCGACTGGGTGGTAGCAGAGTTCCGGCACCACGCGGCTCGGATCAGCCAGTCTGCGGCAGCCGCACTGGTCGACGCTGTAGGTGAGGATCTTCGGGCACTCGCCGGCGCCGCCGACCAGCTTTCCAACGACGCAGGAGACGGGCCAGTCAGTGAGGATCTGGTGCGGAGGTACTTCGGCGGGCGGGCGGAGGTCAAAGGGTTCGCAGTTGCTGACGCCGCAATCGCGGGCAAGGTAACAGAGGCCCTCGAGCAGCTGAGGTGGGCTTTCGCAGCCAGGGTCGACCCGGTTCTCGTGACGAGTGCCATGGCTGGGGGGCTACGAGGTATGGCGCGCTACGCATCTGCTCCGCGGGGGCTTCGCGAAGACGACCTGGCCCGTGAGGTCGGCGTACCGACCTGGAAGCTCAAGTCGATCGCGGCGCAGTCCAGAGGCTGGTCAAGCCCCGGTCTGGCAGCGGCGATCCAGGCTGCCGCCGCAGCGGATGCCGACGTGAAGGGCGCTGCCGGCGACCGCCAGTGGGCGTGCGAGCGGCTGGTCATCTCTGTGGTCCGAGCGCGAGAGCTTCATTAAGCTGCCGATGGACTCGGTGGTCGCGCCCATGCCTCAGGTCAGAGCGTCGAGGCCCGCTTCGCGATGGCGGACTTCTTGTTCGCCGCCTGGTTCTTGTGGATGACTCCGGCGGAAACCGCCTTGTCGAGCTTGCGGCTCGCCATCGCGGCCAGACTCGTCGCCTGCTCCGTCTCACCGGCGTCGGCAGCCTCACGGAAGCGGCGGATCGACGTCTTGAGTGAGGACTTCACGGACTTGTTGCGCTCGCGAGCCTCGTCGTTCTGCCGGTTGCGCTTGATCTGGGACTTGATATTCGCCACGGAGCGGAGCCTCTTGGGGTCGAAAGCGGACAGTACGTCACTGGTGTGGGAACCTCGCCACACACAGCCCACGAGAGTACCAGCGTCGCGATGAGCTGGCCAAATCTATCGTGAGGCGCAGCCATCAGCGCAAACCAGCGACCAGGCGCCATGGCTGAGGCCCGCGGGAACCCGCTCGGTATCCGGCGCCGCCACAGCCCTTGGCAGCCGCTTCGCCGGCCGCCGACCAGGCAGTGCCAGGATGCGGTATGCCGTCCTCCCGTCAAGCCGCCGAGACCGCCCTGGCGGTGATAGACGACCTCGACCGTCTCACCAACGCGGTCTGCACGACAAACCCCAATGCCGTGGAGTCGGACGCCCTGGACAGGGAGCGGGCTGCCGGCCGTGTGCGCGGCCCACTGCACGGGCAGTGCATCGTCGTCAAGGACAACATCGACACCGCCGACCTGCTCACGACTGCGGGGTCGTTGGCTCTTGCCGACGCGCCTCCCGCGAACGACGCCGCCGTGGTGACCCGGCTACGCAAGGCCGGCGTGGTGATCGTCGGCAAGTCCAACCTCAGCGAGTGGGCGAACCTCCGTGACGCGAACTCGTCGTCGGGCTGGAGCGCCTACGGCGGCCTGACGCGCAACCCGTATGCCCTGAACCGCTCGTCCGGCGGCTCCAGCTCCGGAAGCGCCGCCGCGGTGGCGGCGGGACTCGTGCGCCTTGCCGTCGGGACCGAGACCGACGGGTCGATCACCTGCCCGGCTGCCTTCAACGGCTGTGTCGGCCTGAAGCCGACGGTGGGGTTGGTCCCGACGCAGGGGGTGGTCCCGATCTCGGCCTCCCAGGACACCGTCGGACCGTTGGCACGAACGGTGGAGGAGGCAGCCGCGCTTCTGTCCGCGCTCGCTGACGACGACGTCGACTACGCCTCGCACGCCAGGCAAGGGAGGCTGGTCGGCAAGCGGATCGGCGTACCGCGAGGCAGCCTCTGGGGATACAGCCGCGACGCCGACGCTGCTGCCGAGGAGGCGCTTTCCGCGATGTCAGCGGCGGGAGCGGTGGTCGTCGACGACACGAGCCTCGAGGCGATGGAAGGATACGGAGCCGACGACGAACTCCTGGTCCTCCTGTGCGAGCTACAGGAGGGAATGTCTGCATACCTGGCCACCCGACGCAGCGACGGTCTGCGGAAGCTCGAAGATCTTGTGGCGTTCAACCGGGAGCATGCCGAGGAAGAGATGCCGTACTTCGGTCAGTCCTTCTTCGAAGCCGCCCTCGAATCTCCTGGCGTCGACTCGGAGCAGTATGCCGCCGCTCGTTCGGCGTGCCTGCGGCGTGGCCGGGACGAGGGGATCGACAAGGTGCTGACGTCGCACGGTCTTGACGCGCTCGTCACCCCGGCGTGGTCACAGGCGATGCCCATCGACCTGGTCAACTCCGAGCACCACGCGGGAGGGTGCAGCCAGGCCGCGGCCATGGCGGGCTACCCGCTGCTGACCGTACCCTCCGGGCTGCGGCACGCGCTGCCGGTGGCTGTCACGTTCTGGGGCACGGCCGGAAGCGAGCCGACGCTGATCGAGATCGGTTCCGGGTACGAGGCGACGCGTGACGCCACGCTCGGACCGTTGCCCGAGCCGACGTTCCCCGCGTTCGTCTGATCAGCCCGGGCGCCGCTACGTCGGTGTCGCCGTGCCTCCCGCTGTCCAGTCCACACCGAGCCGCCCCATCAGCCTCAGCGCGTCGTACGGTGCGTGCACCTTCGCGTCGTTGTCCAAGTACACGTAGACGTCGAGGCCGCTGCCTGACCACGCTGTGTCTTCTCGGCCCAGGTTTCGAGAGCCGCCTCCGTGTAGCCGCTGACATACAGCTCCTCGGCCCCGTGGAGCCGAACGTAGACGAAGTCGGAGGTGACGTGCTCGAAGCGAGGCCATCTGGTTCCGGCGTCCGACACGACGAGTCCGACGTCGTACCGGCGCAGGATCTCGGCCACCCGCGGGTCCGCGAAGCTGGGATGGCGAGGCTCGAACGCGTGCTGAATCCGCTGTTGGGTGAGTGGGGCGACCATCGCCCGCTCACCCGATACCTTCGCGTCGTGACGGCGAGCGAGCCGAGCGGCCTCCTCTGTCGTTGCCGGCAGCAGGCGCAGGAACGTCTCCAGCACGTCGATGTCGAAGCGGCTGACGGCCGGTAGCTGCCACAGGACCGGCCCCAGCTTGGCTGCCAGCGCCAACGGGCCGGACGCGAAGAAGTTGGCGATCGGCGTCTCGACGTCGACGAGCCGCTTCATGTGGGTGATGTAGCGACCGGCCTTGAGCGCGAAGACGAAGGCCTCGGGGGTCTGGTCGCGCCACGAGGCGTAGCTCTCGGGCCGCTGGAGGGCGTAGAAGGACCCGTTGATCTCGATGCTGGGGAGACGCGCGGCCGCGTAGCTCAGCTCGTGACGCTGCACCAGTCCGCGCGGGTAGAAGTCACCTCGCCACCCGGCATACCGCCACCCCGAGATACCGACCCGAATCTGCCCCACCTCACGAGGCTAAGGCCGATCATCGGCGGATAGCGCCCGCGACCTCGGCCCTATCCGCCGCGCGCCCACAATGCAGGTTGCGCTCGCCTGCCCGCGCGGGCCGCCGGTCGTCGAGACCGTGGACGGACGACAGCAGCTCCGCCGGCTGTCCGGCAGACTATGGCCGTGGTGGAGCGAAAGCTGGGAGTCGAGGAGGAGCTGCTGCTCGTCAACCCCGAGACGTATGAACTCGATGCGGTGTCTCATCGGGTGGTTGCTGCGCACGGCGAGCACAAGACCGAGGCTGGGAAGGCAGCGCGGCGCGACGGCCCCGACGACCTGGAGCAGGAGCTCTTCCTCCAGCAGCTGGAGACGGCATCCGCACCCTGCAAAGACCTCGGCGAGCTGGAGACCGAGGTACGGCGATGTCGTCAGGCAGCAAGCGAGGCAGCTGTAGCGTCCGGGGTTCTGGTCGTGGCATCAGGGACGCCAGTCCTCGGCCGGCCGAACCTCGTCGTGACACCGAACTCCCGCTACGAGCGGATCGTGCACGAGTTCGGCGAGATCGGTCGGCAGGGCGTCGTGTGTGGCATGCACGTGCACGTCGACGTGCAGAGCGACGACGAAGCGGTTGCCGTCCTCGACCGGATCCGCGGCTGGCTTCCGGTGCTGCTCGCAGTCAGCGCCAACTCGCCTTACTGGCACAGCCGAGACTCCGGCTATGCGAGCTGGCGCTCCCAGGTATGGAAGCGCTGGCCTTCGGCGGGGCCGTCGGAGCCGTTCGGTGACCCGGCCGGCTACCGCATGGCGGCTGCCGAGCTGATCGAGATCGGAGCGGCTTTCGACCTGGGGATGCTCTACTTCGACGCCCGCCTGGCCGAGTCCTACCCCACCATCGAGATCCGTGTCGCAGACGTCTGCACCGAGGTCAACGACGCGGTACTCCTCGCAGCCCTGTGTAGGGGTCTGGTCGACACTGTCGCCGGTGAATGGGATGACGGCGGGCCGGTCCCGGAGTTTCGCACCGATCTGTTGCGAGCCGCCCACTGGCAGGCCGGAAGGTATGGGATGTCCCACCTGCTTCTCGACCCCGCCGACCGGCGGACGAAGCCCGCTCGCGAGGTGCTCGAAGGTCTGGTGGCCCACATCAGACCGGCGCTGGAGTCGTATGGCGACGTGGAGTACGTGCACACTGCCGTCGAACGGCTGTTGGCGGGAGGCTCCGGCGCGGGTCGCCAGCGAGCCGTCCGAAGCGCCCGGGGGAACCTCCAGGCCGTCGTCGCCGACCTCGCGGAGCGCACCCACACCACCTCGACCTAGCTTTCGGGAGCAGGAGAGCGGAGCGGCCGCGTACAAACGGGCTGGCAGACTGATGCCGGCCGACCACCGGGGCGTAGAACGGCCGACAGGAACGATGGTCACTGAGGTTGTCGCCCAGCTGGTCCGCCGGGCCGAGGAGGAGTTCGCTCATGCGAGTGTTTGTCACCGGAGCGTCCGGATGGATTGGTTCCGCGACGGTCGACGAGCTGCTCGCCTCGGGGCACGAGGTCGTCGGCTTCGCCCGCTCCGACGCGTCCGCCGCTGCCCTTGAGGCGAAGGGGGCCAGCGTCCTCAGGGGGACCTCGACGACCTCGAGAGCATCCGCGCGGGTGCCGCGGACGCCGACGCCGTCATTCACCTCGCCAACAAGCACGACTTCACCGACCCAACTGTCTCGAACCGCGCTGAGCGCGCCGCGGTCGACACGATCGGCAGCGTCCTCGAGGGATCGGACCGCCCGTTCTTATTCGCCTCCGGCGTGGCCGCCCTTGCCCTAGGTCGAGTTGCTACGGAAGAAGATGAATCCCCGTTCTGGGGTGCCGACTCTGCCCGCGGGGGCAGCGAGAACCTCGCGATGGAGTACGTCGACAGAGGCGTGCGCTCGGTGAGCCTGCGCTTCGCTCCGACGGTGCACGGCGCCGGTGACCACGGCTTCATCGCCACGCTCGTCAGCATCGCGCGCGAGCAAGGGGCCTCGGGCTATGTGGGCGACGGCGCGAACCGGTGGCCCGCGGTGAACCGCTCCGACGCCGCCCGGCTGATCGGCCTCGGACTCAACACGGCGCCCGCGGGCTCGATACTGCACGCCGTCGGCGCAGAGGGCGTCCCCACCCGGGAAATCGCCGAAGCCATCGGACGCGGCCTCGAGGTGCCCGTCGTCTCCGTTCCAGAAGAGGAGGCCCAGGCGCACTTCGGCTGGATCGCAGGCTTCTTCGGTATAGATGCGCCCGCCTCCAGTGCGCGAACGCAGCAGCTGCTCGGCTGGACGCCGACCGTGCCGACGCTCCTCGAGGACCTCGCCGCCGACTCATACTTCCGCGCCTGACAACGGGCCAGCTTCCCAGGCCGCCCCTCGACGCGCTCCGAGCGTCCGTCGCGCTCGGTCGTCAAGAAGACTTGATGTCTGGCGCTGCGTCAAGCTAGATTGACACTCATGACCGAGGCAACTGACCTGGCAGCGGACGCCGGAAGCGTCGACCCCGATGTCGGTCTTCACGCCGTACGAGCGCTGCGGACCTTGCTGGAGAAGCTCGAGGCGCTTCAGGTGGCTCACGCCCGCAGCCTCGGCTGGTCCTGGCAGGACATCGCCGAGGCACTTGGGGTCAGCAAGCAGGCCGTCCACCAGAAGCACGCTGACGGCCGGCTGCTGCGAAGAAGGAGGTAACACGATGTTCGAGCATCTCAACAGACCGGCTCGCGAGGCAGTAGTCGCTGCCCGGGACGAGGCACGACAGATGCGGCACCGGTTCGTGGGCACGGAGCATCTTCTTCTGGGGCTGCTCACCGAGAGACAGGTCGTGAGCCCGTCAGCACCCGTGGAGGCAGGAGCCGCGCTGAGGGTCCTCTTGCAGCTGGGACTCGATGCCGGCCAGGTCAAGGCCGAGATCACCCGAGCCGTCGGGACAGGCCCAGAAGCCCTTGGTGAGCAGGCCACGAACGCGCTCTCGACGATCGGGATAGACCTCGACCTGGTTCGCTCGACGCTCGAGGAGTCGTTCGGTGAAGGGGTACTGGACCTGCCGGGAGTAAGCCCGCTCGCCGGCAGGCTCGCCTTCACCCGCCGCTCGAAGAAGTCGCTGATGCTGTCGCTGCGGGAGGCACGGCATCTCGGCGACTCCTTCATCGGACCCGAGCATCTGCTCCTCGGGCTGATCCGCGAGGGCACAGGCCTCGCGGCACAGATCCTGAGCCAGAAAGCACCGCTGCACGAGCTTCGCAGGAGCGTGCTCGTCGAGCTCTACCGGGCCGCCTGACAACGTGTCGTGACCCACGAGCAGCGCCTATCGTGAAGCCGTGCGTTATGCCTCGACGATTCTCTATGTGCCCGACGTCAACGCTGCTGTTGAGTTCTACTCGCGGGCCTTCGGGCTCGAGCCGGGCTTCGTGGACCCCAGCGACACCTACGCCACCCTGGGGGGAGACGGGGCCACGTTGGCCTTCACCACCCACGACAACGCGCCCGACACCGAACGGACCACCGACCCGCCTGCCGGTTTCGAGGTGTGGGTGGAGGCCGACGACGTCCCTGCCGCGTCTCCCGGGCTGTCGATGCGGGCGCCAGTCCGGTGATGGAGCCGAGCACGAAGCCTTGGGGCCAGACGGTTGCCTACGTGCGCGACCTCAACGGCACTCTTGTCGAGATCGGCGCACCCGTCGGCGGCTGAACTCTGCCGTGGTCAGACGACCGAGAAGCCAGCGGCCAGAGGTCGGCGGCCGGTCAGGGACATCAGCACGTGCTCCCCGTCACCGCGAGCCGTCGCGATCCTGCCCGCAAGCGCGATCGTGTCGGCGAGGACGTCGGCGGGACACGTGAAGGCGACACCCGTCGCGGCGGCAAGGTCGACGCTGTGCACCGCAAGCTCGAAGGTGCGGGTGGGGAGGTAGGCCGAGAGCCGCATACCTCCCACGATGGTCTCGATCAGCGGGTCGTCGTCGCGGTCCAGCTGTGCGACCACCTTGGCAACCAGCTGCCGCACGCTGGCGCCCGGGTCATCCCCCAAGGCTTCGCCTGCCTGCCTTCCGCGGTCCACGACCGCACTCGCGTCTGCCGTCGCGACGGTGGCGGTCGCACGGTAGTACGCCCCGGGTGTCGCGACGGCTTCGGTCGCCGCCGGTCGCAGCAGGTAGGTCGACACGGTGACGAGGGAGCGGCTTGCGTGCCCGGTGAGCGCTCGCACGTCCCAGTCGCCGAGTCCGGGGGAGTCCCACCGGTCGGCAGGAACACGGTCGACGAGGGCGCTGAACGCATGCGCCGCCGAGACGAACAGCGTCGAGTCGACCATGCGACACAGGCTGCCACACCGCCGCCGGCGCATCGCGACTCGCGGTCCGCGCGGGCTGGGCGTGGGAGAATGGTCTCGATCCTGCAACGTATCGCTGTCGCACAGCGCTGCCCTCGCCGAGGGCTTCAGAGGACTTCATGAGAGGCGTCGTGCCCCACACCTTCGAGTCGGCGCCGCAACCCGGCAGTACCGACCCGGCCATCATCCGCAACTTCTGCATCATCGCGCACATCGACCATGGGAAGTCGACGCTCGCGGACAGGATGCTGCAGCTGACGGGTGTAGTCGACGGGCGCGCCATGAGGGCGCAGTACCTCGACCGGATGGACATCGAGCGTGAGCGCGGCATCACGATCAAGAGCCAGGCGGTGAGGATCCCATGGACCGCCACCTCCGGCGCCGACGAAGGGACCACCTTCGTGCTCAACATGATCGACACGCCCGGACACGTCGACTTCACGTACGAGGTGAGCCGGTCCCTGGAGGCATGCGAAGGCGCCGTGCTCCTGGTCGACGCGGCTCAGGGGATCGAGGCGCAGACGCTGGCCAACCTCTATCTCGCGCTGGAGGCGGACCTCGACGTGATCCCGGTGCTCAACAAGATCGACCTCCCGAGCGCACAGCCGGAGAAGTACGCCGCCGAGATCGCCCACATCATCGGCTGCGACGCGGACGACGTGCTGAGGGTCTCGGCCAAGACCGGCAAGGGAGTCGACGTACTGCTCAACAGGATCGTCGCCGCCGTACCGGCTCCACGTGGCGACGCCTCGGCGCCCCCTCGGGCGCTGATCTTCGACTCGGTCTACGACACGTATCGCGGGGTCGTGACCTATGTGCGCGTCGTCGACGGCAGGCTGAGCCACCGCGACCGCATCAAGATGCTCTCGACGGGCGCGGTCCACGAGATGCTCGAGGTCGGCGTGATCTCACCGGAGCCTCGCAAGGCCAAGGAGATCGCAGCCGGCGAGGTCGGCTACCTCATCACGGGAGTCAAGGACGTCCGGCAGTCGAGGGTAGGCGACACGGTCACCTCTTCGGTGAACGGCGCCACTGTCCCCCTCGGCGGCTATCGCCATCCCAACCCTATGGTCTACGCCGGGCTCTACCCCATGGACGGCGACGACTACCCGGCCCTGCGTGACGCCCTCGACAGGTTGCAGCTCAACGACGCGGCCCTGATGTACGAGCCGGAGACGTCCGGTGCGCTGGGCTTCGGCTTCCGTTGCGGTTTCCTCGGGCTGCTCCACATGGAGATCGTCCGAGAACGCCTTGAGCGCGAGTTCGACCTCTCGCTCATCTCGACCGCCCCTAACGTCGTCTACCGCGTGGTCATGGAGGACGGCGTCGAGATCACGGTCACCAACCCGAGCGAGTACCCAGGCGGCAAGATCGCCGAGGTGTACGAGCCCGTTGTGCGGGCCACCATCCTCACCCCGTCGGAGTCCATCGGCACGATCATGGACCTCTGCCAGACCCGCCGCGGCGCTCTGCAGGGCATGGAGTACATCTCCGAGGACCGGGTCGAGCTGCGATACCTCCTGCCGCTGGCCGAGATCGTCTTCGACTTCTTCGACGCGCTCAAGTCGCGCACCAAGGGGTATGCGTCGCTCGACTACGAGCCTGTCGACGAGCAGGTGAGCGACCTCGTCAAGGTCGACGTCCTCCTCCACGGTGACCCGGTCGACGCGTTCTCCGCGATCGTCCACCGAGACGCCGCGTACGCGTACGGCGTGCAGCTCGCGCAGAAGCTCAAGGAGCTCATTCCTCGCCAGCAGTTCGAGGTGCCGATCCAGGCGGCGATCGGCGCGCGCGTCATCGCCCGCGAGACCATCCGTGCCATGCGCAAGGACGTGCTCGCCAAGTGCTACGGCGGTGACATCACCCGCAAGCGCAAGCTGCTCGAGAAGCAGAAGGAGGGCAAGAAGCGGATGAAGATGGTCGGTCGCGTCGAGGTGCCGCAAGAGGCGTTCATCGCCGCGCTCAACACGTCGGAGCCGGCTGCCCGGGCCAAGAGGTAGCGTCGGTGGCAGTTCTTCCGTTCGACATCCCCGCGGAACTGTTGGGTCAGGCCTCTCTCGGTGCAGCGTGGGCCTGCTGGCTCACGGGACTCCCGGGCCGGGTCGCCGAGATCGTCGCCGAGTGGGAGCTGACGTACGACGGACCGCCGCGACACGGTTTCTGTGCGCTCGTGGTGCCGGTGCGGACCCGTACGGGCAACACGACCGCTCTCAAGGTGGCCGTGCCGGACGACGAGTCCGAGCACGAGCACCTCGCCCTGCAGCACTGGCACGGCAACGGCGCGGTAAGGCTCCTGCGGGCCGATCCGAGACGGCGGGCGATGCTGCTGGAGCGGCTGCATACCGAAGATCTGACCTCGCTACGAGACATCGAGGCATGTGAGGTCATTGCCGGCTTGTACACCCGCCTCCATGTCGCAGCGCCACCACAGCTTCGGTCATTGACGTCGTACATCGACCGGTGGAGGGAGGACACGGAGCAGATGTCGACGCAGGCGCCTCTTCCCCGACGACTCGTCGAGCAGTCGATCTCGCTGGCGAAGGACTTCGTCGCCGACGCTGCGAGCGTTGGCACCTTGATCCATGGCGATCTGCACTACGAGAACGTGCTGGCGGGCGACCGGGAGCCCTGGCTGGCGATCGACCCGAAGCCGATGTCCGGTGACCCGCACTATGAGCCGGCGCCGCTGTTGTGGAACCGCTGGGAGGAGATGGCCGGGTCCGGTGACGTAAGGGGCGCCATCCGTCGACGCTTCCAAGCCTGCGTCGATGCGGCCGGGCTGGACGAGGAACGTGCCCGCGACTGGGTCGTCGTGCGCATGCTGAACAACGCCATGTGGACCATCACCGAGTCCGAGGCGCTCACACCCGACGACCGTGAATGGATCACGATGTGCATCACCGCCGCCAAGGCCGTCCAGGACTGAGGCGCCAACAGGTGGACGGTCTGCCGGTCTCGGCGCGCCTCCGCACTACTCTCGGGCTCGCGAACCGGCGAAACGTCGCTTGCACGAACTGAGAGGCATCCGGATGTCCGTCACCGACGAACTGCTCGCGAACAATGAGCGCTACGCGTCGTCGTTCTCAGGCCCGCTCCCGCTGCCGCCCGCGAAGGGCGTCGCGGTTCTGGCCTGCATGGACGCACGGCTCAATGTCTACGGAGCACTCGGCCTCCAGGAAGGCGACGCGCACGTCATCCGCAACGCTGGTGGCGTCGTCACAGACGACGAGATCCGATCGCTGTCCATCAGCCAGCGGCTGCTCGGCACCCGGGAGATCGTGCTGATCCATCACACCGACTGCGGCATGCTCACCTTCACCGAGGACGAGTTCAAGGGCTTGATCCAGGAAGATACCGGCCTCACGCCGGAGTGGGCGGTCGAGTGCTTCAGCGACCTCGACGAAAACGTCAGGGAGTCGGTTAGGCGTATCAAGGCCTCACCGTTCATCCCGCACACAGACCAAGTGCGCGGCTTCGTCTTGGACGTCGCGACCGGCAGCCTTCGCGAAGTCTGACCCGGCGTACTACTGACGACTCCACACAAACACCTGCCGCTCGCGGCAGAAGGGTCCGATCCGGCCAGACGAGTCCGAGGTCACATGCCGGCAAGGGTGAAACGGTCGGGACTGCTGGCGGCTACCCCTACACTTGACCACGTCGGCCCGCACAGTTCTGCCTCGGGCCGACCTGCATGTTCGCCCTGGCGACGTGCATGTCGACCACCACGCGCCGCGGAGGCTCATAGCCCGCGCCGGGCAGGACGACCTTTACCTACGTTCGGAGTTACTTATGGCGGCCCGCCGCCCTCACGCCACACCTGTGCACACTTCCTCTCCACACACCACCGCCTCCATCGCGACCCCGCCCAGCCCGGCGCCTGGCGCCCGGCCGCCCGGCAGCCGCAGTGACGCCGTGAACGGCGCACCGTCCTTCACGCAGCTCGGGGTGCCTGACACCATCGTGCGCGCACTCGCAGCCCAAGGCATCACCACACCGTTCCCCATCCAGACGGCCACGCTGCCGGACTCTCTCGCAGGCAGGGACGTCCTCGGCCGCGGCCGGACCGGCTCGGGAAAGACCTACGCCTTCGTCGTACCGATGCTCGCACGGCTGGCGGCCAGCACCACGCAGCGCCGGCCCAACCGTCCCCGGGCTCTCATCCTCGCCCCCACCAGAGAGCTCGCCACGCAGATCCAGGTCGCCATGGCTCCCATCGCCAAGGCCCTCTCGCTGCGCACCATCACGGTCTTCGGTGGCGTGGGCGCCGGGCCGCAGATCTCCGGCCTGCGAGCCGGCGTCGACGTCGTCGTGGCCTGTCCCGGCAGGCTCGCCGACCACGTCTCGACCGGTAACGCCAATCTCGACGCGGTCGAGATCACCGTGCTCGACGAGGCCGACCACATGGCCGACCTCGGTTTCCTGCCCGTCGTACGACGCCTGTTGGACAAGACGCCCGCGCGCGGTCAGCGGATGCTGTTCTCCGCGACACTCGACTCCGGGGTCGATGTCATCGTCAAGCGCTACCTGTCCAATCCCGTCACGCACAGCGTCGACTCTGCCCGCTCTCCAGTCGACGCCATGTCGCACCACGTCCTCCACATCGGCCACGAGTCGAGACTGTCCGTACTCGTCGACCTCACGTCGGCGCCAGGTCGGACGCTGGTGTTCACCAGGACCAAGCACGGTGCCAGACTTCTCGCCCGCAAGCTGACCGCTGCGGGTGTGCCTGCTGTCGACCTGCACGGGAACCTGTCGCAGAACGCCCGGTCGCGGAACCTCAGCGCGTTCACCGACGGCAGTGCGAAGACGATGGTGGCCACCGACATCGCCGCCCGCGGGATCCACGTCGACGACATCGGCCTCGTCGTCCATGCCGACCCACCGGTCGAACACAAGGCCTACCTGCACCGCTCAGGGCGAACGGCAAGGGCGGGGGCGTCGGGCACCGTCGTCACGCTGATGACTGACGCGCAGGTCTCGGACGTCCGCGACCTGACCCGCAAGGCAGGCATCCGGCCCACCATCACCCGGCTCTCCGTCGGGCACCCGCTGCTGGAGGAGATCGCACCCGGCGAGAGGCTGCTCGTGCAGCCGTCCCCGGAGGTGACAGCGCAGGCGTCCCGTGAACGCGAGCGCGCACCGCGCGACCGGTCCAGACGTAGCAGCTCGCAGCCGAGCCGTAGGCGACCGGCCGTCGCCAAGTCGGCCCCCGCCACGCGTCATACGCCGACCCGCTCCTCGAGCGCGGCTGCCTTCTCCGCGGGCGGGAGCAGCGGGCGCCGTCGTTCGCGCTGAGGCTCGCCGGTGGGATCGCACACCGTGCAGAAAGGCGCCGTCGTTCCCGAGGCGGTCCGCACTCTGCGCGGCTGGGCGCCCAAAGGTCCGGGATCGTAGCCCCGCTGGCGGGATCGCGGACCGGTGACAGTGAATCCTCGTGCGCTCTGCCGGAGTGGTTTGCGAGGATGAGGCCATGCCAGCACGCGTGATCTCCATCAATGTCGGCCGACCCGTGGCCGCGGCGTGGGTCGGTAGGCCCTTCCGTACGTCGATACACAAGCATCCCGTGTCTGGGCCGGTGAAGGTCGAGACACGGGGGCTGGACGGGGACCAGGTGTCCGACACCGAGTTCCACGGCGGCAGGCACCTGGCGGTCTATGCGTTCGCGCGAGAGGACCTGGACACCTGGGCAGAACGTCTTGGCAAGGAGATCCCGGACGGGCATTTCGGCGAGAACCTCACGACCTCGGGCATCGACGTCAACGAGGCGCTCATAGGTGAGCGATGGAGCGTGGGCACCGCCGTGTTCGAGCTCGCCGATGTCCGCATCCCGTGCCACACATTCGACGAGTGGATGCGCCGCACGGGATACCAGGTCGACAAGTGGATCAAGCGCTTCATGGCCGAGGGGAGGCCCGGGCCCTACCTGCGCGTCGTGCAGCCCGGAGACATCAGCGCCGGCGACGAGCTGACCGTGATCTCGAGACCAGAGCACCACATCACCGTGGCCACGATGTTCAGAGCACTGACCACCGAGCGGGCTCTGCTGCCCAGCCTCTTCGATGTCGGTGAGACGTTGGCGCCGAACCCTCGCGAGGCAGCGGAGAAGTACGCCGCCCGCAGCTGAGGCTGATCGACCCGGCGGTCCAGGCGTAGTCGGCGGCGCCTGTGCTCTAGGTTCATCCCTATGGTGGACAGCCGACACCCGCCGACGTTGTTCGCCGACCGTCCTAGGTCGGTCGGTCGGATGTTCTTCGACCGGGTGGAGGCCTCGCCGGACAGCCCCGCGTACAGCTATCCCAAGGATGCCTCGTGGGAGACGGTGAGCTGGCAGGACGTCTTCGAGCGCGTCGTCGGTCTTGCGGCCGGCCTCGTCAGACTTGGCGTCGAACCGGAGCAACGGGTGGCGATCGCCTCCAGCACTCGCTACGAATGGGTTCTCGCGGACCTGGCGATCATGTCCGCAGGAGCCGCGACGACCACGGTCTACCCCACGACCATCGCGGACGACGTTGCCCACATCGTCGGCGACTCGGACTCGCAGGTCGTCTTCGCCGAGGACGACGCCCAGATCGCCAAGCTTCGTGAGCAGCGCGACAAGCTTCCGGGGGTCAGTCGGGTGGTGACGTTCGACGGAACGCCCGACGGGGACTGGGTCATCGGCCTGGACGACCTTGCGCGTCTCGGCGAGGGATTGTTGGCCGAGGAGCCTGACGCGGTCACGCGACGCGTCGACGGCGCGACGCCGGAAAGCCTGGCCACCGTCGTCTACACGTCGGGCACGACAGGACGGCCCAAGGGGGTCCGGCTGCCCCACAGCGCGTGGACCTACGAGGGCGCCGCGGTCGAGGCTCTCCACCTGCTCACACTCGACGACGTGCAGTACCTGTGGCTGCCGCTGGCCCATGTCTTCGGCAAGGTGCTGTTGACCGTCCAGCTGGCAATCGGCTTCAGGACGGCTGTGGACGGTCGGGTGGAGAAGATCGTCGACAATATGGCCGTCGTGCAGCCCACGTTCATGGGAGCCGCGCCGCGAATCTTCGAGAAGGCCCACGCCCGGATCGTCACCATTGCCGCCGACGACGGTGGGATGAGAAAGCGGGTCTTCGACCGCGCCTTCAAGGTCGGTGAGGAGGTCACTCGACGTCAGCAGGCCGGTGACAAGGTTCCGCTCGGCCTGGCTGCTCAGAACGCTGTGTTCGACCGGCTCGTCTTCTCGAGGATCAGGGCGCGGTTCGGCGGTCGCGTGCGCTTCTTCGTCTCCGGCGCGGCGGCGCTCGACCGCGGCTTGGCCGAGTGGTTCCATGCGGCAGGGCTGCTGATCCTCGAGGGCTACGGGCTCACCGAGACGTCGGCCGGCACCTGCATCAACCGCCCCGACCACTACAAGTTCGGCACGGTCGGCAAACCGCTCGCCGGCAGCGAGATCACGTTGGCCGCCGACGGTGAGGTGCTGGTCCGGGGTCCCGGCGTCATGAGTGGCTACCACAAGGCCGACGAGTCCGGTGACCGCACCCTCGTCGACGGCTGGCTGCACACCGGGGACGTGGGAGAGGTCGACACCGACGGGTTCGTCACCATCACGGACCGGAAGAAGGACCTGTTCAAGACTTCGGCGGGCAAGTACGTCGCCCCGCAGATCATCGAGGGACAGTTCAAGACGGTGTGCCCGTATGTCAGCCAGATCGTGGTCCTCGGGAACGACCGCAACTTCGTCTCCGCACTCATCACGCTGGACCCGGACTCGATCCAGAGATGGGCGGACCAGCACGGCTTGAGCAGCGCCTCGTACGCCGAGACGGTGACCTCGGATGCGGCTCGCGACATGGTGCAGCACTACGTCGACGCCGTCAACGCCAAGCTGAACAGGTGGGAGACCATCAAGAGGTTCACCGTGCTCGACCGCGACCTCTCTGTCGAGGACGGCGAGATGACTCCCAGCCTCAAGGTGAGGCGAAAGGTCGTGGAGGAGCACTACCGCGACGAGCTCGATGCTCTGTACTCCTGATGCCGTCGGCCCTCCCGGATGGGGACCAGGCACCGCGCGACGGGTCCCTGCCTGCCCACGCGGTCGCCGGGCTCGGTCAGGCTCCGTTCGGTGTCTACGTGCACGTGCCGTTCTGCACAGTGCGGTGCGGCTACTGCGACTTCAACACCTACACGGCGCTCGAGCTCGGGAGAGAGCCAGGAGCGTCGCGAGCGACGTACGCGTCAGCCGCGGTGCACGAGATCCGGACGGCCCGTCGGATGCTGGGCGAGCGAGAGCTGCCCGTCGACACCATCTTCTTCGGAGGCGGCACTCCGACGCTGCTGCCGCCGGAGGACCTGGTCAGGATCATCGAGGCCGTCGGCGAGGAGTTCGGCACCTCGCCGGGGGTCGAGGTAACCACCGAGTCAAACCCTGACAGCGTCACCGCCGCCGACCTGGATGCACTGCTGACGGGTGGCGTCAACCGCATCTCGTTCGGCATGCAGTCGGTGGACCCGCAGGTGTTGTCCGTGCTGGATCGCACGCATGACCCCGCCCGTGTGCCTCAGGTGGTCTCCTGGGCCCGGGCGAGCGGCTTCCGTCAGGTCAGCCTGGACCTCATTTACGGTGCCCCCGGCGAGTCGTTGGGCTCGTGGCAGCGTTCGGTGGAGGCTGCTCTCGCTCTCGAGCCGGATCACGTGAGTGCCTACGCGTTGATCGTCGAGGAGGGCACGGCGCTGGCCCGACGCGTCGCCCGCGGCGACATCGCGGCGACCGACGACGACGACCTCGCGGACAAGTACGAGCTCGCCGACGACATGCTCGGAGCCGCCGGCCTCGAGTGGTACGAGGTGTCGAGCTGGGCGCGCGGAGCCGGCTCGACCTGCCGGCACAACCTGGGCTACTGGACCGGCGGCGACTGGTGGGGTGTCGGTCCGGGTGCCCACTCCCACGTGAGCGGAGTGCGGTGGTGGAACGTCAAGCATCCCGCGGCATACGCGGAGCGACTTGCAACCGGCCTGAGTCCTGCCGCCGCCCGCGAGGAGCTGGACGACGAGACACGGCGGGTGGAGCGCGTACTACTGGAGACGAGGCTCGCTTCGGGGCTGACTTTCGACGCCCTGACCTCCGACGGCTTGGCCGCCGTGGCCGACCTGGTGTCCGACGGGCTCGTCACCCGATCCGCTGGGTCACTTGTCCTGACCCGAAGGGGGCGCCTGCTCGCCGACGCGGTCGTACGTGCGCTGCTTCCGTGAGCGCTGTGCGACGAACAGCGACGAGTCGTCGGGCCCCGAACCGAAGGAAGAGGGGCTCGTCACTTCACCAGGCGAATGCACAACGGGTAGTGGAAGTCGTCTCCGCGGCTGGCAGCCAGGGTGGCCATGATGATGGCGACGAGCGCAAAGAGACCAGCCAGCGCTATCAGCGGAAGGAGAACCAGGATGGCGAGGCCGAGCGTGAAGAGGATGGCGACAGCCGCGATCGCGAGGTAGATCAGCAGGGAGATCTGGAAGTTCAGCGACTCGACCGCATGGCGGCGGATGTAGTGCGACTCGTTGCCCTTCACGACGAGGACGACCAAGGGAGCGATGATTCCCATGGCGAACCAGGCCGCTGCGAGCGTGCCGATGTGAGCACCGACGCTCCACAGTCGCTCTTCGTCTGACAAGGACCCGCTCGGCGGCGGAGGCGTATGAGGATACGACATGAGGGCTCCTCGCTGGTTGGCCATGAGGCGACACAAGCCTAAGGGACGCCGCGGTTCAGTCCCGGGTCGTCACGAAGTCGATGAGTTCTTCGACCCTCGCAAGCAGTGTGGGCTCGAGGTCCGCATACGACGAGACCCCCGCCAAGATGCGCTGCCACACCCTCGCGATATCGGCCTGAGTGGCGTGCGGCCATCCGAGGCGGTCGCAGACACCGTGCTTCCAGGACACTCCACGGGGCACCGTCGGCCACGCCTCGATACCGATGCTCTCGGGCTTGACTGCCTGCCAAACATCGACGAAGGGATGGCCGACGACTCGGACGTGCTGCCCGTCAGCGCCGGTCGCAATGGACGCAGCGATCCGGCTCTCTTTCGAACCCGGCACGAGGTGGTCGACGAGTACACCGACTCGGCGTTGCCTTGCCGGACCGAACTGGGCGAGCCTCAGTGCCAGCTGATCGACACCTTCGAGGTACTCGACGACGACGCCCTCAGCGCGAAGGTCGTCTCCCCACACCTTCTCTACGAGCTCGGCGTCGTGGCGCCCCTCGACGTAGATGCGACTCGCTCTCGCCACTCGGGCTCTGGTGTCGACCGGTGCTAGCGATCCCGACGCCGTGCGGGTCTTGCGAGCGGGAGTCGCCCGGCGAGGCGCCACGAGGACGACCGGAGAGCCCTCTAGCAAGAAGCCCGGGCCTAGTGGAAACGTCCGTCGTCTACCTCGGCGGTCCTCGAGCTCCACCGTGTCGAGGTCGCGGTCGACGCGGACGACCTCGCCACACCAGTCCGTCGTAACCTCCTCGACGACGAGCCCCGGGCCAGCGACCTGCTTCGAGGCTCGCGGCCGGTCGGCCGGGGGCCAGTCACCACTGAGAACATCGGGGCCATATCGATCCGAGGACACGCGGGCGACGGTAGTGCCCAGCCAACCGCTCCCGGCGCCGCAACGCCGCGGCAGTGGACCGAGTCAGTCGTTGGCCAGCGGGAGGGTCGACACGCCTGGGCGTGGTTGAGCCGGTCCGCTGACACCGGCGGCGGCGGTGGCGGCTCGGCCGGCTTCGGCCTGCCCTGACAGGTGGGCGTAGCCGAGGCGCACTGCGGTCTCGAGATGAGCGGCGGGATACGGCCAGTGGTCGCCGCCTTCGGCGAGGGCGTCGTCAACGGCGACGCCCTGCTGCCACAGCGACCGGACCAGTGTCGACACGTCAGCGACGTCGGCACGCTGTCCCTCGACGAAGTCCATGTCGACGGTCGACCCGTGTCCGGGGACGACCACGGAACTGCGGGTGAGCAGCCCCACGAGGAGATCGAGGGACCCGGGCCACTCCAGTGGGAAGCTGTCGGAGCCATAGGCCGGCGGCCCCGACTCCTCGACCAGATCACCGCCGAACACCACGTCGGCGTCGGCGACCCTCACGACGAGGTCGCCGTCGGTGTGCCCGCGACCGGGGTGCATCAGCTCGATCAGACGGTCACCGAGGTTGATCGTCGTCACCGACGAGAACACCACGTCGGGCGGCCGCATTTCGGTAGCGAGTACGTCGTCGAGCACCTGAGCAGTGATCTCGGGCTGGTGAGGGTCGGGCTCACGATCTTGTCGGATCAGCCGCTTGATGTGCTCCGCCGCCCCGACGAGAGCGCCGGCTGCGTTCTCATGCGCATGGATTGTCGCCCCGCTCATGGCGATGTTGCCGAAGGTGTGGTCGAAGTGGACATGGGTGTTGACGACCCATCGCACGGCCGCCCTGGGCGCGAGCCGGCGTACGTCGTCCAGCAGCTCCCGACCTTGGCCGGCGCTCGCGCGGGTGTCGATGACGGCCACGCCTCCCGCGCCGACGACGACGCCGACGCTGACGTCCCATTCGGCATATCTGGCAACGAAACAGCGGTCGCCGATCTCGACGAAGCGTGCGGGGCGCAGATCGCTCATCGGGGCAGACTACTGAGCCCCGTCTAGAGGCGTCGTGCCTAGTAGAGTTGGCACTCGGGAATTCTGAGTGCCAGAACCAGTTCGACCGACGGCCGCACACGAGGCAGCGAGGAGGCAGGCGTGCTGGACGACCGCAAGCTTGACGTCCTTCGGGCGATCGTCGAGGACTACGTGAGCACACGGGAGCCGGTCGGCTCGAAGGTACTGGTCGAGCGACACCAGCTGGGCGTCTCTCCGGCGACCGTTCGCAACGACATGGCTGTGCTCGAAGAAGAAGGCTTCATCACCCAGCCCCATACCAGCGCTGGTCGAATTCCGACCGACAAGGGGTACCGACTCTTCGTCGACAAGCTGACGAGTGTGAAGACTCTGAGCGGCGCCGAGAAGCGCGCCATCGCGACCTTCCTCGAGGGCGCCGTCGACCTCGACGACGTCGTGCACCGCAGCGTGAGACTGCTCGCCCAGCTCACCCAACAGGTGGCGATCGTGCAGTACCCGACGCTGGCCCGCTCGACAGTGCGCCACGTCGAGCTGGTGACGATCACCAGCGCGCGGCTGCTCCTGGTGCTCATCACGAGCACCGGCCGGGTCGAGCAGCGGGTGGTCGAGCTTCCCAGCCCGCTCGAGGACGACGTGCTCGGTGAGCTGCGGGCGCACCTGAACACGGCTGTGGTCGGTCGGCGGCTCTCCGAGGCGGCCTCGCGGGTGACCTCGCTCCCGGAGATGTTCCACCGCGACGACAAGGCGGTGGTCACGCAGATCCTCGCCGTCCTGGCTGAGGCGGTGGCGGACAACCGCAACGACGAGAAGGTGGCGATCGGGGGTACTGCCAACCTCGTGCGGTTCGGCGAGGACTTCGACCGCTCCATCAAGCCGCTCCTCGAGGCGCTCGAGGAGCACGTGGTGCTCCTGACGCTGTTGGGTGAGGCGACCAGCCCGAGTCTGGTGACGGTCCGGATCGGCCACGAGGTGCCCCACGAACAGCTCGCCGCCACCTCGGTGGTCGCGACCGGCTACGGCCCTGGGGACCGGGCTGTGGCCACTCTCGGCATCGTCGGGCCGACCCGCATGGACTACCCGGCCTCGATGGCAGCGGTCAACGCCGTCGCCCGATATGTGAGCAAGATTCTCTCCGAGGCATGACCGACCCTCGACCAGACCCCACAACACCGGATGACGGAGTATGACGCAAGATCTCTATGACGTACTCGGGGTGTCGCACGACGCGAGCCCCGAGCAGATCAAGAAGGCCTACCGCACGCTGGCCCGACAGCTGCACCCCGACGTGAACCCCAACGAGGTCACCCAGGAGCGGTTCAAGGAGGTCACGAGGGCGTACGACGTGCTCAGCGACCCCAAGAAGCGGGAGATGTACGACCTCGGTGGCGACCCGCTGTCGGCGGCCGGGGGAGCGGGCTTCGGCCAGAACTTCTCGTTCACCGACATCATGGACGCGTTCTTCGGGCAGAACGCGGGAGGTGGTCGGGGTCCACGTCCGAGGATGCGGCGTGGCCAGGATGCGCTGATGCGCATCCAGCTGGACCTCGCCGAGGCAGCCTTCGGCGTCTCCCGGGAGCTCAAGGTCGACACGGCCGTGACGTGCAGCCTCTGCCACGGTTCCGGCACGGCCCCGGGCACCAGCCCGGTGGCCTGCAGCACCTGCGGAGGACAAGGCGAGATCAGCCACGTCCAGCGGTCGTTTCTCGGAGAGGTGCGCACGATGCGCCCGTGCCCCACCTGCCGCGGTTTCGGTACCGTCATACCTGATCCGTGCAGCGAGTGCTCCGGTGAGGGGCGCGTGCGTGCGCGGCGAGCCATCCATGTCGACATTCCCGCCGGCGTCGACGTCGGCAACCGGATCCAGCTGACCGGTGAAGGCGAGGTCGGACCAGGCGGCGGACCCAGTGGCGACCTGTACGTTGAGATCGAGGTGGCCCACCATGCGATGTTCACCCGGCAGGGTGACGACCTGCTGTGCACGTTCACCGTCCCGATGACTGCGGCGGCGCTCGGTACGAGCGTCGACCTGCCGACTCTCGAGGCAGATCTGGCGGACGGCGCCTCGAGCGAGGTGGAGCGCACGGCGAGGCTCGAGATACGGGCAGGCACCCAGTCGGGCGAGCAGATGCTCGTCCGAGGCAGAGGTGTGCCCAGGCTGCGGGGCACCGGACGCGGTGACGTCGTGGCGACGGTCATCGTCGAGACGCCGACCAGGCTGGACTCCGGCCAGTCGCAGCTGCTCGAACAGCTCGCTGCGCTGCGCGGCGAGGAGAACCCCGGTATGGCCGTTGACACCCGCCACCGGGGCGTCTTCGGCCGCTTCAAGGAAGCCTTCGGCGGCCGCTGACCCCCCGCCCCCGCCCCCGCCGAGAGGGCGCAAATGCCCCGCCGAAAGGGCGCAAACGCACCGGGCCGGGGGCACAAGGAGAGCGCATGACCCTTCCGATGTTCGTCGTGGACGCCGAGGCGCTGAGCCGTGACGTGGTAGAGCTCTCCGGATCCGAAGGCCGGCACGCGGTCGTCGTACGACGCATCGTGCCGGATGAGCGCATCCTGATGACCGACTCCCTGGGAGCCGGAGCCGAGTGCGTGGTTCGTTCGGTGTCGAGGCAGGCACTGGTGGCCGACGTGCAGGTACGCCGGTTCGAGCCTCCCCCCCGGCTGCGCCTGGTCGTCGTACAGGCAGTCCCGAAGGGGGACCACGCTGAGCGTGCCGTCGACCTGCTCACCGAGGTAGGCGCAGACACCATCGTCCCGTGGTCGTCCACCCGTACCGTCGTGTCCTGGCGCGGCGAGCGCGGGGAGAAGGTTCTCGCCAAGTGGCGGGCTGTTGTACTCGCAGCCTCGAAGCAGTCCAGGCGGCTGCGATTTCCCGTCGTCACGACGCTGTGCTCGACGCAGCAGGTCAGCGAACTCGTGACGGACGCCGCACTCGCCCTGGTACTGCACGAGAGCGCCGTCGAGTCGATGGAGGGCGTCGAGCTGCCGACCGATGGCGACGTTGTGCTGGTCGTAGGGCCTGAGGGCGGGATCACCGACGATGAGCTCGACGCCTTCGTCGGGAGGGGGGCGCGACCGCTGCGGTTGGGTCCGACGGTGTTGCGGTCCTCGACGGCGGGTGCGATCGCCGCGGCGGCGGTATTGAGCCGCACGTCCCGCTGGGCGCCTACGCACGGAGAAGCGGGCACGCTTCCGTCTTGACGCGAGCCCACGCCCGAAACGCACCATGGCGTGGTCGGAACCGACAGCCCGCTCCTGTTCCGTCCCGCTCGATGAGGCGGCGGGTACCGTGGGCTCAGCCAGTACACGAGCAACTGCCGCGAGGTCTGCATGTCGAGAGAACGCCGAACGGGCGGACACCGCCGTCCTGGCAGGGCCGAGCCGGTATGAGTGACGTTCCTTGCTTGTTCTGCGGGATCCTCGCCGGCGACATGCCCGCAGACCAGGTTGCCGAGAACGATCTCGCGATGGCGTTCCGTGACATCACTCCGCAAGCACCGACCCACATTCTCGTCATCCCGAAGGTGCACAGCCCGACGCTCGCGGAGCTTGCCGGCACGCATCCCGACGCGGCCGTATCGGTGCTGACCCTGGCGCGGCAGGTGGCCAGTGACGAGGGGGTGGCGGACGGCTACCGGCTCGTCGCCAACAACGGGGCTGCTGCCCAACAGACCGTCTTCCACGCGCACGTCCACGTGCTCGGGGGCCGTGAGCTCACCTGGCCGCCGGGTTGACCGCCTTCGAGGGGCTACGGCGCGTGCACTCAACTGGCTGTGTGAGGAGTCGGTGAACCCGTAGCATGGGCGCAACATGACAGAGCAACAGGTGCCTCGGCATACGATCGTGATTCCCAGCAGTGTGCCCGTCGTCGCCGTCCTCGGGGCCCGCGACGAGTTCATCAACATCATCGAGCGCGACTTCGACGCCGACATCCACGTCCGCGGTAACGAGGTGAACGTCGCCGGTGACCGTGGCGAGGTTGCGCTCATCGAGCGCCTCCTGGACGAGCTGGTCACCATGGTCCGCACAGGGCAGGGCCTGACCGGTGAGACGGTCGAGCACGCAATCGCCATGTTGCGCGCCGAGACCGAAGAGCGTCCCGCAGAGGTGCTTACCCTCAACATCCTCAGCAACCGAGGCCGCACGATTCGCCCCAAGACCCTCAACCAGAAGCGCTACGTCGACGCCATCGACAAGCACACGGTCGTCTTCTCCATCGGACCGGCCGGAACTGGCAAGACGTACCTGGCCATGGCCAAGGCCGTCCAAGCGCTCCAGGCGAAAGCGGTCAACCGCATCATCCTCACGCGTCCGGCCGTCGAGGCAGGGGAGAGACTCGGCTACCTGCCGGGCACTCTCAGCGAGAAGATCGACCCGTACCTGCGCCCGCTCTACGACGCCCTGCACGACATGCTCGACCCCGAGACGATCCCCAAGCTCCTGACCGCCGGGACCATCGAGGTGGCACCGCTGGCCTACATGCGGGGGCGCACGCTCAACGACGCGTTCATCATCCTCGACGAGGCGCAGAACACCTCACAGGAGCAGATGAAGATGTTCCTGACCCGCTTGGGCTTCGGGTCGAGGATGGTGGTGACGGGAGACGTCACCCAGGTCGACCTGCCGTCGGGCACCAAGAGCGGCCTGCGCGTCGTACAGGACGTCCTCGACGGCATCAAGGACGTCAGCTTCTGCCACCTCACCGCCCAGGACGTCGTACGCCACCGGCTGGTCGGGAAGATCGTGGCGGCATACGACACCTACGAGGCGCGGCCAGGCGGACCCGCGTCGTTCCTTGAGGGTCGATGAGCGTCGAGGTCCTCAACGAGTCAGGCGTCGACCTCGACGTCTCCGAGTTCGTCCGACTCGCCCGCTTCACGATGGGGCGGATGCGCGTGCACCCCGAGGCCGAGCTGTGCCTCAAGCTGGTCGACGAGCCGACCATGACCCAGTTCAACGAGCGGTACATGGGCCAGCAGGGCCCAACCGACGTGCTCTCGTTCCCGATGGACGAGCTGCGCCCGGGCCATGACGGGGAGGCCGACGCCGACGGGATCCTCGGCGACATGCTGCTCTGCCCGCAGTACGCCGCCGGCCAGGCCCCGACCTTCTCTCGCGCACCGGACGACGAGATGCACCTGCTGACCATCCACGGGATCCTGCACCTTCTCGGGTACGACCACGTCGAACCTGCGGAGGAGCGGGAGATGTTCGCGTTGCAGACCAGGCTGCTCGCCGAGTGGCAGGGCGTGAAGAGCGGTGACGACGTCGAATGACGATGTCGGACATCCAGCTGGTCGTCCTCGCCGCCATCCTCATCTTCTTCGCCGGCCTCTGTGTCTGCGCCGAGACAGCGCTGTCCTCGATCTCGCGGGTGCGGGCCGATGAGTTGGTGCGCGACGGGAGAAGCGGCGCAAGCAGGCTCGCCTCGGTGGTGGCGGATCCACCTCGCTTCCTGAACACCGCGCTCCTGCTGCGGGTGGTGTTCGAGACCTCCGGAGTCGTCCTGGTCACTCTCGTCGTCATCGACATCCTCCGGCCGACCTGGCTCCAGGTGCTGGTCGCCGCCGGCGTGATGGTTGTCGTCTCCTACATCGCCGTCGGAGTCGGGCCGCGCACGCTCGGCCGGCAGCACCCTGAGCGGGTTGCGCTCCTGTCAGCCGGCCCGGTAGCGATGCTGACAGCAGTGCTCGGCCCGATACCGCAGCTCTTGATCTTCGTCGGCAACCTCATCACGCCGGGCGAGGGTTTCCGTGAGGGACCGTTCTCCAGCGAGGCGGAGCTGCGAGAGCTCGTCGACCTGGCAGCGTCGAGCCGAGTGATCGAGTCCAACGAGAGCCGGATGATCCACTCGGTGTTCGAGCTCGGCGACACCCTTGCACGGGAGGTGATGGTGCCCCGCACCGACATGGTGTTCATCGAGCATCACAAGACGCTGCGGCAGCTGATGTCCCTCGCCCTGCGAAGCGGCTTCTCCCGCATCCCGGTGCTCGGGCGCGATCTCGACGACATCATCGGCGTGGCCTACCTGAAGGACGTGACCAAGCGCGTCTTCGACAACCACGAGGCCGAGACGACCGAGCGGGTCGAGACGGTGATGCGCCCCACACTGTTCGTCCCTGACTCGAAGCCGGCCGACCAGCTGCTCCGTGACATGCAGGCCCGGCGCACCCACGCCGCGATCGTCGTGGACGAGTACGGCGGCACGGCCGGTCTCGTGACGATCGAGGACCTGCTGGAGGAGATCGTCGGCGAGATCACCGACGAGTACGACATGGAGCCCGCCGCGGTCGAGCACCTGTCCGGCGGAGCCGTACGGGTGAGCTCCCGACTGGATATCGACGAGCTCGGGGACCTCTTCGGAGTCGAGATCGACGACGAGGACGTGGAGACGGTAGGCGGCCTGATGGCGAAACACCTCGGTCGGGTCCCCATTCCTGGGGCGGAGGTGGTGTGCGAGGGACTTCACTTCCAGGCGGAGTCCTTGGCCGGGCGCCGCAACAAGGTCGTGACCGTGGTCGTGAAGCCGGTTGCGGTCCACGAAGTCGACTCCGCACCCCGGCACGGTGCGGATGTCGAGAGCGATGCGCTGAGATGAGCTCCGACATGGTGTTCGGCGGCGCCTATGGCGGGGAACGGCCTCCCTACGAGCTGGACGACCCGGAGGACGCGAAACTCCTCACGCTTGCCCGAGCCCACCGTGCCCGGGCCCAGTCGAGTGACGGCGCCGCCGTACGGGACACGGACGGCCGCACGTACAGCGCGGCAGGCGTCGACCTTCCTTCACTCCAGCTGTCGGCGCTCCAGGTCGCCGTCGCGATGGCGGCCAGCAGTGGTGTGAAGGGGCTGGAGGCGGCTGTCGTCGTCTCCGAGGTGTTGGTCCGTCCCGTCAGTGACGAGAACGTCGTGCGGGACTTCGCCGGCGAGGGGGTACCCATCTACCGTGCGGACTCCTCCGGTGCCGTGAACGACGTGGTGACGACGTGAGGGGAACCTCGACCTGCTACAACGCGTGACGAGTACGACGTGGGCGCCGACGCGCCGGTGAGTCGGATTGCGCGTGCCAACGCAGGCGGTTCGACCGCGTGGCACGGTGCCCTGTATGTCATCTGCGGCGCCCTCCTCTTCGGCACCATCGGTACTGCACGTGTGCTGGGACCTGCCGCGCCGGCGGTCTCCGTCTCCGCCGTTCGGCTGGTGCTGGCGGCGCTGCTGCTGATCGGCCTCACCTCGGCCCGGCACGGCTCACTGTCGCTGTCGCCGAGCCGGGTTTGGCGGCTGCGGCCGGTTTGGGTGGCCGGGCTCGCCCAGGCGTCGTTCAATGTGACCTTCCTGTCGGCGGTCACCCAGGCTGGCGTCGCACTCGGCACCCTTGTGGCTATCGGGTGCACGCCGATCCTCACCGGACTGCTGGCCCGCCACGTCACCAGAGGTTGGCTGGCCGCGACCGGACTCGCCGTGGTCGGACTGGTCGCGCTGCTCAGCCGGGGACTCGGCTCCGGGGCGTCGGTCTCCGGCGTGCTCTTCGCCTTCGGCGCGGCCGCGTCGTACGCGACGTTCATCGTGGCGAGCACAGCCCTCGGCACGTCCGACATCGCCATAGAGGTGAAGCTGGCGGCGATCTTCGCCGTCGCGGCGGTCTGTCTGTCACCGGCGCTCGTGCTGTCGAGCCTCGCCTGGGTCGGGACCGGTTCGGGGGCCGCCATGGTGGTGTACCTGGCGCTGGTGGCCACTGTTGTCGCCTACAGCCTGTTCAACCGCGGCCTGCGTACGGTGGCACCGGCAGTCGCTGCCACGCTCGGCCTCGCGGAGCCGCTGGTCGCGGCGGGTCTCGGTGTGGTCGTCCTCGGTGAGCGGCTACCGGTAGTGAGCTGGCTGGGTGGCGCGATTCTTCTGGCTGCGCTGGTGGTGATGATCCGGGTGGCCGGAGCGTCGGACCCGCCCGTCGAGCGGCCAAGAATCCCCCCGTGCCGTTGAGAGGGCGAATCCGACCCGCCGAGAGGGCGAGTATGCCGCACGTTAGTAGTGCAGAATCGCACTCGTGACATCTGAGCCCAGTGGCCACCGGAGCGGTTTCGCGAGCCTCGTCGGGCGTCCCAATGCCGGTAAGTCGACACTGACGAACGCGCTCGTAGGCAGCAAGATCGCCATCACCTCATCGCGCCCCCAGACCACCCGGCACGCCATCAGAGGAATCGTGCACAGGCCCGATGCCCAGCTCGTCCTGGTGGACACCCCAGGCCTGCACAAGCCCCGGACCCTGCTCGGTGAGCGCCTCAACGACGTGGTGCGAGCGGCCTGGTCGGAAGTCGACGCGGTGGTCGTATGCCTCGCCGCAGATGAGCCGATCGGCTCCGGCGACCGTTTTCTCGTTGGTGAGCTGGCGAAGATCCAGCGCACACCGAAGCTCGCCGTCGTCACGAAAAGCGACTTGGTCAGCTCCGACAGGATGGCGTCACACCTCTCGGCGATCGATGGGCTCACCTCGTCGACGGGAATCGAGTGGGCAGAGATTCTCCCCGTTTCCGCTGTCGATGGCAGTCAGGTGTCGCTGCTCGAGGATTTGCTGGTGGCAAGACTTCCGGAGGGGCCCCGCCTCTATCCCGAGGGAGAGCTAACCGACGAGCCCGAGGCGACGCTGGTCGCCGAGCTTGTACGCGAGGCGGCCCTGGAAGGCGTTCGCGACGAGCTGCCGCACTCCATAGCGGTCGTGGTCGAGGAGATGGGCCTGCGACCGGGCCGACCGCACGATCGAGCCCTTCTCGACATTCACGCCAACCTCTTCGTCGAGAGGCCGAGCCAGAAGGCGATCGTGATCGGGCAAGGGGGATCTCGGCTCAAGGAGGTCGGATCGTCGGCTCGGCGCCAGATCGAGTCGCTCCTGGGTACGCCGGTCTACCTCGACCTCCGCGTCAAGGTGGCGAAGAACTGGCAGCGGGACCCGAAGCAGCTGAGGCGCCTCGGTTTTTGACCCCCTCAGACCCGCGGTAGCGATCACTGGTCGCTGCGACTCTCCTCTGGCTGGCTAAAGACGGCGGTGTGCCATTGCGCCGAGAGGGCGAAGATGCACGTGCGTCAGGACTGTGTCTCGTTCCAGCAGTAGCCGAACCGCTGTCCGGCCGTCCAGTCCGACTCCGACGGGTAGGTCCAGCTATATGTGAAGCCGCCGCTCACGCCCAGATCATGCGCGACAAGGTCCTGGCAGCGCTGCCTACCCGCGTCGCGGGCGGGACCCTTCCCCGGGTAAGCCGCCCCCTTCGGGCCCAGGCGGATAACGGCCAGCGCTCGATACGTGTGCTTTTCAGTACACATCACCAACTTGGAACCCGACGCACTTGGCTGCCCGTCTGAGCAGACGCCGTATGTCGCAAGTGCGCTGGAACTGTCGAGAATTCTCTGCAGCCTCGCGGGTAGCTCCGCAAGCGACGTCGCGGACTTCAACGCGACGATGTCGCATCGGATCCAGTGCGCCCCGAGGTCGAACCCTTCTTGGTTGGACAAGAAGTAGGTGACCGTCAACCGTGAAAGCGCCCGTGTCTCTGCGTTGCCGCCGATGAACGATACGTAGGCGGAGTGACATCGCTCGGCCGCTGCGCTCTGGACAGAGTGATTGCTCGTCTGAACGCCGTCGAACGAGACTTCCGCCGGAAGCTGTTGCACAGCGAATGTGTATGACGTGTGCGGCTGAGAGCAGGGAGTCGGCTTCGTCGAATCGGAGAACAGGGCGATATCAGCGAAGGTCAAGTCGCGACACTCTGCTTGCTGTGGCGGCGGTGGAGGCGGCTTGGTGGGCTGGGAGCTCGAAGCCGACACCCGCGGAGTGGTCGCTGTCGTCGAACTGCTGACGGGGTCGGTCGCGGTGGACGCTCCCGTATCGGCCGACCCGCTGCAGCTGCTCAGCATGAGCGAGCCGAGCAGTCCAATTGCCATGATCGACGCTCTCCACCCTCGCGTCGTGGCCAGGCGGACTACGGACATTCCGTCAACTCTAGGTGAGGCGCTCCGCCGACCCGGGCAGCCACGTGTGCGAGGCCACGTAGGAGTGGAGAGTCACGACCCTGCCGGGCGGCGGGAGACCTGCGCCGCCTGCGGAGCATCCTCGCCCTTTCGACGGGGCATATGCGCTCTTTCGACGGGGCATATCCGCCCTCTTGGCAGGGGGTGGCAGATGGTGGCAGGGGGTGGCAGGGGGTGGCCTGGTATCGGCGCCCGCTCGCCCAGGAGCTGGCCTGGGCGCCTATGCTCACGCTCGGGCGAAGGCGGCGCCGTGTTAACCTGACCGGGCCATGTCGGATGACGCGCGCGCGCTCCTCCTTAGTCGCCGCGGCGAGGTTCGCTGAGCCGGACCCCCTCGCCGCGGGCGACCTGCTGCTCCGGCGCCAGCCGCCTCTCTTCCCGAAAGCAGCCCGCACATGGCCCTCCACCCACAACACCCAAGCCGTATGCCCTTCGAGCGTTATCAGGCGTTCACGCCGATCCGGCTCCCCGACCGCACCTGGCCGACGAATATCATGACCGCGGCGCCGCGGTGGTGTGCTGTCGACCTGCGCGACGGCAACCAGGCGCTCATCGACCCGATGGGGCCGGACCGCAAACGACGCATGTTCGAGCTTCTCGTCTCGATGGGCTACAAGGAGATCGAGGTCGGCTTCCCCTCGGCGAGCCAAACCGACTTCGACTTCGTGCGGCAGATCATCGAGGACGACCTCGTACCCGACGACGTGACGATCCAGGTGCTCACTCAGGCACGTGAGGAGCTCATCGAGCGCACATTCGAGTCCGTCCGCGGCGCTCGGCAGGCCATCGTCCACCTCTACAACTCGACGTCGACCCTTCAGCGCAGGGTGGTGTTCGGTCTCGACACGGACGGCATCCGCGACATCGCGGTCCGGGGGGCGCAGGTCTGCCAGAAGCTGTCCGAGGACATGGGCGACACAGAGATCCACTTCGAATACTCACCCGAGTCCTATACGGGTACCGAGCTCGAGTTCGCCGTCGATGTGTGCAACGCGGTCAACGACGTGTGGGGACCGACCCCCGACCGCAAGACGATCGTCAACCTGCCCGCGACGGTCGAGATGGCGACCCCGAACGTATACGCCGACTCCATCGAGTGGATGCACCGTCACCTCGCATTTCGTGACTCGGTCGTGCTCTCTCTCCACCCTCACAACGACCGAGGTACGGCGGTCGCCGCTGCGGAGCTCGGGTACCTCGCCGGGGCCGACCGGATCGAAGGCTGCCTGTTCGGGAACGGAGAGCGCACAGGCAACGTCTGCCTCGTCACGCTCGGGCTGAACCTCTTCAGCCAGGGCATCGACCCGATGGTCGACTTCTCCCACATCGACGAGATCCGGCGCACTGTGGAGCACTGCAACCAGCTGCCGGTCAACGAGCGCCACCCCTACGGCGGTGACCTCGTCTACACCGCGTTCTCGGGCTCTCACCAAGACGCCATCAAGAAGGGGCTCGAGGCGCTGGAGCGGGAGGCCGAGGCGGACGGCGTCCCCATGAGCGACGCCAGGTGGGAGGTGCCTTACCTGCCGATCGACCCCAAGGACGTCGGGCGTTCCTACGAGGCCGTGATCCGCGTCAACTCCCAGTCGGGCAAGGGCGGGGTCGCGTACATCCTCAAGGCCGAGCACCGACTCGAGCTGCCGCGCCGACTCCAGATCGAGTTCAGCCGGTTCGTGCAACAGCTCACCGACACCGACGGCGGCGAGATATCAGGGGACGCCATCTGGGCCGCGTTCGAGGCCGAGTACCTCGACCGCCGTACCCCGCTGGCGCTCAACTCCGTGCACACGTCGGCGGCCGCAGGGGAGCGGGACGCGCTCATGGTCAACGTGTACGTCGACGGAGAGGGTCACACGCTCGAGGGCGAGGGCAACGGCCCGATCGCCGCGTTCGTCTCCGCGATCAGCGGTCTCGGTTTCGACGTGCGCGTGCTCGACTACGCCGAGCACGCGTTGTCCTCTGGAGGCGACGCGATCGCTGCGGCCTATGTCGAGTGCGCTGTGGGTGAGCAGGTGCTCTGGGGAGTCGGGTTCGACGCGAATATCGTCACGGCGTCTCTCCGGGCGGTCATCTCAGCAGTCAACCGCTCGGCGCCGCGCTGAGGCCGGATGCGGATATGGTGCGGCTGGCACGCGGTCGAGGGCCGGCCGCAGCTGTCGAGCCGAGAGGAGCCCCATGTCGATCCCCACTGAGAATGTCGGTTCGCTGCCGCGACCGACCCGCCTACAGGAGGCGTTTGCCGCGTATGACGCCGGCACCGCCTCGTTCGAGGACCTGGCCGCCGAGCAGGACGCCGCCTGCCGCGACTCCATCGAGCGGATGGAGGCGACCGGAGCGCCGATCGTGTCCGACGGGGAGCAGCGGGCGTCGAGCTTCGCGACGTACCCGATCACAGACACGCTCGCCGGAACAGGGCTGGCGGACCACCTCGAAGCCGATGGTCAGTACTTCGCCATCTTCGACGACGGCCACCACCGCCAGCTGCCACGGCTGACCGGAGGCCCCTTCCGTTACAAGACGTTCGCGTCGTCGTATGTCGAGAAGGCCGTGCCGCTGGCCACGAAGCCGCTCAAGCAGGCGGTGATCGCCCCGTCGATGCTGGCGCTGCTCTACCCGCTCGACGAGCAGATCGACGGCTACCCGCGGGAGGACTTCCTGTCCGACCTGTGCGACCAGGCCGAGCAGGACATCAGGCGGGCGTTCGCTGCCGGTGCCACCCGCGTCTCGATCGACTTCACCGAAGGCCGGCTCGCCTGCAAGAACGACCCACGCAACCCATGGACCGGCCGGGCGATGCTCGAACAGTTCATCGAGCTCAACAACCGGGTCATCGACCGCTTCTCGGCGGAGGAGCGAGCCAACCTCGGGGTGCACACCTGCCCTGGCGGAGACATGGACTCGGTGCACAGTGCCGATGTCGACTATGCCGAACTACTGCCGTCGATGTTCTCGATGAACGCGGGCTACTTCCTCATGCAGCTCGCCAGCGAGCCCGACAGGGAGCGGGTCTACCGTCTGGTGGCGGAGCACAGCCGCGACGACGCCAACGGCGTTCCGCAGATCTGCTTCATCGGCGTCGTCGACCCGCTGAACCCCACCGTGGAGACCGCCGACCAGATTGCCGAGGAGCTCGTCACCGCCGCACGGTACATCCCCAAGGAGCGGCTCGGCGCGACCGACGACTGTGGCTTCTCGCCCTTCAGCATCGACCAGAAGCCCAAGCACGGCTCACCCGACTTCGCGCGTGACATCGCGTTCCAGAAGATGACCGCACGGGTCGAGGGGGTCCAGCGGGCGAGCGAGACGCTCGGCCTCTGACGGGCGAGGGGTGCTGACCCAGCAACGCTGCGACGTCCCTGCCACCTACATCGGCTGCCTCACCCGTGATCCGGGTTGACCTCGGCGATGCACGCGGTGCCGACGCGGCGGAATCCGACGCGCTCGTACACGCGTGCCACGTCATCGGACTGAGCAGAGCAGAACACCGTGCTGACGCCCCGGCCCAGGGCGTCGGCCGCCAGCACATGGCTGAGCTGGACTGCCAGGCCGCGCCGCCTGAATGCCGGTAGCACAGCGACGCCGGCAATCTCCGCGACTCCACCCACAGGCGTGTAGCTGCCTCCGCCGACAGGGCCGAGCTCCGGTTCGGCGGGCACGAAGGCTCCCGCGAATCTTATGTCCCCGGCCACGACACGGGCCGCCAGCGCCTCGTCGACCTGGGCGAAGGTCGACTTCATGGCGGCGTCCCGCTCCGCGATCCCTTCGTCGCCGGTCGCCGTTCCCCCGTGGGTGAAGCCGATCGAGACGGCTGCCCTCGACGCGACCACGGTGTCGCGGTCGGCCGGCTCGAGCATCCGTGCGCTCCCCGCGTAGCCTCTCGGCGTCCCTTCGAGCACGAGGAGCGGGCAGCGCGCGACGGCAACACCCACGGACTCGACAGTCTCGGCGAGACCTGGCGTCATCTCGTCGACCCATTCGAGCGCCTGCGGTACCCCGATCTCCTGCTGCCGGCGGAGCACCTGCCGGACGTCGTCGGGCGTGGCGCTCGCCGCCTGGCCGAGACGTGGCCGCGCGTAGTAGGGCCATCCCGACGTGGCCAGGAACAGGGTGAAGGGGCCGCACTCCTCCGTGCGGCTCCGCGGGCGGGGTACGGCGTCGTAGTACATCTCGAGCCGCTCGATCAGAGCGTCGTCTTGAGCCATGACCCAGAGTGTGACAGCACCGATGCGAGGACTCATCCGTGTTTACCCGCGGGAGCGCCCTTCGGGCGGTCAGACTGGATACATGGGGGGCTCAGATACGCAGGAGGACGCGCAGCCAGGCGTGTTCACTGTCCTGGCCGTCTGCACCGCGAACATCTGTCGCTCACCGATGGCGGAATACCTGCTGCGCGCCGAGCTCGCAGCTGCGTACGAGCCGGAGTCGGCCTTGCGGTTCGAGGTCAGCAGCGCCGGCATCCGCGGGTGGGACGGGGCCGCGATGGACCCGTCCGCGGCCGCCGAGCTGCGGAGGCTGGGTGGAGACCCGAGTAACTTCCGTGCCAGGTCCTTCACCGCCGAGCTCGCGGTACGGGCCGACATCATCCTGACTGCGACGACGGACCACCGCCGAGCCGTGCTGCAGGACGTGCCTCAAGCTCTGCGCAGAACCTTCACCCTGCTTGAGTTCGCCCATCTCGTCTCCGCGACGCCGGAGCCGGATGGGTCAGCGGGCGATCCCCGCGAGGTGGTGCGCCGAGCCGCCGCACGTCGCGGAGCGGCACGGCTCGAAACGTACGACCTGGCAGACCCGTACGGGCACGACGCCGACGTGCACCGAGCCACAGCCGAGATGGTGCAGGCAAGCACCGGAGCCGTCAGCCGGGCCTTTGCACCCCGACATCGACGGCTCTGACGACAGGTCGGCTTCACGGCACGGTGAACGACCTAGGCGCCTCCCCGCACAAAATATGACTCTGTGTAAAGGAAAGGTGACAAACGGTGATAATGCTGCTAATCTGAGATCTCGTCAGGCACAGCGGAACCTGCCTTCGCCCGGAGCAACAAACGTCGAGCACTAGCGCTCATCACCGTCACACAGGGGTCCCCATGAAGAGAACCATCATCATCGCAGCGGCTGGTCTGGTCCTTTCAGGCGGCGGGTTCGGTGCGGCTCAGGCTGCACCCGTGAGCCAGTCGATGGCTAGCCCGTCCTCGAGCAGTGGCGCGGACTGCTCCAACTACCCAGGCTCGGTCTACACCATGACGACTCTGCGCTTCGGCGACAGCCGTGTGAGCCAGGGTCAGCACAACTATGCCTCAGTTCGGGTGCGGTCCACGGGCCGGACGGAGGCCCAGGGCTCGGTCGGCGTCACCTTGGAGCGGACAAGCGGTGCCGGGGGAGTGGTGCGGCTCTACGGGCACCTCGCCGGTGGACGGGCCAGGGTTTCGATCCCCCGCCACCTCGCTGCAGGTCTCTACGCCGCGAGAGCGGAGTACTTCCCGGCCTACTGCTCCAGGTGGGCAGCCAGCCGGTCCGGAGTCGAGTTCCTGAAGGTCACCGAGCGCCGTCATCACCACCACCACCGTCACAACCGCTGAGCGTGACTGACGCCGGCTCACAGGTCGGGCACGTCTTACTCCCACTCGGGGGCGTGAGACGTGCCTGAACCACGTTCATCCTCATCCTCACAAGACCGCGGCCATGGGCGTAGGCGCCGTCGGCTGGGCGGCACCCTCGTCCGTTGGGCGCTCCTCGGCTTGCTCGCGGTCGTCGTGGTCGCCGGGTTCACCGTCTACCAGGCCATGCAGGCTCGCGACGCGCTCAACGCGGCCAACCGGCACCTGAACGACCTCACCACCGCTGTGGCCGCCGGGGACGCATCCGCAGCCCAGGAGTCTCTCTACGCCGCCCAAGAGGCCACGCTCAAGGCTCAGCACAACACCGCCGGTCCGATCTGGTGGTTGGCCAGCAAGGCCCCCGTCATCGGCGACGACGTGACGGCCGTACGCACCGTCACCGACGTTGTCGACAACGTCGCACAGGGCGTCCTGCCGGCTCTCGTCGACGCAAGCACCTCGATGTCGGCGAGCGACCTACAACCCACGAACGGACGCGTCCCGCTTGCGGAGATCCAGCGGATAGCCCCCCTTCTCGTGACCGCCGACGCCTCTCTGGTCAAGGATCTCGCGCTGGTTCGGACCCTTCACCCCGACGCCTTGATGCCTCAGGTCGCCAGCCCTGTTCGCGAGCTCGAGTCGAAGCTCGTCGAAGCGAGCTCACTGACCGCCCGAGCATCCCAGGCGGCGACTCTGCTACCACCGATGCTGGGAGCCGACGGTCCGCGTACCTACCTCGTGATGTTCCAGAACAATGCGGAGATCCGGGCCACGGGTGGCATCCCCGGCGCCGTCGCGACCATCACGGCGTTGCACGGTGCCGTGAGTCTGCAGAGGCAGGGCTCAGCAGGATCGCTCGGCACTTATAAGCAACCCGTTCTGCCGCTCACAAGCGACGAGAACGCCTTGTTCACCGGCAAGCTGGGCGTCTACCCGGCGGACATCACGTTCACGCCCGACTTCCCACGCACCGCGCAGATCGCTCAGGCGATGTGGCAGCGCGAGACAGGTCAGAACGTCGACGGCGTCGTATCGACCGACCCGGTCGCCCTGTCGTACCTGCTGGGAGGGACTGGTCCGATCACAGTCAAGGACGGGCAGCAGCTGACCGCCGACAACGCCGTCCAGCTGCTCCTTAATCAGACGTATCTCGACGAGCCCAACCTGGACCGCCAGAACGCGTTCTTCGCCAGTGCAGCGCAAAGTGTCTTCGCCGGAGTGATGGGAGGGCAGGGCGACCCGCATGCGGTCCTCGACGGAATTCGGCGTGCCGCAGACGAGCATCGCACTCTGGTCTGGTCCGACCACCCGGCCGAGCAGGCCCAACTGTCGTCCACCGAGCTCTCCGGGGCACTACCGACGAAGGCTACGACGTCACCGCACGTGGGGGTCTACCTGAACGACGGGACTGGGTCGAAGATGGATTACTACCTCGACTACGACGTCTCGGTGAAGTCGACCTCCTGTTCGGCCAGTGGTGTGCAGCACCTTCAGGTGACGGTTGCGATGAAGTCGACGGCTCCGCCGGAGGCGGCCTCTCTCCCGGTGTCGGTCATCGGCCCAGGCTTCGGTGCCACTCCCGGTTCGATCCGCACGAACGTGCTGCTCTACGCACCAGTGGGTGGGCACGTCGGCAGCCGGAGGATTATCGATGGCAGGAGCCTGATCTCCGCCTCGTTCGAACACGACGGTCGGGCTGTCGCCGCTCAGACGGTCGACCTCGCTCCCGGACAGGCACACACGCTCAGCTTCGATGTGACGACAGGACCACATCAGGCGGGAGCGGTGACGGTGGATGCCACACCCGGCCTGCCCGGTACCGGTACCACTCAGGTGGGCAAAGCCTCCTGCTCATAACGTGCTTCATTGCGCTCGGGCGGGCATGGAGTCACTTGGCCGTCACCTCACCTTGTGGAAGTCAGCGCAGCCCCTCAGCTCGAGGGCGGTGTCAGTGGGATGGACGTTGATGGTGAGCGGGCCGACGACATGGCTGCTGGCGATGACGTTGCGGGGACTCCCTCCGCTCAACGCACTCAACCGGGCGTAGTAGCACCTTCCTGATGGGCTGGAGTCCGCTCGGTATACGCCGGCGATGATGTCGGTGCCTACGACAAAGACTCCGTCACCGGGGATGGTCCCCGCCTTCCACGACCGTTCCAGCGCCGAAACCGCTCGTTGCCTGCGGTCCAACGCAGTCTTGGCAGCGTTGAGCTGGCGCTCACGTGTATCGAGCTGGGCCTGCCTGATCTTGAGCTTGGCGGCGGCCGCACGCGCATCGCCCAAGGCGGACTTTGCAGAGGCCTTCAATCTCGCGGCCCTATCCACCAACGCCTTGTTCTGCTTGTCAAGCGTGCTCTTGTCCTTCTGAAGGGACCCGTTGTCGGATTTGAGGGAAGCGCTGTCCCGGGTGAGGATGACATTGCTGGCTTCTGCGGCCGCGAGCTGGGAGTCGAGGGCCGTGATCTGCCCTTTGGCGGACTGGAGCTCCTGATCTGCGCTTCTCGATCCGACGACGCCGATACCCACGCCGGTGAGGAGCACAACAAGAGCAACCACGAGTACCTGCCAGAGCGGCCGAACGCCTGCTCGGTCGTCGGCGCTCGATCTAGGCGAGGACGAAGGTGTCCTGAACAAGCCTGTCACAAGTCAAACCCCTGCTCGTCGATTATCGGGCTCCGAAGCCAACCCACCCGCCTTCCTCAGCCTCGTATCAGCGCTCCTTGACGCGTCGGCCTGTGAAGATCGAGCGAGTTGCTGGCACCGGGCCGTACCCGTAGCCGTAGGAGTAGCTGTCGGCGCCGCGTTCGGGAGTCATGTTGAGCACTGAGCCAAGCACCCTCGCCTCGACAGAGACCAAACGCTGGTGAGCCTCCGCGAGCTGGTCCCTCGTCGTCTTACCCTGCCGGACCACGAGGATCGCACCGTCCGCCTGCGCCGCCAGGAGTGCACCGTCGGTGACCGGCAGCAGGGGGGGAGCGTCTATAAGGACGATGTCGTAGTCCGTGCGCGCCTTGGCGAGCATGGTCTCCATCGCCTGTGACTGCAAGAGCTCGGCCGGGTTGGGGGGAGTGCTTCCACTGGTGATGACGTGCAAGCCGTCGCTGCCCCATGGCTGGGTGGCCTCCTCGAGCCCGATCTTTCCTATCAGCACGGTGGTCAAGCCCACCGTAGGCTCGAGATGGAGGTACTCCGGCAGCTTGGGACGACGCAGATCGCCCTCGACCAACAGGACTCGCTGGCCGGTCTGTGCCAGCGTGACGGCAAGGTTGATGGTGGTGGTCGACTTGCCCTCCGCAGGCAGCGCACTCGTCACGACGACCACCTTGGAGTCGCGGTCGACGTTGATGAACTGCAAGTTGGTACGGAGAACCCGGAAAGCCTCGACTCGGGGAGCGTGAGAGTCGAGATCGGTGACAAGGGGTTTCTTGGCCGCACTGGAGTCGTACTGCACCGTGCCGAGCAGGGCCGTGTCGATGGTGTCGGAGATGTCTTGTGCCGACTTCACGGTGGTGTCCAGCGTCTCGCGCAGCACGGCTAGGCCGAGGCCCAGCAGCAGCCCGATCACAGCCGCAAGGCCGAGGTTGCGAATCGGTTTCGGCGAGACGGGACTGCCGGGAAGGTCAGCGGAGTCGACGACGGTCGCCTTGATCGGTGAGGTCGACTTGCCTGGCGAGGTTTCCAGCCGGGTGACGAAGTGCGTGAACTCGGTCGCGACTGCGCCGGCGAGCTGCTGAGCGCGGGCCGGCACCGGGTCGGTCACGGTGACCTCGAGGATGACCGTCTCAGGAGAGACGTTGCTCGTGATCTGTCCCGCGAGCGCGGCGGGCGACTCGGAAAGATGCTCATTCTTGATGACTCGCTGCGCCAAGTCCTGGCCTGTGACCAGGTCCGCGTAGGAGGCGACGCGCTGCTGGGAGAACAGGCCCCCCTGATAGGCGTCCGAAGAGCCGCCGGAGGGCGTCGATATGAACAGTCTTGAGGTAGAGGCGTACTGCGGTGTGGCGTGCATCGTCACCACCGCGGCTGCCGCGACAGCCAGGACCATGCAGGCGACGATCAGCTTCCACCGGCGTGCCATCACCTTCAGGTAGTCGCGCAGCTCCACGGTGTGAACTCTCCTTGCTTGAAGCCGACGTCAGTTTCTCCGACTTCATGCGCTCGTTTGGATCCAGAAAGAATGCGTTGCCCGTAGACTGATGACTCTACGTGCACGAACGCTAACACTACGCCCTCAATGCGTGAGTTCGTCTCGGTCTAGCAATGATTCAGGGGGACTTGGTGCTCAGCAGGGGCAACGCGCAGGAGCTGCGCAAGCGACGGCACCTCCTCCTGACAGCGTTCGACTCTCTGGCCTGGGGGGCCGGCCTTGGCGTCGCTGCCCTAGGGCGAGTGGACTTCGACACCAATAACGTCCGCTGGGCGCCTCTGGTCGGGGTCTGGGCCCTCGTCTCAGTCGTCTATACGGCGCTCGGCTGGCGTCAGAGACTGCACCATGGCCGCGCCGAGCTGGCGAGCCTGGAGGAGATGGTCACCCTCGGTCTGGTCGCGAGCGCAGCCGGGACCGGAGTATTCGCGGTCAACCTAGTGCTCAGCCCACCGATGGTCGCTCGCTCCGTCCCCTTGATCGCGGTGTTCGTGGCCGTCGCCCTAATGGGCACCGGGCGTGCCGTGTGGAGACAGGCAGAGGAGGCGGCTCGTCGGTCCCAACCAGTCGCTGGCTCGGTGCCGGTTCTCATTCTCGGAGCCGGTGATGGTGGGCGCCAACTGATCCGCTCCATGCGGCGCGCGACGGAGTCTGGTTTCACCCGGCGGGCCACCGACATAAGCTGGGAGCCTGTCGGTCTGCTCGATGACGACCTGAACAAGCGTCACCTTCGGATCTACGGCGTACAGGTGCTAGGTACCTCGCGCGACCTCCGAGCCGCCGTGGAACGCTCGGGCGCCTCACTTCTCGTCGTGGCTATTCCCAGCCTTGCCGGGACGGCGATTCGGGCCATCACCCAGGACGCCGTCGCCGCGGGTCTGGATGTCAAGGTGGTCCCTGGCGTCAACGACCTGCTGGACGGGCGGGTCGACATCACCTCGGTCCGGGACATCAATATGGAGGATTTGCTCGGTCGCCACCAGGTGGAGACGGACGTGAAGTCCATCGCCGGGTGCCTGACCGGTCGACGCGTCTTGGTCACCGGCGCTGGCGGATCCATCGGGTCTGAGCTGTGTCGCCAGATCCACAAGTACGGTCCATCGGAGCTGATAATGCTCGACAGGGACGAGTCCGCGCTGCACGCGGTTCAGTTGTCGCTCCACGGTCGAGCGCTGCTCGACTCAACCGAGGTTGTGCTCGGTGACATCCGCGACGGGGACTTCGTGAACGAGTTCTTCAACACTCGGAGACCACAGATCGTCTTTCACGCGGCGGCGCTCAAGCACCTGCCTCTCCTGGAGCAATACCCAGGTGAGGCAGTCAAGACGAATGTCTGGGGCACCTTGACGGTGCTGGAGGCGTCGCGGGACAACGACGTGGAGACTTTCGTCAATATCTCCACCGACAAAGCTGCGGACCCTTGCAGCGTTCTCGGCTACTCGAAGCGCATGGCGGAACGCCTCACGGCCTCTGTGGCCGCGGAGGCCACGGGCACGTACCTGAGCGTGCGATTCGGCAACGTGTTGGGTAGCCGCGGGTCGGTGCTCGTAGCGTTCACATCGCAAATTGCGTCCGGCGGCCCCGTAACGGTGACTGATCCCGAGGTCACGCGCTTCTTCATGACGGTCCAGGAGGCGGTCGAGTTAGTCATCCAAGCCGCTGCGATCGGTCGCGACGGAGAGGCTTTGGTGCTGGACATGGGCAGCCCGGTACGCATCGATGACGTTGCCCGGCAGTTGATCAAGCTCTCTGGGAAGCCCGTGGACATCCAGTACACCGGCCTTCGTCCGGGAGAGAAGATGCACGAGGTCTTGTTCGGAGCCGGTGAGCCCGACGAGCGGCCGGTGCACCCCCTCGTGTCACATGTAGGGGTTCCGCCGATGTCCAGGCGTGTCGCTCGCGATATCGACTTATCTGTCGAAAGAGGGAACCTGACTCACGCGCTCGTCGAAGAATGCAAAGCCCTCCGAGTGGGAGAGACGGCTGAGGGGAGCCTTCAGCGTGCGAGCTAGCTCATCTCGTGCCGTGAAAGTCCTCGCGGTTCATCGATATTATTGGCCGGACTCTCCGCCCTATGCGTCAATGCTGCGCGACATCGTTAACCAATGGATGTCGGACGGCCTCGACGTCGAGGTGATGTCCAGTCAGCCGTCGTACAAGCGATCCGAGCCCAAGGGAAAGGCTCCGGCTCGAGGGCAGGTGGACGGCGTTCAGGTACGGAGGATCGCACTTCCACGCGAGCACGGTCGCCGGTGGCTGGTGCCGGTCAACATTGTGGCCTTCAGTGCCTTGGTGGCGGTTCGCATCTTGACCACCCGTCGGAAGTTCGACGTCGTGATGACCTCAACAGCGCCACCGGTGGTGCTGGCCTGGGCAGCGTCGAGAGCCGCGCGTCTTCGGGGCGGAAAATTTGTCTACCACTGCATGGATATCCATCCGGAGATTGGCCGCGTGTCGGGCGAGTTCAGCCATCCGCTGGTCTTTCGGACGCTGCAGTGGCTCGACCGGATGACATGTGAGACGGCAGCCGCCGTAGTCGTCTTGTCAAGAGATATGGCCGAGTCGCTTCGTCGGCGGGATACTTCCCGGCCGATCGCGCTGCACGTGATCAATAACTTCGAGCTCGGACGGGCCACCCAGTCGCCGGTTACTCCCGCCAGGATCGTCAGTGACGGTCGGATCCATGTCGTGTTCGCCGGAAACGTCGGTCGCTTCCAGGGCCTGGAGACGGTGATAGAGGCACTCGGCAAAGTCCAACGCGCTCGCGTGCACCTCACCCTGATGGGAGACGGTGTAGCTGTTGACGACCTCAAGAAGCAGGCGGCCGTCATGGACGGCATCGACGTTGACTTCGTCCCGCATCAGGATGTGGCGTCCGCGCGGGCCCTGATCGCATCGGCAGACCTCGGTCTCGTGAGTCTCACGAGTGGGATCCATCGGTTCGCATACCCGAGCAAGACAATGACGTACTTGGCCGAAGGTTGTCCCGTCCTCGCCGTGGTGGAGACCGGTTGTGAGCTCGTCGAGCGGCTGGAGCACGAAGGGCTCGGTTTTGGCGTTCCTCCGGGGAGCGCGGAGTTGTTGGCGCAGGCACTTGACAGGCTGAACGACAAACCCGGGCTACTGACCGAAATGCGCTCGCGAGCGCGCGCAAACGGCGCGTCTCTCTTCGACAAGGACACCACGCTTCTGCGGTGGTCCCGGCTGGTCGAAGCCGTGGTGACACAGGTGGAGGCGGCGTGACCAGGGGCGAGGTCATAATCATCGGCGCACCGAGGTCGGGAACGAACATGCTCCGCGATCTGCTCAGCAGTCGGCCAGGCGTGGTGACTTGGCCGTGCGACGAGATCAATGCCGTATGGCGGCATGGCAGCAGGGATCATCCCACCGACGAGATTCCCGTCGACCGGGCGGACCGTCGGCTGCAGCATTACATCAGTTCTCGATTCGACCGGGTACGTCGCCGGCAGGGCGGACACACCGTCGTAGAGAAGACGTGCGCCAACTCACTGCGTGTCGACTATGTGGCCGCGCTTCTACCGCGTGCGCGGTTCGTCCTGATCACTCGCGATGGCGTCGACGCCACCGCGTCGGCCCTGGCTCGGTGGAACGCCCCTGTCGATTGGTCTTACACCGTCCGCAAGGCACGCTTCGTCCCCCCCAGTGACCTCGCGTACTCAGGCCTGCGCTTCGCCACAAATCGCGTTCTTTGGCGGGGGACGTCTGACACGTGGACGCGCAGCTGGGGGCCTCGTTTCGACGGAATCGATGAGATGCTCCGCAGCCGTAGCCTCGATGAAGTCTGCGCCGCTCAGTGGCGCCGATGCATCGAGCGCAGCTATTCAGCGCTGGAGAGATTGCCGTGCGAGCGGGTGCACCGCCTCCGCTATGAGGACTTTGTTCGCCGACCAGAGGACGGCCTTGTCGAACTCCTCAGGTTCCTCGACCTTCCCACCGTAGACCTCGAGTCGGCTGTCGCCGGCGTCTCCGCGTCGAGCATCGGAAGGGGCCATCTTTCACTCGAGGCGTCCAAGCTTGCACGGGTTCAGGAAATGTTGTCGCCGACCCTTGGGCAGCTCGGCTATGTCTGAGTCCGTGCCGTGGAGCCTCCGCCAGCGATGGATCAAGCGTTCGCTGGACCTGGCCATCGCGACCCCGGCTCTCGCAGCGGCCAGTCCGATCATCCTGTGCTCCATGCTCGCTGCCAGCCTCGACACCGGTCAGTCCGGAATCTTCGCGCAGGAGCGGGTCGGTAAGGACGGGCGACTGTTCACCCTCTACAAGATCCGCACTATGCGGGCGAGTGGCGAGAGCACAGTCACTACGAGCAAGGACACCCGGGTCACAAGCGTCGGTCGCCGGCTGCGAGCCATGAAGCTCGATGAGCTGCCACAGCTCGTAAACGTCGTTCGCGGCGACATGAGCCTCGTCGGTCCCCGCCCCGACGTACCAGGGTTCGCCGATCTGCTGGACGGGGGGGACCGAGTCGTCCTCTCAGTTCGCCCAGGAATTACGGGACCCGCGACCCTGCACTACCGCTACGAGGAGGGGTTGTTGGCCACCGTTGCCGATCCTGAGCATTACAACAGAACCGTCGTCTACCCGGCCAAGGTGAGGATGAACGTCGAGTATGTGCGGAGCTACTCGCTGCGGACGGATCTGCGCTACCTGACCCGCACCCTCCGCCAGGTTGTCCACCGCCCCGGACTGGCTGCGAGGGGTGCGAGCCAATGACGTTTCGCGTGATGTTGTCCCCTCCGGACGTCGGCGTGGCTGAGGAGGTGGCTGTGGTCGAGGCAGTGCGCTCCGGATGGGTCGCCCCCGCGGGCCCCCATCTTGATGCCTTCGAAGTGGGCCTGGCGTCGCGATGTGACACGAAATATGCCGTCGGCATGACATCCGGCACGGCAGCACTGCACCTCGCTCTGCTCGGCATCGCAGTGCGCCCTGGTGATGTGGTCATCGTTCCCACCCTGACCTTCGCCGCGACCGCGAATGCCGTCGTCTACACACAGGCGGAGCCTTGCTTCGTGGATGTCGAACGCTGTACGGGAAACGTCGATCCGGAGGCGTTCTCCAGAGCGGTCGACGAGCAGAGGCGGGCGGGCCGGCATGTCGCAGGCTTCGTTCCCGTCGACCTCTTTGGCAAGTGTGCGGACTACTCACGACTCGTTCCGGAAGCAGAGCGACTCGAGATACCGATGATCGAGGACGCCGCGGAAGCACTCGGGGCTCATCACGCGGGTCGCCCCGCTGGATCGTTCGGCGTTGCTGCGGCGCTTTCTTTCAATGGAAACAAGATCATGACGACGAGCGGGGGAGGCGCATTGCTCACGGACCAGAAGTCGTTCGCGGATCGAGCGCGCTACCTCAGCACCCAGGCACGTGAGCCTGCCCTTCACTACGAGCACACGGAAGTGGGGTACAACTACCGGCTGAGCAACGTGCTGGCAGCCCTAGGCTCGGCTCAACTGTTCAGGCTCGAGGAAATGATCGCTCGACGCCGGCACATCCGCGACACCTATCGACGAATTTTCGCGACCGTCGACGGCGTGGAAATGCTCGACGGCGGTGACGACTCCGACGACAATTGCTGGCTGAGCGTTATCACGGTCAATCCTGATCGGTCGGGGTGGGATGCTCAGGACCTCAGCGCCTACCTGGCCGGCCGTGAGATCGAGACGCGCCCAGTGTGGAAGCCCATGCACCAACAGCCGGCTTTCAAGGGATGCGCAACCGCTCTGACTGGAGTGGCCGACCAGCTCTTCGATCGAGGGCTGGCCCTACCGAGCGGTTCCAAGCACAGCGACACCGTCATAGGCGAAGTCGTTGACCTCGTCGCCGAGTTCATCAAGGAGCGCTCATGAGGTCAGTCAGCGGACGACGAGTTCTGATCACAGGAGGAACCGGCTCGTTCGGGTCCGCGATGGCGCGCCGACTGCTGGCCTCCGACGTCGCAGAGGTTCGGGTGTTCAGTCGCGACGAGGTTAAGCAGGACCTCATGCGGCGCACCCTGAACGACGACCGTGTGCGGTTCTATATTGGCGATGTCCGGGACTTCACGAGCGTGAAGCGAGCGATGGCCGGGGCCGACTTCGTCTTCCACGCCGCTGCACTCAAGCAGGTTCCGTCCTGCGAATTCTTCCCACTCGAGGCGGTGCAAACGAATATTCTGGGTAGTTCCAACGTCATCGAGGCGGCAAACGAGCACGAGGTTGCGGCTGTCGTTTGCCTGAGCACCGACAAGGCGGTCTACCCCATCAACGCCATGGGAATGACGAAAGCTTTGATGGAGAAGACGGCGCAGGCGTTCGCTCGCAACAACCTGACGACTCAGACAGTGGTGAGCAGCGTGCGGTACGGGAACGTGATGTATTCCCGTGGCTCTGTCATTCCGCTTTTCGTGGAGCAGATCCGCAACGGATCTCGCCTGAGCGTCACCGACCCGCACATGACCCGCTTCCTCATGTCACTCGATGAGGCAGTGGGCCTCGTCGAGCATGCATTCACCGCTGCCAGCCAAGGGGATCTCTTCGTCCGCAAGGCACCGGCCAGCACCATTGAGACGCTGGCCATAGCCGTGAGTGAGCTGTTCGGTGTCGAGGCGGACGTCGATGTCATCGGGACTCGTCATGGCGAGAAGCTGTACGAGACACTCGCAACGCGTGAAGAGCTCAGCCGAGCCAAGGACCAGGGCGCCTACTACCGGGTCCCCGTTGATGCCCGGGACCTGAACTACGGTTTGTACTTCGACGTCGGCGACCAAGTGACGGCATTCTTCGACGACTACACCTCGCACAACACCGAGGTCTTGGACGTGGAGGGCGTCAAGGCACTATTGCTCTCCCTGCCGCAGATGAGGTATGAGCTGGAGCGTGCAGGACGCACGCTTGACGCGGCGGCAGTGCGGGTATGACACGTCGGATTGTCGTCACTGGCTCGGACGGCTTCTTGGGGTGGCACTTGAGGTGTCGACTCCGAGCGCTCACCGGTCACCATGTCGTCGGCCTGGGGCACGACGCCCGTGGCGATCGGGAGGCCTGGGCAGCCGCGCTCCGCGGATCCGATGCGGTGATCCATCTGGCCGGCGTCAACCGGGGCACCGATGCAGAGGTGTCCGAGGGTAACCAGGACGCGGCTCGGGAGCTCATCATGGCCTGTGACGCTGTGGGCGCCAGCCCCGAAATCGTTTTCGCGAACTCCATCCGCGCAGGGGAGGACACGTCCTACGGCGAGGGCAAGCAGCTTGCGGCGCAGCTGCTCTCGGCCTGGACAGGCCGAAACGGTCGAGCTTTCAGTGACGTCCGACTGCCTAATCTCTTCGGGGAGCACGGGCGACCCTTCTACAACTCGGTCGTCGCCACCTTCTGCCACCTCGTGGCAACGGGCGGAACCCCTCAGGTCATCGACGATGCCGAGCTTCCCCTTCTCCATGTGCAGGGGGCAGCGGACGCCCTGATCAATGCGGCCGAGGCGCCGACCGCATCGGGCGTGACCGTGGTAAATGGTAGATCGACCCGCGTCACCGAGATCCTTGACCTCATCACCGCGCAGGCCGGGAGCTATGCGACGGGTGACTTTCCTAACCTCTCGGATCCCTTCGAGCTCGACGTCTTCAACACCTACCGCTCATACACCTTTCCCGAGAGTTTCCCGCTACCGATTCCGAGCCACGCGGACGACCGTGGTTCCTTGTTCGAGTGCGTGCGGGCGCACGGCGGCACCGGTCAGACTTTTGTATCGACCAGTGCGCCGGGTGTGACGAGGGGCGAGCACTTCCACCTCCACAAGGTCGAACGGTTCATCGTGATCGCTGGTGCGGGGACGATCCGGCTGCGCAAGATGCTGACGAACGACGTCGTCTCCTTCGATGTCGACGGGTCGTCTCCCCAGATCATCGACATGCCGACTTTGTGGGCGCACTCGATCAGCAACGTGGGCACTGGCGGCCTCGTCACGCTCTTCTGGGCCAACGAGCTCTTCGACCCCGAGCGTTCAGACACGTATGCAGAACCGGTCCTCCGGACGGTCGGCGTCGCATGAAGGTAATGACGATCGTCGGCACCCGTCCCGAGATCATCCGACTATCCAGGGTCATCGCTCGGCTGGACGAGACCGTCGACCACGTGCTCGTGCACACGGGGCAGAACTACGACTATGCACTCAACCAGGTGTTCTTCGACGACCTCGGGCTCCGGCCGCCGAACCATCTCCTCAGCGTCGACACGTCGTCTCTCGGGACAGTGCTGGGCGAAACGCTCATCAAGACCGAGCAGGTTCTGCTGGAGGAGCGACCCGACGCCGTCCTCATTCTCGGAGACACCAACAGCTCGATCGCTGCGGTGATCGCCAAGCGGATGCGTATACCCGTTTACCACATGGAGGCGGGCAACCGCTGCTTCGACGAGAACGTGCCTGAGGAGACCAACCGCCGGCTGGTCGACCACGTTGCCGACTTCAACCTCGTCTACACGGAGCATGCTCGACGAAACCTACTGAGCGAGGGAATTCATCCCCGACGGATCATGCTCACTGGGTCACCCATGCGTGAAGTGCTCGAACACTACAGAGCTCAGATCGACGCGTCTGACGTGATGTTTCGACTCGGACTGCGACCCGGCAAGTTCTTCCTGGTCAGCGCGCACCGGGAGGAAAACGTCGACAGCGCGGACAGGTTGCAGATGCTGCTCCGTTGCTTGGAAGGTGTGCGGGACGAGTCGCAGCTGCCGATCCTCATCTCGACGCATCCGCGAACCCGCAAGCGACTGGAGCGCCTGGCTGACTGGGACACTCCCGAAGGCCTGCACTTCCACGAGCCGTTCGGCTTCCACGACTACAACCACCTGCAGATGCAGGCGGCGTGTGTGCTGTCGGACTCGGGGACGATTGCGGAGGAGTGCTCGATCCTGGGTTTCCCGGCGGTCACATTGCGCGACTCTATCGAGCGCCCCGAGGCGCTGGACGCGGGCTCCATCATGATGGCCGGACTAAGCCAGGGAGACGTAGTACGGACCGTGCGGCTGGCCATCGAGGACCGTCAGTCCTCGTCGAGCCTTCCGGCCGGTTATGAAATCGACGATACGAGCAGACGCGTCGTCCGGTTCATCGCCTCGACGGTCGGCCGGCACGCACAGTGGACTGGGCTCCGGAGAGGGAAGTGAAGAGTCCTCACAGCGCGCACTCAAACGCGGCCTCACAAACGCCTATACCACCGCCTGTGTCCGGCGTCCGCCGTGACGGGAAGGCGCCGCGACCAGCGGCCCTCGCCTTGGCATCCCTGGCTGACCAAGTCTTGTCCAGCGTTACCAACTTCATTCTCCTACTACTTGTTGCAAGGACCTTCGACATACGTCAGGTTGGCGCCTTTAGCATTGCCTACACTGTCTACTTTTTGGCAATTGTAATCTCCCGCGGACTGGCGATTGAACCTCTGCTGGTTCGCTGCTCGCCCAACAATGCAGCCGTCTGGCGGCAATCTTCCGCGTCTGCGGTTGGACTAGCCTGCACCCTAGGATTCATCGTTGGCACGGTTTTGGTCGTGGCCGGCATCCTGATCGGGGGCCCCCTGAGTTATGCCCTCGTTCCTCTTGGCTTGACACTGCCAGGACTTCTCACTCAGGACGCTTGGCGATACATCTTCTTTGCGGAGCGCCGGCCGTTGTCCGCGTGTATCAACGATTCTGCTTGGCTCATTGTCCAAACAGTCGGTTACGCAGCCATCTTCAGCTTCTTCTCCCCTAGCCTGACGGCGATGATCCTGATTTGGGGGTCTTCAGCAACCGCATCTGCCATTGCGGGCTCGTTTCAAGCAAGGGTCTTACCCCGCCTGGATCTCGCCGCTGTTTGGTTCGGTAAGCACCGTGACATTTCTCTCGGCTTCGCTGGCGACTACATCGCCCAAAGGGGTTCCCAGCAAATAGCCTTAGCCGTAGTCGGTGCAGTCAGTGGCTTAGCCGCAGTGGGAGCCATAGGTGCCGCAAGGTCCTTGTTCGCCGCGTTGACGACCGTACAGACAGGATTCAACGTTATCGCTATCCCAGAGGGGGCAAGACTCCGACGCGAGAGCCCGAGTTCACTACGTCGATATGCAGCTTTCTTTTCGGGTGCCATGTGCCTTATGATGATTCTCGCCGGTCTAGGAATGCTTTTACTTCCCGATCATGTCGGCCATTTTCTACTTAAGTCGAACTGGGATACCGCCCGCGCGTTGATCATTCCCATGGCTTTCTTCAGTGCGGCGGTCGCCTCGAGCGGTGGCTATTGGATTCTATTGCGAATTCTTGAGGCAGCGAGGGAGATGTTCTACCTCCGTTCGGCGTTCGGAATCATCACGGTGATCGGTGCGTTGCTCGGAACGCTCGCGGGGGGGCCGGAAGGAGCAGTTTGGGCAATGTCGATAGCTTCTGCGGGGCTCGCGGGGGTTACTGCACACGTAGCGCTCAGAACGCTAGGGGCCAAGGACATCCAGTTGAATGCCGACGGTGACGCCATGGCTGGGCGACCTGATTTAGTGACGCCATGACTACCAAGCGAGTGAAGGGGAACGAGCCAGGGGTTGGAGACCTTTTCCTTCCCAAACTCAGCCTAGCTCATCCTAGGGCCTCGGTCGAGCAGCCGTCTCAGTCGGATACTACGCATGTGCTCGCCAGACCCACCGTCCCCAGATTCGGACGAGCCAACCATCCACTGCTGCTGATCATTCCTCTCATGATCGGCGCGTCGCAAGTTTACGGAGCGCTCTCAGTTCAAGCCCTCCCCCATGAACGTGAATTCTTCGCTGGCGTAGTTGCCGCCGCGGTAGTAACGATTCTCGGGGGCCTCAAACTGTTGCAGTTGCCACCGCGTGTGCGCAACATTCTACTCATCTTCATGATTATGTCCGCGCTTTACCTATTTGCGGGTACCATACAGCCCGTATGGTTCTTTCAGTATGTTGTGGGGGACTTCTTTGCCCTGGCGCTGCCGCTCATACTGCTCATCGCGTTCTTTGCTGAACCTCTCCTTCTACGGTCACCGAAGGTTTTGGCAGTCCTGGGCCTACTGCTGTTTGCAGCTGCACTGATAGCACACTATTATGGATCGACCGCCGCGCGCAGTGACCCACCTGATGTGCTCCTCATAACCATGTGTTGGGTCCTGGCCCTACGAGGTGGGCGGACGTTCCATTTCCTTGTGGGGTCTGTGAGCGTGGGTATAGTCGGCTACCTGGCGTACTCGTCCGGGTATCGCACGCATGTTGTGCTTTGGCTACTGGCTGGCCCCCTGGTATGTCTGCTGCTTCGTGGTCTCAAACCCACGCTCGCAGCGGCTTGTTTTCTCATTGCGTTGGTACTTGCGGCGAGTGTGGCGGGGCATCCTCTACAACTCGGCAATCACATTCAGGCCAGCCGCTTCGCCACTCTGACAGGCAACGGGGATGACGCGTCGCTGCAAGCGCGATGGGATGAGGCGAAGGATGTGGAGTCGACCGCTCGCGCACAGTGGGTCTCTGGCCAGTTCTTGGTCGGCGGTGGGTTCGGGGCCACCTATATACCAGCCCGGTCACTCATCATCCAGAATTTGAACGACAAGGGGACTGTACATAACATCCACATCGGTCCAGTCATGATTGTTTATCGATATGGTATCAGCGGGCTAATTTGGCTGCTGGCTCTGATCTGTGTCATTTTAGGTTTTCTTTGGCGAATTGCCAGGAGACCGACCAGAGGCGTCGACCTAGGTCCCACAATTTTTGTCGCCTCTGCTGCGTTGTATATAGTCGATTTTTGCATGCGGAATTCCACGGTTCAGCCGACCATGGCATTCTCCATGGCGGCGGTGCTATATCTATGGTGTCTACGCCCGTCTGCTCCCAAGATCTCCAGGACGATGCGGTGAGGTGGCCACTTGCTTGCTCTTGGCCGACGGCACTCTTGCCTAGGGGTCCGTCTCAGTGGGGGCTGTAGTGGCGAGTGCTGATCATCTTCCGAACTTCCTGATCGTTGGGGCGCATAAGTGTGCGACGACGAGTATTTCTAATGCTTTGTCCCGCCACCCGGACATATTTGTTCCATTTAACAAGGAGCCGCACTTTTTCGTCCAAAGCGTGGTTCGTGGACGGGTCCCGAATTGTGTCAACAACAGTCGACGCTACTCGCACCTCTTCCAAGCCGGGGCAACGCATAAGTGGCGTGGGGAGGCAAGTGTGCTTTATTTACCCTTGCATGAAGTTGCCATACCCAATTTGTTGCGGGAGTTGGGCACGGAAACTCGAATCATTATAAGTCTGCGAAATCCTGTCGACCGAGCGTATTCAGCGTGGCTTGATGTGTCTCGAGGAAACCGCCTGGAACGACTTTCGTTCAAGGCTGCTTTGGTGGCCGAAGGGCAGCGCAGAAGCACTGCCTACGGTTCGCCGACTATGCTGTATCGTCAACTCGGGATGTACGCTTCACAGGTCGAGGCTTATTTGGCTGCGTTCAGAAGAGTCCATGTGGTGACTTTCGATGATTACGTCTCCAGGCCCGACTCTTGTCTTGCAGCCATGCTCAATTTCTTGGATCTGGAGCACGCGGCTGATGTCGTGGGCGCTCGCGATAACGAGGGCGGGCGGGTTTGGCGGTCGAGTCTAACTAGAGGAATTGCTCAGAGCTCAGGCGTTACGATGCTCCGACGAGCAGGGAAGCGTGTGTCTCCAAAGGCGTACGAGATGGTTCGGTCTCATGCCCAAGGGAACGCGCTCCAGCCTGTGCAGCCGATGGCCCGAGAGATTCGAGAAGAACTGACGGATTCGTATCGTGGCGATGTAGGTAGGCTAGAGAGCCTCATCAGCCGCGACTTGGCTGGCTGGTTACGGACTCCCTAGGGGAGATCCCACCGAGGGTGGCGAGGCGTCCGATCCGTGCCCGTGACCTGCGTAAAGGTCTGAGCAGCGGGTGGCTTGCGTAGGCCCCATGGATGCGTGTAAACATTGGCTTTGCTGAGACCCTGGGAATTGGACGTGTCTCGCGGCTAGTCAACCCGTGTCGAAGTGATCGTTCCCGGCATAATGGACCCGGTGCACCTCTACCGCGACGAAGCCGTCGTGCTGCGCACCCAGAAGCTGGGCGAGGCAGACCGGATCATCACGTTCCTCACGCGGAACACCGGCCGCGTCCGGGCGGTCGGCAAGGGCGTACGCCGCACGACATCCAAGTTCGGCTCGCGCCTCGAGCCCTTCATGCACGTCGACGTCCAGTTCGCACCAGGCCGCACTCTGGAGATCGTGACCCAGGCCGAGACCCTCTCCCCGTTCGGCGAGGCCATCGCCAACGACTACGCCCGTTACACAGCAGGAACGGCCATGCTCGAGATGGCGGAGAGACTCGTCGCCGAGGAGATGGAACCGGCGCTCCAGCAGTACCTGCTCCTCGTCGGCGCCCTAAAAGTCCTTGCGGCCGGCGACCGCGACGCGACCCTCGTGCTCGACTCGTTCCTGCTCCGCTCGCTCGCTATCGCCGGCTACGCACCCACGTTCGAGGAATGCGCCCGCTGTGGCGCTGCCGGTCCGCACCGCAGCTTCAGCGCCGGTGCCGGCGGCATGCTGTGCGGCAGCTGCCGTCTCCCAGGAGCCGCGAACCCCTCGCCAGAGACGGTGGTGTTGCTCGGAGCGCTGCTGGGTGGGGACTGGCTGACCGCCGAGGCAGTCGACCACCGCTACCGCAAGCCGGCCAGCGGGATCGTCGCGGCGTACCTCCAGTGGCACCTGGAGCGGAGCCTTCGCTCGCTCGTGCACGTCGAGCGCTGAGGCGTGTCCGACGAGCCGTTCAGCTCCCCGCCCGCCGTCCCCCGCGAGCTCGTGCCGAGACATATCGCCGTCATCATGGACGGCAACGGTCGGTGGGCGGGGCAGCGGGGTCTGCCGCGGACAGCCGGGCACGAAATGGGGGAGGCCGCCCTGCTCGACGTGGTGAAGGGCTGCATCGAGGCCGGCGTCTCGTGCATATCCGCCTACGCATTCTCGACCGAGAACTGGCGCCGAACTCCCGACGAGGTGCGTTTCCTCATGGGGTTCAACCGCGACGTGATCCGGCGACGACGTGACGAGATGCACGAGATGGGCGTGCGGGTGAGGTGGGCCGGGCGCCGTCCGAAGCTCTGGGCCTCGGTCATCAAGGAGCTAGAGATCGCCGAGGAACTGACTCGCGACAACACCACCTTGACACTCACGATGTGCGTCAACTACGGCGGCCGCGCGGAGCTGGCCGATGCAGCAAGGAGACTCGCACTCGACGCAGCAGCCGGACGTATCAGAGCCGACAAGATCGACGAGCGCGCGTTCGCCAAGGCGCTGTACGTGCCAGAGCTGCCAGACGTCGACATGGTCCTGCGCACCTCCGGGGAGCAGCGCTTCAGCAACTTCATGCTGTGGCAGTCGGCGTACGCCGAGATGGTGTTCATGAATGTGCTGTGGCCCGACGTCGACCGGCGCACCGTGTTCGAGGCGATCGATATCTACGCTCGACGCGACCGGCGCTACGGTCAGGCGTGAGCGCGCCCTCGGTCGTTACGCTTGCACGGTGAAGGACCTCTCGCCTGACCCCTTGTTCCTGGAGGCTGGGCTCGACTGGCACACGGTGTCTCCCAAGCTCATCACCGAACGGCGCATCCCGCTCGTCGTGCTCGCCACGGTGGCGCTCGGCCTCGTCGCGGTCGGCATCGTCCTCGACCTGAACGGGGCTGCCGCCTGGTGGCCGTTCGCGCTGGCCGCTGGGGCTATCGCGGCGCCGTGCCTGCTGCTCTGGTTCGTTGTCGTGCCGCGGACGACGATGTCATGGAGGTACGCCGAGCGGGAGCAGGACCTCCTGGTGTGCCACGGTCGGCTCAGCCGCAAGCTGACCGTCGTCCCCTATGGCCGGATGCAGGTCATCCAGGTGCGCTCGAACCCGGTCGCCCATCGCCTGGGCATCGCCACCGTGACCCTGGTGACGGCATCCGCCGACACCGACGCAGAGATCCCCGGCCTGCCGGTCGAAGTCGCCCAGGCGCTGCGAGACCGGCTCGCCGCCCGGGGCGAAGCCCTGACGGCGGGGCTATGACCTCTGCCGGAACCGACAACGCGCGGGCTCCGGACGAGGCGACTGCTTCTCAGGCGACGACTGTCGACCACGAGGCAGCCGACGGCGGCTCGCCCGACAGGGCCGCTGCGCCACTGATGCGCCGCCTGCACCCGCTCACACCGTTCCTCCGGTCCTGGCGGCTGGTCGGGGGCGCGTCAGCAGTCGGCCTCAGCATCTTCCGGGACGACCTGAACCGGCTGCTGTGGGTATTGCGCGCCTTGCACGGCGACCTCCAGCTGTCGCTCGTCGCCAAGGCGGCCGCAGTCACCCTTTCAGTGGTGGTGGTGATCGTCTTCGGTGCGTGGTTGTCGTGGCGGGCGACCGGCTTCGCGATCGTCGACGACGTGGCCGGTCCGGGCACGCTGCTCTTCAACCGGGGGGTGCTGGCCAAACAGCGGAGCAAGGTGCGGTTGTTGCGCGTGCAGTCGGTGGACATCAACCGGCCCCTGGTCCCGCGGCTGCTCGGTCTCGCAGCCGTGCGGCTCGACATGGCCGCTGGAGACGAGGCGTCGGTCGATCTCGCGTACCTGCCGCTCCAGGAGGCCATGAACCTGCGCGAGGAAATCCTGCGGCACATGAGCGGAAGGCCGACGCGGCAGGGAGTGGGCGGCGAAGGAGCCGACCTCGAGGGGCCTTCACCAACGGCACCGGAGCCGGACATTCTGGTCGCCCGGGTCACGACCGAACAGGTGATCAAGTCCAACCTCCTCGACGGCGTGAGTGCCTGGGTCGTCTTCGTGGTGTGGGTCGCTGCTCTGGTGGTCGCGGCCGTCTGGATGGGCTGGGAGGCGGTTCTCGCAGCGGTTTCCGGCATCATCCCGGTATCGATCGCCATCGCCGCCCAGCTTCGCCGGCAGGTGGTGTCGATGATGCGCGACGCCGACTTCGCGCTGTACCGCACGGCCACGGGAGTGCGTATCACCTCGGGGCTCACCTCGACCGTCAACCGGACTGTGGACTTCGACCGGATCCAGGCAGTCCGACTGGTCGAGCCGTTCCTGTGGAGGAAGTTCGGGTGGGCACGGGTCAAGATGGACATCGCCGGAGGCAGCTCAGACTTCGAGGCCGGCGCCTCCCTCATACCGGTCGCGAGTAGGGCCCAGGCGCTCGACCTGGTCGCGGCGGTGACCGGTGCGCGGCTCGACTCGCCGCCGTACGTCGCGGCCGGGGCGGGAGCCCGGCGGGTCGACCCGCTCGGATGGCGCTTCCTCGGCGTGGCGCTCTTGGAGGCGGGAGCAGTCTCCAGGGCGGGTAGATGGCGGCGCTCGACGGCTTACGTGCCCTATGCGCGCGTGCAGAGCGTGTCGGCACGGCAGGGGCCGCTTCAGCGGTGGCTCGGCCTCGCGACCGTCTTGCTCGACCTCCCGAAGGGCAGCCAACGGTGGGTGGCGAGCCACCGTGGCGTCGACGACGCGGCGGAGCTGGTGACCGGACTCGCCGTCCGCGCGAAGCAGCACCGGCTCGACCGCCGCGACCCGCCGTGGACAGTCGTCTCAGAGCCAGCCGGCGACCCTCGCAAGGACCGCCGAGACCAGGACGGTGACTATCAGGACCCGTACCAGGCGCCCCCGCGTCCCGAGGACCGGCCACGACAGGGTGGAGAGCCAGCCGACGAATACGCCGACCACGCCGAGTGAGGGCACGGCCAGGGGCAGTGGGGCGCCCAGGCCAACCAGAGTGAGCACCAGCACTACCGCCGGTATCGCAAGGGTCGGAAGTCGAGAGAGCCGAAGCAGAACTGCCCTGCTGCGCTCGTTGGCGCCCGAGCGAGGTCGAGGCCGGGATGACGCGCCGCTTGTCGCCGCAGCACGAGCCGCAGGATTGCCCGACCTTTTGGCATTGGGGCTGGACACTCCGACACTCTAGACGTGCAGGAGAATGGCCCGGTGCTCGTGATCTCGCGCTTCCGATATGACGTCGACCTGGCGGACCAGGCCCAGACCGATCTCGAGTCGTGCGTGCGAGACCTGTCGGCCTGCGCCGGTTTCGTAGACGCAACCGTGGGCAGGGCACTCGACGACCCGACCCTATGGATGCTCTCGACGTCGTGGGAGAACGTCGGAGCGTACCGCCGCGCGCTGTCGTCGTTCGACATCAAGATGAATGTCGTCCCGCTCCTCTCGTATGCCGTCGACGAGCCGTCGGCATACGAGGTGATCTCCGGTGAAGGCGCGACCGAGCCGAATGAGGCGAAGTCACGGGGAGGGCCGGGTTGGCGGGCCGGTGAGCGACCGTGAGGGCCGCGGTGGAAGCCTGGTCACGGCGCTCGTGGCACGCGGTAACGTGTGGGCTGCTTCCCCGATCCAGGGGTACCAGCCCGCCGACCGCCAGCCGGATGGAGATTCCCCGTGTCCAACTCGACAATCGACAATGTCGTCAGCCTCTGCAAGCGCCGAGGATTCGTCTTCCCCTGCGGTGAGATCTACGGAGGCACCAAGTCGGCCTGGGACTACGGACCCCTGGGAGTCGAGCTCAAGGAGAACATCAAACGACAATGGTGGCGCTCCATGGTGACGTCTCGGGACGACGTCGTCGGACTCGACTCGTCGGTGATACTGCCGACGCGCACCTGGGAGGCTTCCGGTCACCTTGCCGCGTTCACGGATCCGTTGACAGAGTGCCTGAGCTGTCACAAGCGGTTCCGCGCCGACCACCTCCAAGAGGCACTGGCGGCCAGGAAGGGCATCGACGACCCGGACTCCGTGTCGCTGTCGGACATCGCCTGCCCACACTGCGGAAACCGGGGTGCCTGGACCGAGCCGCGGCCTTTCAACGGGATGCTCAAGACGTATCTAGGCGTCGTCGAGGACGATTCGGGGCTGCACTACCTGCGCCCTGAGACGGCCCAGGGCATCTTCCTCAACTTCGTCAACGTGCTCAACTCCGCCCGGAGGAAGCCGCCGTTCGGCATCGGACAGCTGGGCAAGGCGTTCCGGAACGAGATCACGCCGGGCAACTTCATCTTCCGCACCCGTGAGTTCGAGATGATGGAGATGGAGTTCTTCGTCCAGCCGGGCACCGACGAGGAGTGGCACCAGACCTGGATCGACCTGCGCACCGAGTGGTACGTCGGCCTGGGCATCAACCGCGACAACCTCCGTCTCTTCGAGCATCCCGCGGAGAAGCGGTCGCACTACTCCTCACGCACCGTCGACATCGAGTACCGCTTCGGCTTCGCGGGTTCCGAGTGGGGTGAGCTCGAAGGCATCGCCAACCGCACCGACTACGACCTGCGCCAGCACAGCGAGTACTCCGGACAGGACCTGTCGTACTTCGACCACGCCACTGGCGAACGTTGGTTCCCTTACGTCATCGAGCCTGCGGCCGGCGCCACCCGCTCCCTCATGGCGTTCATGGTCGACGCCTACGCCGAGGACCAGGCGCCGAACACCAAGGGCGGCATCGACAAGCGCACGGTGCTCCGCCTCGACCCGAGGTTGGCGCCGGTCAAGGTCGCGGTGCTTCCGCTGTCACGCAACTCCGACCTGTCACCCAAGGCGAAAGGGCTCGCGGCCGACCTTCGCGCGTCGTGGAACGTCGACTTCGACGACGCTGGAGCGATCGGGCGGCGCTACCGGCGTCAGGACGAGATCGGTACGCCGTACTGCGTGACCGTCGACTTCGAGAGCCTCGACGACAACGCCGCAACTGTGCGAGAGCGCGACACCATGAAACAGGAGCGGATCGGGCTCGACCAGATCCAGGCCTACTTCGCGGAGCGGTTGCTGGGCTGTTGACCCGAACTCGCCCGTCCCTTCGTGCGCTCGGGTCAGGGGAGACGCCTCAGATCTCCTGGGTGGGAGTTGCGGCGCTGTTGGCCTACGCCGTGATGACGGCCGGGTGCAGTGGCGGCGTGGCGTCGACGTCTCAGGTGACGACCGTCGCGGACGACACGTCGAACACGCTGTCGCCGAACGGCACAACCCTGCCGGGCACGACCCTGCGATTCGGTGACAAGGCGGTGGTCCGGTGGCGGGCGGACAAGGCGCATGGGTCACTCGTCGCTCTCACCGTGACCGCTGCCAGGCGCGGGGCGGCGAGTGACCTGAAGCAGTTCACTCTCGACCGGGCCGCCAAGGCGTCGACCGTTTACTACGTGTCGGTCGACGTGGCCAACATCGGCAACGGTGACCTGTCCCGGCAGCTGCTCACCCTGTACGGGAAGGCGTCGGCCCAGCTGGTCGTACCCCCGGTCAGGTTTGCCTCGTCGTTCGACCGTTGTAACTACCAACCTCTTCCGGACAGGTTCACACGTGGGTCGAAGGCGCACGTGTGCCTGGTGATGCTCGCGCCGAGACACGGCAGGATTTCGGCGGTCCAGTGGCGGGGTACGGTTACCTCGGAGCCGATCGGCTGGAGGGTGCCGTGAAGCTGGGCACGCTGGACGTCGAGCCCCCTGTCGTACTCGCCCCGATGGCGGGCGTGACGAACGCGGCCTTCCGCTCGCTGTGTCGCGAGCAGGGCGCCGGGCTCTACGTCTGCGAGATGGTCACCAGCCGAGGGCTCGTCGAGCGTGACGAGAGGACCCTGTCGATGCTGGTCTTCGACCCAGGCGAGACGGTTCGCTCGGTGCAGCTCTACGGAGTCGACCCGGCGACGATGGGGCGGGCTGCCGAGATCTTGTGCGCCGACCACGGCGTCGCGCACATCGACCTCAACTTCGGGTGCCCCGTTCCAAAGGTGACGCGGAAGGGCGGCGGGGCCGCGCTTCCCTGGAAGACGCGGCTGCTGTCGGCCATCCTCGAGGCGACGGTGGCCGCCGCGTCACCGTACGGCGTGCCGGTCACGATGAAGACCCGCACGGGCATCGACGAGGGCCACCTGACATATCTCGACGCGGGTCGCGTCGCACAGGAGGCAGGCTGCGCCGCGATCGCGCTCCATGCCCGGACGGCGTCCCAGCACTATTCGGGGCACGCCGACTGGTCGGCCATCGCCGAGCTGGTCGAGCACGTCGACATCCCGGTGCTCGGCAACGGGGACATCTGGGAGGCCTCCGACGCCGTACGAATGATGGACTCGACGGGCTGCGACGGAGTCGTGGTCGGGCGGGGATGCCTCGGGCGTCCTTGGCTCTTCCGCGACCTCGCGGCAGCCCTCACCCCGACCCCGGCCCACCCCACCCCTCCCATCCACCACACCCCTCCCGCGAAAGGGCGAGAGTTCCCCCTCGAAACGGCGACGATGCTCCTTCGACAGGGCGGAGATGTCCCTAGCGCGGAGCTGGCGCGGCCGAAGCTCGGTGAGGTGGCCGCCATGATGCGCCGTCATGCGGAGCTGCTTGTGCAGTACATGGGCGAGGAGCGCGGCTGCAAGGAGTTCCGCAAGCACATTGCCTGGTACCTCAAGGGGTTCAGCGCGGGCGGCGAGCTCCGTCGCTCGCTCGGACTCGTCGAGACCCTGGCCGGCCTCGACGCGCTGCTGACGCGGCTCGACCCCGACGAGGCCTTTCCAGTGGCCGAGCTCGGCACCCCCCGCGGCCGTCAAGGCAACCCTCGTCGCGTCGCGCTGCCCGACGGCTGGCTGGCCCGCCGGGACGACGTGAGCGTCAGTGCCGATGCCGAGCTCGGCATCTCGGGCGGCTGATCAAAACACCAGCGTCGACCCCTCGCTGTTACGCCTTGGCCTGCTACCGGGCCAACTGTCAGGCAGGGCGTAGTGTCGTCGACACGGGGCCGGTCAGAGCCCACGACGAAGGAGCACCCAATGTCGGACAAGTCGCCGCGCAAGTCGATGACGAAGAAGTCAGGCAAGTCGCTGAAGGAGAAGCGCGCCGAGAAGAAGCAGAAGTCCGGCGCCCAGGCTCATAACGAGATCGTCGCCGTCACCAAGAAGCGCTGACCTGCTATTTGCGGCATCTGGGGGCGGCGGTCGACGGTCGTGGCGTCGAGATGGCGACCGACAAGGCCTCGTCCGACCCGGGCAGTCAATGCGGGTGTGTCGACGTTTGCCGTGCGGGCCCTGGTTTCCGGGCTTGTCGTCGACGGACGTGGCACCCTGATCTGGCGGAAGTACTCGGCTAAGGTCGGCTGTGATGGAGACTCCGGCGGTCGGCTACGCCGCCGCAGACGTCGATCGGTATGTCGTCGAGCCGAGCGGCTCCGGGCGGTCGACCTTCGAACGCGACCGGGCCAGGATCGTCCACTCCGCCTCGTTACGCCGCCTCGCAGCCAAGACTCAAGTGGTCGGCCCGGCGAGCAGCGACTTCACCCGCAACCGGCTGACGCACACTCTCGAGGTCGCACAAGTCGGTCGTGACCTGGCGTTCTCCCTGGGGTGCGACCCCAATGTCGTGGAGGCCGCCTGTCTGGCGCACGACCTCGGCCACCCGCCGTTCGGCCACAACGGCGAGACCGCGCTGAACCAGGCGGCCGAGGGCATCGGCGGCTTCGAGGGCAACGCCCAGACGCTGAGGCTGCTCACCCGTCTCGAAGCCAAGACGATCGCCCCGGACGGCAGCAGCGCCGGGCTCAACCTGACCCGGGCCGTGCTCGACGCGGCCACGAAGTACCCGTGGAGTGTGCACGACGCTCCGCCCACACGCGGCCGGCACGGCGACGGGCTGCCGCGGGCGGTGCGCAAGTTCGGTGTATACGACGACGACCGGCCGGTCTTCGACTGGATGCGCACCGGTGCCCTGCCGAGGGCCACCTGCATCGAAGCGCAGATCATGGACTTCGCCGACGACGTCGCCTACAGCGTGCACGACGTCGAGGACGCCATCGTCGCGGGTCGGGTGCGCCCCTCCGACCTCACCGATGCCGGGCTGCGTGAAGACGTGTGGGAGACAGCGCGTGAGTGGTACGCACCGGCCCTCCCCTCCGGCGACCTGGAGGCGGCGTACTCTCGGCTCTCCGCCGGGAGAGCCTGGCCCGACACGCCGTACGAAGGCTCCCGGGCGCATCAGGCCGGGCTGAAGAACCTGACAAGTCTGCTCATCAACCGCTTCTGCGTCGCGGTGCAGGAGGAGGTGACCAGGCTGGGACTGCCCCGCATGCTGGTGCGGTATGCCGCCGATCTCCCCGTCCCTGAACACGTCAGAGCCGAGATCGTCGTCCTCAAGGGAATCGCAGCCCACCTGGTCATGAAGGCAGAGGAGCGCGTGGCCGCTCACGCCCGACAGCGAGAGCTCCTGGTCGAGCTCGTCGACGCGCTCGCAGCGGCCGGGCCGCAGTCACTCGAGCCCGCTTTCCGAGGAGACTACAACGTGGCTACGGATGACGCGGCGAGGCTGCGTGTGGTCATCGACCAGGTGGCTTCGCTCACCGATCCGTCGGCTGTGCAGAAGCACCGGGCGCTCGTGCGGACTGCGTAGACTCGCTGAGTGGCCGGGCGCATCCGAGACGAGGACATCGCGCTGGTCCGCGAAGCGGCCCGCATCGACGACGTCGTCTCCACGCACGTGACGTTGCGCAGCGCTGGCGCCGGCTCCCTGAAGGGATTGTGTCCCTTCCATGACGAGAAGAGCCCGTCGTTCAACGTCACCCCGGCGCGCGGCTTCTTCCACTGCTTCGGCTGCCAGGAAGGCGGCGACGTCATCTCCTTCGTGCAGAAGATCGACAGCCTCGGCTTCACGGAGGCCGTCGAGCGACTCGCGGGCCAGTACGGCGTCGAGCTGAGGTATGTCGACGACCGTTCGACCAGTCCACGGAGGGACCCCGGCCAACGCAGCAGGCTCGTCGAGGCGCATAGGCTCGCTGCCGAGTTCTATGTCGGACAGCTCTCGACGCCGGACGCTCTGCCCGGCCGCATGTTCCTGGACGAGCGAGCCTTCGACAAGGACGCGGCCGACCTCTTCGGGATCGGGTTCGCGCCCCGCGGCGGTGAGGCGCTCGCCGCGCACCTGCGGCAGAAGGGCTTCACAGACGACGAGCTCGTCACCGCCGGTCTGGTCGCTCGCGGCGACCGCGGTGTCTACGACCGCTTCCGCGGCCGGCTCCTGTGGCCGATCCGTGAGCTGTCCGGTGACGTTGTCGGCTTCGGCGCCCGGCGGCTCTTCGACGATGACCGGGTCGAGGCGAAGTACCTCAACACGGCCGAGACACCGATCTACAAGAAGAGCCAGCTGCTGTACGGCGTCGACCTGGCTCGCAAGGACATCGCCCGCAGCTCGCAGGCTGTCGTGGTGGAGGGATACACCGACGTGATGGCGTGCCACCTCGCCGGGGTCAAGACAGCGGTCGCGACATGTGGCACCGCCTTCGGCGAGGACCACACGCGGATACTGCGACGCCTGCTGCTCGACCACGACGAGTTCCGGGGCGAGGTCATCTTCACGTTCGACGGCGACGAGGCGGGCCAGCGGGCGGCGCTGAAGGCATTCGAGGGCGACCAGCAGTTCGTGGGCCAGACCTACGTGGCGATCGAGCCGGGAGGCCGTGACCCCTGTGAGTTGCGGGTCGCCGACGGAGGCGCAGCCGTCCGGGAGCTTGTCGCGCGGCGGGTGCCGCTCTACCGGTTCGTGCTGGGCAACGTCGTGGCCCGGTTCGACCTCGACCGCGCTGACAGCCGCGTCGACGCGGTCCGAGACGCTGCCCGGCTCGTCGCGAGCATCCGCGACAAGTCGAAGGTGGACGCCTTCGCCCGAGAGCTGGCCGGGATGGTAGGCGTCGACATCGAGACCGTGAGAGCCGAGGTACGGCGTGCCGCCGGCCGCAGCCGCGAATCGCGAGCGGCGGCTCGGACAGGCGTGGGGGTGGGGCAGCAGGTGGACCGAGACATCCCCGACCCCGGGGAGCGTCGCTTCTCGATCGAGCGCGACGTGCTCAAACTTGCGCTGCAGCACCCTGACACGCTCGAGGTGGCATGGGCGGATCTCGTCGCCGACGACTTCACGCATCCCTACTACCGACAGCTTTTCGAGCAGATGGTGCTGTCCGGTGGCCCCGCCGAGCACGGCCCTGACAACCTGCTCGAGTCGCTGACCGCGGCGCCCGTGAGGCATCTGGTGTCGGCACTGTCCGTCGAGCCGTTGCACCTGACGGACCCCCCCGATCGCGACGTCGCGGCGTCGTACGTCGTTCGGCTGCGTGAGCTTAGTGCGCTACGACGGATCGGCACGGTGAAGTCGAAGCTCCAGCGGATGAACCCTGTCACCGAGGCTGTCGACTACAACCGGATGTTCGGTGAGCTCGTCGCCCTGGAGAGCCATCGCCGGTCGCTCCGTGAGTCGGCGATCGGTCGGCAGCTGTGACGGTTCGTGTCCCCTTGCGCCAGGGTCGCCTCGTCCTGCCCTCGAAGGTCGCTTCCCGGGTCGACCTGGACGCAGGCGAGAGGCCGCTGGCGTGGGCGCTCGGGCCTGACGAGCAGTGGTACGTCGGCACCGGCAGCGCACTTCATCTGGTGCACGGTGAGACCGTGCGCAGGATCGGGTGGGAGCGGATCGAGCGTGCACACTGGCACAGCGAGAGCTCCGAGCTGGTGATCGTCGAGGTAGCCGGTCTGGGGGAGGACGAGGCGCGCACGCAGCTTGCCGTCGTGCAGCCCGGGCAGCTGCTCGAGCTGCTTCGCGAACGCGTCACCAAGAGCGTCGTGATCAACATGTTCGCCGCGGTTCACGGGCGGCGAGGGCTGAGCGTGATCGGCAGGCGGTCCCCGTCGAGCGACGGTCAGGTCACGTGGTCCTACCTGCTCGCCGAGGGTCTCGACCCGGACGACCCGGAGGTGCAGACCGTGGCGGCGCGGACGCTGTCGCAGGCCGAGGCGGAGCTGGCTGGCCTGTGACGGCCCTGCGACGTATTGCTAACCTATCCAGGCTGCCCTGAACCGGGCATGATCCCGCGTAGCTCAATTGGCAGAGCAGCCGGCTGTTAACCGGCAGGTTATTGGTTCGAGTCCAATCGCGGGAGCCGGTCGACACGAATGTTCTGCGCGACGCGTCGTTACTCACCAGCCGGGTCGGTCCTCCGCACCAGGTCAGCGGGCATCATCCGGCACGCTCGGGGTACACCGCCGACATGACCACCTCACCGAGTGAACCAGTCGACAACCCGCAGCTTCCCGACGACGCAGACCCGGACGATGCGAGTAGCTCGCACGATGAGAGCATGCCTGACAATGCGGGGCAGCCGTCCGAGGGCTCGCAAGACGACGAAGGCTAAGACCCGACGAGTCGGCGGCGCCACCAGGGCACCGTCACTCCCGCAAGTCTGATCCGCACGTCCGCTCTGGACGCGGCCTGACTTCCCGCTGCCGGTGGCTGGACCGTGACCTTCCGCTGGCCAAGGTGCCTCGCCTGTACACGCTTGGTTGCAGTACGTTGTCGGCGGGGAGGTAGTCGTGGAAGAGGAGACGCAACTGGCCCAGGTTTTGGCTGAGTTCGCGCACACGCTGGGAACTGATTTCTCGATCCGAAGAACGCTCGACCATCTTGTCGGCCGCATTGTCGACGCGCTGCCTGTCACCGGGGCAGGCGTCATGCTCAAGGGCGAGGGCTACGAGCTTCACTTCGTCGCAGCGAGCAACCCGGTGGTTCTGGAGATCGAGTCGCTACAGAACGAGCTCGGAGAGGGCCCCTGCCTCGCGGCATTCGAGAGCGGGGAGCCCGTCGCCATACCCGACCTGAGCCTCGACCAGGGCTTCTCACGGTTCTCGCCTCGTGCGTGGCAGAGGGGTCTGGGCGCCGTCTTCACCTTCCCGCTGAAGCTCGAAGGCGACAAGTTGGGGGCGCTCGACCTCTACCGTGATGAGCCCGGGGCGCTCGACGCCGCCGAGATGGCGGCCGCGCAGACGATGGCCGACGTCGCATCTGCCTACCTGTTCAACGCCCGGACCCGAGAAGAGTCCAAGGAGCTGGCCAGGCTCTCCGGTGACGAGTTCGTCATCGTCTCCGAGCCCCTGACGTCACGATCGCAGGGCCGGCTCATGGCCGGGTATGTGCAAGCCGCCCTGCTGGAGCGCTTCGAGGTCAGCGGGTATGTCCTCAATATGACGGCGAGCGTCGGCGTCGCGTTCTCAGGGCGGGACCAGGACTCGCCCAACAAGCTGCTGCGTGACGCCGACTTCGCCATGTACCTCGCGAAACGCGCTGGCGGCGCTCAGTACCGGGTCCTGGACCAGCTGACTTCGTTCGCCGAAGCCGGAGACATCCTGCACTGGGGAATCCAGAACGCGCTCGATCGCGGCGAGTTCAGACTGGCCTACCAGCCCATCGTCGACATCCGCGAAGGGACGTTGCACGGTGTCGAGGCATTGCTGCGCTGAAACGACCCCTTGCGGGGGTGTGGTGATGCCGGAGACCATCGTGCCGGTGGCCGAGCGCACGGGTCTGATCCAGCCGCTCGGCGCCTGGGCGCTCAGGCAAGCCTGCCGAGACCTGCAGGAGTGGAGACAGGAGTTCGGCGCGGAGGCGGTCCCCCATGTGGCGGTCAATGTGTCCGCCCATCAGGTGATGGGGCCGTCCTTCACGGAGACCGTTGCCGACGTGCTCGAGGCGAGCGATGTCGAGCCGTCGACGCTTCATCTCGAGGTGACAGAGAGCGTCCTGCTCATCGACGCCCCGCGCGCACGTGCAGTCCTGGGGGAGCTCAAGAAGCTGGGCGTAGGCCTGGCTCTCGACGACTTCGGCACGGGATACTCGTCGCTCGGCTACCTGCAGCGCTTCCCCTTCGACGTGGTGAAGATCGACCGGGGCTTCATCGCCGACATGGCCACGGACTCCGCGACTCGTGCGATCGTGACCGCCGTCATCAACCTCTCGCTTGCCCTGGACCTGAACGTCGTGGCCGAGGGCGTGGAGACCGAGGCGCAGCTGCACCAGGTGATCGATATGGGCGCCGACCGCGCTCAGGGCCACTACTTCAGCGCCGCGCTGCTTCCCGAGGCCCTCAACTCGAAGATCCTCCGACCCGCTGAACAGGCCCCGGTCAGATTTTTCCTAAAGCCCGGTCGTGCCCTTTGCGACACTTAGCATCTCTTCAGCCGAAGGGATGAGCCTCTGCAAGCCGTAAGGTGCCCAACGCCCTCAACGACGAACGAGACCGGGGTCGGCCGCGACCGCTAGCGCCGTGAGCGCCAGGGCCTTGGCGCCCTCGATGAGGGTCTTGTCCCCGTCCGGCCCGACACAATGAGCGGCGAACTCGTGCTGGTGGTTCACAGCCGGCCAGGAGTGCACCGCCATGTCGGCGTGGAGTCCGGGCACAATCTGGCTCACGTTGCCGAAATCGGTCGAACCCGACAGTCCTGCGCCTGCCGGGTCGGGAGTAAACGGACGTCCGATGGCTTCGCAGGCGCGGTCGAACGCCGCCACCAGAGCCGCGTTCTGCTTGACGGGCTCGTAGACATGGCCGGCCTTCGAGATCTCGACGGTGGTCCCCGTCGCGAGCGCCGCCCCCTCCATGCAGGCTCGGACCCGCCCGCGCAGGTCGTCCAGGTCTTCCATGTCGATGGCACGCAGGTAGTACGACGCCTCGGCTCGCTCGGGCACGATGTTGGGGGCGTCTCCGCCGTGGGTGATGATGCCGTGCACCTGTTGGTGTGGCCGCAGGTGCTGCCGCAGCATGGCGACGGCTGTGTATCCGGCCACCAGGCCGTCGAGGGCGTTGCGGCCCAGCTGCGGCTCACTGCTGGCATGCGAAGCCTTGCCCCGTACGGCGACGAGCCACTCCTCGATCGCCAGGCCGGATGCCCCCGAGATGTCCCATGGTGTCGGATGCATCATCATCGCAACGTCGACGCCTGCGAAAGCTCCGGCGTTGATCAGGTCGACCTTGCCGCCACCCGCTTCCTCGGCCGGCGTACCCAGGACCGTCACGCGCAGTCCGACCTGTTGTGACACCGGCAGGAGGCCAAGCCCTGCGCCGAGCGCGGCTGCCGCGATCACGTTGTGCCCGCAGGCGTGACCTACCGCCGGCAGCGCATCGTACTCGGCACACAGGACCACGTGTGTGCCTTCGGTGTCTGAGCGCGCCGCGAAGGACGTCTCCAAGCCGTACGCCTGCCGCTCGACGTCGAACCCGCCGGTTTGCAGGAGATCCGCGCATCGAGCCGCGGAGCGTACCTCCTGGTAGGCAAGCTCAGGGTCGTCGTGCAGCGAGTGCGAGAGTCCGATGAGCTGCGGCGCCAAAGCATCGATCCGGTCGAGAACAACCTGCTCATGGGTCGGCATGAGGGAAGTGTAGGGGTAGCCCATGGTGTCGCCTGAGCAGCCGAGCGCGGGTCGGGACCTTCCGGAACTCCCCGATGACCGCCTACCTCACTACGATGCTGGTCGTGGTGACCTCCGAAGGCCGTCCGACGGTCTACTTCCACGTCGGGCCCCCGAAGACCGGGACGACGTACATCCAGGGCGTCCTTCGCTACTGGCAGTCGGATCTCGAGAAGGAGGGTGTTCTCGTCCCGACCCGCCCGCGGCCCATGCACGCGGCTCTCGACGCACGCGGCGACCATGGCTTCGGCTTCGGTGAGGGGGGAGACATACCGCGTGTGCGGGCACTGAATGCGTGGCCTCGGCTGGTGAAAAAGGTCAAGGCCTTCGACGGGGTGGTCGTCGTGTCGCACGAGCTCTTCGCTACCGCGGATGCCGAGCATGCCGCAGCTGCGGTGAGAGACCTCGCGGGCACCGACCTTCATCTGGTGGTGACGGCGCGCGACCCGGCGCGGCAGCTCGTGTCGGCATGGCAGCAGCGGATCAAGCTCGGAAGCCCGACGCGTTTCGGAACCGTAAGCCGCAAGGTGGGAACGGACCGTAAGCTGTCGCCCGCCCAACAGATTCCTGACCTGCTGGACCGTTGGGGCTCGACGCTGGCCGCCGATCACGTGCACGTGGTGACGGTGCCCCCCTCAGGCTCGGACCCCACCGTGCTGTGGACAAGGTTCGCCGGGGTCATCGGAATCGACCCACAGAGGTACGACCCCTCCCACGCCCCGCGCTCCAACAAGTCTCTGGGAGTGACCGAGATCGAGCTTCTCCGGCGCGTCAACCTTGCCCTCGCCGACCGGCTTCCCCATCCCGGTTACGGGAAGATCGTGACACGGCTCTACGCCAATCAGATCCTGGCCGGTATCGAGTCCCCGTCCCCGACGCTGCCCGCGAAGCTCTGGCCGATCGCGGAGGAGCTTGCAGAGGCGTGGGTCGATCAGATCAGGGAGCGTGGGTACGACGTCCGCGGCGATCTCGACGACCTGCGACCCCGCCAGAATGCGGGGTCACGCCCCCAGGAGAACTCAGAGGCAGCGATTGCCGAATCGGCCGTGCAGGCCACCGCCGAGCTGCTACTCGAGCTGGCTCGCCGCACGCAGACACAACATCCGACGTTGCGGACTGCCCGCGAGAAGGCTGCCGACTCCGCCTCCTTCCTTCGCGCAGCACGGCAGCGGCTGTTGCGCAGGCGACGTTCAGATCACCCCTGAGCCTGGACGGACCTCATGGGGATCGCTTCTACTCCAGGGAGCTCCTCGAGGACCCCCCTTCCCAGGATTGGGGCTCCCCGGGTGTGCTCGGCGGCGTTGCCAGCGCGAGCTGCCACCAGCCGACGTCATGCCAGCGACGATGCTTGTACCCCACCCGGAGGAACGTGCCAACCGGAGTGAAGCCGAGCGCCTCGTGGAGCCCCACGCTGGCGTCGTTGGGCAAGGCGATGCCCGCGAACGCCGAGACGTAGCCGAGCGCTCTCAGCTCGTCCAGGAGTCGCTGGTACAGGTTCCGGCCGGTCCCGCGACCTTGCTCCCGGGGGTGAAGGTAGATGGAGCAGTCGGTCGACCAGCGATATCCACGCCTAGCCCGATGTACCGGGGCTAGGCGTAGCCCGCGACCACGTCGTCGCGGGTCGCCACAAGCCAGGGCAGACGAGGTTGGGAGTTCATCCGGCGCACCATCTCTTCGACGTCCGGAAGGGCTTCTTCGAGGGTGCTCACGGAGTCGGTCACCGCGGCGCTGTAGATGGCTTGGATGCTGGGCGCGTCGGCGCTGGTCGCCGACCGCACGTACGCCGTGCCGGCCACCGGGGCTAGTCGCGGCGACCCTGGAGCACGCTGACTCCGCCCGCGTGGAGCCGGATGCGTCGCCCTGTCACATACTCGGCAGGTATTCGGACGACCTCGAGCCTCTCGACCCGGGACCACGGACGGACGAGCTCCTGGAGCCGCGTCTTCTCCTCCGGGTTTGTTACTTCCTCGGCGCGTCCTTGAACCAGCACGCTCCATCCGCCGTGAACCGCGGGCTCGAGATCGTCGACCTCGAAGCTGAAGTAGGCGTTCTGCCCGGCGGCGAACAGCTTTGCTCCTTCGTTCGAGCGGAAGACGATGTGTTCCCCGAAAAGAGCGAAGTTCACGGGGATGACAACGATGCGCCCCTGCTCGTCGATCCAGGCGCACCGACCTATGTCGAGGGTGCCAAGGAGCTTCAGGCAGGTTGCTCGGTCCAGGATCTCGATGTCGTCCGTGGCGTCTTCATCCATGACCGTGCATTATGCCGCTATGAGATCGGGCAGACGGGAGGGCGCGACCTCAAGCGTCCGGTTGCGGCCCTCGACGGGAGTGGTCGAATTCCGAGGCTGAGCTCCACGGCCCTGTCGACGTGGAGGGCGGTTGTGTCGAAGAGCTGAATCTCCGGTATGTCGGCGGGCGAGACGAGCAGGCTGATCTCTGTGCATCCGAGCACGATGCCCTGAGCGCCCCCGGCAACCAGCTCTCGCATGATCCGCAGGTACTGTGCCCGAGAGTCGTCCTCCAGGCGTCCGTGTGTCAGCTCCTCGAAGATGACGCGATGGACGACGGCCTGATCGCCCTGGCTCGGCGCCAGGACCTCGATTCCGTGCTCGGCGAAGCGCGAGCGGTAGAACTCGGCCTGCATCACCGGCCCGGTCCCCAGCAGACCCAGCCGGTCGACGCCCGCACCCGACGCGGCGTCAGCGGTGACGTCGACGATGTGTACGAACGGGATCTCGACCGCCGCCTCAATGTCAGCAGCCACCCGGTGCAACGTATTCGTCGCCAGGACCAGGAACTCCGCCCCACCACGCTCGAGCCGGCGCGCCCGCTCGGCAAGGTAGTCGGCGGCAAGGTCATAGTGCTCATCTTTTATGCAGGCCTCGATCACGGCGAAGTCGACGTTGTACAACAGGAGCTCCGCCGAGGCGTAACCACCGAGACGAGCGTTCACGCCCTCGTTGAGAAGTCGGTAGTACTCCGCGCTGGCCACGCTGCTCATACCACCGAGGACACCGATCGTCTTCACCGCTAGATCCTCCACCACCCCGATCAGGTCGGCTAGCTGTGATCAGGCGGACGACGATGGGCAGGTCGAGAGGTCCACTCAGGCTCGGCCAGCAGTGAGTGCCTCGGCCGGCGTACTGCGCAGGCCCAGGTGATGAAGGCATGCTCCACACTGCCTTGCGGGAGGGGCCCGATCGTTGCTCACTAGGCTCCTCGGTGTGCTCTTGCTCGTGCGGCACGCCATGCCAGCTGCCTCCCGTGAGGAGGCGCCTGACACGTGGGCTCTCAGTACCGAGGGCCGAGCTGAAGCACGTGCACTCGTGGCCGCTTTGCCACCGGATTCATTGCTCTTCTCGACCGACGAGCGGAAGGCCTGGGAGACGCTCCGTGGGTCGTCCGAGGTGACGCGGGACCCCCGCTTCAATGAGATCAAGCGCCGAGGCGAGCCGTGGGACGTCAACTTCCGCGAACGGCGACGCCACTATCTGGAGGGAACGGCTCACCGTGGGTGGGAGCCGCAAGCAGAAGCTGTTGCTAGGTTCGATGCCGGAGTCGCGGAGGTGCTGCAGAAGTGGCCAACCGTCCCGGTCGTCATCGCCACGCACGGCATGGTCTTGACGATGTGGCTTGTGCGCCGCGGCGCTCTTGCACAGGCTCAGGCGGTTCACTTCTGGTCTGCCCTATGGTTTCCGGACTGCTTCCTCCTCGAAGGAGGCGGACAATCAATGCGCCGTTATCCCTGAACGCTCCGAGGGATCCATGTCCACCCCCGACTTCGTGGACGCTCCGGTGTTTGCCGCAGTTGAGGGGATAGGAAGCCGACTTGTGTTGTTTGACCGTTCAGCCAGGGTCGGCCTAAACTCCCTCTTTCTCGCTACCGGAGCGTTCGATGAAGACTTTGGGCCGCTATGTCCTCGTCATTCTGATGTCTGTCCTTATTTCCGCCTGCACCCTCAGCGCGCCCGACGCTGGTTCCGCCGGAGCCACGTCGGTGGCGGGGCAGCGAGACAATGCCGCGTCTGCGTCCGAGGAGGTTCTCGGGCGCGCCGGTGATGACGAAGCCACCGAAGAAGCCGAGCTCACCCAAGACCGACTGAGCGCTTTCGATGCAGCCACTGCGCGCACTGGTTCGGCCGCCGGCCGGGCGATAGCGAGCAGTGCAGCCCCAGGCTGGAACGCCGAGCGGTTGCTCAACAGGCGCACCGACGACTGGGAGCCGGCGATCGCCGCCGATCCAAACGCTCCCTACGTCTACATGCTCACCACTCGATATGGCGAGCCAAAGACCTGCCCTAAGCATTGCCCCACGCCCTATCTTCCCCTCACGATTTCGAAGGACGGAGGCAAGACGTGGGGTCCTCAGGTACCACTATGCGTGTGCAGGGGCGCGGGAGCGCAATACGACCCCACGATCGAAGTGGTGCCGGCGACGGGCGACGTGTACTCGACATTCCTCAACGCCGACCGAGCCGGTGGCTTCTCGACCGCCTTCATCAAGTCGACGGATCACGGCAAGACTTGGACGAAGCCCATACATGTTTACGGGCACGTGGCCTGGACCGACAAACCTGAGATCACCAGCAGCGCCAACGGCCGACACGTCTACGTCTCCTGGAACGGACCACAGGGCGGCGACCTCTACGTCGGGATCTCCCATGATTTCGGCAAGAGCTGGTCGCAGGTCAAGCTGTCGAGCTCAAAGCGGTACTACTACGCTTACGACGGGACGGTGTTGCCGAATGGGACCGTCGTGTTCTCGGAGAGCAGCGTGACCTACGCAGGTAATGGACAGACAGTCGAGGGTCCCGTGTGGCATCACGCGATCATCTCTCGCGATCGCGGTAAGACGTGGCGCAACGTGGTAGTCGACAAAGTGGCGAATGGTGAGCCGTGCAGGGCCAAGGGATGTCCCAGTGACTACTACACGGGCCAGACGAGCGTGGCCAACGACTCCGAGGGGAATCTCGCTTTTGCCTACGAGGGTGCAACGAGGTCCGGAGGGCCGCAGCGGGTGTATGTGCGCACCTCCGAGGACCAAGGACGCACGTGGGGGAGGCGGGTCGCCTTGTCAGCGACGGGTCAAAGTGCCACTGGGCCACGGATCGACTTCGCGTCACCGGGCGACGCGCGAATCTGGTACATGCAGACATCTCGCGGCGGAGATGAAAACGCTTGGAACGCGCGTTTCCGCAGCTCCGGTGACGGCGGCAAGAGTTGGAGTCCGTCGGTAAGGCTCAGCAACGCGCGATCAGGTCCTCGCTATGTCCACGCGACGGGATTCAAGGAGATCTACGGGGACTACGGCGAGATCGCCGTGACGAACAGGGATAAGACAATCGCAGTGTGGGGGGAAGGCTTCGACTACATCGGCCCTGGCGGGACGTGGTTCGCGCTTCAGAAGTAGACACGCGGCGCCATACGCATGCGGTCGTGACGATCAAGCTTGGCCGGCCTGTCAAGGATTGCCCGCCCCAGGTCCCTCTGCGCCGGGTGGACTGCCACCAGTGACGGGCTCGCACGTTTCACCGCTTGGTGCGAGGCGCTTACGCACTGGGTCGGTGGTCAGTAGCGTGACAAGATTCGGGCGGTTGGCGTAAGCAAGTCGTTAAGACGCTACGGGGCAGGCCGGGCCGCTGAATGCTTACCTACATGCCGCAAAGTAAGCCTGCGTCAAACGGGGGCGCTCGCGTGACCTTGTTGGTGCGTGGATCGGCTCATCTGGCTCGGTCGGGCTTATCCGGCTCTTCACAGTTGAGGGTGTAGAGCGGGTCCGCGCGTCGGTCGCGGGGTAGGTGTCGAGGTCTCCCGATGATGGAAGTTCTGACACTGCCCATCTGGAAGACCTCGACGTGCCTGACGCTACCCCTGATGTGGGCT
>JBBRYJ010000011.1:0-81928 GCA_038237745.1 Propionibacteriales bacterium | reverse complement strand
GACGCCATGGCAGACTCGCATTCAACGGATGCCCTTCTGTGAGTTGAGTTTGTAGCCGTCGCAAGCCACATTCTCTTTCCACAGCAGGGCATTCGTACGTCACGACCCGCCGCTCAGCTCAAGCGAACGGTGGATCCGGGCGAAGCGGAGATCTGGCCGGGCGTCCACGTGATACCGACTCCCGGCCATGTCGAGGGCCATCAGTCCTTGGTGGTGCGGTGCGAGGACGGCTCACTGGTGCTTGCCGGTCAGTCTCACGACACCGCGTCCGCCTGGAGCGCGGATGCTCTTGCGGTCTGCGCCGGAGAGCTCGGGCACATCCAAGCTCTACCGGCAGCCCCCGCGTGGATAGAGCGCTTGCTGGCCTTCGATCCGAGACAAGATGTGTTGCGCACGATGCCGCGGTGTGGATACCGGACAGCTAGAGGCCGGAACTGGCCACTTGGCCGCGCTGGGTATCAGCCGTTCGGTCATTGATAGCCGCCGCCCCAGCTGCGCCTGACCGTTTTCAACCATTTACGGAGAGTAACGGTTACTTTTGCGTCTTACAAGGAGCCGCAGTCCATGGACTGCAGCACCACGGCACGAGACCGAAGAAGTGAGGCAGACGTTGAAACATCCGCGTAACTCCGGAGCACCGCGATGAGGGCCGGGGGTAGCCGCCTGCGCAGCGTCAGCATCGCCACTGCTGTGACAGGACTAGCTTCCGTTGCCATGCTCGCGGTCAGCCCTGCCGCATCGGCGGCTCCGTGGAACGGCCTCGGCTACGACCCCTTCACGACGAAGGGGTCGCTGTACAACATCTCGGCCGCCGTGGGTGCGCACACCTCGTACGCGCTCGGGTATACCGGCAAGGGCGTCGGGGTGGCTCTCATCGACACCGGGGTGGCGCCTGTCGACGGTCTGACCAGCGGCAACGTGTACAACGGGCCGGACCTGTCGTTCGACAGCCAGGACCCCGAGCTCAACCACCTCGACGCCTACGGGCACGGCACGCACATGGCCTCGATCATCGCCGGCCGAGATGTGGCCGGCAGCCCACTCTCGTACCTCAACCCGACTCGCTTCAACGGCATCGCGCCGGACGCCAACCTGGTCAGCGTCAAGGTAGGTGCCACCGACGGCGCCGTCGACGTCACCCAGATCATCGCGGCCATCGACTGGACGGTCGCGCACCGCAACGACAACGGCCTGAACATCCGGGTCATCAACCTCTCCTACGGCACCGACGGCATCCAGGACACCATGGTCGACCCGATGGACTACGCGGTGGAGAACGCGTGGAAGCACGGCATCGTGGTCGTCGTGGCCGGCGGCAACGACGGGACGGCCAAGACGTCCCTCGCCAACCCGGCTCGCGACCCGTACGTCCTTGCCGTCGGCGCCGACGACACGCAAGGCACGACGAGCGCGTATGACGACACCGTCCCTGACTGGGGCACCGGCGGCACCGACGCACGTCACGTGGACCTCGTCGCCCCCGGCGTCTCGGTGCTCGGGCTGCGCGTCCCCAACGGATACTGCGACGAGCGGAATCCGACGGCACGGGTCGGCGACCGCTTCGCCAAGGCCTCGGGCACCTCGCAGGCGACAGCTGTGGTGAGCGGAGAGGTCGCGCTTCTGCTGCAGAGGTACCCGACCATGACGCCGGACCAGGTCAAGTACCAGCTCATGTCGACGGCCACGTCGTTCCCCTCCAGCACCACCAAGTACGAGGGCACCGGACTCACCAGCGTGGCACTCGCCGAGTTCAGGAAGCCTGAGAAGTATGTCCAGAAGGGTCTGGTGACGAGCACGGGCACCGGCTCCATCGAGGCTTCCCGTGGCACGTCACATGTCTACGACGGTGTCAGCGAGCTGACCGGAGAGTTCGACATCTTCGGCAACCCGTGGGACGGCGCCGCCTGGGCGGCAGCTGACGTGGCCGGCACCGTGTGGGACGCGGGCCAGTGGCGCGGCTTCGGATGGAGCGGAGACGGTTGGGACGCACGCACCTGGCGCAGCGTGGAGTGGGCGAGCGGCACCTGGTCGGCCCGCACGTGGCGCGACAGCGAATGGTCGGCCCGCACCTGGCGCGATGGTGCCTGGTCGGCTCGCACGTGGCGCGACGGGGGATGGACCGACAACAGCTGGTCCGCCCGTACGTGGCGCGACAGCCAATGGTCGGCTCGCACCTGGCGCGATGCGGCCTTCACAAGCGTGGGTTGGCAGTGACTGCGGTGAGTGTCTCGGTGCGTGAGCGCGAGACGGCACTGAAACCATCGCCAGGTCACAGACGATTGACCACGGTTGTGGGCGCCGGCAAGGGGCCAGCCAGGCCTTCGGCCGCCCGCACCTGGGCCGTCCGGAAGCCGATCCCCCTGCCCAGGAGCTCCCCTCCGAGGGCCACCCGCACATGGGGAGCCCATAAGGGTCTGGTTCTCGCCGGTGGAGCGCAGCCGCTTCGTGTCAACACCACAGTGGAGATCCCGTCGCCAAACTCCCGGTCAGTCTCCTGCTGAAGATGAACGAGCCCCACGATCCGGTGACCGGGTCGGCGCCCAGCCAGGCGCTGACCCGGTCACTCGGGCGTGAGACGAGTCTCGTACTCGGCATCGTGGGAGTTCTGCTTGCGGTCAGCGCGGTCTGCTGGTGGGGATTCTCCCTCGTGGGTGCATTGCCGACTCCCCAGTCCTTCACGGTTCAGCTGCCCTGGTGGGTCCTGGCCGCGGCGTTCGCATGTACGGAGCTCGTGGTCCTGCACATCCAGGTCAAGCGCGAGGCGCAGACCGTCTCCTTGAGCGAGCTTCCGCTGGTGCTCGGCCTGTTCTTCGCTGCCGCTCCAGCCCTGTTGATCGGACGGCTTGTCGGCTCTGCCCTCGTCTTCGTTGTCCATCGACGCTCGTCGCCGCTGAAGACAGTCTTCAACCTGGCACTCATCTGTGCGGAGACGAGCCTCGCGGTCGTCACCTTCCAGCTGGTGGCTGGCGATCCAGCGGGCTTCGGGCCACAGTCCTGGATCGCCGCCTATGCCGGCGCCCTGCTCGCGAATGTCCTCGGGGCCTTGGCCATCGGGTTGGTGATCGCCGTCTACGAAGGTGGGCTTCGGCTCCGGGTGCTCCTCGTGGAGTCGGTGGTCGGCCAGCCGACTGCACCGATGGTCGTCACCCTGGCTCTGCTGGCAGTCATCAGCTTGTCGGTCACCGTGCAGAGCACCTGGCTGCTTCTTGCCTCGGCCACCGTGCTGTTGTTCGGATACCGCGCCTACGCAGCCCTTTCCGACCGGCACCTGAGTCTGGAGAGGCTGTATCACTTCAGCCAGGTCGTCACCAATTCACCGGAGATCAACGAGGTGCTCGACAGCGTCCTGTCGGAGGCCAAGGACCTGTTGCGTACCGAGCAGGCCGAGGTGGTCTTCGTCGCGCAGGGCGGAAGTGTGACCCTGGCCCGTGTCCGGCTGGGCGTCGACGGAAAGCTCACCCGCGTCGAGGGCGAGGAACGTCCAGAGGACATCTGGCTGCGCGAGACCGTCGCCAAGGACTCTGCATCCTTGCTCATGCAGCGCGGCAGTCGCGAGCCTGCGACCCGACGTTGGCTCGACATCCACGGGCTGCGCGAGGCCATTGTCGTGCCCCTGCGCGGCAGCGCGGGAATCATCGGCACTCTCGCCGTAGCCGACCGGCTCGGTGAGGTGCGCACGTTCGACAGGGAGGACCTGCTTCTCCTGGAGACAGTCGGCAACCACGCGAGCATGGCACTGCAGAAGGGTGAGCTGATCGACCAGCTGCGCCACGACGCGCTTCACGACGCGCTCACGTCCCTGCCCAACCGGGTCAACCTTCAGCGTCATCTGGCAGAGTCACTCGACGACGTCGCCGGGGACCGGTCTCCTGGCACTGCGGTGATGATCTTGGACTTGGACGGCTTCAAGGACGTCAACGACACCCTCGGACACCAGCAGGGCGACCTTCTGCTCATCGAGGTCGCGGAACGTCTGGTCACAGCCGTCGGCGCCCACGGGCTGGTCGGCAGGCTGGGCGGCGACGAGTTCTGCGTGATCTTGTCCGGTGTCATCGACGAAGAGCCCATCCTCCGGATCGCCCGGCGGATGCTCACCGCTCTCGAACAGCCCATCGTCTTGGACGGCCTGGAGATCCAGGTGAGCGGATCGCTAGGCATCGCCCTCGCGCCAATGCACGCCACGGAGTCTGCGGCCCTGCTCAAGCGAGCCGACATGGCGATGTACGACGCCAAGACATCGGCCAGGGGGCTGAGGATCTACGAGTCGGACATCGACACCAACAGCCCGCGGCGACTCACCCTCGTCGGTGAGCTTCGTACGGCCTTGCAGAACGGTGGCCTGCAGATCAACGTGCAGCCGCAGGCCAACTGTGCCACCGGCGAGGTGCGCAGCGTTGAGGTCCTCTCCCGCTGGTATCACCCAGAGCTCGGCACCGTCTCTCCTGACGAGTTCATCCCCATCGCCGAGAGAAGCGGACTGATCGGGACGCTGACGACGAGTGTTCTGGACGCCTCTCTGGCGGCGTGCGCACAGTGGCGGGCGATGGATCTGGACATCAACGTCGCCGTCAACCTCTCGGCGCGCAGTCTGCTCGACGCAGACCTCGTCGACGACGTCACCCGTCTGTTACGCCGCCACTCGGTACCGGCGCACATGCTCACGCTGGAGGTCACCGAGAGTGCCGTCATGGTCGACCCTGCACGCGCAACAGCGTTGCTGTTGCAGCTGCATGAGCTGGGAACCCGCTTGTCCGTCGACGACTTCGGCACTGGCTACTCGTCCCTGTCATACCTGCAACGGCTTCCTGTACAAGAAGTGAAGATCGACCGCAGCTTCGTGATCGGACTACGAGAGGGAAGCGACGACGCCACCATCGTGCGTTCCATCGTCGACCTCGGCAGAAACCTCGGACTGGAGGTCGTGGCCGAAGGCGTTGAGGACCAGCCGACGTGGGACCTACTCGCAGCCATGGGTTGCACCGTGGTGCAGGGCTGGCACCTCTCCCGCCCGATGCCGGTGAACCAGTTCAGCGACTGGATGGCCGAGCGACGACCGGATGTACCGATGAGACCCACGCTGCGGGCCATCTAGCCCGGGGCCAACCCCTGACCGTGTTGTCTCGCTTGGCTGCTAGGGCCCTGGCTGGGTGGCCGGAGTCTCTTCGCTGATCGGGTAAGGGATGAAGGTGCCCCGGTCGGGTTCGATCTCGAGCCGACGCCCAATGGTCGGGAAGGCGCGCTGCGGACACGTCGTGCGTTCGCACACCTTGCAGCCGACCCCTATCAACGTCGCCCCCCGGGGGTCGCGCGGGTTCAGTCCTGCCGAGTAGACCAACCGACCTGCGTGCCTGATCTCACAGCCTAGAGCCACCGCGAAGAGCTTCCCCGGAGCGCCGTACCTCCGCGGGCTGCGGTACACCGTTCGCGCCATCCACATGTAGCGACGGCCGTCTGGCATCTCGGCCACCTGGGTCAGCAGTTTGCCCGGAGCAGCGAACGCCTCATAGACGTTCCAGAGCGGGCAGGTGCCGCCCGCACGCGAGAAGTGGAACGCGGTTGCGGACTGGCGTTGTGACATGTTTCCGGCACGGTCGACTCTCACGAAAGCGAACGGAACACCACGGGCGCGGGGCCGTTGTAGCGTGCTCAGCCGGTGGCACGTGCTCTCGAACCCGATGGAGAAGTGCGACGCCAGCCTTTCGATGTCATATCGGAAGCCTTCAGCGGTTGAGCGGAACCTTGTGTACGGCAAGATCATGGCCGAGGCGACGTAGTTGGCTAGGCCTATCCTGAGCAGGTCGGATGCCTGCGGGTCTTGGAAGGTGACACCGGCGGCGAGGTCGGCGATCTCGTCTCCGAACTCGAGAGCGGCCAGCTGGTGGGCCATCCGGAACGCCCGTTGACCAGCGTCCAGCTGTGGCGACAGGCGCACCGTCCTGCTGACACGGTCGAAGTGCGACAGCTCGTTTCCATCCTGAGCGGCGTCGTCATCCACCTTGACGTTCACACCGTGCGCGTGTCGCAGCCTTGCTGACAACGCCTCTTGCGGATCGCCGCCGGTAAGGTCGATTCGCTCAGAGACGCCCTCGGCGGCACGGTCGAGTGAGTCGATGTAGTTCCCGCGGTCGTAGAAGAAGTCACGCACCTCCTCGTGCGGCATCAGTGTCGCGTGGTCCGGCTGGTCACGGGTGGCGATGGCCAGCTGGTCCGTGAGCGACCTGTAACGGCGGTGCAGCACCAGAACCGCATGCGCCACTGAAGGGTGGTCGCTTGCGATCTGCGCCACCGCGGCGTCGTCGATGTTGGCGTCTATGTCGGCATCGGACAGCACCTCGCGCAGTTCGGCGATCAACCGGGTTCGGTCCTGGGGTGCGAAGAAGATGGCGTCGACACCGAACAGCTCGCTGATTCGCAGCAGCACAGGGACGGTGAGCGGTCGCGAGTTGTGCTCGATCTGGTTGAGGTAGCTGGCCGAGATGTCCAACTGTCGGGCGAGCTCCACTTGTGAGATCCGACGCTCGGCGCGAAGCTGCTTCAGCTTCGCACCCGCAAACGTCTTCTCGACCACGACTGACAGGATAGTGGCCGATAGTTGGCAGACTTAGCAAAGTCAGCCTGAAGATTGGCCGAACCTGGCACGTTGCGTGCCTATGAACCACTTCGACGCTGCGAGAGGCTCGGCTTCGAGAGCACGGCGGCTCCCCCAGAGCCGACGACTTTGACTGCCAAGAGGACGAGCCATGACTGCGACACCACTGACATCAACGGGTCAGACACACACCTCCGGCCGCGAGGAGGCGGCGGCAGAGCTGGAGCGAAGCTGGGGGTCCGACCCTAGGTGGTCCGGGGTGGAGCGGACGTATGCCGCAGGCGACGTCGTCCGACTGCGCGGACGGGTCGTCGAAGAGCACACGCTGGCACGTCGGGGTGCCGAACGGCTTTGGCAACTGCTGCACACGCGTGACTACGTGCATGCGCTCGGTGCGCTGACGGGCAACCAGGCGGTGCAGTGCGTCCGCGCCGGCCTCGAGGCGATCTATCTGTCGGGCTGGCAGGTGGCGGCGGACGCCAACCTCGCCGGGCAGACCTATCCCGACCAGAGCCTCTACCCCGCCAACTCTGTTCCGGCCGTCGTCCGCCGGATCAACAACGCGCTGCTCCGCGCCGACCAGATCACCTGGTCGGAGGACCGAGAGGCGGACATCGACTGGCTGGCACCGATCGTCGCGGATGCAGAAGCCGGGTTCGGCGGACCTCTCAACGCCTTCGAGCTGATGAAGTCCATGATCGCCGCCGGTGCCGCAGGTGTGCACTGGGAGGATCAGCTCGCGTCGGAGAAGAAGTGTGGACACCTCGGCGGTAAGGTGCTGATCCCGACAGGACAGCACATCCGCACGCTCAGCTCGGCGCGTCTGGCGGCCGACGTCCTCGACGTCCCCACGCTTATCATCGCCCGCACCGACGCAGACGCGGCTGCTCTGCTCACCACCGATGTCGACGAACGTGACCACGAGTTCATCACCGGCGAACGCACAGCTGAGGGCTACCACCGGGTCCGGAACGGTATCGAGCCGTGCATATCGCGTGGTCTGGCGTACGCGCCCTACTCGGACCTGTTATGGATGGAGACCTCGCTCCCCGACCTCGAGGTCGCCCGCACGTTCGCCGAGGCGATCAAGGCGAAGTTCCCCGACCAGATGCTCGCCTTCAACTGTTCGCCGTCATTCAACTGGCGGCGCCATCTCGACGACTCCACGATCGCCAAGTTCCAGCGGGAGCTGGGCCACATGGGCTACAGCTTCCAGTTCATCACCCTGGCCGGCTTTCATGCGCTCAACCACTCGATGTTCGACCTGGCCAAGGGCTATGCCGCCGACGGGATGACCGCCTACGTCGATCTGCAGGAGCGGGAGTTCGCTGCCGAGGACGACGGTTACACAGCGACCCGGCATCAGCGAGAGGTCGGCACAGGGTACTTCGACCTGGTCAGCAAGGCGCTCAACCCGGCGTCGGAGACCACTGCACTGGATGGCTCGACCGAGCGACACCAGTTCCAGTCCTGATCGGGGCGGCAGACTCTCGCGTCCTCGGCGGCGCCTACCACCCCTCGTCGAGCGGTGGCGCGATCTCGGCCGGGTCAGCGAGTAGGTTCGGCGGATGGCCGCGCCGAACCTCGTATGCCTGCACGGACTCGGTAGATCGTCCTCGGACTGGGACGGCGTCAGGCCGGACCTACAGAAGCTTGGCCGCGTCGTCACCCCGGACCTTCCTCGGGATATCGACCGTGCAGAGCGGATAGCGGCAGCGGCCACGCCCAACGGGGCAATCCTCGTGGGGCACTCGTTCGGCGCGATCATCGCGCTGCGGTTGGCGGCGGACTCCGACAGAGCCATCAAGGGCCTTGTCCTGTCCAGCTCGTTCTTCCCTCCCGCGCTCAACGGCCGGTCGGTGGGCGCCACTCTCGCCGACTACGCAGCCCACCGTGTCGAGTTCGTGAGAGGGCTCAAGGATGCTGACCGTCCTCCGCGTGGCGGACGGGGAGGGATCACAGGTCTCGGATCGTTGCTGAGGGTGGGCGTGCGCCGCACTCGGTTCCGCGCCATGACCGACGCGGCGAAGGCACCGGTGCTGGTCGTGCATGCCCGGGACGACCACTATGTGCCGGTCGACTTCGCCATGGGCGCGGTAGCCCGACGACCTGCCTGGGAGGTGGCCGTCCTAGTCGGTGGTGGTCACTACCCTCACGTCAGGTACCCGGCGCAATGGCTGGCTGCCGTCAACCCTTGGCTTCAAGGGCGGACGTCTGGATCGAGACTGTAGCTGTGCCGGTGGTTTCTCAGCCCGAGATGCAGCCAGCTCCGTCGTAACCGCTCTTGGCAGCGTTGGCAGCGTTACTGAACTCGCCTTGCAGCCGCCAGGTACTGCCGTTCGACAAGACCGACGTCGACGGAGCAAAGGTCCAGGCGCACTTGTCGCCGTTCTCGGCACCGGAGTTGTAGTACCAGGCACCCGGGCTTGCGGGATCGGTCTGCGCTTCGCTGACTTCGTGGGCACTGATGTTTGCCAACGCTGAGAGACCCTGTGAGTGGTTGGTGACGGTGTCTCCCGGGTCGCAGCCGGGGTCACCGGTGAGATCGAAGAAGAAGGCGAACTGCACGCGTGTGTTGCCGATTAGGCCGCTTGAGTGCCAAGCGCAGTAACCGGCATGCCCCCGCCTGAGGTCCGTGTACACCGGGTAGTAGCCGTTGCCGGACGGGTCAGGCCTCGTGATGACCTTGGCGACCTCAGCCAGCACCTCGCTGGTGCTGGGTGCCCGGCGCGGCGTAGCACTGCCGTCGGTCACATGCCCCCCGTAGCTCAGGGCTGAGCCGACCTTGCCGTTCGAACCGGTGTACTCGTCGCTGGTCGCCGCGTAGCCGGACCCTCCGATGCCTGCGTAGAACGAGTCAAGGCTGGAGATCTTGTCCCCCGGGTAGGTGGCGGTTGTCCAGGAAGGCCCCCAGAAGATGGCCTTCGAAGTAACGCTCGGCATGTTGACGCCACCGTGGTACGTCATGGGCTGGACCGTGGACCCGGATGGCCGTGCAGCGTGAGGTGTGCCGTGGGGACGCACAAGCCCGTGCGGGTCCCCTCGTCATCAGTCGAGGCGATGGGGAAGCCGACACGGATCCCGCGCCAACGACCGACGGCGACAATCCCAGGGACGCAACGGCCACTACTGCACAGGCGACTCTGTAACTCTTCACGATGCCTCGCTTCACGAGATGTACTAGACGACCACATGACGGCCTCGGCGTCGGCGCACATCGTGCACGGTCGCCTCTGCGGAAGCGAGGTACGTCCCGGAGAGGCTGATCCGATCTCCCCATGACGTGCACACTTTCTGCAATGACGTGCGGGCGATTCAGAGCGGAAGCGAGGGTTTCGGCGTGCCTCTGAGTAGTAGGCCGTTGGGAACTGTGGAGCCAGATGTGGTGGCGCGAGTCGGTGCGGGTTTGCCGGCACGTGGGAAGATCTCATCCGAGCGCACCCAGGAGAGAGGCAGTCTGATGGCGCGTGCAGTCGTCTATGACCACCAAGGGGGACCTGACGTTCTCCACGTCGTCGAACGGCCGCCTGCCGAACCCGGGCCCGGCGAAGTGCGAGTCCGAGTGCACCGGTCAGGTGTGAACCCGACTGACTGGAAGTCACGTCGAGGCAGTGGCGAGCCGGATCGAGTGGAGCCTCCGCAGGTGCCGAACCACGACGGGGCAGGCGTCGTCGACGCCGTCGGGCCCGGTGTGGAGGCGGACTGGCACGGGCTGCCCGTGTGGATGTGGGAGTCCGCGTACGGTCGGCCCGACGGCACTGCGCAGGAGTTCACCGTAATCCCCGCTCGACAGGTGGTGATGCTGCCGGACAGTGCCTCGTTCGACCTCGGTGCCTCGCTGGGCGTCCCGTTCATCACCGCCCACCGCTGTCTCACCGTGGCCGAGGAGGGTCCGCAACGGCTTGGGCCGGGCAGGTTGAGCGACCGTGTGGTTCTCGTGGCGGGCGGGGCTGGAGCGGTGGGGAACGCGGCGATCCAGCTCGCGAGATGGTCGGACGCCACGGTGATCGCCACGGTGAGCAGCCCCGCGAAGGCGCAGCTAGCGGCCGCCGCTGGAGCAGACCATGTCATCGACTACACGCACCAGGATGTGGTAGCCGAGGTGCACAAGATCTCCGGCCGAGGCGTCGACACCATCGTCGAGGTGTCACCTGCCGCCAATGCGTCCATCGATGCGCAGGTGATCGCACGGCTGGGTTCGGTCGCCGTCTACGCGAACAACGGCGGGGACGAGATGACCCTACCCGTGCGCCTCCTGATGGCACCGAACGCTCGCTGGCAGTTCGTCCTGTTGTACACCGCCCCCGGCGAAGCCAAAGCCATCGCAGTCCAAGACATCTCCTCTGCCGTCCTCGACGGTGGGGTGAGGACAGGTGAGGACGCCGGGCTGCCTCTGCATCACTTCCCCCTCCACCGAGCAGCGGACGCGCATGCAGCGGTCGAGGACTCCGTCGTCGGCAAGGTGCTCATCGATGTGACTGACGGCTAAGCGACTTCGAGCAGCCTTTCGACGAGTGGCGCTTCGCAACGTGGTCGCTCGAGGTGGTGCGCCAGGGCTAGACAGGGGTATCGAGCGTCAGGGGTCCGAGGAGCCGCGCTGACGGCCAGCCACCCCTGCCCAAAATCCTGATCCAGGCGTAGCCAGGCTCGCGAGTTGCCGGCGGGCCTCGTGGCTGAGGGTCACTAAGGGACACTTGACCATGCGTTCTTCCCAGCAACGGGTCGCTACCCTTGTGGTCTGTACGCCGACGGGGGAGACCCTTGGGCAGATGCCGCCGTTCGAGCCTGAGCTGCCCTGGTGGCAGGACGCCGAAGGGCTCGTGCGCTGGGTCCGGGAACGTCACAGCGTCGAGGTGACGGTCCTGCGACTCCTCGAGGCGGCCCTGCCAGCACCGCCCGGCGGCGAGGTGACCTACCTCGTGGAGACCAGCGACCCGAGGGCCAGGAACATGTCACTTGCTCCGTGGATCGGGTCGCTCGAGGGGCATCCACTCCGCTTGGTCTACGCCGAACCGGGTGGCCCTGCCCGCGATCTGGAGTGGGCGGCTTCGGCGCTCGAGGAACGGGGCTTTCGACGAAGTGGCCCCGCCGAGCAGGTGCGCACATGGAACTTGTCCAGTCTCTGGCGCATCCCGGTCGAGGGAGAGACGTTGTGGCTCAAGTGTGTACCGCCGTTCTTCGCGCATGAGGGGGAGATCCTGACTCGGCTGCAGGGTGCTTCGGTCCCCACGTTGGTGGCGCACGCGTCCGGTCGGATCCTGATGCGGGAGATAGCCGGCGAGGACCAGTACGACGCCGGCCCCCGGGCGCTTCAGGCTCTGGTGTCGATACTCGTCGGGCTGCAGACGCAGTGGAGTGGTCGTGATGAGGAGCTGCTGGCTCTTGGGCTACCCGACTGGCGAGCCGCCGCCTTGTCGGAGGCGATCGAGTCCGTCGTACGGCGAACGGCTCCCGACCTTTCCGATGCCGACGTACGGGCGCTCGACTACATGGTCGACGGACTGCCTGAGCGGTTCGCAGGGCTCCGGGAATGCGGCGTCCCCGACTCCCTCGTGCACGGTGACTTCTCCCCGGGCAACTCCCGTGGCGACGGCACCGAGCTGGTCCTCCTGGACTGGGGGGACTGCGGAGTGGGCCACCCGCTGCTCGACCAGTCCGCCTTCATGGACAGGACTTCCTCAGAGGCGCACCCGCAGGTCTTTGACCACTGGCACAACGCGTGGCGACTTGCCGTACCCGGCTCGGACCCCGCGCGTGCGGTGGAGCTCCTGACCCCGGTGGCGGCAGCGCGTCAGGCCGTGACCTACCAAGGTTTCCTCGACCGGATCGAGCCGTCGGAGCATCCGTATCACCGAGCAGACCCTGCTCTGTGGCTGCGCCGCGCCGCCGGTCTGGCCCGAGGTGCCGCCGGCATCAAGCCTCGCCGGGGACCCGACCGGAACGCGGGTGGAGTCACCCCGTGAGCGGGCCGACGACCGTTCCGCAGCCCGCCCGTCCGGGGGACTCCCCATCGTGCTCCGATCGGAACATGATGGGGCCCATGACAAACGGTGAGAAGCTCCGCTCGATGGTGACCGGATTTCGGATCTCAGCGGCACTGAGTGTTGCCGCGGAGCTCGGTCTCTCCGACCGACTGGCAGGGGGGCCGCGCTCGGTACCCGACCTGGCCGCTGCCACGTCAGCGGATATCGACTCCCTCAACCGGCTGATGAGGGCCCTGGCCACGATCGGGGTGTACGAGGAGCAGCAGGATGGTTCCTTCGCCAATACCACCCTCGGTGAGGGTCTATGTTCTGACGTCCCGGGAAGTGTGCGTCCTCTTGCCAGGACTCTCCAGGACCCGGCCGTCTGGTCCGCCTGGGACATCTCGCCCACAGTGTCGTCACCGGTGAGAACGCCTTCCAGGCTTTGCACGGCATCGACGTCTGGACCCATCGACAACAGCTGCCCGCACAGAACGCGATCTTCAACGACAACATGACCGCTCTGAGCTCTGTCGTCGCCGATGCGGTTGCGGCCGCCTACGACTTTTCTGGTTCGTCAAGTGTCGTCGACGTCGGCGGCGGACAGGGCATCCTGCTGGAGGCGATCCTTGCCAAGCACACACACCTGACCGGTACGGTGCTCGACCGGGCGCACGTGGTCGCCGCAGCACCGCGCGCTGGGGCGTCGGAGTCGGTCGCGTCTCGCTGGGCAGCAGTATCGGGCAGCTTCTTCGAGAGCATCCCGGCCGCGGACGCCCAGGTTCTCAAGTCGATCCTGCATGACTGGCCGGACGACCGTTGCGTCAAGATTCTCGGCAGGTGCCGTGAGTCCCTCAACGAAGACGGCGTGGTGCTCGTCATCGAAACGATCCTCGGTCGACCCGGTCATGAGGTGGATGCGACTTCTCGGACCTCAACATGCTCGTACTGCCGGGAGGCCGCGAACGAAGCGAGCAGGCGTACGCGCGGCTCTTCGACGCGGCGGGGCTCCGCCTGACGAACGTCATCCACACGAGCACGAGGATGTCGATCCTCGAGGCCAAGACGCCGGGGTGGGCTGAGGCCGAGCCGGGTGCGACCCTATCCGGAGACCCGAGCTCGCTCGACGCGCAACGCCGTTCAGAGGGACGCCGTGCCGGGACTCCTGAGGAAGAAGATCTCAGGGTCACCCTCGTCGAGCCCATGCAGCAATCCCGACGCAATCCAGCCGCGCCGCCGCAAGAGACGCTGCATAGGCGCGTTTGAGAGGTTCGTGGAGGTGAACAACTTGCGAGAGTCATGCCGCTCCTCGAAGTCGGCCACCAGGTGGTCGCCCACTCCGCGGCCGCGCACCTCGGCGTCGACGTAGACGAGTGCCAGGAAGGGCGCCCCGAAGAACCACGAGGACACGATGGCGTACCCGGCGGCGCGGTGGTCAACCACAGCGACCCGCATCATCCCCTCGTGCGCCGCCCCGGTCAGCTCATCGCGTCGTGGCAGGTCACCCGATACGGCGAGGTGGTCGAAAGCGAGGCAGTCGAGCAGCAGCGCCTCGGTGCTTGGCTCAACGCTGATTGCGGTCACGGGAAGGTCTTGTGTAGGACGGAAATCCGCTGACCCTCGCCCGTCGTGTAGACCTCGACCGCACTCCAGCCGCATCGCTGGTAAAAGCCTGAGGCCGCCGCTCCGGTCCCTACCCACACCTGGCCGATGCCATGTTCGCAGGCCCAGCCCTCCAGTCGGCTCAACAAGTCTCGACCCGCACCTGCTCCGCGCCGGTCGGCGCGCACGATCATGCCAGTGACCCACGGAGACGTCTCACGCCGCTCTTCGAGGTCGTAGTGGTCGAGACCGACCGCACCAACAACTTCTCCGGAGTCGTCAACAGCAAGAAACGTGACGGGCAGCTCACTTCGACCCGCTTCCCGTGACGTCGTCTCCAGCCACCACGAGAGATCCTCGGGCTCCGGCGGATGGCCCCATTCTCGCCACCGCATGTCGGCAACGGACGCGATGAACTCCGGTCTGTCTGCAAACAGAGAGATCAACAACGGCATGCGGAAGATGTTACGAGGAATGGGTTGCCCAGTGCCGCACCGTGTGATGAACGGGGACTTGAGCGAGCCTGTGCCACGTCGACTCTAGAAACCTCGGACCTGGTTCGGGCGCGCAGGCTTCGTGAGGTGGCCACCGTTTACGCAGGCATATGTGGCGTCCCAATGAACCTGGTCGGTGGATACGAACTGAGGCGCCACCAGCCTGTCGATACCCCCGGAGCACTCGCCGTCGCTTCCCCCGGCGGAACCGATAACGAGACCGACCGCCAGCATGCTGAGGATCCAGCCCGTGACCAGCCAGACTCCTGATCCGATCGCCCACTTCCTCAACTGGTCGCGACGGGCCGGAACCGATTCGTTGCTGCGCAGCAGGAGAGCGGCGACGAGGGAGAGGAACGGGACGAAGAGCGCCGCGACGACGCCCAGCGCGACACTGCTCGGCGGGTAAGGGTCATCGGGGGTGTCGAAGGCACCGGGTGGAGGTGGCGGTGGTGGTGTCGTCCGCGCCGCGCTGAGGACGGCGAGGGTTGCCGTATCACCGTCGTGCTGAGGTTGGGAGGCGTCCCGAGTGGTGTCCGCGGGGGGCGTCAACACGGGCAGCGCGGCGGCTCCGCATTGGCCGCAGTACCTTGCGCCCTCTGCGACGATTGCGTAGCAGGCGGGACACAGCCTGTCGGTCGGGTTGGCCATCGGTGCGGTCTCCTTGCGGGAGCTCGGCCCAGCACCAGTGAGGGTAGTCGTTCCCGAGCAGGACGCGCCAGAATCACCGCATGCACGAGGAAGTCGTCCGGCTCGCGCGTCACGCTGGCGCACCTGCCGTGAAGGAGCTGGTTCGGCACGCCTACCAGCACTATGTCGCCCGCATCGGTGGCCCACCAGGACCGATGACCGCCGATTACCAGCAGCTCATCGCGGAGGGCGACGTGTGGCTCATCGACAACTCTGGCGCGTCGGCGCCGTGCTGGTCCTGCGTCAGGCCACGGACCATCTGCTCATCGAGAACGTCGCGGTCAGACCGGCGTTGCAGGGCTCCGGCCTCGGGAGGCTGCTTCTCCGGTTCGCCGAGGACTCCGCGGTGGAGCGAGGGTTGTCCGAGCTCCACCTCTACACCAACGTGCACATGACGGAGAACCTGGCCTACTACTCGCGGCGGGGATACATCGAGACGGGTCGACGCACCGACGAAGGCTTCACTCGCGTCTTCTTCTCGAAGCACCTTGGCAGCGAGCCGGGCGTACCCAAGCCGCCGAAGACTTGACCGAGCCTTTCCAGCTCCTCGCGCAGCCCCGAGCTTGGTCGCCATCGACGCGCTAATGTCGTCGCGCGGCGCGGCGACTGCCGACTCTCACGTGCAACTGCGGATGTGGCGATGATAAGTACATGGACTCGGTCGAGAGCGCACGGCCACGAGCCGAAGCGATTGTGGTCACTGGCGTTCCCGGCGCCGGAAAGACGACGCTGGGACTGAGTCTGGCCCGGGGTCTGAACGCACCGTTCCTCTCGCTCGACCTGGTCAAGGAGCACCTCTACGAGCTGCATGCGGGCGGACTTGTTGGCTACGAGCTGCGCCTGGCGGCAGAGTCGGAACTTCGCAGTGGGCTGGTGGACGCCATCGGGGCTGTGGTGGTGGACGTCTGGGTTGCACCTGATCGGGACTCCCAGCGGATAGCGGCATTGTTCAGAAGCAGCACCGCCAGCACTCTAGAGGTGCTGTGCCGGGTGCCGGCGGAGGTTGCCGTCGATCGGTACTCGCGTCGTGTCCGGACCGCCCCTCATCTGCCGGCGGACAGGCGCACACTGCAGCGCATAGAAGACGCCGCCGACGTGCTCTCCCCACTGGGCATCGGTCGCTGCGTCGAGGTCGACACCTCCCACTGTGTTGACATCGGGAAGCTGATCGATCGGTTGCGTGGGCAAGGATGACCCGGCCGGCAGGAGGTCACGTAGCTGATAGGCGGCAGGCCTGGAGGTCGAGGGCCGGACTGTTGGCCGTCGTCGCCTTGTCGGCGTGCGGTTGCACCGGTGGCTCGCAGAACACTCCTGCTGCTCCCGGTCCTACGTTGGCGTCGCCCACCGTCGCGGTGACATCTTCCGGGGGCTCTACCACAGGTACTCACCTCGCTTCGCAGCATCGTCCACAGGCCCGCCCACAGATGGTCCGCTGGCATGGGCCGGTAGAGGAGATCTTCTTCCACCCGCTGGTCCTCGACCCACGCTTGGCCTTCACACACGACACGCTGGGGCGGGGCTTCGCAGACTATTTCGTGACTGTTAAGGAGTTCCGGCTGATCCTCGAGCAGCTGTGGCAGAGGGGGTGGACCCTGGTCGACGTCCACCGGGCCGCGGCCGGAACGGTGCGGGTGCCCAGGGGTCGCCGACCGCTCGTGCTGTCGGAGGACGACGTGAACTACTACCACTACTTTGCCCATCGCGGGCTCGCCTCGCGTCTCGTCCTCGATCGGGCCGGAGACGTGCGCGCTGTCTATTCAGGCCACGGACTCACGTCGCGGGACGTGGTGTCGCTGGTCGATAGGACGGTGGCCCGCCATCCGGAGTTCTCCGCCGATGGGGCCAAGGGGGTGCTCGCGGTGACGGGGTACGAGGGCTTGTTGGGCCAGCATCACCCATTTCGGCCTTCGGCGCGATCGCGGCTCAGAGCGCTGGCTGACTGGCTGCGTGCTCATGGCTGGACGTTCGCCGGCCACACCTACGGTCACATCGACTTGGGCCAGACCTCGGTTGACGAGATCGCACGCGACAACCGCCGCTGGCAGAGGTTGACGCGTCCGTTGCTCGGTCCGGTCGACGTGATGACGTACCCCTACGGCTCGCGTCCTACCAGCGCCGGTGTGAGAATGCTGCGCCGTGCCGGGTTCACGATCCAGCTCGACATCGACATACAAGCCCGCCACTTCGTTCGCCAGGGTGCGGTCATCATGAGCCGGCGTCACATCGACGGGCTGGCGTTCGAGAGCCCCGAACGCCTGTCGCCCTTCTTCAACGTGCGTGGAGTCGTTGACCCGGCACGGCCCCGCTAGCCTCGGCGTCGGCTGTGGAATCTTCTAAGAACAGTCATCAGGCGAACGCGCGTCAACGTATGCCGCTGTCCACGTTGAGGGTGATCTGGACTGGCGACGTGCCAATGAGGAGGTCTGCGGAGTCAGTGGACTGGTAGCCACCGACGTTCGTGGCTTCCACCGTGTAGTGGCCAGGCGGCAGCACGATCCGGAAGTGCCCTGTCTTATCGGTGTGGGTCTCCTTGCGCTCGGCGGCTCCGCTCGCGACCACGAGTGCTCCCGGAACGGGGCGAGGGGGGCATTGCTGTCCCACGGTCTGGACAGGGCACGACGGCGAGCTCACGACCTGCCCCAGAACGACACCGGGCTGCTCGCGGTCCACGGAAGGGGCACTCGGCGAGCTACCACATCCAGCGACCAACACAAGAGTGGCGACGGTATAGAAGGCAGGGGCTTTCCTCATCGTGGTAGGACGGCCGAGAACCTCCTCAGGTTCCGTCGGGTGCCGCTTACTTCTGTTTCGCGTGAGACTGGACCGGTGACCCGCCATACCGACGTCGTGACTGCCAACGTGCTGTGCACGGTGCGGCTCGCCGATGCTCGAGAGGCCCTTCGGGGGATTCTGGACGGCGAGCCGGATCTGGTCGGCTTGCAGGAATGGGGCTTGTCGCGCCAACGGCTGCTGCGCGAGACCGGAACTCTGCGGGTGCGCCTTATGCGCGGGAGCCGGTCCGGGCGCGGCGTCTCGGGGCGATCTCCCGAGTATGTGTGGGTCAGCCCGCTACTGGGTGGGTGCCCGGTGGGCGCACGAGCGGATCGCTTCGAGCTGGTCGAGTTCCGTTCCCGGATCCTCGGCTGGTTCGGGCGATCGGACCGGGGCGTCCGGCCGGTACCGATCCTGCCCTTGCGGATCGCGACCGTCGCAGTATTCCGCGACAACCGACGCGTTCGGACGGTCAGCGTGGTGAACTTCCATCTGGTCCCGGGCGTGCAGACGCGCGGGCGGTACCGACAGGACCGTCCCCTGCTCGTGGCTCGACACCAGCGGGAGGTACGGAACCTCGGTCGGATCGTCGGCGAACAACTGGCTCTCGGCCACGTGGTGTACGCGATGGGGGATTCGAACTTCGATGGCCTGCGTCTCGCCGGCCTCACGTCGGCATGGGAGGGACGAGAGAGCGGACCCGGCACCCTGGGTTCGCGCCGCAAGATCGATGATGTGCACGGCCCCGGCCTTTCGACCTCGGTGACTCTGCTCACCAACGGCTCCGACCACAAGGCGGTTGTCGTGAGGCGGGAAGACCTCCCCTGAGACGGCCCAGGGGCAGCACAAGCGAGGTGAGGGCCGCATTCAGGTCAGCGACGAGTGATCACCCACGACAGCCGACCCGTTTCCCGGAGTTGAACCGACTCCTGGCCGAACTGGTCGGGCGGGCGTCGGTGCTTACCTCCAGGGCTCGCTCGCCGTTGGTGACGCCGACATGCAGAGCGACTGCGACTTCCTCATTCCTGTGGCGGGGCCGATCATCCCGGAGCAGGAAGCAGCTCTGCGCGTCCTCCACGACCAGCTCCCCACCCGCCAGGAGCACTGGAGCAGGCACCTGGAAGGCTCCTACCCACAGCTCGCCCAGCTCAGTTCTCTACGCGGACTTGGAGTGCCGTGGCTGTACGTCGATCACGGCTGGCGACAGATGCAGTGGTCGGACGCGCTGAGACAAAGGATGCGTCGAGACATCCCGACGGCACTCAGCGACAAACAGGGTTGGATCTCGCTCGACATCGCCTGGGCGCAGAGATATGCCGTCACCACGTTGTGCCGCATGCTCTACACCCTCGATAGCGGACAGGTCGCCTCCAAGAAGTCAGCCCTCGTGTGGGCAGGCGAAAATCTGGAGCCGCGCTGGCAGCCACTCTTTCGCCAGGCGGACGAAGACCGTGCGCTTGGCTTCGACCCGGACGCGGTTCCTCGAGAGGGAAGCGTCTCGACCACGCTCGCGTTCGCCGGGTATGCACGAGCAATCGCACGGAGATAGGGCTTGTTGGGCGGTTGCCAGTCAAATCCCTGGAGCCCGATACGAGGCACTCGGCGCACCACCTGTGTGATACGCAGACCCCATGAGTCGCTTGAGAGTCTGAGAAGGTACCTACGGCTGCACATGGTGCTGGTCGCTGAGGTGGCTTGGCCGGCGGCGGCGCCGCAACCGCGATGACGATCGTGAACCGAGCAGACGTAGCCGACGTGACTATGGGTCCGGTGAGCGCCAGCACCGCATCTGCAGACGTCATGTACCGTCGTCGGCTCACCCGGGTTGCGGTGAGGCAACCCAACTTCGGCGAAGTGGCACAGGTGCCAGGGGACAGTCATCATCTGATCGTCTACCTGGTGGGTCGAGTCTCCGCCGAGATGAGGCGGGTGGTTGAGCAGGGTCGGCCGCGCTTCAGAGTCGATCTCGGACGCTGCGCGTACAAGCGAACGCGTCTGGAGTGGGTCGCGAACAGGTTGATCGAGCAACCGAGAGTCTTGGCTGCGAGCCCTGCTCGGCGGGCGAGTGGCGTGCTGGTCTGGACGGAGAACCAACGGCTCTTGGACTCATGGAACCCGATGAAACTGTTGGACACCACCCGGTTGCGGTGCTGGTTCGCCGCGGAAGCATCGCGAACCAGTGACGCTATGCTGCGGTCGACGTGCGTTGGATCGATCCCGACGCCCCCGAAAGGAGCCCTGATTGGTTCGGCGTCTCGGTGTTGTCCTGGCGGCTCTTGCCTGTCTGTCCGTCGCCGCACCAGTGGCGGCGATCACATCGGGTTCACCCGACGGGGCCAGTCACCCGAGCGTCGGCGGCCTGGTGGCCGATAAGGCCTACTCCGACGGGACATGGATCTACTGCTCGGGGACGCTGATCAGCCCTTACGTCTTTCTGACCGCCGCGCACTGTGACGAGGGTGGCGACGAGCGGGTCCGCGTGACGTTCTCGACCTCGTACCAGGACGGGGACGCGACATACGTCGGCACTTTTCATGGCGACCCCCGTTACGGGTTCCGGCAGAGTGACCCGCACGACATCGCCGTCGTCGTGCTGGACCGTCCTGTTGCGGGAGTCTCACCGGCCAGGCTTCCTGCGGCGGGCTCACTCTCGTCCCTCTCACATGGCCGAAGAATCACCTCGGTCGGATACGGCGCCTACAAGGTGACCAACGGTCCCGGTGGCCACCGGTACCTCTACGATGACGTGCGCATGACGGCAGTGGGTAGCCTGAACGCCGTCACTCCCTCCTGGCTTCGGGTGTCGATGAACCCTGCAACCGGCGACGGCGGTACATGTTACGGAGACTCCGGCGGCCCGAACTTCCTCGGCCACTCGCAGACGGTGGCTGCCGTCACCATCACCGGGGACGCGCTCTGTCGGGCCACGAACGTCGACTAGCGCCTCGACACGTCCAGCGCGCGGTCCTTCCTCCGCCGGTTCGTGGCGCTGCCCTGACATTGCGCCAAGGGCTCGCGGCGTCATCCGAACACGCCGCGATCGGCGTTTGCCCCGTCCTCTGGGGGCGATTCGCGGCGTAACGCGACCTTGGACCACGCAGCCGGCGACCTCGCTGCCGTCAACGCGGCGGCGGGCTGCGGCGTTGTGCAGGGCTGCGACAGCCAGGCGGGACTTCATCCGCGTGTCGATGGAGTAGGCGATCCGGCCTGGAGTTCAGCCTCGATCCGGCCGAGCTGCCGGTCCGGTGATTTCTGCCCCGGCTAGCGCGTTTCGGATCCGGTAGAGCGGGTCGCTTGCGGCCGTGGGGGCTGAGTTGCTGTCACTGGACGCGTCGGGCGTCCCTTCCCCTGACCGCCACCTCAGATCACCGGCCGTTTTGTGGACATCGACCCTTTGGTGCTGGAAACCGGCCGAAAGGAGGATGACAGAGAGCAGTCATTTGACTACGTTTAGTGATGTGTGGTTGGGCGGTCGCCGGAACTCAGCGCCAGCTTGCATGCGTGAAGGTGTCCATCGAAACCCACCATGACTCACAGGAGTTCAATCATGCGCACCATCTCCAAGAAGATCGTTGTCATTGTCACAGCAACCCTTGTTCTCGTCGTCGGCGCAGGTGTGGCCTTCGCCTACTGGACCGCTGGCGGCTCGGGAACGGGCACGGCGGCAACCGGCACCAACGCCGCGATCGTGGCGGTGCAGACCAGCACCGTCACCGCGATGGCTCCGGGTGACTCAGCTCAGGCTCTCACTGGCAACTTCAACAACGCCAACAGCGGCCCGGTCTACGTGGCCACCGTGACCGCCAGCATCTCCAGTGTGGTGAAGGCCAGTGGCGCCCCGGCAGGGACCTGCGACGCGTCCGACTACACCCTCGCCACCCCGGTCGCGACCGTCAACGCCGAAGTGGCGTCGGGCACCGGTACCGGTGCGTGGAGCGGTGCGACGATCAAGTTCAACAACAAGGTGACCAACCAGGACGCTTGCAAGAACGCCACAGTCAACCTTGCTTACGTCATCGCCTGATCGATCGTTTGACGAGGTGGATGGGAGAGGGCGGCCGCCCTCTCCCATCCACCTTTCTTGCAGAATCCGGAAGCTGTGATGTCCGTTGCCGAGGTGCCGGGGAGGCCGAGATTAGGAGCTTTGCGCACGTGCACGTCGCGCTCGCGGGCACGACCGTACTGATCGGCGGCCTCGTCCTGGCGCACGTCCTATCCGCTGCCCCGCAGTCGGGGCAGATCACTGGCGGTAGCGGATCCGGAGGCGCCGATCTTGGCGGCACGATCGTGTCGTTCGCCATCTCTGGCCACACCCAGCGGCCGATCTCGCCGGGCGTCATGGTGCGCCTGAACCTCAAGCTCAGGAACCCCAACGGCTTCTCCTTGACCGCTTCGCGCATCAAGGTGACGGTGCGGGCGGTCAGCGCCCCCCGGGCCACCCACAGCCTCCCCTGCACTTTGGACGACTTCGCGGTCCAGCAGGCACCGGGCAGTCTTCAGGTCGAGCTCGGCGACCACAAGGGGACCAGTCTCCGCAGACTCGATCTCGCCAAGGACATGTGGCCACGCGTGGGCATGCTGAACACTTCAGCCGACCAGGACGGGTGCAAGAAGGCATCGCTGACGCTCGCCTACACTGCTTTCGGGACAACGAGCCACTGATGGGCTGTCGCACGCCCGGACGGGTGATGCTGACCTGCCTCCTGATCGGCCTCGCGGTGGGCCTCGGCGGTATCGCCAATGCGTACTGGCGCGGATCCGGCAGCGGTACCGGTTCTGGCACGACGGGGACCACCGTGGCCGTGAGCGTGAGCCCCGGGACGCCCTCGGCGTCGCTCTACCCGGGTGGACAGGCCAACGTCGTCCTCACCGTCTCCAACCCGAATGCTTCCCCCGTGTTCATCGGGTCGCTGATGCTCGCCACGGGCCAAGGGACCGGCGGGTTCGCCGTCGATGCCGGTCACTCTGCCTGTGCAGTGGCGACGCTGAGCTTCACTGCACAGACGAACGGCGGGGCCGGCTGGACCGTACCCGCCAAGGTCGGTGCCGTGAACGGCGCCCTGCCCGTCACGTTGACGAATGCGTTGGCGATGGGTGTCGGCGCGGCGAACGCCTGTCAAGGCGCAAACACCACCGTCTACGTAACGGCCGGACCGTGACCCGAGTACACCGGAAAACGCTGCTGCGGCTGGTCGGGGTCCTGATCGCCTACGCCCTCACGGTCGGCACGGGATGGGCATTCTGGACCGAGGGTTCCATCCCCGGCGGCAATGGCGCCTCCGCAACCGTGACGGTCAACCAGGGTGCGACTCCCACGGTGAACGCCGTGGGGAGGACAGTCACGGTCAACTGGGCAGCGAGCACCTTGTCGAACGGGAACGCTGTGGCCGGTTACAGGGTCAAGCGGTATGACGTCGCGACGCTCACGGCGCAGACCATGCTGTCGGCGTGCACGGGCACCGTCGCGGCCACGACGTGTACTGAGAGCAGCGTCCCGGCCGGACAGTGGGTCTACTCCGTGACACCGCTCTTCGCTACCAACTGGAGTGGCGCCGAAAGCGCGAAGAGCAGCTCCATCACAGTGGCGGCGCCAACCTTGGTCCTCACGTCGACGACGGCAAAGCCGGGCACATTACTTACCGGTACCGCCGCCGGCTTAATCGGCGGCGAGACCCTTCAATACCGTCTGGACAGCACCGGCGGCACTATTCTCACGGGAAGCCTGGCCGGAAGCGCAACCCCCGCGACCATTCCCGCCGGCGGTGGTGGCGCGGTGTCCATCACCGTGCCGGCTGGTACGAGCGAGGGCGCTCATACGATCTACGCGGTGGCGTCGCCTAGCGGCGTCTCGGCCAGCGCCGGCATCGTCGTGGACAGCACGCCCCCGCCGGTGCCTGTGCTCACCCTCACCCCGGCTTCCCCCAGCGGCGACACGGTGACCTTCGCGTTCACCGAGGCCGAAGCCACGGCGACGCTCGACTGCAACCTCGACGGGGCCGCGTTCGCCTCCTGCGGCAGCCCGGTGGACTACACTCCTCTGACCGCGGGATCACACACCTTCAACGTCCGCGCGACTGACTCGGTGGGCAACGTCAGCGCGACGACGTCGTACACCTGGACCGTCAACCTGACGATCCCTACCATTTCCATTGCCTTCCCCACGGTCGCTGGTCTGTACAACGACAGCGGCTTCAACGCCGGCTGCGGCACCGCCTCGACCGGTGACATCTGCGGCACCGGAGACGACGACGTCGGCGTCACGGCGGTCGACGTTAGCGTGCGTCGCCTTAGCGATAACAAGTACTGGAACGGCACGAGCTTCTCCGCCACACCCGAGACATGGGCCGCCGCCACAGGCACCGCAGACTGGACGTACGCCTTCCTGGCGAGCGCCTTCTCCGAGGGCGGCTACACCGTTCGGGCGCGTGCCACCGACGCCGCCAACAACCGGGGCTACGACTCGCGCACGATCACCATCGACCGGACGGCGCCCGCGGCGCCCACCCTGACCAGCGTGCCACCGGCGACCAGTGGGCCGTCGGCGACTCTGACCTTCACCACGGCCGACTCCACCGCCGGCTTCGAGTGCAAGCTGGACAGCGGCGCGTTCGCCTCCTGCTCGAGCCCGCAGACGTACGACAACCTCTTGCACGGGTCACACACGGTGACTGTGCGTGCGGTCGACGGGGCGGGGAACATCAGCACAACGGCGTCGACGACCTGGACAGTCGACGCCACCGCGCCCACCGCATCCATGACCTTCCCGACTGCCACTGGCTACAACCTCGCTGGTTGGATCGCTGGCTGCGGGACTGCGGCCACCGGCGACATGTGCGGTACGGCCAGCGACGTCGGCAGCGGACTCACAACTGTCGCCATCAGCATCCGGCGGGTCAGCACGAACCGCTATTGGGACGGGAGCTCCTTCGCTGCCACCACCGAGACCTGGCTCGCCGCCGCTGGGACCGCCTCCTGGTCGTACGGCTTCGCCGGCACCAGCTTTCCCACCGACGGTGGCTACACCGTGAGGTGGCAAGCTACCGACGCCGTTGGCAACACCGGTGTCGGTGGTGTGGACCTGACTCTCGACACTGTCGCCCCTCCCACCCCGCAGATCAACCAGGCCCCCAGCAACCCCGGTGGTCCCTTCGCCCAGTTCGGCTTCAGCGACACCGAGGCCGGGACCGGGGCCGATTGCCGGTTGGACTCCGCGCTGTGGGCCACCTGTACGACCCCCGCGGACTACACCGGCCTTAGCAACGGCTCGCACACCTTCAGCGTCCGCGCCACGGACGCGGCCGGCAACGTCAGCACGATCGCCTCCTACACCTGGACCGTCGACGTCGGCCTGCCCAGCATCAGCATCAGCTTCCCCAACGCCGGCGCCACGTATAACAACACCACCTACGCCGCAGGGTGCGGTACTCCGGCCGCCGACCTGTGCGGTACAGCCTCAGACCCAGGGGGCAGCGTCTCCGCAGTCGCCGTCAGCATCCGGCGTAACAGCACCTCGCTGTACTGGAGCGGGACAAGCTTCAGCAGCGCCACCGAGGTCTACCTCGCGGCGACGGGGACCACCGCCTGGTCCTACGACATGACCGCTGCGTCGTTCCCCGCTGACGACAGCTACGCCTTGCACGCTCGCGCCACCGACAACACAGGGTTCACCGCCATCGACGCTGTGACCATGACGATCGACCGGACGGCACCCGTGGCGCCGACTATCACCTCAGGCCCCAGTGGCACCACCGCCGGCGGCGACACGTTCTCCTTCACCGCAGAGGCGGGGGCTACCTTCGAGTGCCGCCTCGATGCGGGCTCGTGGGTTACGTGCGCGAGCCCCAAGACCTACGGGGCGCTTACGGACGGCTCACACACCTTCGACGTCCGGGCGATCGATGGCGCTTCCAACACTGGCGCGACAACCAGCCGTACCTGGACGGTGGACGCAACGGCGCCGTCCATCGGCACGACATTCCCCGTTGCCGGCACCCCCTACATCAATACGACGTGGGACGCCGGCTGCCTTGCCGGGACAGGTGACATCTGCGGCACCGCGTCCGACGCGCGCAGCAGCGTAAGCAAGATCGAAGTCAGCGTGCAGCGGGCCAGCACCGGGCTCTACCTGACGGGCACCACGTTCAGCGCACCGAGCCAGAACTGGATCATCGCAACGGGCACGACATCGTGGACTTACGCGTTGGCGGCGACGACCTTCATGGCCGACGGCACCTACACGCTGGTCGTGCGCGCGACTGACAGCCTGGGGAACGCCGGCACGTCGAGCACGGCGTTCGTCATCGACCGGACCAAGCCGACCGGGACCGGCTTCACCACGACTAACGTCGGGATCGCCCGCAAGGTCGAACTGGGAGACACCTTCACGCTGACGTACTCCGAGTCCATTGACCCAGCCTCGATCATTGCTGGATGGAATGGTGCGACGAGCCAGAATGTCGTTGTCCACGCGACGAACGGTAATGGTAGCGGTACCGACAAGCTGACGGTCTACAACTCAACCAACACCACGCTTCTGCCGCTCGGCAGCGTGAACCTCAAGCGGAACGACTACGTCTCCGCCACGATGACGTTCGGACTCACCGGGACGGTCTCCACCCTCACCATGAGCGGCTCGAACTTCACCATCACCATCGGCACGCCAAGCGGCACGCCGACCGTTGCAGCGGCCGTCGGCAATGTTGCCTGGACGCCGGCAATTGGCGCGAAAGACATCGCCGGCAATGCCGCGGCCACCACGATCTACACCGAGACAGACAACGACAGCGACTTCTAGGTCACGACGTGAAGGTGGTGGGCTGTGGGTCGGTGACGCGGGCGTGACGCTCGGAATGACTAGGGCGGATCATGCGCGTGGCAGGCACGCTGGCGAGCGGCCCGGCAGGACAGGCATTGTGTGTTTTGGGCGCAGGTGTCAGACCGTCAAGGCCACCTCGTCAGGTCCAAGAGCCCGGTCAGCTCGGCAACATCGCCGCCCTCGCGGACACCGCCGTCTGCCTCGGTGGCCGGGGTCCACACGTTCTTCGAGACCACGGCGATGGCCTCGCGGATCTTCTCGGTGATCGCGAACCCGACGCTGTACTCCACACTTCTGCCGCGCACGCGGCCTTGTTCGGTGAGCCAGTCCAGCAGGTCATGGGAAGCCCCGGCGCCATCAGAGCGGACCAGCAACTCCTTGCGATGCTTGCCGGGGACCTGGGCGATCGCGTCGGCCAGGACGGCGATGTGGTCGGCTGCGGTGTTCGAGCCGGCTCGCCCGGTCCGCAACATGGCGGCCAGGAACTCTTCGGTGTTGTCGCACCACACCCCGAGCGGATGGAACCCGAAGGTCTTCTTGAAGGTCGGCGACGCCTGCTCCTTCTCGGAGTGAGCGATCACGATCGTGGCGTCCACGTCCAACACAACCGTTTCGCCCAGGTCGGTCCCGGCAACCCTGCTGGGATCGCGCCGTGGTGCTCGACGATCTGGGTCCACGGCGTGGCGGCGGACCCGGGCCCGCGCGCTCTGGATCTTCTTCAACCGGCCGCCAGTGACCTCGTCCAGCGTCCGCCACACCGTCGGCGCCGAAGCGACCGAACCGAGCACGCCGCCATGGTGACGAAGCACGTCGATGTCGGCGATCGCCTCACCGCCGTCGGCGAGCATCACCGCGACATCTGTCAGGACCCGCCCGCGGTCATGGACCGGGACGAACGAGCCCCGCGCCATCACCTTCGAGAGCTCGGCAGTCAGGCCCGTCCGGTCGGCAAGAAGCCTCAACGAAACGCTCCCGGCGTGAGCCACCACACCGACACCATCACCACAGACGGACAGACCCGTCGACCACGAAGTACGCTTCACCTACGGAGTGCCTTCCAAGCGGGAGAACTGGGGACGTCGCAATCCCAAGTTTCCCCTCCTGGCAGGCACTTCCGTGCATCTACGCGCCGATCACGCCCCAGACCCGTGAATGATCCGGGCTAACGCTGGGCTAACGCCAACAATCAGAGATCGACTACTAGAGATGGAGAAGTAGAGGCAGACATGAGCGACACTTCGGTCCCCAGGGACACGCTGCGGGTCACGACGTGCGACACCGACGAGACGCTCGCAGCGGCCAGCGGCCTGTTCAACCAGTACAGGCACCACTACGGCGAGCCGCCAGACGCGGACGAGCGCACCCTCGGCTGGCTCACCGACATGGTCCAGTCGAATATGCTCACGGTCTATACGGCATCCGTGGACTCGCCGGCGGACGCACCTGCGATCGGCCTGGCGACCGGCCACGCGGTCCCTGCATCTCTGGTCATGGGATGGTTCTGGCAGCTGCGTGACCTTTACGTGCTCCCCGGGTCCCGTCGCCAAGGAGCGGCAGCCGCTCTGGTCAGCGCAGTCCGCGAGGCGGCACTCGCAGCAGGCGCAACACGACTGTCTCTCGTGACGGAACCGGACAACCAAGCCGCGCTCGGCCTCTATCGGAGACTTGGATTCAGGCCTACCGAAGGTCTGGCATCGCTCAGCCTTGACCTCGCTCCCCAAGAGATCAGGGAGTAGGGCGTCATCGGGCAGGACGTTCCCGCACTCGGCTTCCGCAACCTGACCAACTACATCGCCAGATCGCTGCCTGTGGCCAGGCGGGTTCAGACCCGGACTACACCCTGGATTGTGAAGAGCCCGTTATGACCCGTTCCGGGCAGCGTCGCGTTTGCTGCCGCCGGCCGACCGTATCGGCCTGCCGGTGAGCCGTGGAAGGCCGGCGCGGGGTTCGTTCACACCTCGCCATGACCGGGTCGGTTCTGGTTGGTGTTGTGGTGCGTAGTTGTCCGCGAACACAGCATTTTCGCCTCCGCAATTGTGCGCCTGACCTGCACACTTCCGTCTGGAGCGGGTGACCGGGATCGAACCGGCATGGCCAGCTTGGAAGGCTGGGGCTCTACCATTGAGCTACACCCGCGTGAGCTGCGCTTCTGTCAATCAAGCGCTACTGCTGTGCCCGCCCCTTGCATTTGGCCCGAGCGCTCACGGCCGCAGCAAGTATCTCATCACGCATGGCTCGCGCGTTGGTGCCTCACCGGCGTGGTCGGTCAGGGGGGCGAACCGCTCCGTGCTGCTGACGATCCTGTCGGACGACAGCATCGCCTGCGCCCCACCTGCTTGACGCGGCCGTCGCGGCTAGGCGATGGTGAGCCTGCACGGGTGGCCGTAGGTGCGCCCGGCGGAGGTGCCTGTCCATGAGAACCCTGTCGCGCCCCTCGCGCTTGTGTGCATCGGTGTTCATTGCGTCATTCATCGGCTGCCTCGTGGCAGCTCCCACCTCTGCGGTGGATGCGAGCTTCGTCTGGGGCACATCGACGACACGAGTTTCGGTGAGTTCGCTCGGTGAGCTGGGAAACGACTATTCCGGGCTGGATCTGGAACTGGCGAGTGCAGCAGCCATCTCCGGGGACGGTCGCTTCGTGGCTTTCGAGTCGAGTGCCTCGAACTTGGTACCAGGAGACACCAACAATGCGAAGGGCATCTTCGTCCGTGACCTGGCGACGAATGTCACCCAGCGTGTATCGGTCGCGACGGACGGGCAGCAGGCGAACGGCCACTCGATTGCCCCGTCGATCTCAGCCGACGGGCGTTACGTGGCCTTCGTCTCAGAAGCGAATACCCTCTCACCAGAGTACGCACCACTGCGTCGCGGCGCGCGCGTTTACGTGCGCGACCTCGTTGCCCAGACGACTGAGATGGTGTCGGTGAACTCTGTCGAGACTAAGACTGCCTACGTGCCAAGGCCGGAGAAACCTGCGATATCCGCGGATGGACGTTACGTTGCTTTCAGTTCGACGGATGCCCTGACACCGGCAGATACCAACTCCTCTGAAGATGTTTACGTCCGGGATCGACTGCTGGGTCGGACGCAGCGCGTCTCCGTAAACTCTGCAGGACAGCAGATACCGCAAGGCAATGGTGCCACTTGGCCGGCGATGTCAGCGGACGGGCGATACGTGGCCTTCCTTGCCAGGGCGCAAGACTTCATCAGCGTTCCTCCGGGCTCCTACGCGGAAACGATTTTTCTCCACGACAGGCGCACCGGCTTGACCCAAGCCGTTTCGCTGACCGCGTCCGGGGCTGCTGACGATGTCTGTTGCGCGCCGCCGACCATCTCTACTCACGGGCGATACGTGGCCTTTACCACAGAGCATGCACTTCGCCCACGTGATAGGAACGGCCTCAACGATGTGTACATCTGGGACAGGGCAAGTGGTCGAACCCGATTGATCTCGGTGAGCTCCACAGGCGAAGTGGCAGCCGGGGGAGGATGGTACTGGGGGAGCCGGGCCCCGTCGATATCCGGCCATGGACGCTTCGTGGCGTTTGAGTCAACGGCAACGAACCTGGTGCCGGGGGACACCAACGCTGCCGTCGACGCCTTCGTACGCGATCGTCTGACGAGACAGACGTTCCTGGTGTCGGTCAACTCGGCCGGTCAGCAACAGATTCTTGCCCCCGATGGCCAGGCAGTTCTCGGGGCCACCATTTCTGCCGATGGTCAACGAGTCGCCTTCAGTTCCTGGTCGTACAACCTTATGAGGCCGGACGACAACCATGTCTACGATGTCTTCGTCCGTGAATAGTCGCAGTGCAGAAGGATAGGCCGCGGTCCGACGGGAGGGCGGCGGCCTGCGATGACTCGGGCGACGGCACACGGCACGACCGCTGCAGCAGGGCGGATGAGGCGCCACCTGGGTTCTCCCCTAGACTCAAGGGCTGAAACCGGGGCGTAGCGTAGTGGCTAGCGCGCCTGCTTTGGGAGCAGGAGACCGCAGGTTCGAGTCCTGTCGCCCCGACCAGACTGCCTTGCGGAGCGCCGCTACGCCACACCGGCTAGATGCACGTCACCTGCCCGACCGAGGAGAGACACCTGTGAAGAGTGCCGTCGAGACGTTGAACCCGACACGGGTCAAGTTGACCGTCGAGGTGCCTTTCGACGAGCTCAAGCCGAGTGTCGATGCGGCATACAAGAAGATCGCCAAGCAGATCACCGTGCCGGGGTTCAGGCGTGGCAAGGTTCCGGCGATGGTGATCGATCAGCGGGTGGGCCGCGAGGTCGTGCTCGACGAAGCCGTCAACGAGGCACTGCCGACGCTCTACTTCCAGGCGCTCCAGGACAACAACCTCACGCCGATGAGCCAGCCACAGCTCGACCTCGACAACTTCGAGGACGGCTCGGCGCTGAACTTCAGCGTCGAGCTCGACGTCAAGCCAGAGATCTCATTGCCGGACTACGAGGGCATCGAGGCCGAGGTGGGCGACCTCACCGTAGGCGACGACGAGGTCGAGGAGCAGCTGGAGCTGCTGCGCGAGCGGTTCGGCACCCTGAGCCCGGTCGAGCGCCCAGCGGCTGACGGCGACTTCGTCACGATCGACTTGTCGGCGGCGAACGACGGTGAACCGATCGAGGAGGCACAGGCCACCGGCATGAGCTATCAGGTCGGTCGCGCCACCATGCTCGAGGGCCTCGACGAGGCGCTCGAGGGAATGTCGGCCGGCGACGAGTCGACGTTCTCCTCCACGCTCGTCGGCGGCGAGTATAAGGACCAGATGGTCGATGTGACCGTCAGGGTTTCGGCGGTCAAGGAGCAGGAAGTTCCCGACCTCGACGACGAGTTCGCGCAGACAGCCTCCGAGTTCGATACCGTCGACGAGCTCAGGAACGACGTCCGTGACCGTCTCGTCCGGGGAGCCCGTCTCGAGCAGGCTGCAGCCGCTCGGGACGCGGTCCTCGAGAAGCTGCTCACGCTCGTCGAGATCCCACTTCCCGACAACGCGATTGCCGAGGAGCTGCAGACCCGTCGCGACGCGATCAACGAGCAGCTGTCACAGGCGGGCATGACTGAGGTGGACTACCTGGAGTCAGAGGGACAGACCGAGGACGAGTTCGCCGCCGATCTGGATAAGCGCGTGCGAGACGCAATGGCGGCTCAGTTCGTACTCGACGAGATTGCCACGGCGGAGGCGTTCGGTGTCGAGGAGAGCGAGCTGACCCAACACCTGCTCCGCAGGGCCCAGCAGTCCGGACAGACGCCCGAGGAGTACGTCAAGCATGTGATGGAGCACAACCACGTGCCGGAGCTCGTCGCCGAGATCAGACGAGGCAAGGCGCTGGCTCACGTGGTCGAGAGTGCGACGGTGAGAACCGCCTCGGGCGACGTCGTCGAGCTCAAGACACTGCAGCCCGACGGCACCTACGTTGAGCCGGCCGAGTTGACGACCGGAGACGAAGGTGTCTCCCAGGCTGCTGGCATCGAGACCGCTGTTGAAGCGGAGACCGATGCCAGCTCGGACATCCAGGTCTTAGGCGGCGGCGACTTCGTCCGGGTGGCCGATGCGCAGGCAATCGACCAACCGTCCGAAGAAGACTGACGGGCGAGGAGCTCCTAGACCCCTTCGAGGCTCCCTGCATCGGGTCGTACCCGGCTTCGAACGACGGTGAGCGCCAGCCGATGGCCGGTGATCACCACGATGAGCCAGGCTGTGCCGATGGTCCAAGCCACCAGGACATCTGTCAGCCAGTGGTGCCCGAGATACACCCGGCTCAGGCCCACGGCGACAGCGAACGAGAGGGCGACGACGGCCGTGGCGATCCGCACAAGGTTGGTGCCGACCCGACAAGCCACGAGGTATGCAACCAACCCCGCGACGACCCAGGCATTGAGGCTGTGCCCGCTGGGGAACGATGGCGAGCTCTCGTACGGTGGTACGGCCAAGGAGTGAGCGGGGCGGGCCCGGTCGACGACGTTCTTACCGACCACGGTCATCACGAGTGACCCTCCGGCAGCGATGACCGTGAGAAGTATCGGAGTCCATCGCCGCCACCACCAGGCGATCAGCACAGCCGCTACGAGGGCTATCACGGGCATGATGCGCGTGCCGCCGAGATCGGTGAAATGGCTGACCCACGAGTTGCGCACAGGCGTGCGCCAAGCGATCATCTGGTCGAGCACAGGTCTGTCGAAGCCGGCGAGTCCGTTGTGGTCGGTGACGTTGTCGTAGATCTGAGCGCTTGCGAGCGTCAGACCGGTTGCAGCGATCAGGCCGACCAGCGCCGTGATCAGCAGGACGGCGTAGGGGGCGGCGGTCCTCGCGCCCGGATCGACGGACGATCCGGAAGCTCTGACGACGGCACCCGCGAGCCGGCGCCCGGGACGGCTACGCCAGTCGGTCAGCCCGTTCGGCTCGTCGTGCGGCATGCCCACATCCTGTCCTGCCCCGGCACCTTATCCGCAAACCGCTTCTCGAGAGCCGCGCACAACGGGACCGGTAACGGCCAACCGGTGGACTAGCCTGGCGAGCGTGGCCGACTGGGTGACCGTTTCGTCGCTGGCCACGGCAGGTGGCACTCTGGTGCTCGCGATCGCGACCTTCGGGTCCGTGCGGTCGGCCAACAGGGCAGCGAGGGCCGCCGAGCGGTCGCTGCTGGCCGGTCTGCGGCCGCGCGGGACCTTTACGTGCCGGCTGGCGACATCGGCTTCTGGCAGAGCGCCTTGAGAGATCCGGAACAAGCCGAGTTCCAGGAGGCCAGGTCGGTGATCGAGGCCCACGAAAGCATGACCATCGACCTGCTCTACGGGGACCAGGAGGGTGGGCAGCGGGTGATCAGCCGCTGCCTCCTCATTCCGCGGCCAAGATGGCACCTGGATGGGCTCGGTGGCGCGACACTGGAATGTCGACCGGGACGATCCGCGTTAATCATAGCCGCTTCGAGTCTCATACCGGCCGGTCAAACGGCTGAACGTGTTGACGACCCGTCGACGTCGATTGGCTGCGCTGGCCGCCCGGAGGCCAGCAGGTCCGCCAGCAGGTGGCCCAGCCGAGGCGGCGAGAATACGACGTACCCGTCGTCGCCCGGTGCTCCGTTGTCGTACAGCTGCTGGGCCTGCTGAATCTCGTCGTATCCCCACCAGCGCACGCCGTCAAGATGCTCGTTCTGTAGCTGCGCCTCGGTGAACTGGGGGCGAGGCTCGAATGCGTCCACCTCCAGCAGGAAGTAGGTGTCGTGCTGGCCGTCGAACGCGGTCATCGGGAAGATTCGCTGCGTCCACCACACCGGGAGCCGGCATCTTCGATGGCGAGCCCGAGCTCCTCCAGTAGCTCGCGGGTGAGTCCTTCGACGACGGACTCACCCGGGTCGAGACCTCCTCCGGGACAGGCCCAGAAGCCGTTCGGCCTGTCCGGTGCCACGAAGTCGAAGTGCACGAGAAGAACCCGACGTGCACGGTCCAGCACGATGGCCCTTGCCGCGCGGCGGATCCGCGGCGGCATTGACACGGTCGGCAGTCTATTGGGCGGAATACTCGCGCGAAGCCGCTCCGGTCCGCCTTCGACGCGCCCTGCATTCCTCGAAGCCCGGTGACACCGAAAGGCGCGCGTGCGCTGTGCGCGAACAGAGCGCGACACGTCGTGGCTTTGTCGTCTCTGGCCGCTACTGTCGATTTCGTGACTCTCACTGACTCGACACCCATGCAGATGAACGGCGGCCAGGGCGGTGCGGGCCTCGACGACCACATCTACCAGCGGCTCCTCAAGGAACGCATCGTGTTCCTCGGCTCCGAGGTCAAGGACTCGAACGCGAACGCGATCTGTGCCCAGATGCTGCTCCTCAACGCCGAAGACCCAGACACCGACATCTTCTTGTACATCAACTCGCCGGGTGGCTCCGTCGACGCCGGTATGGCGATCTACGACACCATGCAGTTCATCTCCAACGATGTCGCCACTGTCGGGATGGGGCTCGCCGCTTCGATGGGGCAGTTCCTCCTGTGCGCCGGCGCCAAGGACAAGCGCTACGCACTGCCGCACGCCCGGATCATGATGCACCAGCCTTCTGGTGGCTTGGGAGGGTCGGCGTCTGACATCAAGATCCAGGCCGAGCAGTCGCTCTACATCAAGAAGATTCTGTTCGAGCTCATCAGCAAGCACACTGGGCAGGGACTCGAGCAGGTCGAGCGCGACGCTGACCGCGACAGGTGGTTCACCGCCGAGCAGTCCAAGGAGTACGGCTTCATCGATCATGTGGTCGACCGAGCCGCCGAAGTCGCCTATGGCGGCACACCGATGTCACCGTCTTCAGGGAGCCTCGAATGACCGCCGACCAGCACCTCGCGACCGCACTCGGCACGGTGGTGCCCGGCCAACCCCTGCACCAGCAGACTGCGCCGCGCGCGGAGTACTTCATCCCGCAGTGGGAGGAGCGCACGTCGTACGGCGTGCGCCGGATCGACCCCTTCGCCAAGCTGTTCGAGGACAGGATCATCTTCCTCGGCACCCCGATCAGCGACGACATCGCCAATGCCGTGATGGCCCAGCTGCTGTGCCTCGAGTCGATGGACCCCGACCGCGACATCCAGATCTACATCAACTCGCCGGGCGGCTCGTTCACCGCTCTGACGGCGATCTACGACACGATGCGCTACATCAAGCCCGACATCTGGACGATGTGCCTCGGTCAGGCTGCTAGTGCCGCGGCCGTGCTGCTCGCAGCCGGTGCCCCCGGCAAGCGGCTGGCGCTGCCGAACAGCCGGATCCTGATTCACCAGCCCTACACCGAAGGCACGTACGGACAGGCCAGCGACATCGAGATCCAGGCGAACGAGATCCTGCGCATGCGTGCCTTGCTCGAGCAGATGATCTCCGAGCACTCCGGTCGCAGCATCGAAGAGGTCAGCCGTGACATCGAGCGCGACAAGATCCTGACGGCTCAGCAGGCCATCGAGTACGGATTGATCGATCAGGTCTTCGAGTCGCGTAAGGCGACACTGCAGAACGCCTAGACGCTAGATCCGAGCGGTTGACCGCCCCGGCAGGTACGGTCACCATGGAGGACACAGGGCCTGGGGGCGCACGGCACCGGGTACACGAGAAGGAGACGCCGCGGGTGGCACGGATAGGTGACGGTGGCGACCTTCTCAAGTGCTCTTTCTGCGGGAAGAGCCAGAAGCAGGTCAAGAAGCTCATCGCCGGGCCAGGCGTCTACATCTGCGACGAGTGCATCGACCTCTGCAACGAGATCATCGAGGAGGAGCTGTCGGAAGGCAGCGACCTCGGACTCGAGGAGCTTCCGAAGCCTCGGGATATCTACGACTTCCTCAACGGGTACGTGATCGGGCAGGACGCCGCGAAGAAGTCCCTGGCCGTCGCCGTCTACAACCACTACAAGCGGATTCAGGCAGGAACCGCGGGGGTCGGACGCCATACGAAGGACGAGCCGGTCGAGCTGGCCAAGTCCAACATCTTGATGATCGGTCCGACCGGGTGCGGAAAGACCTACCTTGCGCAGACCTTGGCCCGCATGCTCAATGTGCCGTTCGCGATCGCCGACGCGACGGCGCTGACCGAGGCAGGGTACGTGGGCGAGGATGTCGAGAACATCCTCCTCAAGCTGATCCAGGCGGCCGACTACGACGTCAAGAAGGCCGAGACCGGCATCATCTACATCGACGAGGTCGACAAGGTCGCCCGCAAGTCCGAGAACCCCTCGATCACCCGCGACGTATCCGGGGAAGGGGTCCAGCAGGCCCTCCTCAAGATCCTGGAGGGGACGACAGCGTCCGTTCCGCCACAGGGTGGTCGCAAGCACCCCCACCAGGAGTTCATCCAGATCGAGACGACCAACATCCTGTTCATCGTCGGCGGTGCCTTCGCCGGCCTGGAGCACATCATCGAGCAGCGTGCCGGGAAGAAGACGTTGGGGTTCACCGCCGAGCTTCCCACCAAGGGCAACAAGGACATCGACGCGCTCTTCGCCGACGTGCGGCCGGAGGACCTGCTGAAGTTCGGCCTCATTCCGGAGTTCGTGGGACGCCTGCCGGTGATCGCCACGGTCGACAAGCTTGGTGAAGCCGACCTCATGCGCATCCTGATCGAGCCACGCAACGCTCTGACCAAGCAGTACCAGAAGCTCTTCGAGATCGACAACGTCGACCTGGAGTTCACCGATGACGCCGTCGAGGCGATCGCGGAGCAGGCGATGCTGCGTGGGACGGGCGCACGTGGACTACGGGCCATCCTCGAGGAGGTGCTGCTCAACGTGATGTACGACGTGCCGTCTCGCGAGGACATCGCCAAGGTGGTGGTCACCGGAGAGGTGGTCTCCGACAACGTCAACCCGACGTTGGTCCCGCGTGAGCTTCCAACCGCGAAGGCCAAGAAGAAGTCGGCCTAGTCTGCGGTCGATGTTCGGCAAGCGCCGGTTGCCGAACAGATACCCCGGCGGTCCCCTAGGACCGGCCGCTTGCACGAGTCCCACGGGCCCGACACGCCGAAGCGCCTAGAGCGCCGGGGTCTCCTCAGCCTCTACGGCCTCGATCTGCTCTTCCTCGCCCGACTCGACAGACTCGACCTTGTTGGCCTCGATCTCGAGCACGAGCTTCACCTTGTCTCCGATCAGGAAGCCACCCGTCTCGAGAGCGGCATTCCAGTTCAGGCCCCAGTCCTTGCGACTCACCGCCGTCGTACCCTCGAAGCCTGCCTTCGTGACACCGAACGGGTCCTTGGCCACGCCACCGAACTCCCACTCGACCTCGACCGGGTGCGACGTGCCGCGGATGGTCAGGTCACCGGCCAGGATCAGGTTGTCGCCGTCGACCTTCGCCGACGTGCTCCGGAACTGGATCGTCGGGTGCTCCTCGACGTTGAAGAAGTCACCGCTGCGCAGATGGTCGTCCCGCTGCTGGGACTTCGTGGTGAGGCTAGCCGCCTCGATGTCCACCCAGGCCGAGGAGGACTCGTGCTTCTCGGCGTCGATGGTCGCGCCGCCGCTGAACTCGGTGAAGTGTCCCCGGGTGGTCGAGACCATGGCGTGCTTGGCGGCAAAGCCGACTGTGCTGTGGTGAGGATCGATCTCCCACGTGCCGGTGAGCTCGGCGGGAAGGTTGGCCATGAGGTATTGCCTTTCGCTGCGGGAATGGGAAGCCGACAATTCGGCTTTGGTTGAATACTAAACTACTATGGACTCCGCGGCAAGACCAGGACGCGAGCGGTGCGGCACCCGTCCGACAAAGGGGGCATCTGAGAGCCGGGGACGGCCCTCACCCGGGCCGCCTAGCGCGCAAGCTGGTTGACGACTGCGCGGAACACGCCAGGCAACGCATGGGCTGCGGGCACGATCATCGGGCGGAGCCGCTCTCGTTCGCTGGCCCAGAGCAGTGCAGTCGTCATCATCCGGTAGCGACAGGTCGATCGTCGCCACCCCCGCTCGTATGCCGAAGGGTCGTCGGCAACGACGCTGGCGACGAGCGCCCGCGCGCTCGCCAGCCCGACCGCGACGCCTTCGCCGGTGAGGGCATCGACATAACCGGCCGCGTCGCCGACCAGGAGCGCCCGTCCCCGGACCCTGGCCCGCGAGCGCTGCCTCAGCGGTCCGGCCGCTCGCGCCTTGGTGGCGGCGTGTCTGGGAAGGCGCTCGAGCAGCTCCGGAAAGTCGAGCAGCTGAGCCTCGAACGGTGCCTGTCGACGGGTCAGGACGGCAACGCCGACGAAGTCGTCGGCTACCGGGGTCACGTACGCCTCGCATCGCGGCGACCAGTGCACCTCGACCAGGTCGGACCACGGTTCCACCTGGAAGTGCCGTCGTATCCCGAAGCGGCGGCCTCCCGCCTGCCGGAGGGTGTCAAGGCCCAGCAGCCGCCGGCTGGGCGAGTGCAGCCCGTCCGCTGCGGCGAGGTAGCGAGCCTCGACTCCTGCTGCGACGACATGGTCCTTATGCTGTTCGATCCCGGATACCGGTTGGGCGAGTATCTGGATGTTGAGGCCCTCGACGGCCGTTCGAAGTGCCGACTGCAACACCGTGCGCCGTACGCCCAGCCCTGGGCACCCCCGGAAGGTCGCCGTGGCCTCCTTGTCACCGGCTCGGTAGCGAATGCCGCGGAGAGGCCGGCCACGAGGGTGGACGCCAAGCGCACTGAGCGCCGATACCGCGCCCGGCATCAAACCCTCTCCGCACGCCTTGTCGAGAGCACCGGTCCGCGGCTCCGTCACGATGACTGAGAGGCCGGCGCTGTGGGCGTACAGTGCCGTCGCGAGGCCGACCGGTCCGCCTCCGGCGACGAGCAGGTCGATCACGTCGCGGCTCGAGAGCCCGCAGCGGACCGAAGTCGCGTCAGCGCGCTCTCCTCGACCCGGATGCGTACCCTCAGCAGCGCGGCGTTCAGCGTGGTGAAAAGTGCGGCGGTGCCCCAGGCGGAGTGCACCATCGGCAGGGCGACTCCCTCGGCCACCACGGCGACATAGTTTGGATGGCGCAGCCATCGGTACGGTCCCCGGACGACTCGGTTCTCGCCCGGCACGACGATGACCCGGGTGTTCCACTGGGGCCCCAAGGCAGCGATGCACCACCAACGCAGCGCCTGGCTGGCGACCACTACCCCGAGCATCGGCCACCCGAGCGTCGGCGAGAAGCGCCGCCCGCCGACGGCGACCTCCACAAGACAGCCCGCGAGGAGCGAGCCGTGAAGGGCGACCATGGCTGGGAAGTGGCCGGCTCCGACCTCGTGGCCACCGTTGGCAAGACTCCACGTCGTGTTGCGCCTCGAGACCGCCATCTCCGCGAGCCGCTCCATCCCCACGCAGAGGACCAGTGTCGTGTACGCCTTCACCATCTGAGCAGGACCAGCTCGGCGCAGAAGCCTGGGCCCATGGCGAAGAGCAGCGCTGGCGACCCAGGCGAGGGGGGTCCTTCGTCGATCGTGTCGCGCAGCACGTGCAGCACCGACGCCGATGACAGGTTGCCGATGGCGGCAAGGGAACGCCAGGTGACTGCCAGTGCGCCTGCGGGAAGGTCGAGAGCCGCCTGTACGGCTTGCAGCACCTTCGGGCCACCCGGGTGGGCCACCCACGTCTCTATGTCACTGATCTGGAGGTCATGGTCGGCCAGCAGGCCCTTGGCGTCGTCGGCCAGGTACATGCTCACGAGGTCGGGGACCTCTGCCCCGAGCACAACCTTGAGGCCGCTCGCGCCGAAGTCCCAGCCCATTGCCCTGCTCGTGTCCGGGTAGAGGTGTGACCGGGTCGCGACGATCTCAGGCCCTGGCTCTTCGCGCTGCCCGCCGACGACGACGGCCGCGGCCGCCCCGTCCCCGAACAGGCCGGTTGCCACCAGATTGGCGACCGAAGGATCGTTACGTTGCAGAGTCAGAGAGCAGAGCTCCACGCTGATGAGGACGCCGACCGAGTGCGGCCAACCGAGCAGCAGGTCGTGGAGACGCGCCAAGCCGGCGGCGCCACCGAGGCAGCCCAGACCAAACAGGGGGACGCGTTTCACATCGGGGCGGAGCCCCACGATCGCAGCGATCCTGGCCTCGATCGACGGCACTGCCAACCCTGTCACCGTCGTCGAGACGACGACGTCTACCTCGTCGGGTTCCAGACCGGCATCTGCGAGGGCGCCGACCAGCGCCTGCGCGCCGAGGTCGACAGCGGCCTCGAGAAATGCGTCATTGGCCTCGCCGAAGTCTGCGAGCTCGCCGTAGCGGTGCAGGGGTAGCGCGAGATGTCTGGTATCGACGGACGCGCTGGTGTGCAGGCGTCGTACCACGTCATGGCGGGGGTCCGGCCCGAGGCACACCTCGGCGAACTCTTCGGTGATCTCTCGCTGGGAGTATTGGTACCGGGGGAGCACGGGGTGCACCGCCGCAATTCGGGTCACCCGTCGAGCGTACGTGCATCTCACCCGAGCAGGGCTCCGGCACAGTGCTGAAGCCGAGGCGCAAGCCGTCGGCGGCGGTCTGGGCGGGTCAGCCGTCCGGCGAAACCAGCTGGGCGTCGACGGTGACCGCACCGCCGGCCGGCTCCATGACCACTTCTCCGACAAGCCGCCCGGCCGCTCGCAAGTCGTCCATCGCGCGTTCGACCAGGGCGAGCTGAGCGGCAGGTCCTCTTACCACAGCCCGCACCACGTCTGTCCGCATGGAAACCTTGGCGACCGACTTCGCACCGCGAACTCCTGCCAGGACGGCTGCAGTCGCCTCGAGAACGCTTGGGTCGGAGGCAGCGCCCGCGAGATCGACGTCCGCGACCGGCCAGGGCGATCGGTGGATCGACCCTGGCTGCCACCATGACCAAACCTCTTCGGTGACATAGGGAAGGAACGGCGCGAGCAGGCGAAGCTGGACCGACAGCGCGACAGCCAGGGTTGCGTGGGCCGAGGCGGTGCCCGCAGCGTCGCGGCCACCGTAAGCGCGCTCCTTGACCAGCTCGAGGTAGTCGTCGCAGAAGGACCAGAAGAACCTCTCGGTCGTCTCGAGGGCGGTGGTGTAGTCGAGACGCTCGAAAGCGTCGGTCGCCTCGGCGACGACCTGTCGGAGCCTCGCGAGCACCGCGAGGTCGAGCGGACGGTCGACGGTGGTCACGTCACCATCGGCGGCGCCGAGCCCGAGCACGAACTTCGACGCGTTGAGCACCTTCATCGCGAGCCGGCGACCCACCTTCATCTGGGCTTCGTCGAAGGGGGAGTCCATCCCTGGCCGCGACATGGCCGCGCGCCAGCGGACGGCGTCCGAGCCGTACCGGTCGAGGACGTCGACAGGCACGACGGCGTTTCCCTTCGACTTCGACATCTTCTTGCGGTCCGGGTCGACGACGAAGCCAGAGATCAGGCAGTGGCTCCAGGGGATCGTGCCGTTCTCGAGGTGGGCGCGCACGACCCGGGAGAACAACCAGGTGCGGATGATCTCGTGGGCGTGCGTGTTCAGGTCCATGGGAAACACCCGCTCGAACAGGTCTTGGTCCCGCTCCCAGCCGCCGGCGATGTGCGGTGTGAGCGACGACGTCGCCCAGGTGTCCATGATGTCGGGGTCGCCCACGAAGCCGTCGGGCTGGCCCCGCTGGTCCTCGCGGTACCCGCCCGGAGCCTGGGCCGCGGGATCGACCGGCAGCTGGCTCTCATCGGGCATGAGCGGCGAGTCGTAGCGGGGCTCGCCCGCGCCATCGAGGCGGTACCAGACCGGGATCGGGACGCCGAAGAACCGCTGGCGGGAGATCAGCCAGTCGCCGTTGAGTCCCTCCGCCCAGTTGGTGAACCGGTGGTGCATGAACTCTGGTGTCCAGGCGATCTCGTTGCCCCGCTCCACCAGGGCGTCGCGAAGGTCACGGTCACGGCCGCCGTTGGTGATGTACCACTGACGGCTGGCGACAATTTCCAGCGGCTTGTCCCCGTTCTCGTAGAAGTTGGCCTTGCGCTGGGTCGGAGTGGGCTCGCCGTCCAGGTCGCCTGACTCGCGCAAAAGAGCCACCACGGTCTGGCGGGCGCTGAACGTAGTCTGGCCGGCGAGCGACTCGTACGCGGACTTGCCCCTGGCAGTCGGCAGCCAGGCGGGGACGTCGCGGACCAGTCTGCCGTCGCGTCCGATGATGACCCGCGCGGGGAGCTGCAGCTCCCGCCACCACTGGACGTCGGTGAGGTCTCCGAACGTGCAGCACATCGCGATTCCGGCGCCCTTCTCGGGCTCGGCGGCCGGGTGTGCAAGGACGGGAAGCTCGACGTCGAACAGAGGGGACCGGACCGTCGTACCGAAGCGATCGCGGTAACGCTCGTCGTCGGGATGGGCGACCAGTGCGACGCATGCGCCGATCAGCTCCGGGCGGGTCGTCTCGACAGACACCGGGCCATCGGCGCCGTGGAACGCGACCCGGTGATAGTGGCCGGGGTAGTCGCGCGACTCCAGCTCGGCCTGGGCGACCGCGGTCTGGAAGGTCACGTCCCACAGCGTCGGGGCGTCCTGCTGATAGGCCTCGCCGCGGGCCAGATTACGCAGGAAGCCGCGCTGAGCCGCCGCGCGCGAGTCGTCGCTGATCGTGGTGTACAGCAGCGACCAGTCGACCGAGAGGCCGAGCTTGCGCCACAGACTCTCGTAGATCTGCTCGTCCTCCATCGTCAGCCGCTCGCACAGTTCGATGAAGTTGCCACGCGAGATGGAGAGCTGACGCTTCGGGTCGGGGCGTTCGGGCGGGGTGAACGCGGCGTCGTAGGGCACCGACGGGTCACAGCGGACGCCGTAGAAGTTCTGCACCCGCCGCTCGGTGGGCAGGCCGTTGTCGTCCCACCCCATGGGGTAGAAAACCTCCTTGCCACGCATGCGTTCGAAGCGCGCGACAGTGTCCGTGTGCGTGTAGGAGAACACATGACCCACGTGGAGCGAGCCCGAGACAGTAGGCGGCGGGGTGTCGATCGAGTAGACCTCCGCCCGGGTCTTGGACCGGTCGAAGCGGTAGGTCCCGTCGGCGTCCCAGACAGCGTCCCACTTGGCCTCGAGTCCCTCCAGGGCCGGTCGCTCCGGTACGGCGACCGGGCGTGGTGCGCCGGTCGACGTGTCAGAGGCAGAGCCTGGAAGCGTGGAGGTCATACCGAGAAACTCTACGGCGAGCCGCTGCGACCTTTCCAACCCATGAGCTGCGGAATCCGAGGGCGCTCACGTCGCACGCTCGCCCGCACACGAGGCGCGGGACACGGCCGCCGCCGCACTAGACTTCTCGATGATGTCTGGTGCCTCCGAAACTGACGCGTACCGCGACGTCGAGAGCAGGCTGTTGGCACGCTGGCCGGAGTCCAAGCTCGATCCCTCCCTCGACCGCATCGCAGCCTTGTGTGACCTGCTCGGTCAGCCGCAGCGGAGCTATCCCGTGGTCCACCTCACCGGCACCAACGGGAAGACGACGACCTCCCGGATGGTGGACTCGTTGCTGCTCGGGTTGGGCTTGCGCACCGGCCGCTTCACGAGCCCGCACGTGGAGTCGATGACCGAGCGGATCACCATCGACGGTCTACCGCTCACTGCTGAGCGGTTCGTCGAGGTCTACGACGAGGTGGAGCCGTACGCCGAAGTCGTCGACAGGTCGGGCCCGCACCCGCTGTCCTTCTTCGAGATGGTCACGGGGATGTCCTTTGCCGCGTTCGCAGACGCACCGGTCGACGCGGCGATTATCGAGGTGGGCATGGGCGGGTCGTGGGATGCGACCAACGTCGCCGACGCCGCCGTCGCCGTCGTGACGCCGATCGGAGTCGACCACGCCGGCTATCTGGGCGACACCCCTGGCGACATCGCGGTGGAGAAGTCCGGGATCATCAAGGCGAGTACGTTCGCTGTCCTCGCCCACCAGGCAGCCGAGGCGGCTGAGGTGCTGCTCGAACGCGCGTCGCTGGTGGGTGCCACGGTTGCGCGCGAAGGCATAGAGTTCGGCATCATCGAGCGCAGCCCGGGTGTGGGCGGTCAGCTGGTGACGCTGCAAGGACTCGCGGCCGTGTATCCCGACATCTTCGTCCCGCTGCACGGTGCTCACCAGGCCCAGAACGCGGCGTGCGCGCTTGCGGCCGTGGAGGCGTTCGTCGGCGGCAGGGGCCTGGATGGCGGACTCGACCAACGGCTTGTCCGCGAACGTTTCGCGGCGGTCACCTCGCCGGCGCGGCTGGAGATCGTACGCCGGTCGCCCACCGTGCTCGTCGATGCGGCACACAACCCACACGGCGCCGCGGCCCTTGCGGAGGCGGTTCGGGAGGCATTCTCCTTCTCGCCGCTCGTCGGGGTGCTCGGAATGATGAGCGACAAGGACGTCGAGGGCATCCTGGCGGAGTTCGAGCCGGTCCTCTCCGCTGTGGTCTGCACCCAGAACTCGACCGCCCGTTCGCTGCCCGCCGAGTCGCTCGCCGTCGTCGCACGCGATGTCTTCGGAGTCGAACGCGTCGAGGTCGAGCCCCGACTCGACCGCGCCATCGAGCTCGCGATCGAGCGAGCCGAGCTCGACGCCGTCGAGGCGGTGGGGCTTGAGAGCGGTGCCGTGCTGGTGACCGGTTCTGTGGTCACAGCCGGCGAGGCCCGGGCCTTGCTCGGGGGCTCGTGATGCGCTCGCCTCGCCGATTGATGTGCGCCTCTGTGCTCGCGTTCGAGGGCATCGTGCTGGCTCTGATGACCCCCGTACTGGTCACGGTGGCGGGTCTGTCTACGCAGGCTGCGCTGGTGATCGGGCTCGGCTTGGCGGCGTCGGCGTTTCTCATCGCCGGGACGCTTCGGTGGCAGTGGGTCTACTACGCGGGCTTCGCGCTTCAAGCAGCAGCCTTGGCGGTCGGCGTCGTCCTACCGGCGATGATCGTGTTGGCAATTGTGTTCGGAGGACTGTGGATAACTGCCTACGTGCTCGGCAGGCGAATCGAGGCCCAGCAAGCTGCGTGGGCGGCGACCCCGGCCGATCCGCCGAGTGCCTGAGCAAACCCTCGTCGAGAGGGCGGAAATGCCACGTCGAAAAGGCGAAGATCCTCCGTCGAGCGGGCGGAAATGCCCCGCGCCGACCATCGTCAATCGCCGTCACCTGACTGGATAGGCTGCCGCGATGACTCAGCGCACGCTCGTCCTGCTCAAGCCCGACGCCGTACGACGAGGACTCATCGGGACGATTCTCAGCCGGTTCGAGTCCAAAGGCCTGACGTTCCTCGCCCTTGAGCAGCGGACGATCACCGCCGAGCAGGCTGATCGTCATTACGCCGAACACGTCGACCGAGACTTCTATCCTCCCCTCCGCGACTTTGTCACGAGCGGCCCACTGCTCGCCGCCGTGCTCGAGGGCGACGAGGCGGTCGACGTCGTACGCGGCATCAACGGTGCGACTGACGGTCGTAAGGCTGCGCCCGGCTCGATTCGAGGAGACCTCAGCCTGTCGAACCGCGAAAACCTCGTCCACGGGTCCGACTCGCCCGAGTCGGCTGAGCGCGAGATCGCCATCTGGTTCCCCGACCTCTGACGGGAGAGCGGGCATGGTCCCGTTTGGGGCATGAGGCCTTCCACTGCAGGCTGCGTACGTCGTCGCCCAGTTCGGGCTGGAGCATGTTCGCCCTCTCGACGGGGAGCTGCGCCCTCTCGACGGGACACATGCGCCCTCTCGACGAAAGTCGGGCCGGGCTCCGAAGTGTCGGCCAGGTGTGAGCCGGAGGCCGTCATACGCTGAGCCTGCGGCGTGAGAGGGCCCCCCGGCCTGGATAGGTCGCTGCTCTCCGGCCACGAGGGCATCACGCACACTCTTGCGCGAGAGGGTCTGGGTCGAGCAGATGGCCAACAGCATCATCGGCCGCGACATGGCGGTGGATCTCGGAACCGCCAACACGTTGGTTTACGTGCGTGGCCGGGGAGTCATGCTCAACGAGCCTTCGGTCGTAGCGATGAACGCCCAGACACGGGAGATCCTCGCCGTCGGGGCGGAGGCGAAGCGCATGATCGGGCGCACGCCCGACCACATCAGCGCCATCCGGCCTCTGCGAGACGGTGTCATCGCGGACTTCGAGGCGACTGAGCAGATGCTGCGCTTCTTCATTCAGCGGGTGCACCGGCGACGGTACTTCGCCAAACCCCGCCTCGTCATCTGCGTGCCCTCAGGCATCACGGCCGTGGAGCAGCGCGCCGTCAAAGAGGCCGGCTACCAGGCTGGAGCCCGCCGGGTCTACATCATCGAGGAGCCGATGGCCGCCGCGATCGGCGCCGGGCTTCCTGTCCACGAAGCCACCGGAAACATGGTCGTTGACATCGGCGGCGGAACGACCGAGGTCGCGGTGATCAGCCTAGGTGGAATCGTGACGAGCCAGTCGATCCGAACGGCAGGCGACGACCTCGACTCGGCCATCATCGCCTGGATGAAGAAGGAGTACTCCCTGATGCTGGGGGAGCGCACCGCCGAGGAGATCAAGCTCGTTCTCGGCTCGGCCTTCCCGCTTCCCGACGAGCCCGAGGCGGAGATCCGTGGCCGCGACATGATCAGTGGGCTGCCGCGCAACGTCGTCGTCTCATCGGCCGAGGTCCGCCAGGCGATCGAGGAGCCGCTGCACGCGATCATCGACTCGGTACGGATGACGCTCGACAAGACTCCGCCCGAGCTGGCCGGAGACATCATGGACCGTGGCGTCGTCCTCACGGGGGGAGGCGCCCTGCTGCGAGGACTCGACGAGCGTCTGCGTCACGAGACAGCCATGCCGGTCCACGTTGCTGACACCCCGCTCGACAGCGTTGCCCTGGGAGCCGGAAAGTGCGTCGAGGAGTTCGAGGCGCTCCAACAGGTGCTCGTCTCCGAGCCGAGACGATGATGCACGACGAGCCTCGTCGGTCGAGGGCGGTGGTCGGGCTTCTTGTGCTCGCGTCGCTCTCGATCCTCACCCTCGATGCGCGGAATGGCTCCGACTCCTCTCCTGTCGGCCCCCTACGGACGGTTACGGGCGCAATCCTCGGTCCCGTCGAAGATGCCGCCGCCGCGGCCCTGAGCCCGGTCACCGACATTCCTGGCTACCTCAGCAACCTCGACGACCTCCGGAATCGCAACGGTTCGCTACAAGCTGCGAACGACGCCCTCCGAGAGAAGCTCCGTCTCAACGCGGCGAACCTGGCACGAGACAGCGAGCTCAGCGGTATCTCACAGCTCGCCGACACGAGCGGGTTCACCGTCGTCGCGGCGCAGGTGGTCGCCGTGGGGCCCGCCCAGTCGTTCTCCCGCACCGTGACGATCGACGCAGGCACCAGCCAAGGTGTCGTCCCAGACCTCACCGTCATCAATGCCGACGGTCTCGTGGGCAGGGTGCTGTCGGCCACCGCCACCACGGCCACGGTGCTGCTCGTCATCGACGCGGAGTCGACCGTCGGCGGCCGGCTCTCGGACTCGATGGAGCTCGGCTTCCTCGACGGCGACGGTGCGGTGAGCTCCGCCGGCACACTCGAGCTGAGCCTCGCCGACCACCTCGTCACCCCGCGCGTGGGAGACACTGTGCTGAGCTGGGGCTCGCCCGACGGGACCCCGTACGTCGCAGGCGTACCGATCGGTACCGTCGCAGCGGTCCACTCGTCACCCGCCGAGCTGACCCAGACCGCGATCGTGCGGCCCTTCGCCGACTTCTCGTCCCTCGACGTCGTTGCGGTCGTTACCACAGCACGTCCTCAAGGCAAGGTCCTCGCCGGGGGGAGCACGCGATGACGAGGGGGGCGCTGAGGGTGCTTTCGATCGCTGTGCTCGTCGTCGTGGCGGTCGCCCTGCAGGTAAGCGTCTTCAGCCATTTCGCCTTCCACGGAGTGGTGCCCGACCTCGCACTCCTCGTCGTGCTCGCCGCAGCGCTCGTTCGGGGACCCGACTTCGCCGCCGGTGTCGGGTTCGCAGCAGGCCTGGTCCTCGACCTGGCCCCGCCCGCAGACCACACCGCCGGGCGATGGGCCCTCTCCCTCGTACTGGTCGGCTACCTGACCGGGTTGGCTCGGCCGGAGGGTGAGGTGTCGAAGCTGGGCACGCTGTTCATGGCCGCCGCCGGGGCCTTCATCGGCACGTCGGTGTTCGCCCTCACCGGTATGGTGCTGGGCGACCCGGGCGTGACGGTCTCCTCCGCGTTCGACGTCGTCCCCAGGGCCGTCCTGTACGACGTGATCGTCACACCCGTAGTGCTGCCACTTGCCGTGCTGCTCCTACGGCGACTCGAACCAGCGCAGCGCTGGTGAGGGCGAGATGCTGACGTCGCGTTCGCGGCTGCGGCTGGTCGTCGTGCAGGTCCTCGTCGTGTCGCTCTTCGTGACGCTGCTTGCACGGCTGTGGTACATCCAGGTCGTCGGTGCCGATGCCTACCAGGCAGCGGCCCAGCAGAACACCGTCCGTGAAGTCGAGATCCCGGCGCCGCGTGGGCTCATCGTGGATGCCGAAGGGCGCCCGATCGTGGCAAACCGGACGTCGTGGGTCGTCACCATCGACCGCGACGTTCTCAACGGCCTCCGTGACGCTCGACGTCGTGCGGTTGTGCGGTCACTCGCGCGAACGTTGGGGCTGTCAAAGCACGAGCTGGTACGACGCACGCGCACCTGCGGTGAGGCGGGAGCAGCCAAGCCGCCTGTGTGCTGGAACGGTTCGCCGTACGAGCCCGTGCCCGTCGCCGAGGGGGTGCCGCAGGCGGTCGCGGCATCGATCCTCGAGCGGTCCGAGGACTTCCCCGGTGTTGCTGCCGAGTCACGCAAGGTGCGTGCCTACCCAGCACCGTTCGGGATCAACGCCGCCCACATCATCGGGTACAACTCGCCGATCACGGCCAACGAGCTCAAGGCGGCAGCCCATCGAGGTGACACCGCGGTCAGCCCGCTCTCCGTCGTTGGCCGCGCCGGTCTGGAGTCCACGTACAACCGATACCTGAGCGGCACATCGGGGCACCGGGAGGTGTCGGTCGACTCGATGGGGAGAGTCATCTCGCGAGGGCCGGAGATCGCACCGTCGGCCGGAGACACGCTGGTCACCAGTCTCGACGCCAAGGTCCAGGCTGTCGTCGAGGGCGAGCTCAAACGGTCGATTCTCCTGGCGCGCCAGACGTACGACCCCGTCACGCACCGGAACTACGCCGCCGACTCGGGCTCCGTTGTCGTACTGAATGCCAAGAACGGCCGGCTCGTCGCCATGGCCAGCTACCCGACGTACAACCCGAACGTGTGGGAGGGGGGGATCACCCAGCGCGACCTCGATCGGCTGTACAGCAAGAAGGCTGACACGCCCTTGCTCAGCCGTGCAACCCAGGGGTTGTTCGCGCCGGGCTCGACCTTCAAGCCGTTCACGACGGCTGCCGCCCTCACCTCCGGCTACTCGACCAGCGACCACCTCGACTGCTCCTCGTCCTACACGGTGGGCAACCGCGTCTTCAAGAACTACGAGTCGGCCGCCTATGGCCCGCTCACATTCGCACAGGCGCTGCAGCTCTCGTGCGACACCTTCTTCTACCGGGTCGCCTATGCCACATGGCTCAAGGAGGGCGGCGACTCCGGAGACACCAAGACCAAGGACCCGATCGTCGAGAACGCGCAAGACTTCGGGTTCGGGCGCAAGACCGGCATCGACCTGCCCGGGGAGGTGCCTGGCCGGATTGCGGACCGCACGTGGAAGCTCTCGTACTGGAAGGCCAACAAGGACTACTACTGCAAGATCGGCAAGCAGGCGGGGACCGACTACACGCACGTTTTCGCTCGCGAGTTCTGCGTCGACGGCTGGCGCTACCGCGCCGGAGATGCCGTCAACTTCGCCATCGGACAAGGCGACACAGTCCTCACTCCGCTGCAGCTCGCCGTTGCCTACGGGGCGATCAGCAACGGCGGGACTTTGTGGCGACCGCGAGTCGGCAAGGCCATCATCGACCCCAGCGGCCACCTCGTCCGCCGGATCAAGCCGCAGGCGGCCAGCGACGTATCGGTACCGTCCCGGGTACTTCACTACATCGACCACGCACTGCTCGGGACCGGCAAGGTGGGCACGATGGCGTGGAAGATGGGCGGCTTCCCGCTCGACAAGGTGAAGGTCCGTTTCAAGACCGGCACGGCGGAGGTCTACGGCAAGCAGACAACGTCGTGGGTCGCCAGCTTCGACAAGCAGTACGTCGTGGTCATGCAGATCTCGCAGGGGGGCACGGGGTCGGGGACCTCTGGGGAGTCGGTTCGCAGAATCTGGGAGTCGTTGTACGGCATCCACGGCGAGAAGGTCGATCTTGCCAAGGCCGCAGAGCCAGGCGCCCGTCCGCCGGCCGGGCTGCCGGTGTTCCAGCGTGACGGGCAGATCGTCCCACCCGTGCGAAAGTCCCCGTGAGCGTGGCCACGTCGACAGTCGTCACGAGCCGTACCAGCCGGCGGGTCAACGTCACGGACACCCGCGCCCTGTGGCGCCGCCTCGACTGGATGGTGATGGGAGCAGTCGCCGGCTTGCTGGGGATCGGGACGTTGCTTGTGTGGTCGGCGACGTCGAGCGAGCACGCCGTATCCCAGGGCAACCCCACCGGGTACGTCGTGAGACACCTGACGAACATCGTCATCGGAGTCGCGCTCGCTGCGGTGGTCGCAGCGACCGACCACCGCTGGGTCCGGATCTGGGCCCCCTTGGTGTATCTCGGCGCGGTGGTCGGTCTCGTCCTGGTCTTGTCGCCGTTCGGCGCGGTCGTCAACGGGTCACGATCCTGGATCCTGGTGGGCGGGATGTCGTTGCAGCCGGCGGAGTTCTCCAAGCTGGGAGTCGTTGCCGGCATGGCATTGCTGCTCGCGGAGAAGACCGAGACGCGGAGGGGCGGGACTCGGCTGCGGCACTGGGACGTCGTGTCAGCCCTCGCGATCGCTGCCGTCCCGGCGATGCTCATCCTCGCGCAACCCGACCTCGGCACCATGCTGGTCCTTGCCGCCACGGTCTTCGGGCTGGTAGCCGTGGCAGGCGCCGCCAAACGGTGGCTCTTCGGGATGGTCGGCCTTGCGGTCGTCGGCGGTGTGGGAGCCGTTCAGCTCGGGCTTCTCAAGGGGTATCAGCTGCTGCGTTTCCAGGCCTTCATGGATCCCACGCTCGACCCCCGTGGCGCCGGTTACAACACCACGCAGGCGCGCATCGCGATCGGTAACGGCGGGTTGTTCGGGCAAGGCCTGTTCCACGGATCGCAGACCCAGTCGGGATTCGTCCCTGAACAGCACACCGACTTCGTGTTCACGGTTGCAGGGGAGGAGCTGGGGCTTGTCGGTGCCGCCACGATCATCGTGCTGTTCGTCGCCCTGCTGTGGCGTGCCGTCCGGATCTCGTTGCACGCGGATGACGTGTTCGGGCGGCTGGCAGGGGCCGGAGTCGTGTGCTGGTTCGGCTTCCAGACGTTTCAGAACATCGGGATGTGCCTGGGCATCATGCCTGTCACCGGCGTGCCGCTGCCATTGGTGTCGTACGGGGGTACGTCGATGTTCGCGTCGCTCATGGCGGTGGGGCTGCTGCTGAACATCCACCTCCGGACCGAGCGGTCTCTCGGGCTCGGGATCATCCTGCGCGACCGGATGGCCAGGTCCCGCCGGTTCTGAGGCCGTCTGGTGCGCGCGACGTACCCCGACTGCCAGCTGCTCCGGGCGGGAGCGCGCGATCCCGTCGTGGCGCGAGTATTTTCGGCCCACTGGAGGCGGCGCGTAGTCTGAGCGACGTCCGACCACCAGCACAAACGTCCGACCACCAGCACGGAAGTGATGCCGGCTATGTCCGTCGAGTCTCTGTTCGGCAAGCTCGAACCGCTGCTCCCGACCGTGCAGAAGCCGATCCAGTACATCGGCGGCGAGCTCAACTCGACCGTGAAGGACTGGGACTCGGCGCGCGTCCGCTGGGCCCTGATGTACCCCGACGCGTACGAGGTCGGGCTGCCCAACCAAGGCGTGCAGATCCTCTACGAGATCCTCAACGAGCGGGACTGGATCCTCGCCGAACGCACCTACGCCGTCTTCGCAGACATGGAGGAGGTGATGCGGTCTCACGACATTCCTCAGTTCACGGTCGACGCGCATCGCCCCGTGCGCGCGTTCGACGTACTGGGCGTGTCCTTCGCGACGGAGCTCGGCTACACCAACATGCTGACCGCACTCGACCTTGCGGGGATCGCCCTGCATGCCGTCGACCGGGACGAGAGCGACCCGATCGTCTTGGCGGGCGGTCACTCCGCCTTCAACCCTGAGCCGATCGCAGCCTTCATCGACGCGGCCGTCCTCGGCGATGGCGAGGAGGTCGTGCTCGCGATCAGCGAGGTGGTCCGCGAGTGGAAGGACCAGGGCCGCCCCGGCGGACGCGACGGGCTCCTGATGCGGCTGGCGGCCTCGGGAGGGGTGTACGTCCCTAAGTTCTACGACGTCGACTACCTCGCTGACGGCCGAATCAGGCGAGTCGTCCCCAACCGGTCGGGGGTGCCGTGGCGCGTCCACAAGCACACACTGATGGACCTCGACCAGTGGCCCTACCCCAGCAAACCTCTCGTGCCGCTGGCCGAGACCGTCCACGAGCGCTACTCGGTGGAGATCTTCCGCGGTTGCACGAGGGGATGCCGCTTCTGCCAGGCAGGCATGATCACCCGGCCCGTACGAGAGCGTTCGATCACGACGATCGGCGAGATGGTCGACAACGGCATCAAGAAGTCCGGCTTCGAGGAGGTCGGCCTGCTGTCCCTGTCCTCCGCCGACCACAGCGAGATCGCCGAGGTGGCCAAGGGCCTGGCTGACCGATACGAGGGTACGAACGTGTCGTTGTCGCTGCCCTCGACGCGCGTCGATGCGTTCAACATCACCCTTGCCAACGAGTTCTCGCGCAACGGCCGGCGGTCGGGCCTGACCTTCGCACCCGAGGGCGGCTCGGAACGTCTCCGCAGGGTGATCAACAAGATGGTGTCGGAAGAGGACCTGATCCGCACGGTGGCAGCGGCGTACTCCCACGGCTGGCGGCAGGTGAAGCTGTACTTCATGTGCGGTCTGCCGACCGAGACCGACGAGGACGTCCTCGCGATCGCCGACCTCGCGAAGAAGGTGATCGCCACCGGCCGGGAGGTGTCGGGTCGGCGCGACATCCGCTGCACGGTGTCGATCGGCGGCTTCGTACCCAAACCGCACACGCCGTTCCAGTGGGCGGCTCAGCTCGACCACGAGACGACCGACCACCGGCTCCAGCTACTGCGCGACGAGGTGCGCAAGGACAAGCAGTACGGGCGCGCGATCGGGTTCCGTTATCACGACGGCAAGCCCGGGGTCATCGAGGGGCTGTTGTCTCGTGGCGACCGGCGAGTGGGCGCGGTCATCGAGGAGGTATGGCGTCAGGGGGGCCGCTTCGACGGCTGGAGCGAGCACTTCTCGTACGACCGATGGCTGGCGGCGAGTGAGGCAGCGCTCAGCGGCACGCCCGTCAATCTCGACTGGTACACGGTGCGCGAGCGCGAGTACTCCGAGGTGCTGCCGTGGGACCACCTCGACTCGGGGCTCGACCGCGACTGGCTGTGGGAGGACTGGCAGGACGCCGTCAACGAGGTCGAGGTCGACGACTGTCGCTGGACACCGTGCTTCGACTGCGGTGTATGCCCAGAGATGAGCACGGAGATCCAGGTCGGTCCCACCGGGCGGTCGTTGCTCCCCATCCTGCCCACCTGACCCACCTCTCCTTCCGGACACGCGTAGGCGCCTCTTACCCATCGAACACCCGTGTGAGGCCGCGAATGCTCCGCACAGAGCGGCCCTTCGCGGGCTTACACGTGTCCGGATGGCCGAGTCGCCACCAGGCGCGCATTCAATGACCTTTCGACGGGGCGTTTGCGCCCTTTCGACGGCAAGGGGGTGACGGCTGGACCTCCTCACGGCAGCTGGTCCTCCAGGAAGCGGGGAGTGGCTGCGCGTATGCCGGTGAAACACAGGGGGACCGCGAGGAGCGCGAGTACCAGCAGCGGCACCGTCCACGTACCGGTCAGGTCGAAGACCGCTCCCATCATGAACGGGCCGATGGCGCCGATCAGGTAGCCCACGCTCTGGACGAAGCCGGAGAGCGCGGCGGTACCGTCACTGGTCCGGGCGCGCAGGCCGATCAGCGTGAGGATGAGCGGGAACAACCCGGTCCCCATACCGATGAGGATGGCCCAGAGCCATGCCCCGCCAACCGGCCAGCTCACCAGCCCGAGGTAGCCGGCGACGTAGCAGCCGCTGAGCACGACGACGAACGGCGCCTGGTTCGTGCGGCGGGCAGCCCAACCGGGCAGGACGAACGAGATCGGGATACCGACTGCCGTCGTCGTCCCGAGCAGCAGCCCCGCGGTCTGCGCCGAAACACCCGCGTGGCGGTAGATCTCGGGAAGCCATCCGAACACGGCGTACGCCTCGAGCGACTGGAGCCCGAAGAACAAGGCCATCGCCCATGCCATCGACGAGGCACCGACGGAACGGAGCGCGATACCCCTGGTCACCGGCCCCTCCGGGCGGACATCGTGACGCATGAGGCCGAGCCATGGCACTGCGGCCACCAAGGCGGCGACGCCCCACGCCGCCAGCCCTCCGCGCCACGAACCTGTCGCGTCGGCGATGGGAACCGTAAGCACCGACGCCGCACTCAGGCCAACCGCGAGCGACGTCGAGTACACCGCCGTCATCAGCCCGATACGGTCCGAGAAGTGCAGCTTGACGAGGGAGGGGAGCAGGACATTGGCCGTCGCCACACCGGCGAGCACGGGCACGGTCGAGACGAGGAAAAGTGCGGCCGACCCTACCGTCGCACGAAGCACGAGACCGAGGGCCGCCACGACCAGCGCCGCGAGCATGACCTTGTGGACGCCGATTGTGCGGGCCCACCACGGCGCCGTCAGGCCGAAAACGGCGAAGCACAGCACCGGAAGAGTCGTCAGGACGCCGGCAGTCGTCGCGCTCATGCCGAGCGATGCCTGGATGTCGGCGAGCACTGGTGCCACGCTGATCGCGGCCGGCCGCAGGTTGAACGCGAGTGTCGCAAGACCGACCGCGATGAGGATCTGTTGACGACGGTCCGAAGGCACGGTGGGACATTCTCCACCGGAGTCTGGCTCCGACGACCATGGGGCCGGTCGTCGGGACGCCGGCGCCTCGCTGGCAGGCCCGAGACTCGAGAAACCATGGGGCTATGGTCGGCGCGTGCCTGCCCAACCAGTTCAGCAGCCGCCTCCGGTGCAGAAGCTGCGGATCCGGTACGCCAAGCGGGGACGCCTTAGGTTCACCAGCCACCGCGACTTCGGGCGGGCGTTCGAGCGCGCGGTGCGCCGCGCCGGGGTGCCGATCGCCTCGTCGTCCGGCTTCAGCCCGCATCCTCGGATCTCGTACGCGAACGCTTCCCCGACCGGCGCCGCGAGTGAGGCCGAGTACCTGGAGATCGGACTGACCAGGCCCTGCGACCCCGGTGACATTCGGGTAGCTCTCGACAGCGCACTGCCGCCAGGACTCGACATCGTGGACGTGGTCGTCGCTCGTCGTGGAGCGCTGGCCGACCTTCTGGAGGCAGGGGTATGGCGTATCGAGCTCACCGGAGTGCCTCCTGCCCGTGCTCTGGACGCCGTCAACCGCTTCATGGCCAGGAACCACGTCGAGGTCGACCGGATGACGAAGCGGGGCGTGCGCACCTTCGACTGCCGCACCCCCGTCGTGTCGCTCTCAGTAGCTGGGTCAACAGCACCGGACTCGATGTGTGCGATACTTGAACTGGTCGTACGGCATGGCACGCCAGCCGTTCGGCCCGACGACATCCTCGCCGGTCTCCGTCAGGTGGCCGACCTGATCGCACCGGTTCCGCCACTGCAGTGCCGCGTTGCGCAGGGCCCGCTTGATCCAGAGACCGGCCACGTGGGTGATCCGTTCGGTGCAGATCGCGACGCCCTCGACGTGAGTGCGACCGCTGACCGGCCGCTCGAGTCCCCGATGTGACGTTAACCCGGAAGATGTCGCCGTCGCTCTTGCAGCGCGTCGGACGATTTTTGGTCGGCGCCGGTGAGAGCGTGACCGCGAACTTGAGTGGTGGCGGGTCCCCCGGACTACGCGCCACACCGACCGCCTCAGCGCGGCGCCCAGCGCCCGGAGGCAGCATAAGGAGCGAACATGCTCGACGACGAGACCACGTCGCCAACCCAGACCAGATCAGGGCAGACCTCGACCCCGGCCCCGCGAACGCGCCGACGGGCAGCCAGCCGCCCAGCAGGGCCGCCGCAGACCGTCGACTCTCCGCCGCCGGTCCTGTCGGCTCAGTCCATGGAGTCGGCCGCCGCCGAGGCTCCGACAACCCCGCCCAAGCCACCGAGAAGGTCACGCCGGAAGGCGACCGCGTCCGTGTCGGCCCCGAGCCTCGAGACGCCCGTGTCGGGCCCGAGCCTCGAGACGCCCGCCTCGGGCCCGAGCCTCGAGACGACGCCTGCGGCGGCCACGCCTCCGGTGAGCTCCGACGTGGTCGAAGCCACGGATCAGGCGGTCCCCGTAGCGTCCACGCCGGTACCTGACAGCAGTGAACCCCCCGCGGACGCCCGAACTGGCGAGGCAGAGACCGGTACAAGCTCCGGCCGGCGTTCGTCGTCGAGGAGGAGCAAGCGGGCAGCTTCCCCGCCCGAGACGGACGCGCACATAGTCGACGCAGAGCCACAGTCGAAGGACTCCTCGATGCCCTGGTCTGAGCTGGAGACCAGCGAAGCGCCCGCCGAGTCACAGAATCGTGGAGCCTCGCCGACATCGGCGGCCGGACCGGTTGCGCTGCTCTTCCAGGCTCCTGACCCCGTGCTGTCGGCTCCTCGACCAGCGGACGACCGCTCGCGCGCGGCCAGCGACGTCCCTCCCGTGAAGAAGTCGACCCGGCGCGGATCGGGTGGGAAGTCGGCATCCGACTCTGGCTCCGCGGATTCAGGAGTTCCGGAGGGCCCCCCGTCGTCAGGCAGCGAACCCGCTGGTGGCGACGAAGACTCCGACTCCACGAGCAGTCGCCCACGTCGCTCACGAGGGGGCCGTAACCGGCGCAAGTCGTCAAGCGAGCCCGACAAGGGCGCCGACGCACCAACGGTCACCGAGGAGACCGCTGCCGCTCCTGTCGAAGGCGAGAAGGCGGCCTCCGGCCAGGTTCCGGACGAGGGCTTGACGGACAGCAGCGACGAGGAGACCGGCTCGTCCCACCGCCGCCGCAGGCGTCGCCGGGGCACCGAGGACTCGACCGAGACTGCTGACAGTCCGACCCCTACGACGGTCCGGGCGCGCGCGCCTCGCGCCAAGAAGGAGTCCATCAGCAGCGTCGAGGGCTCGACCCGTATCGAGGCCAAGAAGCAACGCCGCCGGGAGGGCCGCGAGGCAGGGAGGCGGCGTCCGCCGATCCTGAGCGAGTCGGAGTTCCTGGCCCGGCGCGAGTCAGTCGAGCGCGTCATGGCCATCCGGCAGCGCGGCGAGGTCACTCAGATCGCCGTCCTCGAGGACGGCATCCTGGTGGAGCACTATGTCGCTCTGGAGTCACAGGGTTCGATCATCGGGAACGTCTACCTCGGCCGTGTGCAGAACGTGCTGCCCAGCATGGAGGCAGCGTTCATCGACATCGGCAAGGGACGCAATGCCGTTCTCTACGCCGGTGAGGTGAATTGGGACGTGCTCGGAGGCACCAACCAGCCCCGCCGCATCGAGAACGCGCTGAAGCCCGGCCAGACCGTCCTCGTACAGGTCAGCAAAGACCCGGTCGGCCACAAGGGTGCTCGCTTGACCAGCCAGATCAGCCTGCCGGGCCGTTACCTCGTGTACGTGCCAGGTGGCGGTACGAGCGGAATCAGCCGCAAGCTACCTGACATCGAGCGGAGCCGTCTTAAGACGGTGATCAAGGACATCCTTCCCGATACCGCCGGGGTCATCATCCGGACAGCCGCCGAGGGAGCCAGTGAGGAAGAGCTCACCCGTGACGTCACCCGGCTGAAGGCGCGCTGGGAGGACATCGAGAAGAAGGTCAAGACCGGCCAGGCGCCCGCACTTCTCTATGGAGAGCCCGACACGACCATCAGGGTCGTGCGCGACCTCTTCACGGAGGATTTCGTGCAGCTCGTCATCCACGGTGACGACGCTTGGGACATGGTCGACGGCTACGTGCGCTACGTCGCGCCCGACCTGGTCGACCGGCTCGAACGCTACGAGGGCGAGGGCGACGTGTTTGCCGACCTCCGCGTCGAGGAGCAGATCGCCAAGGCCCTGGAGCGGAAGGTCTGGCTGCCGTCGGGAGGCTCGCTGGTGATCGACCGTACGGAGGCTATGACGGTCGTCGACGTCAATACGGGGAAGTTCACCGGCTCCGGAGGCAACCTCGAGGAGACGGTGACGAAGAACAACCTGGAGGCTGCTGAGGAGATCGTTCGTCAGCTGAGGTTGCGAGACATCGGCGGGATCATCGTCGTCGACTTCATCGACATGGTGCTCGAGAACAACCGTGACCTTGTCCTGCGGCGTCTCGTCGAGTGCCTCGGCCGCGACCGCACGCGCCATCAGGTGGCCGAGGTGACCTCGCTCGGGCTCGTGCAGATGACCCGTAAGCGCATCAGCACCGGCTTGATCGAGGCTTTCAGCCGCCCCTGCGACGTGTGTCAAGGGCGAGGAGTGGTGATCGAGCAGGAGCCGGTCGCCCCCAAGGCGTCCGACGGCTCGCATGGCCCCTCGGCCAGCGGCGCTTCGAACAACGCCTTGCGGAGCTCCAAGCGTTCGAGCAACCGTCGTAGAGGCGGTAGCTCGAACGGCAACGCCAGCGATGAGCCGGCGGACGATCAGGGTGACGGCCGCTCTGCTGCGACCGCGGAAACTGACGGTGACCGTGAGCCCGCCGTCACGCCTGTCTGACCGACCGGACGGACGGGCTGGCTCCCGCCCTCCCGCCCTCCCGACCGGACACCGACACCCTCCAGACCGGACACCGCTGAGACTCGGTTAGAGGGGTCCGGAGCGAATGGTTCGGGGATCAGCGCGTGTCCGGTGGCGCAGGCGGCCCCGATCAGGGCCGGCCCAACGCGGCGTTTTGACCACTGTCGGGCTCGGTCCGTAGACTCGGCAGTCGGCGTAGAGTGGTGCGCCGAACATCTGTCGGCCTCACGTTGAGTGGCGGCGAGGTCTTGAGACAGCCCGGCGGTCAGCTTTTCATCACCGCGGGGAGTCAGTATCTACCGAAGAGAGTGAGTCCGCGGTGTACGCGATCGTGCGCAGTGGCGGCGGCCAGCAGAAGGTCTCAGTGGGCGACATCATCGAGATCGACCAGCTCGGGCCGCGCCCCGGTGACAGCGTCACCTTGCCCGCAGTTCTGGTGGTCGACGGCGACAGCATCACTACCGCCGCTGACGCGCTGTCCCAGGTGGACGTCCAGGCGGAGGTCGTCGGCCCGACCAAGGGACCGAAGATCCACATCATGAAGTTCAAGAACAAGACGGGGTACCGCAGGCGTCAAGGGCATCGGCAGCACTACACGCAGGTCAAAGTGACCGCGATCAACACCAAGTGATCTGAGGGTTCTTCCATGGCACACAAGAAGGGCGCGGCAGCGACCCGAAACGGCCGCGACAGCAACGCCCAGCGCCTCGGCGTCAAGCGATACGGTGGTCAGCTGGTCAACGCCGGAGAGATCATCGTCCGTCAGCGGGGCACGCACTTCCACCCGGGCACCAACGTCGGCCGCGGTGGCGACGACACCCTGTTCGCGCTGGTTGCGGGGAACGTCGAGTTCGGTACCCGCCGGGGTCGGCGCGTGGTCAACATCGTCCCGGCGGCCGCCTGACGGCACAGCGGTGTCTGCGACGTCTTGCTCGCGAAGTGAGGCCGTCAGGACGTGCACCGTCCTGCCCCCTGACCTCGTGTCGGCGCACCTCGAGCGCCTCGATCCAGGCGCTCAGACGACTGCGACGACACGTCGGGCAGCGTCCCTCCGCGGTCCGTTCCGGGCCACCCAGGCCCCGTCCGCAGATGCTTTCGATAGGTCAAGAGCGTGACGCCAACGTCTGTATGACCACAGAGATGTCGAGGGCAACAGAGGAGGCGACGAGATGGCGGTGCCGACGTTCGTCGACCGGGTAGTTCTCCATGTCTCCGGCGGTAGCGGGGGAAACGGGGTGGCATCGGTCCACCGCGAGAAGTTCAAGCCGCTCGGAGGGCCGGACGGGGGCAACGGTGGCCACGGCGGCGACGTCGTCCTGCGCGTCGACCCCGACGTGACGACACTCGTCGACTACCACCACGAGTCCCATCGCAGCGCCACCAGCGGTAAGCAGGCCCAGGGCGACCATCGCGCGGGCGCAAATGGCTCCACCCTCGTTCTGGCCGTGCCGGACGGAACGATCGTGTCCACCCGGGACGGGGAGGTGCTGGCTGACCTCGTCGGCGCCGGAACCGAGCTCGTGGTCGCTGCCGGTGGCCGTGGCGGGCTCGGAAACGCAGCCCTGGCGAGCCGGGCTCGTAAGGCCCCCGGCTTCGCCCTGCTCGGCGAGGCGGGAGACGAGCGGACGGTCATCCTCGAGCTCAAGATAGTCGCCGACGTCGGCCTGGTGGGGTTCCCCAGCGCAGGCAAGTCCAGCCTGGTCTCAGCAGTATCGCGGGCCCGGCCGAAGATCGCCGCCTACCCGTTCACGACGCTCGTACCCAACCTCGGCGTCGTCACCGCGGGAGAGACGACCTACACCGTCGCTGACGTGCCAGGCCTGATCGAGGGGGCCAGCGACGGTCGGGGACTCGGTCATGACTTCCTCCGTCACATCGAGCGCTGCGCTGCCCTTCTTCACGTCATCGACTGCGCGACGGTCGAGCCCGGTCGAGACCCCCTGACCGACCTCGACGTGCTCGAGCGGGAGCTGGCGTCGCACGGCGGTCTCGAGGACCGCCCCCGTCTAGTGGCCCTGAACAAGATTGACGTACCGGATGCTCGTGACCTGGCCGATCTGGTGGCTCCTGACCTGAGGGCCCGTGGGTACGGCGTCTTCCCGATCTCGGCTGCCAGCCACGAGGGGTTGCGCGAGCTGACGTTCGCGATGGCCCAGCTCGTGTCGACAGCACGAACGTCTTCAGCCGATGCAACCCCGACGCGGATCGTCCTGCGCCCACACGGTGACGCGGCGGCCGACTTCTCGGTCACACGTGTCGACGACGTATGGCGCGTCAGCGGCGCGAAGCCGCAGCGGTGGGTCGAACAAACCGACTTCACCAACGACGAGGCGGTCGGATACTTGGCCGACAGGCTCAACAGACTGGGGGTCGAGGAACGCTTGACTGCGCTCGGGGCGCAGATCGGTGACGATGTCGTGATCGGGGACGACGACAACGCTGTGGTCTTCGAGTTCGACCCCGACGTCCAGGCGGGGGCCGAAACGTTACTGGGTCGCCGTGGGCGGGACCTCCGGCTCGAGGGGAGATGACCTTCTCGGGCGCGGAGGCCATGGCCGCTGCAACCCGGATCGTGGTCAAGGTGGGGTCGTCATCGCTTACGACCGGGCCAGGCGGCATAGACGACCTGCGACTTCGGGCCCTTGTCGACGACCTCGCATCGGCTCGTGGCCGCGGGGTCGAGGTGGTGCTCGTCTCGTCGGGAGCGATCGCCGCGGGCCTTGCACCTCTCGGCTTCACGGGCAGGCCGCGTGACCTGGCTCGGCAGCAGGCGGCGGCAAGCGTGGGCCAGGGACTGTTGATCCACCGGTACACGGATGCCTTCGCTGCATACGGTCTGCGGGTCGGGCAGGTGCTGCTGACCCTCGACGACATCTCTCGACGGAGCCACTACCGCAACGCCTACCGCACCTTCGCCAAGCTGCTCGAGCTCGGCGTGCTCCCGATCGTCAACGAGAACGACACCGTCGCCACCACGGAGATCCGGTTCGGCGACAACGACCGGCTGGCTGCCCTCGTGGCTCACCTGGTTCACGCCGAGGTCCTGGTGCTGCTGTCCGACGTGGATGGCGTCTATGACCGCCCTCCCGACCACACCGGCGCCACCCGGATCGCCGTCGTCGAGGGAGTCGACGAGGCGGCCCGCATCGAGGTGGCGTCGGGAGGCGGCCTCGGCACGGGAGGCGGCCTCGGCAGAGGAGGAATGGCGACCAAGCTCGAGGCGGCCCGCATTGCCACGGGTGCCGGCATCCCCGCGGTCGTGGCAGAGGCTACCCAGCTGTCGTCAGTCCTGGCGGGGGGGAGGGTCGGCACTTGGTTCGCCCCCACCGGGAAGAGGCGCACGACCCGGCTGCTGTGGCTGGCTCACGCCACTGAGCCCCAGGGGCAGCTGGTCCTCGACGCCGGCGCCGTACGTGCGGTCACCACCCGGGGGACCTCCCTGCTGCCGGCCGGCGTCGTTGCCGTGCACGGGACGTTCTCCGCGCGAGACCCCGTCGACCTGGTCGACGAGGCAGGCGTGGCGGTGGCGCGGGGCCTGGTCAACTATGACGCCGAGGAGGTCCCGGCTCTGCTCGGCCGGTCGACGTACGACCTCGCGGCGGAGCTCGGAGGGGAATACGAGCGGGAGCTCGTGCACAGGAACGACCTTGTGCTGTTCCGCTGACACAGGACACTCGTCAGCTCGGTCAGGTCGTTCATTTCCGGGTTCGCGTGTGTCGCCGTACGCGCATGCAGCAGACTAGGGCCCGGCTACCCCGCCATGATCCCTGGAGTTGTTTGCGTTGCCTGACGTACCACGGCTGTGGCACATCACGGTGACCGTCGGTGGAGAACCGAATTCGGTTGCAGACACGCATGCGGCGCTCTGCAGGCTCCAAAACGAGCGCCCCTTCATCGACTCCATGCGCTACGACGAGATCAGAGCCGAGCTCTCCTACTGGGAGGAGGGAGCCACCATGCTCGATGCAGCGTCGCTGGCCCTCCGACTCTGGAACGAGCATCGGGAGTCGGCGCAGCTTCCACCCTGGAAGGTCATCGGCCTCGAGGTGTTGGAGCGTGGCGTCTACCAGGTCCGTCAGTCGACGGGCTCGCTCGCCGCCGTGGACTCGTCGCCGCGTCCCTTCTGACGGCTCCCACCTCAGGCGGTGGGCCGGACCATCTTGCACCGCAGCACCGTCGTGTGACCGTCCGGGTGCCGGACGACGTCGGGGGACAGCCCGCGGGTGATCGCCTCGGTCGAGGCTGCGGCGACCTGAGATTTGTGCATCTCCATCAGCACGACGCCGGTCCCGTCGAGCCATTCGCTCGCGTCACGGAGAATAGCCCGCACGACATCGAGACCGTCGGGGCCACCGTAGAGGGCGTCGGCCGACTCACTCGTCCTGGCATCTCTCGGAAGCTGCCCCGATGCCCCGTCAGGGACGTAAGGAGGAACCGCCGCCAAGACGCCCACTCGCCCCGCCGCCTCGCGGGGCAGCGAGGCGAAGAGGTCGCTCAGGTAGACCTCCGACGTCGGCAGGTTCCGCCGGGCGTATCCCAGACTGACGGGCTGGGAATCGCTTGCCATCACCCGGGTGAGCTCGACGTCGCGGGCGACAAGGGCACCGATAGGTGCGACACCACAACAGATCTCGAGGACGAGGCACCGGGTGCGCCGCCGAGCCTCCTCGACAGCGAGCTGGGCGACAAGGACCGACCGCTGTCGCGGCACGAAGGCACCGGGACCGACGAACAGGTGGCTGCCGTCGAAGTCCACCCATCCCAGGATGTGCTCGAGGGGTTCACCGGATACCCGTCTCGACACCTGGGAGGCGAGATCGATCGATCCGGCGGCCGCGTCGACGAGCAACCGCGCCTCCTCGTCGGCGAAAACGCAGCCTGCCTCGGACAGAAGCACGGCGACGCCGGCTCGCTCTTGCTCGCGGTCTGGGCCGCGGTCAAGGCTGGTTCCGGTTCTGCGGTCGGTTGCGGGGTGGGGCCTCCTCATGGCACCAGATGGGTCTCCGGGGTGAGCCAAGGTAGGAGAGGTCCTTCGTTCGGCGAGGTAGGCAACGGTCAGCTTCACTCGGCTCAGGCCTGACCGAGCTCCGTGTTCATCGTGCCACAGTCCACGCTCTGGCTGATGAACCGCATGTGGCTGACGAACGGCATGCGGCTGACGAACCGTATGCGGCTGACGGAGCTCCTGCGCCGACGTCGTGAGGCCCCGAACCGACAGGCGGTCAGCGTGGCTGGTGGACCGCGCCGCGCCGTACTCTGTGACGATGAGCCTCGATGAGGTGCGCGGGACGGCGCTGCGCGCTCGGGAGGCTTCGTTCGTTTTGGCGACAGCCTCCCGCCGCGCGAAGGATGCCGCGCTGGGTGCGATGTCGGGAGCGCTCGAGTCGGAGTCGGCGGTGATCATCGACGCCAACAGCCGCGACGTGGCTGCACTCCAGGAGGCCGGGGCAGCGCCTGCACTGACCGACCGCCTTCGCTTGACGGCGGAGCGGGTCACCGCCATGGCCGACGGACTGAGAGCGCTGATGGCGCTACCGGATCCGGTAGGCGAGGTCGTCCGCGGTAGCACAGGTCCCAGCGGTATCGAGCTTCGGCAGGTCAGGGTGCCGTTCGCAGTGGTGGGCATCATCTACGAGGCACGCCCGAATGTCACGGCCGACGCCGCCGGGATCTGCCTCAAGAGCGGGAACGCCGTCTTGCTCCGCGGGTCCTCGTCGGCCTCGGAGTCGAACACCGCCATCGTCGCAGCGCTGCGCGCCGCCTTGGAAGGATCGGACCTTCCGGCCGACGCCGTACAGCTCGTGCGGGGCGGTCGCGACGCTGTCGGCCACCTCATGCGGGCGCGCGGTCTGGTCGACGTCCTGATTCCGCGAGGTGGGGCCGAACTGATTCGGCACGTCGTCTCGGAGTCGACCGTTCCTGTCATAGAGACCGGTTCCGGCAACTGTCACGTCTACGTCGACGCTGACGCCGACCTGGACGTCGCCGAGCGAATCACGGTCAACTCGAAGGTGCAGCGCCCCAGTGTCTGCAACGCCGCGGAGTCACTGCTGGTGCACGAGGCGGTCGCCGACGAGTTCCTGCCTCGAATCGTCAAGGCACTGCAGGCCGAGGGCGTGACAGTTCACGGAGACGACCGGGTACGTCACGCCAACCCGGAGGTGTCACCCGCGACGGACGACGACTACGCGGCGGAGTACTTGTCGCTTGACATCTCTGCCAGGGTCGTCGGTTCGATAGAGGAGGCAATTCGCCACATTCGCGAGTATGGGACGGGGCATACCGAGGCGATCGTCACTCGCTCCCAGCAGGCGGCGCGACGCTTCACGGCTGGTGTCGACTGCGCGGCGGTCGTGGTCAACGCATCGACGAGGTTCACGGACGGTGGTGAGTTCGGGTTCGGCGCCGAGATCGGCATCTCGACCCAGAAGCTCCATGCCCGCGGCCCGATGGGTCTCCAGGAGATGACGTCGACCAAGTACGTCGTGACCGGCGACGGCCAGACACGCGACTGACCCCCGCGACCTAGAAGGGCGGCGTGCCAGCGATGCGTGGCTGCGGAGGCTGACCCGCTAGCCTTGGCCCATGTCCCTGGACCTGATCTTCGCTGTCGCCGAGCAGCCCCGCGACCTGCCTGCGCCGCCGATCGTGTTCGGCCTCGTCGCGTTCGGCCTCCTGCTCACGCTGCTCCTGGGTCTACTGATGTTCGGGAAGGGCCGGCCGCACACCTGATGGCTCCGCGACGTCGAATCGGTGTGATGGGCGGGACGTTCGATCCGATCCACCACGGGCACCTCGTCGCCGCATCGGAGGTCCAAGCCTGGTTCGACCTTGACGAGGTTGTCTTCGTGCCGACCGGACAGCCGTGGCAGAAGTCGTCGAGCGAGGTGTCGGCTCCCGAAGACCGGTACCTGATGACCGTCATCGCGACCGCCTCGAACCCGCGGTTCTCGGTGTCGAGGGTCGACGTGGAGCGCGCTGGGCCGACGTACACCATCGACACCCTGCGGGACCTGCGCAAGACACACGGCGACTCCGACTTGTTCTTCATCACCGGCGCTGACGCGCTGGCACAGATCCTGACCTGGCGCGACGCCGACGCGATCTTCGAGCTCGCGCATTTCGTCGGCTGCACGCGGCCGGGCACGACCATCGACGATGCCACTCTCGAAGGGCTGCCCATCGACAAGGTGACGATCATCGAGGTGCCCGCTCTCGCGATCTCGTCCACCGGCTGCCGCGCTCGCGCCCACAAAGGTGAGCCTGTGTGGTACCTCGTGCCGGACGGGGTCGTCCAGTACATCGCCAAGCGTCACCTGTACCAACCAGAGCGACAACTTCTCGAAGGACAGGAGAGCATGACCTCGTGACAGCAAGCGACAGGGCTCTCGAGCTGGTCCGGACGGCAGCGCAGGCGGCGTCCGACAAGCTCGCTGACGACATCATCGCCTTCGATGTGTCCGAGCAGCTCATCATCACCGACGCTTTCCTACTGTGCTCTGCCCCGAACGACCGGCAGGTCAAGTCGATCGTCGACGAGATCGAGGACAAGCTCCGCGAAGGCGGGGCGGGTCCGGCGCGGCGGGAAGGCGAACGAGACGGCCGCTGGGTGCTGATCGACTACGACGAGATCGTCGTCCATGTGCAGCACTCGGAAGAGCGCGCGTTCTATGCCCTCGAGCGGCTCTGGCGCGACTGCCCCCTCATCACGCTTCCGGACTCCGTAACCAGCGGGCGGGGGGTTTCTGCGGGGACCAAGGGCGTGGCCGCAGACGAGTGATGCAGTCCCTCGCGAGGCCGACCAGCCGCACCAGGTTGGTGCTCCTGCGCCACGGTCGCACCGAGTGGAACCGGGTGGGACGCGCCCAGGGCCATGCCGACGTCCCGCTGGACTGCGTCGGGTTGCACCAGGCGAGGACCGCTGCGAGGCACCTCGCGACATACGAGCCGACGGTCTTGTGGTCCAGCGACCTCGTCCGCGCCCGCGAGACGGCGGAGCAGCTTGCAGCCCCGTGCGGCCTCGACGTCGTCCTCGACAAACGGCTGCGCGAGTATGACGTCGGCATCAGGCAGGGATTGACTCCGGAAAAGTTCGAGCAGCAGTATCCCGACCTGGTAGCACGTCCGCACGGGTCTAAGCGGATGTCCGTGCCGGGAGAGGAGACCGAAGCCGAGGTGGCCGACCGCATGTTCGCTGTGCTGCACGACGCCGTGGCGGAGTTGGACGAGCACGACACCGCCGTCATCGTCGGCCACGGGGCTTCGCTTCGCACGGGGATGCTCGCCTTCGTGAGAGCACCGGCCGAGATGAGTGAGATCCTTGCCGGTATGGCAAACTGCGCCTGGGCGGTGCTCGAGCTGCACCCCTGTCGTGGCTGGCAGATCCTGGACTACAACGCACAGACGCTTCCGGCGCCGTCCGATCTCGCTGACGATTGATCCGTTCGGGAGCGCCCCCACCGCCGTACTGCCGGATTTCGTCGCGTGTCGGCGGTTGGCTACACTCGTCAGGTCCACGGGACGATGACCTCGGGGGATCGCTTTTCGCGGGGCTGTGGCGCAGCTGGTAGCGCACCTCCATGGCATGGAGGGGGTCAGGGGTTCGAGTCCCCTCAGCTCCACCAACGTACGTGCGAGCGACTGCTCCACAGTGTTCAGCCACGCTTGGACGAGGGGGATGCCTACGTCGCGAAGTCCGGTTCCGCCGCGCGTACGTAGTCGGCGCGACCCTTCGGCTCTTCCCACTCTTCCTGGCGGCCCAGTGGCGTCAGGTCGAGGAAGGCGTAGGAGCCGCCGGTCCATTCTGTGCCTCGGCCGAAGTCCGAGTAGCTGTGAAAGACGTCGGTGCCCACCCGGAGGAAGACGCTGTCGCCAGGCTGTTCCTGTGGGCTTCCCGGCGCAGCACTGAGTGGAGATCCGAGGGCCTCCCACTCCTCGGCCGTGCGGTAGTTGTACATCGCCGGTGCCTGGTCGGGATCGAGGGTGACGTGGAAGTCCAGGTTGAAGTCACTGTCGTAGGACGACCACCACGGGAACTCCCAGCCGCGTTCGACCCTGTAACGCTCGATCTTCTCGATCGGGGCCCGCGAGCAGAACGCCAGGGTCGTGCTACGGGTGTGGAGATGCTCCAGTAGCCCTCGGGACACCTCGTCCGCGCCGGCGGTGCAGCTGGAGCAACCTTCGTCCCAGGACGGGTCGAACATGAAGTGGGTCAGAATCAGCTGGTCTCGTCCCTCGAACAGGTCGAGAAGCGTCGCCTGGCTTTGCGGACCAGTGAACACATAGTCCTTCTCGATCCGGACCATGGGCAGCCGACGACGGTCAGCACTCAGCGTGTCTCGCGCGCGGGTCAGCTCCTTCTCGCGGTCGAGCAGCGCCTTTCGCGCCACCAACCATTCGGACCGGTCGACGATCTCGGGAAGCGTCATGGTGATCTCCTCTTCTGAGCTGGACTGGTACTCGACGCACGGGCAGGGGGACCGTGTCGGCATCTTTGTCTAAGGTAGACAGTCGTTACGGCCGATACTCATCGCTGGTCGACCCGGGCGCGCATCCGGCTGGAGGTGAACACGAGGGCAGTCATTTGCGCGACGTTGACGGTATCGAGTCGTCAGTCCTTACTGAATGTCGGCCGACGATGTCAGGCTGGTCACCAGCAAACCGAGAGGGGCAGTCCGCCGTGGACATGGAAGTCACAGCATGGATGTCGTTGCACCATGCGATGAACGCCGAGCAGGACCGGCGGCCATTCTCTCGCGCGACCTTGCGCCGCATCGGTGCCTTCGCCCGACCGCATTCGTCGCAGCTCGTGAGGTTCCTGCTGCTCAGCGTCCTGTCTGCGGTCCTGGCCGTGGCAACACCGGTGCTCGCCGGGCGCGTCGTCGACGCAATAGTGAACGCGGAGAGCACACGGGTGGTGGTGGTGATCTCCGCACTCATCGCGGTCATCGCCGTGGCGGAGGCCGGGGTGGGCATCCTGAGCCGCTGGCTGTCCGCCAGCATCGGCGAGGGCCTGATCCTCGACTTGCGCACCACCGTGTTCGACCACGTGCAGCGGATGCCCGTGGTGTTCTTCACCCGCACCCGCACGGGTGCGCTGGTCAGCCGGCTGAACAACGACGTCATCGGGGCGCAACGGGCATTCAGCGACACCCTCTCCGGAGTAGTAAGCAACCTCGTCGCCCTGGCTCTGACGTTGGCGGTGATGCTCAGCCTGTCGTGGCAGATCACCCTCTTGGCGCTGCTCTTGCTCCCGGTCTTCGTGCTTCCCGCCCGCAGTATGGGAACGCGGTTGGCCGGGATGCAACGTGAGGCCGCCGACCACAACGCCGCGATGGGCACCCAGATGACCGAGCGGTTCTCAGCGCCGGGCGCCACCTTGATCAAGCTGTTCGGTCGGCCCGATACAGAGTCCGCCGAGTTCGCAGCCCGAGCCCGCCGGGTCCGCGACATCGGCGTCCGTGCGGCCATGGTGCAGTGGGTCTTCATCACCGCGTTGACGCTCGTCTCGGCGCTGGCCCTGGCGCTCGTCTACGGCCTCGGTGGCTTCGACGCCCTGAGGGGGCAGCTGGATCCCGGGGCCGTGGTGTCTCTGGCGCTGCTGCTCACCCGCCTATACGCGCCGCTGACATCCCTCGCCAGTGCCCGGGTCGAGGTGATGAGCGCACTCGTCAGCTTCGAGCGGGTTTTCGAAGTGCTCGACCTGCGTCCGCTCATCGACGAGCCCGAACAGCCTCGGCGACTGCCCACCGGGCCGGTCTCGGTCGAGTTCGACCGCGTCCGCTTCTCCTACCCCGCGGCCGAGAAGGTGTCACTGGCCTCGCTGGAGGAGGTCGCAAAGCTCGACCAGCGAGGTGGGGCAGAGATCCTGCACGAAGTCTCGTTCCGAGCCGAGCCGGGTCAGCTTGTGGCACTCGTCGGATCGTCAGGGGCGGGCAAGTCGACGATCGCCTCGCTGCTGCCGCGGCTGTACGACGTCGATGCCGGTTCCGTGCGCCTGGCGGGCGTCGATGTGCGCGACCTGTCGCTGGCAACGATTCGCGACACGCTCGGGATGGTGACGCAGGACGGCCACCTGTTCCATGAGTCGATCCGGTCGAACCTGCTGCTTGCCCGGCCGGGAGCGATCGACGAGGAGCTGTGGGATGTTCTGCGCCGGGCGCGACTCGAGGACCTGATGGCGTCGCTGCCAGACGGTCTCGACACCGTGGTGGGTGAGCGCGGCTATCGGCTGAGCGGCGGCGAACGCCAGCGCCTGACCATCGCTCGGCTCCTGCTGGCGCGACCTCGGGTAGTGGTCCTCGACGAGGCAACGGCCCACCTGGACTCGACGTCGGAGGCGGCCGTCCAGGCCGCGCTCACGGAGGCGCTTGCGGGTCGCACCGCCCTGGTGATCGCCCATCGGCTTTCCACGGTTCGGGCCGCAGACCTGATCCTGGTCCTCGAGGACGGAAGGATCGTCGAGCGTGGCACGCACGACGAGCTGCTCGCCTCGTCAGGCCGCTACGACGAGCTCTACCGCACGCAGTTCGCGGGAGCCCCGAACTCGGTGGTCGCGCCCGTGGCCTGAGACGTCGGAGGGGCGGGGGCGGCTCATTCGTTGACTGCGAGCCAGGCTGCGCCGACGATCCCAGCGGCGTTGCCGAGCTGGGCCGGCACGATCGGTGCACGCAGGTGCAGCAGCGGCAGATAGTGCTGCGCATGCTTGGAGACTCCGCCGCCGACGACGATCAGGTCGGGCCACAGCAGGTTCTCGACGTGCGCGAAGTAGCGTTGCAAGCGGGCGGCCCACTCCTCCCACGACAGCTTCTCGCTCTCACGTGCCAGCGACGACGCCTGCGACTCGGCGTCCACCCCGCCGATCTCCAGATGTCCCAACTCGCTGTTGGGGACCAAGGCGCCATGGCTCAGCAGCGCCGTCCCGATCCCTGTTCCGAGCGTCGCGAGCAGCACGAGCCCGTCGACGTTTCGTCCGGCGCCGTAGTGCAGCTCACCGACCCCGGCCGCGTCCGCGTCGTTGACGACTCGCACCGGCCGCCCCAGCTTCTCGGACATGAGCCCAGAAGCATCGGTGCCTATCCACGTCTTGTCGATGTTGGCTGCGGTGCGCACCATGCCGTTGGTCACGACACCCGGCACCGTGATGCCGATGGGTGAGTCCCGGGTGTCTTGCACGAAGTGGTCGGCGATCTTCGCGACGATGTCGGCGACGGCATCTGGAGTGGACTCTTTGGGCGTGTCGACGCGCAGCCGGTCGTCGGCGAACGACCCCGCGTCCAAGTCGACCGGTGCGCCTTTGATGCCGCTGCCGCCGATGTCGACGCCTAGGGGGTGACGTCGCTTCGCCATCACAGACCTCCTTAGGGACCGACGGTCGTGACCCTATCGGCAGCACGACTCCTGCGCACCCCTTGCTGGCGTGCGTCTTGAGGCGGACGTCATCTCCACTCGTCTCACGAGTCGTCGTCGACGACCTGGCGGCGAATCCTGGCCGAAGTTGCCAACTCCTGGGCAAGGAGAAGACCGTAGGTGAAGCCGTTCTCTCCCACGGTGTCACCGGCCTGCACACCCAGCCGACGCAGCATTGCGGCGCTTACGACGCTGTCCTGGAACTCGCCGAGGAGCTTCTGCAGCGCCTTGGCCGAGGTGATCGCCTGCTCCGTCTGCTTACCGAGCGTCGACTGAGCCAGCTCGCAGGCGTAGCGGTAGCGTTTCTCCGCCTTGCGTGCCCTGTGCAGCAAGTCGTCGTCGGCGTCGGGTCGGGTGGCGAGGTGCAGGCGTCGGAGCATGGTCTTCTCGGCTTGCTTGACGTACGTCGAGGCCTTCGCTCTCGGGCTGTCGGCCGAGCCGGTGAATGGCGGGTCAACCCGCCATTGGTCGAGCATCCTAATCAGGGCGAGGTAGCGCTTCCCGTTCATCGTCTTCCGGAGCCTTCGGTATTCCGTCGCCCGCTCGAGGGCGAGGCTCGACTCGAGTCGTGCGGCGACCGGTCCCAGCACGTACTCGGCGGGCAACGCCGCCACCTTCGCTGTGAGGCGGTCCCGCAGGACGTCGAGGTCGCGGACGCTCCCGAGGATCGCGGCATACCAGACGAGCTCGTCCTCGAGGCGCTTCGCGGCGACGGGGTCGAAGAGCGCGTCGAAGGTTCGGACGGTGCTACGCAGTCGTCGTACGGCGACGCGGGTGGGATGCACCGCGTTGATCTCACGTCGTAGCGCTAGGTCACCGTCCACAATGGCGTCGTACTGCGTCTGGAGGTAGTCGTCGACGACGCGCGCCAGCCCCTTCAAGCCGGTCCTGGCTGCATCCGGCGGACTTCCGAGCGCACGGGAGGCCTTCGACATGCTCAGGGACCGGGCTGCGCCACCTGTGACGAGCCGCTCGCCGAGAGTCGCGAGCAGATCCTCGTCGCCCGCCGACCCGAGTTCTACCTCGATCTCGCGCCAGTCCGCGACGCCCCGCGAGCCGTCTTGCCCGCTCACGTGGACCAGGTCGTCCGCCACTTCGGCAAGAGGCCGCCCCTGCGCGTCGAGGAGTACGTGACTGTGGCGTGTCGTGGAGAGTTCGACGGTTGGTACCAGCTTCAGGCCGCGGCGGACGCCGAGCAGGAGGTCGGACAGCGCGCGGGGCACCGAAGGGGCCCGCGAAGACACCCGGATCTCGGTGCGAGCCGGCCCCGCGGGCAGCTTGAGATGCCAGCCCGGGTCGGTGCCTCCCTTCCGTCTGCGTAGCGTGATGCGTCGCTGACGCAGATGCCCCTCAGGGGTGTCGAAGTACATCGCCTCGAGGAGGTGCATCTGCGTCTCGACCCGGTCGACGGACGGGTCCTCGGTCAGATCCGGAACTACGAAGTCGGTCGAGACGTCGTACTTGTCTTCGCGCTCGCGGTACTGCTCGGTCATGCTCCAACCTGTCGATTTGTCATCGTGGTGGGACCTGGGAGTTGTGGTGCCAGGAAGCGTACCGGCCGCCCGTCCTCAGGCGATGTCCACGATGACAGGCGCATGGTCGCTGGCCCCTTTGCCCTTGCGGGCTTGACGATCGATCGATCCACCCGTTACCCGCCGGGCGAGAGCGGTACTCGCGAGGCAGAAGTCGATGCGCATGCCCTCCCGCCGGGCGAAGCGCAGTCTGGTGTAGTCCCAGTAGGTGTAGACACCTGGTCCTGGAGCGTACGGACGCACGACATCTGCGAAGCCCGCATCGTTGAGGGCGAAGAAGGCGTCTCGCTCCGGCTGCGACACGTGGGTCGACTGGCTGAAGGTTGTCATGTCCCAGACGTCCTCGTCGTAGGGAGCGATGTTCCAGTCACCCATGAGCGCGATCTGCGCGTCAGCGTCTGCTTCGGTCCACCCGAGGCCGGCACGCCGCAGCGCCGCCAGCCAGTCGAGCTTGTAGGCGAGGTGCGGGTGTTCGAGCTCGCGACCGTTCGGCACGTACAGACTCCAGACCCGAACGCCTCGAGTCGTCGCCGCGAGCGCCCGTGCCTCGGTCACACGGGAGTCCTCCCAGGAAGGTTGTCCGGGAAAGGTCCTCTCCACATCGGCGAGGCCGACGCGGGAGACGACTGCGACGCCATTCCACTGCGAGGTCCCGTTGTGGGCAGACTCGTAGCCGAGTTCCGCGAACACGTCGCTCGGGAACTGGTCGTCGCGACACTTGGTCTCCTGGATGGCAAGCACGTCGACGTCGGTGGCCCGAAGCCACTCCACAACGCGTTCGAGCCTGGCCCGAATCGAGTTCACGTTCCACGTGGCGATGCGCATCGGCCTCAAGGTACCGGGTGGTCGAGAGCTCTGCTCTCGCCCGCCCCACGCACTGCGAGCCCGCGCCCCAGGACGCTAGCGGTCAGGCGCGCCGTACCGACGACCGACGGTCTACCGTGTTCGCGTGCCCCGACCCCTCACCGTCGTCTTCATGCCCGAGTCCGCCTACGGGCCGACGAACCAGTGCATCGGGCTCGGTGACGTCCTGCGTCAACGTGGACACCGCGTCGTGTTCGCCGCCGAGGCGTCGTGGCGTGGCCGGCTCGAACCTCTGGGTTTCGAGGAGGCGCTCGTCGACCTGTCCGACAGCACTGGCGAGCCCGACGGGCAGGACGCCGGCGCCTTCTGGACGGAGTTCATCACCCAGACGGCACCGGAGTTCCGCAAACCGACGATCGAGCAAGTCGAGACGTTCATCAGGCCGACGTGGCAGGCACTGGTCGACGGAGCCATGTACTGCGAGCCTCAGCTGCGGGAGATCCTGGCACGTGTGCGGCCCGACGTCGTGGTGTTGGACAACGTCGTAGGTTTCGCCGGTCTGCTCACGTGCGGTGCGCCGTACGTGCGCATCGTCTCCTGCAACCCTCTGGAGGTGACCGGCCCGGACGTCGCACCGGTGTTCTCCGGCCTGCCGGCGAGGGATCGGGCCGAGTGGCAGGCGTTCCGCGACGAGTACGACCGTATGCACCGGCAGTTGTGGCGGGCATTCTCCGCATGGATGGTCCAGCAGGGGGCGCCGCCCCTCGACGACCTGAGCTTCGTCCACACCTCGCAGGTCGCGAACCTGTATGTCTTTCCCGAGGAGGCCGACTACGTGGAGGAGCGGCCGCTCGACGCGACCTGGCACCGGATGGACTCGAGTGTGCGCGAGACCGACTCGGACTACGAGCTTCCCGGTGCCCTTGCCGGTGGTGACGGGAGCGCCCTCGTATACCTGTCCCTGGGTTCGCTCGGGAGCGCCGACGTCAGCCTGATGCAGCACCTGATCGACGCCTTCGCCCAGACCAGGCACAGGTTCGTCGTAAGCCTCGGACCGCGTCATGCGGAACTCTCGCTGGCGCCGAACATGGTCGGCGCGCAAACGCTGCCCCAGACCAAGGTGATTCCTCAGGTCGACGTGGTCGTCACCCACGGCGGCAACAACACCACCACCGAGGCGCTCCACTTCGGCAAGCCGATGGTGGTGCTGCCACTCTTCTGGGACCAGCACGACAACGCCCAGCGGATGGACGAGCTCGGGTTCGGCCGACGGTTGGCGACGTACGCTGCGACGGGCGACGAGCTCCGTCGCGCATTGGACGATGTCGTCAATGACGAGCCCCTGCGCAGGCGGCTGGCTGAGATGGGCGAGCGGATCAGGAGCCGACAGGGTCTTCACAGCGGAGTCGACGTGATCGAGCGGACCGGCCGTGCGTACGCCGACGGCGCCGAGTCACGGCCGGCTCACGACAGTGGGGTGTGACCTGCCGTCACGACCTCGCTCGCCTGCGGGGGGCCAGGGGGCGTGCCGTCGCCGAACGGCCGACCGCCCAGCTCCTCGCGGTGATGCGGCGCCAGCCAGTTCGTCAGGTCGGGGCCGGCTGGCACGATCTGCGTCGGGTTGATGTCTGTGTGCACGATGTAGTAGTGCTGCTTGATCTGCACGAAGTCCGTGGTGTCGCCGAAACCGGGGGTCTGGAACAGGTCGCGGGCGTAGCCCCACAGCACCGGCATCTCGCTGAGCTTCTCCCTGTTGCACTTGAAATGACCGTGGTACACGGCGTCGAACCTGGCCAGCGTGGTGAACAGCCTGACGTCGGCCTCGGTGATCGTCTCCCCGACCAGGAAGCGCTGGCTGCTCAGGCGCTCGCTCAGCCAGTCCAGACGGGAGAAGAGCCGTTCGTACGCTCTGCTGTACGACTCCTGCGACCCGGCGAAACCACAGCGGTAGACACCGTTGTTGACGTCCCTGAAGACCAGCTCGGCCACCTCGTCGATCTCGTCACGCAGCGCCTCGGGGTAGAGGTCCGGCGCGCCGTCTCGGTGGTAGTCGCGCCATTGCGTGGAGAGGTCGAGCGTGATCTGCGGATAGTCGTTCGTGACCACGTGGCCGGTGGCGACTTCGACGATGGCCGGAACCGTGATGCCGCGCTCGTAGCCCGGGAAGCGGGCGAAGTAGGCGTCCTGGATCCGCTTGATCCCCAGAACAGGGTCGACGCCGCCAGGGTCGAGGTCGAAGGTCCAGCTCCGCTTGTCGTGGGTCGGGCCGCAGATGCCCATCGAGAGCACATCCTCCAGACCGAGAAGGCGCCTGACGATGATGGCACGGTTTGCCCAGGGACAGGCGCGGGCGACGATGAGCCTGTAGCGGCCAGGCTCGACCTGGTAGCCGTCTTCGCCGTCCGCCGTGATCCGGGTGGTGATGTAGTTGGTGTCCCGGTTGAAGTCCTTGCCCGACTCCACGTACGAGCCCTTGGTGGTCTGGTCGTCGGTCTCCGGCTCAGTCATCATCCAACCCTCTCGTCAGCTCCCCCGATGCGCCAAGACTAGGGGCTGTCCCGCACCTGAGCGCCGGTGGTCGAAGGCCTCTGCTCTGCTCGGCACCAGCGCGGGAGACTCACCCGACGACGGCGGCGATCTGGCAGATCTGGTCGGGACCGACCCGGCAGCAGCCCCCTACCAGCCGTGCGCCGCGCGCGACCCAGTCGGCGACCTGAGTGGCCTCGAACGACGGCTCCCCAGTCCAGCTATGAAGGCGGGCGTCCCACGTCTCGCCGCTGTTGGGGTAAGCGACTCCAGGCTTGCCGCTCGCCTCGGCAGCGCTGGTGACGAGCTCCGCGACGTCCGTGGCGTCGGTGCAGTTGACGCCAACGGCGACCACCTCGACCACGTCACGCGCCATGGCGAACGCGTCGGTGACAGGCTCCCCCGCGCGTGTCGTGCCTTTGTCACAGGTCAGAGACAACCAGCAGGCCACGCCACTGCCGTCGACCTCGGCGAGCAGCGCCTCGACCTCGGCCAGGCAGGGGATGGTCTCGAGGGCGAGGATGTCGGCACCCGACTCCGCGAGAAGCTCGAGCCTCGGCCGGTGCCACCGTCGCAGTTGCGCGACGTCGAGTGAGTAGTCCCCGCGGTACTCCGACCCGTCGGCCAGAGCTGCGCCGTACGGGCCCACCGAGGCAGCGACCCAGCGCTGCCTGCCGTCCGCGACCTCGTCGCGAGCGGTCGAGGCAAGGGCCACGCTGCGGCGAAGGAGCTCGGCGCTTGCGGCCTCGTCGATGCCCAGCGACGCGAACCCGCCGAAGGAGGCCTGGTAGGACGCCGTGACCGCCACCCTTGCCCCTGCCTGGAAGTACCGTCGGTGGGCCTCGACGATGGCATCGGGCTGGTCGAGCAGGAGGCGCGCCGACCACAACGCCGACGAGAGGTCGTAGCCCTGGTGCTCGAGCTGGGTCGCGAGGCCACCATCGAGGACGACCGGACCCGATGCCAACGCGTCACCCAGGAGGTTGGTCATGCTCCAACCGTAGGTCGTCGATCACGGCAGGTCGTGTCCGGCGAATCTGCCAGCGCAGCCATAGCAGGCCACCGATAGGAAGGGCGACGGGGACGAAGCCGTACCCGATCCCGTAGTCGCTCCACACACTGGCGTCGGGGAACCAGTCCGGCTCGACGAGGCTGAGAGTGCCGACCACAAGTACGCCAGTCAGCTCGACCCAGAGCAGCACGCTGGCCAGGGCGGTCCGGCCGCGCGCGGCCCGGGCGATCGCGTACCACCCCGCGGCGTACGTGCAGGCTGCGGCGGCGGACAGCCCGTAGGCGACCGGTGCCACCCCGGCGTTCTGTGCGAGCTGGACACTGCTCCGGGCCCCCGCAGCGAGTGTGAACAACGCGTACAGCGCAATGAGCACCCGATGCGGACCGAGAGGAAAGGCGCCCGACGCGGTAGGACTTTCGGCGGATCCCTTTGCCGTGGCGCCGCCTCGACCTGCTGTCGGGTCAGGCATGGCCGTCCCATGTCATCTGAAGGCGCAGGGCGACGACGAGGACTGCCAGGCATGTGACGGCCAGGACAGCTGCCGACCACCGTGTCTGGTCGTCGACCAGTGTGCCGAGTGCGACAGGAAGTATCGCAACGGACGTGACCAGGTAGGCGACGTGAGTTCCGCCGGGGAAGGCATGCTGCCCCGATACGATCGCGCCCACGCCGAGCATGGCCCTCAGGACCAGCCCACCCTCGAGGACGACCACCGCCCTGTCGAGCGCTCGTGGCCGGGAGCCGGCAAGCGAGAAACAGCCGAGGGCGAAGACGGTCACGGCCCCGGCGAGGACCATGACGGCCGTCGTCACGAGTTCGATCATGCGCTCCTCGGTCTCTGCGTCGACATAGGTCCATCATGAGCCCAGTGCCGCTCGAGTCGAGGATCGGCCCGGCGCGTCAATTGAACCCTTCGACGGGGTGCGGGACGTACGGTTCCTCCAGCGCAGACCTCTCGTCGTCGCTAAGAACCAAATCGAGTGAGGCCACCGCGTCGTCAAGGTGGTGCGGCTTTGTGGCGCCGACGATTGGTGCCGTGACGGCCGGCTTGGCGGCGAGCCACGCCAGAGCGACCTGAGCACGCGGAACCCCGCGACGCTCGGCGACTTCAGCCACTCGCTCGACGACCGCGCGATCCGCCTCGGCCATCGTCGTGTAAAGGGACTTCAGTACCTCGTCCTGCTCTTGTCTGCCGCTGCTCGCATCCCAGTCCCGGGTCAAGCGGCCACGTGCCAACGGGCTCCACGGTATGACGCCGATGCCCTGGTCGAGACATAGCGGCACCATCTCGCGCTCCTCTTCGCGGTTCAGGAGGTTGTAGTGGTTCTGCATCGTCGAGAACCTGGTCCAGCCGTTGGCCCTGGAGGTGTAGAGCGCCTTCGAGAACTGCCAGGCGTACATCGACGACGCTCCGATGTAGCGGGCCTTTCCGCTCTTGACGACGTCGTGCAACGCCTCGAGCGTCTCCTCGATACCGACGGTCGGGTCCCACCGGTGGATCTGGTACAGGTCGACGTACTCGGTACCAAGTCTCCTGAGACTGTGGTCGATCTCGGCAAGGATGGCCTTCCGCGAAAGGCGGCGCCGTTCGGCCCTGGGCGCATCGGCATGAACACCTTCGTGGCAACCACCACCTCGTCCCGGTTGGCGAAATCCTTGAGAGCGCGGCCCACGATCTCCTCACTGGTGCCGTCGGAGTACATATTGGCGGTGTCGAAGAAGTTGATCCCGAGCTCGACCGCCCTCCTGATAAATGGGCGGCTCTCGTCCTCCGGCATCGTCCAGCTGTGGGTGCCACGGTCGGGCGTGCCGTAGCTCATGCACCCCAAGGCCACCCGCGACACGTCGAGCCCTGTTCTGCCCAGCTTCACGTACTGCATCCGACAAACCCTATGGGCGACGATTCTGCGGCCGCCAGGGAGTGCGCTAAAGGTGACGCGGTGTGGCCGGACTCACGTCCCTCAGGCGCCGATCGAGGACAGCTTGCGCTGACCTTGCATCTAGCCTGGAGGGAGGCCGCCGTACGAGCGACCCTCCAGTTCCGCGAGGCGGCAGAGCCTCGAGACACAGACCCAGGCTTCAGGACAGGACGTATGACGCACGACCAGGTCACGGCCGCAAAGCCCATCGGCGGCGCGATGGCGAGCACGAACGAAGACCAGCCCGTTCCGGAGCGCAAACCGCGTCTGGACTTGAGCATCCCGCAGCTTCTCGCGGGCGCCTTGGCTGCTGCCTCTGCCGCGGTCGCTGCCTCGTGGCTCGGCGTGGCCGGCACCGTGCTCGGGGCCTTGGTGGCGAGCGTCGTGGTATCGGTGAGCTCCGCTCTCTACAAACACTCCCTCGAGCGAAGCTCGCAGGTGATCCGCGAGACGCTACCCGTCCTTCCGGAGCGCCCGCGAGGCGCGAACGGCGCCTCGACGGCTGAGACGCTCCCGCCGACTGCTCCCGTAGGCCTGGAGCGGCGCAGTCCCGGCGCGACCTCGGCACGGGCGAGTCGGCGGGTCAGATGGGGCGTCGTGGCGGTCAGCACAGTGGTGACCCTCGTTGTCGGCCTGGGGATGCTGACCGCCCTCGAGACGGTGCTGGGAAGGTCGGTCTCGTCCCTTACGGGGTCCGACGGCGACGGCGGGACGACCGTCGGCCGCCTCATCTCCCACGGCACCAGAAGCGACACCAGCCCGGGCTCTGGAAGCGACACCAGCACCGGCAACGGCACCAGGCCCGCCGACCCGGCTCCGTCAGGCCCATCGGGAAGCGCGCCGTCCACTGGAGCGAGCACCAGCCCGCCGACCACCCAGCCGCCGACTACCCAGCCGCCGACGACCGCGCCTCAGACCAGCACCGAACCAACGCCCACCGAGCCGACAGCGCCAGCCCCCTCAGTGTCTGGCCAACCGCCCGCCGCCAACACGGCCCTCGCGTCGTAGGCGCCCCGGCGCGCGGGGCAACGCCGTGGCGGCCTTCGGACGTTTCGCACGCACAGAAGCGCCCGCCCCGTACTGGGGGGGGCGCTTCACTCGTGTCAGACGGACGCGTCAGCAGCCTCGCGCGGCATGCGCGAAGTTGTTGAGGTAGGTGTAGTAACCCCGAGCAGCACGTGACGGGTGCTCACGTGCGAACCAGGAGTAATGGACCTCGTCCTCCGGGTGGTATGTGATGCCGTTGCCCATGGCTACCTCGAACCCGTATCCGACGACCGGGTCACCCGTCTCCAGGTCACTCGTACAGCCGTACTGAGGGGCTGTCGGGGTGAGCCAGGGGTTGATCTCGTTGTTGACGAACGGGTCGTCGTACCACTCCTGGACCTCATGGCTCAGGCCGTGGATGTCGGCGATGTAGGACACCGGGTCGCCGGCGTTGGCTGAGAAGATCCCCGGCTGGGAGTACGAGGCGAACATGTAGGTGTTCACCTTCTGGCGACCGTTCCCACTAGTTGACGACGTCGCGCCGTGGAAGCCGAGGATGCAGCAGTTGTCGAGGCTGCCGACATACAAGAACGTGTTGTTCACCAGGAAGATCGGCAGCACGTGTGGGCTGACGTGCATCGACCTCAGCAAGTTGTTGAGGTGACTCGCGAACCAGCTGTAGCTCACCAGTCCGATGTCGGCTCCCGAACGGCTTCCAACCACGATCTGGCCCTGGTGCTTCGGCACCACGATGGTCTGGGTAGCCGAGACGGAGGGCGTCCCGAGAAGGACGTGGTAGCCGGTACCCGTCTTGTTCCACTGCGCCCGGTAGATCGCATCTCCGAGCTGGGTGGTGTCCGACGGCTCGTTGACGACCCTGGGGTCGGGCGCTACTCCGGGTGGTGCGTCAGGCGGCTGCGGGGGAGCACTGGCGGTCTGGCTGGCAGCGGACCCGATGTCGGCGCTGCGGAACACCGGTGAGTTCCGTGTCGCATCCACCTTGTCGGTGCCGTCAAGCACTCGAACACCCGGGTCTGCCGATGTCCGGAACACGAAGCGCATCGGGATGATCGTGGTCGGAACGGTCGTCGTGACGTTTCCCTTCGACGGGTCCGTCCCGACCATCGTGTAGTGGTACGTCTGGCCGTTCGTCGGGTCGGTGTACGACGAGGTGAAGGTCGGAATCGTCTCGGCTCGCGACGACACTGTCCCCGACAGCGCTTGTTCCTTGAACCGGGCTGTACCGATATTGTCGCCGACCCTGCGTGCAGAGCCCGCCGGGGCGCTGGCTGCACCGGCTGCACCGGCTACACCGGTCAAGCCGAGCCCAAGGGCCACCGCGACGCCACTTACCCCGGATCCACCGTTCGCTTGAGCTGAGCGGCGGGTCGTGACGTACGAATGCCCTGCTGTGGAAAGAGAATGTGGCTTGCGACGGCTACAAACTCAACTCACAGAAGGGCATCCGTTGAATGCGAGTCTGCCATGG
>JBBRYJ010000010.1:0-136556 GCA_038237745.1 Propionibacteriales bacterium | reverse complement strand
CCTAGACCACGGCGACCGCCTAGACCACGGCGACCGCCTAGACCACGGCGACCGCCTAGACCACGGCGACCGCCTAGACCACGGCCCCGTCGTCCGGCCCCCAGCCGCCGTCGTCTCGTTCACTCATCGTCGCGACCAGCGTGACGAACCCACCGATGAACCCGATCACGCCCAGGAACGCCACCCACTCGGGCAGCACGATGCCGAAGAGGGCGGCCAGCAGCAACAACACCGGCCCGCCTGCCACGCCGAGCCACGCGACCTGCTTGTAGGGCGGAAGCAGCGGTAGGGGTGGCGGCGGCTCAGGCACGAAGTGGTCCTCGTCATCGGCCCTGGCGCTCCGAGATGTCGACGCAAGGAACTCGACATCGTCGAAAGGTGGGGTACGCGGCCCCTGCGGCTGCCCAGGCGTTCCGGTGCTGGGTGCCGTCTCCGGCTCGTCGCTCGCCTCGTCCGGCTGGCGTGGGTCGGTCTTGCGCCGGCGGTCGGTGAACGGCAGGACGACGTCGCTGCCCCCACCACCGCGAAGTGGGCCGGCGGTTGCCTCGTCGCGGTCGACGGGCTCGGTCGCAAGGTCCTCCTGGCTGGGCCAGGGCGAGAAGCCCGCAGGAAGCGGTTGGTCGAAACCAGCGACGATCTGCGCCCAGGTGAGGTCGTCGTTGTCCGCCAGGAGCGCTGGGTCGCGGTCGGACAGCAGCTCGCGCACGCGGACCGACGCTGCCGCGTCGACGTACAGGCGGTCCTGTACCCCGACACGGAACTCGGGCCGGTCGAACCCACTGGTCGTCGTGGACTCGATCGGCTTAGTGTACGCCGCGACCCCTCGCTGTCTGAGGTCTGCGAGCAGAGCGGTCGCCAGGACAGGGTCGAGGTCGGCCACCGGCGTGTAGGACGGTGCGGTGAGCCCGTTAGTACGCACGGCCGTCGCCCGCATGAAGTGGCGCCTCAGGACGGCCGCCGACGGCTTGGGACGGGTCGGCGTCGATCCTGACCGGCACTACGGCTCCTGGAGGTTATGGGTGTATGGCCACATCGTGTCACGCTCCCCGCCCGATTTCGACCACGACCATGCCGCGACGCACCGGGCCGGCCATTCGTCGCACCCATGGAGTGCACTGTCGTTGCTTGTCCGCGAGGGGAACCCTAGGGTGACTCCCCTCAGGGAGGTCGCTTCTTTGTTCTACTGGATGCTCAAATGGGTCTTCATCGGCCCCCTCATCAAGCTCGTTTTCCGACCGTATGCGGAAGGCATCGAGAATGTGCCAGAAGACGGTGGCGCGATCCTGGCGAGCAACCATCTGTCCTACTCCGACTGGCTGTTCATGCCGCTGAGCGTAGAGCGGAGGGTCACGTTCGTCGCCAAAGCGGAGTATTTCACGAGTCCCGGGCTCAAGGGCTGGCTCCAGAAGACCTTCTTCTCCGGGGCTGGTCAGGTGCCACTTGACCGCTCTGGCGGGCGGGCCTCCGAGGGGGCGATCAAGACCGGCCTGCGGATTCTGTCGGGCGGGGATCTCTTCGGCATCTATCCGGAGGGGACGCGGTCGCCTGACGGCAGGCTCTACCGCGGGAAGACAGGAGTGGCGCGGATGGCACTCGAAGCCAAGGTGCCCGTGATCCCTCTGGCCGTGATCGGCACCAATGTGGTGGCTCCACCCGGGAAGATCTATGGGCGCTACACCCGCCCCCACATCCGCTTCGGCAGGCCTCTCGACTTCTCGCGATACCAGGGCATGGAGAGCGACCGCTACGTCCTTCGGTCGATCACCGACGAGATCATGTACGAGATCATGCAGCTGTCCGGCCAGGAGTACGTCGACGTCTACGCCTCGAAGGCGAAGGAGGAGACCCAGCGGGAGGCGAAGGCCGCCGCTGCGGCCGCCAAGGCAGCGGCCAAGAGTGCAAAGGACGAGGCGAAGGCCCTTGCTGACGAGGCGAAAAGTGCAAAGGACGAGGCCGAGGCAAGCGCCGATGCGGGAGCCGAGGCTGCGGATGAGAGGCAGCGCGCTGCGAAGGCTGACCCCGACCCGGCGCCGGTGGCCATCGAGGGGCTACCCGGCATTGAGTCCGAGTCGGCCTGAGGATCGCCCTCGAGGGCGCCTCGACGACGCAGCCGACTAACCACCTTCTGATGCCAGGGTGCAACCTGGCATCATCAGGAACACCGCGTGGACCACCACGGCCACGCGCAAGGCCGCTCGGCCGGCGCCTCGGATTCCAGCCTCGAGCAGTCGCCAGGAGCCGTCGAGCCGCGCCATGACGCGGCGGCTAGGGTGTTCCGTTGACATCGTCGCTGACATGAGGAGCCCACGTATGCGTGTCGGAGTCTTGACCGGCGGCGGAGACTGCCCCGGACTCAACGCCGTCATCCGCGCCGTCGTGCGCAAGGGTGTCGCCGAGTACGGCTACGAGTTCGTCGGCTTCCGCGACGGTTGGCGAGGGCTTCTGGAGAACGACACCTGCGAGCTGGGCCTCTCGCAGGTTCGCGGGATCCTGACACGCGGCGGCACCATCTTGGGATCGTCGCGGACGAACCCGTTCAAGGACGACGGCGGTGTCGCGAAGATCACCCAGACCCTCGCGGCTAATGACGCCGACGCCCTGGTCGCGATCGGCGGTGAGGACACGCTCGGCGTGGCGACGAGGCTCGTGGACTCCGGTGTCTCGGTCGTCGGCGTCCCGAAGACGATCGACAACGACCTGAGCGGCACGGACTTCACGTTCGGTTTCGACACCGCCGTCAACATCGCGACCGAGGCGATCGACCGCCTTCACACGACGGCTCAGTCGCACCATCGCGTACTGGTGGTCGAGGTGATGGGCCGCCACGCAGGATGGATCGCCTTGCACTCCGGTCTGGCCGGCGGCGCCACGGCCATCTTGATCCCCGAGCAGCCGTTCGACATCGAGCGGGTCTGCGAGCTGGTCGAACGCCGCTTCGCGATCGGGTACGCCCCGATCATCGTGGTCGCTGAGGGGGCGGTCCCTGCCGCTGGCTCCATGGGTGCGGTCCAGGGGGAGGAGGACGCCTTCGGTCACGCGCGCCTGGGCGGGATCGGTGCCGCGGTCGCCCAGGAGATCGAGACGCGCACGGGTAGGGAGGCGCGTGCGGTCGTGCTCGGCCACACGCAGCGCGGCGGTACTCCGACCGCCTTCGACAGGTGGCTCGCCACCCGGTTCGGTCTGCACGCCGTCCAGGCCGTCCACGACGGCGACTTCGGCACCATGGTCGCGCTTCGGGGGACCGACATCGTCCGTGTGCAACTGGCCGAAGGGACCCAGGAGCTCAAGACCGTCGACCCGGCCCAGTACGCCGAGGCCGAGGTCCTGTTCGGCTGACCTACCCTGAGAGCATGAGCATCCCCACCCTCGAGGAGCTTCGGAGCCTCGGTGCTGCGCAGCAGCCGCACTGGCCCGATGCGGCTCGCCTCGCCGATGCGGTAGCCACGTTGCGGTCGAGACCTCCGCTGGTCTTCGCCGGAGAGTGCGATGACCTCAGGGGCCAGCTCGGCGAGGTCGCCGCCGGGCGAGCGTTCCTGTTGCAGGGTGGTGACTGCGCGGAGACCTTCGACGGGGTGACTGCCGAGAACGTCCGCGCGAAGCTCCAGGTGCTGCTCCAGATGGCGGTCGTACTGACGTATGCCGCGTCGGTGCCCGTCGTCAAGCTCGGCCGGATCGCCGGACAGTACGCGAAACCTCGCTCCAGCGACGTGGAGACACGAGACGGGGTCTCCCTTCCTGCCTACCGAGGCGACTCGGTCAACGGTGCCGCGTTCACCGCGGAGAGTCGCACGCCGGACCCGGGGCGGCTTGTCGACGTCTACAACTCCTCGGCGGCGACCCTCAACCTCTGCCGCGCCTTCTTGCAGGGTGGCTATGCAGACCTGCGCCAGATGCACGCATGGAACACCAACTTCGTCCGCACCAGCCCGGTCGGGGCGGCGTACGAGGCTCTGTCGAGCGAGATCGACCGTGCCCTCGACTTCATGCGGGCTATCGGTGCGGAGTCCGAGGAGCTGCACCGCGTATCGTTCCACAGCAGCCACGAGGCGCTGATCCTCGAGTATGAGCACGCACTCACTCGGATCGACTCTCGAACCGACCAGCCGTACGACGTCTCGGGCCACTTCGTCTGGATAGGTGAGCGCACCCGACAGCTCGACGGTGCGCACGTGGAGTTCGCCTCGCGTATCCGCAACCCCATCGGCGTCAAGCTCGGGCCTTCCGTCACCCCTGACGAGGCGCTGGCGCTGGCCGCGAAGCTCAACCCCGACAACGAGCCCGGACGGCTCACGTTCATCACCCGGCTGAGTGCGGGCAAGATCCGTGACCTGCTGCCAGACCTGGTCGAGAAGGTGAGCGCGGCCGGCGTACAGACGGCCTGGGTCTGCGATCCCATGCACGGCAACACGATCACCACGGCGAGCGGCTACAAGACGCGTAAGTTCGACGATGTCATCGACGAGGTGCGGGGCTTCTTCGAGGTGCACCACGGCCTGGGCACGTGGCCAGGAGGTCTGCATGTCGAGCTCACGGGTGACGATGTCACCGAGTGTGTGGGCGGCGGCGAGGCACTGGACGAGATAAGCCTGCGGCACCGCTACGAGTCCGTGTGCGACCCGCGGCTCAACCGCACCCAGTCGCTCGAGCTGGCATTCCTGGTGGCCGGCATGTTGCGCCAGAGCCGCGGCTGACAGGGTCGCGAGCCGTCATGATCGACCTACGCAGCGACACCGTCACGACCCCGTCCGAGCCCATGCGGCGGGCGATGGCAACGGCCGAGGTCGGCGACGACGTGTACGCCGAGGACCCGACCGTTCGCGCGCTGGAGGAGCGGGTTGCCGGAATGCTCGGGTTCGAGGCCGCCCTCTTCACGGTTACCGGCTCGCTGGCCAACCTGCTCGCGGTGGGCGCTCTGGTCGAACCGGGCGCGGAGGTGCTCTGCGAGTCGAGCGCGCATATCGCCCGCGCGGAGCTCGGGGCGCACGGGGTGGTCAACGCCGTCACGATGCGCACCTGGACAGATCCCTGCGGCCACGTCGACATCGATGCCGTCGACTCGTTGGTCGCGCCCGACCTCGGACCGTTCCTCGTCCGCACGCGCTGCATTTCTGTCGAGAACACCCACAACTTCGCGGGCGGCCGGGTGCAACCGCTCGACACCCTCGACAGTCTCGCCGCTCTGGCGCGGAGGCACGGCGTCACCGTCCACCTCGACGGTGCCCGGATCTGGAACGCCTCGGTCGCGACCGGGGAACCCCTCGACAGGCTGGCGGCTGTCGCCGACACCGCCAGCGTGTGCCTGTCCAAGGGCCTCGGCGCGCCGGTGGGTTCCCTGATGCTCGGCCGGCGCGACCAGGTGGCCCGGGCGCGGGTGTCGCGCAAGCGCCTCGGCGGAGGTTGGCGGCAGGCGGGCCTTCTCGCAGCGGCGGGGATGTACGCGCTCGACCACAACATCGAGCGGCTCGCCTACGACCACGCGCATGCCCGTGCCATCGCCGAGGAGGTGGGAGTACGCACTGAGGATGTCGACACCAACATCGTGGTCATCCCGACCGACGACGCGGCGGGGCTCGTCGACCGGTGCCGCGCAGAAGGGGTGCTCGTGTCGGCGGTAGGGCCGCGTGTCGTACGCGCGGTCACGCACCTCCAGGTCACCGGGCGCGACGCTCGGCGCGCTGCCGAGGTCATCGCAGCAGCGGGCGGCGCTCCGGGCTGACCGTCGTCAGCGTCGTCGTGCGGCACCCGCCGGTCGCGATCGGCCCTACACGACGAGATGCGTCACCTCGGCCTCGACCGCAGGGCGAGGCGCGAGCTCGACGATGTACATCGCGGCCAGGACGAACGTCCCCCCGATCACCATCCGTGCGGTCAGGGACTCACCACCGAAGAGAACCGCGAAGAAGGCCGCCCACACCGGCTCCATCGTCATGATGATCGCCGCTCTGGTGGACGGGAGATGCGCCTGGGCCCAGGTCTGCCCAAGGATCGTCAGCGAGCCGGCGACGAGCGCCATGTAGAGCAGCGACAACCAGCCGCCGGTGGTCTGCGGGGGACTGACTCCGTTGGGGACGCTGACCGTGGTGCAGACCAGACAGATGACGGTCATCTGCACGATGGACAGACCGAAGACATTCGCAGTGGTCGACCACCGGCCGAGGCCGATGATGTGCAGGGCGTAGAGCATTGCCGACCCTAGAATCGCTGCGACGCCGGGTGAGATCGAGAAGCCTTGTAAAGACAGGAATCCGAGTCCGACGGTCGAGGTGAGGACCGCGACCCACACCAGGCCGGTCACCCGCTCCTTCAGCAGGACGGCGGCGAACAGGGGAGTTGCCACGACGTACATGCCCGTGACGAAGCCGGAGACACTGGCCGACGTGTGCTCGAGCCCGAGGGTCTGCGACACCTGGGCGACGCCGTAGACGAGGCCGAGGAGAACTCCCTGCCTCACCTCGTCGCGGGACAGTCTCATGACGGACCGGGGAGCGAGCACGAACAGAGCGAGCGCTGCGATGGCGAACCGGAGCGACAAGAAGTCCAGGACGGAGATCTGACGGAGCAGGTCCTTGATCAGGAAGAACGTCGAGCCCCATGCTGCGGTGACCCCCAGCAGGGCAAGCGTCGGCAGAGCAACGCTGCGGGGGTTCGTCACCGGCCACCAGCAGACATCAGACCACGGTGAGGACGACGGTCGAGCCGTACGGCGCCATCTCTCCCGCTCCGGGCGACTCGCCCACGACGAACCCGAGGCCCAGATAGGGCTGGAACTGCTCGGTCGTCACCTTGAAGCCTTTGGCGGCAAGAGCGCTCTCGGCGTCGGAGATGCCGAAGCGGTCCACATTGGGCACCTCGACGAGGTGGGGTCCCCGGCTGACCACGAGGGTCACCGGATCGCCGGCGTACCCCACCCCATGGGATGGCTCCTGGCTGATGACGGCGCCTTGGGGCACGTTGTCGTCGTACTGCCGCACCACTGTGACGTCGAAGCCGAGCCTTGTCAGCTCCGCACGTGCGGTTGTCCCTTCGCCGTCTGCGTGGTCGTGGAGGGTCAGCGGCTTCGGACCCTTGCTGACGAGAAGCTGCACGGGATCGTCGCGGGCCAGCAAGGTGTCCATCTTCGGGGTGGAGGAGATCACTACCCCGGCATTGACGGTTTCGCTCCATGCGCGGGTCGTCGAGCCGACCGTGAGCGAGCTGTCGGTGATCGCGGTGATGGCATCAGGCTCGCTCAGCCCGCTCAGGTGGGGCACCTTGTGCCGCTCGGGTCCCTTGGAGATCCATGCGGTGACGACACCGCCGTTCTTGAGCACGTCGTCGCCCGGCCCTGGGTCCGTCGAGACGACGTTCCCGGCGCGCACCGTCTCGGAGAACGTGCTGCCCGCCACCTGGAGCGTAAGGCCGGCTGCGTGGACCTTCCTGGCTGCCTGTGTGCGGGTGAGCTCGACGACGTTCGGGGTCTGGGTGAACCGGCCGACACCGTAGTACCAGCCTGCCAGCGCAGCCCCCGCGGCGAGCAGGACTACGACGACGAAGGCTACCCAGCCTCGTCGCCTTCGACGGTCGGACGCCGAACGCCTCGGCGTGCCCGCCGTTAGCGCCTGATCGACGGCCGTACTCCCGTGCGGGTGCCCCACGCGGTCAGATGACGAAGTGCCACCGGGTGCCCATACAGACAGATGAGCGGCCTCGCCGACGACGCGCGTCCGCTCGCCTGCTGGGACGAACTCCGGCCCGGGGTTCTCCGCGTGGACGTCGACCCGGCTGTCGAGATCGTCGTACGACGCAAGGTCGAAGACCTCGTCCCTGCTCGAGGACGCGCTCGACTCGGCGAACAAGGAGCCCGGCCGGGCCGTCGCCGCGCCTGGTGTCGCACCTGGCCGACCTAGGGAGGGGCCGACCGACGAGCCGAGAGACTGGCCGAGCGCGATGGTGGGTGTGAGATCGTCTGTCAGCTCGGGGTCGTCGACGACTCCGCGCTCGAGCGCATGGCGCACACGGCCCAGCTGCTGGAGCATCACGTGGGCGTCGGCGGGCCGGAGCTCCCGCGACCTGCTGGTGGCCCGGGCGACGAACGCGTCGAGATAGGCGGGAATGCCCTCCACGACGCTGGACGGAGCAGGCACGTCATGGTGCACGAGCTTGTACGCGATCTGGATGGGACTGTCGCCCGCGTGTGGTTTGGTACCGGTGAGCAGCTCGAAGGCCAAGACGCCGAGCGAGTAGACGTCTGAACGTGTGTCCGATGTGCCGTCGGTGACCAGCTCGGGGGGGAGGTAGGACACGGTGCCCATCAACACGCCGCCTGTCGCCGTTGCCGCTGTCGCCGCGCTGACTGCCCGGGCAAGACCGAAGTCGGCCACCTTGAGCTGGCCACGAGGGTCGATCAGCACGTTCTCCGGCTTGATGTCGCGGTGGATGATCCCCGACTCGTGCGCGAACGAGATCGCTTCGAGAATCTTCTCGAGCAGTCGCAGGGCACGGATCGGCTCCAGGGGAGCGTCCTCACGGATAACGTCACGGAGGGTGTGGCGACCCCCGACGAACTCCATGGCCAGGAAGAGCACGCCGTCGTCCTCGCCCTGGTCGTACACGGCGACGACGTTGGGATGGGTGAGCCGGGCGGCGGCCCTCGCTTCGCGCACGAATCGCTGGCTGAAGTCGTCGTCCTCCGCGAGCGCGTGCGGCATCACCTTCAGCGCCACGGTTCGGTCGAGCCGTAGGTCCGTAGCCTCGTACACGGTCGCCATACCGCCGCGTGCGATACGTGCACCGACCAGGTAGCGCCCGTCGAGCAGCCGCCCGACCAGCGGGTCGCGGCCGCCGGGTCTGTCCACGCTGTGAGTGTACGTAGACAGACCATCAGGAGCCGGGTGCCTCGCCGCCCACCGGCTCTGCCCGGACGCCCGTCCCGTGGCAGGCTGGGCGGGTGGCAGACCGTCTCGAATCCCTGGTGAACGCATGGCTGACGTTCCCGCAGGTGGCGGAGCTTCTGGGTCTCAGCGCCAACAAGGTGCGGCAGCTCGCCCGCGAGCACCAGCTCGTCGCGGTCCGGCGAGAGGACCTGAGGGAGCCGGCGGTCCCCGCCGAATGCATCCTGGCCGGTGCCGTCGTGAAGGGCCTCAGCGGCACGCTGATCCTGCTCGCCGACCACGGCTTCGACGAGGCGGAGTCGGTCGAGTGGCTTTTCACACCGGACGACTCCCTGCCGGGTCGCCCGATCGACGCCCTGCGCGAAGACCGGGGTACCGAGGTACGTCGGCGCGCGCAGGCGGTCGTCTGAGGGCCTGGTCGCCAGGACCGCCACGTGCCGCCTCAGTCGGTCCGGCGGGTCACCCTGTCGGAGAGCACCTCGAGGGCTCGGCGGACCTCGGCCGACTCGATGTCGGCGTGCCGGAGCGCGGACAGCGAGGCCGAGGTGAGCTCGGCGATCACGACCTCGACGGCGGCCAGTGCGCCGGTCTCGCGTAGCACATCGCGGACCGCGAGGATGCCCGCCCCGTCGACGTCGGCACGTCCTACGTGGTCACGTAGCACCTTTCGTTGCCGCTGGTCGGCCTTGTCCTCGGCTCGGGCCATGAGCAGCGTGCGTTTTCCCTCGCGGATGTCGTCACCGCTCGGCTTGCCGGTGAGTCTCTCCTCACCGAAGACGCCGAGGACGTCGTCGCGAAGCTGGAACGCCTCGCCGAGCGGAACACCGTACGACGACAGCGCACCGAGCAGCCGCGGGTCGGCCTTCGCGATCGCGGCGCCGAACTGTAGCGGTCGCTCGACGGTGTACTTCGCGGACTTGTACCGGATGACGCGCATCGCGTCCGCCGCCGTGCTCCGACTCCCGCTTGTCTGCGCGAGCAGGTCGAGGTACTGCCCGGCGACCACCTCGGTGCGCAGCCGGTCGAAGTACACCCGGCCACGCGCCAGTGCCTTCGGTTTCAGAGCGCTACCGCCCAGGAGCTGGTCCGACCACGACAGGAGGAGGTCGCCGAGCAGGATCGCGGCGCTACGTCCGAAGCGTGCCACGGCCTCCTGGGCCGCCGACGAGCTCCGGAGCTGGCCGAACGCCCGATGCGCTGCCGGGCGTCCCCGCCGGGTCGCTGAGTCGTCCATCACGTCGTCGTGCACGAGCGCGCTGGCATGGACAAGCTCGACTGCTGCTGCGGCGACCATGACCCGGTCGGCTTTCGCGGTGGTTCCGCCTGCGGCGCGCCAACCCCAGTAGGCGAACGCGGGGCGCAGCCGCTTTCCGCCACTCAGTGCGGAGCGCGTCGCGTCGAAGAGGGGTTGTAGGTCGTCGCCCAACGCTGTGAGCTCGGCCTGCCTGGCGTCGATGAACTCCTCGAGGATGTGCGCGATCGACTCGAGGAACTCCGGGGAGATCGGGTCGACGTCAGGCACAGCGGGGGACGTCACCGTCGAAGGCACGCTCGTGAGCCTACTCGCGCCGGAACGTGCGCCTTCTGCCCGACGTCGACGTCCAGCGGGCCTGGCGCTCGGTCGGTGACGGCGGCCCGTGGAGGAGACCGGGCTACGGCTTGCCGACCCGGTTCGCGACGTTCGCAGCCGTCCAGACAACCTCGGGGAGTGACGCGTCGGGGGTCAGGGCTGCAGCCGGCACATACAGACCCGGCACCGGGTTGTCGAACCTGACCCGCCGCCGCTGGGCCCGCCAGCCGTCCCAGGCGCTTGTGTTCGACACTCCGCCCGCCTCGGCACTCATCTGTGCCGGGGACCTGTCGACGTGGGTCACTACCTCATCGCGAACGTCGAGACCGTGTCGAGCCATGATCGTGAGCACGTCGTCGGTCGAGTCGCCACGTCGCCGGACGGTCCAGGCCCGGTGCCCCGCGGGAGCGGTGCCGCCGGTGTGGATGACAGTGGGGGGGTCCGTGGGCAGGACGAGCTCCTCGGCGATCCCGTCCGGGTTCGCGCCGAAGAGGCCTAGATGTGTGACGCCCGGAGGTTCGACCTGCGTGCCCGCCCGGAACGCCTTCACCGCCGCGGTGTCTCCCGCGTGGAGGAGCTCCGTGAAGACGGTCAAGGGGTCGATCGCCGCCACCACGACATCGGCGGGGATGAAGGAGCCACGGCCGATCTCGACTCCCGTGACGTGGCCGGCATGCCTGATCCGCGTCACCTCCGCGCCGTAGTGGAGGTCGACGCCTCGCTCGGCGAGGCGGGCGACGAGAGCAGAGCTGAGGCTCGCGAGCCCGTTGGGACAGGTCCAGACCCCGAAGGAGCGCTCGACGTAGACGTACATCGCGGCGTACGCCGGGACGTCGCGCAGTTTCGAGCCGCCCACGGTGAACCGGTGTCCGGCCATCTGCCTGAGCCGCACGTCGGGCAGAGCGTCGGCGAGGAGCCGCTCGACGGACCGCCGGACCGGGAGGCGCGACTCGGACCGCTTTGCTCCTTCGTCGTAACCGGCGTCTGGCCCCCCCGAGCCGAGGCGGAACCGGTGCCAGATGTCGGCCTGCGCGTCGACGAACGCCGTCCAGGCCGATCCCGCCCCCGGCCCCAGCCCAGCATCGAGTGCGCGGATCTGGTCGGCTCGCGATCCGGTCGGCAGGTCGACTGACGTTCCGTCCGCGAAGAGGTGGCGACGGGCCGTTGTCGACATCTCCAGGTCGAGGTAGCGCTCGACGGGACGACCCGACTTCCGGAACAGGTCACGAAGCACCGCCGGAAGGCTGGTCGAGGACACACCGGCGTCCCACCTGAAGCCATCACGCTCGACGCTGTGCAGTGACCCGCCGGCTGCCGTGGTGCGCTCCAAGACCGTCACTCCGTGGCCTAGCTTCGCCAGGCGCGCAGCGACCGCCATCCCGCCGATACCCGCACCGACGACGGCGACCTCAGCCACGGACCGGCGGGCCCGTGGCGTCGGGCGCCATCTCGACCTGACCGAAGCCGGTGTCCCACATACGGTCGGCGAACTCGCAGAGGAGGACGCCGAGCGGCGCACATCTGTCTCCCGGCTGGACGACCGCGTCGCCGACGGTCAGGCGGACGAACGAGCCGACTCCGGCGGGTCCCCACTGGACGGTTGCCAGCGCGTCGCCATCCGTCGCGACCACCAGACGCGAACCTTCCGCCCTGACGGAGACCTCGACAGTGTCGGTGGCAGGCGTCGTGGACATACCCATCACGACAGCGAAGTGGTTCTCCTCGAGCAGGCTCAGAGCATCCTCCTCCACCTCGCGAGCCGAGCGTCGGACATCGCGCCCGATCAGCGCGTTGACGTGGACCAGCTCGAGGTGGGCGCCGTCGGCTGCGCTCGCGAGCCGACTCAGCCCCCCACTGAAGCGCGGGTTGAGCTCGGTGACCCGGAAGCCTTCGGCTGTGAGAACCCCGTCGACGCCGAAGCCTCCCCGATAGCCGTGTGCCCGACGCAGGTGACCACCGATCGCCCGGGCCAGCTCGCACATCTCCCTGCTCGCGTGGTCGCAGGGCGCCCAGGACGTCCCCATGCCGCCGTAGAAGAACCTCCCCGCATCCGGTCGGCGCAACGACACCAGCTCCATCGGCCTGAGGACCACGACGCCGTCCGGGAGCACGATGCCGTGGACGCTGCACGGAACACCCTCCAGGAACGGGCTGACCCGGACGCGGTCACAGTGCGTGGCGAAGAACAAGGCAGCGTCGACGGCGTGGTCGGGGGTGCGGATCCAGCGGATGTAGTCGGCACCGCCGTTGATGCCGTCTCGGCTGTCACCTGCCCACACCACCGACTCGGCTGCCGTGTCCTCGAGGACTGTCTGGGTGGCGCGCATCAGCTCGCCGTACGACGCTGAGGCGTTCACGCTCGCCGAGCGGGGAGCACCGATGTCGTCGAGGAGACCGTCGACCAGGATCTTGTTCTCGAGCGCCACCTGGCTGGGCGGGCGACCCCCGAGGACCGCTCGGCCCAGCAATGGCGAGTTCGGCGTCACCGGGCTCAGCCACCACAGGGCCGACTGGTCGGTGTCGTAGCGCTCGACGGCCGCCACAAGGGAGGGTGTGAGCCGCTCGGAAGGCTTCATCCTGGCCCTGACCTGCTCGGTCAGGGTCGGGAAGACCGGCCCCTCCAGCATCTCGATCTCGGCCTCGGCTGCTGTCACTACGGCACCGGTGCCGATACCGTCCGCGATCAGGAGTGGCCGGTCGGATCCCCATCGCCGGAGGCTTGCAACGGTGTGAGTCAGACCGGCCAGCACCTCGAAGGCACAGATGACCTTGCGGCCGGTGACCGGCGCGCAGAGGTACCGCTCCCACTCGCCCGAGGGGGTGGGTGCTTCAGGCACCGTTGGCCGCCAACCGGGCCTGTCGACGCCGCCATCCCCTGATGACCACCCGGTACAGCGCGAGGACGAGGATGAGCCCGCAGACGAACAGGACCGAAGCGATCGTGAGCGCGAGCCAAGGATGGTAGAGAGCCAGGCTGACGACGGCCGCCACCGTGGCGTCCTCACCTGTGGAGACGGCGACATTGGTGAACGGCTCCGGTGACGCGTTGACCGCCAGACGCAGACCCGCCTTCACGAGGTGGGATGCGAGCGCCGTCCCTCCTCCTGCCGCGGCGTAGACGCCCTGGTTTACCGCCTCGCTGTCGCCGGCAAGAAGGTAGCCCAAGGCAGCGCCGACGGTGGGGCGGACCACGGTCGACACGACGTCCCACATCGAGTCGACGAAGGGGATCTTGTCGGCGACGAACTCGACCAGGAACATCCCGCCGGCGATGGCGATCACCTCCGGACGCTGTAAGGCGTCCGGCACCTGTTGAAGGTCCGCGAGGCGCCCGACGAGCCCCATCAGCGCGACTACCGCGTAGGCGTTGATCCCGCTGGCCCAACCCGACGTGAGTACGAGAGGCAGGAGGTCCACGCCTGACACTCTAGGGCTCGGCAGGCCCGTCCCGGGTGATCCAAACCAGGGCCAATCGCTGGTCTGCCGCCGCTCGCAAAGGGTTACGCAGAGTGGCCTAATACTCACACTTAGTATCGTTTCGGGTTTTATACTGTCTTAGCCGGGAAAACCCGTAATCTTCATTGACGGTGCTCCACGGCCCACTAGCAAGGAAACAATCCTTTATGCGTACAACCTCGGCTCTTTCTCCACGGCTTCTGCTCGCGGCGGCTCTCGGTGGCCTGCTGTCACTGACCCTTCTCGGACCGGCCGCACATGCGTCCGACTACACGCAGCCGGTGGTGGTCAGCGCGGACGCAGTGGACTGGACACCTCAGCTCGTGCAGGTGCCCGGGTCGGCAAAGCCGATCGCCTACTCGATCGCGGAGGCGGGTGACCAGATGGTCGTAGGCGGACGCTTCACCCAGGTGGAGAACGGCGCTCGCACCGTGCAGTTCAACCGTTCGGACGTCTTCGCCTTCTCCGCCACCACAGGTGAAGTGAGCACCGGCTTCGCTCCGCAGCTCGACGGTGAGGTCTGGTCCGTGTTGTCAGACGGCACCTCCGTGTACATCGGCGGCAGTTTCAAGAACGTCAACGGGACACCCCGTGCGGCCTTGGCGAAGCTCGACCTGGCCACCGGCCAGCTCGACCCGACCTTCCAGCCCGCCTTCAAGGGCGGCCGGATCAGTGACATGGAGATGCACGACGGGCTGTTGATCGTCTCAGGGATCTTCACCCGCAGACTGGTCGCGCTGAACCCGACCACAGGCAAGCAGACCCCCTACATCTCCGACATCGTCGCCGGCCAACTGCCCAACAGCAGCGCAGCACAGGTCTTCAAGTTCGACATCAGCTCCGACGGGCAGCACCTCGTGGCAGTCGGCAACTTCACCACCGTCGACGGCCAGGACCGCCCCCGGGTGTTCATGCTCGACCTCGGCGCCACCGGCTCCACGCTGTCATCGTGGAACTACGAGCCACTGGCCCTGTCGTGCACCTCGACCCGCAGGAACGCCATCGCCTACGTGCAGGACGTCGACTTCTCGCCGGACAGCTCGTACTTCGCGCTCGCCTCGTTCGGCTACATGTACCAGAACGGTCAGCGCTGGTACCAGCTCTGCGACTCGGTGAGCCGGTTCGAGACCACCAACCTCAACCCGACCCAGCCGACCTGGATCAATTACACCGGCGGCGACTCCTTGAAGTCCGTGGCGGTGACGGGTGCAGCGATCTACGTCCAGGGCCACAACCGCTGGCTGGAGAACCCGTACGGTCAGGACTTCGCCAACGACGGCGCCCTGCGCCGCGCGGGCGGCGGAGCCGTCGACCCGAACGGCGGTGGATACGCGAGACCCGACGATGTCGCCGCAGTGCCCGGCAAGACACTCGACTGGAACCCCGTGATGCCGCAGATGTCGGGTGGCTTCCAGGTCCTTCCCACTGCCAGCGGTGTCTGGTTCGTCACCGACGGCGTCTACTTCGGTGGGGAGTACCACCGAGGTATCCGCTTCGCGCCGCTCCCTTGAGGACGAAACAGGTGCAGGCGCCCCGCACTACGACATGTCGTAGTGCGGGGCGAGAGCCCTAGCGAACCGTTTAACGAGGGAACAGCTGCGTGGCCGGCCTGCACACCTTGCCCTCGACGGGGAGTCGGCGGTGCACCAGATAACGCTGCATCACTCTCGTGGGGCAGCGGCCCTCGCCCAGGGCTCCGTGGCCCCAGCCGTCAAGGGTGAGAAGGCGCGACCCGGCGAGCAGTCCGTTGAGTCGCCGGGCACCTGAGATCGGGGTAGCGGGGTCGTTGGCGTTCCCGACAACGAGCACCGGGGTCGACGTCTTCACCTTGAAGGGCCCACGGAAGGCATCGGCCGACGATCCGGGCCAGGCAGCGCATGCGGAGCTGGCCCAGGTCCAATCAGCACCGAACCATGGCGACACCCGGTCAGTGTGGTGGGCCGCTGCGATCCACGCCTTGGGGTCCGACGGGTTCACGCTGTCCGAACAGGCGATACCGTCGAAGGACGCGAGATGCCGGGCCCCGAAGCCATACGGACGCGTCGCGTGGCTCTCGTCGATCAGAGCGTTCAGCGACCTGACCGCCCGCCCTGGCTCGAGTTGGCTTTCCGCCTTGTGGGATGGGAAGAGTGATTCGTAGAAGAAGGCGATGACCCGCATCAGGGCTGGGTAGACAGCACGGCTGTACATGGCCGTCAGGACGAGGCCGACCACGTAGCTGTACTGGTAGGTAAATCCCTGGATGGTCGCCGGACCGCTTCTCAGCCGTTCGATGACCTGCTCCCACTTGGAGGCCGCCTGGCCGGCCAACGCGCATCGAGGTCTTCCCACCCGGTCGCACTCGGCGAAGGCGGATGTCAGCGCCAGCCAGGCACCTGTGCCGCTTCGCAGCCGGCTGGTCAGGGGCACCTTCCGTCCGTTGCCGTGGCGCCCCGTCGCCCACGCCACCGGGTCGAGGACGCCGTCGACGACCATCGCCCGGATGTTGTCGGGGAACATGGCCGCATAGGTGGCTCCCAGGTAGGTGCCGTAGGACAACCCGTAGTAGGTCAGCTTCCGGTCGCCGAGCGCCTGCCTGACCAGATCCATGTCACGGGCTGTATCAGCAGTGCTCATGTGGTCGAGGATCGGACTGCTGTGCACCGCGCAGATGTGGTCGAGATAGGCGTCGAACCGCAGCCAACGCCCGATCTCCCCTACCGTGTACGGGAAGGGCCGATGAAGCTGCCGAGGCGCCCCTCGGGGGGTCGGGTCGTGGCACACCAGCTCCGCACTTCCGCCGACGCCGCGTGGGTCGACTCCCACGATGTCGAAGCGCTGTCTCGTGCGCCGGCCGAGATGCTGAGCGACGTACGACACGAAACCCGTCGCGGAGCCCCCCGGACCGCCGGGGTTCACGAACAGCGTGCCGATACGCCTGGCCGGGTCGGACGCCTTCTCACGAGCAATGGCCAGCGTGGTCGTCCGGCCGTGGGGGTGGTCGTAGTCGAGGGGCACCTTCGCTCGAGCACACTGGAGACGACCGACGCACCTTCGCCATCGCAGCGTGGGGACAGGCGCATGCACGCTCCGGGCTGCGGGACGGGAGACGTTCGACCAAGATTTCGTCGCCGACTTCTGACGAGCGACTGCTGCGGTCGACGCGGCTGTCGCGCCGCCGACCAGCGCCCCCGCGACGAGGGAGGCCACCGCCGCTGTGGCTATGGTCATCCGGCACCCGGAAGATCTCGAACCGACCACGGACACCCTCCTGTCGAGAAGCTGACCCAGGGACTTGGGTAAGAGGACGTTAGCCGCTGTGGTCTTCGGCGGTTACGACGGACCTGACCGAACACGCCGCGCCTTGCCAGGGTCTCAACGCACCGTGACTGTCGCCACCTTGGACGAGCGTCCGCCCGACGTATCGGTGACGCGGAAGCGGTTCACTCCTGTATGACCCGTCTCGACGTACGTCGCGAAGCTGCCGCCGCTGACTGTCGCGGTCGTCGGGAAGTCGACCCACGTACCACCCTCCTGCCGCTGCACCTGCAGGGATGTGCCGTCGTGACCGGCATAGGTGCCGGTGAGGTTGATCCGTTCGTAGGTCGAAGCGGTCGCTGGGCTGATCGCCAACGTCAAGGCGGGTGCGTGCGGCTTGTGCGGCTTGCGGGTCGGGGGCGCTGTCGAAGGGGAGCTGCTCGTGGGGGCGGGCGTCGTCGGCGCCGACTTCGTCGGAGTCTCTGCGTTCCGCGGGACGTGCAGCCGGTCATGGGACCGGGTTGTGGTGTTGGTCTGTCCGATGCCGGCGAGGTCGGCCACCTTGATGCCGGCGAAGGCCAGGACGCCCCCTACCAGCGCCCCGACGACAAGGAGCATGCAGACCCCGACCAGCAGATGTCTCTGCCAGTTGCTGTCGTCGTCCATCTCAGCCCCCTGGTCGATCCCGCGATGCTGTGCCCATCGTCTCAGACTCAGACCAGCGGTTCACGCGCGTCACGGCTCGACCAGGACTGTCCTGGGTCAGTCGACGTCGATCGGCTCCGCTTCGGTGAGCCGCAACAGCTCGTGATAGGTCGTGTCGAAGACGGCGTGCGGGTGGCCGGCAGCCGCCCAGATCGCGGCATGTTCCGCGAGGGCGCGGTCGAGGTAGGTAGGGATGGGGCCCGGGTGCCCGACCGGAGCCACACCGCCGATCGCCTGGCCGGTGTGGGCGCGTACGAACTCGGGGGAGGCCCTTCGTAGCCGCGAGACACCGATCCGGGCGGCTACCCGGCCGGTGTCGACCCGGTGTGCGCCGGACGTCAGGATGAGTACGGGGGACCCGTCTGCGTCGAAGACGAGAGAGTTGGCGATCGCACCGACCTCGCACCCGAGCCCGTCGGCGGCCTGCTGCGCCGTGCTGGCGGAGACAGGGAGCACCCGCACCGAACCGGCGGCGCCGAGGGCGGCCAGCCGTGCCGTCACCGTGGCGATGCTCGGATGGCTGAGCGTCTCGCCCCGCTCGTCCTCCGCGGTCATCTACCGAGCCTAGCGATGTGCACAGGGTCGACGGACGGGGTTGACGCAGTGTCGGAGGTTCGGTGTACTGTCCTGAGCATTCGAACATGTGTTCGAATGCTCAGGTTCTCGGCAGCAACGGTTCCCAGGAACCGGCCCACGTCATCTCGGAGGAGCAGCCATGCGCAGGTATGACGAGGAGATCGACGTACGCCGCGGCCTGGTGGCCGGGCAGGAGGCGCCGGCCCAGTTCCTCTGGAGAGGCCGGCTGTGGGTCGTCCGTGACATCATCGCGCACTGGGTGGAGACCGGTGCGTGGTGGGACCAGCCCGGGGTCGGCGCGTTGTTCGGTGCCGCCGATGAGGGTGAGCCTGAGGCGGGAGGTGCTCGGACCCGATGTGCTGACCTTCTCGACGAGAGGGAGCTCTGGCGGGTCGAGGCCATCCGCGCCCGGGCGGATACAGGTGTGTTCGACGTGTCCTTCGGCTGGGCTCTCGGACAGTGGCGTCTCGTCTGCTGCGTCGACTGAGGGTGCGAGAAGTCGATGGATCCTTTCGTCCACCTCCACGTCGCCTCCGGCTACTCACTGAAGTACGGCGCGTCTTCTCCGCAGCAGCTCGTGGAGCGCGCGGTCGACGCCGGGATGGACACGCTGGCGCTGACAGATCGAGACGGTGTCTACGGCGCGGTGCGTTTCGCCAAGGCATGCATGCGTGGCGGCATCCGGCCGGTCCTCGGCGTCGACCTCGCCCTCGAGCCGTCCGGGTTGACGGGGCTGACCGGCCGGACGGGGCCGAAGGGCGGGGCCGCACCGGCGCGAGCGGGATCGTCGCGGAGCTCCCCGGCTCGAGGTGGCAGCTACCGCGACGCGGCGGGAGGAGTGCCGCCCCGCGTGACACTGCTCGCCGGCAGCAAGGCCGGATGGGCGGCGTTGTGCCGGCTCGTCTCCGCGACTCACCTGCGTGGAGAGCGGGGGACGCCGGTCGCCACCTTCGACCTCATCCGTGAGCACTGTGCGAGCCTCGGCTCCCACCACGACCTGGTCGTCCTGCTGGGGGCAGCCTCAGAGCTCGGCCAGGCCGTCGCCCTACGCCGAGACGACCTCGCCCGGGAGGTGCTCGCTCACTGGCGCCCCGTCGCCGACTCCGCCGACGTGGTGGTCGAGGTGATGTCGCACCGGGTCTGCGGCCACGGCCCCGGGTCGAGCCCCCATGCAGCCCGGATGGCCGGGGTCGCGGCTGCCGCCGGCTTCGAGGTGGTGCTCTCCAACGCCGTGCGGTACGCCGACCGGTCCGATGCGCCCACGATCGACATCCTCGACTCCGTCCGCCGCCTCGTCCCGCTCGACCTGCGCCATCTCGACCGGGTGAATGCCGAAGGCTTCATGAAGTCGGGCAAGGAGATGGCGGACATCGCCGACGAGATCTGCCGCTTCGCCGGTCTCGAGCAGCGTGAGGCCGACCGGATGCTGGCACGTACCCGGGCGGTGGCCGACCGGTGCGCCGTCGATCCTCGAGCCGACCTCGGCCTCGGCGAGGTGCACCTCCCCGAGCTCGACATCACCAGCGGGGGAGCGCCGGCCGGACTCGGCAGTCGCGATCTCGCGGCGATGGGCGCCTCGCCGGGTGACGTCGTGCTCCGCGACCGCTGCGAGGCTGCGATCGGCCGGCTCTACCCCGCCGACCAGCATCAGGTCGCGAGCAGCCGGCTCGCCGACGAGCTCGGCGTGATCGGCACGCTGGGCTACGCGTCGTACTTCCTCACCGTCGCCGACGTCGTCGACCTGATACGTGACGTGGGGGCGCGCGTGGCTGCGCGAGGGTCTGGAGCCGGGAGTGTCGTCAACTATCTGCTCGGCATCTCCGGGGTCGACCCGATCCGGTACGGCCTGGTGATGGAGCGGTTCCTGTCTCCGCTGCGGCAGGCGCTGCCCGACATCGACATCGACGTCGAGTCCGCCCGCCGCACCGAGATCTACGAGCGCATCCTGGATCGCTACTCCGGCACGCGCTGCGCCTGCGTGTCGATGATGGACACCTACCGCGTCAGGCACGCGATCCGCGACGTCGGCGCAGCTCTGGGGATGCCGCCGGGCGAGATCGACTCGATCGCCAAGGCGTTCCCCCACATCCGGGCCAAGGATGCCAGGGTCGCGCTGCGCGAGCTGCCGGAGCTGCGCGCCTCGGGGCTGGGCGAGGAGCGCCTCGACGTGCTCTTCCAGCTGGTCGAGCGCCTCGACGGGCTGCCTCGCCACATCGCGGTCCACCCGTGCGGTGTGCTCCTGTCCGATGCCACGCTGCTCGACCGCACTCCTGTCGAAGCCAGCTTTCTCGGGTTCCCGATGAGCCAGTTCGACAAGGACGACGTCGAGGATCTCGGCCTGCTGAAGCTCGATGTGCTGGGCATCCGGATGCAGTCGGCGATGGCCCATGCGGTCGACGAGGTCAGGCGGGTCGACGGGCTGGAGATCGACATCGACGACGAGGGCCAGGCACCCCGAGACGACCCGGCGACGTTCGCGTTGATCCAGAGCGCGAAGACCCTCGGCTGCTTCCAGATCGAGTCACCCGGACAGCGTGAGCTCGTCGGCAAGTTCGCTCCGGAGACGTTCGACGACATCATCATCGACATCTCGCTGTTCCGGCCGGGGCCGGTCAAGAGCGACATGGTCAACCCGTTCCTGCGCGCGCGGCAAGGGTGGTCCGAGCCCGAGTACCTCCATCCGGACCTCGTCCCTGCGCTCGCCCAGACCTGTGGGGTGGTGGTGTTCCACGAGCAGGTGATCGAGATGATCGCCACCCTGACCGGCTGCACGCTCGCGGAGGCGGACGAAGCACGACGAGCTCTCGGCGACCGGGAGGGGAAGTCGTCGACCAAGATCTGGTTCTTCCCCAGGGTGCTGGCCCGCGGCTATCCCATCGCCGTCGCACAGCGGTGCTGGGAGGTGCTCGAGGCGTTCGCGTCGTTCGGGTTCTGCAAGGCCCATGCGGCGGCGTTCGCGCTGCCCACCTACCAGTCCGCATGGCTGAAGACTCATCATCCGGCCGCTTTCCTCGCAGGTGTGCTCACGCACGACCCCGGCATGTATCCCAAAAGGCTGATCCTCGACGACGCCCGACAGTTCGGCATCGCGGTTCTCCCGCTCGACGTCAACGCCTCCGACGACGTCTACCGCGTCGAGAAGGTCGGCGTGTACGACGAGCCACCGCCGGAGGTGCTCGGCCGGGCCCCCCGTTCTGCTCCTCCGCCTGGTCTGCCCGACGGCCGGGCCTACGGCATCCGGCTGTCTCTCGCCGACGTCTCGGGTATCAGCGACGCGGAGGTCGCCCGCATCATGGCGGCCCGTCCCTTCCACTCACTCACCGACCTGTGGCAGCGCGCCCGGCCGTCCCGTCCGGTCGCCGAGCGGCTGGTTCTCGCCGGCGGCCTCGACACCATCTACGGCATCGGCTCTCCTGTGCCCGTACGACGTCGTGGCACCGTCACCCGCCGCGACCTCCTCCTCCAGGTCTCGGAGCTGGACCGGTGGAGCCGTGCCACCGACCGGGCGGTGCGGGCCTCGTCCCCACGCCGTGCCCGAAGCGTCGGCAGGGCTGCTCCGGTCTCCGCTGGAGCCGCTCCTCTCGACCCGCATGAGCTGGCAGCCGTCCAGTCGAAGGCCCCCCTACCGGTCGAGCCGGTGACAGCCGTGCAGCTCACTCTCGATCTCGACGACATCCCCGCCCTGACCGAGGCGTCCGGGCTGCCGGAGATGTCCGGCGCAGAGCGCGTGCGGGCGGAGCTGGAGATCCTCGGCCTCGACGTCAGCTCTCATGTCGTCGACTTCTACGCCCCGATGCTCGACTCTCTCCGGATCACCTGGGCACGTGACCTGCTGCGCAGACGCAGCAGGTCCGAGCTGCTCGTGGCAGGGGTCAAGGTCGCCACCCAGACGCCGCCCATCCGGTCCGGTCGGAGGGTGGTCTTCCTCACCCTCGACGACGGCACCGGCCCGGTCGACGCCACCTTCTTCGAAGACGCCCAGGGCCCGTACGCCGCCACGGTGTTCCACTCGTGGCTGCTGGTCGTGCGAGGCGAGCTACGCCGTACCGGGCCGAAGGGCGTGTCGTTGCGGGCCACCGGGTGCTGGGAGCTCCCTGCTCTGTACACGATCTGGCAACAAGGTGGGGTCGCCGGCGTCCACGACGCCATGTCCGCCGTGCCGCGTGGATTCGGCGCTGACAGCGGTGAGAGCGCCCTGCACGCAGCTGCCGAGAGCCATTCGTCCCGACCGGTCATGGCCAAGCCTCCGACGTTCGGCTCGGGCACCACCCCGGTGGAGGAGAGCGAGGCAGGCCCGACAGCCGGCGGGATGGGACGACGGCGGGTGCTGGTCCATCCCAGCGGGTTCAAGCAGTCGCCGTACGCCGACATCCGCCCAGCCGGAGACGACCCGAAGACGGTGCCGCGGCGGTTGTGGCATCGCAGCCCCGGGAGTGCGGGGTGAGCGGGGTCGCTGGTGCTCCTGCGTCCCTCGCCGTGCGGCCGGTCGGCTTACTAGGGTTGGGGCACCGATCGTCCGACAGAGGAGGCTCTCGGTGGTGGAGCGTCGTCACAGCGCCGTCAGGACTGCGGTGGTCTGGGATGCGGTGCAGGCAGTCCTGCAGTCCCGCCATGACGCGGTCGGCGACACCCGCCGTCTACACGTCGTCGACCTCGGCGGGGGCACGGGGGGGCTTGCGGTCCAGATCGCCGAGCTGGGGCATCAGGTCACCGTGGTCGACCCGAGTCCGGATGCGCTTGCCTCTCTCGAGCGGCGTGCCGCCGAGGAGGGTCTCAGCCGGGCTGTTCGGGGGGTGCTCGGTGATGCCGCCGACCTCGTCGAGGTGGTCGGGGACGACAGCGCCGATGTCGTCGTCTGTCACGGGGTGCTCGAAGTCGTCGACGAGCCTCTTCAGGCCCTCCAGGCAGCTGCTGGCGTCCTGGCTGCCGGGGGAGTGGTGTCGGTGCTGGCAGCACAGCGGTCGGCGGCCGTGTTCGCCCGGGCACTTGCCGGGCATCTGGCCGACGCCCACGCCCTGCTCGACGCCCGGCCCGAACCAGCCGGGAGGGGCACCTTGGATACCCCTCCTCGCCGTTTCTCCCAGGCCGAGCTGCGTGCGCTGCTCTCGGAAGCGGGGTTCGCGGTTACCGAGGTCCGAGGCATCCGGGTCTTCGTCGACCACATCAGCAGCGCCCTCGTCGACACCGAGCCAGGCGCTGCCGCCGACCTGCGAGCCCTGGAGTCCGCTGTGGCCACCTGCTCGGACTTCATGGCGGTGGCGACCCAGCTCCACCTGGTGGCTGCTCTCCGGTGACCTGCCATGACCGCCGCGGACACCGGGTGCACGGTGATCCACGTCGACATGGACGCCTTCTTCGCCTCCGTCGCCATCCGAGACAGGCCCGACCTGTGGAACCTTCCCGTGATCATCGGAGGCGGCGACCGAGGCGTCGTGCTGTCCGCGACGTATGCCGCTCGGACCTTCGGGGTGTGCTCGGCCATGCCGATGACCAGAGCACGGCGACTGTGCCCGCATGCGGTGGTCGTCGCGCCCGACTACGAGCAGATCAGCTCGGTGTCGGCAGCTGTCATGGAGACCTTTAGAAGTGTGACGCCTCGCGTCGAGCCGCTGTCGATGGACGAGGCCTTCCTCGACGTCTCGGGATCGCTGAGGCGATTCTCGTCGCCGGTCCAGATCGGGGAGTACCTCCGGGCCAGGATCGCCGACGAACAGCGGATCACCTGCTCGGTCGGGATCGCCCCCACGACCCAGCTCGCGAAGCTCGCGTCGCGTCGAGCCAAGCCCGACGGCCTCGTCGTCGTCTCGAAGGACAAGGTGACCGCGTTCCTCCATCCTCTCGACGTCGAGGAGCTCTGGGGGGTCGGAGACAAGACAGCGGCACGACTCCACCAGCTCGGCCTTCGTACTGTCGGCGACCTGGCGCATACCGAGGCTTCGGTACTCCAGCGCGCGTTGGGTTCCGTTGCGGGCGTCCGGCTCCATGCGATGGCCTGGGGAGCAGACGAGCGACGGGTCACTGCGCGACGCGGGCCTGACGAGCCCGAGCACAGCATCGGCTCCGACGAGACGTTTCGACGAGATACCGACGACCCTGCTGTCATCCTGCGTGAGCTGCTGCGCCTGTCGACGAAGGTCGCCGCACGGATGCGCTCAGCGGGGGTAAGCGGCCGCACGGTCACGCTCAAGGTCAGGTTCTCCGACTTCACGACGATCACCCGTGCCCGTACCTTGCATGACACCACCCAGGTGACGCCGGAGATCTACTCCACTGCGGCCGACCTGTTCGTCGGACTCGGTCTGCAACGAGCTCGTATCCGGCTGGTCGGTGTGCGGGTCGAGAACCTCGTCGACTCAGCCGCCGCAACCCGGCAGATGGTGCTCGGCGAGCGCGCTCACGGGTGGGAGGACGCCGAGAAGGCCGTCGACCGCGCCGTGAACCGGTTCGGAGGTTCGGCAGTGCGCCGGGCTACCCTCCTCGAGCCCACCGCCCGGTCAGGAGCCGCTTGACGCGGGGACTACAGGAGAGCCGGGGTCTACCCATAGCGGCCTGACGTAACCCGGGTGTGGGAGCCGCATCCACCGGGACGCCCCCAGTCCTGGCGATGCTCAGTCCCAGGCGCCGTAGACCGAGACGTGCAACCGCTTCTTCGAGGTGAGCCGCCACAGCTGGCGAGCGTCCTCGATGTACATGTTGACGCAGCCATGGCTGTGGTCGACGAACGGGTCGACCATGAACCCCGACCCGTGGAACGCCTGGCCACCGTCGAAGAACTGCGAATAGGGCATCGGGCTGCTGTACAGCCTGGAGACGTGGTCGATGTCTCGGTAGTAGACGTGCGTATTACCGACCCTGGTCGGCAACCCGTACTCGCCACCTCGAACCAGCCACGAGTTGCGCAACCGGCCGTTGTGCCACGACGTCACCTGGTGCATCGAGCGGTCGTAGCACGCATGCCACCCCGCCTTGTGGCAGATGTGGGGGATCGCGTGACGGTGCCTGATGGTGTCGTGGATCAGGTGCGCCCAGGTCGCGTGGCTCGCCACCCCCGTCACCCGGAGATCTTTGCGGCTCTGGTACCTCTTGACGGCTCGACGCGTGACCGGGCCGAAGGTCCCTGTTACGCCGACGTGGAAGACACCTGCCCACCTCAGGCGATACTGCAGCTCACGCACGTGCGAGATGTCGTAGGGCGACGTGTCGGCGTCGCCGTACCGTGTGACCTCCCTGGCGAACCTGTCCAACATGTCGAACCCGGCATGTGCCGGTCGCCGGAGCGACGCGTCGGCGCTGATGCCGGCATTAGGCGAGGCCGTGCTGGCAAAGGCCGGCGACGTCGCCGCCACCGTCGTACCGAGAATCATGACAAGCGCCGCCATACCCGCGACCCCGACTCGCAAGTTCACTGAATTCCTTCCGCTGTGCACCCCCGAGGATGCGTCTCGATCGGGTCCGTGTCGTCCGGTGACCGCCCCTGCGCCATAGCGTAATTCCTCGCGACGACCTCGGAGATGCCGGCCGGGGTCCCAGCAATCGACTGAGTCGGCACCAGCACAGTGCCTACCCGAACGACCGCGGCCACCACCAATTTCGATCCTTGGCTTTCGTCGCTGCTCAGCGGTGCTTAGACTGACAGGCAACGCCCGACTCACCCTCTCGGCTGGAGGACATGATGCCGCTCTCGGAAGAAGAGCAGCGTCTGCTTGAGCAGATGGAAGAAGCGCTCGCGACTGAGGACCCGAAGTTCGTCTCAGCGCTGCGTGGGTCCTCCACGCGCTCTCGCCACAAGCGGCTCACCATCTTCGGCTGTATCGGATTCGTCGTCGGCCTGGCTACGTTGATGACCGGTGCGGTGCTGCCACAGATCGCGGTCGCTGTCGTCGGTTTCGTCCTCATGCTCTTGGGCGCCTATCTGGCGCTGAGTCACTTCCGGCAGATCGGGGCCGCTGAGGTGCCCGACAACGTGCATCCGATCAGCAGGGCCAAAGGACGCGCTCCCGCACCGCGCCAGTCCGGTTTCATGAACCGGATGGAGGACCGATGGCGTCGTCGCCGCGACGACTACTGAACACCCCCGCCACTCGTCGAACCCCCGAGGCGCTCTGGTCGGCGTAGCCGGTCCGTGATCCGTTCGAGGCTTAGTCGAAGGTCCGGGACGAGGCTTGCGGGTAGCACGACCGCCCGGATTCGCCGACTGCGGGCCACGCGCTTGGCGAGCGCGGCTCTTACCGCGTCTACGTCCGATGCGGGTAAGGCATCGGCGAGGGCAGTGTCGGCATAACGGGCTCGCTCGACGCCGAGAGTCAGCCGGTGCAGGGCCAGCACTCCCTCGGCGTCGCCGTCGAGATGGCGAGCGACTGCGCGCTCACGTGCGCGTGGCGTCATCGACCCGGTCCAGGGCAGGTGCAGGTCGACCATCGAGTCCCTCAGCTCGGCCCAGGCCGCCTCGGCCGCGGTGGCGCCGTCAACGGGGCGCGTCATCCGGGATCGCCTCAGCCCCCACCGCAAGAGTCCGGGCAGGCACGACGCGAGTGCAAGACCGACGACGATGAGCCATCGCGTCGACGGGAGCGCGCCGTTCGATGAGCGGCCGTTGGAGCTTCCCCCGGAGGCGACCGCAGCGGCTGAGGCGCTTGCGCTGCTGCCGCTGGCCAGAGGGTCGTGAAGCGACGTACTCGTCGGTGCGGATGTTGTGGGGTTGGGAGCACTGGTCCGTTGTGCGTACTGAGGGAAGGGCGCACTCACTCCTGGTGTCGGCTCGAAGCGCACCCAGCCCACTCCCTCGAAGTACAGCTCGGGCCACGAGTGCAGGTCGTCGGACGTGAACACGTACCGGCCTTGTGCGTTCACATGGTCGCTCTGGAGAAAGCCGACGACCACCCGGGAGGGGATGCCCAGGGTCCTAGCCATCATGGCCATCGTCGCCGCGAAGTGCTGACAGAAGCCACGCCTCTGCTCCAGGAACTGCTGCATCGCGTCGTAGCCGTACCCGTAGCCGGCATTCAGGTCGTAGGTGAACGCGTTGGAGTCGCGGAAGAAACCTTGCAGCAGGAGCGCCTGCTCGTACGGAGTCTGCGCCCCTGCCGTGACGGTGCGCGCGGTCTCGGCGACCACCGAAGGAACTCCCGCCGGAACTTCGCCGTAGTGTCGCACGATGTCGGCGGGGGGCTGGCCGCTGGAGCGAATCTGGTCGGCGGTCGGGACCGGGACATCGTAGGCGACGTCGTAGGGCGTCACCGAGTCCATGGCGTCGCTCGTTCTCGCGCTCACGGTCTGGTCGTTGACGACGTATCCGAAGTCGGGCCCGGCTCCCACGACATGGGCATCGAACGGGACGGGCAGCCAAGCGCTGTCAGTGGGGAATGCGTCAGCCAGCGTGATCTCCATGCTGCGCGGGAGGGTGTCCACATCACCGCCCAGACCGGTAGGACCGGGCAGGACCGTGCTCAGGTCGAGCGTGGCACTGAGCTGAACGGGGTCGGCGGTCCAGGCGTCCGGGCCGGGTCTGTCGAGGACGGTCAGGCGCAGGTAACCGGGCTCACCCACTCCTGCGGCAGACGGACCAGTGGCGGCGTCCGCCACCTCGAGAAGATCGACCGGATCCTTGCGCTGCAGGCCGGCTGCCAGACTCACCATCGGATCGTTGAAGCTCAGGCCCTGCCCACCCCCGCTCCCCCCGATCCCGGCATGGCGGTTGCCGTCGAGGATTGACGCCGAGAACGCGGGCACGAAGATCGGCAGGACGACCGCCGCCGACAGGGCGACCAGGCCGATGCGGCGGCCCGTCTCGCGAAGTGCCGACAGGTCGACGGAGCGGCTCGCTTCGGACGGGGCCCGGGTGACCAGCCTGCCCCAGTGCGATAGGCGATCGCGTTCGTCTGCTGTCAGGGCCGCGATGAAGCAGGCCGCTCCGGGCAGAAACGCGTACGCCGGCAACCCCTCGGGAAGCGCAGCCACCGGGATCGTGTACAACGCCAAAAGGGGGAGCCCGGAGAGTGGCACACGGCCGATGCCGACGGCGAGAGCATCGACGGCGAGCGCAACCAGCCCGATCGAGAACACCACCATGAGCAGCAGGCCGGTGTTCCGCGGGGCTGGGGCGGCGTACCGCTGTGACACGTCGACGCCGCTGAGAACCAGCTTGTGGACCCCGGTGAAGGTCGCGTGGGTCGGCAGCACACCGAGCCGAAGAGAATTCCCGAAAGCCAGCGCGAGGCCCTCGACGAGCACGACGAGCTGCGCAAGGAGGACCACAAGTGTCGGTATATGGAGCCGGCGCAGCAGCACTCCCGTGACGACGACCAACGCCGCGAAGAAGGCGCCGACCAGCAGGTAGCGCCGGTCTTCGAGAGCGGGAAGGAAGCTCAACGACACCGCGACGGTGGACAGCCAGCCCAGGAACGCGACGGTGTAGCGCTGCGAACCGGCGTCCATCACGCCGCCGGACCGTCGAGGGTCAGCAGACCGTCCGCGTTGTGGTGATGCCCGGCCGAAGGTGAGCTGCCCAGCCGATGCCAGACCATCGGCAGCCGGTCGCCGGGTCCGGCCACCGCCACCGACCAGCCGTGCTGGACGAGGACGGCTGCCTGCTCTTCGACCGCGGAGCCGTGACGTCGCGTGGGGTCGGCGCCGCTCCAGGCGTCGACGTCGAGGAGGATCGCGAGCGCTCGGGTCGCTCCGGCGCGAAGTCGTGACAGGGCGGCCACGTCGGTCGCGTTGACCGCGCCGAGCAGAGCCACGACGAGACCACTGGAGTGCTGCTGATGGCGTCCGGCGAACTCCGTCACCGGGCGGGTCTGGACGACGGCGAGCGCGTCGAGGAGCATCTGCATCTCGGCCGGGCCGCTGATCCCGCGGTCGTGCCAGCTGGTGTCCGCGCTCTCGGCGCCGTCGCTGATCAGGCGCACGATGAACTGCTGGCCGGCGAGGTGGGCACCTATCGAAGCCGCGGCCGCGACGGCGTACTCGAACGACGACGCCGGACCGATGCCACGGTGAGCGACCGCCCGGGTGTCGAGCAGCACCGTGGCCCGGCTCTGGTGCGGCTGCTCCTCCCTGCGCACCATCAGCTCGTCGGCCCGCGCGGTGGACCGCCAGTGGATGCGGCGCAGGTCGTCGCCGAGCCGGTACTCGCGGACCATGACGTCCTCGGTGCCGGCGGACGCGAACGCGCGAGGCCGGTTCTCGCCGGTACCGGACCAGTCGCCGGACAACCTGATGGACGGCAGGGCGATGAGGGTCGGTGTGACGACGAGCGAGGTGCGGCTGGTGAACGCCCGGTTGACCTCGACGAAGCCGAACGGGTCGCTCAGCCTGACCGTCAGCGGCCCGATGCTGTACCGGCCACGGACCTCCGACCTCATCGAGTAGCTCATCGAGCGGTGCCAGCGCGGTCGTAGCTGGTCGAGGACGAAGCGTGGGCTGCTGCCGAGGACGTACGGCACCTGGTCCTCTAGCAGCATCAGGCCGGTGGGCAGCCGACCGGGGTTCTCGAGCTGGAGGGTGACGGTTGCGGACTGCCCTACCTCCACGCGGGGAGGGGCGATGTCTCGCGAGCAGGACAACAGGTACCGGGCACGGTTCGCGACCCAGACGGTGAGGACGGGAAGCGCCATCAGGAGCAACCCGACACGCAGGAGATCCTTCTGCCCGAGTGCCACCGCGCAGACCGTGCTCGTGATCCCGGCGGAGAGGAAGGCTCGTCCACGGGTCGTGAGTGTCGACAGCGCCTGACGCATGCGGCGCGGTCCTAAAGTCGATCCGCGGAACGGGTCGGCTCCGGCACCGGGATCGACCGCAGCAGCGCCGCGACGACCTGCTCTGCGCTCCGGCCCGCCATCTGCGCCTCGAGGCCTGTGATGAGCCGATGCGCCAACACCGGTGCCGCGAGCTGCTGAAGGTCGTCGGGGATCACATACTCTCGGGCGTTGAGCGCCGCGTGCGCTCTCGCCGCGCGGATGAGGTGCAGCGTGGCTCGGGGCGAGGCACCGAGTCGAAGCTCCGGCGAGCGACGGGTCGCCGAGGTGATCGCGATGGCGTAGTGCTTGACGGCCTCAGAGACGTAGACCGAGCGGACCGTGTCGACGAGCTTCGCGACCTCCGGAGCGTCGGTGACGGGGTCGAGGTCGTCCAGGGGGTTGGCCGCGGAGTGCGAGTCGAGCATCGCGAGCTCGGACCGTGCGACGGGGTATCCCATCGACACCCGTGCCATGAAGCGGTCACGCTGGGCCTCCGGCAGCGGGTACGTGCCCTCCATCTCGATCGGGTTCTGGGTCGCGATGACCATGAAGGGTGCGCTCAGCTCGTACGTCGTCCCGTCGACGGTGACCTGGCGCTCCTCCATGCACTCGAGCAGGGCCGACTGGGTCTTCGGCGAGGCCCTGTTGATCTCGTCGCCGACAACGATGTTGGCGAACACCCCTCCCGGCCTGAACTCGAACTCCCGGGTGTCGCGGTTGTAGATCGACACTCCGGTGACGTCGGACGGCAGCAGGTCGGGCGTGAACTGGATCCGCTTGACGCTGGAGTCGATCGAGCGGGCCAGTGCCTTGGCCAGCATGGTCTTACCGACGCCCGGGACATCCTCGATGAGAAGGTGCCCTTCGGCGAGGAGCACGGTCATGGCCGTGCGGACGACGTCGGACTTGCCTTCGATCACGCGCTCGATGTTGTCGGCGACCCGATCCGTCACCGCTGCGAGGGTGTCGAAGCTGCTCATCGTTCTCCCTTGTGAGTCGTGCGCGCCGCTGGCCCGGTGATGCGCGTCCCCAGCCTCGAGCCCGGTCGTCCGGACCCCGCGCCGAGAGGGCCCACGGCGACCAAGAAACCGCCAACGTCAGCAGCTCCGACGACAGCGGCCCTCGTGGTGACGGTACCTCATGGGTGTGTAACGCACGGGCGGGTTGGAAGAGACGAGGGGCTGCCCCGCCGACCGCCGGTCGGGAGCCATCGGGAGAGGCTCTCGCGGCATAGGGAAGCCGGAGAGCGCGTTCCGCATTGACGATGGAGGGTTGTGGGGTAAAGTGGCGCGCAGTGGAGGAGAGAGGGGTGAGGTGCTGTGTTCTTGGGCACGCATACCCCTCGACTGGATGACAAGGGACGCATCTTCCTTCCGGCCAAGTTCAGGGACGAGCTCTCGGAGGGCCTTGTGGTGACCAGGGGACAGGAGCGCTGCTTGAACGTCTGGCCGAGCGCCGAGTTCCGGGCGTACACGCAGAGGCTCGACAAGTTCCGCGATGCCAGCAAAGACGACCGCGCCTTCATGCGGATGCTCTTCGCCGGCGCCTCGGCCGAGACCGCTGACAAGCAAGGACGGGTCACCCTGCCCCAGGTGCTCCGCGACTACGCAGGGCTGCATCGCGACTGCATCGTGATCGGAGCCTTCGACCATGTCGAGATCTGGGACGCCGAGTCATGGGCGGCCTACAGCGACGTACAGGAGCCGGCCTTCGCCGACTGGTCGGAGGAGCGGCCAGCCCGGACGCCTCCATGACCAACCCCGCGGCCGTCGTACGGCCAGGCCTCCGATCCGCCTCTTCGCGTCGGCTGACACACCTTCCCCGGTGCCAGGCGACACCGCGAAACAGGCGGGCGGGGACCCGGCTGTACGAACCGCCGTCGACGTTCCCGCCATCCGGCGACTTGAACGCCGAAGCCGAAGAGCAGCACCACCCGTCACCTGATCGTCCAGCAGTAGCCGCACAGCAACCACGAAGGGTCGAACATGGCGAGTTGGTGTCCCACTCCCGAGCCGAGGCGACCTCACCGCCGCGTGAGGCAGGAGGTCAAGGACGGGCTTGCCGTGTTCTGCTCGTCACTCGTCGCGTCCACGGTGTTCGCGGTGGCGCTGACCCTCGTCACCAAGCTCGCGAGCTGACCTGGTGGCCGAGCCTCGCCACACCCCGGTGCTCGTGAACCGCGTCGTCGCTCTGGTGGCCCCCGCCCTGGAGACTCCTGGTTCGATCCTGGTGGATGCGACCCTGGGGCTGGGCGGTCACAGCGCGGCGATCCTGGACAGCTGCCCACGGGCGCACGTCGTCGGGCTGGACCGCGACCACGCTGCCCTGGACGAGGCGGCATCACGGCTGAGGCGGTTCACCGGCCGAACGACGCTCGTGCACGCGATGTACGACCAGCTTCCAGCGGTGCTGGCCGAGCTTGGTCACCCGTGCGTGTCGGGCGTGCTCTTCGACCTCGGAGTCTCCTCGATGCAGCTCGACGACGCCGACCGGGGCTTCAGCTACGCACACGACGCGCCGCTCGACATGCGCATGGACCCGAGCCGAGGGGTCACCGCGGCCGAGGTGCTGAACACGTACTCGGCCCGCGACCTCGCGGCGGTCCTGTCGCAGTACGGCGAGGAGAGGTTCGCCCGCCGGATCGCCGACAGGGTCGTGCGCGAACGCACCGAGCAGCCGTTCGACACGAGCGCGCGCCTCGTGGACCTGATCCGGGCGGCGATCCCCGCACCGGCGCGGCGTACCGGGGGCCACCCGGCGAAGCGGACGTTCCAGGCCCTGCGCATCGAGGTCAACGACGAGCTGGCGGTGCTCGAGCGGGCGCTCCCCGCAGCGGTGCGGGCGCTCTGTGTCGGCGGCCGGATCGTCGTCATGTCCTACCAGTCCCTGGAGGACAGGCTCGCGAAGCGGACCCTCACCGCCCTGTCGAGGTCGACCGCTCCACTGGACCTCCCGGTCCTGCCGGCCGGTCACGAGCCGCAGCTCAGGCTGCTGACGCGCGGTGCCGAGCGGGCACCGGACGCCGAGATCGCAGCCAACCCCCGTGCCGCATCTGTCCTGATGCGCGCAGCCGAGCGAGTCAGGGAGGTCGCATGAGCACGTTCCTCGGCCAGGCCAGGGTACGAGCCCGCCGACCGGCCACCGGGTCGCGCCCCCGGCTCACGATCGTCCCCAAGCTGGCAGCACGCGCTCCCAGGGTTCCGTTCGTGCTCTGCGTCGTCGCGCTGCTTGCCGGGGGGCTCGTCGGTCTGCTCCTACTGAACACGTCATTGCAGCGAGGCGCCTACGTCGCCGGAGGGCTGCGTGCGCAGTCAGCCGCCCTGTACGAGCAGCAACAGGCCTTGCAGAGGCGGGTTGCCGCCCTTCAGGACCCGCAACGGGTGTCGCACCGGGCCGAGGCTCTCGGCATGGTGCCGAATGACAGCCCGGCGTTCCTCGTCCTCGGGTCCGGCAAGGTGCTGGGTAAGCCCGCGGCCGCAGTGGCGTCGGATGCCTTCGACTTCGGGCGTGGGGGGACCGGGGCCCAGGGTAGAGGGGACAAGGTCGTCCCTGCAGCGGCCGGTGCTGCCAGCCTGGCGTCGCCGCCGATCGTCGTCCCCGGTCCTGGCCCCCGCCAAGGCGGTACCGCGACAAATACCGGCGACACCCTCCCGGCGTCCACCGGGCCCGGCGCCCCGGCCGGTACACATAGCTCAAGCGGCACCCACCAGCAGCAGACACGCTGACCACCGACCGGTCCGCCGAGGCACGGCGACAAGACCGCCGAAGGGAACGCCAGTGACCGAGCGGACACCCGACGACAAGGGCAACCGTGCCGCGAAGCGTCCAGCTTCCGCGGGCGCCCGCCGAGGCGCAGCACCGACTGCGGGGCGAACTCGGGCCGCACAGGGGTCGACCGCTAGGCAACAGGTGAAGGCAGCGGTGGGACGCCCACGGAAGCGGAGGGCGGTGGCGCTGGCTACTGGCCCGTTCCGGCTGTGGAGCGCGTTCTGCATCGTGGCGTTCGTGCTGTCCCTCTTCGCAGCCCGGCTCGTCCAGCTCCAAGGGATAGACGGCAACGACTACGCAGCCCTCGCGTTCGAGAAGAACGCCGCCACGGTCACGCTGGAAGCACCCCGAGCCTCGGTCTACGACCGTGACGGTGCGGTGCTGGCGGAGTCGGCCGACTCGTCGAAGCTGGTCGCCGACCCGACCTACACCACGCCGAACGCGACAAGGATCGCCACTGCGCTGCATCGGCGACTCGGGGTGGACTACATCGGGTCGCTGTCCCTGTTGCGCAAGCCCGACACCCGGTACGTCGAGCTGGCACGTCACCTTGCACCGGGCCGCGCCGCAGCCGTGGTCAGGTCGTTCAACGCCAGAGGGTGGGCCGGCGTGTTCGTCGACAAGGACACCACGCGGATCTACCCGGCTCACGACGTGGCGGCCAACCTTGTCGGCTTCGTCGGGGATGACAACGTCGGCCTCGCGGGGTTCGAGTCCTCGCTCGACTCGACTCTGGCCGGCACTGACGGTTCCGCGACCTTCGAGATGGCCGACGGCCAGCAGCTACCGCTCGCAGACCACACGGTCGTCGCACCGAAGGAGGGCACCGGAGTCAGGCTCACCATCGACCAGAACCTTCAGTTCCTGGCGCAGCGTCGGCTCGGCCAGGCTGTCGAGCAGTCCGGAGGGCTCTCGGGCAGTGCCGTCGTGATGGATGTCAAGACCGGGCAGGTCCTCGCACTGGCCGACTACCCGACGTTCGACCCCAACCACTTCCAGGACTTCGCCAAGTCCACCTATGGGGCACGCTCGCTGCAGTCCGTCTACGAGCCCGGCAGCGTCGAGAAGGTGCTCACGTTCGCCTCGCTGATCGACGCGCACTACGTCACGCCCCGCACGAGGATCACCGTGCCGCCGATTCTGCCGAGAGACGGCGCCACGATCCACGACTACTTCACCCATCCGACGCTGCACCTCACCGCGGCGGGGGTGCTCGCCCGGTCGTCGAACATCGGCACCGTGCTCGCCTCCCAGCGGATGCCCACGTCGCAGTTCTACGGCTACCTTCGAGCCTTCGGGCTCGGGAGCCCCACAGGGGCCGGGATCTCCGGCGAGCAGCCGGGGTCGCTTCCGCATCCCAAGGACTGGCTGCCCATCACCCATGACACGATCGCCTTCGGACAGGGTCTCAGCGTCAACGCGGTGCAGATGGCAGCCGCGATCGGGGCGGTGGCGAACAGGGGCGTCTATGTCCAGCCGAGCCTGGTCGAGTCGTACCTCGACGCGTCGGGCGAGGTCAGCCCCGTTGCGCCTCCCGAGACACACCGCGTCGTCAGCGCAACGGCTGCCCACGCGGTGGCTCGCATGATGGAGGCGGTGGTCGGTCCGGACGGAACCGCCCCCGATGCCGCGATCAACGGCTACCGCGTCGCCGGAAAGACGGGCACCGCCCAACGCGTAGGTGGCTCCTGCAGCTGCTACCGGGACGGAGGCTTCACCGTGTCCTTCGCCGGCTTCGCCCCGGCCGACGCTCCCCGTTTCGTCGTGTACGTCGTCGTCCAGCGACCGACCAACGGCGGTGGTGGTGGCTCCATCGGCGGCCCGGTGTTCCACGACCTGATGGCCGCCACGCTGCAGAAGTACGGCGTCCCGCCCACCGGCAGGCACGAGCCCGCTCTGCCGCTCGGCTGGTGAGCGTCGATAGCCTCACCATGTGGGCCTTGGGCGACCGGTGACGATGCCAACCAGACCGGCGTGGGTTGCACCGGTCTCGTTGGACCAGCTCCGCGCCGTCGTCGCCGGGATCGCCGAGGGTCGGACGAGCCTCGAAGGGGACGTCGGCACGCAGGTGCGGGGCCTCACGCTCAGCTCGAGATCTGTGCAGAAGGGCGACATGTACGCCGCGCTTCCCGGGACCCGCACGCATGGAGCCGAGTTCGCGGCAGACGCCGCTGGTCGTGGCGCCGTCGCTGCTCTGACGGACCCGAGGGGGGCTGACCGGGTCCGTGACCTCGGGCTGCCGATGATCGTCGTAGAGGCGCCGCGACGGGTCTTGGGCGCGGCAGCGGCAGCGATCTACGGCCGACCGGCATCGCGCCTCACGCTGATCGCCGTCACCGGGACGCAGGGCAAGACCACGACCACCCAACTGGTCGTCGCAGGACTGGAGGCCGCCGGACGGCGAAGCGCTGTCATCGGCACGATGGGTACGTGGATCGACGGGGTGGCCGTCTCGAGCAGTCTCACGACGCCCGAGGCCCCGGACCTGCATGCGCTGTTCGCCGTCATGGTCGAGAGAAGTGTGGACGTCTGTGCGCTCGAGGTCTCCAGCCACGCACTGGTGATGGGCCGCGTCGACGGTGTCCTGTTCGACCTTTCGGTGTTCACGAACCTGGGTAGGGACCATCTCGACTTCCACGCCGACATGGACGAGTACTTCGCGGTGAAGTCCGACCTCTTCACGAGCGTCCGGACGAGACGGGCGCTCGTCAACATCGACGACGAGTACGGGCGGCGGCTGGTCGACCACCCGCACGTCGAGATCCGGACGTTCTCCACGCAAGGCCGTGAGGCCGACTGGACCGGTACGACGCTCGACGCCGACGAGGCCGGTACGACGTTCGCCGTGACAGGCCCGGACGGGCGACGGGTCGTCTCGGCAGTCGCGATGCCGGGCGACTTCAACGTCGCCAACGCCGTGTGTGCCCTTGCCTCGCTCGGCGAGGTCGGCGTCGAGATGGAGGCGGCGGCCAAGGGTGTCGCCGCAGCAGCGCCGGTGGCAGGACGCATGCAGAGGGTTGATCGCGGCCAGCCCTTCACCGTCCTCGTCGACTACGCCCACAAGCCGGACGCCGTCAGGGCCATCCTCGAGTCCCTGCGCCCGGTGACCAGGGGCGCCCTCATCGTCGTCATCGGCGCCGGTGGGGAGCGGGACCGTGGCAAGCGACCGATCATGGGGGAGATCGCCGCCCGGCTCGCCGACCTCGTCCTCGTGACCGACGACAACCCGCGCAGCGAGGACGCCGCAGCCATCCGGGCCGAGATCGTCGCCGGAGCCGAGGCGGCCGGGCAGGCTGGTCGGGTGCTCGAGATCGGTGACCGACGGGCCGCGATTCGTCGAGCCCTCGGCTCAGCGCACCCGGGTGACACGGTGCTGATCGCGGGGAAGGGGCACGAGTCCGGCCAGGAGGTCGCGGGCGAGACGTTGCCGTTCGACGACCGTGACGTCGCGGCCGAGATCCTCGAGGGCATCGTCGCGGGCGTCGGGCCGCAGTGATCGCCATGACGGTAGCGGAGGTCGCCGACGTGGTGGCCGGCTCGGTCATCGGTACTCGCGACATCCGGGTGACCGGGCCTGCTTTCGTGGACTCTCGGAGAGCCGAGCCTGGTGGGCTCTTCGTGGCAGTGCCCGGAGAGCGCGTAGACGGACACGACTACGCCGCGGCGGCAGTCGATGCCGGAGCGTCCGCGGTGCTGTCGCAGCGCCCGCTCGGCCTTCCGGGAGTCGTCGTCGCCGACTGTGTGAGCGCGATCGGCGCACTTGCGAGCCATGTCGTCTCGCGGTTGACCGGTGCCACCGTCGTGGGTATCACGGGCTCTCAGGGCAAGACCGGCTGCAAGGACATCCTGGCCCAGCTGCTGGAGATGCGGGGTGCGACCGTCGCTTCGGCCGGGTCCTTCAACAACGAGATCGGCGTCCCGCTGACAGTCCTTCGCGCCGATGACGCGACCCGCTACCTGGTGGTCGAGATGGGAGCTCGCGGACGCGGCCACATCCGGGCGCTCGCGGAGATGGTGCGCCCGAAGCTCGGGATCGTCTTGAACGTGGGCGTCGCGCACCTCGGCGAGTTCGGCTCTCGGCTCGACATCGCCCGTGCGAAGGGGGAGCTGGTCGAGGCTCTTCCCTCGGACGGTGTGGCCGTGCTCAACGCCGACGACGAGCGCGTCGCCGGAATGCGGAGCCGGACGCCTGCCCTCGTCACCTCCTTCGGACGAGACCGCGATGCAGACATGCGCCTGGCCGACGTTCAGCTCGACGACGTCGGTCACGTCCGTTTCCGGCTGGCGTACGTCGGCGCCGAGCGGGTGGTGACCGTTCCTCTCGTGGGTGAGCACCACGCGGTCAACGCGGCAGCCGCCGCGGCCGCGGCGGTGAGCTGCGGGATGACATTCGACGCAGTCTGCGACACGCTCTCCTCGGTATCGGCCCGCTCCCCGTGGCGGATGCAGATGGCGACGAGCGGGCGTGGTGTCACCGTCATCAACGATGCGTACAACGCCAACCCCGACAGCATGCGTGCCGCGTTGCAGACCCTGGCCGCCCTTGGCAGCAGGAGCCGCGCCGGGCGGCGGACCTTCGCCGTACTCGGGGAGATGCGCGAGCTGGGGCAGGCTGCAGACCGCGAGCACGAGCAGGTCGGCCGGCTGGCGGCGCAGCTGGGTGTCACCGACCTCGTCGTCGTCGGCGAGGCTGCCCGTTCCATCCAGGTCGGCGCCGCACGCGAGACCTCATGGGACGGGGAGGCGGTGATCCTCGCGGATCCGGCGGCGGCGGCGGGCTACCTGCGCGACGAGGCGCGGGAGGGCGACCTGGTCCTCGTCAAGGCGTCCCGGGCGGCCGGGCTGGAGACCGTCGCGCTCGCCCTGCTCGAGGAGCCGGTGGAGGTGCGATGAGGGCACTTCTGTTCGCCGGAGCGCTCGGGCTCATCGGGACGCTCGTTGGCACGCGGTCCGCGATCTCGGTCCTCGCCAAGCTCGGGTACGGGCAGCTGATCCGCGATGACGGCCCGACCTCCCACCATACGAAGCGGGGAACGCCGACGATGGGCGGGCTGGTAGTCATCGTCGCTGTCGTCTTCGCCTATTTCACTGCCAAGCTGATCTTGCGCGACGCGCCGTCGGCATCGGCACTGCTGCTCCTCTTCCTGATCGTGGGTCTGGGCGCTGTCGGGTTCGTCGACGACTACATCAAGATCGTCAAGCAGCGAAGCTTGGGACTTCGCAGCAAGGCGAAGTTCGGTGGGCAGACCTTCGTCGCCGTCGCCTTCGGGTGGCTGTCCCTGCACTTCCCCGACAGCCGGGGGAACACCCCTGCGTCCCCGGCGATCTCCTTCATCAGGGTCGTCGACTGGAAGCTCCCGACCGTGCTGGTGATCATCTGGGTGCTGGTGATGATCGCCGGTGCGAGCAACGCCGTCAACCTGACCGACGGGCTCGACGGGCTCGCCACCGGAAGCTCCATGATGGTGTTCGCCGCGTACACGCTCGTCGGGATCTGGCAGAACAACCAGTTCTGTGAGATCACCCCAGGCCCACAGTGCTACAACGAGATCCGTGACCCGCTCGACCTCGCCGTGGTGACGGCGGCCCTCACCGGCGCGTGCTTCGGCTTTCTCTGGTGGAACGCGTCACCTGCTGCGATCTTCATGGGAGACACCGGCTCGCTGTCGCTCGGTGGTGCGATGGCGGGGCTAGCCGTGATGACCAGGACGGAGATGCTGCTGCTCGTCCTCGGTGGGCTCTTCGCGCTCATCACCTTGTCGGTGATCCTCCAGGTGGGCTACTTCAAGGTCACCAAGGGCAAACGGCTCTTCCGGATGGCGCCACTCCAGCACCACTTCGAGCTGCTCGGATGGGCGGAGGTGACGATCGTGATCCGTTTCTGGATCATCTGTGGCATCTGCGTCGCAATCGGCCTAGGGATGTTCTACGCCCAGTGGGTCGCTGCGGTATGACCCTATGACCCGGCCCACGCTCGGCTGGCTCGGTACGGCCGGCCGTTACTCCGAGTGGGCCCAGGTCCACGCACTCGTCGCCGGCCTCGGGGTGTCGGGCTTCGCGGCGGCCGATGCGCTGCAACATCTCGGAGCGAGGGTCACGGTGGTCGAGGACCGGGTCGACGACGTCACCTCCGACAAGGCCACGCTGTTGGAGATCCTGGGCGTCGACGTGCGGCTCGGACCCGGGGCCGGCGAGACGCTCCCGGTCGACGTCGATGTCGTCGTCACCTCGCCAGGCTGGCCCCCGCGCGCCGAGCTCTTCGCCGCGAGCAAGGCCCTCGATGTCCCGGTCTGGGGTGAGGTGGAGCTTGCCTGGAGGATACGGGACCCGGAGGCGCCCAGTCCCTGGTTGTGCATCACCGGCACCAACGGCAAGACCACCACGGTCCGCATGCTCGAGAGCATGCTGCTCGCCGAGGGACTCAAGGCGGTCGCGGGTGGCAACGTCGGGCTGGCAATGTGCGAGGTCGTGATGAACCCTGATCCGTACGACGTCATCGCCGTCGAGCTCTCGTCGCACCAGCTGCACTGGATGGCCTCGCTGTCGGCGCACTCGGCGGCTGTCCTCAACGTGGCACCCGACCATCTCTCCTGGCACGAGACGTTCCAGCGCTACAGCGATGCCAAAGCGCGGATCTACCACGCGTGCCAGGTCGCCTGCGTCTACAACGTCGACGACCCGAGCACGTTGCGCATGGTCGAGGAGGCCGAGGTCGTCGAGGGGTGCCGGGCGATCGGCTTCACGCTCGGCGTCCCGGCGGTCGGAATGCTCGGCGTCGTGGACAACGTGCTGGCCGACCGCGCCTTCATCGAGGGTCGCGACCGCAACGCCGCTGAGCTCGCCGAGGTCGCCGAGGTTCCGACGGGGGCGCCCCACAACGTGGCGAACGCGCTGGCCGCGGCGTCTCTGGCGCGGGCGCACGGTGTGTCTCTGGCAGCGGTGCGTCGGGGCCTGACGACGTTCATACCTGACCGGCACCGGATCACGAAGGTAGCCGACGTGGCAGGTGTCGCGTACGTCGACGACTCCAAGGCGACCAACCCGCACGCAGCATTGGCGTCGCTGACGGCCTTCGAGTCCTCGGTATGGATCGCCGGTGGCCTGGCCAAGGGAGCCAGCTTCGACGATCTCGTCGCGGCGGTGCAGCCGCGGCTGCGCGCCGCGGTGCTGCTCGGCGCCGACCGCGACCAGATTGCCGCCTCGCTGGCGCGACACGCACCGGATGTCCCGGTGATCACGCTCGACGACACCGACACTGGGGTGATGGAACGCGCCGTGGTGGCCGCAGCATCGGTCGCCGTCACCGGTGACACCGTGCTGCTGGCCCCCGCCTGTGCGTCCCAGGACCTGTTCACGGACTACTCCGCCCGCGGTGACGCTTTCGTCGCCGCAGTCGGGCGACTGCGCGAACGTTGACACCGACCTCGCCGAGTGCTGCTCGGCCGACCGCACCGGAAGGACAGATGTGGCGACCGCAAGCGGGGAACGCTGGACATCGGCCGACGGCGACGGTGTCCTGGCGTCGGTCAAACGGGTGCTGGACCGACCGCTGACGTCCTATCACCTGGTGCTGGGGGTCAGCGGCCTGCTCCTGTCGCTGGGTCTACTCATGGTGCTGAGCGCGTCGAGCGTCTACTCCCTGCGGATCTATGACAGCTCCTACGCTGTGTTCCTCCGCCAAGCCATCTGGGTGGCCGCAGGGGTCCCGATCGCCTGGGTGGCGTCGAGGCTGCCGCTCCGTCTTGTACGTGCGCTGTCCTGGCCCGCCCTCCTCGGGTCGACGGCGTTCGTGGCGCTGACGTACGTCCCCTCGATAGGGGTGCAGGTCAACGGCAACCGCAACTGGATCTCGATCGGCGGGCCATTCCAGCTCCAGCCGTCGGAGTTCGTGAAGCTCGCGCTCATCCTGTGGTGCGCGGATGTCTACGCCCGCAAGGGCAGGCTTCTCAGCCAGTGGCGTCACCTGCTGATCCCGATGATGCCTGTCTGCGTGGTGGTGGTCGGGCTGGTCGTCGGCCAGGGCGACCTCGGCACGGCGCTCGTCCTGTTCGCGATCGTGCTCGGCCTGCTGTGGGTCATCGGGGCACCGGCCAAGCTCTTCGTCGGCTCGGCTCTCACGGTGGGGGTGCTCGCCTTCGGTCTCGCCACCACCAGCCACGAAAGGGTCTCCAGGCTGACCAGCTTCCTCAATCCGATCGGCGACTACAGCGGCAACGGCTGGCAGGCGAGCCACGGCTTCTTCGCGCTGGCAACCGGAGGGCTCTGGGGACGGGGTATCGGTGCGAGCAACCAGAAGTGGGGCGGACTGCCTGAGGCGCATACCGACTACATCTTCGCCATCATCGGCGAGGAGCTCGGCCTGTTCGGAACTCTCGTCGTTCTGGCGCTCTTCCTCACGCTCGCCTACGCAGGTATCAGGATCGCCAGCCGCACCACGGACACGTTCGTGCGGTACGCCGCCTCAGGGATCGTCGTGTGGCTGCTCGGTCAGGCACTCATCAACATCGGGATGGTGCTCGGGCTGCTACCGGTCATCGGCATCCCACTGCCCCTGCTCTCCTACGGTGGGTCTGCGTTGCTGCCGACGCTCGTGGCGCTCGGTCTGCTGCTGTCCTTCGCTCGCTCGGAGCCCGGTGCGGCGGCGGCGCTGCGGACGAGGCGCTCGGGGGGACGGCGTCTCGTGGCAGCCGTTCGCGGACGATAGGGAGGGTTGTGCGGGTCCTGCTCGTGGGAGGCGGCACGGCAGGCCACACCTCGCCACTCATCGCGACCGCCGACGCGCTTCGGCGGCGGCTTCCGGACGTCGAGATCACCTGTCTGGGCACCGAACGCGGCATCGAGACACGGGCGATCCCGGCTGCCGGTTATGCACTCGAGCTGATTCCGCCCGTTCCGCTGCCTCGCCGGCCCTCCGTCGACCTTCTGCGCGTGCCGGGGCGACTTCGCCTCGCTGTGGCGGCGACCCGTGAGGTCGTCGACCGGAACCGGCCACACGTGATCGTCGGCTTCGGCGGCTACGTCTGTACCCCCGCCTACCTGGTGGCACGTAGGACGAGGACTCCGCTAGTCATCCACGAGGGCAACGCCCGCCCCGGTCTTGCCAACCGCCTCGGCGCGGCCTGGTGCACCCGTCACGTGGCGACCTCGTTCCCCGACACACCGCTCCCGCACGCGACTCTCATCGGGCTGCCCATCCGACGCGCCATCTCGACTCTCGACCGCCCGGCGATGCGCTCGTCGGCGCGGGAGCACTTCGGGCTGGAGCCGGACCTGCCGACCCTGCTCGTCACCGGTGGCTCCCAGGGCGCGCGGCGCATCAACGACAGTGTGGGCGCAGCGGCCGAGGCTCTCTCGGCGGCGGGCGTCCAGGTGCTCCACGTGAGCGGACCGCTCGGCCAGGTGGCACCCGGCGGGCGGAGGGCGAGCGACCCGCCGTACGTCGTGGTCCCGTTCGTCGAGCAGATGGAGCTCGCCTACGCGGCGGCCGACCTCGTTGTCGGGCGGTCCGGCGCGAGCTCCGTCACCGAGACCTCTTCGCTCGGGCTACCCGCGGTGTTCGTACCGCTTCCGATCGGCAATGGGGAGCAGGCGCTCAACGCGGCCGCCGTCGTAGCCGCCGGGGGTGCGCTGCTGGTGACGGACGCCGACTTCTCGCCGGAGTGGGTGCGGCGACACGTTCCAGCGCTGGCGACGGACCCGGCACGGCTGGCGGCGATGAGCCTGGCTGGAGCGGGCGTGGTCCGTCGAGACGCCGACGAGGCGCTCGCGGACATGGCCCTCGAGGTCGCGTCGTGAACGTCGAGGCACCGACCAGCATCGTGGCGGCAGAGGAGCTTGGGCATGTGCACTTCGTCGGTCTCGGCGGAGCCGCGCTCTCCGGTCTCGCGAGGGTCATGGTCGGACGGGGAGTCGTCGTCAGCGGAAGCGACGCACAGGACTCCGCGGCCCTCGAGTCGCTGCGTGAGGTCGGCGTCACCTGCTACGTCGGCCATGCGGCCTCCCAGGTCGACGGCGCTGACACTGTCGTGGTCTCCACCGCCATCCCGGCCGACAACCCGGAGGTCATGCGCGCGCAGTCGCTGGGGCTGCGGGTCTGGCCGCGCTCGGCTGCCGTCCAGTCGGTGCTGCTCGGACGCCGGTCGGTCGTCGTCACGGGTACCCACGGGAAGACCACGACGACAGCGATGCTCACGACCGCTTTGCTTGCCTGCGGCGCCGACCCCTCGTACGCCATCGGGTCGACTCTCAACGCCTCGGGCCTGAACGCGGCGGCCGGAACAGGGCGCATCTTTGTGGCCGAAGGCGACGAGAGCGACCGGGCAATCCTCGCGTACACCCCGTACGGAGCAGTCGTCACGAACATCGAGGCCGACCACCTCGACAGCTTCGGCACTCCCGAGGCGTACGCCGCCGTGTTCGACGCCTTCCTCGACCGCATCGAGCCGGGGGGCTTTCTCGTCTGCTGCGTCGACGACCCCGGTGCTGCCCGGCTGGCCGGCGTCGCTCCGTCGCAGGTCACGGTCGTCACAGTCGGCCGCGACCCGGGCTGTGACCTGCAGGCGCGAGACATCGCCTTCGAGGGAACGACCTCCTCGTACGCCGTCTGGAGCGGTCCGGCGATGCTCGGGATAGTCAGCCTCCGCGTGCCCGGGCTCCACTACGCGGTCGACTCGCTCGCGGCGCTGGCCGCGGGACTGCAGCTCGGGTTCGGCTTCGATGAGATCGCTGCAGGACTCGGCCAATTCCAGGGCAGCGGTCGGCGTATGGAGCTCAGGGGCGAGGCGTCCGGCATACGAGTGTTCGACAGCTACGCCCACCATCCGAGCGAGATCGCCGCCGACCTCGCGGCTGCGAGGACCATCGCCGGTAGCGGACGACTGGTCGTCTGCTTCCAGCCCCATCTCTTCAGCCGCACCCGGATCTTCGGAGCAGAGATGGGGCGCGCACTCGGCGCAGCGGACGAGGTCGTGGTGATGGATGTCTACGCGGCCCGCGAACAGCCGGATCTGGACGTCGACGGAGGACTCGTCAGTGCTGCTGTGCCCCTCGGGCCGTCGCACGTCGTCTTCGAGCCGGTCTGGTCCCGGGCTGCAGTCCACGTCGCGGAACGCGCCGCTGCCGGTGACGTGGTCCTCACCCTCGGAGCCGGCGACGTCACTGCCGTCGCCTCAGCGGTGCTCGCTCTGCTCAGCTCCGTCGGCACGAAGGGAGAGTCATCTCGATGAACGACGACCGCGCGGTGTCGGAGCTCGGACGGCAGCCTGAGGGAGCCGGGTGGAAGAGATTTCGGCCACTCGCCGTCGCGATCCTGGCCGTCGGTGTGGTCGGCTTCGCGGGATGGGTCGTGTTCTTCTCGACCTGGCTGGCTGCTCAGGATGTCACGGTCACCGGGCAGGCCACGATCAGCGCGAGAGACGTCGAGCTCGCAGCCGGGGTGCCCACTGGCACGCCGCTCGTTCGACTCGACCTGGACCAGATATCCGACCGGGTCGCCCAGCTGCCCGCCGTCCGCTCCGTATCGGTGCACCGCACCTGGCCGCACACCGTCTCGATCGCCATCACAGAGCGGCGGCCGCTGGCCGCCATCCACCGCGACGGCATCTGGTCGGTGATGGACGAGCAGGGGGTCATCTTCCGGGAGACAGGTCATCGGGTGAAGGGACTTCCTGTCGTCGTGGTGCAGAAGTCAGCGGGCGACGACGCCCTCCGAGAGGCGGCAGGAGTGGTCGCCGCGCTACCGCACGTTCTGCTCACGAGCACGAGGCGCCTCAGCGCCGAGTCGATGGACTCCATCACCCTGCGGCTCAAGGACAGGAGCGAGGTCATGTGGGGAAGTGCCTCAGAGTCTGACCGTAAGGTCGAGGTCTTGGATGCGCTGCGACTGCAGGGCAAGGCACGCGTCTACGACGTGAGCGTTCCCGAACGCCCCACCACTTCAGGCTGACCCACCGACCCTGACCGGCGGCCAGCAGATGCGACCCGGAGGCCCGGGTGGGCGTGTCGGTTGCTTGTTCTGCCGGCGTTGTCCTAGGGTTTGTGACACGACGGCGTGGACATCACTGTAACTCTCGAGTCGAGGGTCAGAGTTGGTCGCGGTTCGTACTTCCCCAGGTTGTTCCGGCGATGCCCCCGGGCCTCGCCGCACTAGTCCAGGTGGGTCGTCGTCGACGGCCGCCCCGTCATCACTCGAGAGGCAGCGTCGTGGCAGCACCGCAGAACTATCTGGCGGTCATCAAGGTCGTGGGTATCGGGGGCGGCGGCGTCAACGCCGTGAACCGGATGATCGAGGTCGGACTTCGAGGCGTCGAGTTCATCGCCATCAACACCGACGCCCAAGCCCTGCTGATGAGCGACGCCGACGTCAAGCTCGACATCGGCCGCGAACTCACGCGGGGTCTGGGCGCGGGGGCCAACCCCGATGTGGGCGCCCGAGCGGCCGATGACCATTCCGAGGAGATCGAAGAGGTCATCAAGGGCTCCGACATGGTGTTCGTGACCGCCGGGGAAGGTGGGGGCACGGGTACGGGTGGAGCGCCGGTCGTCGCCCGAATCGCCCGCGCGCTCGGTGCACTCACGATCGGGGTGGTGACACGTCCCTTCGCCTTCGAGGGCCGCCGGCGTGCCAACCAGGCCGAGGAGGGCATCGCGGCCCTTCGCGAGGAGGTCGACACCCTCATCGTCATCCCCAACGACCGGCTGCTCTCGATCTCCGACCGAAGCGTCAGCATCCTCGACGCCTTCAAGCAGGCTGACCAGGTGCTGCTGCAAGGCGTCTCGGGTATCACCGACCTGATCACGACTCCAGGGCTGATCAACCTGGACTTCGCCGACGTGAAGTCGGTGATGTCCAACGCCGGGTCGGCCCTGATGGGCATCGGCCGCGCCAACGGCGACGACCGGGCGGTCGTCGCCGCCGAGATGGCGGTCTCCAGCCCGCTGCTCGAGGCGTCGATCGACGGTGCGCACGGTGTGCTTCTCTCGATCTCCGGAGGCTCCGACCTCGGCCTGTTCGAGATCAACGAAGCCGCGGCGCTGGTGTCGCAGGCCGCTCACGCCGAGGCGAACATCATCTTCGGGGCCGTGATCGACGACGCCCTCGGCGACGAGGTGCGGGTGACGGTGATCGCGGCGGGCTTCGACGGGGGAATGCCCAAGCGGCGCGACCAGAGCCAGCCCGCCCTGCGCCGCGACGCCGCCGAGCAGCCCTCACAGCCTCAGCGTGCCGCCGTCCCCGGCGGGCAGGGCACCCACGCGGCGGCGCAACAGCAGCCTCAGCCGGCCGGCGCGGGACAGCCGGCCAGCCCACCTCAGCGGGTCGCCGAACAACAACCCACATACGCACAGCAGGCGCCGCAGCAACGGCAGCCACGTGCGATCCCCTTCGACGACAACGAGGACCTGGACGTCCCGGACTTCCTCAAGTAGTCCGTGTTCGCAAGCCTGGACAGCCGCCGAGGAGACGCCGGCGTCGTCGACGTTGCCTTCACGGACCGTCTCGGAGGGGTGTCAGCGCCGCCGTTCGACTCGCTCGACCTCGGAGTCCGCGAAGCCGAGCGTGCAGCCGAGGTCGAGGCGAACTTCGCGCTGCTCACCACGGCGTTCGACGTACGACGTGTCGTCGTCATGCGGCAGCAGCACGGCCGTGAGGTGTCGGTGGTGCAAGCGTCGACGACGGACCCGCCGCCGTGTGACGCACTCGTGACCCGCGAGACCAAAGTGGCGTTGTGTGTGCGCGTCGCCGACTGCGTACCGGTCGTGATGGCGGACGCAGACAACGGCGTCGCCGCGGTAGTGCACGCCGGCCGCCGCGGAGTCGTCGAGGGTGTCGTGACGTCGACGCTGGAGTGCATGCGCAACCTCGGAGCGGACCGGGTCGACGCCTGGGTCGGGCCGCACGTATGCGGAGGTTGCTACGAGGTCCCCGCCTCGATGCGCGCAGAGGTCGCGGCAGTGACACCCACCGCATTCGGATGCACCACGTGGGGGACGCCCTCTGTCGACCTCGGTGCCGCCGTGACGGCGCAGCTCGAGGCAGCCGGCTGCCGCGTGACGGACCGCAGCAGGTGCACGCGTGAGTCCCTCGATCTGTACTCTCATCGCCGCGACGGCGACCGGTCCGGACGGTCTGCGGGACTGGTCGTGCTCCGGGCAGCAACAGATGGCTGAGCCGCGACGCAGCGAGCTCGAGCAACGGCTCGACGGTGTCCGGAGTCAGATCGCCGTGGCGGCCGACGAGTGCGGTCGGTCGGCCGCTGACATCGTGCTCGTCGTCGTCACCAAGACGTGGCCGACGAGTGACATCCGCGTCTTGTACGACCTCGGCGTACGTGACGTAGGCGAGAATCGCCACCAGGAGGCCGAGCAGAAGGCGTCCGAGCTCGACGATCTGGACCTCACCTGGCACTTCATCGGGCAGGTGCAGTCGAACAAGGCGGCGAGGATCGCGACGTACGCAGACGCCGTCCACTCGGTGGGCTCGGTGAAGGTGGCCGCCAGACTGGACGGAGCCGCTCGGGAGAGCTCTCGGGTCGTGGACTGTTTCGTCCAGGTCAACCTCGACGCCGGGCCCGAGCGAGCGGGTCGCGGTGGCGTGACCGGCGCGGACGTCGCGGCGGTCGCTGACGTGGTCGACTCGGCCGTGGCGTTGAGGCTTCGCGGCGTCATGGGAGTGGCGCCTCAGCACGGCGACGCCGAGACGGCGTACCGGGGGCTGGGCGCCGTGAGCCGGCTGCTCCAGCGCGACCACCCCCTGGCGACGGCCATCTCCGCCGGCATGAGCGGTGACCTGTCGGAGGCGGTGCGGGCCGGGGCGACACACGTGCGTGTCGGAAGCGCGGTACTCGGCCAGCGACCCCCCCTCGGGTAATGTCTCCTGCGGTGCTAGAGCCCTTCGGGAGCCTCGCAACCGGGTCCACAGCATTGTCTGATAGAGCATCGTCGAGACAACGGGAGGCATCGAGACCATGTCGGGCGGAATGCGCAAGGTCGGGGTCTATCTGGGCCTGCTCGAGGACGGCGACACCTACGAGGACGACGAGTCCGTGGCCTCCTCGTCGGCCGCCGAGGGCGGCAACCGTCCGGTCAGGGCAGTCCGCGAGGAGCACGGCGCGTCGGTCGCATCGCTGTCCGAACGCCGCCGCCCGTCGGCCCCGGTGGTGACAGAGCTGTCTCGGATCACGACGCTTCACCCACGCACGTATAACGAGGCGCGCACGATCGGTGAGCACTTCCGCGAGGGCATCCCCGTCATCATGAACCTGTCGGAGATGGACGATAGCGACGCCAAGCGGCTGGTCGACTTCTCCGCGGGGCTGGTGTTCGGTGTGAGGGGCACGATCGAGAGGGTGACGAGCAAGGTCTTCTTGCTGTCGCCGCCGAACGTCTCCGTCGCCGCCGAGGACAAGCAGCGCATCGCTGAGGGCGGATTCTTCAATCAGAGTTGAGGGTCGGCGCCGCTTCGCGCGCCGATTACGCTGAGCGTCGTGGAGCTTGTCGGCAGCATCATCGAGTTCGCGCTCTGGACGTACCTCATGTTCCTGTGGGCCCGGATCGTCGCCGACTGGGTCCAGGTCTTCGCTCGTGCCTGGCGCCCCAGCGGACCGAGCCTGATAGGTCTCGAGCTCGTCTACTCCGCTACCGACCCTCCGATCAGGGCTTTCCGACGCCTCGTTCCTCCGCTTCGGCTGGGCTCCGCGACCATCGACTTGTCGATTCTCTTCGTGCTGCTGATCTGCTATCTCCTGCGGGTCACCAACGGCAGACTTCTTCTCAGTAGGTAGGGGAGACTTCACCCCTTCTTGTGTGGGAATGTGCCGAGACGCGCCGACGGGGTAGCGTAAGCCCGCAAGTCATCATCCAGTTCGGACCCATGAGGTGAGCCAATGACGCTGACGCCTGAGGATGTGCGTAAGAAGACCTTCACGCCCGTCCGCCTCCGCGAGGGCTACGACATGGGTGAGGTCGACCAGTTCCTAGACGAGGTCGAGGTCGAGCTCACCCGCCTTCAACAGGACAACGAAGAGCTCCAGTCGAAGGTGACGACGCCGTCGGCCACCGCGTCGACCGCCTCGACTGTCGAGGAGACGTCTGCACAGCAGGACTCCGCGCAGACCGCCCTGCCGCTCGTCCGCACCATTCCCGAGGCGTCGAGCGCGGCGGCCCGGCTACTGGAGATCGCCACCCAGAACGCCGAGCAGCTCGTCTTCGAGGCGCACGGAGATGCCGACAAGATCGTCGGCGAGGCAACGGTCAAGGCCGAGCGTCTGGAGTCGGAGTCGAAGGAGAAGGCCGAGGTCCTGGAGAAGGAGGCGCTGAGCCGCGCCGAGAGCCTCGACCGCGAGACGGCTCAGCGCAGGGAGCAGCTGCTGGGCAGCCTCGAGCGCGACAAGGGCAGCCTGGCCACCGAGCTCGAGGACCTGCGTGCCTTCGAGCGTGAGTACCGCAGCCGGCTCCGTGGCTACTTCGAGAGCCAGCTGCGAGTCCTCGACGGGGACCCGGACGGCACCGACGCTGCCTTGCCCTCAAGCTCCGAAGACGGTACGTCGTCCGCCCTCCGCGAGCTCCTCGCCGAGGAGCCGCAGCAGTAGGTCGAGCTCGCTCGTGCCGCTTCTGGCAGGAGTGAGCACTCTCCCTGGTCGCCGGCGGTCAGGCTCGGGTGACGGCGAATGCCAGCCCGAGGTCAGAGGACGTCCAGTCGTCTCCAGCAGGTGACGAATGCCGGACCTCGACGGCGAGTACCTCTCCGGCCACCAGGTCACGGTGCTCGCGCATCGCCGCCGCGACCTCGCCCTCGGCGCTCCACTCCAAGGTGATCCGGTCGGCCACGTCGAAGCCGCTGGTCTTGCGTGCCTCCTGCACCAGCCGGATGACCTCTCGGGCCAAGCCTGCGCGCACCAGCGCCGGAGTCAGGTCGAGGTCCAGTGCGACGGTCTCCCCGTGCTCGTTGACCACCGACCATCCTTCGCGTGGCCGCTCGGAGATGACGACCTCGTCAGCCGTCAGCTCGACCGACCCGCCGACGTCGACAGTGGTCGATCCGGTCGCCGCTAGCTCCGACGCGAGCCGCGTCGCGTCGTCTGCCGCGATGGCCGCCGCGATTCTCGGAGTCTGCGTGCCGAACCGCTTGCCGAGCGTGCGGAAGTTACCCTTCGCAGAGTGGTCGACGAGGTCACCCGCGGAGGCGAACGACTCGACCGACTCGACATTGAGCTCCGCCGCCACCTCTGCTCTGAGCTCGTCACCGAGCTGGGCGTGAGCGGCTGAGCCGACCAGTGCTCGGCTGAGCGGCTGTCGGGTCTTCACCTTGGCCTCGGCGCGGGCCGCGCGGCCCAGCTCGACGAGGCGGCGAGTGAGTGACATGCCTCGCTCGAGCTCCTCGTCGATCAGCGCTTCGTCGTAGGACGGCCAGCGTGAGAGGTGTACCGAGTCCGGGGCGGAAGCGTCGACCGGGCATACCACGTCCTGCCAGACCCGCTCGGTGATGAACGGCGTGAGCGGAGCCATCAGCCGGGTGACGATGTCGAGCGTCTCGGCCAACGTCGCCAGAGCTGCCGGGTCGCCGTCCCAGAAACGACGACGCGACCGTCGCACGTACCAGTTCGACACGTTGTCGATGAACTCAGCCAGCAGCTGTCCCGCCCGCTGGGTGTCGAAGCGCTCCAGTGCCTCGGTGACGTCGCGGGTGAGCCGGTTGCGTCCCGAGACCAGCCACCGGTCCAGCACTGGTCGGTCGCCGACCGCAGGGGAGTCGTCGGCCGGCGTCCACCCGTTCGCGTTCGCATAGAGCACATGGAACGCGACGGTGTTCCAGTACGTGAGGAGCACCTTGCGGACGATCTCCTGGAGAGTCGCATCCCCGACCCGTCGCGCGGCCCACGGCGACCCCGACGCGGCCATGAACCAACGGACGGCGTCTGCTCCGTGCGTGTCCATGAGCGGCATGGGATGCAGGATGTTTCCGAGGTGCTTGGACATCTTGCGTCCGTCCTCGGCGAGAAGCAGTCCCAGGCACACGACGTTCTGGTAGGAGGACCGGTCGAAGACGAGGGTGCCGACGGCCATGAGCGAGTAGAACCAGCCCCGGGTCTGGTCGAGCCCCTCGCAGACGAACTGTGCCGGGAACGCCCGGTCGAACGCCGCGACCGACCCGTCAGCGTGCGGGTAGCCCCACTGGGCGAATGGCATCGAGCCCGAGTCGTACCAGGCGTCGATCACCTCCGGCACGCGGCGGGCCTCCGCTCCGCAGGTGGGGCACCGGAGCACCACGTCGTCGACGAACGGTCGGTGCGGGTCGAGTGCGAGCAGGTCCTCTCCGGCGAGGTCACCGAGCTCGGCAAGCGACCCTACGCAGACTTCGTGGGCGTCCGCGCAGCGCCAGATGGGGAGCGGAGTCCCCCAGTAGCGGGTGCGCGACAAGGACCAGTCGACGTTGTTGCGGAGCCAGTCGCCGTACCTGCCCCACTTGATGGTCTCGGGGAACCAGTTGGTGGCCTCGTTCTCGCGCAGCAACTGCTGCTTGACGGCCGTCGTCCGGATGTACCACGCCGGAAGGGCGTAGTACATGAGGGGCGTGTGGCAGCGCCAGCAGTGGGGGTACGAGTGCTCGTAGGCGACGTGGCGGAAGAGCAGGCCGCGAGACTCGAGCTCGCGCACAAGGTCGGCGTCTGCGTGCTTGAAGAACTGCCCGCCGACCAGCCGTACCCCGGCCTCGAAGTGGCCGTCGGGCATAACTGGCGTGATGACGGGAAGGTCGTACTCCTTCGCTACCGCCATGTCCTCCTCGCCGAAGGCCGGGGACTGGTGCACCAGCCCCGACCCGTCGTCGACCGTGACGTAGTCGGCGAGCACGACGAAGTGGGCGACGGCCCGGCCGTCGGCGTCGCCGCCCGTCGGGAAGTCGACCAGGTCGAGCGGGCGCTGGTAGGTCCAGCGGTCGAGCTCGGAGCCCCGCAGGGTGTCGCGAACCGTCCAGCCGTCGCCGAGGACCGCGTCGAACAGCGCAGCCGCGACGACGAGTGTCTCGTCGCCGTTGGAGGCGACTACGTACGACACCTCGGGGTTGACGGCCACGGCCGTGTTGGAGACGAGCGTCCACGGCGTCGTCGTCCATACCAACAGCGACGCCTCGGCGGCGTACGGTCCGGAGGTCAGCGGGAACTTGACGAAGACGGACGGGTCGACAACCGTCTCGTAGCCCTGCGCGAGCTCGTGGTCGGACAGTGCCGTCTCGCAGCGGGGACAGTACGGCGAAACCCGCTGGGCCTGGTAGAGCCGACCCGAGTCGTAGATCTGCTTCAGCGACCACCAGACGCTCTCGATGTACGAGCTGTCCATCGTCCGGTAGGCCGACGCGACATCGACCCAGTAGCCCATCCGCTCGGTCATCTCCTCGAACTCGCCTGTGGACCGCTCGACGGACTCTCGACACCTGGCGTTGAACTCGGCGATCCCGAAGGCCTCGATCTGCTGCTTGCCGGACACGCCGAGCTCCTTCTCGACGCCCACCTCCACGTGCAGGCCCTGGCAGTCCCAGCCCGCCTTGCGGTCGACGTGGTAGCCCTGCATCGTCTTGAAGCGGGGAAACACGTCCTTGAACACACGTGCCTCGACGTGGTGGACCCCGGGGCGGCCGTTTGCGGTGGGTGGACCCTCGTAGAAGGTCCAGCGCGGCGCGTCCTCGGAGCCCTCGAGGGAGCGCTCGAACGTCCGCCGCTCTCGCCAGAGCGCGAGGATCTCCTGCTCCAGGGTCGGCAGGTCGACCCGCGCCGGTACGGCCGGGTAGGTGGTCTTCATCGCGTGGTCACTCCGTCGTTCCTCAGCCGAGTCGCCGCCGACGAGTGTGTCGGCTGCGGTGCCGAAGGGACGAGGCGGCCAGCTCGGCCGGACCCGCGGTACCACCCTCCTTGGCCGGCCCCGCTTCACGCGGCCGACCCTCTTCCTTGACGCTGCTGCCGGTTCTAGTGAGCCACCGTGGTGACTGTTCTTCCGACGGCTCCGAGGTGATGGCCCCATCATCGCCGTGCAGCGACGACAGTCTAGGTGACTGAGACCGGGAAACGTCCGTCGGCGGTGCGGCCATTTGATGCCTACGCCATATCCGCCTATCCTCTCCGCACCGCATACGCGGGTGACGCATCGAGGAAAGGCCGGTCACGATGGCTGCGAAGAAGACTGCCACCGCCACGAAGACCGCCCCCGCCAAGAAGTCCGCAGCCACCGCTAAGACTGCCGCGGCCACGAGGACTGCGGCCAAGAAGACCGCCCCCGCCAAGAAGTCCGCAGCCACCGAGAAGACTGCTTCGGCCACGAGAACTGCGGCCAAGAAGACTGCCCCGGCTACGAAGACCATGGCCCAGAAGGCCTCGCCGGCGAAGAAGACGGCTCCGGCGAAGAAAACAGCGAGGGCGACAGGGCCGGCCGCTGGGACGCGGTCGGACATGGCCGCCGCCAAGCTGGAGTACCGCGAGGGCGAGAAGCCCTGGACCGCGCAGGAGGTCGCCGACGTCAAGACGGCGCTCCAAGGGGACGCGACCCGACTCCGCGAGGAGATCGGCGCCACAGAGACCGAGATCGGGCATCTGCTCCGTGAGGGAGGCGAAGGGGCGGGAAACGACCAGGCGGATGTCGGGTCGAACACCTTCGAGCGCGACCACGAGATGTCGATGGCCAAGAACGCTCGGGCCAACCTGGAGCTGGTCGAGGCGGCCATCAAGCGCATCGATGAGGGGAGCTACGGCATCTGCGAGTCGTGCGGCCAGCCGATCGGAAAGATGCGCTTGCAGGCTTTTCCCCGTGCCACACTGTGCCTGGAATGCAAACAACGCGAGGAACGTCGCTGAGCCAGGAGCCAGGCTCTCCACGACTCGCTCCCGGTCGGCCTGCGCCGGCTGTGGTCGTGCTGGCAGTCGTGGCGACGGCGGCATACCTGCTCGACCAGAGCACGAAATGGTGGGCTGAGCACTCCCTGACCGAAGGGCAGCCCAGGCAGCTCGTCGGTGACCTGTTGCGGCTGTCGCTGAGCCACAATGCCGGGGCGGCCTTCAGTACCGGGACGAGCTACACCTTCGCGCTCACGCTCATCGCTCTCGTCGTGATCGTCGTCTGCCTGCGGATGGCGCGGCGGCTGCGGAGCGTGGGCTGGGGGGTGGCGCTCGGGCTGCTGCTGGGAGGCTCGCTCGGCAACGTCACCGACCGCATCCTTCGCGCACCGTCGCCCTTCCGGGGTCACGTCGTCGACTTCCTCCAGCTGCCGCACTGGCCGGTCTTCAACGTGGCCGACTCCTCGATCTCGGTCGCGGCCGTGCTCTTCGTCGTCCTCAGCTTCCGCGGAGTCCACCTCGACGGCACCGTCGAGGACCGCTCGGGCCGCACCGGCGGCGTCATCGACCAGTCATGACGCAGCCACCCGACGTGAGGGTGCTCCACGTCCCGGGAGGTCTGGCAGGTGAGCGTGTCGACGCCGCGATCGCCCGGATGTTCGGGCTCTCGCGGACCAAGGCAGCCGAGCTCGTGGCTGCGGGCGGGGTGACGCTCGACGGTGCCGCGCCGGCCAAGTCCGACCGGGTGGAGGAGGGCGCGTTCCTGGAGGTCGTGCTCCCCTCGCCTGCGCCGGGTGTCACTGTCGTGCCGGCCGCCGTCGACGGCTTGCGCATCGTGTACGACGACGACGCGATCGTGGTGGTCGACAAGCCGGTAGGCGTCGCGGCTCACCCGAGTCTGGGGTGGACCGGTCCGACCGTGCTCGGGCACCTGGCAGGGGCCGGGTTCAGCATCGCCACCTCTGGCGTACCGGAGCGGCGGGGCGTCGTCCAGCGACTCGATGTCGGGACGAGCGGGCTGATGGTGGTCGCGAAGTCCGAACTTGCTTACTCCCGCCTCAAGCGGGCTTTCAGGTCGCGAAGCGTCGACAAGACCTACCACGCCCTGGTGCAGGGACACCTCGACCCGTTCCGCGGCACGATCGACGCTCCCATCGCCCGGCATCTCAAGCACGACTACAAGTTCGTCGTGCGAGCCGAGGGGCGTCCCAGCGTCACGCACTACGACACCCTGGAGGCGCACCGTTTCGCCTCGCTGCTCGAGATCAAGCTGGAGACGGGCCGCACCCATCAGATCAGGGTCCACATGAGCGCACTGCACCACCCCTGTGTAGGAGACCTCACGTATGGAGCCGACCCGGTGCTGGCCGGCCGGGTGGGGCTGTCGCGTCAGTGGCTGCACGCGGTCCGGCTCGGCTTCGCCCATCCGGCAAGCGACGAGTGGGTCGAGTTCGAGTCGCCGTACCCTGCCGACCTCGAGTCGGCCCTCGACGTGATCCGCAAAGCGGACTGACGCCTCGAAACCCCCTCGCGGGAGGTCGGTGGCCCCGCTAGCCTCGCGTCGAGTACCTCGACGACGACGAAGGAGTACCGGAGATGCGCCAACTGCTCGGAAAGCTCACCCTGACCTGTCCGAGCGACCTGAAGGCGGCCCACCTCCATGCCCCTGCTCAACCTCGGGATCGTCGCCCATGTCGACGCCGGTAAGACCACACTGACCGAGAGGCTCCTGTTCGAGACGGGAGTCACCACCCACGTCGGCCGCGTCGACCACGGTGACACCGTCACAGACGCCGACGCGCTCGAACGCCGACGCGGCATCACGATCCGCTCGGCGGTGGTCACGTTCACGGTCGCCGACCTCAAGGTCAACCTCATCGACACTCCCGGCCACTCCGACTTCGTCGCGGAGGTCGAGCGGGCGCTTGCCGTCCTGGACGGGGCGGTTCTCGTCGTCTCAGCCGTCGAGCGGGTACAGGCCCAGACACGGGTTCTCATCCGTACCCTCGAGCGGCTCCGGCTGCCGTTCCTCGTCTTCGCCAACAAGATCGACAGGGTCGGCGCGACCCACGACCAGACCATGGCCGCCATCCGCCAGGCACTCCTCGGCGACGCAGTCGCGCTGACCCGGGCGACCGATCTCGGCAGCGCCGGGTCCGCCGTCACACCCTGTACGGGCATCAGGTTCGACGAAGACCTGGTCGAGCGACTCGCCGAGTACGACGACCGGGTGCTGAGCCGGTACGTCGACGGGGCAGGGTCGCTCCCCCGGGCAGAGGCCCTCGCCGCACTTGCGCGCCTCACCGCCGACGGGTCCCTTCATCCGGTCTACTTCGGCTCGGCTCTCAAGGGGATCGGTGTGGCTGACCTCGTCGACGGCCTCGTTCGGTACCTCCCCGCCGCGACCGAGCCAGCCGGGCAACGCCTGCACGCGAGCGTCTTCAAGATCGAGCGCGGCGGGGACGGTCACAAGGTGGCTTTCGCGCGAATCCACTCGGGCACCCTCACGGCGCGCGACCACGTGGTCTACGACCGTCGATCGGCGGGCGGCGACCTCGTCCGGAGCGAGGGCCATGTCACCGGCGTCAGCACGTTCACCGGCGGCACCGCAACGACCTCGGGGACCGCCCGAGCCGGCGAGATAGCCAAGATCGTCGGCCTCTCCGACATCCAGATCGCAGACCAGCTCGGAGACTGGCACGCTGCCATCGGCGGTCGGCACTTCGGCCCACCAGGACTCGAGTCAGTCGTCCTGGCACGGGATGAGGCTCAGCGCCCAACGGTCTTCGAAGCGCTGAAGCAGCTGTCAGAGCAGGACCCGCTCGTCGACGCCCGCCTCGACGGAGTCGACCGGGAGCTGACCGTCAGCCTCTACGGGGAGGTCCAGAAGGAAGTCCTGGCCGCACGGCTGGCGACCGAGTACGGCATCGACGCCGAGTTCCTGCCCACCCGAACGGTCTACGTCGAGCGGGTCGCAGCGGTGGGACGGGCTCTCACCGTCATCGGCGCGCCCGGCAACCCCGACCGGGCGACCGTAGGGCTTCGGGTCGAGCCGGGACCTGTCGGCTCGGGCATGACCTACCGGCGCGAGGTGGAGCTTGGCGGGCTGCTGCTGTCCTTCCACACGGCCGTCGAGGAGACGGTGCCCACCACGCTCCGGGTCGGGCTCTACGGTTGGCGGGTCACTGACTGCGTCGTGACACTCACGCACTCCGGCTACTGGGCGCCGGCCTCGACTGCGGGCGACTTTCGCCGGCTGACCGCGATCGTGCTACGCCAGGCTCTTCGCCGCGCCGGTACGACGGTGTGCGCACCGGTCAGCGAGTTCGAGGTCGAGATCCCCTCGACGTCGACAAGCCGGGTGATGCAACGGCTGCATGCCGTCCGCGCCAAACCCGGGCCGCCCGAGATGCGAGGCACCCGCTGCCGTGTCACCGGCGCCATGCCCACCGACCAGGTGCAGACCTTCGAGGCGCGACTCCCCGGCCTCACCCAGGGCGAGGGGTTCTTCGTCGCCCGACCTGCTGGCTACGAGCCGGTCCAGGGTCCGCCGCCCACTAAGGGGGGCTCGCGGCCCACCCAGGGCGGCCAGCGGCCCGCGAGTGTCGGTGCACGGAGGCACGCTGGTCCGGCGTAGTCTTTGACGCCTTCCCCGAGACGCGCCGCGGTGAGTTCCGTCGCGGTGGGTCCGTGCTGCCGTCACCCGGTCGAGAGGAGAGCCTCCCCGATGCCGAGCTCCTCGTCGTTCGTGCACCTCCACGTGCATACGGAGTTCTCGATGCTCGACGGAGCCGCGCGAGTCGGCGAGCTCCTCGACGCGACTGCAGGCGCAGGCATGCCGGCCCTGGCCATCACCGACCACGGCAACCTGTTCGGCGCCTACGAGTTCCATCGGGCGGCCCGGGACCGCGGAGTTCGTCCGATCATCGGGGTGGAGGCCTACCTGGCGCCTGGTACGAGCCGGTTCGAGCGCCGTCGCGTGCAGTGGGGCAACGGCGGAGGAGACGACGTGTCCGGGGGCGGCGCATACACGCACATCACGCTGCTCGCCGAGACGACCGAAGGCATGCACAACCTCTTCAGGCTGTCGTCGCTGGCGTCACTCGAAGGGCAGTTCTACAAGCCCCGGATGGACCGCGACCTGCTGGAGCGTTACGGCACCGGCCTCATCGCGACCACCGGCTGCCCCTCCGGGGAGGTGCAGACGTTGCTGCGGCTCGGCAAGTACGACGCCGCGCTGCAGGCCGCCTCGGACTACCGTGACCTCTTCGGCGCGGACAGCTACTTCGTGGAGCTGATGGACCACGGGCTCGGCATCGAGAGGCGTGTGCGAGACGACCTGCTGCGGCTCGCCCGCGAGCTGGCCCTACCGCTGGTTGCCACCAACGACCTGCACTACACACGGCGCGAGGACTCCGTGAGTCACGAGGCCCTGCTCTGCGTGCAGTCGGGCTCGACCATGAACGACGACAAGCGGTTCAAGTTCGACGGCGACGGTTACTACCTCAAGACCCCGGCGGAGATGCGGGACCTGTTCTCGGAGCTCCCCGACGCCTGTGACAGCACCTTGCTCATAGCCGAGCGCTGCCAGGTGGAGTTCGCCGAAGGCCGCAACCTGATGCCTCGCTTCCAGGTACCGGACGGCGAGACCGAGGAGACCTGGTTCGTGAGGCAGGTCGAGGCCGGCCTCGAACGCCGCTACCCTGGCGGCGTCTCGGCCGAGGCGCGGGCCCGGGCCGACTTCGAGGTAGGTGTCATCCTCCAGATGGGCTTCCCGGCATACTTCCTGGTCACGGCCGACTGCATCGGGTGGGCCAAGTCGCGCGGTATCCGGGTTGGACCGGGCCGAGGCTCCGCGGCGGGCTCCCTCGTGGCGTACGCGATGGGTATCACCGAGCTCGACCCGCTCGCGCACGGGCTGCTGTTCGAGCGGTTCCTCAACCCCGAGCGCATCTCGATGCCCGACATCGACATCGACTTCGACGAGCGTCGCCGCGGCGAGGTGATCCGCTACGTGCACGAGAAGTACGGCCAGGACCGGGTCGCCCAGGTGGTCACGTTCGGCACCATCAAGGCCAAGCAGGCCGTGAAGGACTCCTCCCGGGTGCTCGGGTATCCCTTCGCCCTGGGTGAGCGGATCACGAAGGCGATGCCGGCCTCGGTGATGGGCAAGGACATTCCTGTCAACGACATCTTCGACCCGGCCCACAAGCGCTACGGCGAGGCGGGGGAGTTCCGGGCCCTCTACGAGAACGACCCCGACGTACGACGGGTCGTCGACACCGCGAGGGGCCTGGAAGGGCTCAAGCGGCAGTGGGGCGTGCACGCGTGCGCGATGATCATGTCGAGCGAGCCCCTGATCGACAACATCCCGATCATGCGCCGTGAGCAGGACGGCGCAACGATCACCCAGTTCGACTACCCGACGTGCGAGGCGCTCGGGCTGCTGAAGATGGACTTCCTCGGTCTGCGCAACCTGACGGTGATCGACGACGCACTGTCCAACATCGCCGCCAACCGCGACACCATGATCGAGATCGAGTCGCTGTCCTTCGACGACCAGCAGACCTACGATCTGCTCGGGCGCGGTGACACGCTGGGGGTGTTTCAGCTCGACGGAGGGAGCATGCGGTCGCTGCTCCGAGGCATGAAGCCGGACTGCTTCGACGACATCACCGCTGTGCTCGCTCTGTACCGGCCCGGCCCGATGGCCACCAACGCCCACAACGACTATGCCGACCGCAAGAACCATCGGCAGCCGGTCACCCCCATCCACCCCGAGCTGGCCGAGCCGCTCGCGGAGGTCCTCGGTGAGACACACGGCCTGGTCGTCTACCAGGAGCAGGTCATGGCGATCGCTCAGCGCGTCGCCGGGTACTCCCTCGCCAGCGCCGACCTCCTGCGGCGTGCGATGGGCAAGAAGAAGAAGGCAGAGCTGGAGCAGCAGTACCAGTCTTTCTCCGACGGCATGTCCGAGCGCGGCTACTCGGTGGCAGCCGTGAAGGCACTGTGGGACACCCTTCTGCCGTTCTGCGACTACGGCTTCAACAAGAGCCACGGCGCCGGGTATGCCGTCGTCTCCTACTGGACCGGCTACCTCAAGGCCAACTACCCGGCCGAGTACATGGCTGCCCTGCTCACCAGCGTCCGCGACGACAAGGACAAGTCGGCCGTCTACCTCAACGAGTGCCGCCGGATGGGTATCAAGGTGCTCCCACCGGACGTCAACGAGTCCGACGCCGACTTCACGCCCGTCGGCACCGACATCCGGTTCGGTCTGACTGCCATCCGCAACATCGGATCGCAGGTCGTCGCGGGTCTGGTCGCAGCTCGCGCGGAGCAGGGCAGGTTCACCGACTTCGGCGATTTCATGTCGAAGGTGCCTGTGCCTGTGTGCAACAAGCGTGTCCTCGAGTCGCTGTGCAAGGCTGGCGCGTTCGACTCGCTCGGGTATTCGCGCCGGGCGCTGGTCGCCGTCCACGAGGACGCCGCCGACCAGTACATCGACCTCAAGCGCAACGAGGCCATCGGGCAGGACTCGCTCTTCGGCGGCCTCGACGACGTCAGCTTCCAGACGGTGGCCGTCCAGGTTCCCGACGTGCCGGAGTGGGACAAGCGCTCCCTGCTTGCCTACGAGCGCGACATGCTCGGCCTGTACGTCTCCGACCATCCCCTCAACGGTCTCGAACACGTACTCGGGCGAGCCGGCGATGTGACGATCGGCCAGCTCGTCACCGACGAGGAGCGCCAGGAGGGCACCGTCCTCACGGTGGCGGGCCTCGTCACCTCCGTGGTACGCAAGACAACCAAGAAAGGCGACCTTTACGCCGTCGTCTCCCTGGAGGATCTCGAGGGGACCGTCGACGTCATGGTGTTCCCGCGCGACTACCAGCAGTCGTCGTCCTTGTTGGTCGATGACTCCATCCTCCAGGTCGTGGGGCGGATCAAGCGCGGCCGTGACGATGCAGTCGAGCTCATCGCGATCGAGATCACGGCGCCCGCGCTGACCCGCGGAGCCGACGACGGCCCTGTCGTCATCTCGATGCCCACGGCGCGAGTGACGCCGCCTGTCATCGAGCAGCTCAAGGACGTGCTGGTCACGCACCCCGGCATCGCCGAGGTCCACCTGAAGCTGTCGTCGGCCGGCCGGACGATGGTGATGAAGCTCGACGAGCGCCTCCGGGTGACCCCTTCGGCCGCCCTGATGGCCGACCTCAAGGCGCTGCTCGGCCCGTCGTGCCTCTCGGTCTGACCTACCAGAGGTGCGCCCCGACATAGGATCGCGGCGTGGCGAACTCCGACCTCCCCGGCCCGGCCCCGGTAGGCCCGGCACAGCCCCCGGTCGGCGGAGCGGACGGCGTCGCGCTCTCCGGAGCGCACGGTGTCGGGGTCGACGTTGCGCCACCCGCTGCGTCGTCGTCGTCCCGCGCCGACGCCGTCGTCTTCCTGCTGGCGTCGACGCTCGCGGGCGTCGTGCTCGCATTCCCCGCCGCCTGGATCTGGTCCCAGGTGGCCGACCCGCCGGCAGCCCCGTTGACGAGCCGGGGCGTGTCGTTCGGTGAGGTCCAGCTGAACCAGCAGTCGGAGGTCACCATGTGGTTCCTCGTCGTGGGGTTCGGCTTCGGCCTGCTGAGCGGGATGGTGGTCGGTTGGCTCGGAGAGCGCCGCGGCACCATCACCGTCCTCGCGGTCCTTGCGCTCTCGTCGGTCGGCAGCGGATTGGCGGCCTACCTCGGCATCACCGTCTTCGGGCCGGACGCTGGCGTCCAGGCAGCGGCTGCGGCGGTTGGTGACCGGATCACGAGCGACCTCAGCGTCGGTAGCGCCCTGGTGTACCTAGGGTGGCCGATCGGGGGACTGCTAGGAGCCTGTTCGGCCATCTTCTTCTGGTCAGTCCCCTCGAACGACCTCCCGCCTACTCCGCCGTCACGTAGCCTCGTCGCGCAGTCGCCGTCGACCTAAGGCGGCCGAGGCGCTACCGGGCGATGCGCTGGCCCATGTCGGCGTGGACGCCGACCCGTCGGCTGCACAGAAGATCGCCGCGATCGGCTTCCTCGACCACTTCTCGTACTTCGAGTCCCGGACCGGCCTGGTCCTGCCCGACGACCTCGAGACGTTGTTCGGGAACAACCTGCTGCTCGCCATCGACAGTGGGGGGCTTACCGCAGGCGCCGTGCAGGCGGGCGATCTCAGCTCGCTGAACCTCGGACTCAGGTTCACGGCTGACCCGACCGAGCTTGGCGCCCTGTACGACAAGGTCGTCCGGCTGATCCAGGACTCTGGCGGCGCCCAGATGCCGCTTGCGAAAGTCGCGGCAGCCGACGGGATGGTCATCGCCTCCAACGACGGCTATGGCGCCCAGCTGGGGGCTCACGACAGAGACCTCGGTCGGCCCGAGGCGTTCAGGTCGGTGGTCGACGATGCCGCCAGCAAGGAGCTCGTACTGTCCTTCAACTGGGACGCCGTCGAGGCGCAGGTTGTGGACGCACTCCGAAACGAACCCGGCCCTGGTCCGAGCCAGCAGGTCGTGGACACCCTCGAGGCGCTGCGAGCGGTCGGCATCACGTCGGAGACGGACGGCGCCTACACCGTGAGCACCCTGCGTGTCTCGTCAACGACTGATCCAGCCTCCAGCTCGACACTCTCGTTGCGGCTTTTCCAGTCCGGCTGCGCAGCTCTCAGTTCGGCGACCACCGCATGCGCGCCATCGAGGTGGCCGGCAGTGACGGCACAGCCGCGATGGCTCGGAGCTCGGCGCGCATCAGGGACATGCCCAGGCGTAGTCGGTCGACCACGTCGGGGGCCTCGAGGAGGGCCTGCCGCTCCGCCAGGTTGAGCACGAGGGCGGCCGCCAGCGTGTAGGAGAGGTCGACCGGGTCGGTAGGCGTGTCACCCTCGAGGACGTCGTCGCCGCGGAGCCGTCCGACCGCCTCCCGGTAGACCCCGAACAGGTCCCGGGCCGTGACGGCAGCCCGCGCAGCGTCACCTGGAGAGGCCCCGCCGGGGCCGTCGGGCAGCCACTCCACGGCCGCCCGCAGGTAGTCCTGGCTCGGGTCGAGGCTCTCGACGTGGAAGCGGCGCCTCCCGATGGCGGTGATCTCGTACGAGCCGTCGGGGTTGGAGGCCACCCTCGTGACCAACGCCGCGCATCCCGTGCGCTGGATGGTGTGGACGCCTCGCTCTGCGACCTCGTAGCCGACCTTGATGGCCACCACACCGAACTCGCGGTCGCGGTCCGCCGGGAGCGCCACCAGGTCACGCACCATCGCCCGGTAGCGGTCCTCGAAGATGTGCAGCGGCATGACGATGCCGGGGAAGAGCACGGTGTTGAGCGGGAACAGAGGTAGCGGGTCGCTCACGTCGTCGAACCTAACATCGCTTCCTCGGCCCGCCTGCTGCTGGGACGTCCAGGTCTTTCGGTCTTCGGCTCCTACACTCGGCCCATGATCAAGACGATCGACATCCGGGGACTTCGGAAGCGCGGTGGCCGACTCGACTACCGCTCACTCGTGCCTCGGGCTGAGTTCGACGTCGACGCCGCGGTCCACGTCGTCCGGCCACTCTGCGAGGAGGTCCGGCTCGATGGAAAGGCCGCTCTCCTACGCCAGGCGCTGGAGCTCGACCGTGTCGAGGTCACCGAGATCAGGGTCGCGCCGGAGGCGCTGACGTCGGCGCTGGATTCCCTGGCCCAGGACGTCCGGGCCGGTCTCGAGGAGTCGATCTCCCGTCTTCGCGCGACCTGTGCGGCCGAGATGCCATCCAGCACCGTCACCGATGTCACGCCTGGAGGACGGGTTACGCAGCGGCAGGTGGCGGTCGGTCGGGTCGGTCTGTACGTCCCAGCAGGCAAGGCGCCGCTCCTGTCGTCGGTCGTCATGAACGTCGTTCCCGCCCAGGTTGCCGGTGTGTCGTCGATAGCGCTGGCGAGTCCCCCTCAACGCGAGCACGGCGGACTTCCCCATCCGTCCATCCTGGCCGCATGCGCTCTCCTGGGAGTCGACGAGGTGTATGCCGCGGGTGGAGCGGGCGCGATCGCCATGTTCGCCTATGGCTACGACGACGATGACGAGGGCTGCCGAGCAGTAGACCTGGTCTGCGGACCTACCAACATCTTTGGAGTCGCCGCCAAGCGCCTGCTCAGGGGAAAGGTCGGGATCGACTCCGAGGCAGGTCCGACCGAGATCGCCGTCCTGGCCGACGAGAGCGCCGACGCGGTGTTCGTCGCAGCCGACCTGGTCAGCCAGGCCGAGCACGACCCGGCTGCCGCGGCCGTTCTGGTCACTGACTCGGAACGGCTCGCCGCGCGGGTCGAGGCCGAGCTGGGCCGACAGGTGGCGAACACCAAGCACGTCGAGCGCGTCACTGCGGCACTGTCCGGGCAGCAGTCCGCGATCGTGCTCGTCGACGACCTCGACCAGGCGAGCGATGTCGTCGATGCCTACGCCGCCGAGCACTTGGAGATCCATACCCATGACGCGGCGGACCGGGCGTTGCGGGTGCGTAACGCGGGCGCAGTATTCGTCGGTCCCTACGCCCCGGTGTCCCTCGGCGACTACTGCGCAGGCTCCAACCACGTGTTGCCGACCGCTGGGTGCGCATGCCACTCGTCAGGCCTGTCGGTTCGGACGTTCCTCAAGACGGTGCAGCTGGTCGACTACTCCGAGCAGGCGCTTCGCGACGTGGCCCCACATGTGACTGCGCTCTCCCAGGCAGAGGACCTTCCGGCCCACGGGGACGCCGTGCGGGTGCGCCTCGAACCCGCATGACACGACCGGCCGCCCTCCCGCTGCGTCCGGAGCTCGTGGGCGTAGAGCCCTACGGAGCGCCGCAGCTCGACGTCGCCGTACGGCTGAATGTCAACGAGAACCCCTATCCGCCGTCGGAGGCGACCCGCCGCGCGATCGTCGAGGCGGTCGCACTCGCCTCGGGAGACCTCAACCGGTACCCCGACAGGGAGGCCTGGGCCCTGCGCGCCGACCTTGCGGCCTACCTCGGCCACCACCTCGGCCCCGATCGCGTCTGGGCCGCGAACGGGTCCAACGAGGTCATGCTCCAGGTGTTGCAGGCGTTCGGCGGTCCCGGCCGGACGGCGATGTCGTTCGCTCCGACGTACTCCATGTATCCGGAGTACGCCCGCGCCACGTCGACCCGCTGGGTCACCAGCCCACGGTCCGGTTCGTTCGACATCGAGCTCGGCCCGGCTCGGGAAGCACTGCGCCGGGTCCGGCCGGACGTGGTCCTCGTCGCCTCGCCGAACAACCCGACGGGCATGTCGGCGTCCCTCGAGACGGTCAGAGAGATCTGCGTGTCGGCGCCCGGCGCCGTCGTCGTGGTCGACGAGGCATATGCGGAGTTCAGGCGCGAGGCGACGCCGTCTGCGCTCAGCTTGCTGGACGACTGTCCCAACCTGGCTGTGACCCGCACCATGTCCAAGGCGTTCGCGCTGGCCGGTGCGCGGGTGGGCTACCTGGCGGCGACCGCACCCTTCGTCGACGCGCTGCGTGTGGTGCGGCTGCCGTACCACCTCTCGGCGCTCACCCAGGCCGTCGCCCGGGCCGCGCTTGCCCACGCCGACGAGCTGCTGGGCAAGGTCGCGGATCTGCGCAGGCAGCGTGACCTGACGGTTGGCTGGCTGCGTGGACGCGGACTCGAGGTGGCGGACTCCGACGCCAACTTCGCGCTGTTCGGCCGCTTCGCCGACCGGCACTCGGTTTGGCAGGGCGTGCTCGATCGTGGTGTGCTCATCCGGGAGACCGGTCCCGACGGTTGGCTCAGGGTGTCGATCGGTACCCCGGCCGAGATGGACGCGTTCGCCGTCGCTCTCGTCGCGGTGCTCGAGGAGGGGGGAGGCAAGTGACGAGAAGTGCCACAATCGAGCGGACCACCAGGGAGACGAAGGTCGTGGTGGAGCTGGACCTGAACGGTCGGGGACGGTCCGAGATCTCCACGGGGGTCGGATTCTACGACCACATGCTGGCCTCGCTGGCCCGGCATGCCTTGTTCGATCTGACCGTGCGGGCCGACGGTGACGTCGAGGTCGACGCACACCACACCGTGGAGGATGTCGCGATCGCTCTCGGCGCCGCTCTGCGTCGGGCCTTGGGCGACAAGGCCGGTATCAAACGCTTCGGCGACTCGCTGGTGCCTCTCGACGAGGCACTCGTGCAGTGTGCTGTCGACGTGTCCGGACGTCCGTACTGCGTGCACACCGGTGAGCCGGAAGGCCAGGCCTACGTCGTGATCGGGGGGACGTACGTCGGGTCTCTGACGCGTCATGTGTTCGAGTCGGTCAGCGCTCATGCGTCCATCGCGCTGCACGTGCGGGTTCTGTCCGGACGCGACCCGCACCACATCGTCGAGGCGCAGTTCAAGGCGGTGGCACGCGCGCTCCGTGACGCTGTCGCGATCGACCCGCGCGAGGGTGGGGTGCCGAGCACCAAGGGCAGCCTGTGAGCCGTCGCGTCGTGGTTCTCGACTACGGCTCGGGGAACCTCCGCTCCGCCGAGCGCGCGCTGTTGCGGGCGGGGGCCGACGTCGTGGTGACGTCGGACTACGACGAGGCGATGGGCGCGGACGGGCTCGTCGTACCGGGCGTCGGGGCGTACGGGGCGTGCATGCAGGGCCTTCACCGGGTTCGGGGCCCGGAGATCATCGGCCGACGACTGGCCGGCGGGCGGGCGGTGCTCGGCATCTGCGTCGGCCACCAGGTGCTGTTCGACCGTGGCGTGGAGCACGGGGTCGAGACGCCCGGATGCGGCGAGTGGCCCGGGACAGTGGAGCTGCTGCGGGCTCGGGTCGTACCACACATCGGCTGGAACACTGTCGACGTGCCCGCCGACTCCCAGCTCTTCGCCGGGGTCGAGGCGGAGCGGTTCTACTTCGTCCACTCGTACGCAGTACGCCGTTGGGAGCTGCCGACCAACGGTCCGACCACGCCTCCCCTGGTGTCGTGGACGACCCACGAGGCCGATCCGTTCGTGGCTGCGGTGGAGAACGGCCCACTGTGGGCGACCCAGTTCCATCCCGAGAAGTCCGGCGATGCCGGAGCTGTCGTACTGCGATCGTGGGTGCTGACGCTATGAGCGAGGCATGAGCGAGGCATGAGCAAGGACAGGGCGGTGCGCAGAACCGCACGAGAGGCTGAGCTCGCTGCTCAGGCTCAGGACCGAGCGCGGCGAACCGAACGGTTCGCCCGCTGGGACCGGGCCAGGGCACGAGTGGTTGCCATCCTCTCGCCGCTGCGGCGGCGCTCCCGAGGCGGCGCATTGGCCGCGCGACGTCGCCGGACGGTCGGCCTCATGGTGTTCGGGTTCCTCGGCGCCCAGGCCCTGACCTGGGCGGTGACCCCGGACTGGGGCACGCGGGTCGCAGTCATCGTCGTCAGCCTGTTCGCAGCACCGGTGGTTGCGGTGTTCGTGCTCTGACCCCCGCCGACCCAACGCCGACCCGACCGGACACGCGCTGCCTTGTGGTTCGAGCCCTGCGGGGGCCCCGATTCGCGGGACAAGCGGTGTCTGGTCGGGAGTTGGGGGTGGTTCTCCGACGTCACGCATCCGAGGGTGGGCGCTGGGTGGGGCTCACCCTAGGCTGGCCACGATGAGCGCCCTACAGCTGCTGCCGGCAGTCGACGTATCGGCAGGTAGGGCCGTGCAGCTCGTGCAGGGAGTGGCGGGCAGCGCTCGCGCTTTCGGTGACCCCGTCGAGTCGGCGCTGCGGTGGCAGACCGCTGGGGCGGCCTGGCTACACCTCGTCGACCTCGATGCGGCCTTCGGTCGAGGAGACAACCGGACGGTACTGCGCTCGGTCGTGGAGACACTCGACATCGACGTGGAGCTGTCCGGCGGCATTCGCGACGACGACTCCTTGACGGCGGCACTCGACACCGGCTGCACGCGCGTGAACATCGGGACCGCGGCGTTGGAGAAACCCGCATGGTGCGCGCGGGTCCTGGCCGAGCACGGCGACCGTATCGCGGTGGGACTGGACGTACGAGGCACCACGCTGGCGGCCCGCGGCTGGACGCGCGCCGGCGGCGAGCTGTACGACGTTCTGGCGCGCCTGGACGCCGACGGGTGCGCCCGGTACGTCGTCACCGATGTCAACCGCGACGGTACTCTGCGCGGCCCTAACCTCGACCTGCTGAGAGACGTCTGCGCCCGTACCGACTCCCCGGTGGTCGCGTCGGGAGGTGTCTCGACGCTGGACGACCTGCGTGCGATCGCCGCACTCACGGTCCTGGGCGTTGAGGGGGCGATCGTCGGCACAGCCCTCTACACAGGAGCGTTCTCGCTGACCGAAGCCTTGGCGGCAGTTGGCGACTCGGCTTCCGAGCCCGGATGACCCTTGCGATCCGGGTGATTCCCTGCCTTGACGTGGATGACGGCAAGGTGGTCAAGGGGGTCAACTTCCAGGGGCTGCGCGACGTGGGAGACCCGGTCGCTCTGGCTAAGAAGTATGACGCGGAAGGGGCTGACGAGCTGACTTTCCTCGACGTGACGGCATCCCTCCAACGCAGGGAGACGATCCTGGACGTCGTGCGCCACACAGCCGAGCAGGTCTTCATTCCACTCACCGTCGGCGGTGGCGTTCGGCTGACGAGTGATGTCGACATCCTGCTGCGTGCCGGCGCCGACAAGGTGGCCGTCAACACCGGCGCCATCGAGCGGCCGGCCCTCATTGCCGAGATTGCGGACCGCTTCGGCCGCCAGGTGCTGGTCCTGAGCGTCGATGCTCGTCGAGACCCCGCTGCGCCGTCGGGGTTCGTGGTCACCACGCACGGCGGGAGCCGCGGCACGGGACTCGACGCCGTGGAGTGGGCGTCGAGAGGTGCGGCGCTCGGCGCTGGAGAGATCCTGCTCAACGCCATGGATGCAGACGGCACCCGGAGCGGATTCGACCTCGAGCTCATCGCCGCCGTTCGGCCGGCCGTCTCGGTCCCTGTGATCGCCAGTGGCGGGGCGGGCGCGGTCGAGCACTTCCCTCCAGCGGTGGCCGCCGGCGCCGACGCCGTGCTGGCTGCCAGCATCTTCCACTTCGCCACCGTGTCGGTCCGGGAGGTCAAGCAGGAGCTGGCGTCTGCCGGGTACGCCGTCCGCTGAGGCGGCGGCCCCTGCCTGTCGCGGCGCAGTTTCGCCCTCTCGACGGTGCATTCTCGCCCTCTCGGCGGGGCTGTGGTTTGCGACTGTTCGGCCGGGGGTACCGCGTCGTCGTCCGCAGACACGACACGAATCTGAGCGAGGCACGTGAGCGACAACCAGACAACCCCACACGACCCGACCACCAGGTACCCGAAGCCGCCTCAGCCCGAGCAGCAGCAACCGGTGCCCGGCCTGGCATCGGAGATGGACCCACGTCCCGATCACGGGGAGGAGACCTACGTCGGCGCAGGGCGGCTGGAGGGGCGACGCACGATCGTGACCGGTGCTGACAGCGGCATCGGCAGGGCGGCTGCGATCGCCTTCGCGCGCGAGGGCGCCGATGTGGTGCTGTCCTACCTCGAGGCCGAGCAGTCCGACGCCGACGAGGTCGTCGCCCTGGTGGAGAAGGCCGGCAGACGTGCTGTCACTGTCCCGGGCGACCTGTCCACCGAGGACGCCAACATCGCGCTGGTTCAGACCGCCGTAACCGAGCTCGGCGGCATCGACGTACTGGTCTCGGTCGCAGGGCATCAACAGGCGGTCGAGGACATCGCCGATCTCACGACCGAGCAGTTCGACGAGACGTTCAGGACGAACGTCTACGCGCTGTTCTGGCTCTGCAAGGCGGCGCTCCCGCATCTCCAGCCCGGGGCCAGTATCATCACGACGTCGTCGGTGCAGGCGTACACCCCGTCACCTCAGTTGCTCGACTATGCCTCCACGAAGGCCGCGATCAACGCGTTCAGCAAGGCGCTCGCGCAGCAGGTGGCCGAGAGGGGCATCCGTGTCAACGTCGTTGCACCCGGTCCGTTCTGGACCCCGCTGCAGGTGTCGGGTGGCCAGCCGACAGAGGCGCTGCCGACGTTCGGCGAGCAGGCGCCGCTCGGGCGCGCCGGCCAGCCCGCCGAGCTCGCCGGGGCGTACGTCTATCTCGCCTCGGCGGAGTCCAGCTACACCACCGGCTCGACCCTCTCGGTGACGGGAGGCTCCCCGACCCCGTAGTCGGCCAACGCTCCGGCCGCGGTGAGAAGATGGGTGGGTGACCGAAAGCCGAGCCACCGGCGCCGCAGAGCTCACGAGCGCCGGCTGGGAAGGTCGGCTCACCTTCGACGCAGTGGGCCTGATTCCAGCCGTCGTCCAGGACTCATCGACGGGTCAGGTGCTGATGTTGGCGTGGATGGACACCGAAGCCCTCCGACGTACCCTGGTCACCCGCCGAGCGACTTACTGGAGCCGCAGCAGACAGACGTACTGGGTCAAGGGCGACACCTCCGGGCACACGCAGCACGTACGGCAGGTGCGTCTGGACTGTGACGGCGACAGCCTGCTACTCGTCGTCGACCAGTCAGGGCCGGCGTGCCATACCGGCTCCACCTCCTGCTTCGACGACCCGCTCCTGGACGACGACCGCTCCGATGGTTGACCGGGAGACGGCACCCGAGCCGGCACCCCGAGGGCCGCAGCCTCCGGAGCCGACGCCACCCGAGCCGGCACCAGGGCCGCGGCCAACAAGGTCGGCAGCACTCCCGACAGCCCACCGACGACGCTACGGGCAGGTACTCGTGCTCGGGTTGGTCTCGGCTACGGCTACCACGGTCGCTGTGTCCAGACCCTGGGTGTCGGCGACGGCATCGGTCACCGGTCTTCCACCCCTGCGTGCCCAGGTCGACGGCGCGGATGTCGCTCCGCTGGCGGCGGCCCTAGGCGTCGTCCTGCTCGCCTCGTTCGGTGCCGTGCTGGCGACACGAGGCTGGGTCCGCCGCGGTCTGGGCGCACTCATCGTCGTCTGCGGCCTCGCCGTCCTTGCCAGCGTCGTTCATCCGGGCGACGTCAGTGCAGCCGTCGAACAGGGGCTGTCTGCGCGAGGCTGGTCGGGGGGGAGCTACGACGCCAGCACGTCGCCCTGGCGTTGGGTGGCCGCGGCGGGCGCCGTGGGGTGTGTTCTGGCGGGGCTGCTGGTCGCGAGGTTCGGCGGCTCGTGGCCGAGCATGGGCGCCAGGTACGACGCCGTGGGGGGGCAGGCCGACCCGAAGGTCACCAGCCGGGAGGTCGTCGTCACCGAGTCGGACCTCTGGCGCTCCATCGACCAGGGGCGCGACCCCACGCAGACGCCCTGACACCGGCACGTCACAATGGAAGCCGACTGAGAACCGACTGAGAGGTGCTGACGGATGGCTGGGAACCACGGCTCGACGCCTGCCGCCTGGACGACGGTCGTGCTCACCATCCTCGGGTTCTTGGTCGGCGCAGCAGGCCTGCTCGTCGGCAACTGGACGGTCTTCTGGACGGGCGTGGCCCTGGTCGTGGTCGCCTGTGTCGTGGGCAAGGTCATGCAGGCCATGGGTATGGGCGCCCACTGACATGTCTGTCCTCGATGAGATTCTCGCCGGTGTCCGTGAAGACCTGGTGCGTCGCCAGGAGGAGCGCAGCCTCAGCGACCTCAAGGAGAGCGCCGCGCGTCTGGACCCCGCGATCGACCCGATGCCGGCGTACCGCGCCGACGGCATCTCGGTCATCGCAGAGGTGAAGCGCTCGAGCCCGAGCCGCGGTGCCCTCGCGGACATCCACGACCCGGCTGCGCTCGCCCGCGACTACCAGGACGGCGGGGCCGCCACCATCAGCGTGCTCACGGAGCAGCGCAGGTTCGGGGGGAGCCTCGACGACCTCCGCGCCGTCCGGGACGCTGTGTCGATCCCGGTGCTCCGCAAGGACTTCATCGTCACCTCCTACCAGCTCTGGGAGGCTCGCGCCGCGGGGGCCGACCTGGCCCTCCTCATCGTGGCGGCACTCGACGACAACGAGCTGGGCTGCCTCATCGACCTGGCCCGCTCCATCGGCCTCACTCCGCTCGTGGAGGTGCATACCGAGCGCGAGGTCGCGCGTGCACTCGACGCGGGAGCCGACCTCGTCGGGGTCAACGCGCGTAACCTTGCGACGCTCAACGTAGACCGGTTCACGTTCGCTCGACTCGCCCCACTGATCCCCGACGGCATCGTGCGCGTCGCGGAGTCCGGGGTCAGAGGACCGCACGACGTGCTCGAGTACGCCCGCGACGGGGCCGACGTCGTCCTGGTAGGTGAGTCGCTCGTCACCGGCAGGGACCCGCGCACGGCAGTGTCCGACATGGTGGCAGCGGGGGCCCACCCGGCACTCAAGCAGAGGCACTGACCATGACCGAGCCGATGCCCGACGCCGCCGGACACTTCGGGCGCTTCGGCGGCCGCTTCATGCCGGAGGCCCTCATCGCGCCCCTCGACGAGCTGGAGCAGTACTGGCGCAAGGCGATGCTCGACGCCACGTTCACCGACGAGCTCCAGCGGCTCCTGCGGGAGTACGCCGGCGTACCCAGCCTGTTGTACGACGCCGAGCGGTTCTCCGAGCGGATGGGTGCCCGCGTCCTGCTCAAGCGGGAGGACCTCAACCACACGGGCGCCCATAAGGTACGCAACGTGCTCGGCCAGGCGCTGCTCACTACTCGGATGGGCAAGAAGCGCGTCATCGCTGAGACAGGGGCCGGTCAGCACGGTGTCGCCACCGCAACCGCGTGTGCCTACTTCGGGCTCGACTGCATCGTCTACATGGGAGAGGTCGACACGGAGCGACAGGCCCTCAACGTGGCACGCATGAAGATGCTGGGTGCCGAGGTCGTGCCGGTGACCAGTGGGAGCCGCACCCTCAAGGACGCCATCAACGAGGCGCTCCGTGACTGGGTCGCCAACGTCGACACCACGCACTACCTTCTCGGGACGGCGGCGGGGGCGCATCCCTTCCCCGCGATGGTCCGCGACTTCACCCGCGGCATCGGTGACGAGGCGAGGGCCCAGTCTCTGGATCTGCTCGGCCGTCTCCCCGATGCCGCGCTCGCGTGTGTCGGCGGCGGCTCGAACGCGATCGGGCTCTTCGCGGCGTTCGTGGCCGACGAGTCCGTACGCCTGTACGGCTTCGAGGCGGGCGGTGACGGCTTCGAGACCGGCCGCCATGCGGCCACGATCACCGCCGGCGATGTGGGCGTGCTCCACGGCACCCGCTCGTTCCTTCTCCAGGATGCAGACGGCCAGACCGTCGAGTCACACTCGATCTCGGCCGGGCTCGACTACCCCGGGGTCGGCCCTGAGCACGCGTGGCTCGCCGAGACCGGCCGCGCGACGTACGTGCCCATCACCGACGCGGAGGCCATGTCGGCGATGGACCTGCTCGCCAAGACCGAGGGCATCATCCCTGCCATCGAGAGCGCCCACGCGCTCGCCGGCGTACCCGGAGTGGTGCGCGAGCTGGGAGGCGACGCGGTCTTGGTCGTCTGCCTGTCAGGTCGAGGCGACAAGGACATGGGCACCGCCGCGACGTGGTTCGAGCTGGTGGACGCTTCTGCGCTCGTCGACCCGCTCGGAGTGCTCGACGCCGAGAAGCAGGCGTGACTGGAGCAGGGCCGACCATCGAGGCAGCGCGGACCGGCGACCGGGCGGCGTTGGTGGGCTACCTCCCGGCTGGTTTTCCGACCGTCCAGGAGTCGATAGGGCTGCTCGAGGTCATGCTCGACTCGGGGGTCGACGTGGTCGAGGTGGGCCTGCCCTACTCCGACCCGGTGATGGACGGGCCTACCATCCAGGCGGCGGCGGAGGTGGCTCTCGCGGGTGGCACCCGGATCACCGACGTGTTCCGGGTTGTCGAGGCGTGTGCTGCCCGGGTGCCGACCCTGGTGATGACCTACTGGAACCCCGTCGAGCGGTACGGCGTCGAGCGGTTCGCCTCCGACCTGGTGGCGGCCGGCGGCGCCGGGCTCATCACTCCCGACCTCATCCCGGACGAGGCGGACGAGTGGGTGCGCGAGGCTGACCGGCACGCCCTCGACAAGATCTTCCTGGTGGCGCCGTCGTCCACGCGGTCGCGGCTCGAGCTCACCAGCAGCGCCTGTCGGGGCTTCGTCTACGCGACGGCGGTCATGGGAGTGACCGGTGCGCGCGAGCAGAGCAGCACGCTGGCTCCGGACCTGGTCGCCCGGGTCCATGACGTGACGGCACTTCCCGTCGGCGTCGGCCTCGGGGTGTCAGACGGCCGGCAGGCGGCGGAGGTCGCGTCCTACGCCGAGGCCGTGATCGTGGGAAGCGCGTTCGTCCGAGCCGTCCAGGACGCCGACAGCCCCGACGCCGCTCGACGCGCAGTCGGCCGGCTCACGAGCGACCTCGCTCGTGGCGTACGAGGCGAGCTTTGACTCGTCCTGCACAGTTGAGTACATGACGACGGCACGAGCGTTCCACGTGGCCCCCCGGTGGCGTAACGGGGCGCTGGCGACGTCGGCCCTGGCCGCCGTCCTGGCGGTCGCGGGCTGTGGAGGTACCGAAACGTCGGCCGCCAGTCCGGACAACCCGGCCGGTGTCCTCATCTCCGGGGTGAGCCAGGACACGCAGTTCCACGGCGCCGAGCCCGCGACGCCATACCAGATGCCTGACGTGACGCTCACCGCGACCAACGGTCAGCCCTTCAACCTCCTCCACGACGCCGCGTACCAGGTGACGCTCGTCTTCTTCGGCTACACCCACTGCCCCGACGTCTGCCCGCTGGTGATGAGCGACCTGACCTACGTCTACCTCCATCTCCCCGCTCATGTTCGCGACGAGACGCAGGTGCTCTTCATCACGACCGACCCTGCCCGCGACGACGTGGCGACCCTTCGCTCGTACCTTGGTCGGTACGACCGTGACTTCGTCGGCCTCACGGGCAGCCCTAAGAACATCCTGACGGTCGCCGATGACCTGGGTGTCGCTGTGGAGGGGAAGCGCTCCTTGCCCGGCGGCGGGTACGACGTCGGTCACGGCGCGCAGGTGATCGGCTTCCACGGGAGCTCGGCTCCGGTGATCTGGACCCGGGGGACCTCCACGCGCGACATGATCAGCGACATCGAGCAGATCGCCGCATCATGACCGTCCGGGCCGCCGGGCAGGGTAGGTTGCTGAGGCGATGAACCTCGCCTTCATTCCCAGCCCGAGCCAGGGCGTCTGGCACATCGGCATCTTCCCGATCCGTGGCTATGCGCTCTGCATCATCCTGGGCGTTGTCGCGGCGGTTCTCATCGGTGACAGGCGGTGGGTGCAGCGGGGTGGGCGCCCAGGGACCGTAGGTGACATCGCGGTGTGGGCGGTTCCGTTCGGCCTGGTGGGCGGCCGGCTCTACCACGTGCTGTCCGACCCGGAGCTGTACTTCGCAGCCGGCAAGAACCCGGTCGACGCCTTGTACATCTGGCGCGGCGGCTTGGGCATCTGGGGAGCGATCGCCCTGGGCGCCCTCGGCGCGTATATCGGCTGTCGCAGGCGGGGGATCGCGTTCCGCCCGATGGCCGACGCGCTGGCGCCGGGCATCGCGCTGGCGCAGGCGATCGGGCGCTGGGGCAACTGGTTCAACCAGGAGCTCTTCGGAAAGCCGACGACCCTGCCCTGGGGCCTCGAGATCGACCCGGCGCACCGCACGACCCTCCCGGCGAACTACCAGCAGTACGAGACCTTCCACCCGACGTACCTCTACGAGTCGATCTGGGACGTCGGCGTCGCGATCGTGGTGATCTGGGCCGACCGCCGCTTCCGCCTCGGGTACGGCCGGGCCTTCGCGCTGTACGTGATGGCCTACACCGCCGGGCGAGTCTGGATCGAGTACCTCCGCATCGACACGGCCAACCACATCTTCGGTGTCCGGCTCAACGTGTGGACGTCCATCATCCTCTTCGTCGCCGCCACCGCCTACTTTGTGATCGTCGGGAGGCGCCACCCGGGCCGTGAGACCGAGATGGATACCGGGCGGTCCCGTGAGGCCGCGGAGGCGTCCACCCGGGGCGAGGGCGACTCGGTACCGGCAGATCGAGACGCCAACCCTGACGACGATAGGGACCTGACGTCCAGCGGCGAACCCGTTGCGGGAGAGCCGCCCCAGGACGCGCCAGACCCTCCGAGAGCGGCCCGGCCGTGAGCAGGTCCGCGCCTGACCCGCTCGAGAGCCTCCGTTCCGAGGGGGTACAGCACGAGCACGGTGACGTGACCGGCGGCTGGCTCCGGCCGGCCGTCTTCGGTGCCATGGACGGCCTCGTGTCGAACTTCGCGCTCATTGCAGGGGTCGTCGGCGGGACCTCCGGAGACCACTCCAACGCGGTCGTCATCGCCGGCCTCGCTGGACTGGCGGCCGGCGCGTTCTCGATGGCAGCGGGGGAGTACACGTCGGTCGCGAGCCAGGCCGAGTACACCCAGGCCGAGATCGAGGTCGAGCGGCGCGAGATCCTCGCCTCGCCCGGCGCCGAGCAGGCCGAGCTCGCGCAGATGTACGTCGACCGAGGAATCAGCGTCGAGCTCGCCGCTGCGGTGGCCGAGCAGGTGCACGCCGACCCCGAGCTCGCCGTCGAGGTGCATGCCCGAGAGGAGCTCGGGGTCGACCCGGACAACCTCCCGTCGCCCTACGTCGCCGCGGCCTCCTCGTTCGTGTCGTTCGCGGTCGGTGCGGCGCTCCCCGTGCTGCCTTACCTGCTCGGCGCCGACACGATCCTGCCCGCACTCGTTGTCAGCCTGCTGGCTCTGTTCGGCTGCGGGGCACTCGTATCCCGAGTGACCACCCGTAGCTGGTGGTACGGCGGGTTGCGGCAGCTGACGCTTGGTGGTCTGGCGGCGGCCTTGACATACCTGATCGGCGAGGTGGTCGGCACGGCGGTCGGCTGACCTGCTGCTCAGCCAGGAGGGGTCGAACGACCGTTGATGCGCCTGGTGTCGACGACCCCGCGAGGCAGCGTCCGGATGGCGGCGTTCAGCCAGAGAGGGCCTGCGGCTCGTGTAGGCTCGCCGGGCACAGAACGCGGGTCCAACGTCATCCTCGCGGTCCGCTCGAATCGACCTCACCAGTCGGCACGACGACGGGAGTCCCGCCGTGATCGATGTCCCGCCACCCCAGGGGCTCTACGACGGTCGCCATGAGCACGACGCCTGCGGCGTCGCCTTCGTCGCCACTCTCACCGGTGTGGCCTCCCACCGGATCGTGACGGCTGCACTCGACGCCCTGTGCAACCTCGACCACCGTGGCGCCTCCGGGGCCGAGACCGACTCCGGGGACGGCGCCGGAATCCTGCTCCAGGTCCCCGACGCGTTCCTGCGTGCCGTGTGCGAGTTCGAGCTCCCCAGGGCAGGCAGCTACTCGGTCGGCACCGCCTTCATCCCCGGCGACGCCGAGGCGGTGGCCAAGGTCCGCGACCACGTGGAGGACCTCGCCGTCGCCGAGGGACTCCGGGTCGTCGGCTGGCGCGAGGTGCCCACCAGTCCCGAGGTCCTCGGCAGCATCGCGCGTGGGTGCATGCCGACGTTCGTCCAGCTGGTGGTCGCCGACTCCAGGCGACGGCTGGGCATGGCGCTGGAGAGGATGGCGTACTGCCTGCGCAAGCGTGCCGAGCACGAGACCGGGGTCTACTTCCCGTCGCTGTCGTCACGGACGCTGGCCTACAAGGGGATGCTGACGACCAGCCAGCTGGCCGAGTTCTTCCCCGACCTTCGAGACGAGCGGCTCGCCTCGGCGCTGGCCGTGGTCCACTCGCGCTTCTCCACCAACACGTTCCCCTCGTGGCCGCTGGCGCACCCGTACCGTTTCATCGCGCACAACGGCGAGATCAACACGGTCAAGGGCAACCGCAACTGGATGCATGCGAGGGAGTCGCTGCTGTCGAGCGAGCTGTTCGCGGGCGACCCGGGGCAGACCACTGGCGACCTCAGCCGCCTCTTTCCCATCTGCACCCCCGCAGCCTCCGACTCGGCCTCGTTCGACGAGGTGCTCGAGCTGCTGCATCTAGGCGGTCGGTCACTGCCCCACGCCGTCTTGATGATGATCCCCGAGGCGTGGGAGAACCACACCGAGATGTCGCCGGTCCGCAAGGCGTTCTACGAGTTCCACTCCACCCTGATGGAGCCGTGGGACGGCCCTGCCTGTGTGGTGTTCACCGACGGCACCCGGGTCGGCGCCGTCCTCGACCGCAACGGCCTACGTCCCTCCCGCTACTGGGTCACCGACGATGGGCTCGTCGTGCTGGCCTCGGAGGTCGGTGTGCTCGACCTCGACCCAGCGACCGTCGTGCGCAAGGGCCGGCTCCAGCCCGGCCGGATGTTCCTCGCCGACCTGAGCGAGCACAGGATCATCTCCGACGACGAGATCAAGGACGACCTGGCGGCCGAGGCGCCGTACGACGAGTGGCTCCACGCCGGCCTCGTCCGTCTCGACCAGCTCCCCAGCCGCGAGCATGTCGTGCACACGCACACGTCCGTCACCCGGCGTCAGCAGATCTTCGGCTACACCGAGGAGGAGCTACGGGTCCTGCTGGTCCCGATGGCACGCTCGGCGGCCGAGCCGATCGGTTCGATGGGCACCGACACCCCGATCGCGGTGCTGTCGGACCGGCCACGCCTGCTCTTCGACTACTTCAGCCAGCTCTTCGCTCAGGTCACCAACCCGCCGCTCGACGCGATCCGCGAGGAGCTCGTCACCTCGCTGTCCGGCACCCTCGGACCGGAGAGCAATCTGCTGACGGCCGGTCCCTCGACATGTCGGCAGCTCGTGGTGCCGTTCCCCGTCATCGACAACGACCAGCTCGCGAAGATCATCCACATCAACCGCGACGGCGATCTTCCCGGCTACTCCACCCACGTGGTGCGCGCCCTGTACGACGTCGAGGGCGGGGGAGAGGCGCTCGAGTCCCGGATCGACGAGATCTGCGCGGAGGTCTCGAAAGCCGTCGCCGCCGGCGCGCGCATCATCGTGCTGTCCGACCGGCACTCGACCGCGGACCGGGCCCCCATCCCGTCGCTGCTCGCCACCAGCGCCGTGCACCACCACCTCGTGCGCGAGAAGACCAGGACCATGGTCGGCCTCGTCGTGGAGGCCGGTGACGTCCGCGAGGTGCACCACGTCGCGCTGCTCATGGGGCACGGCTGCGCCGCGGTCAACCCCTACCTCGCGATGGAGTCCGTGGAGGACCTGGCCCGACGACAGGTCCACCTCACCGGGGTTGCGCCCGACCAGGCCGTCCGCAACCTAGTCAAGGCGCTTGGCAAGGGCGTGCTCAAGGTGATGAGCAAGATGGGCGTCTCGACGGTCGCCTCGTACACCGGAGCCCAGATCTTCGAGGCGGTCGGTCTGGCACCCCAGGTCGTCGACAGGTACTTCACGGGTACGACCTCCACCCTTGGGGGTGTCGGTCTCGACGTGCTCGCCGACGAGGTCGCCCAGCGTCACCGCCGCGCATACCCTGTGCACGGCATCCCGCCGTCACACCGCCGGCTCGACACCGGAGGCGAGTACCAGTGGCGTCGCGAGGGCGAGCCGCACGTGTTCGATCCCGAGACCGTGTTCCGGCTTCAGCACTCCACCCGGTCCGGGCGTTACGACATCTTCAAGCAGTACACGAAGCTCGTCGACGACTCGTCAGAGCGGCTGATGACGCTACGTGGGCTGTTCCGGTTCGCAGCCGGGCGCGACGCCGTGCCGCTCGACGAGGTGGAGCCGGTCGAGGCGATCGTGAGGCGGTTCTCGACGGGGGCGATGTCGTACGGCTCGATCAGCGCCGAGGCACACGAGACCCTGGCGGTCGCGATGAACTCACTGGGCGCCAGGTCCAACACGGGGGAGGGCGGGGAGGACTCCGAGCGCCTCCACGACCCACGGCGGCGCAGCGCGGTCAAGCAGGTGGCATCCGGCCGCTTCGGTGTGACGAGCGAGTACCTCACGAACGCAGACGACATCCAGATCAAGATGGCGCAGGGCGCCAAGCCGGGCGAGGGCGGCCAGCTGCCCGGACACAAGGTGTACCCGTGGATAGCGAAGACCCGACACTCGACGCCGGGTGTCGGACTCATATCGCCGCCTCCGCACCACGACATCTACTCGATAGAGGATCTCGCCCAGCTCGTCCATGACCTCAAGAACGCCAACCCGGCTGCGCGGATCCACGTCAAGCTCGTGTCGGAGGTCGGCGTCGGGACTGTCGCGGCAGGGGTGTCGAAGGCTCACGCCGACGTGGTGCTGATCTCGGGCCACGACGGAGGCACCGGAGCGTCGCCGCTGACGTCGCTCAAGCACGCGGGCGGGCCGTGGGAGCTCGGGCTGGCGGAGACGCAGCAGACACTGTTGCTCAACGGGCTGCGCGACCGCATCGTCGTGCAGTGCGACGGTCAGCTGAAGACGGGTCGCGACGTGGTCGTTGCCGCCTTGCTGGGAGCCGAGGAGTTCGGCTTCGCCACCGCGCCGCTGGTGGTCTCGGGCTGCATCATGATGCGGGTCTGCCACCTCGACACGTGCCCTGTCGGCATCGCCACGCAGAACCCGGTCCTACGGGCTCGGTACAACGGGAAGGCCGCCCACGTGGTCAGCTTCTTCCGGTTCATCGCCGAGGAGGTGCGTGAGCTCCTGGCCGAGCTGGGGTTCCGCAGCATCGAGGAGGCCGTGGGACATGCCGAGGCGCTCGACACGCGAGTGGCCGTCGACCACTGGAAGGCGGCCGGGCTGGACCTCACACCCGTCCTGCACGTACCGCCCCTCCGCTTCGGTGCGTCCCGGCACCAGACGGTCCGTCAGGACCACGGGCTCGACAAGGCTCTCGACAACGAGCTGATCGCCCTGTGTCGGCCGGCGATCGACAGTCGCGAGATCGTACGAGCGCGTCTCGCCATCCGCAACGTCAACCGCACCGTCGGCACGATGCTCGGCCACCAGGTGACCCTGGCGCATCCCCAGGGGCTGCCGGAGAACCTCATCGACCTCACGTTCACGGGCTCGGCCGGCCAGTCCTTCGGCGCGTTCGTGCCGCGCGGGATCACGCTTCGCCTCGAGGGCGACGCCAACGACTACCTCGGCAAGGGCCTGTCCGGCGGCCGCCTGGTCGTGCGTCCCGAGCGTACGAGCACCTTCGTCGCGGAGGAGCAGATCATCGCGGGCAACGTCATCGCGTACGGGGCCACCTCGGGCGAGATCCTCATCCGCGGTCAGGTGGGCGAGCGGTTCGCCGTACGCAACTCCGGTGCGTCCCTGGTGGTCGAGGGCGTCGGCGACCACGGGTGCGAGTACATGACCGGGGGTGAGGTCGTCGTGCTCGGTCGCACCGGCCGCAACTTTGCCGCGGGCATGAGTGGGGGCGTCGCGTATGTCCTCGACCTGGACGAGGGCCGGGTCAACCCGGAGCTCGTCGAGCTGTCGCCTCTCGACGACGGCGCGGCGGACGGTCTGCGGCGGCTCCTCGATCGGCACCGTGAGGAGACCGGGTCTGCGGTCGCGTGCCGTGTCCTCGACGACTGGGAGTCGTGGAGGGATCGGTTCACGCAGGTCATCCCGCGCGACTACCGGCTGGTCCTGGAGGCGAAGGCCGCTGCGGAGAAAGCAGGGTTGGACGACGACGAGACGACTGCGGCGATGATGGGAGCCCTGAATGGCTGACCCCCGAGGCTTCCTCACCACGGCGCGTGCGGTGGCCGAGCGGCGACCCGTCGAGGAGCGGGTCCGCGACTGGCTGGAGGTCTACCCCGACGACGCCGGCCGGGTCCTGCTGCCCATCATCGGCGAGCAGGCGGGTCGGTGCATGGACTGCGGCATCCCGTTCTGCCACCAGGGGTGCCCGTTGGGCAACCTCATACCGGAGTGGAACGATCTGGTCTTCCGAGGGGACTGGGACGACGCGATCGAGCGGTTGCATGCCACCAACAACTTCCCGGAGTTCACCGGGAGGCTGTGCCCAGCGCCGTGCGAGACGTCCTGTGTCCTGGGCATCAACGCGGAGCCCGTCACCATCAAGAACGTCGAGGTCGCCATTGCCGACCGGGCGTGGGACTCCGGCTTCCTGCGCGCCGAGCAGGTCGACTGGCTCACCGGCAAGACGGTGGCTGTGGTCGGTTCCGGCCCCGCCGGCCTCGCGGCCGCCCAACAGCTCACCCGGGCCGGGCACACGGTTGTGGTCTACGAGCGCGCGGACGAGATCGGCGGGCTGCTGCGTTTCGGGATCCCCGAGTTCAAGATGGAGAAGCGCCACGTCGACCGCAGGCTCGACCAGATGCGGAGCGAGGGCACCGTCTTCCGACCGAACACGTCAGTCGGTACTGACCTCAGCGGCACCGACCTGACTGAGCGCTTCGATGCGGTAGTGCTCGCGATCGGCGCCACCGTGGCCCGCGACCTGCCGATCCCTGGCCGGAGCCATCACGGTGTCCACCAGGCCATGGACTACCTGCCGCAGGCCAACCGCGTCGCCCGCGGACACGCGGTCGAGGCTCAGATCTCGGCCGCAGGAAGGCATGTGGTCGTCATCGGGGGCGGGGACACCGGCGCCGACTGTGTCGGCACCGCCCACCGCCAGGGTGCGGCGTCCGTCACCCAGCTCGAGATCCTGGCAAGGCCGGGCGAGGAGCGCTCGGTCGCACATCCGTGGCCGACCTACCCGATGGTCTACCGCATCTCCTCCGCACACGAGGAGGGTGGCGATCGCATGTACGCCGTATCTACCAAGGAGTTCATCGCAGACGCCGACGGCTGCGTGCAGGCCCTCCGGCTGGCCGAGGTCGAGATGCGAGAGGGACGGTTCGAGCCCGTCGACGGCAGTGAGCGCGAGCTCCCGGCCGGCCTCGTGCTGCTGGCGCTCGGGTTCACGGGCCCCGAGAGCGGAGGCGTCGTGGCGCAGCTCGGCGTCGAGCTAGACGTTCGCGGAAACGTCGCCAGAGACGAGCACTACATGTCGTCCATGCAGGGGGTCTTCGTCGCGGGGGACGCCGGTCGGGGCCAGTCGCTCATCGTCTGGGCCATTGCCGAGGGACGGTCGGCTGCCTCCGCGGTCGACCGCTACCTCACCGGCTCCACGAACCTGCCGGCGGTCATCTCACCTACCGCGCGCCCGCTCATGGTCTGACAACCCCGGAGGTATGGTCCTCATCGTGCGTAGAGCCAAGATCGTGTGCACTCTGGGACCCGCCACCTCGACGCCGGAAAAGATCCGTCAGCTTGTCGATGCGGGCATGGACGTGGCTCGCCTCAACCTCAGCCACGGCAGCTACTCCGACCACGAGGCTGTGTACGCGATGGTGCGAACCGCCTCCGACGAGACCGGCAAGGCCGTGGGAGTGCTTGTCGACCTCCAAGGCCCGAAGATCAGGCTCGGCCGGTTCGCCTCCGGTCCTGTCCAGGTCTCCGAGGGCGACGACTTCACGATCACGACGAGACAGGTCCCGGGAGACCAGAGGATCTGCTCGACGACGTACGCCGGCCTGCCGGGCGACGTCAACACTGGGGACACCATCCTCATCGACGACGGTCGCGTCAGCCTGACGGCCACCAGCGTGACGGACACCGACGTGGTGGCACGAGTCGACGTGGCAGGAACCCTGAGCAACAGCAAGGGCATCAACCTTCCTGGAGTCTCTGTCAGTGTGCCGGCGATGAGCGACAAGGACGTCGAGGACCTCCGATGGGCTCTCCACCTCAGGGCCGACCTGATCGCTCTGTCGTTCGTCCGGTCGGCTGGCGACGCAGACGACGTCCGGGTGGTCATGGACGAAGAGGGCGTATGGCTCCCGGTCATCGCCAAGATCGAGAAGCCGCAGGCCATCGACTGCATCGACGAGATCATCGCTGCTTTCGACGGGGTCATGGTTGCGCGCGGCGACCTCGGGGTCGAGATGCCCCTCGAGGACGTCCCGTTCCAGCAGAAGCGACTTGTCGAGACGGCTCGCCGCAACGCCAAGCCGGCCATCGTCGCGACGCAGATGCTCGAGTCGATGATCTCGGCCCCTCGGCCGACCCGCGCGGAGGCGTCCGACGTGGCCAACGCTGTGCTCGACGGCGCCGACGCGGTGATGCTGTCGGGCGAGACAAGCGTCGGGGCGTACCCGATCGAGACCGTCAAGACGATGGCCCGCATCATCGAGTCGACCGAGGACCACGGACTGGCCCGGATGGCCGGGATCGACTGGCAACCCCGCACGCGGGGCGGGGTCATCGCGAAAGCCGCCGCCGAGGTCGCGGAGCGGGTTGGTGCCAAGTTCCTCGTGCCTTTCACCGAGTCCGGCGACACGGCACGCCGGCTCTCCCGCTACCGCTCGCACGTACCGATGCTCGCCTTCACGCCGGAGCCGCCCGTCCGCTCCCAGCTCGCCTTGTCGTGGGGCATCGAGACGTTCCTCGGCCCGGAGGTGGAGCACACGGACGAGATGGTCGCCCAGGTCGACGAGGCGCTGCTCGACGTGGGTCGGTGCGTGGAGGGTGACCTGGTGGTCATCGTGGCGGGCAGCCCACCCGGGATACCCGGTTCCACGAACGCCCTGCGGATCCACCGGATGGGCGACGCCCGCAACGGCGCGGCGCCGGCGTACCGGACGATCAAGACGGCGCCGGCCGAGGACGATCCCGCCGAGCCAACCGATGAGGAGAAGGCTGTGCCCTGGGTGGGATTCGAACCCACACTGGACGGGTTTTGAGTCCGTTTCCTCTGCCGTTGGGATACCAGGGCGCGCACCCACGATAACCGGCTGTGCGACGGGGCGGCCACCGCAGCCGCGAACGCGGGGGTTGCCGCCTGCAAAGGCCAGCAAGCTTCCGGCACGGCCGCGGACCAGTCCGTGAGGCGCCAATTCGCCTTATCACGAAATGACAACGACGCGCGACCGACCGGTCACGCCGCGCTGACTGATCCCGGTTTCCGCGCTAGGTTGCACCTGCAAAGACCTTTGCGCCGGCCTCTGCTGTCCGGCCGACACGATACGGAGACCTTATGATCCGCCCCTCCCGCACGGCGCGGCTGGCAGTGGTAGCGGCAGCGTCCGCTCTCGTGCTTGCCGCGTGCGCCCAGAACGACAGCTCCAGCTCGGGCTCGAGCGACACGACCCCGGCCACCGGTTCATCCTCCGGTGGAACCTCCTCGAGCTCGGCTCCGGCTCCCAGCGGTGACGGGACTCTTACCCTCGGGACCCTCCTGCCGCAGACCGGTGACCTTGCCTTCCTCGGCCCACCCGAGTTCGCCGGAGTCGACGCAGCAGTGAAGGACATCAACGCTGCCGGCGGCGTGCTCGGTCAGGACGTGGTGGACAAGAAGGCCGATTCAGGGGACGGCACCCCGGACATCGCGGGACCCTCGGTCGACAAGCTCCTCAACGCCAACGCCGATGTGATCATCGGCGCCGCGGCCTCGAGCGTCTCACTCACCGTCATCGACAAGATCGTCGGAGCGGGCGTGGTGGAGTTCTCGCCCGCCAACACTTCGCCTGCGTTCGACACCTACGACGACAAGGGCCTGTACTTTCGTACCTCGCCCTCCGACGTCCTCCAGGGCTCGGTGCTCGGCAACCTGATCGTCAAGGACGGATACAAGAACGTCGCCATCATGGCCCGCCAGGACTCCTACGGCGAAGGGCTCGCGAAGCAGCTCGAGACGACTCTGAAGGACCAGGGGGCAAACGTCGTCGTCAAGACGTTGTACTCCGCCGACGCCACTAACTACACGGCTGAGATCAACAAGGTGGCGGCCAGCAAGCCTGACGCCATCGCGCTGATCGCCTTCGAGGAGACGACAAAGATCATTCCGGGTCTCATTGCCAAGGGCGTAGGTCCGCAGGACCAGCAGATGTACTTCGTGGACGGCAACACCGCCGACTACTCGAAGGACTTCGACCCTGGCACTCTTGCGGGGGTCAAGGCGACGTTCCCCACTCCGCCGACGTTGCAGACCGACTTCAAGCAGAAGCTGCTCAACGTCGACCCGAAGCTCACCGATTTCACCTATGGCCCCCAGTCGTACGACGCGACGGTGATGACAGCACTTGCTGCGACGGCCGCAAAGGACGACTCCGGGGCGTCCATCGCCTCCAAGCTCACAGAGATCTCCAAGGACGGCACTCAGTGCACCGAGTACAAGCAGTGTGTCGACCTCCTCAACAAGGGCCAGGACATCGACTACGAAGGCGTCTCCGGACCCTGTGACCTGAACGACAGCGGTAGCGTCGCCAAGGCCACGATCGGTATCCAGCTGTACGACGCGAAGAACCAGTACAAGCAGATCGACTCGGTCTCGGGTGTCTTGAACTGACCCGCCGATAGCACGCAACGCGGGGGAGGGTCCGACCGTACCGGTCGGGCCCTCTCGCAGTTCGAGTCAGGACTTGGCGAGCGTGCCCAGGTACAGCTCGATCACCTTCGGGTCGTTAGCCAGGTCGGCTCCGCTGCCGGTATAGGCGTTACGGCCCTGGTCGAGAACGTAGGCGCGGTCGCAGATCTGCAGACAGCGTGCGGCGTTCTGCTCAACCATCACGACTGACACACCGGCACGGTTGATCCGGCGGGTCTGGACGAATACCTCGTCCTGCAGGACCGGAGACAGACCTGCCGAGGGCTCGTCGAGCAGGAGTACCGAGGGCTCCATCATCAAGGCGCGCCCCATGGCGACCATCTGTCGTTCGCCACCGGACAGAGATCCCGCTCGCTGGCTCCGCCTGTCGCGCAGCGCCGGGAACAGCCCGGCCACGAAATCGAAGCGCTCCTTGAAGATCTTGGGTCTCTGGAAGCTCCCCATCTCGAGGTTCTCCTCGATAGTGAGGGAGGGGAACACGTTGTTGCTCTGCGGGACGAAACCGATCCCGGACGACACGAGCACGTCTGCTCGCTGGTTCGTGATGTCCTTGCCGTTGAGCAGCACCTCTCCCGAGCGGACCTTGACGAGCCCGAACAGAGCCTTCAGGAGCGTCGACTTCCCGGCGCCGTTGGGACCGATGATGCCGACGAGCTCGCCGTCCTGGCAGTACAGGTCCGACCCGTTGAGGATGTCGACTCCAGGTAGGTAGCCGGCGATCAGGTTGTCGGCTCGCAGCACCGCGCCGTCCGCGGCGGCCACGTGGGTGTCGCGTTCGGGAGACGGGTCGGAAGTCTCAGACATCGTGTGCCGTCCGCCCGGCCTCGACCTCTTGGTGCGCCTCGGCGAGGATCTGCTCCTCCGCCTCGAAGTTCAAGGCGGTGTCATGGTGAGCGCCGAGGTAGGCGTCGATCACCCGCTGGTCGGCCATCACCGCTTCGGGGGGGCCCTCCGAGATCACCCGGCCCTGCGCCATGACGATGACCCAGTCGGAGATGTCTCGCACCATGTCCATGTCGTGCTCGACGAAGAGTACTGTCATGCCGTCCTCGCGCAACGACTTCACGTGGCCGAGCAGAGACTGCTTGAGCGCAGGGTTGACCCCCGCCATGGGCTCGTCGAGCATCACCAGGGTGGGTTCCACCATCAGGGAACGGGCCATCTCCAGGAGCTTTCGCTGGCCCCCCGACAGTGACCCCGCGAAGTCCTCACGCTTGGCGTCGAGATTGAACCGCGCCAGCAGCGTGTCCGCCCGCTTCGTGTTCGCCTTCTCCTGCGAGCGCCAGAAAGGGGCGATCATGGCCTGCAAGAGGCTTTCACCCGACTGGCCGGTGGCGCCCAGCCGCATGTTCTCTATGACGCTGAGCCGCGACAGCACCTTGGTGAGCTGAAACGTGCGGACCATTCCCATCCGAGCGACCTTGTAGGCTGACACGCCTTTGAGGCTGGTGCCTTCGAAGGCCCAGTCGCCGTGGTCAGGGTTGTCGAAACCGGTGAGCAGATTGAAGAACGTCGTCTTCCCGGCACCGTTGGGTCCGATGAGCGCAGTGATGACGCCCCGCTGAATCTCGACATGTTCGACGTCGACAGCGGTAAGTCCTCCGAACCTGCGGACGATTCCGTCGGCCACGAGGATCGGATCGGGTTTCTTGGCGCCGGGCTGGTGCTCGACGCCGCGCAGGGCGTCCCGAGCGCCAACGGACTGGTCTGCTGAGTCGGTGGGGGTCGTCTCCATGTCAGCGGGCATCGATCGCAAGCTCCCTTCGGTCGCCAAAGATCCCCTGCGGTCGGTAGATCATCAGGAGCATGAGTGCGAGCCCCAAGAAGATCAAGCGCATCAGGCTGGCCTGCTGGTGCGTCATGATGAAGGCGGGGATCAGGGGGTTGCTGCCGGTCGTGGCCTCGTCGAAGAAAAGGTCGAGAAAGCTGATCAGGAACCAGAAGATCACCGCGCCCACGACCGGCCCGAACACCCGTGCGGCACCGCCGACGAGCAGGATCGTGTAGGCGAAGAACGTCGTGTCCGTGGCGAACAGCGACGGGTTGATCGAGGAGTGCTGCAGAGCCGACATGAACCCGGCCAGGGCACCGAAGACGCCGCCGATGACCAGCGACTGCATCTTGTACCAGTAGACGTTCTTGCCCAGGCTCCGGACGGCGTCCTCGTCCTCTCGGATCGCCTTGAGCACCCGGCCCCACGGGCTTTTCATGAGCAGGTAGACGACCGCGCAGCAGACGGCCACGACGACCCACCCCACGGTCAGGACCCAGAAGTCGTAGGGGCGCCAGGAGGTGATGCCGATGCTCATGGACTTGGTGAAGGGGTTCATGTCCTGGAAGGTGCCGACGAACTGCTGAAGCCCGTCCTGACCACCGAAGTAGTCGAGCAGGCTCACCGATCCGACCGTCTGCCTGATGATCTCTGCAGCAGCGATGGTGACGATGGCGAGGTAGTCCGCGCGGAGCCGCAACGTAGGTACCCCGAGGAGGAGGGCCAGCACGACCGAGGCGGCCAGGCCGACGACGATTCCCAGCCAGAACGGCATCCCCCACGTGGCGACCAGGGAGGCCAGCCCGTACGCCGCCACGGCCATGAAGCCGGCCTGCCCGAAGTTAAGCAGTCCGGTGTACCCGAAGTGCACGTTCAAGCCGATGGCTGCCAGGCAGTACACGACGGCGGCCGGCCCAAGGCCCTGCTGCAGCCCCTGGCTGAACATGGTGTGCCAGTCCATCGTCTCTCCTTCCCTCAGCCGACTCGCTCGGCGCGACCGAGGAGACCCTGGGGCCGTATCAGCAGCACGACAATGAGGACGACGAGCGCCCCGACGAACTTGAGCTCCGCAGGGATGACGAGAGTGGACACCTCGATGAAGATTCCGATGATGAAACTGCCTGCGATGGCTCCCCAGATGGTTCCGAGACCGCCGAGGGTGACGGCCGCGAAGACGAGCAGCAGGATCTTGAATCCCACCTGGTAGTCGAATCCCTGCGTCATGCCCAGCAGGAAGCCGGCCAGTCCGGCCAGAGCCGCACCCCCAGTCCAGACGACGGAGATGACCCGGTCGACATTGATCCCCGACGAGGCTGCCAGCGCCGGGTTGTCCGCCACGGCGCGGGTCGCCTTGCCGATCCTGGTCTTCTGTAGTGCAAGAGTCACCGCCACCAGGACGAGGAGGGCGAATGTGGTGACGATGGCGTCCTTGGGGGTCAGGCTGATCGGCCCGATCGTCCACGGCTCGACCGTGGCGTACTGGGTGTAGTTGTGGTTGTCCGCGCCGGCAAAGTACTGGTAGGCGTTGCGGAGGAAGATGGACAAGCCGATGCTGACGATCATCATGGCGATGAGCCCGGTGCCGCGGCGCCGCAGCGGACGCCACAGGACGGCATCCTGGGCGTACCCGAAGGCGCCGGAGACGACGGTCGCCATCGCACCGGCGACGATCACCGGGATACCCCAGCCCAGGTCGAACCCATAGGCGACGATGGCGCCGAACGTGATCAGCTCACCGTGGGCGAAGTTCGTCAGGCCCGTCGTGCCGAAGATCATCGACAGCCCGAGCGCGCCCAGCGCCAGCAGCGAGCTGAAGATGAATCCGCTGACGAGCAGCTGTACCGCCTGTTCGTACCAGGGGGTCGGCGGGCTCGGGTCGGGGCCGATGGGGAAGGTGAAGGCCAGGTTGCCCTCCAGGTTGATGGTTCGGGTGTTCGACACCTGCTTCGGGTTCGTGAGCACGGATCCCTTGGGAAGAGTGGACTCGTCGATCGAGACGGTGATGGTGTTTCCCAGGTTGTCGATCGAGGAGCCCGGAAGCCGGATGGCGAAGGTGCCGTCTGGGCCGGACACTTCCTCGCCGATCACCTTTCCGGATTCGTCCGTGATCGTCACCTTGACTCCGGCGACCCTCGTGCAGGGTTTGGTCCTCGTGTCGTTCAGCTGCCCTACGACCTGGATGACGTTGTTCTTCTCCTTGAACGTGGCGGAGGGGCAGCTGGACGCTGCGGCGTCGGCGCTGCCCGCCGGGCCGAGCGTGCCGACCACCGCGAACACACAAGCGGCGGTGAGGACCACAGCACGCAGTCGCACGGACACTCCTGTCAGATCTGCCGCGGCCAGGTCGATCGGCGCCGACCAGGACTGTTGCGCAGATCACAGCCGGTTCTTTCTTGGCGGAGCATAGCGAGGAATACCACGATCTGGACGGACCGCCTCGAGGACGCAACCGAATCGGTACCTGTCGACGGCCACCGGCCGGACCACCTCTCCGACTCGCTGTCCGTCTTGCACCTGCCTACCGAACACCCCGCACCCCGCGAAAGGACCTTCCGCGTACCCGGTTCGCGGGGTGAGCGGTATCCGGTCGGGATGCGGCGCCGGGGGGGGGGCAACCGTCAGCGCAGTAGGACGACGAGCTCGGTGAGCAGCGGTGCCACGACGAGAGCGGGCAGCAGGTCTCCGACGGGGACTTGCTTGATCCGTAACAGGCGGAGCGCCACCCCGACCAGAAGCAGGCCGCCGGTCGCAGTGACGGCGACGAGGTGAGCCTCGGGCAGCAGGCTCCCGAGCAGGCCGCCGAGGAGTGTGAGCGAGCCCTGGAAGGCGGCCACGACCAGAGCCGAGGCGGCAACGCCCCAGCCGAAGGACGAGGCGAAGGCGATGGACGCGAAACCGTCGAGCGTCGCCTTGAGGACGAGCTGGTCGGCGCCGTTGCCGAGTCCGTCGGACAGCGACCCGAGCACGGCGAGAGGACCTATGCAGAACAGCAGCGAGGCGGCGACGAAGCCTTCGACGAACCGCCTTCGCTCGGCTGAGTTGGAGCCGCTGGACAGCCGTCTCTGCAGCCACGCCCCGAAGGACTCGAGCCGGTTCTCCACCCTGAGGAGCGAGCCCGTGATGCCGCCGACGAGCAGCGAGCCCAAGACGATGAGCGTGGGGGCGGAGTCGCCGACGGCCTCCGTCAGTGCAGGGTCCTTCACGGAGAACGCCGAGAGCGCCGCGACGAGAAGGGTCACGAGACCCAGGGCGTCGGTGACGACGTCGCGGGTCCGCTGGGGGAGGCGATTCCCCAGCAGGACGCCGAGGCCCGACCCGACGAGGACTGTCACGACGTTGACGACGGTGCCGAAGCCTCGGAACATCGGTCTCTACGCCTCCTCTGTCAGTCGCGCGGATCATGGCGTCGGTTGGTTGGCTGAGAATCTGGACGGGGAATGGCACCGGCGGGACGTCCGTCGTAGTGTGGGCCAGGCCGCCTGCCGGATGGAGCGTAGTGACCCATGCTGGCAGCAGGTCTTTCAGCTCGGGGAAACCACTACGAGAGGTAGCGCGTTCATGTCTCTTGGCCCCGTGACTGTTCGCGATGTCGAGACCGCCGACGCCGAGGCGCTCCAGGCGATCTGGCTCGACTTCGCCGTCGCGCCCGACCGGCCCTCGAGCCCGGACGCGTCGCTCGACCAGATCCGGCGTGCGATCGGACGGCTTTCGGGCCAGCCGAACGAACGGCTGCTCGTCGCGGTCGTGGAAGAAGACCCGGTAGGGGTCGCGCACCTACGCCGGGCACCGCTCTCGCCGATCCACGACGAGGACGCGGTCCACGTCGGCTACCTGCATGTGCACAGTGCCTATCGACGTCGCGGTGTCGGCAAGCAGCTCCTCGACACTGCTGCGGACTGGGCCGAGCAGACCGAGTCCACGCACATCGTCGCCTCGGTCGCCGCGACGGCGCGCGACGCCCACCGCTTCCTGGCCCGCCTCGGCCTGAGCCAGGTGGCGGTGGTCAGGGCGTCCACCGTCGCCCACCTTCGGAGCAAGCTCACCGCGGGGGGCGGCAAGGCACAGGCCAGCAATGTCGTCGCCGTTCGCCGGCTGATGCGCAGCTCCCGCCGGTCGACTTGGGAGAGCCACGCGCTCAGGGCGTCTTCCCGTCCCGGCCGCTGACGTCCGCCGTCCGCCTTGGCACCAGGTTGCACGTGATGCGGGCCGTGCACACCCGGCGGCCCTGCTCGTCGGAGATGACGATCTCGTAGCAGGCGACGCTGCGACCCAGGTGCAGGGCGGTTGCGACGCCGACGACGTGCCCGTCGGCGACCGCCCGATGGTGGGTGGCGTTGATGTCGACGCCGACGGCCACCGAGCCGGGAGCCGCGTGCAGGTTCGCACCGATCGACCCCAGCGTCTCCGCGAGCACGCAGGAGGCCCCTCCGTGCAGCAGACCGAATGGCTGCCTGTTGCCGTCGACGGGCATCGTGCCCACCACTCGTCGCGGGCTGGACTCGGTGATCTCGACGCCGAGTCGTTCGTGGATCGTGGCCTCCTCGTCGGGTAGGCCCCCCGTAGACCGGCCCTCCTGGGTCATCAGATCTCCCATCCGGATGTGTCGTCGCCCAAGACTAGAGTTCGGGTGTGGCTGCCCCTCCTGATACCGCCGCCGGGTCGCGGCCGAGCCTCCTCCTGCTCGACGGCCACTCGCTCGCATACCGGGCCTTCTTCGCGCTGCCGGTCGAGAACTTCTCGACCACGACGGGGCAGCACACGAACGCCGTCTATGGCTTCACGTCGATGCTCATCAACGTGCTTCGCGACGAGGCGCCGACCCACCTCGCCGTGGCGTTCGACGTCTCGCGCAACACCTTCCGAGCGGCTGAGTACTCCGACTACAAGGCCAACCGCTCAGCCAGCCCTACGGAGTTCGGCGGCCAGGTGTCCCTCGTCAAGGAGGTGCTCGCCGCCCTGCGGGTCACCATGGTCGACAAGGACGGCTTCGAGGCCGACGACGTCATCGCCACCCTCGCCACCCGGGCCGAGTCGGCCGGCTTCGACGTCCTGATCTGCTCCGGTGACCGCGACGTGTTCCAGCTGGTGAGCGACCGCGTCACCGTTCTCTACCCGCGCAAGGGCGTCTCCGACCTCGCGCGGATGACACCCGACGCCGTGACCGAACGCTACGGGGTCCAGGCGGCCAGCTACCCCGACCTGGCCGCGATGGTCGGCGAGACGAGCGACAACCTGCCGGGTGTGCCGGGGGTCGGTCCGAAGACGGCCGCCAAGTGGATCAGCCAGTTCGGCTCACTCGACGAGATCGTCGCGAGAGTCGACGAGATCGGCGGCAAGGCGGGGGAGTCGCTGCGGGTCCACCTGGCCGACGTCATCCGCAACCGTCGTATCAACGAGCTGATCCGCGACCTCGACCTTCCTGTCGCGGTAGCCGACCTCCAGCTCCAGGCATGGGACCGTGACCTGGTCCACCGCATCTTCGACGGCCTGGAGTTCCGGGTGCTGCGCGACCGGCTGTTCGCGACCTTGTCCGCGGACGAGCCAGAGATCCTGCCCAGCGCGGATGTCGAGACCACCCGGCTCGGAGCCGGGCAGGTGACTGGATGGCTGGCCGAGCACGCGACGAAGGACACCCTGACCGGGGTCCACGTCGAGGGGCAGTGGGGGAGTGGCTCCGGACGCGTGCAAGCAGTCGCACTTGGCGTCGCAACCGGAGACGCGGCCCGGGTGAGCTCGGTCGACTTGTCGCCCGCCGACGAGGTCGCCCTGGCAGGCTGGCTCGCCGACCCGGCCCGTCGCAAGGCGCTGCACGACGCGAAGGGGCCGATGCTCGCCCTTGCGGAGCGGGGCTGGCCCCTCTCCGGGCTGGCCTTCGACACGGCCCTGTCGGCGTACCTCTCCCATCCCGACCAGCGCTCGTACGACCTCGCCGACCTGACTCTGCGCTACCTGCACCGTGAGCTCAAGGGAGGTGGCGAGACGACCGACCAGCTCACGTTCGACCTCGACGGCGACTCCACCGAGTCGCAGGAGTCGATGCTCAAGGCCCATGCCGTGGTCGAGCTGGCCGGTGCGCTCGAGACCGACCTCGAGGCGAGGGGCGGCTCCCGGCTGCTCTCCGACGTCGAGCTGCCGCTCATCGACGTCCTGGCGGGCATGGAGCGGTTCGGTATCGCCGTCGATCTCGACCACCTGACGTCGCTCGAGGCCCAGTTCGCCGGACGCGTGAAGCAGGCAGCCGACGACGCCTACGACGTCATCGGGAAGCCCATCAACCTCGGCTCGCCGAAGCAGCTCCAGACCGTGTTGTTCGACGAGCTCGGCATGCCGAAGACGAAGCGCACGAAGACCGGCTTCACCACCGACGCCGACGCGCTGCAGCAGCTGTTCGACAAGACCGAGCATCCCTTTCTCCAGCACCTGCTCATCCATCGGGATGCGACCCGACTGCGCCAGACGGTCGAAGGGCTGCTCAAGACGATTGCCGGCGACGGGCGCATCCATACGACGTTCAACCAGATGATCGCCGCCACCGGGCGGTTGTCGTCCACCGAGCCGAACCTACAGAACATACCGATCCGCACCGAGGAGGGCCGACGCATCCGGGAGGCGTTCGTGGTCGGCGAGGGCAGCGAGTCCCTGCTGACCGCCGACTACAGCCAGATCGAGATGCGGATCATGGCCGACGTCTCCTCCGACGCCGGCTTGATCTCCGCCTTCAACTCCGGCGAGGACTTCCACTCGGTCACGGCGTCGCGCGTCTTCGAGGTCGACGCGGAGTCGGTCACCGGCGCGCAGCGCTCGAAGATCAAGGCGATGAACTACGGCCTCGCGTACGGGCTCTCGGCGTACGGCCTCGGTCAGCAGCTCAGGATCGAGCCGTCGGAGGCGCGTGCGCTGATGGACGAGTACTTCGAGCGGTTCGGCGGCGTCCGTGCGTACCTCCACGGCGTCGTCGACGAGGCGCGGCGCACCGGCTTCACCGAGACGATCCTGGGCCGCCGCCGCTACCTTCCCGACCTGACGAGCGACAACCGGCAGCGGCGGGAGATGGCGGAGCGGATGGCGCTCAACGCCCCCATCCAGGGCTCAGCGGCCGACATCATAAAGGTCGCGATGCTGCACGTCGACGCCGCGCTTCGGCGAGAGGGCCTCGCATCACGGATGGTGCTGCAGGTCCACGACGAGCTCGTCTTCGAGGTGGCCCGAGGGGAGCGCGAGGCACTCGAGACGCTCGTACGCCGCGAGATGGCGTCCGCGGCCGAGCTGGCGGTGCCGCTCGAGGTGTCGGTCGGGGTCGGACGCACCTGGCATGAGGCGGGCCACTAGGCGACACCGAGCGTTGTCGGCGGACGTCCGGTCGGGAAGGCCCGAGCGACGTCAGCGAGCCGGCCGCCTGACGCTGAAGACGGCGGTACCGGGTACGAGGGCCCCCCGTACCGGCCCCCAGCCACCCCACACCCGGTCCTGACCGGGTGGCCACTCAGGCTCGAGAAGGTCCTCGAGCACCAATCCCGAACCGGTGACCGAGCCGACCCAGTCGGCGAGGGTGTGGTGCGGCTCGACGTACGACGGCCGGCCGTCACGGTCCAGCTCGACGTAGGGCGTCCGGTCGAAGTAGGAGCGGATGACCGTCATACCCTCCCGGCCGGGGTCGTCGGGCAGCATCCGGCGCACCGGGTGTACGACGGAGAACACGCACCGGCCGCCGGGCTGGAGGATCCGCCGAACCTCACGGAGGCCGGCCGAGATGTCGACGAGGAAGGGCAGCGCACCGAAGGCCGAGCACGCGAGTTCGAACGTCGAGTCGGCGAACGGCAGGGAGGTCGCCGACGCACAGACCACCGGCACTTCGGTGCCGCGTTCGGAGTCGATGCGCAGGCTGTGCTGGAGCTGCCTGACCGACAGGTCCAGGCCGACGACCACGGCTCCGCGTGCCGCGAGCCAGCGCGAGCACTGGGCGGCTCCGCAGCCGACCTCGAGGACGCGGCGCCCTTCTACGTCGCCGAGCAGGTGGACCTCTGCTTCGTCGAGACCCTCCGGAGACCAGGTGAAGGAGGCGTCGCCCAGGAACTCGCCGTGCTCGCGCTGGTAATCGTCGGCCTCCCTGTCCCAGTCGGCGCGGTTGGCTCGCTGCGCCTCTGCGTCGGTCACGGCGCGGAAGTCGGCAGCGGGAGGCTCCATGCCGTGACGCTACAGAGTCGGCTAGCGTTGTCGCCGTCCTGGAAGCGCCCTCGGAGCTTCTGCCCCCCACAGATCGGTCCCAGATGCAAGCGCGACCTCTCGGGCGAACCGGCCGTAACGTCTCGGTCGTCGGCCTGGGCTCCTGGCAGCTCGGGTCTGACTGGGGCCACGTCGACGACGCTCAGGCGCTCGCCATTCTGCACGCCGCCGTCGACGCCGGCGTGACCTTCCTCGACACCGCCGACGTCTACGGGGACGGGCGCAGCGAGTCCCTGATCGGACGATTCCTGACCGAACGTGGAGACGCCGGCCTCACCATCGCCACCAAGATGGGACGCCGCGCAGACCCCCATGTGCCGCAGGCGTACACCCTCGAGGCTTTCAGGGGCTGGGTGGACCGCAGCAGGAGGAACCTCGGGACCGACACTCTCGACCTCGTGCAGCTGCACTGCCCGCCCCCGGAGGTCTTCACCGACGACAGGGTGTACGACGCGCTCGACACCCTCGTCGCAGAAGGCCGGACAGCTGCCTACGGCGTCTCCGTGGAGCGGGTCGAGGAGGCGTTGGCGGCAATCGCCCGGCCGGGAGTCGCGACGGTCCAGATCATCGTGAACATCTTTCGCCGCAAACCACTGGAGCAAGTGCTGCCGGCAGCGACGAAGGCTGGTGTCGGGGTGATCGCCCGGGTGCCGCTCGCCAGCGGCCTGCTCTCCGGCACGTACGACGAGTCGACACGGTTCGCGTCCGACGACCACCGCACCTACAACCGTGACGGGAGCGCCTTCGACGTCGGGGAGACCTTCAGCGGGGTGCCCTTCGAGGTCGGTGTGGCCGCCGCTCGCGAGGTCGCGGAGCTGACCCCAGACGACGCGTCCACCGCTCAGCTGGCCCTCAAATGGGTCGTCGACCGGCCTGGCATCACGACCGTCATCCCAGGCGCGCGCACGCCCGAGCAGGCCAGGTCCAACGCAGCGGCGGCGGACCTGCCAACTCTGCCGGCCGGTGTGCAGAGGTCCCTCGAGGAGACCTACGACCGCAGGATCAGAGAGCACGTCCACATGCGGTGGTGAGGGTGGCGTCCCCTTAGGAGTGGATATGCGCGTGGTCGTCATCGGTGCCAGGCCGACCGGGCTGACGGCCGCGCACCGGCTCGCGTGCGCCGGAGCCGACGTCGATGTTTCGACGCCGCCCCACAGGTGGGAGGCCTCGCGCGGAGCTTCGAGCTGTGGGGGCCGTGCCGTCGACCTTGGGTCACGTGTCTTCTCCACGGCCGACCCCCGGGTGCTGGAGCTCTGGCAGCGGTACGGCCGGCCACTCTACGAGCGCTACTTCGAGGCGTACGCCCGCAAGCTCTGGGGAGTCCCGTGCGCCGAGATCGACGCGGAGTTCGTCCGGAGGCACTTCGGAGGGGCTCCCGTGCCGGTCGTCGGCATCGACCGGTTTCCCTACCCGGCCTTGGGCACGGGGTCCGGATGGCCGAGGAGAAGGAGTCCGACGGCGGCAGGCTGCACCTCGTGAGTCCGTTCGGGAGCTGCGTGTCGAAGCCGGCCGCGTCGTCGGCATCCGCGCCGACAACGGCGAGCACCGCGCTGACCACGTGGTCTCGTCCATGCCCCTGCCGCTTCTCATGAGGGTCCTCCCGGACGTCCCGCCGGAGCTGGTGCGGTCGTCGCGAGGTCTGCGTGCCAGGAGTACGGTCCGGGTCTACCTGCGGCTGGTCGATGCCGACGTGGTCGACGCCAACTGGATGTACGTCTATCCACCGGAGTACCGGCTGGGTCGCGTGACGGCCATCGACGAGTGGTTGCCGGCGGCCGAAGGGCGTCCGCACGACGACACTGTCATGTGCATCGAGTACCGGTGCGACCACGAGGATGCCACCTGGTCGTTGCCTGACGCGGATCTCGCCGCGTTGGCCGCCGACGAGCTCGTGCGCACCGGCCTCGTCGGAGCGGCAGAGGTCATCGGGACACACGTCCTGCGCCTGCGTGCCACGCATCCGGTTCCAGCCCGAGGTCACCGGGACGCAGCGCCTGCTCACGTCGAGTCTGTCGAGGGCGTCTCGTCCGTCGGTCGACATGGCAAGTTCGGCGTCCCCGGCGTCGGTGCGTGCATGGAGGCGGCCTTCGAGACGGCGGATCTGGTGCTTACCGGTCACGACGAGCGCACGGCACGGTGACGGCAGGGACCTTGGAGAGCCGGGGGAAGACGGCGGCCGAAGGGCCAGGTGGCTCGGTCAGAGCGTGCCACGAGAAGCGGTGGGGCGGCTGCCCACCAGTGACGCCAAAGTGACACCGACAGGTGCCTCGACCTTGAGAGTGAAGAGATGGTCGGCACGCGTTCGCCCCAGGTTGACCGCCGCGACCGGCTTTCCGAGCCGGACCGCAGCCGCAGCGTGGCGGTAGCCGGAGTGCACCATCAGGCTGGACCCGACGACGAGGACAGCGTCGGACTCGGTGAGCGCCTGTGTCGTCTGAGCGTGACGCTCCACTGGAACGCTCTCTCCGAAGAACACGACGTCAGGTTTGACGGTCCCGCCGCACTCAGGGCAGTTGGGCACCTGGAACGTGGAGAAGTCCGCAGTGTCGAGGTCGGCGTCCCCGTCAGGAGCGATGGGAGCGTCCATGTCGACCCAGGTGGAGTTGAGCGCTTCCAGGCGGCGCTGCCATTCGGCTCGACCGACGCCGTGGCGGCACGTGGTGCAGGCCACCCGGTCGAGCCGGCCGTGCAGGTCGACGACACGTACGGACCCGGCGGCCTGGTGCAGTCCGTCGACGTTCTGGGTGACGAGCAGACGCACCCGACCCGACCGCTCGAGTGTCGCCAACGCGTGGTGACCGGCGTTGGGCGCTGCGGCGACGAAGCTGCGCCAGCCGATGAGGCTACGCGCCCAGTACCGGGACCTCATCGTGGGGTCGCAGATGAACGGCATGTACTCCATCGGCGTCTGTCGCCTCCACGCGCCGGTCACATCGCGGTAGTCCGGGATGCCGGACTCGGTGCTGCACCCCGCCCCCGTGACAACGAGCAGTCGCGGGTGTCGGTCGACGAACCCTCGCAGGTCGTCGACCGTGCCCAGCACGGCGTCGGCGGCGGGGGGCGGCGGCCGATGACGCAGCCGCGGGTACCGCATCTGGCTGCGCTGTCCCGCGAGTCTCGAAATGGTTTCCATGACCCTGCCGAGGGTACCCGGGTCGACGAGGGGGACTTGACGAGAGGCGTCGCGCGGGCGGCGTTGCGTCGCAGGTCAGGAGGCGGGGCTGCCGATGAGGCGGCCCACGGCGAACGTCACCGCCACGGCCACCGCGCCGAGCAGGAGCTGACGCGATCCGGACCGCACCACCGGCCTGCCCGTCAGCCGGCCGACGACGATCCCTCCCGCGACGAGTGCCACGCCGGCGATCACCATCGCGGCGACCAGGCTCGGAATGCCGAGGAGATACGGCACGAGCGGAAGCAGAGCCCCGACGGAGAACGACACCAGCGAGGCGCCTCCTGCCAGCAGTGCAGACGGCAGCTCGTGCGGGTCGACGCCCAACTCCTCCCGCGTGTGGACGCGCAGTGCGACAGCCGGGTCCTTCGACACGGCCGCAGCCATCTTCGCTGCCGTGTCGGTGTCGGCGCCGTAGCCCCGGAAGGTCTCCTCGAGCTCGGCCTGCTCGGCCGCCGGGAACTCTGCGTGCATCCGTCGCTCGACGGCGACCTCGGCATGCACCAGCTCGTTCTGGTTGGTCACCGACACGTACTCGCCGGTACCCATGGAGAAGGCTCCAGCAACCAGCCCTGCGAGGCCGGTCAGCACGATGGACCGCTGAGAGGCGCCCCCGCCCCCCACGCCCGCGATCAGGGCGGCGTTCGTCACCAGACCGTCCACGGCCCCGAACACCGTCGGGCGCAGCCATCCTCCCGACACATCGCGGTGCCGGTGGGACCACCCGGCCGTGGCGGCCGGCTGGGCGCTGCTGAGCTCCGGGTCATGGAACGCACCCGGCGGTACGGCGGCTGTGTCGTGCGTGTCGTCGTCCGTGACAGCCCCCTCCTTACGGCCTTGGCGTTCCTTCGGCTGTTCCGGGCCCTGCCTCAGGCCCTGCCGCCATCCCTCGGGCCGGGCCGGCCCACTCGCCAAAGCCTACGGCGCTGGACGCCTGTGCCCGGGGTGATGCTCCCGAGCGCGGGTCGTCGACGAGCCCAAGCCGGCCGCGGCTCACACCACGCAACCGTTGCGACCGACCTGGGCGCCGCCCGTGTGCGAGGCATGGCAAGGTGGACTAGCTGCGGGCCGACCCGCACACGAGAGTGGGGAGCGAGCCGGTGGGTGAGGCCAAGGTCGGGTATGCCGCTGCGCTCGAGCAGTTCGCCCCTCGAGAGATGATCACGCTCTGTGAGACGGCCGAGCGGCACGGCTTCGTGGGAACCATGGCGGCCGACCACTTCCAGCCGTGGGTGCCGCAGCAGGGCCAGGCGTCGTACGTCTGGAACGTCCTCAGCGCAGTCGGCCAGCTGACCGACGGCGACCTCGGCCCCGGCGTGACCTGCCCGAGCTTCCGGCATCATCCGGCCATCGTCGCGCAGGCGGCCGCCACCCTCGAGGCGATGTACCCCGGGCGCAGCTGGCTGGGCCTCGGATCCGGGGAGGCCCTGAACGAGCAGGTGTTCGGGGGGTACTGGCCCGAGGCTCCCGAGCGGATCAGGATGATGTTCGAGGCCGTCGACGTCATCCAGAAGCTCTTCACCGGCAAGGATGTCAAACACTCGGGTGAGTTCTTCAAGATGCACACGGCGAGGCTGTGGACGATGCCGGACGAGCCCCCGCCGATTCTGATCGCCACGGCCGGGCCGATCACCGCACGTCGAACCGGAGCCCGCTGCGACGGGATCATCACCCCGGGCGCGCCTTCTGAGAAGGTGGCCGGAGTACTGGCGAAATTCGACGAGGGCGCGAGGTCTGAAGGCAAGGAGCCCTCCGCGATGCCGAAGCTCCTTCAGCTCCATCTGTCATGGGCCTCGACTGACGAAGAGGCGTTGGCGAACGCGTTGACCGAGTGGCCGAACGGCGGGATGAGGTTCGCGAAGCAGGATGTCCGCTCGCCGCACGACTTCGCCCAGCTCGCCGCGCTCGTGCGGCCTGAGGACTTCGACGGGCGGATGGTGATCTCGTCCGACCCTGACAAGCATCGCGCCGAGATCCAGCGCTTCCTCGATCTCGGGATGACCCAGATCTACCTCCACAACGTCGGCCGCAACCAGACGGAGTGGATGGAGGTGTTCGGGCGAGACGTGCTGCCGAAGGTGCACACCTGAGCGGCCGACGCGCGCTGTCACCGGCCTAGCCTTGGGCGGTGACCATTCACAACGAGCACCCGTTTCTCCAACCGGAGTCCGACCGCGACCCGGTACGCCGACTGCGTGGTCGCCTTGGAGGGACCGTCTCGCTGTGGACGACCGGTCCCGCGGCTGGGCCGCGTGCCGGTCTGACCGTGTCGTCGTACATGGTGGCGCCCGGAGATCCGGCCCAGGTAATGGCGCTGGTGGACCCGGACTCTGACTTCGCTGACGCACTGCGTCGGACCGACGTCGCGGTCGTCCAGCTTCTCGAGTGGGAGCACCAGCAGCTAGCCGAGGCCTTCGCGGGGCGGTTCCCGGCTCCTGGTGGGCCGTTCCGACTCGCCGACTGGGTAGAGACCGACTGGGGACCTCGGCTCGCGACCTCCCCGTCCTGGGCCGGGGTGAGGCGCCATCAGGGCGACGTCGTGGAGGCCGGCTGGGCAGAGCTGGTGGTCTGCGTCGTCGAGCACGTCGAGCTCGGCAACGAGGCGGCACCGCTCGTGCACCGTCGCGGGCGCTACCAGAGGCCAGTGCCGTGAGGACGACGTCAGGCCCCGAGGAGCGCCGTCCCCAACGCATCAGCGCGATGGGTCAGGGACGGCGTCAGGCCGCGAGGAGCGCGGTCCGCATCGCCGCCACGTGCTCGGGGTTCGAGCCGCAGCACGCGCCGATCAGGTCGATCCCGAGGTCGCGCAGGTTGAGGGCATGCCGAGCGAGCGACTCTGGGGGGGCGTCGTACTCGAAGTGGTCCCCCACGAGCTGTGGCAGTCCGGCGTTCGACTGCGCCACCAGCAGGACGTCGTCTACGCGGGCAGCCACCAGCTGCGCGGCGATCGACTCCATCTCCGACGGCCCTCGGCCACAGTTCGCGCCGACCGCCTCCACCCCGCTCGCTGCGAGTGCCCGAACGGCTGCCTGCGGAGACACGCCCATCATGGTGCGCAGGTTGGTGTCGAAGCTCAGCGTTGCCACCACAGGTAGGTCCGGCGTCACCTTGCGCGCGGCCGAGACGGCTGCCTCGACCTCCGCAAGGTCGCTCATGGTCTCGACCAGCACGAGGTCGATACCGACGGCCACCAGCCCGCGAAGCTGCTCGGCGAAGATGGCCTGAGCATCGTCTGGCTCCAGTGTGCCGAGCGGAGCCAGCAGCTCCCCGGTCGGACCGAGCCCGCCGGCCACGAGTGCGCCGTGCCGGCGCGCCACGTCCTGCGCGAGCTCTGCGCCGGCCCGGCTGAGCTCTTCAACCCGGTCGCCCAGTCCATGCATCGCGAGCCTAGGAGCGGTACCCCCGAACGTGTTGGTCGTCAGGATCGTCGCACCGGCCAGGGCGTACTCCTCATGGATCGCCCGGACGGCCTCTGGCCGCTCGACGTTCCAGAGCTCACCGCAACCACCGTCGTCGAGACCACGCTCCTGGAGGAGGGTGCCCATCCCACCGTCGAAGAGGACGAGGCCCCGGCCCTCGATCAGCTGAGCGAGTCGGTTCACTGGGCGCCCTCCATAGGTATCAGTGCGTCGAGAAATGACGACATCCTCGTCATCGTCCACTCGGCTTCGACCAGGGCGCACACGTCGTCGGCGACGGCGGCAGGGGTGCCCTCAGCGCTCACCCACTCGCCGCGGCGCCAGCCGGCCAGGTAGTCGTCGGCCGCCGCGTCGCCGAGCCGCATGGCTGCTTCGTCGACCGCCTCCTGGAAGCGCGCCGGGAGCGGTGACTTCACCACATCGTCACCGTCTCGAGCGGTGACGAGAGACGGGACCTCCCGCCAGTAGGTGATCTGGTATTCGGTCACCGCTCGATGGTAGCCACGGCGACGACTTCCCCGGTCCGGCGTCCACATCGTGCGACGATGACAGAGGCTCGCCAGGCGCATGGTGGGCTGGCGAGCTCGTCGGGACGAGTGAGGGCGAGCGAGGTGGCAGAACGCCGCCTCGCCCAACTGGTGGGGTGTATCTGGTGCTGGACTGGTTCGGCACGCCTACGCGACCTCTGCCGGGCGGCTACAGCGGTGAGACGTTCCTGGTGGGTGACGACGACGCCGTCGTACTACGCATCTACCGTCGCCACCCGGAGCGGGCCGAGGTTGACGCCAGCTTGCTGAGGCTCGTGCGGGGAGTTCTCGCGGTACCGGCCGTGCTCGAACTGCGTCGTGCCACCGAGACGGAGCCCGCGATCCTCGTCACGGAACGGCTGCCGGGGGTCGCGCTCGACCAGGTGCTTCGGGCAGCACCCGAGAGTCATCACCTGGAGACGCTGGCACACAACGTGGGCTCGGTCCTCGGTTCCCTGTCCGGGATCCCCTTCCTGCGGTCCGGGTCCTTCAGTGACGCGACGCTCACCGTGTCACCCGGCGGGCTCCCCTCCGACCTGAGGGAGTGGGCGCAGTACCACCGCGACACCAGCAGGCTCGCGAGCTGGTCGACGCGCGACTGGCTGGCATTGAGCCGGCTCGCCGACGCCGCACAGTCCCTCCTCGACGAGGCCGCCGTTCGTACGCCAGCGCGCGTGGTTCTCGCGCACAGCGACTTCAACCCCAAGAACCTCCTCGTCGACCCCCCGACCGGTGCGGTGACGGGGCTGGTGGACTGGGAGTTCGCACACGCCGGTTCGATTCACACCGACGTCGGCAACTTCACCCGGTTCGAGCGTGACCCTAGACTCATCGAGCCGCTCATCGCCGCGTTCGTCGACTCCGCACCGGGACGCCTCACGGATCCCGTCACCCAGGGGCGTGCGACCGACCTCTGGGCCCTGATCGAGCTGGCCGGCAGGGCTCCCGGCAATGCCGTCTCGCGTGCGGCAGCGAAGCTTCTCCACGCCCAGGCCCGCAGCGGTGACCTGACCGCCTGGCCGTGGGATACGCCTCGCGTTGACCCCGCGGACGCGACACCAGTATCCTGAGAGGTGCCAAGGCCTGCACACCTCAGACGGAGCAGGCTCGTGCTCGTAATTCTCATCCCAGGTCTATCGCGGTCCGGGTCACTCGGTGGGAACGCGATCAGAAGGCCTTCGGCGTGCACGCACCACCGACCCCCATCCAACGGAGTTCCACATCCCTATGACGAGCAGCATCGAGGCCCCTCCCGCCGCGCAGGAGACACCGCAGGTCGCGGTCAACGACATCGGCACGGAAGAGGACTTCCTCGCCGCGATCGACGCCACCATCAAGTACTTCAACGACGGAGACATCGTCGACGGCATCATCGTGAAGGTCGACCGGGACGAGGTCCTGCTCGACATCGGGTACAAGACCGAGGGTGTGATCCCCTCCCGCGAGCTCTCGATCAAGCACGACGTCGACCCCGGTGACGTCGTCGCCGTCGGCGACCTGGTGGAAGCCCTCGTCCTCCAGAAGGAGGACAAGGAGGGCCGGCTGATCCTCTCCAAGAAGCGGGCACAGTACGAGCGCGCCTGGGGGACCATCGAGAAGATCAAGGAGGACGACGGCGTCGTGACCGGTTCGGTCATCGAGGTCGTCAAGGGCGGGCTCATCATCGACATCGGGCTACGCGGCTTCCTCCCCGCCTCGCTGGTCGAGATGCGCCGCGTCCGCGACCTTCAGCCGTATGTCGGCAAGGAGCTCGAGGCGAAGATCATCGAGCTCGACAAGAACCGCAACAACGTCGTGCTCTCCCGGCGGGCGTGGCTCGAGCAGACGCAGTCCGCGGTGCGCCAGAACTTCCTGACTCAGCTGCAGAAGGGCCAGGTCCGGCCAGGCGTCGTCTCGTCGATCGTCAACTTCGGCGCGTTCGTCGACCTCGGCGGAGTCGACGGTCTCGTGCACGTCTCCGAGCTGTCGTGGAAGCACATCGACCATCCCGGTGAGGTCGTCGAGGTCGGTCAGGAGGTCACCGTCGAGGTGCTCGACGTCGACATGGACCGCGAGCGGGTGTCGCTGTCGCTCAAGGCGACTCAGGAGGACCCCTGGCAGCAGTTCGCGCGCATCCACCAGATGGGTCAGATCGTGCCCGGCAAGGTCACCAAGCTCGTCCCGTTCGGCGCATTCGTGCGGGTCGAGGAGGGGATCGAGGGCCTCGTGCACATCTCCGAGCTGGCCGAGCGGCATGTCGAGATCCCCGAGCAGGTCGTGCAGGTCAACGACGACGTCATGGTCAAGATCATCGACATCGACCTCGAACGTCGTCGCATCTCGCTCTCGCTCAAGCAGGCCAACGAGGGTATGGACGCCACAGCCGACGACTTCGACCCGACGTTGTACGGCATGACGGCGTCGTACGACGACGCAGGCAACTACCTCTATCCGGAGGGCTTCGACGCCGAGACAGGCGAGTGGCTGGAGGGGTACGCCGACGCCAAGGCGGCGTGGGAGCGGCAGTACGCCGAGGCCCACACACGCTGGGAGGCGCACAAGGCTCAGGTCGAGGAGGCCCAGAAGGCCGACGTCGAGGCCTCGGAAGCCTCCACCTACTCGTCAGAGGACGCTGCCGAGGCGGCACCAGCTGCCCCAGCCACCCCGGCGGACGTCGCCGACGGCTCGCTCGCCTCCGACGAGGCGCTCCAGGCGTTGCGCGAGAAGCTCACCGGCGGCCAGTAGCCCGCGCCTTCGACGACGAAGGCGCCCACCCCCAGTCTGCGGGGCGGGCGCCTTCGTCGTCGGACGGCAGGCGTCTCAGTAGTGCGGCTTAGCAACGTACGGGGTGCTCGGGAGATCCGCAGGTGCCCAGTCGCGGGGCAGGCCGGACGAGGAGCGGAAGCCGTAGCCATCGGCCTTGATGAAGGAGGTCAGTCGCAGCGCGAACCACACAATCAACGTCGTGGCGGTGGCGACCATCACGAGAAGTGCTAACGAGTTCATGGGTACCAGTCTGCCCGCTCGTAGCTTCGGACTGTAGTGGCAGAAGTGTCGCCCTTGCTCCATTTCCTGCCAGACTTGTGCCATGCTGGCCGGCGTGCTGACCACTGTTGCCGCCCTCGTCTACGACGGAGTCGCTCCGTTCGAGCTCGGGGTGCTCTGCGAGGCGTGGGGACTGGACCGCGCGGACCAGGGAGTTCCCAGCTTCGACTTCCGTGTCTGCGCCCCGCAGCCGGGGAAGGTCCCGACCAGTATTCCGGGGTTCGGTCTCGACGTAAGCCTCGGGCTCGACGCGCTGAGCGACGTCGATCTGATCTGCCTTCCGGCGATGCCACGCGACCAGCATGTGCCGCCCCCGGTGATCGAGGCGCTTCGGATGGCCCATGACCGGGGCGCCCGGCTGCTCTCCGTCTGTGCGGGGGCGTTCGTGCTGGGGGAGGCCGGACTCCTCGACGGGCGGCTGTGCACGACGCACTGGCGATATGTCGACGAGCTCCAGTCGCGGTTCCCGCTGGCCCAGGTCAAGTGCGACGTCCTCTATATCGACGACGGGTCGGTCATCACGTCAGCCGGCTCGGCCGCCGGTCTCGACGCCTGCCTGCACGTGATCAGGCAGGAGTTCGGTGCCAGTGTCGCGGCCACCGTGGCGAGGCGCATGGTGATCGCCCCGCACCGCGACGGCGGCCAGGCGCAGTTCATCGAGTCGCCGGTTCCCGACTACACGGCTGACACGCTGCAGCCGGTCCTGGAGTGGATGAGGATCAACCTGCGCCAGGATCTGAGCGTGGAGACTCTGTCTCGCAAGGCGCTGATGGCTCCGCGCACCTTCGCCCGACGCTTCAAGGCCGAGACCGGTACGACGCCCTACCACTGGGTCACCAACCAGCGGTTGCTGCTCGCTGAGCAGATGCTCGAGGAGTCGGACGAGACCATCGAACGGATCGCGACGCGGGCGGGCTTCAGCAACGCGACGGCATTTCGGCACCACTTCGCCAGACTTCGTGGCACCAGCCCGCACCGATACCGGAGCAGCTACAGGGCGCCATCGTCGAGAGTGCGCTGAGCAGGGGGGAGAACCGACGGACGAGCCTCCGGTCCGCTGCGACCCTGCCGCGATTGCAATGAACGGGCCTACGTCGGTGAGCATGGCAGGCTGTCGGACATGGTTCGGGTCGGGCTCACCGGTGGCATCGGCTCGGGCAAGTCGACAGTCACCGCTCTGCTGTCCGAGCTCGGAGCCCTCATCATCGACGCCGACCAGCTCGCCCGTGAGGTGGTCGAGCCTGCCTCCGGGGGTCTCGTCGAGATCGTCGACCAGTTCGGGACGGGCATTCTCACACCCGCTGGCAAGCTGGACCGCGAGGCCATGGCTCGGCTCGTCTTCGGCGATGCCGACGCGCGGACCCGGCTGGAGGCGATCGTGCACCCTCGGGTGCGCGCCCGTGCGTCGGAGCGGGAAGCGGCTGCCGCCGCGGGACAGCTCGTGGTACACGACATCCCACTCCTGGTCGAGACCGGCCGGAGCGGCGAGTTCGACACGGTGGTGGTCGTCGACGCACCGACCGAGGTACGGCTCGACCGGCTCACCCGCCTGCGAGGCATGCCCGCCGACGAAGCCCGGTCCCGCATCGAAGCGCAGGCGTCACGGGAGGCGCGGCTCGCGGTCGCGGACCACGTGATCGTCAATGAGGGCTCCCCTGACCAGCTGAGGACGGCCGTACGCCGGCTCTGGTCCGAGCTGGTCCGTGGCGAGACCGGTCGCGACTGATGCGCCTAGCGGTGGTGGGGAGTCGGGGCTCAGGCGGCCAGGTCTGGGTCGGCCAGACGTCTCAGCTGCGCGAGCGCCTCGCGCTCGAGCTGGCGGACTCGTTCGGCCGAGACGCCGTGCCGCGCCCCGATGTCGGCGAGCTTCTCCTGGCGACCGTCGACGAGTCCGTAGCGCGACCGGATGACGTCGGCCGAGCGGTCGTCGAGCAGTTCGACGAGCTCGTCGAGGCGCTGGCGCGACTCGACATCGAGGAAGGCGGTGTCCGGACCGGGGGTGGTCTCGCGTGCGACGAGGTCGCCTAGCGAGGTGTCACCTTCGTCGTCGACCGGCGTGTCGAGGCTCACGTGGTCGCGTCCCCAGCTGATGAGGTCGAGAACCCGCTCGAGCGTCATGTCGAGCTCGGTCGCGATCTCCTCGGGCTCGGGGTCGCGGCCCATCTGCCTCTCGAGCGTCCTGCGGGCTGACCCGATCTGGTTGAGCTCCTCCACGACGTGGACCGGAAGCCTGACGACCCTGGCCTGCTGGGCGATGCCGCGAGTGATGGCCTGGCGGACCCACCAGGTTGCGTAGGTGGAGAACTTGTAGCCCTTGGCGTAGTCGAACTTCTCGACGGCTCGGATGAGTCCGGTGTTGCCTTCCTGTACGAGGTCGAGCATCGGCATTGCCGAGCGGCCGTACTTGCGGGCGATGGAGACGACCAGGCGCAGGTTCGCCTGGATGAAGCGCTGCATGGCCTGCCGGCCCTCGTCAGCGAGCCACTCGAGCTCCTCACGGGTGGCGTACTTCGGAGCGCCGCCCTTGGCGCGGCCGACTCGCCCGATCTCGAGCAGGTGCTCCGCGAACAGGCCGGCCTCGATGGCCTTCGACAGCTCGACCTCTGTGGCGGCGTCGAGGAGTGACGTACGGGCGATCTCGTCGAGGTACATACCGACACTGTCACGGCCCTCGATCGCGCCGTCTCGTGACTCAACTGTGGTGGTGCGACGTGTGGTCACGGGGCCCCTCTCTGAAGCGTCTCACACGGGTTTACGTTTCACGGCAACGCCTGAGGGGCGTCGCTGATTCCCGAAACTGGTGGCAACTCGACCTCCACGGGCTGCGGAAGATACTGAGTCAACGCCTCCGCCTGCCCCGGCGTTGCAGCTCTCAGGAGGTTCTTACGCCGGCTCCCCGCGACCGGGCGACGGCTCCCGTCGGGCGCCGGCCCGGTCGATGATCCAGGCGTAGAAGTCGGCCGTGTCCCGCCACGCGTCATAGCGACCGCTGGCTCCACCGTGGCCAGCGGACATCTCGCACTTGAGGAGGATCGGGTTGGCGTCGGTGACTGTCCGGCGCAGCCGGGCAACCCATTTCGCCGGCTCCACGTAGAGCACCCGCGTGTCGTTGATCGACGTGATGGCGTAGATCGCCGGATAGTCGCGCGCCTGGACGTTCTCGTACGGCGTGTACGACTTCATGTACGCGTAGACCTCCGGGTCGTGCAACGGGTCCCCCCACTCGTCCCACTCGATCACGGTGAGGGGTATCGACGGGTCGAGCACGGTGGTCAGTGCGTCCACGAACGGCACGTGCGCCACGATGGCGGCGAACAGGTCGGGCGCCGAGTTCGCCGCGGCACCCATCAGGAGGCCACCTGCGCTTGCGCCCAGCCCGACGAGTCGCTCGGGTGCCGTCCAGCCGCTGTCGACGAGGTACCGCGCACAGTCGACGTAGTCGTCGAAGGTGTTCTTCTTCTCGAGCAGTTTGCCGTGCTCGTACCAGCCGCGGCCCATCTCGCCGCCGCCTCGGACGTGGGCGACCGCGTAGACCATGCCACGGTCGAGGAGCGACAGCCGGGCCACACTGAGGGACGGGTCCATGCTGATCTCGTAGGAGCCGTAGCCGTACAGCAGCAACGGGGCTTGGCTGTGCGGCTCGACCTGCGCGTGGCGCACGATCGAGACGGGGATCCGCGCGCCGTCTCGACCGGTGACCCACTCCCGCGACTGGACGTAGTCGGAGGCCTCGTAGCCGCCCAGCACCGGCTGCTGCTTGCGGAGCAAGAGGTCGCCGCTCGCCGGGTCGTAGTCGAAGACCGTTGCCGGGGTGACCCACGAGGAGAAGCTGACCCGGACGAACGGCTGCCGCCAGTCGGAGAACCCCATACCGGCTGCCTCGAACAGAGGCTCGTCGAAGTCGATGTTCGACCCGGCTCCGATGCCCTGGTCGGTCAAAGCGAAGACGCGGACCTGGCTGAGGCCACCTTCGCGGAGGTTGACGACCATCGTCGCCGCTGACACATCGACGTCGCTGAGCCGTACCTCGTCACTGGCGGGTATGACCGTCTCGAGGTCCTCGAGAGACGACAACGCCATCGGCCCGGTGCCGAGCGTGAAGTTGAGCGCCCCGCGGTTGTGGAGAACCACGAGTCGGTCCTCCCCGCCGATCACCGCGTGTTCGATGTGGTACTCGACGCCGTCGGCCCGCGGAACGACTACACGGAACGTCCCCGTGGGGTCGTCGGCCTCGAGCAGCCGCACCTCCGACGTGATCTTGGAGCCGGAGACGATGACGAGGAAGCGGTCCGATGTCGTACGACCGACCGACGTCGCGTAGCGCGCATCGGTCTCGGTGTGCACGAGGACGTCGGCTGACATGTCCGTGCCGAGAGCGTGCCGCCAGATCTTGTCGGGCCGCCAGGCGTCGTCGACCGTGCTGTAGAAGAGGTGCGTGCCGTCCGCGGACCAGGTCGCGCCATGGAGCGTGTTGTCGATGTGGTCGGGCAGCAGCTCCGCCGTGCGCAGGTCCTTCACGCGGATCGTGTAGCGCTCGTTCCCCACGACGTCTGTCGAGTAGGCCAGCAGCGAGTCGTCGAGGGTCACGGCGAAGGCACCCATCGCGAAGAAGTCGTGACCTTCAGCAAGGGCGTTGCAGTCCAACAGCATCTCCTCGTCGGGTACCTCGACATCCGGGCTGAGTGGCGGCGGTGTCCAGTCGTCGGGTCTGGCAGGCGTGCGGCACATGACCGGGTACTGCGAGCCCTCGATGGTCCGGCGGTAGTACCAGAAGCCGCCGGTACGGCTCGGTACGGAAAGGTCGGTCTCCTGGGTCCGGCTCTTGATCTCCCCGAAGATCGCCTGACGCAGGTCGGCGAGGTGCGCCGTCTGAGCGGCCGAGTAGGCGTTCTCGGCCTCCAGGTAGGCGGTCGTGGCCGGGTCGTCCCTGTCGCGCAGCCACTCGAAGTCGTCGACGACAACGTCGCCGTGGTGGGTCCTCTTCATGGGCCGCCGGTCGGCTGCAGGAGGCGTAGGGGGGGCATCAGATGGGGTTGGGGGCGTCGTCACGGGGAGGACCCTACCGGTCGCGGGTCGGGTGCTCGGATACCTCGTCCCACGAGAGCTGGGCCGCTGTACCACCGGCCGCGCGGGTCGAGGCGGTCCCGTTGCGGACGCCGACTCGCAGCGCCTCGTCGACGGCCATGCCTCGGAGTCTGGCCGCGAGGTAGCCGGCTGCGAGGCTGTCGCCCGCGCCGACCGTGTCGACGACGTCGTCCTCGTGCGAGGGGGGTGCGGCGGCGTACGTCTCGACGCTGCCCTCGGGCCCGCAGACGTCGAGACGGGCACCTCGGGCTCCCCTCTTGACGACGATCTGCCCGTGGTCCGGCATCCGACGAGCCAGCCAGTCGACGGCGCTGTCACCGCCGCTGAACCCGGAGATGGCCGACGCCTCCTGCTCGTTGCAGAAGAAGACATCCACCTGCGGCAGTACGTCGGCGATGCCACCGGACCATGTCTCACGCGGGTCGTAGTTGGGGTCGAGCGACGTGCTCATCCCGCGCGCCCTGCAGTCTCGGAAGAAGTCCGAGAGGTCGGGTTGCAAGGCGTCCTGGAGGAAGTAGCTGCCCACGTGCACATGCGACGATGCGGCCAGGAGCCGCTCAGGCACATCACTCGTCCGAACGCGCCCGATCGAGCCCATTGCCGTGAGTATCGAGCGATCTCCGTCGGGCATCGTCAGGATCGTCGACGTCCCGGTCGGGGTGCTGGCATCCACGCGGCACGACGCCGTGTCGACACCTCGCTCGTCGAGCTCTCGGAGCAGGAACGCTCCCAGCAGGTCGTCGCCCACGACTCCGACCATGGCAGTCGGCACCGACATCGCCGCCGCGCCACAGGCCGTGATGGCCGACGAGCTACCAAGCACGATCGTCGTCGACGGCACCACAGCCTCGGCCTGCCCGAAGCGAGGGGCATCGTCGAGGCGCACCACGATGTCGGCGCAGAGCTCGCCGACGACGAGCAGCCGGGAAGGTGTCAACTCGTTGGCGGCTGCCATGTCACCCATGCGTTGTCGCCCGCTCCGGGGGTCCAGGACGCGACGAGGGAGCGCACCCGCTCACAGGCGTCCGCCATGGTGTCCGGTGCGCGCCGGGACCCATATATCACGACGACTGGCCACGCTGCGTTGTCGTGGCCCGGTATGACGGTCTCGGCCACCACCACGAGGGTGGCGACGACATCGCCCGGTTCGAGGTAGAGGGCACGCGAAACCTCGAGGCACAAGGCAAGGAGCTTGTCGTGCGAGTCTTCCATGGCGCCGGCGAAGAGCTGCAGGACGGGCATGCCGTCTCAGAGCTCCGAGTACTCGACCGAGCGGCTCAGATGCCGCGGGAGGTCGGGGTCGCGACCCCCTCTGAACGCCAACTCCACGGCGAGACGGTGGACTCGGACCAGCTCCGCCTGAGCATCCAGCGCCCCGACCTCGAGCTTCGCGCCCGTCGCCGTGATGTCGGCCGCGACACTGGCCGGTACGTCGCACAGTGCCCAGACCAACGAGCTCTCGCCTGCGCAGGAGATGGGCCCGTGCTGGTACTCGAACAAGGGGTACGCCTCGGTCCAGAATCCGGCCGCCTCCCGGACCTTCAGCGCCGCCTCCTGTGCCAGCGCCGCGGACCACCTGGTCCCGAGGAACACGACATGCCTCAGCCGGTCGAGCTCGGTGCCTGTCATCGGCAAAGGTGAGGTCATCGCCCGCTCGCCCTGGCTCGCCAGAGCCTGGATGTCCTCTCCCAGTGACCGGCGCAGCAGAGCGAGGCTGGTCGTTGCGAAGCGTGTCTGCATGACCGAGGCCTCGTCGGCGTAGTCGAGCAGCACCGTGTCGTCGACGAGCGTCGCGATGCCGTCGCGCGTTCCGGCGACCGCGACGACCCGGTGGCTCGAGGTGAGCCGCTTCGCGACGGTGACGAGGTCTCCGGTCGTCCCCGACCTCGAGACGAGGAGGACCACCTCGTCGTCGGCGACGCCGTCGAGCTCCGAGGGGACGGCCGCCCGGCTGGGGCCCTGGCCCGAAGCGACCCGTCGGCGGGCGTACGCCTCGCCGATGTAGAAGGACGTTCCGCACCCGAGCACGAGCACGCGTTCGCCAGGCCGGGGGAGAAGGCCGAGCTCGTCCACTGAGGTCGCTGCGGCGCGTCGCCACATCTCCGGCTGAGTACGGAACTCGGCGGTCGTCAGGTGGCCGGGCCGGCCGCCTCCTGGTGTCGGCCCCGTCCGGATGTCTCGGGTGGGAGTGCTCATGTGACCTCCGCTCGTGCAAGACGCCGCGCACGACGGTCGACTCGTAAACAAGTCAAGCATAAGCGAGCAGTTACAGAAAGAGTTTTGCTCACTATTGACAGATTCTGAGCGAGCGTGCTGGGATGTCATGCATCGCAAGTGGACCCATCTCCACCCCTGATGGAGGGCTGACCATGTCGGTTACACGTCGCCAGTTCCTCGCCGGAGCCACCGGCGTCGCCGCCAGCACCTGGCTCACGGGATGCGGAGGTTTCAGCAAGTCGAGCAGCGACTCCAGCACCAGCAAGAAGACCGTGACGTTCATGACCTGGGCCAGCGACGCCGAGGCGAGTGCATTCAAGAGGCTGGCGTCAGCGTTCGAGGCAGCGAACAGCGGCGTCACGGTGGACCTGAAGATCGTGCCCTATGCAGAGATGTTCACCGGTGTGGACGCCCAGCTGCAAGCCGGCACAGCACCCGATGTCTTCCGCGTCGACTATCCGACGATGGGTCTTTACAGCAGCACCGACCAGCTGCTCGACCTCACCGGACATCTCGACTCGACATTGACCTCCGACTTCATCCCGGCCCTCTACCAAGCGGTCCAGTTCGATGGCAAGCCGTACGGAGTGCCCCACCAGACCGATACGACCTGCATCGTCTACCAGCCGGCGATGCTGCAGGCCGCGGGTATCACCAGTGTCCCCGACTCGCTCGGGAGCGCGTGGAGCTGGTCGGAGTTCAGCGACGTCGCCAACAAGCTCAAGGCCAGCCTCGGCGCAGACGTGGCGCCCTTCGCGTACGACTGGCAGGCGGCCGGCGCCTACCGGTGGCTCACCTGGCTGTTCGAGGCCGGCGGAAAGCTTCTCGAGAGCGACCTCAAGACGGCGGCGATCGTCGGCGCCCCGGGGACCAAGGCGCTGGAGTTCACCCGCAGCTTCTTCGAGAACGAGTGGGTGCCGAAGAACACGTCCATCAAGGGCGCCTACCCGGACACCGTCTTCATCTCGGAGAAGATCGCCATGTCGTTCGTCGGGGACTTCCTGCTCCCTGGAATCGACGACGGCGTCAAGAACAAGTTCGAGTGGAAGGCTACGTTCCAGCCGCAGGACGCGCGCGCCTCGTCCGACCTCGGTGGGAACGCGCTGGTGGCGACTCAGCAGGCCTCGGACCCGGACCTCGCCGCCGAGTTCCTGAGGTTCATGGTCAGCGCCGACAACATGTCGGCGTTCTGCGAGGAGGCGGTCGAGCTCCCGACCCTTCAGTCCTTGGTGGGGGAGAAGCTGAACTACGCCACCAGGCCTGACCTGATGCCGATCTTCGCGCAGCAGGCCACCACCATGACCGCAGACGACGTTGCTCAGGTGACCGTGCCCTTCTTCGGGCAGATCAACACCCTGCTGGCGGATCAGCTGGAGCAGTGCTTCACGAGCGGCCAGAGCGTCGACGACACGCTGTCCAACATCGCCAACGCGGTCGAGACAGCTGCGAAGGGCTGAGCGTGGCCGCGGTCGAGACGGTCGACAGGACGACCGCGGAGCGTGGCGGGTCGCACGGGCGCCGACAGTTGGTCATCCGTGAGGGGGTCACCGGGTACCTCTTCGTCTGGCCGAACCTCGTCCTTCTGACGCTGTTCCTTTTCGTCCCGCTGGGCTGGGCTCTGCTGCTGTCGCTGCAGGACGCGAAGTCCTTCGGCCCCGCCACCTGGGTAGGGCTCGACAACTACCGCACCCTCTTCACCGACAGTGTCTTCTGGCGGGTTCTGCTGAACAGTCTGGTGTTCACGGCTGCAACGGTGCCGACGAGTGTCGCGATAGGTCTGGTGCTGGCCAACCTGCTCAACCGCGCCCTGCCCGCCCGCAACAGCCTGCGCACCATCATCTACCTGCCCATCGTGATCAGCGGCCTGGTGACGTCGCTGATCGGCCTGCTCCTGTTCGACGAGGGCGTGGGGATCCTCAACGGTGTCACGCGGTCGCTCGGCCTCGGCAACGTCGACTGGCAGACCAACGGGGGACTGGCGATGCTGTCGGTGGTCCTCATGACCCTGTGGACCCGGATCGGCTTCGCCATGGTGATCTACCTGGCTGGGCTCCAGGACATCCCCGAGGACCTGTACGAGTCCGCCCAGCTCGACGGGGCGAGCGAACTACAGCAGTTCAGGTTCATCACCGTGCCCATGCTGCGAGCTTCGACCCTCTTCCTCGTGGTCATGAACGTGATCTGGTCGTTCCAGGTGTTCGACGTCGTGTACGTGATGACGAACGGCGGTCCCGGGTTCTCCACCTCCATGCTGGTGACCTACGCCTACGACCGTGGCTTCGGACCGTCCCGGGACTTCGGCTACGGGGCAACGATCGGCGTCGTGCTCTTCGTCATCACGCTCGTCTTCAGCCTGATCCAGCTGCGCAGCAGCCGCCAGGAGGCCTGAGATGCGCACGTGGACCCGGTTCGGCGTCTGCGCGTCCATCTGCGCCGTCATGCTGTTCCCGCTGTACGCGATGCTGGTCGTGGCGTTCACCCCCAAGTCGGAGCTCTTCAACGGTGGCACGCACCTGTGGCCGGCCAGGTTCACGACCGACAACTTCACCAACCTGTTCGACAGGTTCCCGATCGGTACCTGGTTCACCAACTCGGTGCTCGTCGCCGCCATCACCACCGCGGTGGCAGTCACCTGCAACCTGCTGGCCGGGTACGCCTTCGCCAAGCTCCACTTCTGGGGACGGAGCCCGCTCTTCTTCCTCATCCTCAGCACGATGATGATCCCGGCGCAGGCCATCATGATCCCTCAGTTCCGCATGGTCTCCGCCCTTGGGATCTTCGGTACCTTCTGGGCCGTGATCCTGCCCTCGGCCGCGACCGCGTTCGGCATCTTCTTGGCCCGCCAGTTCATGCAGTCCGTGCCCGACGAGCTGCTCGAGGCGGCCAGGGTCGACGGAGCCGGGAACCTGACGATCTTCCTGCGCATCGTGCTGCCGCTGTGCAAGCCGCTCATCGCCGTCTTGGTGCTGCTGTCGTTCATGGCCCAGTGGAACGACTTCCTGTGGCCCCTCATCGTCCTGAAGACGCCGGAGCTCTACACCTTGCCTGTGTCGCTGCGATTCCTCCAAGGGCAGTACGACGCGAACTACGGTGGGCTGATGGCGATGGCCCTCTTGACCTGTCTCCCTCTCGTCGTCCTCTTCGTGCTGCTCCAGCGCTACTTCGTCCAAGGCCTGGCGCGTACCGGGATCAAGTGAGGCTCGTCCCCGTGCGCGAGAGAATGAATTACCTGACCACCCTTGACTTCGACGATGCCTGGCTCGAGACGCTCGCCCGCGCGTGCCCCCGCCTCGGCGTACAGAGGCTCGCCGTCTCGTCGCCGGACGAGATCACGGACGCCGTCTGGTCGCAGGTCGACGTCCTTCACACCAGCGACGTCTTCCCCCGGCCCGAACAGGCCCCGAGGCTGCGGTGGATCCAGCTCGACACGTCGGGCGTCGAGCACGTGATGACACACCCGATCTGGGCGAGCGACGTCGACATCACCACGTTGGGCGGGATAGCTCCCGTGCCGATGGCGGAGTTCACGGTGATGTCGCTGCTTGCGTTGGCCCACCACCAGCCCGTGCTCCAGGCGATGAGACGCGACAGGCGCTGGCCGTCGGCCGCCGACCGGCTCGCCTCGCTCACACCTCTGGGCGTCGACGGCGCCACCGTCACCGTCCTCGGTTTCGGCCGTATCGGCCGAGAGGTGGCCCGCCTGCTGGAGCCTTTCGGCCTGACCATCATCGGCGTGAGGCGTCTCGACCCGGACGCCACGGCATCGTCGACGCCGCGCTTCGAGACCGGGCGACCGCACGCAAATCTGCCCCTCGTCGAGGTTCGAGCGGTCGAGGAGCTCTCCACAGTGCTGCCGCGCACGGACTTCCTGGTGGTGATCGCCCCCCGGACGCCGGCCACCGCCGGCCTTGTCGGCGCGAGCGAGCTGGCACAGCTGAAACCGCAGTCGTGCGTCGTCGATGTGTCGCGGGGCGGCGTCGTCGACGAGACCGCCCTGCTGGCAGCTCTGCGTTCCGGCCAGGTGAGGTACGCCTCGCTCGACGTCTTCGACCGCGAGCCCCTCCCACCGGACTCGGTCTGGTGGGACGAGCCGCACACCCTGGTCACGCCGCACGTCGCCGGCCTCGCCCCGCGCTACCTGGAGCACGTCCTCGAGCTCGTCGCGACGAACGTCACCCGGTACGAAGAAGGCCGTCCCCTCCTGAATCGAGCCGACCGTGGCGCGGGCTACTAAGCGGGTGCTCGGGCAGATGCGGCAGCAGGAGCTGCTGCACTACCTGCAGACCTTCCGCTCGGGCCATGTGGCGGAGCTCTCCGAGCTGCTCGGTGCCAGCGCCTCCACCATCCGCCGCGACCTGGACGAGCTTCAGGACCAGGGCCTGGTGGAACGCGTCCACGGTGGTGCAGCCATCACCGACATCGCCGGTGAGCCGGCACCGCCCGTCCGGGCCACCGCCCATGCCCGGGAGAAGGCCCGGATCGGTGAGGCCGCCGCAGCCTTGGTGCACGAGGACGACACCGTCCTGATCAGTGGAGGCACCACCACCGAGGCGATGCTGGCCTTCCTGGGCGCCCGTCGGCACCTGACCGTGGTCACGAACGCCCTGAACGTGGCGATGACGCTGTCGAAGTTCCCAGGAGTCGATCTGGTCGTGCTCGGTGGGGTGCTGCGGCGGAACGAGATGTCCCTGCTCGGGCATCTCACCGTCTCGGCGCTTCAGGAGTTCCAGATCGACAAGGCGTTCAGCGGTGCCTTCGGTCTCGACCCGAGGACGGGTCTGACGGGCATGAACTTGGGTGAGACACACACCGACCGCGCGCTGATCGGAGGCGCCGCCCGCCTGGTGGTGGTCGCGGACAGCTCCAAGCTGAGCCAGCGAGGGCCGGTGCGGCTCGCCCCACTCTCGGCGATCGCCACCCTCGTGACAGACACGTCCGCGGACGCGGGCACCCTCGGTCTCATCCGTGCGCAGGGCATCGAGGTGGTCACTTGCTGATCGACACGTCGCAGCTGGTGCTGCAGGCACAGGCGGACGGGGTCGGTGTGCCCGCGTTCAACGGGATCACGCTGGAGCACGGTGAGGCCATCGTGCGCGGCGCCGAGAAGGCCGACGCCCCGGTCGTCCTCGCGCTCAGCCACAACGCCGTCCGCTTCCACGACTCGCTGCTTCCGGTGGCCTCGGCATACCTCGAGCTCGCTCGCGGGGCGGGTGTGCCTGTCGGCCTCCACCTCGACCACGTCGAGGACATGGAGCTCGTCGAGGCGGCCGCCGACCTCGGATTCGGCTCGGTCATGTTCGACGCCTCGACGATGCCCTACGACGACAACGTCGCAGCCACCCGGTACGCGGGCGAAGTGCTGCATGCGCGTGGCCGGTGGCTGGAGGCGGAGCTTGGCGAGATCGGCGGCAAGGACGGAGCACACGCCCCCCACGTCCGCACCGATCCGGGCGAGGCGGCGCAGTTCGTCGCGGAGACGGGCGTCGACGCCCTGGCCGTTGCAGTCGGCACCTCGCACGCCATGACCTCGACCACCGCCGACCTCGACCTGGATCTGGTGCGCACCTTGAGAGACGCGCTGTCGGTGCCCCTGGTGCTGCACGGGTCCTCCGGCGTGTCCGACCCCGGGATCGGCCGCGCGGTGCGCGCAGGCCTGGTGAAGATCAATATCGGCACACAGCTCAACATCGCCTATACCGAGGCCGTCAAGGCGGCGGTCGCGACGTCGAAGAACCCGGACCCGCGCCAGTACCTCAGCTCCGCACGGGTGGCCATGACGGACGTGGTCGAGCGGCTCATCGGCGTCATCTCCTACCCGACCACAGACTGAGCCGGTCCCGGCGATCACGGACCTGCTACCTACGGCCACTGGAGGAAGAATGTTCGTAACAGGCGACGGGGTCGAGGCCTCCACAGCAAGCGACCTGCTGCGCAGCTGCCACGACCGCCGACTCGACACTGAAGGGATACCGATGGTCGTGGCCCTCGTCGACGAGCGCCGAGCGGCCGCCGCGGCGGCGAGCGAACCGGCCTTGCGAGAGGGGGAACACCTTGCCGACCTCCTCGACACGTACGCCCGGCTGCTCGTGCCGGAGCCGGACTTCCGGCCAGGCGACGAGGGCTCGCTCATCACCGCGCTGCAGGTGCTGTCGTACGCGCACTTCGACCAGATGCCATGAGCGCACCCACAGTCGCCTCGCATGCAAAAGCCTTCCGCGCGGGCCGGTATCTTCGCGTGGTCAACTACCACAGCACACCGCAGGCAAACCTTCCGATCCTCGAACGTGAGCTCGCCGCCTACGCCGAGGCTTTCGCTCCTGTGAGCCTGGACGATCTCGACGCCCTCTTCGATACCGGTGAGTGGCACAAGGACAAGCCGGGCTTCCTCCCCGTCTTCTACGAGGGCTACCGCAACAGCGCCGTCGTGGCGGCACCGTTGTGCGACAGGCTCGGCCTGACGGCCTGGTTCCCGGTGGCCACCCAGTTCCTGAGCACGAGCGTCGCGCATCAGGAGGCCTTCGCCCGCGCCCACTGGATATACCTGGTCGACGAGGACCTCCGCGGTGAACGCATCGCCATGACGTGGGAGGAGCTCAAGCAGCTGTCGGAGCGCCACGTCGTCTTTCCGCACACGGCCTCGCACGAAGGGTTCGACACCATCCTCGACGACGACGACATCCGGCGGGAGGTCGTCCAGCCCAAGGTCGAGATGGACGCCGTCACCGGTCAGAGCGCCCCGGCCTTCGCCTGGCTGCACGGGTCCGCGTACGGACGCAGCGCGCTACACGACGAGGCGCTGGTGGCCGCCGGCTACACGTACCTGTTCAGCAACACGATGATCCAGCGGCTTCCGACGCTAGAGGCCCCATCGAGGCAGCCACCACGGTCCAGTGAGGCCGGGGTCCCGTCTCACCACTAACACGCACGTCAGCGGCGCGACCTGCGTGAGTCTGGACGATCCTGCTCGGTCATGGTTGGATTACGAGCAGTCTGCGGAGGGACATGAGTATGCGGCTGGCCCGGGTCACCCTCGGCGCCGAGCCGGTGGCGGCCGTCGTCGACGCCGACGACCGGTGCCACCTGCTCGCCCCGACGCTGTCAGCCGACCCGCTCCTCGACCTGCTCCGTGACGGTCGTGGACTCTTCGAGGCTGCGCGCGCCCTCACAACCGGCGACACCGTCGACCTCGCCGAGGTTCGACTTCTCGCCCCGCTCCACCGACCGGGCAAGATCATCGCTATCGGCCTCAACTACCCCGACCACACCGCGGAGACCGGGATGGCGCCGCCCTCCAGCCCCCTGACCTTCGCCAAGTACCCGACGTCGGTCTCCGGGCCGGCTGACGACATCGTCGTGCCTGCGGCGCTCACGTCGCAGGTCGACTACGAAGCCGAGCTTGCCGTGGTCATCGGCCGCAGATGCGGCCCCGAGGGGCACGCGAGTCGGGGTGACGTGGCGGCGTACACGGTCGCCAACGACGTGTCGGCACGAGATGTGCAGTTCGCAGACCAGCAGTGGACCCGCGGGAAGTCGTTCGACACGTTCACCCCCATGGGCCCTTGGCTGGTAACGGCGGACGAGGTAGCCGACCCGCAGGCACTCGACATCTGGACCACCCTGAGCGGCCGGCGGGTCCAGGACGACAACACCGCCTCGATGGTGTTCGACATCGACGCGGTGCTCGCTCATGTCAGTGCGGGTACCACTCTCGAGCCCGGCGACGTCATCCTGACCGGCACCCCCTCGGGGGCGGGGGCGTTCCTCACGCCGCCACGGTTCCTCGCCGACGGCGACGTCGTCGAGGTCGGTATCGAGAGTCTCGGTCAACTCCGCAACACCGTCCGACTCCGCGACTGATTCGACGAAGGGCTCCCGATGGCCGAAGACCGACACGTCCTCACCCTGATCGGTGCCGGCAGCGCCGTGTTCACCCGGGGCCTCCTCGCCGACCTCATCTCGGCCGACGACCTCGGTGCCTGGGAGATCCGGCTCGTCGACGTCGATGCTGCGGCGCTCTCCACCGCCCAGCGTCTGGCCGAGCGCATGGTCGACGCACGGCAGGTCGGTCACAGGGTCCGTGTCGTGGCGTCCCCGGACCGCACCGTCGTCCTCCCCGGGTCGGACTTCGTGGTCACGTGCATCGGTATCGGAGGTCGTCCCGCCTGGCAGGCAGACCACGACGTGACCACGAGGCACGGGGTATACCAGCCGGTCGGCGACTCGATACTTCCTGGCGGGATCTCCCGGCTCCTCCGCACGGTCCCCGTGATGGTGGAGGTGGCCCGTGACATCGCCGACCTGGCGCCGGACGCCCTGTTCTTCAACTACAGCAACCCCATGACGGCCAACGTGATGGCGATGCACAGGTACGCGGGTGCAGAGGTCGTCGGTCTGTGTCACGGGATGCACCACATCCAGCGTGAGCTGGCCGAGTTCATCGACAAGCCGCTGGCCGAGACGTCCACTCTCTACGGTGGCATCAACCACCTGACCTTCATCTACGACTTCAGGTGGCGGGGCCGCGACGCCTGGCCGCTCGTGCGCGAGCGGGTCGACCGCGAGCTCGTCGGGGAGCCCGACTCCGACGAGATCGGCTCGATCTTCCCCGGCACCGTGTCGGTCTGGCACCACCCGTTCTCGTGGGAGGTCTTCCGCCGGTACGGCGCCTTCCCCGCCGCCGGCGACCGCCACGTGACGGAGTTCTTCCCGGAGCGCTGGGCCAACGGCGAATACTTCGGCAAGCAGCTCGGGGTCGACGCCTTCTCCGTGCGCGAGATCCTCGAGTGGGGCGACAACCGCTACGAGTCCATGCGACGACAGGCTGCGGGCGAGGTCCCCCTCGACGAGTCCGCTTTCGACCGCAGCAGCGGCGAACAGGAGCAGCTGATCGCCCTTGTTAGGTCGGTCCTCTTCGACCGCCGGGACACCTTTTCGTGCAACGTGGTCAACAACGGTGTGATGCCCGGTATCCCGGCCGATGCCGCGCCGGAGGTGCCTGGCATCGCCACCGCGCGAGGAATCCGCGCCATGTCGGTCCCGGACCTAGGCGCGCCGCTGACGGCGATCCTCAACCGCCGGCTCACGTCGGTGTACCTGGCCGTCGAGGCCGCCATGGAGGGTGACCGCGGGCTGGTGGTCGAGGCGATGCTCGCCGACGGCGGCGTGACGGATACCGCGCGGGCCGAGGCGCTCACGGACGACCTGCTCGAGGTCCAGGGTCGCTACCTCCCGAGGTTCGCATGAGGTCGCGACCACTGCGCAGCGCGGGCTGGCTGGCAGACCCGGGGAAGACCGGGTTCATCCACCGGTCCTGGCTCCGGTCGGAGGGTCTGCCCGACGACAGCTTCGAGGGCCGACCGGTCATCGGGATCGCCAACAGCTGGTCGGAGCTGACACCCTGCAACGCACACCTGCGCGAGGTCGCCGACTACGTCAAGCGCGGCGTGTGGCAGGCCGGCGGGGTGCCCTTCGAGTTCCCGACGACCTCGGCCGGCGAGCCACTCGTCCGGCCGACCGCCATGCTGCTGCGGAACCTCATCTCGATGGACCTCGAGGAGACGCTGCGCGCCAACCCTATCGACGCCGTCGTGCTGCTTACCGGTTGCGACAAGACGACCCCCGCCTACCTGATGGGCGCTGCGAGCGTCGACATCCCGACCCTGCTGCTCACCGGTGGTCCGATGCTCAACGGCAAGTTCAGAGGCACCGACATCGGCTCCGGCACGTCGGTCTGGCGCTTCACGGAGGAGCACCGCGCGGGCCGGATGAGCAACGCCGACCTTCGTGAGGCAGAGACCTGCATGTCACGGTCGCGGGGCCACTGTATGACGATGGGGACGGCATCCACGCTCGCCTGTGTGGCGGAGATCCTCGGCATGCAGCTGCCCGACAGCGCCGCCTGGCCGGCGGCCGACTCCCGCCGCAACACTCTGGCGCACCTCGCCGGTCGCCGGATCGTCGAGATGGTCGAGGAGGACCTCACGCCGGGCAAGGTTCTCACCCGGGAAGCGTTCGAGAACGCCGTCGGGCTCAACGCGGCGCTCGGCGGGTCGACGAACGCTGTCGTGCACCTCCTCGCGTTGGCTCGGAGGGCCGGGGTCCGGCTCGACCTGGCGGACTTCGACTCCCTTGTCAGAGACGTCCCAATGCTGGTGAACCTGATGCCCAGCGGGCGGTACCTCATGGAGGACTTCGCCTACGCCGGCGGGATGGGCGCCCTCGTCGAGACGCTGGGCGACCTGCTGCATCGCGACGTCGTCAGCGTGACGGGGCGGACGCTCGCACAGAACTACTCCGGCGCCCGGTGCTACGACCGCGACGTCATTCGTGGGCTCGACGAGCCGGTGAAGCCGCCCGGCTCCGGTATCGCCGTGTTGTACGGCAACCTCGCTCCCGACGGCGCGGTGATCAAGCAGTCTGCCGCCGCACCCCGGCTCATGAGCCACAGGGGAAGGGCCCTGGTCTGGGACTCCCTGGAGGAGTACCTGGCCGCCGCCGACGACCCCCACCTGGACGTCCACGCCGATGACGTCCTGATCGTCCGCAACGCGGGTCCGCGCGGCTACCCGGGTATGCCGGAGATCGGTAACCTGCCACTGCCAAGAGTGATCCTGGCCTCGGGGACATCGGACATGGTGCGTATCTCCGACGCCCGGATGAGCGGGACGTCGTACGGCACAGTGGTCCTCCATGTCTCACCGGAGGCGGCGGTCGGTGGACCGCTCGCCGCGGTCAGGACCGGTGACACCGTCGTCCTCGACGTCGGTGCCAGGACCCTCGACATCGACGTGAGCGCCGACGAGATCACGCAGCGGTTGCTCGAATGGACCCCCCGCCCCGTGGCCGGCGCCGAGCGTGGCTGGACCCGGCTCTACGTCGAACACGTACGTCAGGCACACGAGGGCGCCGACCTCGACTTCCTGGAAGGTCGAAGTGGACACGAGCTCCCGCTCCAGGCGTTCTGACGGCCGGACGCCCGGTGGCGACTCCCGGGGCCCCGCCACGTTGGTCGTCGGAGCGACCGGCGTCCTGATGCCAGCCGTCGCGACGCTGCTGGAGTCAGGCCGCGATGTCGTAGGAGTCGCCCGGAGCGGCGACCTTCTCGCCACCGTGGGGCAGGATCTCCCGACCGCCGCCGGTCAGTGGGTGCCGCTGGCCCACGACGCCGCCGACAGGTCGTTCCCGAGAGCCCTTCGCACCTTGCTCGACGCACGCCGGCTCCGGCTCGGAGCCGCCATCGTGTACGCACCAGCCTCGTCACCCGACGTGATGCTCGAGTTGACCAGCTCGTGGGACATCCCGGTCGTCGAGGTCCTCACGAGCGCGACCGGCGCGCCACGTGACGGGCAGGACTGGTCCCTGAGCGACCTCGCTCCCGTCGGCGCTAAGCGTCGCAGGCTGGTGCTGGGCTGGCAGGTCACCGCGACGGGGTCCGCGTGGCACAGCCCCGAGCAGATCTCCCGGGCGGCCCTCAACGCGCTCTGGCGGCCGGGCGACCACCTGCTGGGTGTACTCGCTCCGTGGTCGAAGCGTCCGCCCTGAGGGCTGGCCACCAGCGGGCCGGGCGGTCCACAGGACCTCGCCGAGGCGACACAATGAACCAATGCGGATCCGGTACGACCTGAACGCCGACGTGGGGGAGGGGTTCGGGTATGACGACGAGCTCCTCACCGTCGTCTCGTCGGCGAACGTGGCGTGCGGCTTCCACGCGGGCGACGCCACGACGATGCGGAGGATGTGCAGGATCGCCGTCGCGCGTGGTGTCGCGATCGGGGCGCAGGTGTCGTACCGCGACAGGGAGGGCTTCGGTCGCCGGGATGTCGAGGTCTGCCACCGGGAGCTGGTGGCCGACCTCAGCGAGCAGGTTGAAGCGCTGCTGCTCGCAGCAGCCGACGAGGGCGGGTCGGTCGGCTACCTGAAGCCGCACGGTGCCCTGTACAACCGCGCCGCCACCGACCCCGCCCATGCGCGCGCGGTGGTCGAGGTATGCGGAGCATTCGCGCTGCCTGTCCTGGGGCTGCCGGACTCGGTCCTGCTCGAGCAAACCCGGCAAGCAGGGCTGCGCGGCTGGCGGGAGTTCTTCGCGGACCGTTCGTACGACGCCGTCGGTCGTCTCGTGGCCCGCCAGGTCGACGGCGCGCTGATCTCCGACCCGGTGGTGGTGACCGAACGAATCCGACACCTGGTCGAGAGGGGCACCGTCACGACCGTGGATGGCGTCGAGATCGACGTCTCTGCAGACAGCATCTGCGTCCACGGGGACAGCCCTGGTGCACCGGACCTCGCCCGGGCGGTGCGCGACACGCTGGAGGCCGACGGAGCTCTCGTGGCAGCGGTGGTGTGAGCCGGTGACGTCCCTGAGGTTTCGTCGTGTCGGTCGGGACGCGCTCCTGGTCGAGGTGGCGGACGCTCGGGCGGCTCAGGTGACGTACCGGCTTGTCAGACGGCTGGTCGCGGCCGGCACCCTCGACCTGGCGCCGCCGGGTGACCTGGTGCCGGCGGCGCGCACCGTACTGCTCGACCACGTGGCTGACGTACGCGGCTGGCAGAGAGCGCTGTCGGCTCGCGCCTCCGAGATCGACCACGCTTCGCGAGAAGCCGGCTTCGACGCCTCGGAGCCGACTGAGCTGAGGGTCATCACCGTGCGCTACGACGGCCCGGACCTCGACCTGGTCGCGGGCCAGTGGGGGTGCTCGCCACAGGAGCTGGTGCGGCGCCACACCGCTGCCCGCTACCGGGTCGCCTTCTGCGGGTTCGCGCCGGGCTTCGCCTACTGCACGAGTGAGCCGCGCACTCCGGATGTTCCCCGTCGAGACGCACCCCGCACCTCGGTCCCCGCGGGCTCGGTGGGTCTGGCCGACGAGTTCTGCGGCGTCTACCCGCGGGCGATGCCCGGTGGCTGGCAGCTCATCGGTACCACCGACGCGGTGCTCTTCGACGCCGATCGTGCCGCGCCGGCCCTCCTGACGCCCGGTGACCGGGTCCGGTTCGAAGAGGCCCGGTGACGCGGACTGGAGGGCTGCGCGTCGTCCAGTCGGCACCGCAGCTGTTGGTGGAGGACCTCGGCAGACCGGGCTGGGCGCATCTCGGAGTCCCGTCGTCCGGTGCGCTGGACCCGGTGGCCCTCAGGCTCGCCAATCGGCTGGTCGGCAACGCGGAGCGGTCGGCCGGCCTCGAGGTACTGGTAGGAGACTGCGCGTTCGTCGCGGAGCAGTCGCTGCGCCTCGCAGCGACGGGTGCACAGCTCCCGCTGACGGTCGACGGCAGCCCTCGTCCTTGGGGCGAGGCGGTCTCCGTCCGTGGCGGCCAGCGGGTCGAGGTCGGTACGTCGTCGAGCGGGCTGCGGGCCTGGCTGGCGGTTTCGGGGGGCGTCGACACGCCTGAAGTCTTCGGCAGCCGCTCCACGGATACGCTCACCGGTCTCGGGCCTGCACCTCTGAAAGCCGGTGACGTGGTGCCCATCGGGACCGCCGCGGCCGGGCCTCCGGTCGACGCAGCCGCGGTCCCGGACCGCAGCGCTCCCGGCCCCAGCCGTCTTCGCATCAGGCTGGGACCCCGTGCCGACGAGTTCACGTACGAGGCGGTCGCCGCGTTCGTGACGCAGGAGTATGCCGTGTCGTCGAGCTCCGACCGGGTGGGGCTGCGGCTACAGGCCACCCGCGGCGTTGCATTGAGCCGTCGTTTCGACCGTGCGTTCCCGAGCGAGGGCGTCGTGACGGGTGCCGTCCAGGTGCCGTCCGGTGGCCAGCCGATCGTGTTCCTCGCCGACCATCCGGTGACCGGCGGCTACCCCGTCATCGGAGTGGTCGATCCCGAGGAGCTTCGTCGCTGCGCCCAGCTGCGGCCCGGTGACCTCGTCTCGTTCGTGGAGGCTCAGGACTCCGGGGCATAGACCTCGGGGAGCGCCCTTCTGCGCAGGGCCGGGTCGTCAGAGGCGAACGTCCAGACGGGGCCTGGGCCGGTCCGGGCTGTCTCGAAGCGAACCGTGACCCGGCCGAGGCCGGAGCCCCAGACCCAACCAGCGCCGCGGTCGGTATGCTCGACGTCCACTCCCGGAGCCCACGTCCGCAGAAGGTAGGGCGCTTGCAGGCCGCCGACCACGGTGCCCGCTTCGGCAGCTGGCAGCCGGAGACCGTCCTCGGGAGGGTCGGCGCCCTCATCGTCGGCGGGGAACAGGACGTCCTGGATCCAGTCCGCAAGTCCGGATACCCCGACGCCGAGGAGACGTACCCCGGAGGTGGTGTCGAGCTCGGCGAGAAGGGCGCGCGCCATCCGGCTGACCGATGCCGCCCGGTCGGTCGGTCCGGCCAGGGTCGCCGACCGGGTATGCGTGACGAAGTCGTGGGTGCGCGCCTTGAGCGTGACGGTGCGGCCCGACAGCTTCGCCTTGCGAAGGCGCGTGCACACGCTGCGGGCGTGCCGGTCAACGATCGCCGCGAGTAGTACGGGGTCGACGAGGTCGGTCTCGAACGTGTCCTCGGCAGACACCGACTTCGTCTCGCGGTCGGAGATCACGGGCCGGTCGTCCTCGGCCCTTGCCAGGGCGAACAGGCTGCTCCCGTGCGACCGGCCGAGCACCCGTACGAGCTCGTCGGCTCCGATGGTCTCGAGCTCGGAGACGATGAGTACGCCGATCCGTCTCAACCGTTCCGCGGTCGCAGGCCCTACTCCCGGGAGAACCGTCACTGGCATCGGACGAAGCAGGTCGCGCTCCGTGCCGGGTTCGACCACGACGGCTCCGTCGGGCTTGTCCAGCTCGCTCGCGATCTTGGCGACGAGCTTCGAAGTGGCGATACCCACCGAGGCGGTGAGCCCGCCGGTCGCGTCACGTACCGCAGCCCTGATCCGGCGGGCGACGTCCGCAAGCCCCTCGGCGGACAGGTCGGGTACGGCCTCACCGGCTGCCAGGTCGACAAACGCCTCGTCGAGCGACAGCGGCTCGACGAGAGGCGACAGTGCACGAAGCTGCGCCATCACCGCGTTGCTGGTGCTGCGGTAGGCGTCGAAGCGACCGGACAGGAAGGCGGCGTGAGGGCAGCGAGAACGTGCCTCGGCCGTCGACATGGCCGACCGCACCCCGAAGCGTCGGGCCTCGTAGGACGCCGTCGCCACGACGCCGCGCGCCCCTACTCCTCCGACGACGACGGGCTTGCCACGCAGGGAGGGCTTGTCCCGCTGCTCGACGGCAGCGTAGAAGGCATCGAGGTCCAAATGCAGCACCGACGCCTCTTTCCTCACAGGGCCATCATCGCCGTCTCGCTGTCCACAGCCTCACCACAACACCGCGAAGGCGGCGCCGGCCTCGCGCAGGATCAGGGCATGTCGAAAAACAGAGGCCGGACACACGGCACCGCACCATCACCGGGCCGAGGCGGCGAGAGGCCGATGACGACGCTGCATGGGCCCGGTGACGTCGTGGCGATGATCCCGTACCTGATGGGCTTCACACCGTCAGAGAGTCTCGTCGTGGTCGCACTCCAAGGCTCCCGCCGCCGGTTCGGGCCCTGCCTTCGGCTCGATCTCGCGGACTCCGCGGAGGGCGCCGAGGCGCAGGCGCGTTACCTCGTCGGCGTCGCCATGCAGCACAGCTTCGACCCGGTGATCCTCGTCGCCTTCAGCACCGATGCAGCTCGGGCGGATACGGTCATGCACCCACTTCGCCGGGCGCTGGCCCGGCGGCGCATCACAGTCATGGAGGCGTTGCGAGCCGACGGTGAGCGCTGGTGGTCGTACACCTGTGACGACGCGAGCTGCTGTAGCCCGGAAGGCTGCCCTTACGACGGGGACTCCTCCCGAGTCGCAGCGGAGGCTGTCCTGGCGGGGCTGCAGAAGGCGCCCGACCGCGAGTCGCTGAGGGCCGAGTTCGTCTCGGCGGACCTCGACGTCGGGCACGAGGTCGCTAGGGAGTGCGACCGCCAATGTCTCCAGAATGCGCAACCGGAGATGCGACCGCCGGATGTGGCACAGCTCGACCAGCTCCTGACCCGGCATCTGGAGGCGCCGGGGCAGATGCCTGTCACAGACACCGCGGCGTTGCTGCTCACGATTCAGCAGCTCGACCTGCGAGACGCCGCGTGGACGGTGATGACTCGTGAGAACGCAGGGAGCCACTACCAGCTCTGGCGACAGGTGATGCGCACGGCTCCGGACGGCCTGATGGCACCGGCCGGTGCGCTGACCGCCTTCGCCGCCTGGCTGGACGGACGCGGCGCACACGCCTGGCTCGCAGTCGAGCGAGTCGAGCAGGTGTCGCCGGGCTACTCGATGTGCCGGCTGTTGAGGAAGATCCTCGACGAGGCCGTCGACCCCGACGTGTGGAGCTCGTTCCCGCTCCGGCGCGGCTTGGCAGGTTGACGCCCGTGTAGTCCGGACCTCTACGCCCAGGCCGTGGGTGCGCGGACGGCCGCAAGCGCGTAGCCGCCGTCGCTCGGACGGATCAGCGACTCGGTTGGCGTCGATCGAAGAGTCAAGGCAGGCTGGTCTCCTCTCCGGCGCCTACGGGTGCGCTGGGGCTGACACAGCTCGAGGAGGTGCGCAGTCATGGGGAAGGAAGTCGAGCGCCGGGAGTTCACGCGCGAGGACCGGACCCGTTACCGCGAGAAGGTCCGCCAGTGTCTGGACGTGTTCGCCAGAATGCTCCGCGAGTCCCGGTTCGACATCGAGCGGCCGATGACAGGACTGGAGGTGGAGCTGAACCTCGTCGACGAGCAGTGCGACCCTGCGATGAAGAACGCCGAGGCACTCGAGGCCATCGCCGACCCCGACTTCGTCACCGAGCTGGGCCAGTTCAACCTGGAGATCAACGTGCCACCGAGACGACTGTCCGGAGGTGGCATGACCGCGTTCGAGGACGATGTACGGGCAAGCCTCAACGCGGCCGAGACGAAGGCGCGCGAGGTCGGGGCCCACATGGTGATGGTGGGCATCCTGCCGACGTTGCGGATCGAGCACATGAGCCCCGAGACGCTCTCGGCCAACCCGCGCTACCGCCTGCTCAACGACCAGATCTTCGAGGCGCGAGGCGAGGATCTTGAGATCGCCATCCGTGGAGCGGAGCGGCTCAAGGTCACCACCGACAGCATCGTCCCTGAGGCGGCGTGCACGTCGATGCAGCTGCACCTGCAGGTCAGTCCCGAGGAGTTCCCGGCGTACTGGAACGCCTCACAGGCGATCGCGGGTATCCAGCTCGCCGTCGGGGCCAACTCTCCCTTCCTCCTAGGTAAGGAGCTCTGGGCAGAGACCCGCATCGCCTTGTTCGAGCAGGCCACCGACACCCGCAGTGAAGAGCTCAAGTCGCAGGGTGTACGTCCGCGGGTGTGGTTCGGCGAGCGTTGGATCACCTCGATCTTCGACCTCTTCGAGGAGAATGTGCGCTACTTCCCCGCGCTGCTGCCGATCACCGAGGACGAAGACCCGGTCGCGGTCCTCGACGGTGGCGACACCCCTCAGCTCTCTGAGCTGAGGCTGCACAACGGCACGATCTACCGGTGGAACCGACCTGTCTACGACGTGGTGCGCGGCGTGCCGCACCTGCGCGTCGAGAACCGCGCGCTGCCGGCAGGGCCGAGCGTGGTCGACATGATGGCCAACGCCGCCTTCTACTTCGGGCTGGTGAGGGCCCTCGCGGAGGACGACCGTCCGCTTTGGACGCAGATGTCGTTCAGTGCTGCGGAGGAGAACTTCCATGTCGGCGCGAGGGAGGGGATCTCCGCACAGGTCTACTGGCCCGGCGTCGGCACGGTCCCGGCGGCGGAGCTCGTCCTCAGGCGGCTGCTGCCCCGCGCCTACGAGGGGCTGGACCGTTGCGGGATGGAGTCGGGAGAGCGCGACAGGCTGATGCGGATCATCGAACAGCGCTGCTTGCGCGGTCAGAACGGGTCGACCTGGCAGACGGCGACCTTCCACCGCCTCTTCGACGCGGGCGCGATGGACCGCTTCGACGCACTGCGAGAGGTGGTGCGGCTCTACTCGGCGCATATGCACGACAACCTGCCCGTGCACGAGTGGCCCATCGGTCAGTGACTCGGGTAGCGTTCGACCACGTGCCACGGACCGGAGGACCTCGTCATGGGTGTCATCGTTGTCGGCTATGTACCTAAACCGGAAGGACATGCCGCCCTCGAACTGAGTGCCACCGAGGCGAAGATGCGTGGCTCCAGGCTGGTCGTCGTGAACTCACACCGGGGCGGGCGCGAGTTCGACGGTGACGACGCCGCCGAGACGGAGGCGCACCTGAGAGATGTGAGGACCAGGTTGAACGAGGCGGGTGTCGAGCACGAGGTGCGTCAGCTCGTGCGCGGCCTCGACCCGGCCGAGGATTTGGTCAAGGTGGCCGAGGAGGTGTCCGCCGAGATGATCATCATCGGACTGCGCCGCCGGTCCCCGGTGGGCAAGCTGATCCTGGGCAGCAACGCCCAGCGGATCCTGCTCGACGCGCCGTGTCCGGTGCTGGCGGTCAAGGCGAGCGAGTGAGTCTGCAGATCACCCAGGACGAGGCCTCGGACGAGGTGCTGTCCACCAACGCGTTCGCTCTGCTGTCGGGGATGCTGCTCGATCAGCAGTTCCCGATGGAGCGCGCCTTCGCGGGACCCGCCACCATCCTCGACCGCTTCGGCACCCTCGACCCGGCGGCCATCGGCCGGGCACCTTCGGAGGAGTTCGCCGAGGTATGCGCCAGGCGGCCGGCCGTTCACCGGTTCCCGGTGGCCATGGCCGCTCGACTGCAATCTCTCGCCGTCTGCATCACCGATGACTACGGCGGCGACACGGCCTCACTGTGGCGCACCGCCGCCTCCGGAGACGAGCTGGTGCGGCGGATGCTGGCGCTGCCAGGTTTCGGGAAGCAGAAGGCGCAGATCTTCGTGGCGTTGCTTGCGAAGCAGCTGGGCGTACGCCCGACGGGCTGGGAGAACGCCGCCGGCGTCTATGCGGAGGAGGGGTCCTTCCGGTCCGTTGCCGACGTGCGGGACTCGGCATCGCTGGCTAAGGTGCGCGCGTTCAAGCAGGAGCAGAAGGCGAGAGGCAGAGCGCAGCGAGACGCCCCGACCGACGCCTGAGCATGCGGAAACCAGACGAACAGGCTGCCTCAGGGGATTGAGTGCTCTCAGGAACGTGTCACAATAGGACCGCGGCATCTTGACGTGATCGGGCCCTGCCGCGCCCATGATCCGCCCGACGAGAGGTTGTTCGTGTCTTCGAGCACTCCCCCCCGACAAGCAGAGTCCTCGAACTCCCAGCACGCCACCGCCCGCACGAGGGTGTATGCGGCTACCTCGGCAGCCAAGCGCACCAGCGTCTCGGCGACGACAGCCTCACCCGAGCAGGCCGCGGCCGCCCCGCCTGCTGCGAAGGCCAAGAGACCTGCCGCCAAGACGGCGGCCAGGAAGGCCTCGGTCCGAGCGGTCCCGGACGCCCCTTCGCCGTCGGCCACGGCAACCACCGCGCCTGCAAAGACCGACGCCGAGAAGAGGCTCCTCGACGATGTCGACGACACCGTCTTCGAGAAGGACCTGGCGACCGACCCGACTCTCAAAGAGGACGAGAAGGAGGGCTTCGTGCTCTCCGAGGCCGACGAGGCCGACGAGCCTGAGCAGACCGTCACGGTCGCGGGTGCGACGGCGGATCCGGTCAAGGACTACCTCAAGCAGATCGGCAAGGTCCCCCTGCTCAATGCCGAGCAGGAGGTCGATCTGGCCAAGCGGATAGAAGCCGGCCTGTTCTCCGAGGAGAAGCTCGGCCGCGAGACGAAGGTCTCGGCCAAGCTCCTCGACGAGCTCGGTTGGATCGCGGAGGACGGACACCGCGCCAAGAACCACCTGCTCGAGGCGAACCTTCGCCTCGTCGTGTCGCTCGCGAAGCGCTACACGGGCCGCGGCATGTTGTTCCTCGACCTGATCCAGGAGGGCAACCTCGGGTTGATCCGTGCGGTCGAGAAGTTCGACTACACCAAGGGCTACAAGTTCTCCACCTACGCGACCTGGTGGATTCGCCAGGCGATCACCCGGGCGATGGCCGACCAGGCACGCACCATCCGCATCCCGGTCCACATGGTCGAGGTCATCAACAAGCTCGCCAGGGTGCAACGCCAGATGCTTCAGGACCTCGGCCGGGAGCCGACCCCCGAGGAGCTCGCCAAAGAGCTGGACATGACTCCGGAGAAGGTCGTCGAGGTCCAGAAGTACGGCCGCGAGCCCATCTCCCTGCACACCCCTCTCGGAGAGGACGGCGACTCGGAGTTCGGCGACCTCATCGAGGACTCCGAGGCGGTCGTACCGGCCGACGCCGTCTCGTTCACGCTGCTGCAAGAGCAGCTGCACGCCGTACTCGACACCTTGTCCGAGCGCGAGGCTGGAGTGGTCTCGATGCGGTTCGGGCTCACCGACGGTCAGCCGAAGACGCTGGACGAGATCGGCAAGGTGTACGGCGTGACGCGAGAGCGCATCCGGCAGATCGAGTCCAAGACGATGTCGAAACTTCGACACCCCTCGCGGTCGCAGGTGCTCCGCGACTACCTCGACTGAGGCTGGTCACCGGCTAGAGCCAACGGCGCAGGTCAGAGGCACTATTCGGTCTCTGTCGAGCGACACGCTACACCGCATAACGCTTCTAGTCCAGATAGCAGATTAGAGTGTCGGTGTGTCGGAGCCTGACCTCGCAGACCTGCTCGAGTCGTGGCAGCTTGCACTTCGAGCCGAGCGCAAGTCGCCGCAAACAGTGAAGTCCTACGGCGACGGGGTGCGCCAGTACCTGCGCTGGTGTACCGACGAGGGCAAGCCTGCCGATCTGTCGCGACCCAGCGTCGCCGGGTTCATCGCCGATCTGCTCGACAACGGGGCCGCTCCTGCGACCGCACGGGTCCGCCAGTTGGCAGTTCGCCGGTTCTCAGCATGGCTCACCGAGGAACAGGAGATCCCGATTGACGCCCTGCTCGGAATCAAGGCCCCGAAGCTCGACACGCAAGTCGTAGAACCGCTGACCGAGGACGAGATCAAGGCCATGCTGAACGCGTGCGCCGGCCGTGACCTTCGTGAGCGACGAGACGAGGCCATCCTCCGCCTCATGGTGGAGACGGGTGCTCGAGCGGGGGAAGTAGTCGCCCTGGCCGTCGCCGACGTCGACCTGATGGCCGGTACCGCCGTTGTCCGGCGCGGCAAGGGCGGGAAAGGCCGCGTCGTACCGTTCGGCCCCCAGACCGCGAAGGCCATCGACCGCTACATCCGTGTTCGCCGCACCCACCGGCTCGCATCGTCGCCCGCCTTGTGGCTGGGGGACCGTGGCAAACGGTTCAGCTACGACGGGTTGCACAAGTCGCTGAAGATACGCGCGACGATGGCCGGCGTCGAGGGCTTTCACCCGCACCTGCTCAGACACACGGCGGCGCACCGTTGGCTGGCCGCAGGAGGCTCTGAGGGAGGCCTGATGGCCGTAGCGGGCTGGACGCGGCCCGACATGCTGATGCGCTACTCGGCGGCTGCGGCATCGTCGGCCGAGGAAGCCCGCGGGCTGAACCTGGGGGACTTGTGAGCGCGCCAACCAAGCGGCGGCGAATCACATGGACCGATGAATTTGGCAACCAGTACAGCGAGACACGCCGAGTACCCACGAGGGGCACAACGCTCGGCTCCATGCCCGCCTCGAGGCACCTTGTGGACGCGTACTGTCCGAGTCGCCACCTGACCGCAGTCTTGGTCGCCAACGGAGACGGGCCGCCTCCCGTCGTGATGGTGCACGGGAGTGGCGAACCTGTTCCGCAACTCTTACTGCTTCCATCAGGAGATTTGGCTGCGGCGATCGTGACGACCGACGGCGGCGCCCAATACATCGCCCCCGTCGGTACGCCCAGACAGAGCTTTGACGTCGATCGCCCCTCGTGTGGCTCGACCGGGGGTGTCTACAGGCTCAATGCCTCGGCGCTGGTCCGAGCCCTTTCTAGTGGCAAAAAGAAGATCGGACTGGGACGCGCCGAAACGGAGTAGAACAGCACATCGCTTGCGTGGCTTATGCTTAAGCCCGGATCCACCGTCCGTTGATGGCTGAGGCTCAAGGGGCGGTGGCGGAGTCGTTGCCGGGTTGAGGGCATGGGTGTGTGACCGGGCTGGCCGGTGGTCTCCACGTTGGTGTTCCTGGTTGGTGTCCTGGCGGACGG
>JBBRYJ010000009.1:0-138661 GCA_038237745.1 Propionibacteriales bacterium | reverse complement strand
GCCCGAGCGGACCAGGCGTCTCGACGACGTCATGGCCGTGATCTACCTGATCTTCAACGAGGGCTACACAGCCACCGCTGGCGAGGACTGGATGCGCCCCGACCTCGCGGGCGAGGCGATGAGGCTCGCGCGCATGCTGGCGGCAGTCGCTCCCGACGAGCCCGAGGTGCTCGGACTGCAGGCGCTGCTGGAGATCCAGGGCTCGCGGACGGCCGCCCGGCTCAACGAGCACAGCGCACCGGTCCTGCTGGAGGCACAGGACCGGAAGCGGTGGGACCAGTTGCTGATCCGGCGCGGGATAAGCGCCCTGCAGCAGGCCGAGCTGCTCGCCTCGCGCGGGAAGCCGGTCGGGAAGTACTTCTTGCAGGCCTCGATCGCCGCGCAACACGCCCGCGCAGAGCGTGCCGAGGACACGAACTGGCGCCGGATCGCTGCTCTGTACGACGTCCTGGCCGACGCCGCGCCGGGACCGGTCGTCGAGGTGAATCGCGCCGTCGCGTTCGGGCGGGCGTTCGGCCCGGACGCGGGGCTTGCCGTGCTCGAGGAGCTGGACGCCGGTGCGCTCGGCGACTCGCCACTCGTGCCGAGTGTGCGTGGAGACCTGCTCGAACGGGCCGGACTACACGCTCAGGCGAGCGAGGCGTTCACCGAGGCGGCCACGCGCACCAGAAACGAGAGCGAGCGTGCAGTCCTGCACCGTCGCGCCGTACTGAACCTGGCGCGCGTGTCGAAGTCGAGGTGATCCGCCCAAGGCGTTGTGGAGCTTCGGACAGCCAGCGGGTCCGAGCCTTCGCTCATCGACCCGGCCCAGCGGGTCATCCCTGGGCACTGCGAGGGCGCTACCACGCGGTTGACAGGCCGCGTCGACCCGCGCGGTAGGCGGTTGATAGACGCTGGTTCGTGCCCGGCGTCAGAGGGTGCCGGCGGGCGGAGGTCACAACGCGGCGCAGCCGTCCCACCTGTCACACTCTGCGGTGTTCCCCAGACCTCCACCGTCATCACCAGATCGGCCGCACCGTCGGACCCATCATCAGCCGGGCACACGCGGCTAAATGACGCAGGCCCACGGAGGCACTGGCGTCTGCTCGCCTAGCGAGTGATCTCCGGATGGTGCGAGTCTTCGAGGTGCCTACCCCGGCTTGGGGGCGCCGCGTTCCCACCGGTCGATCGATGCGCCTCCGCGGACATGGTGCGCGTCATCTCAACGTCTCCCATATTGCAGAACTTCCAGAGCTCCTTCGCGGCACGGGAGTACTGAAACAACACATGGTCGACGTCGAACGCGTCCACTTCGCCGTCGCGGAAGCGGTCGATCGCGTCTGCGACGTGCGTTACGAGGTCGGCAAGCCTCGCCTCGTGGTAACTCCCCACCGCATCGCGTGCTCGCTGACGCACCGAGTTCCGGGACACGACCATAGGCTAGTGCGAAGTGCTGGGAGATGGGGCGCACCAATCGTGGCACTAGCGCGCGGATCGCGGCTATGAGCGGACGTCGACGTGCGATCTGAAGGTGGGACCACAGGGCTGTTTGGAATGGTGCTGGGGGTGGGGGCCGCAAAGTCAGCAGACGCGGCGATAGCGGATGTGGGTGGTCAGCGGCGAGTGAAGGACCTCGGCGGGCTCGAAGCCGAAGGACTCCACTCCGTCGAAGATGCGCTCGCCCGAACCGAGTAGGACGGGCGCGATGTCGAGGGTGAGCTCGTCGATCACGCTGGCGATCAACGCCTGTCGCACGGTAGAGGCCCCACCGGCGATGTCCACACCGCTCTCACCGGCAATCTCACACGCTGCGGAGTAGGCCGCGTCGAAGCCCTCAGTGACGAAGTGGAAAGTCGTCCCCCCGTCCATCTGGATCGGATCATGGCGGTGATGGGTCAGCACGAAAACCGGCGCGTGATAGGGCGGTTCCGGACCCCACCAGCCGGTCCATTCCTCGTCCCAGTCCCCGCGGATCGGGCCGAACATGTTCCGACCCATCACATACGCGCCGCGCGGGCGCATGAGCCACTCGTTCGCGATCTTGTCGGCCTTGTTGGCCCGCGGGTCGCCGATGTGCCAGCCGTGCAGCTCCCGCCCCCGCTTTCCCAGAGGGTGCTCCCGGCTCTGATCCGGTCCGGCGACGATGCCGTCCAGCGAGATCGACATGTGGCAGGTGGTGTCCGGCACCGCGAACCTCCTGAGTGATTGCGACTTGCAAGCTGTCGTGCCGACTCTGGTGATCCATCTCCGCGCGTGGCGCCGACAGCGCGTCGTACTCCCGGGCCGCGAACCGATCGAGATCCCAACCACAGTAAGACTGCACTGTAGCTCCCCGAAACTTGCCCTTTCGAGACCCCGTCGCTCCCCATCAGGCGGGTGAACCTGAGTGGCGTAAGGCGCTTCGGCTCGCGGCGAATGGTCGCCTTCGGTAGTGCGCTCATTGGCTGATCCGGCAATTCGGCCACACCGACTGGCGGCGGAAAGCCGCGACTTGGGGCTGCTCGGTCTGCTCGCCGGTACTAGTTGACCGAACGGGTGCGTCAATGAGTCTTGACGCATCGAATCGTCAAGGTATCCTTGACAAGTGGAGATCGCGGACTCGGCCCGCAAGCATGGGATCAGCGATACCTCGATCCTCCATGCGTGGGAGAACGCCATCAAGCTCGCCGAGTTCGAGTACGACGGCCAGGAGAGGTTGTTGGTGATCGGTCCGGACTCCCCTCCGGCAACTTGCTGGAGCTCGTAGCTGTTCCCTTCACCGAGCCGACGCGCATCATCCACGCAGACCGACTACGCCCGAGGTTCTACGACGCGCTGTGAAGGCGGTGATTGATGATGAAGATGACGACCAGGAAAGACGAGACCGGACTCGACTCGGTTGCGCCCAAGACGCTTCGAGACGCCAGCCACTTTCGCAGGATCATCGAGGCCAAGAACGACCTCGAGGCTGCGGACAGTCAGCTACGCGATGCCGTTGCGGCTGCGCGCTCTGCAGGCGACTCATGGACAGTTATTGGCGCGGCATTGGGAACCAGCAAGCAGGCTGCCTTCCAGCGTTTCTCCAAGGACACACAGAACGCCGGGTGACTTCGCCTGTGATGGCGGGGCCTCACACGCCAGCGACATAGGCGGTGAGGAAGTGGATGCCGTGGCGGTCGAGGTTCCCGCGCGCTCGGTCGTAGTGCTCGGTGGTCCGTGGGTCGGCGTGGCGGGCGAGGATCTGGGCGTCGCGCGGTGGCACTCCGGCACCCGAGAGCTTTGGATCGCCGCGTGGCGCAGCGAGTGCGAGCTGATGTGACGCGGGATGTGGGCGGCCTTGGCGATACGGGCGACCATCCGGTAGGCATCGCGTCGGTCGATCGGCTTGCCTGAGAGCGGTCGCAGCACGAGCGGGCCGTCGGTGCGTTCTCCACGGCATGCCTCCAGGACGCGCATCACCGGAACAGTCAGTGGCATGGTGGCGGGTTTGTCGCCCTTGCCGACCAGGTGCAGGACTCGGTGCCCGCGAAGGGTCTCGGCATGGTCCTCGATCCGCACTGCTGCCGCCTCCGAGGCCCGCAGGCTGAGGGTCTGGGCGACCTGAAGGAACCGGATCAGCTCGAGACGGTCCAGGCCCTGGGTGCGGGACTCGTCGCCGTGGATCTTGGGGAGTCGGGCGTAGACGGCGGGGTCGGCGACGATCGGGCCGTCGATGTGCGCGAACCGGAAGAGCCCGCGGACCGCGTGCATCATCGTGTTGACGAGGAGGCCATCAGGCCGCGTTCGCCGGAGGTGGCGGATGTACAGCTCGAGGTAGGCCCGCTGGATTCCGACCAACGGATCAAGACTGCGCGCTTCGCACCAGGCGAACCAGCAGCGGAGCTGGTAGGCGTACAGCGTGTGGGTGTGCCCGCCGTACCGGGCGAGGTAGGAGACGGCAGCCAGCTGGGCTGGTGTCATCAGGTTAGGTTGGGACCGAAGCAGAGTGGTTGCGGTCATAGCTGGCACCCGGCGATGGAAGTCGAAGCCCGCGCCACGGATCGTCGCACACGTGGTGAGGCACTTAGCCCGACGCTAGGACCCGACTGTCGCACCGAGCCCGATCGCCGCGGAATGACTGTGAGGATCGCCAGCGCAGCCCGAAGGTGCTGGGCTGTGGTTGGTGACCGCGAGTGTGACCCCGGAATCAGCCTTCTCGCGACCAGACCTGTCGGGCGAAGAATCCCGGTCGGCGTAACTGCCGTGAGACCAGCCCAGAAGTGAAGCCGCTCCCAACGCACTCATTCGCGGAGATCCGAGATGCCGTTGCCGCGCGTGGAGCCGCTGTGCGCCGAGAAGGCCGCGACGGATGGTGTCCTCCTGTCCTTGGAGATGGGGTGCGCCGACCGGCCCGGAGCGAATCTCACGGACCGGTCGACGCGGCGGCGCAGGACAAGTCGGTGCGTGGATAGGTGTGACACGCTCTTCGCCCTTCGATCTTCGCCAACCACCCTGAGCGATACGGCTGGCTCGGCGGGCATTCACCCCAAGGCTTTCCAGGAGCGACTTGGGCACGCGAACATCGGGATCACCCTGGACACGTACAGCCACGTCACCGAGGGGCTACACAGCGACGCCACTGAGCGTGTTGCGAGCATCGTCTTCGGCGCTCGTGAGCATTTGGTTCGCACTCGACCAGTTGCGTGCCGCCGATTGTGGCTTTGACCTGGGGTTTCTCTGTGTCCGAGGGGGGACTTGAACCCCCATGCCCTTTTGGGGCACTAGCACCTCAAGCTAGCGCGTCTACCTATTCCGCCACCCGGACGCGGGCGCCACCGAAGCCTCGGTGAGCGACCGACACTTTAGCAAAGGCCACGTGTGTCGCGGCCTGCGGCAAGATGAGCCGTATGACGAAGAGCTACGCACCGGACGACGAAGTGGTCCAGATCTGCCGGGACCTCATCAAGATCGACACGTCCAACTACGGCGACGGGTCCGGCCCGGGAGAGCGGCTGGCGGCCGAGCTTGTCGCGGGGCTGCTCGACGAGGTGGGGATCGAGTCGGAGATCTTCGAGCCCGCGAACCGCCGGACGTCGCTGGTCGCACACTGGGGCGATCCCGATGCCACCGACCGCCTGCTGATACACGGGCACCTCGACGTCGTTCCGGCCGCGAAGGCTGACTGGAAGATCGACCCCTTCGCTGCGGAGGTCCAGGACGGCTACGTATGGGGCCGCGGAGCCGTCGACATGAAGGACTTCGATGCGGCGATCCTGTCGGTGGTCCGGGCGCGGGCGCGCGCGGGGCAACCGCCGCGGAGGGCGATCACGCTCGCGTTCACCGCCGACGAGGAGGCCGGGAGTATCAACGGCGCCCACGCGCTCGTCGACCAGCGGGCAGACTTGCTCGAAGGCTGCACCGAGGGGATCGGCGAGGTCGGGGGCTTCTCGACCACCGTCAACGGCAAACGCCTCTACCTCGTCGAGACAGCGGAGAAGGGCCTTGCCTGGCTCCGGTTGCGCGCCCACGGCACGGCCGGGCACGGCTCGATGCGAAACAGCGACAACGCCGTCACCGCTCTCGCCGAGGCAGTGGCCGCGATCGGGCGCCACGAGTGGCCAGTCCGCATCACCCCCACGATGGGAGCGCTGCTCGAGGAGGTCGCCGAGCTGACGGGCCACGACACCGTCGAGGGCAACGTCGACGCCCTCATCGAGCACTTCGGCGCGGCCGCCCGGATGCTCGCCGCGGTAGTTCGCAACACGGCCAACCCGACGATGCTTGACTCGGGGTACAAGCACAACGTCATACCCGGCGAGGCAACCGCCGGCATCGACGGGCGGTTTCTACCGGGCTACGAGGAGGAGTTCTTCGCCACCTTGCGTGGGCTGCTGCCCGACAGCGTGAGCTACGAGCTCCTTGTGCACGACAAGGCACTCGAGACGCCGTTCGACGGCCCGTTGGTCGACGCGATGTGCGACTCGCTCCTCGCAGAGGACCCGGACGCCACGGTGCTCCCATTCCTCATGTCGGGGGGCACCGACGCGAAGGCATGGGACCGGCTCGGCGTCAGGTGCTTCGGATTCTCGCCCCTGCAGCTGCCCGCCGACCTCGACTTCACCGCCCTGTTCCACGGGGTGGACGAGCGGGTGCCCGTCGACGCCCTTGGTTTCAGCGCCCGGGTGCTCGACAGGTTCCTCGACCTTGCCTGACAGTGCGCGCAGCAACAGCGAAGTTGCGCCGTCCAGCGCAGTCCGCTCAGCGCAGACAGCGTCCACGCGCATCCCTCAGACCAAGGGACGGAACTCCCGGCTGAGAGCGGGGCGAATGCGGATGATCGTGCGTCGCAGCTCGACCTTGCGGCTCCCGTCGGCGTACAGCCGCAGCCGGGCCAGCTCCCAGCCGCCGTACTCGGCCCGGTCGGTCAACATCCGCCGCACCGCCGAGCGGGAGATCGTCCGCGGCAGCGAGAAGCGCTGAAACTCGTATTCCATACCGGGCCTATGGTGACACGAAGGACCGACCACGACCAGCCGACCCCGCCACCATCTGCTCCGTGAGACGGCGCAACATACGCTCGCGGCATGGCTCTCCCCATCGGTGACTATGCGGTGCTCGGAGACACGGGCACTGCGGCCCTCGTCGGAACCGACGGGTCGGTCGACTGGCTGTGCCTCCCGCGCTTCGACTCTCCGGCCTGCTTCGCAAGCCTGCTCGGGTCGCCCAAGAACGGGCGATGGCTCCTCGGCCCCCGCGACGCAGCCACCACGACCCGCCGGTACGTCGGCCACACGTTCGTACTGGAGACGACCCACGAGACCGCCACTGGGGTGGTCAAGGTCTGCGACGTGATGCCTCTCGGCGACGGCCGCGCCGACGTCGTCCGGCGCATCGAGGGAGTCTCGGGCACCGTCGTGATGTGCCACGAGTGGGTGGTGCGGTTCGGGTACGGCAAGGTGCGGCCGTGGGTGACACGTCGAAGCGACGCAGAGGGTGTGAAGCTCATCTCCGCGGTCGCCGGTCCCGACATGGTCGTGCTTCGCGGGCCCAGGCTGCCACGGGCGGTCGACGGCCGTCACGTCGACGAGTTCGAGGTGAAGGCTGGAGACGTGCTGACGTTCTCGACCACCTGGTTCAAGTCCTACCGCCCGGTCCCACCGATGGGCGACCTCGACGAGCGGGTGGACGAGACGGTACGTCGCACGGAGGAGTGGGCGGCGCAGTGCACCTACGCGGGGCCGTTCAAAGAGGCGGTCGTACGATCGCTGCTGGTGCTCCGCCTTCTCACCCACAGCGAGACGGGTGGCATCGTCGCGGCACCGACCACGTCCCTGCCCGAGTCTTTCGGCGGTTCGCGCAACTGGGACTACCGCTACTGCTGGCTCCGAGACGCCTCGCTCACGCTCGAGGCTTTGCTGTCCGCGGGGTACGACGAGGAGGCCATGCTGTGGCGAGCCTGGCTGCTGCGTGCGATCGCCGGGGACCCGCGCGACATCCAGATCATGTACGCCGTGGACGGAAGCCGCGACCTCCCCGAGCACGAGCTCGACCATCTGCCCGGCTACGCAGGTTCGCGTCCGGTCAGGGTGGGCAACGGCGCGGTCGACCAGCGGCAGACCGACGTCCTCGGAGAGGTACTCGCATCGCTCGAGCTGGCGCGCTCGGCCGGAAGGTCGGACACCCGTCACTCGTGGGCGCTACAGCGCGCTCTCGTCAACGAGCTGGCCGACCACTGGGACGAGCCGGACAACGGTCTGTGGGAGATACGGGGGCCGCGGCGCCACTTCACCCATTCGCGGCTGATGGTCTGGGTGGCTTTCGACAAGGCCATCGCCGGGGTCGAGCGCCATGGCCTGGACGGCCCCGTGGAGCGCTGGCGTGAGCTACGCGATCAGGTCCGAGCGGAGATCCTGGAGCGTGGCTACGACGCCGACCGCAACACGTTCGTCCAGCACTACGACACCACCGAGGTCGACGCCTCGCTTTTGCTCACCGGTGTCGTCGGATTCCTTCCTCCCGACGACGCCAGGGTGCTGGGCACCATCGCCGCTGTCGAGCAGGATCTCTTGCGTGACGGGCTCGTGATGCGCTATCGGACCCATACCGGTGTCGACGGTCTGCCCGGCGACGAGCACCCGTTCTTGGCCTGCTCGTTCTGGCTCGTGACGGCATACGCCAGGTCGGGTCAGGTCGACAAAGCGCGCGACCTGATGACGCGGCTCGTCGGGCTGACGAGCGACCTCGGGCTGCTCGCCGAGGAGTACGACCCGGCCGGTCGAGCGATGGTCGGCAACTTCCCTCAGGCGTTCTCACACCTCGCACTCGTGATGGCCGCGATCGCCCTCGAACGTGCCGAGCCCTCCGGCTGACGTTGCCCCGCTGGCTCAAACCGGGTGTCCTTCAGAGCGCCGCCGATGGCCGTCGCGGCGGTCCAACCGGCGACCTCAGACCTCGGGGTAGCCCAGCGTGGGGGCCGAGACGTCGTCGAGAGCGTCCAGGATCTGCGCCGGAAGCTCCACCGCCTCCGAGCCGAGGCAGTCCGTGAGCTGGGACGCCGTGCGGGCCCCGACGATCGGGGCCGTCACTCCCGGCTGGTCGCGGACCCACGCAAGGGCGACCTGGGCCGGCGACAGGTCGAGTCCTTCGGCGGCCCGCCAGACCGCCTCAACGATCTGCGCTGCGCCGGCGTCGAGAAACTCCGCGACATAGCCGGCGAACGTGTCGGACGCACCCCGCGAGTCCGCCGGTACGCCGTCGCGGTACTTGCCGGTCAGGACGCCTCGCCCCAGCGGCGAGTACGCGAGGACGCCAAGCCCTAGTCTCTGGGCTGCCGGAGCCACCTCTCGCTCGATGCCCCGTTGGAGAAGCGAGTACTCCATCTGGGTCGACGCCAGCCTGACTCGCCCCGGCGCACCGAGCTGGTACGTCGCCGCCTGTGCGGTCTGCCATCCGGAGTAGTTGGAGACCCCGACGTAGCGCACCCGGCCCGACGTCACAGCCGCGTCGAAAGCCGACAAGGTCTCCTCGACGGGTACGTCGTCGGAAGCGACGTGCACCTGCCACAAGTCGACGTACTCGACCCCGAGCCGTCGGAGCGACGCGTCGAGGGTCCGCAGCATCGCGCCGCGGGAGGTGTCCTGAACCCACTCGCCCCGTACTCGTCCGATGCCGGCCTTCGTGGCGATCACCAGGTCGTCCCGATCGACCAGCTCACCGACCAGTGACCCGACCATGGCTTCACTCGCGCCCCGCCCGTAGCGCGCTGCGGTGTCGACGAGAGTGCCTCCCGCGTCCACGAACGCCCGGAGCTGGGCCGAAGCCTCGTGCTCGTCGACGTCCGTGCCCCATGTCCACGTCCCCAGCCCCAGCCGGCTCACGGCGAGGCCGGTCCTGCCGAGGTAGCGCTGCTTCATGGACCAGCAGAGTAGTCGACGCGTCGCACCGCTCAGTAAGGTCAGCCGGATGCAGCTGGGGTTGAGCTTGGGGTTCGCCGACGGGCGGGAGCTGCGCGACCAGGTACTCCTCGCACAGCGGGCCGAGCAGGTCGGATACTCCGTCGTGTGGACCTCCGAGGCCTACGGGTGCGACTCCCCGACGGTCCTGGGATACCTCGCGGCCAAGACGGAGCGCATCCACGTAGGAGCGGCTGTCATGCAGATCCCGGCTCGGAGCCCTGCCATGACCGCGATGACCGCCGCCACCCTCGACCTTCTCAGCGGTGGGCGGTTCAGGCTCGGCCTCGGCGTCTCGGGACCGCAGGTGTCGGAGGGATGGCACGGCGTGCGGTTCGACCGGCCACTGGCCCGGACCCGCGAGTACGTCGACGTGGTCGCCCTCGCGCTGCAGCGTCGTGAGGTCCGGTACGACGGCGAGTTCTACCGGCTGCCGCTCCCGAACGGCCCCGGCAAGGCCCTCACCTTGTCCGTGCGCCCGTTGCGCGACCGTGTCCCGCTGTACCTCGCCGCGGTGGGGCCCCACAACCTCGAGCTGGCCGGCGAGCTAGCCGACGGGTGGCTGGCGATCTTCTTCTCCAGCGTCTACGCCGCAGAGCTGATGGAGAGTGTGGCGAGGGGCCGAGAGCGCGGAGGCAGAGCCGACCGGCCCTTCGACGTCGCCGCGACCGTACCGGTGTCGATCGGGAACGACGTCGAGGCGTGTGCCGAACCGATCCGCAGGTATGCCGCCCTGTACGTCGGCGGGATGGGCAGCCGCGACCAGAACTTCTACAACCGGCTCGCGTGCCGGATGGGCTTCGAGGCCGAAGCGGCCCGGGTCCAGGACCACTTCCTGGCGGGGCGGCACCGCGAGGCGATGGCGGCCGTCCCGTTCGACCTCATCGACCAGACGTCCCTCATCGGTCCGCCCGGACGGGTCGCTGAGCGCTTGCAGGCGTTCGCCGAGGCAGGCGTGACGACCCTGACCGTGGCACCGTTCGGCGCTGACCTGGAGAAGAAAATGCAGACCGTGATGCACGTTTCCGAGGTATTGGGGGCGTCCGGTCTAGCAGACTGACGCGGTGGACGTCTTTCAAGCACTGCTGCTCGGGATAGTTGAGGGGCTCACCGAGTTCCTCCCGGTCTCGAGTACCGGCCATCTGACCATCACCGAGAAGATCCTCGGTCTGTCGATCGACGACCCGGCGGTGACGGCGTTCACGGCTGTCATCCAGATGGGCGCGATCGCGGCGGTCATCGTGTTCTTCTGGTCGGACATCGTGGCGATCGCGAGCGCATGGCTGCGTGGTATCGCCCGCCCGGAGGTGCGTGGCACGTTCGACTACCGGATGGGCTGGTACGTCATCATCGGGTCGATCCCTGTGGTCGTCGTGGCGCTCCTCGGCAAGGATCTCGTCACCGGGGCCCTCCGCAACCTGTGGTGGGTCGCGGGCGCGCTCATCGTCTGGAGCGTCGTGATGGTGGCCGCTGAGCGAGTCGGTCGACAGGAGCGTGACGAGAAGGACCTGACGCTGACGGATGCGGTCGTCATCGGGGTGGTGCAGTGCATCTCACTGATCCCGGGTGTCTCCCGCTCGGGCGCGACGATCTCGGCCGGGCTCTTCGTCGGGCTCGACCGGGTGACGGCCACCCGTATGTCGTTCTTCTTGTCCATCCCCGCTCTCACCGCCGCCGGACTGTACGAGCTGCCGAGCGCGGTCGGCGGCGACATCTCGGTCGGCTTGACGATCGTCGCCACAGTGGTGAGCTTCGTTGTCGCCTACGCCGCCGTTGCGTGGCTGCTGCAGTTCGTGGCACACCACCCGATCACCTGGTTCGTCGGGTACCGGGTGGCTCTCGGTGTCGTCCTCATCGCGCTACTCGCGACCGGGACCATTGGCGCGACGTAAGGCTCCAGCCTTCAGAGCCAGCCTGAGCTCTTGAACAGCCGGTACAGCACCACGCAGGCAGTCAGCATGACCAGCAGCGCCAACGGGTAGCCAAGACGCCACTGCAGCTCAGGCATGTGGACGAAGTTCATCCCGTAGATGCCGGCCAGGGCGGTCGGCACGGCTGCGATGGCCACCCAGGCGGAGATCTTGCGCATGTCGTCGTTCTGCTGCACCGAGATCCTGGCCATCTGAGCGTCGTGCGCGCTCGAAAGCACCGAGTCGAGCGCCTCGACCTGCTCCTGCACGCGGACGCAGTGGTCGGCGACATCTCTGAAGAAGGGCGCCGCCTCGTTGGGCATGCCGGCAACCTGTCTCTGCGCGAGCCTCGCCAAAGGCTCCCCGAGCGGCACCACCGCTCTGCGGAACTCCGCGAGCTCCCGCTTGAGGATGTAGATGCGCTTCGATACGTTGCGACGCGACTCGGAGAAGACCGACAGCTCGACCTCGTCGACGTCGTCCTCAAGCGCCGCTGCCACCTTCTCGTAGGTGTCCACGATGCTGTCGCACACCGAGTACAGCACGGCGAACGGTCCGTGGCCGAGCAGCTCGGCGTGCTCCTCGAGGTCGTGCCTCGCGAACCGGAGGTCGCCGCCGGCTCCATGGCGTACCGTCACGACATAGTTGGCGCCCACGAACACGGCGATCTCACCCGTCTCGACAGCGTCGTCGGCTTCGACGTACCAGAGCGTCTTCAAGATCATGAAGAGCACATCGCCGTCGTACCGCTCGAGCTTGGGGCGCTGGTGAGCCCGCACGGCGTCCTCGACCGCGAGCTTGTGCAGACCGAGCGCGTCAGCGACGAGGTCCATCTCCTGCTGGGACGGTTGGTGAAGTCCGATCCAGACGAAGTCACCGGCGTCCGTGGCGCAGTCGAGCGCCTCGCCGAGGTCGGTGCTGCCCCCCGGGAGCTGGATACGGACCCCTTCCCGGTAGACGGCGCAGTCGACGATCACCCTGACAGTGTGACGCGGTTTCGCGATCTCGGCGTCTAAAGTGAGCGCGTGGCGTCGGTCCTGCTGGTCAGACACGGTCGCACGGCGGCCAATAACGCAGGTGTCCTGGCCGGCCGGAGCGCCGGAGTGGTGCTCGACGAGCTCGGGCGCTCGCAGGCCGACGAGACCGCGGCCAGGATCGCGGCTCTTCCTGTAGCCGCGGTGGTCTCCAGCCCTCTCGACCGTTGCGTCCAGACCGCCACCGCTGTCGCCGAGGCCACAAACAAGGCGGTGAGCGTGGACATCGACGACCGGCTCACCGAGTGCGGGTACGGCGACTGGACCGGTCAGGAACTCAAGAAGCTTGCCAAGGACCCGATGTGGAAGGTCGTCCAGGCGCACCCGAGCGGCGCTACCTTCCCGGGCGGTGAGTCGATGCGCCAGATGCAGGCCCGGGCCGTCGAAGCGGTCAGGGAGTGGGACGAGCGGCTCACGGCAGTACACGGCGCCGGCACGATCTGGGTGGCCGTCAGCCACGGAGACGTCATCAAGGCGATCCTCGCTGACGCGCTCGGCATGCATCTCGACAACTTCCAGCGCATCGTCGTCGACCCAGCGTCGGTCTCGGTCGTCTCGTACACGCCGCTTCGGCCGTTCGTGGTGCGCTACAACGAGCACGGGGACCTGAGCGGCCTCGCTCCACGCAGTCGCCGCCGACGCAAGCGACCGACCAGCGATGCGGCCGTCGGGGGCGGCGCCGGCTGAGTGGTCGACCCCTCGTGCCCGGTTGTCCGGCGTCGTACCCTCTTGGTATGTCGATGGTGGTCCACAACTTCGAGAAGCCGGACCGGTTCGTCGCGGGCACGGTCGGCCAACCGGGTCAGCGCACGTTCTTCCTCCAGGCGAAGGACGGCCCCCGCGTCACGAGCGTCGCACTGGAGAAGCAGCAGGTGTCCGTCCTAGCAGAGCGGATCGACCTGCTCCTCGACGAAGCCCTGCGTCGCAGCGGTGGCGACGCGGCCATCCCGGCCGTCGCCCCTGCCGGTGTGGGGGACGGCCGACCGCTCGACCAGCCGATCGTCGAGGAGTTCCGGGTGGGGACCATGACCCTCAGCTGGGACGCTGACGAGGGGCGCGTCGTCATCGAGCTGTTCCCCGTCTCCGACGAATCTACGGCGGACGACCTCGACGCCGAGAACGAGGTGGCCGACGAGGAGGGCCGGGCAGAGATCGAGGCGAACGAGGTCGTCATCGTGAAGCTCGACCCCGCCTACGCGCGCTCGTTCGTGCGGCGGGCCAACAGTGTGGTGTCCGCGGGCCGGCCTCCGTGCCAGTTCTGCGGCAACCCGCTCGACCCGGAGGGCCATCTGTGCCCCCGCGCCAACGGGTTCAAGCGCATTGCCCGCTGACCAGTCGACGACCATCGACGAGGCCGCCGTCGAGACGATTCTGGCGCAGGGCTCGCTCGAGCTGGAGGGCCGCCTCGTCACGGCGTCTAACGCTTCCTTCGTCGGCGAGGTCAGCCTCGACGGGACTAGCCTGCGCTGCATCTACAAGCCCGTGCAGGGTGAAAGGCCCTTGTGGGACTTCACCGACGGAACCCTGGCAGGGCGAGAGCGCGCCGCCCGTCTCGTATCGGATGCAGGCGGCTGGGACGTCGTTCCTCCGACGGTTCTGCGGGACGGTCGCTTCGGTCCCGGGATGTGCCAGCGCTGGATCTTCGTCGAGGCCGACCGAGCGCTCGTCGATGTCGTCGGTTCGGACTTCGGAGAGTCGGGCTGGGTCGCCGTCCTCCAGGCGGAGGACGCCAGTGGTGACCCGGTGCTCCTCGTGCACAAGGACGACGACCGCCTCCGGGACATGGCGGTGTTCGACGTGGTCATCAACAACGCCGACCGCAAGGGAGGCCACGTCCTCGTCGAGTCCACCGGAGAGCTGTGGGGCTGTGACCACGGAGTCTCGTTCCACGAGGAGACGAAACTGCGGACGGTGCTCTGGGGCTGGGCGGACGATCCGCTGCGACCCGGCGACGTCGACCACCTCACTCGTCTGGTCGCGGCACTCGACGGCGGCCTGTACGACGAGCTGAGCGCCTTCCTGACCGCGGCGGAGCTCGAGGCCCTCCGGGGGCGTGTCGAGACGCTCCTGTCGACCGCACGCATGCCGCTGCCCGAGGGGCACTGGCCCGCAATCCCGTGGCCGGCCTTCTGACCGCGCCCGGTTAGGCTGGCCGGCATGCAAGGCTGGCCCGCACCCCCCCTCCTGTCGACCCTTGGCGACCGGTTGGGGCAGGCTCCCGAGCTCGCCCTCTACGACGCCAGGACGGGTCGGGTCGAGCCGACGACGCCGGATGGCGACGCCCGCCTCTATGTCTGTGGGATCACCCCCTACGACGCGACGCACATGGGTCATGCAGCCACCTACGTGGCCTTCGACCTCGCGGTCAGAGCCTGGCGTGAGGCCGGGCACCCGGTCCGCTACGTGCAGAACGTGACCGACATCGACGACCCGCTGCTCGAGAGGGCAACCCAGACCGGCGAGGACTGGCGCGCGCTCGCCGACCGGGAGATCCAGCTGTTCCGAGACGACATGACCGCGCTTGCAGTGATACCTCCGGACGTCTACGCCGGGGCCGTCGAGACGATCCCGCTCGTGGTCGACCTTGTCGAGAGGCTCCAGCGGCTGGGCGTCGTCTACGACGTCGACGGTGACCTGTACTTCTCCGTCACCTCGGACCCTGCTTTCGGACGGGTGTCCGGGCTGGACCGCGGCCGGATGCTCGAGATCTTCCCGGAGCGAGGCGGCGACCCCGAACGGCCCGGCAAGCGAGACCCGCTGGACTGCCTGCTGTGGCAGCGGCAACGGCCGGGGGAGCCGAGCTGGGAGAGCTCGCTCGGCGACGGCCGCCCCGGCTGGCACGTAGAGTGTGCCGCTATCGCGTTGCACCACCTCGGACCAGGCTTCGACATCTCGGCGGGCGGCTCCGACCTCGCCTTCCCTCATCACGAGATGTCAGCGGCCGAGGCGCAAGTCGCCGAGGACGGCGCGCCGTTCGCGAAGGCGTACGCACATGTGGGCATGGTTGGGCTCGACGGCCACAAGATGTCGAAGTCGCGAGGCAACCTCGTCCTCGTCTCGAAGCTGCGCGACGAGGGCGTCGACCCGCGGGCGATCAGGCTCACGCTGCTGGCCCAGCACTACCGGGCGGACTGGGAGTGGCACGACGACCTGCTGTCGTCTGGCTTTGAGCGTCTCAAGCGCTGGAGTGAGGCTGTCACGAGCGGGGGGCCGGATGCGTCGGCCACCGCGGACGTCGTACGGGCGCGGATGGCCGACGACCTCGACGCACCGGCTGCGCTCGCCGCAGTGGATGCATGGTCCCAGTCCGACCGGCCCGCCGTCGCAGGTGCGGGTCAGCTGGTCGCCGAGGTCGTCCAGGCGTCTCTCGGCGTCACCCTGTGAACTTCAGCTCTCGTCGGTACGGCGCTTGAGGTAGCGCTCGAACTCGCGGGCGATCGCGTCTCCCGAGGCCTCGGGAAGGTCGGCGGTGTCACGCTCCTCCTCGAGCGAGCGCACGTAGTCGGCGACGTCGGAGTCGTCCGAAGCCAGCTCGTCGACGCCACGTTCCCAAGCCTTCGCCTCCTCGGGAAGCCCGCCCATGTCGATCGGGGCGCCCACCACGTCCTCGAGCTGACCGAGCAGCGCGAGCGTGGCCTTGGGGGCCGGTGCCTGCGCCACGTAGTGCGGGACGGCCGCCCAGTAGGACATCGTCTCCAGTCCGCGTCGGTGCGCCGCCTCCTGGATCACGCCGACGATGCCGGTCGGCCCGGCGTAACGGGACGGCTCCAGGCTGTACCGCTCGGCCAGCTCGGGGTTCGAAGAGATCCCGTTGACCGGGACCGGTCGCGTGTGCGGGACATCGGCCAGCAAGGCTCCGAGGGTCACCATCGAGGTGACACCGACTCCCACCAGGTAGCCGAGGAGCTCCTCGCAGAAGGTCCGCCACCGGAGGTTCGGCTCGATGCCGGTCACCAGCACGACGTCTCGCTCCGCGGGGCCGCCCTCGCAGTGCCACATGCTCGTCGTGCGCCACGAAAGCTCTCGCTCGCCGTCTGCGTCGAAGCCGATGTGGGGACGGTTGACCTGGAAGTCGTAGTAGTCCTCGGGGTCGATCGTCGCGAGCAGGGTGGCCCGCCATCCGACGAGCAGATGAGACACCGCCTCGCTCGCGGCCTCCCCGGCGTCGTTCCAACCCTCGAATGCGGCGACGACGAGCGCATTGTCGAAGTGCTTGTCGGCCTCGATGGTGATCACCGCACAAGCCTACGGGTCACGTTGGGTGGCGTGGGTGGTCTCGACCAGGTGGGCTCGCAAGGGCTTGGACGCGCCGGTGTGGGCCAAGCGGGTCGCTGACTAGGCTTGACCGCTTCCGGAAACGCGCGCCGACTCCACCGCCCTAAGGGGGGCCATCGTGCCAGCCACAGCCCGGCGTAACCCACCGTGGGGCAGTCCGTGAGCACGCTCGAAGCGGTGCTCTTCGACATGGACGGAACACTGTGTGACACCGAGCCCGCATGGATGGCGGCCGAATGGGCGATCGCGCACCGGTACGGCGCGGAGTGGACGCAGGAGGACTCGCTGAGTCTCGTGGGGTTCGACCTGCGCGACTCCGGGGCCTACATCAAACGGCGGATGGGTCTCGACCTCACGCCGGACGAGATCGTCTACGAGATGATCGCCGGGGTCGTGGCGTGGGTCGGCAGCTCGGGTGTCGACTGGCGGCCGGGTGCCCTCGATCTGGTGGTCGGCTGCAACGAGGCCGGCCTGCCCACAGCACTCGTCACCATGTCGTATCGAGCGCTCACCGACGTCATTGTCGACGCCATGCCGCGAGGGCGGTTCGAGGCGGTCGTCGTGGGGGACGAAGTACGCCGTGGCAAGCCGTCCCCCGACGCCTATCTCGACGCTGCGGCCGCACTCGGTGTGAAGCCGGAGGCGTGCGTCGCGATCGAGGACTCACCGACCGGCGTGGCGGCCGCCGAAGCCGCCGGCTGTCTCGTCCTCGCCGTGCCGAACCAGGTCGCGCTCACGCCAGGAGATTCCGTCCGGTTGCACGACACCCTCGAGGGACTGACGGTACAGACGCTCCGGCGTCTGCTCGACGAACGGTAACCGTGTCGTGACCTATGGGTGCTGACACGGGCTCCGGCCGACTACTAGGGTCCATGCAAGTCACCTGAAGCAGAGTTATCCGACGGGAGCAACAGTGGGCATGAGAAGACACCTTGGCGCCATCAGCGGAGCAGCGGTCCTGCTACTCGCAGTCGCCGCGTGCGGATCGAACCGGGACAGCAGCGCGGGCACCGGATCCTCGACAACCGGAGGAAGCTACACGCTGGGGACGACCGACACCGTGACTGCCGTGGATCCCGCCGGTTCGTACGACCTCGGGTCGTCGACCCTCCAGTACAGCATCTTCCAGACCCTCCTCACCATTCCTGCTGGTGGGAACACCCCCGAGGGCGATGCTGCGCAGAGCTGTAACTACGACGACCCGCAGACACTCACCTGCACGCTCAAGCCTGGCCTCAAGTTCTCCAACGGTGACCCTTTGACGTCCTCCGACGTGAAGTTCAGCTTCCAACGTGCGCTCACGATCGCCGACCCGAACGGCGCGGCGATCTACCTGCTGGCCTCCATCGGAACCCTCGACAAGGCCGGCAACGTCACGGGACTCGACCCGAAGGCGATCGAGACCCCCGACGACACGACTGTCATCTTCCACCTGAACAAGCCGGACACCACGTTCCAGTTCGTTCTCACCTACCCCGGTGCGGGCGACATCGTCGACGAGCAGGTGTTCCCAGCCGACAAGGAGCTTGCCGACGACCAGGTGATCGGCTCCGGTCCCTACAAGCTGAGCCAGTACAAGGCCGGCCAGCAAGCGGTTCTCGAGACCAATGCGAACTACAGCGGCGACAGGGAGGCGAAAGCGCCGCAGGTCTTCATCTCCTACTACCAGGAGGCGTCGGCACTGAAGCTGGCCGTCGAGTCCGGCGAGATCGACGTAGCCTGGGACACGCTCGGCCCGACCGATATCACTGCCCTCAAGTCCAACAGCGACGTGACCGTCGCAGAGGGGGACGGGGCCGCAATCCGGTACTGGGTGTGGCGCACCGACAGTGGCCCCGGCAAGGACCAGGCCGTACGTAAGGCGGCCGCTCAGGTCATCGACCGCGCGGCTATCGCCAAGAACGCGTACGAGGGCACCGTGGACCCGCTGTACTCGATCGTCCCGCCGGGACTTCCCGGCCAGGTCGACGCGTTCAAGAGCACCTACGGGTCGACACCTGACATCGCCGCGGCGAAGAAGACCCTGGCCGACGCAGGTGTCAGCACGCCCGTCAAGATCACCATGGGCTACACGCCGACGCACTACGGCCCCAACACCGTGGACGAGGCCACCGAGTACTCGCGGGAGCTCGAGGACAGCGGGCTGTTCACCGTCGACACGAAGAGCGCCGAGTGGGAGCAGTACCAGACGATCTACAAGCAGGGCGCCTACGACCTGTGGATCCTCGGCTGGTACCCGGACTTCCTGGACGCCGACAACTACCTAGCGCCGTTCATGGTCGACGGCGGTTTCTTCTCCAACGGCTACCACAGTGACACCGTCAACCAGCTGGTCGCCGACGAGCGGGGTACTACGAACTCGGCGCAGCGCCAGGCCGACTTCGGAAAGCTTCAGGGCCAGGCGGCCACCGACGTGCCGTTCATTCCCAGCTGGGTCGGCAAGAACGTTGCCGTCTACGGGGCTGGCATCAGTGGGGTAGAGGACACGCTCGACCCGGCGTACATCTTCAGGCTCTGGACCGTCTCGAAGAGCAGCTAGACACCGGATCACCTTGCCGGGGAGGGGTGTTCTGACTCCTCCCCGGTCCGAGGCATAGAAAGAGTCCTATGAGTGCATCGGCGGGCTCGCTGCCCCGGTTCATCGCGCAGCGGGTACTCCTGGTCATCCCCATGGTCTGGATCTTGATGACGCTGGTGTTCGTGGTGCTGAGGGTCGCTCCCGGCGACCCGATCTCCGCAGCGCTCGGAGGAAAGCTCACTCCAGCAGCGCTCGACCAGCGCCGTCACGCCCTTGGCCTGGACCGTCCGCTGATCGTGCAGTACGGCGACTACCTGGGCTCTATCCTGCACCTGGACTTCGGCAAGAGCTTCACCGACAACCAGTCAATCCTCAGCGTGGTCAGGGACAACGGCGGTGCCACGTTGTCCTTGACGATCGCAGCTTTCCTGGTCGCCCTGGTTATCGGCATCCCTCTCGGCTTGCTTGCCGGACGGTTGCGCGACACGGCCCCCGATGTGTTGATCCGGCTGTTCGGCATCATCACGTATGCGACTCCGATCTTCTTCGTCGGGCTGTTGGTCCAGATCCACGTCGCCCCCCTGCTGGGGCTTCCGACCAGCGGCGACGCGTCGCCAGAGACGCTGTTCGTGGTCCCCGAGCGAACCCACATCCTGCTTGTCGACGCGCTCCTCAGTGGCGACTGGCTGTCCATTCAGGATGTGCTCACGCACCTGGCTCTTCCCGCGTTCACCTTGGGCGTCGCCATCTGCGGCGTCTTCATCCGTCTGGTCAGGGTCAACATCCTGCAGACAGTGCAGAGTGACTATGTCGAAGCCGCCCAGGCCCGCGGCATAGCGAGAGGCAAGGTGATGCGCAACCATGCCTTCCGAAACGCACTGGTCCCCGTGATCACCATCGTCGGACTGCAAATGGCTCTCCTGCTCTCCGGCGCCATCCTCACGGAGTCGACGTTCAACTGGCCCGGACTCGGGCAGAAGCTGGTCAAGTACATCAACGGACGCGACTATGGGGCCGTCCAGGGGATCATCACGATCTTTGCCCTCGTCGTCATCTTCATCAGCCTGCTCGTCGATGTCGTGAACGCCCTGATCGACCCGAGGGTGAGGTACTGATGCGACGCATAGCCGCCTTCATCGCGACACCGTTCTCGAAGACGCAGGGAGTCGCCCGGTGGATGCTCGTCATCGGTATCGCCATAACCGCCGTGTTCCTCTTCTGCGCTGCGTTCGCACCCTGGGTCGCGCCGTATGGGTTCGCCCAGTTCAGGTCGTCGAGCGGCGCCGACTTCCCGAAGCTGGCCGCACCGAGCCCGCATCACTGGTTCGGGACCACGGATCTCCAGACCGACGTGCTGTCGCGCGTCATCTGGGGCGCGAGAACAGCCGTCGAGGTGGTGAGTCTTGCCGTCATCGCCTCACTTCTGCTCGGTATGGTGCTCGGTCTCGTCTCGGGCTATTTCGGCGGCTGGCTCGACCGGGTCCTCGTCCTGGTGATGGACTCGCTCTTCGCCTTCCCGTCCTTCCTGCTTGCCATCGTGTTCGCCTTCCTGTTCACCAACCTCATCGGCTCCGGATTCTTGTTCCTCTCCGGTGGCGTCCTGGCGGCAGCGCTGTCGCTGACCGCGATCTATATCCCGCAGTACTTCCGCGTCGTCCGGAACACCACGATCAGCGCGAAGGAAGCCACGTACGTCGAGGCGGCCCGCGCTCTCGGAGCCACCGACGGCGTGATCATGCGCCGGTACCTGTTCGGGAACGTCATTCAGAGTGTCCCCGTGCTCGCCACCTTGAACGCCGCCGACGCGATCGGAACCTTGGCGGCGTTGGGGTTCCTGGGAATCGGCATCCAGCCTGACGAGGCAGGGGAGTGGGGCTTCGACCTTCAGCGTGCTCTCGACGACGCGGGCCTTGGGATCTGGTGGACGTCGCTGTACCCGGGCCTGGCGATCGTCCTGCTCATCACCGGGCTCACATTGGTCGGCGAGGGACTCAACGAGACCGTCAACCCCTTGCTCCGCAAGCAGCGACTGGTTCCGGTAGAGATGACAGCACGACAACCGACCGTACCGACGAGCGAGACGAGCGTGACGTCCCGATGACGTTGGTCGAGCAGGTTCCCGCGACGCCGTCGGCCCAGGGTCCTGTCATCGACGTCCGCGACCTGCGGGTGTGGTACGGCACGCCGCGCGGCGCGATCCGGGCGGTCGACGGTGTCACCTTCTCGCTGGACGGCGGCGAGACACTGGGGCTCGTCGGGGAGTCCGGGTGCGGTAAGTCGACACTCGGACGGGGGCTGATGGGACTGCTTCCCGACGGCGCCAAGCGCGACGGGGAGGTGCTGTTCAAGGGGGACGACATCTTGCAGATGAGCGTCCACGATGCCCGAGCCATGCGCGGCGCCGACCTGGGCATGATCTTCCAGGAGCCGTTGACGAGGCTGAATCCGCTGATGCGGATCTCCCAGCACTTCGAGGAGACGATCAAGCAGCACGAGCCCTCTCTCAGCAAAGCCACGATCCGCGAACGGGCGATCGAGGTGCTCAGCCTGATGGGAATTCCGCCCACTCGCTACCGCTCGTACCCTCACGAGTTCTCCGGCGGGATGCGGCAGCGGCTGATGATCGCCCTGGCGCTCGTGCTGCGGCCCGCCTTCGTGGTCGCCGACGAGCCGACGACGGCGCTCGACGTGCTGGTCGAGGCGCAGATCATCCGGATCCTCAACGACCTCCGCGAGAACTTCGACACCTCCCTGCTGCTCATCACACACAACCTCGGCATCGTGGCGGAGGCGTGCGACCGGGTTGCGGTGATGTACGCCGGCCGCATCGTCGAGCAGGGAGACGTCCGCGATGTCTTCGGCCAGCCGCAGCACCCGTACACCCGCGAGCTGCTGCGCTCGACGATCAGTCTCAGCACCACGGGCCTGAACTTCATCCCTGGGGCGCCTCCCGACCTGATCGACCCGCCGCCGGCATGTCGCTTCCACCCCCGGTGTCGCGACGCGATGAACGTGTGCGCGGACAAAGACCCCATCCCCACGGTCTCGGGCACCGGGACCCGGGTCGAATGCTGGCTCCACGGCCCCGCGCAGGAGATACCCGCAGGCGGGGACGCACCTCTTCCCCGAGAGGAGATCGGTCTTGCCGACGAAGCCTGAGGTGTCCGAGTCGGCCGAGCCGATCATCGACATCCGCGACCTGTCAGTGCGGTTCAGCCTCGGCGGGAGCACGCTCGCGCGCCTGTTGGGACGTGAGGCCGGCACGGTCAGGGCTGTCGACGGAATCAACCTCACTCTTCGCAAAGGCGAGGTCGTCGGTCTTGTCGGGGAGAGCGGAAGCGGAAAGTCCACCCTGGGGCGTGCCCTGCTCGGCCTGGTCCCAGCCGCGGACGGGTCCATCATGTTCGACGGCGACGACATCGCCACGTACTCCCGACGGCAGCTCCGCGAGCACCGCCGACACGCTCAGATGGTCTTCCAGGACCCCAACGCAGCCCTCAACCCCGCCATGACCGTCGAACAGGGGGTGGGAGACGCTCTGCGTATTCACGGCATCACGTCGGCCACGGAGCGCCGCGAGCGGGTCGTCGCCGCAATCGAGCAGGTCGGCCTGTCGCCGGTCGAGCTCTTCCTGCCCAAGTATCCTCGAGACCTGTCCGGTGGGCAGAAGCAGCGCGTCGTCATCGCCCGGGCGATCATCATGAGCCCTCGGCTTCTGGTGGCTGACGAGCCCATCTCGATGCTCGACATGAGTGTTCGGGCGAAGATCCTCCAGCTGATGCTCGACCTCAAGCAACAGCTCGACCTGACCTACGTGTACATCACCCATGATCTTGCGAGTGCGAAGTTCTTCTGCGACCGGATCGCCATCATGTACCTGGGCCGGATCGTGGAGATCGGCGCGACCGAGGATATATTCCGTGATCCCAAACACCCTTATACCAAAGCGCTTTTGGCGGCCATTCCGGAGCCTGACCCGAGCCGTAGCCTGCCGCGCGACCTGCTGACGGGCGAGATCCCGGACGCCGCGCTCCCGCCACACGGCTGCTCCTTCCACCCCCGCTGCCCGGCGGCGTTCGACAAGTGCGGCTGGGAGGCCCGCGACCTGGTCTCGCTTCTCGAGAACCACTGGCTGAAGACGGCGGCGGCGACGTATGACTCCGAGCGTGCAAAGATCGCCAACTTCGACGAGCTGAGCTCACAGAGCGCCGGAAGAGCGCTCATCCATCCGTCCGGCTCCGGCAGCACCACGGACCTGATGTCACTGCTCGACGACGTCCGCACCGACGGCGCTGATGCCCGTTTTTGGACCGGCGTCGACGACATCCATGAGACGGGGCGAGGAGTGGAGGTGGTCTTCGCGCAGGGCAGCGACCCCGGACTACGTCCAAACGACGATGTCGACGTGGCCTGCCATCTCTACTGAACCGCGGCCACCGGTAGCGGCGGCGCGACGCCACCCCACGCGGGGCAGAGCGCCTGGTGGTCGCACCATGCGCAGAGCGCGGACTTGTTCGGACGCCATTCCCCGGTCTCGTGAGCACGCTGGATCGCCGCCCACAACGCCTCCACCTTGCGCTCGGTGGCGAGCAGGTCGCGCTCGTCGGGCGAGTAGCGAAGCATCTCGCCGTTCCCGAGGTACACAAGCTGCAGCAGGCGGGGGATGACGCCTCTGGTGCGCCAGACGACGAGCGCGTAGAACTTCATCTGGAACAAGGCCCGCGCCTCGAACTGGATCGACGGCGACCTGCCGGTCTTGTAGTCGACGATCCGCATCTCGCCGGTGGGAGCGACGTCGACCCGGTCGATGTAGCCATGCAGCGTGAGGCCCGAGTCGAGCCGGGTGGCCACGTGGACCTCTCGCTCAGCGGGCTCGAGTCGCTGAGGGTCCTCGAGCCGGAAGTAGCGGCCGAGCAGTTCGCGACACTGGTCGAGCCACGTCGCCAGGTCCGGTGTCTCAGCACCGAACATCTCCGCGAGCTCAGGCTCCTGCGCCAACAGGTCATCCCAGACCGGGCCGAGCAGCAGGTTCGCACGCTCGTGCGTGCGGTCGTCGGCGGGAAGGTCGAAGAGGTCCTCGAGCACCTTGTGGACCACAGACCCTCGTACCGCGTCGACGCTGTGCGACTCGGGCAGCCGGTCGATCACGCGGAACCGGTAGCGGAGCGGACAGGACATGAAGTCGCTGGCCCGGCTGGGTGACAGCGAGTTGCTGCGCGTGAGCCCGGCAAGCGCGTCCCCTTCGGGCAGATCGAACCCTGCCGGCACGAGGTGCGGCTCCAGTGAGAGTTGCAGCGGTGACGGACCCAGCTGGCTTGTCATGCGACCCAGGCTAGGACAGGCCGCCGACGAAACCATTCAGCCCGGGGCGCGCCACCCGATACCGGTAACCGATCAACAGGCGCACACCCCCCTGCGGGACGTTGCCCGGTTTGCGGCGGGTCCGGGCGTGGGACAAGATCGTGCGATGGTGACGAACCGTGACAGCAGGCTACCAACAGTCGACCTTCGTGACGGTTCGGACGGGACGAGGCTCGTGGCCGAGAGCAACGGCTCGCCTCCGCTGGAGCCTCCCAGCAGTGGGAGCGCGGCCTCGTCGGTGACGCATGGGGTCCGGGTGGCGGCCGAGTGGACCTGGCGGCTGGGCCTCATCGCGGTGGCGATCTACTTCCTCAGCCGCGTCTTCGCGAGGTTCGCCGACATCCTCATCCCGATCATGATCGCCCTGCTCCTGGCTGCGCTGTTGCAGCCCGTCGCCACCGTGCTCGCCGAGCGCATGCCGCGAGGATTGGCGTCACTCATCACCTTGCTCAGCACCTTGCTCGTGGTCATCGCCTTGTTCGCCCTCGTCGGCCAACAGGCTGCGACCGGCTTTCCCGACCTGCGCGACCAGGCGGCCCAGGGCATCACCCAGGTGCAGGACTGGCTGTCCACGGGCCCGCTCCACCTTGACGCAAGCACCTTGGCTGATTACGTGAACAAGGCCCAGGACGCCGCGGCAGCCAACCAGTCATCGATCCTGTCGGGCGCGCTAGGGGTGGCGGCGACGGCGTCCCACTTGGCCGAAGGCTTCTTCATCACGATGTTCTCGACCTTCTTCCTCCTGTCCTCGGGACAGCGCATCTGGGCCTGGCTGCTGCGTATGCTGCCGCGAGCCGCCCGAGAGCCGCTGGACGACGCGGCCCGCTCCGGGTGGGTGACCCTCAGCTTCTATGTGCGGGCCACGCTCGTCGTCGCGCTGGTCGACGGCATCGGCATCGGGCTCGGCGCGCAGCTCCTCGGAGTGCCGCTCGCGCTTCCCCTGGGTGTCGTCGTCTTCCTCGGCGCGTTCGTCCCCGTGGTCGGTGCGGTCGTCACCGGGCTGCTGGCCGTGCTGGTGGCACTCGTGGCGAACGGGCCGGTCACCGCTCTGGCCATCCTCGGAGTCGTGATCCTCATCAACCAGGTCGAGGCGCACATCCTGCAGCCCTTCCTGCTGGGTCGAGCGGTGGACGTCCATCCGCTGGCCGTGATCCTCGCCATCGCCACAGGAGCCTCCCTCGCCGGCATCCTCGGCGCACTGTTCGCAGTGCCGGTGGCCGCTGTCATGAACACCATGATCACCTCCCTGGCAGGTGGCGGGGGGGACGATCCCGGGCAGCTCATCGCGGCGGAGAATGCGCCGTTAGCACCCGACGAGCCGCCGCCGACGGACATGGAGAACACGCCTGACACTCAGCGGTCGGAGATCACCGGGGAGCCGACCCGCGGCTAGGGACCGCTTCGCTCTGGTGCGGCTCTCTGCTCCCTGGCGGCCGCAGCACAGCACCTCGACGCCCAGACCGCCTCCGTCGTCGCTCCCACCGGCTAGCGTTCATGTATGAGCTCCCCGACGGACCGTCCCGACAGAGGGCGTCCGACGCCACCCCGCGGGACGTTGCGGCTGGGGACGGTGGCCGGTATCGACGTCACGGCCGCGCGCTCGTGGTTCCTCATCATCGGCCTCATCGCCGTCCTGTTCGCGCCTCGGCTGCAGCTGCAGTTCCCCGGACTGGGCGCCGGGGCCTACCTCGCCGGGGGGGTCTTCGCGCTCCTGCTCTACGGATCGGTGCTGCTCCACGAGATCTCGCACGCCCTGGCGGCGCGTGCGTTCGACATGCCGGTCTCGTCGATCAACCTCCACTTCCTCGGCGGCGCGACCCAGATCGAGGGCGAGGCCGCCACGCCGTGGCGAGAGTTCGTGATCGCGGTGGTGGGGCCGCTGACGTCGCTGGCGGTCGCCGGCCTCGGCTGGCTCGTACTCCACATCCTGGGCGACGGCGGGCTCGTCTCGTTCACCATCGGTGCGCTGGCCGGGACGAACCTCCTCGTCGGCGGGCTCAACCTGGTACCGGGGCTGCCCCTGGACGGGGGACGAGTTCTGCAGGCGCTGGTCTGGGGTGCCACCGGACACCGGACCGCCGGTGTACGGGTGGCGGCGTGGGGGGGCCGACTGGCAGCGGTTCTGGTGACGGCGTTCCCGTTGCTGCTCGTCACGCTGGGCCGGCAGCCGACGATCGTGACCTACGTGTTCGGCTTCCTGATCGGATCGTTCCTGTGGACCGGCGCCACCCAGGCGCTGGCGATGTCGAAGGTGCGCGGGAGACTGCCCTCCCTACAGGCCCGTCTGCTGGCTCGGCCGGCCATCGGCGTCCCCGCAGACCTTCCGCTGTCGGAAGCCATCCGACGCGCCCAGGAGGCCCACGCCGGCTCGGTCGTGGTGGTCTCGGGTGACGGACGGCCGTCCGGCATCGTCAACGAGGCGGCAGTCGTCTCCACGCCCGACGCCCGACGCCCGTGGCTGCCGATCGGGGACCTCGCCCGACGGCTCGAGGAGGGACTGGTGCTTCCCGCGGACCTGGTCGGAGAGCCGCTGCTGTTGGCGATGAACCGTACTCCGGCGTCGGAGTACGTGCTGCTCGAGCCGGACGGGTCGGTGTACGGCGTCCTGGTGACCAAGGACGTCGACGCGGCCTTCCGCGCGGCCTGAGCCGAGGACCGGCAGATGGGGAGAGGGTGACCGGCGATGTCGCTCCCTGACGTCGGCCCGTCCCCTTCGTCGGATGGTGACCCCCCGTGGTCCGGCGTGCGCCGGGGTCCCTTGCGGGCGGGGGAGAGGGTGCGCCTGACGGACCCCAAGGGGCGGCGACACAGCGTCTTGCTAGACCACGGCCAGACGTTCTTCACCCACAAGGGCGCCATCGCGCACGACGACCTCATCGGTCGCCCTGATGGGAGCGTCGTGACGTCGTCGGGAGGCGTCGAGTACCTGGCGCTGCGCCCACTGCTTGCTGACTTCGTGGTGGCGATGCCGCGCGGGGCAGCGGTCGTCTACCCGAAGGACGCCGCGCAGATCGTCACCATGGCCGACATCTTTCCTGGGGCGCACGTCGTCGAGGCTGGTGCGGGTTCCGGCGCGCTCACCTGCAGCCTCCTCCGGGCGGTAGGTGAGGGCGGGAGGGTCTCGTCGTACGAGCGTCGTGACGACTTCGCCAGCGTCGCACGTCGCAACGTCAGCGCCTTCTTCGAAGGCGTACACCCGGCCTGGAGCCTGACCGTGGGCGACCTCGCCGACGATCTCAGTCACCGCGACGTCGACCGGGTGATCCTGGATATGCTCGCCCCCTGGGAGTGCATCCCCGCCGTCGCTGACGCTCTTGCCGCCGGTGGACTGGTCTGCGCCTATGTCGCGACTACTCCGCAGCTGAGCAGGTACGTCGAGACGGTGCGAGCGCACGGCGGCTTCACCGAGCCGGAGGCCTGGGAGTCGATGGTCCGGGGCTGGCACGTCGAGGGGCTCGCCGTTCGACCGCAGCACCGCATGAATGGCCACACCGGCTGGCTCGTGACCGCGAGGAGACTCGGCCCCGGAGTCACGACACCCCGCCGTTCCCGGCGGCCGGCGCCGGGCGCCTACGGACCGGACTACACCGGGCCACGCCCGCTGTCGCCCACTCCGGATGGCGATCTCGGACCCGAGCCCGGGTCCGAGACTGGTATCGACACGTGACCTGAGAGGGGTGACAACCCGCCATGCGCAGGTAGTGTCGAAACACTGGTTGCTCCGGCGGAGGGGATTGTGGTGGCTGCACAAGACGAGGGGCCGAGTCGCCGCGGGCGAGGCATCGACGACTTCAAGAGCCAGATCGCCTACCTCGAAGCCGAGGTGGCCGACCTGCGCCGCCGGCTGGTCGAGGGGCCGCACGCCACCCGCTTCGTCGAGCAGCGACTCGCCGAGACGCAGTCGTCGCTTGCCGCGCTGACGTCGCAGAACGAGCGCCTCGTCGTAACGCTCCGCGAGGCCAGGGACCAGATCATGACGCTCAAGGAGGAGGTCGACCGGCTGGCGCAGCCTCCGACCGGTTTCGGCACCTTCCTCTCGACCAATGAGGACGGCAGCGTCGACGTCTTCACAGGTGGCCGCAAGCTGCGGGTCAACGTCAGCCCGAATGTCGACACCGCCGACCTTGCCCGAGGCCAGGAGGTGATGCTCAACGAGGCGCTCAACGTCGTCGCCGCCTTCGACTTCGAGCAGGTCGGCGAAGTGGTGATGCTCAAGGAGATTCTTGCCGACCGCGACCGTGCCCTGGTGATCGCCAACGCCGACGAGGAGCGCGTCGTGCGCATCGCTGCCCCGCTCCGTGAGGCCACCCTGCGGGCAGGGGACTCCGTGCTGCTGGACACCCGGTCGAACTACATCTACGAACGGATACCGAAGACCGAGGTCGAGGAGCTCGTCCTCGAGGAGGTCCCCGACATCGACTACACGAACATCGGCGGCCTGATGCGGCAGATCGACCAGATCCGCGACGCGATCGAGTTGCCCTACCTCCACCCGGAGCTGTTCAAGGAGCACGAGCTGAAGCCGCCCAAAGGGGTCCTGCTCTACGGACCGCCGGGGTGCGGCAAGACCCTCATCGCCAAGGCCGTCGCCAACTCACTGGCCAAGAAGGTGGCCGACAAGACCGGTGAGGAGGGCAAGTCCTTCTTCCTGAACATCAAGGGACCCGAGCTGCTCAACAAGTACGTCGGCGAGACGGAGCGCCACATCCGCCTGGTGTTCCAGCGGGCCCGGGAGAAGGCGAGCGGCGGCACACCCGTCATCGTGTTCTTCGACGAGATGGACTCGTTGTTCCGTACCCGCGGGTCGGGCGTGTCGTCCGACGTCGAGAACACCATCGTTCCCCAGCTGCTGAGCGAGATCGACGGTGTGGAAGGTCTCGAGAACGTCATCGTGATCGGCGCCTCCAACCGCGAGGACATGATCGACCCGGCGATCCTGCGTCCGGGGCGGCTGGACGTCAAGATCAAGATCGAGCGTCCGGACGCCGAGTCCGCGAGAGACATCTTCTCGAAGTACCTCACCGCCACCCTGCCCCTGCACAGCGACGATCTCATGGAGTTCGGGCAGAGCCGTCAGGAGTGTGTCGCTGCGATGATCCAGCGCACTGTCGAGCGGATGTACACCGAGTCCGAGGAGAACCGGTTCCTCGAGGTGACCTACGCCAACGGGGACAAGGAGGTCCTCTACTTCAAGGACTTCAACTCCGGAGCGATGATCCAGAACATCGTCGACAGGGCGAAGAAGATGGCGATCAAGGACCTGCTCGACAACGACCAACGCGGGATCCGCGTCCAGCACATGCTGCAGGCCTGCGTCGACGAGTTCAAGGAGAACGAGGACCTGCCGAACACCACGAACCCCGACGACTGGGCGCGCATCTCCGGGAAGAAGGGGGAGCGCATAGTGTTCATCCGCACCCTCATATCGGGCAAGCAGGGCACCGAGCCCGGCCGATCCATCGACAACGTCGCCAACACCGGCCAGTACCTCTGAAGGGTCATCGCCCGACTAGACCCTTTGCCACCCGACCGAACACGCGGATCCCGCGAAACCGGTCCCAGAGGGTCGGATCCACGGGACAAGCGGTGTTCGGTCGGGCGTGGGGGAGAGGGCAGGCCCGTAGGGTTGAACCATGACGGTACGGCGGATCATGGGCACCGAGACGGAGTTCGGGATCTCGGTACTGGGTACGCCGTCGGCCAACCCGATGCTCGCCTCCTCGCAGGTCGTGAACTCCTACGCCTCGCTCAGCGAACGCTCTCGTCGCGCTCGCTGGGACTTCGAGGAGGAGAGCCCGCTTCGAGACGCCCGCGGCTTCGACCTGAGTCGGTCCGTGGCCGACCCCAGCCAGCTGACCGACGACGACGTCGGCCTGGCCAACCTCATTCTCACCAACGGGGCGAGGCTCTACGTCGACCACGCCCACCCGGAATACTCCACCCCCGAGTGCACGAACCCCCGCGACGTCGTCCTGTGGGACAAGGCGGGAGAGCTCATCGTGGCCGCCGCTGCGCGCGCCGTCGCGATCCCCGGTCAAAACCCGATTGCTCTGTACAAGAACAACACCGACAACAAGGGCGCGTCCTACGGCGCACACGAGAACTACCTGATGCGCCGCGAGACCCCCTTTCCCGAGATCGTCAGGCATCTGACGCCGTTCCTCGTCAGCCGTCAGGTCGTCTGCGGTGCGGGGCGCGTCGGGGTCGGACAGGACGGTCACAGCCACGACTTCCAGATCAGCCAGCGTGCCGACTACTTCGAGGTCGAGGTCGGCCTCGAGACCACGCTCAAGAGGCCGATCATCAACACCCGCGACGAGCCGCACGCCGACCCCGACAAGTACCGGCGGCTGCACGTCATCATCGGAGACGCCAACCTTGCGGAGGTCTCGACGTACCTCAAGGTGGGGATGACCTCGCTCGTCCTGTCGCTGATCGAGGACCGCGCGGTCTCGACGGAGCTCTCGGTGGAAGGCTCCGTCAACGCGCTCCACGAGGTGTCCCACGACGCCTCGCTGCGGCACCTCGTCCGGCTCAAGGACGGCAGCACGATGACAGCGCTGGAGCTGCAGGAGGCCTACCTCGGGATGGCCCGCGACTACGTCGAGGACCGGTACGGCGCAGACGCCGACGACCAGACGGTCGACGTACTGGCTCGCTGGGAATCGGTGCTCACCCGGCTGGCCCGCGACCCGATGGAGTGTCGGCGCGAGCTGGACTGGGTGGCGAAGCTGGCCCTGCTCGAGTCGTACCGCGACCGCGACGGCCTCGAGTGGGACGACCCCAAGCTCCACCTCATCGACCTGCAGTACTCCGACCTGCGTCCCGACAAGGGCTTGTACCAGCGGCTGGTCGCCCGTGGCTCCATCGACCGGCTGCTCGACGACGAAGAGGTCAAGCGAGCCGTGACGGAGCCACCCGACGACACCCGCGCCTACTTCCGTGGTCGATGCCTGGCCCAGTACGCCGACAAGATCGCCGCCGCGTCCTGGGACTCGGTCATCTTCGACCTGCCCGGTCGCGACTCACTCCAGCGCATCCCGACGATGGAGCCGACGAGAGGCACACGTCAGCACGTCGGCGAGCTGCTCGACCGGTGCCGGACGGCGGAGGAGCTGTTCGCCGCGATCACCGCGTGAGTGCCTGGGGTGGTCCGGGTAGGGTTCCGGTGCAGGCAGGCGACGACTCAGGAGGTGGCTGATGGCACGCGAGGGTGGCCAACAGCACAAGACCACGCGCAAGAGCTCGGAAGAGGACGAGCCGCTCGAGTCGGCTCCCAGCGACACCATCACCGAGCGCAAGGAGAAGCTGGACGACGACGTCGACGCGATCCTCGACGACATCGACGAGGTGCTGGAGTCCAACGCCGAGGAGTTCGTCCGCGGTTTCGTGCAGAAGGGCGGCCAGTGACGGCGATGCCGTACTCCCGCCTCCCGGCGGCGTACATGACGCACGGAAACTCGTCGTTCGCCGACTTCCTCGCGAGCAACGCGCCGGAGCTCCTCCCGGGCAGGCACGTCCCTCCCACTGGTCCGGTACCGCTCGAGTCGCCTCACGGCACCACCATCGTCGCCGCCACGTTCAGCGGTGGTGTGGTGATGGCCGGGGACAGGCGCGCCACGATGGGCAACATCATCGCCCAGCGCGACATCGAGAAGGTCTTCCCCGCCGAGGAGTTCTCGTGCGTCGGTATCGCGGGAGCCGCCGGTCTGGCGGTCGAGCTGGTGCGGCTGTTCCAGGTCGAGCTCGAGCACTACGAGAAGATCGAGGGAATGCCACTCTCCCTCGACGGCAAGGCCAACCGGCTGGCGGCGCTCATCCGTGCCAACCTGGGGATGGCGATGCAGGGCCTGGCGGTGGTGCCGCTGTTCGCCGGGTACGACCTTCACAGCGGGCTCGGGCGGATCTTCTCCTACGACGTCACGGGCGGTCGCTACGAGGAGCAGGCGTTCCACTCGGTCGGCTCGGGCTCGCTGTTCGCGAGGGGTTCGCTCAAGAAGCTGTACCGTCCCGATCTCACCGGCCGCGAGTGTGTGACCGCCCTGATCCAGGCCCTGTACGACGCCGCCGACGACGACTCCGCCACAGGTGGCCCCGACCTTGCGCGGCGGATCTTCCCCGTTGTCGCGGTGGTGACGCAGGACGGGTTCACCCGCCTTCCCGACACCGAGGTCGCCGCGATCGCGGACGAGGTCGTCGCGGCCCGCATGCAGCGTCCAGACGGCCCCGCCGCCCCGCTGACCTGAGCCGAGAGAGCCCTCCCATGTCGATGCCGTTCTACGTCTCGCCCGAACAGCTGATGAAGGACCGGGCGGACTTCGCCCGCAAGGGCATCGCCCGCGGTCGCTCCGTCGTCGTCGTCCAGTTCGCGGACGGCGTGCTCTTCGTCGCCGAGAACCAGTCGCAGGCGCTGCACAAGATCTCCGAGATCTACGACCGGCTCGCCTTCGCCGCGGTCGGTCGCTACAACGAGTTCGAGAACCTGCGGATCGCGGGAGTCCGGCTCGCAGACATGCGCGGCTACTCCTACGACCGCCGCGACGTCACCGGGCGTGGGCTCGCGAACGCCTACGCGCAGACACTCGGCACCATCTTCTCCTCCGGAGGCGAGAAGCCGTACGAAGTCGAGATCTTCGTGGCCGAGGTCGGCGACCGGGTCGAGGCCGACCAGATCTACCGGCTGACGTACGACGGGTCGGTGGCCGACGAGCACGGGTACGCCGTCATGGGAGGTCTCGCGGAACAAGTCAGCGGCTACCTCGCCGACCACTACCAGGCCGACCTCGACCTCGCCGGGGCACTCCAGCTGGCGGTCCGGGCACTCGGGCACGACGACGCGGAGCCGAGGACGCTGGCGGTCGAGCAGCTCGAGGTGGCGCTGCTTGACCGCACCCGCTCGCAGCCCCGCAAGTTCCGGCGGATCTCCGGCGAGCGGCTCGGCGAGCTCTTCACCCGGGCCCACCTGGTCGCCCCCGAGGAGGAGGTCGCCCCCGAGGAGGACCACGTCGACACGCCTCGTGAGGCCTCCACGGGTGACGAACCGGCGTCCGGGGCGACCGACACCGCACTGACGAGCGCGGAGGCGGCTGTCGAGCCCGCTACCCCAGCGGAAGAGACGTCGACGAGCCACGACGACCCGGGTGACGTCGTGGGTGACCTGCCGGACGACACCGCTGGAACCGAGAACCGCTGACGGCAACCCGGCGGAGCTGAGCACCGGGCCCGGACTCGTGCTCGTCGGTGGCGTCGCACGCGTGACCTAGGCTGACACCGTGGACCGACGGATCTTCGGCATCGAGAACGAGTACGGCGTCACGTGCACGTTCAAGGGTGCCCGCAGGCTGTCTCCGGACGAGGTCGCCCGCTACCTTTTCCGGCGCGTGGTGTCGTGGGGCAGGTCGAGCAACGTCTTCCTGCGAAACGGTGCCCGCCTGTACCTCGACGTCGGAAGCCACCCCGAGTACGCGACCCCGGAGTGCGACTCGGTCAGCGATCTGGTGACTCACGACAAGGCGGGGGAGCGGGTTCTCGAGGGCCTCCTCGTGGACGCGGAGCGCCGACTCCGTGAGGAGGGTATCGCCGGTGACGTGTACCTGTTCAAGAACAACACCGACTCCGCGGGCAACTCTTACGGCTGCCACGAGAACTACCTGGTCGGTCGGCACGGCGAGTTCGCCCGGCTGGCCGACGTACTGATCCCGTTCCTGGTCAGCCGCCAGATCGTCTGTGGGGCGGGCAAGGTGCTCCAGACCCCCCGCGGAGCGATCTACACCGTGAGCCAGCGCGCCGAGCACATCTGGGAGGGGGTGTCCAGCGCCACCACGCGCTCACGACCCATCATCAACACCCGCGACGAGCCGCACGCGGACGCGGAGCGCTTCCGGCGGCTCCACGTCATCGTCGGCGACTCGAACATGAGCGAGACCACGACGATGCTGAAGGTGGCCTCCACCGACCTGGTGCTCCGGATGATCGAGGCCGGCATCGTCATGCGGGACATGACCATGGAGAACCCGATCCGCGCCATCCGCGAGATCTCACACGACATGACCGGTCGCAGGAAGGTCCGGCTCGCGAACGGCCGGGAGGCGTCGGCTCTCGACATCCAGTCCGAGTACCTGACGAAGGCTCGCGACTTCGTCGACAGTCGCGAGCTCCACACGCCTGCCATCGACGCAGCCCTCGACCTCTGGGAGCGAGGGCTGAAGGCGGTCGAGTCCGAGGACCTCAGCCTCGTGGAGCGGGAGATCGACTGGGTGATCAAGTACCGGCTGATCGAGCGCTACCGCGCACAGCATGGCCTTGGGCTGACGTCGGCCCGGGTGGCGCAGCTCGACCTCGCCTACCACGACATCCGTCGCACCCGTGGGCTCTACTACCTGCTCGAGCGGCGTGGGGCAGTGGCTCGGGTGAGCACAGATCTGGCGATCTTCGAGGCCAAGTCAGTGCCCCCTCAGACGACCCGTGCACGACTGCGCGGTGAGTTCATCCGGCGGGCCCAGGAACGGCGCCGCGACTTCACCGTCGACTGGGTCCATCTCAAGCTCAACGACCAAGCTCAGCGCACCGTGCTGTGCAAGGACCCGTTCCGGTCGCACGACGAACGGGTCGAGCGGTTGATCGAGTCCATGTGACGTTAGGCTTGAACGTGCCCGCTTACAGACCGGATCCGTGAGGTGTTCCAACGTGCGCCGTGTCGTCGCCGGACTCGTCCTCCCGCTTGCGTTGCTGACGGCCGCATGCGGTAGCCAGGACTCACCGACACCGGCTGCCGTCGTCGGCACGCTCGCAGACGTGAGCGTGTCCGGTCCCCACAACGCGTCGCCGACGGTTGACTTCAAGGCTCCGCTGGCCTTCGCCGACACCGTCGGCGACATCGTGGACAAGGGTCCGGGGAAGGGCGATGCGATTGCTGCCGACAGCGTCGTCACCGTCGACTACGTCGCCATCAACGCCAGCGACGCGAACCAGTTCGACAGCACCTGGGACACCGGCAAGCCGGCGACCTTCGCGTTGAACCAGGTCATTCCAGGCTTCGCCATGGGGCTCGAGGGCGCTCACGCTGGCGACCGGGTCGTCATCGGCGTTGCCTCCAAGGACGGCTACGACCCGGTTGGCAACGGCACCTCTATCCATAAGGGTGACAGCCTGGTCTTCGTCGTCGACGTGCGCTCGGTGTCGAACCCCCTCAAGGACGTTGCAGGCACCAAGTCGCCGGCCCCCGCCACCGTCCCCACGCTTCAGTACGACCACAAGGGAGTTCCGACGGGCTTCAAGGTGACCCCCGCGACACCCAAGTCGGTCGACAAGCTGGCGGCCTACCCGATCGTCGAAGGCAAGGGGCCGGTCGTCAAGAGCGGCCAGACCATCTCGGTCAACTACCTCGGCCAGATCTACCCCGACGGCTCGGTGTTCGACGAGTCGTACTCGCGCGGCCAGACCCTGCCCGTCCAGATCGGGACCGGCCACGTCATCCCAGGCTGGGACAAGGGGCTGGTCGGACAAACCGTGGGGTCGCGGGTCGTGCTCGTCATCCCATCTGCCGACGGGTACGGGGCACAGGGGCAGGGCTCGACGATCCCGCCCAACTCGGACCTGATCTTCGTCGTCGACATCTTGCAGGCGTACTGACACACCACACCACCACGCGCAGGAGGAAGCCGAGTGACGGCGAAGAAGTCCGAGCGGTTGATGAACCTCACGATCTGCCTACTCGTGTCCCGTCACTTCATCGGCAAGGACCGAATCCGCCAGGCCGTCGAGGGGTATCGCGACCTTGGAGACGACGCCTTCGACAGGATGTTCGACCGTGACAAGGAGGAGCTGAGGATCCTCGGTGTCCCGATCGAGGTTGGCCCCATCGAGAGAGCCTTCGACGACGACGTGGGCTACCGCATCCGGCGCGACCGCTTCGAACTGCCCGAGGTCAACCTGGAGGCCGACGAGCGGGCGGTCGTGGGACTGGCAGCTCGGGTGTGGCAGCACGCCAGCCTGGCGTCGGCGACCACGCAGGGCCTGCGCAAGCTCCGCGCCGGAGGGGTGGACGTGGACGAGTCGGCGCTGTCGATCATCGAACCTCAGCTCGCGACCGACGAGCCGGCCTTCGACATGGTCTTCGAGGCGGTGACCGAGCGCCGACCTGTGGAGTTCGCCCACCAGCGCTCGGGGCGAGGAGAGCCGGTCGTGCGGAACCTCGAGCCGTGGGGGATCGTGTCCTGGCACGGTCACTGGTACGTCGTGGGACACGACCGCGACCGGGACGCCGAACGAATGTTCCGCCTGTCACGCATCAGTGGGGACGTCAGGTTCACCGGCGCTGCGGGCAGCTTCGAGAGACCTCGCGATCTCGATCTGCGCAGGCTCACCGAGTCTCTCGCGCCGCCTCGTCCGCACGAGTCCGCCACGGTCCGAGTCCGTCGCGGCGCGGCTGACCCGCTGCGACGCCGAGCCTCGCGGTCACGGCAGGTCGACGAGGTATGGACGGAGCTCGAGGTGGCCTACGGCAGTGGCCAGTCGCTCACCGACGAGCTGCTGTCGTTCGGGCCGGACGTCATCGTGATGGAGCCGCCCGAGGTGCGGGAGTCGGTCGTCCGGAGGCTGTCGAGCTTGGCCGGAGCCTCGCCGTCGGTGAGTGGCACGGCACGGGGTTCAGCGTCGGTGCGTGCCGACGCACAGGGTTCCCCTCGGTGAGCGCCAACGCACAGGACCAGGTCGCTCGGATGCTCGCGCTCGTGCCGTACCTGCGGGCGAGGGATGGCATCTTGGTCGAGAAGGTCGCACACGACTTCGGTGTCGGGCCGGCCCAGATCGTCAAGGACCTGAAGGTGCTCTGGTTCTGTGGCCTGCCCAACTCGGTGACGGGCGACATGATCGACATCGACATGGACGCACTCGACGGCGAACGCACGGTCAGGCTCGCGAACGCCGACTTCCTGCCCCGACCCCTGCGCCTGGCGCCGCACGAGGCGCTGGCCCTGATCGTGGCTCTGCGGGCCTTGCGCGAGGCGAGCGGCCCGGATGAGCGCGATGCCGTCGACCGCGCCCTGGTCAAGTTGGAGGCGGCCGCCGGAGACGTCGCCGGAAGAGCCTCGGTCGTCGACGTCCACATCGACCCGGTCGACGCCCGGGTCAGGGCGACCGTCGACCATGCGTTGAGAGAGTCTCGCCAGCTCGACCTGACCTACTACGTCCCAGGCCGGGACGAGACGACGCAGCGTGTTATCGACCCGATGCGGCTGATCTTCTCCGAGGGACACGGCTACCTGGAGGCCTGGTGCCATCGCGTCGACGAGGTGAGAATGTTCCGCCTCGACCGGATGCTGGAGGTCACACTCCTGCACTCGCAGGCCCGACCACCTCTGGCTGCGCAGCGCACGGACCTGTCCGGCGGCCTTTTCCAGCCGGATGCTGACGACCCGATCGCCATCCTCGAGCTGGAGCCGTCGGCGCGCTGGGTCGCCGACTACTACCCGGTAGAGTCGCGCGTCGAGAGCGGTGGCGGTCGGCTGCGCGTCTCACTGCGATTCAGCTCGGAGGGGTGGCTCGAGCGGCTCGTGCTCCGCCTCGGCGGCGGCGCCGCCGTCATCGAGCCCGAGACGCTCGCGCGCCGAGTGAGTGGCCGAGCCGCGGACGCATTGGCGCTCTATGCGCCCGTCGAGCACGCGTCTTCCTGACGGTCACCCATGAGACCGCGTAGGATGGCGAAGCACGCTCTCACTCGTCGACGAAGAGGCACTCATTATGGCTGGACTTGGCTGGCCCGAACTGATCATCATCGTGTTTGTGTTGATGCTGCTGTTCGGCGCGAAGAAACTCCCTGACATGGCTCGCGGGACAGGTCGCGCCCTTCGAATCTTCAAGTCCGAGACCAAGGGACTGATGAACGACGACGACGACGACGATGTCGCGGCGACCGGCTCAACGGCTGCCGGCACTACCGCCGCAGCACCGGTCGCCCAGCCCCAGATAACCCAGCAACCCATGACGCAGTCGCAGCCGACGACCGAGGCGTATATCGTCTCCCCGGCCGAGCCGCTTCCGCCGACCCACGTCGAGCAGGATCGCTGACGCGTCGGGCACCTCAGCGACCCTGCGCCGGTCTGACCGACCGCTCGTCGACGACGTCACCGCGGCGTGTGACGAGCAGGAGCTCAGACTGACCGTCACACAGCCATGAGCCTGGACGTCACCGATGCTCTCGACCTGCCCGACTGGATAGGGACACAGGCCGTCAGCTGGCACGCGACCTCGCCGCTCTACGGGAGCCCACACGTCACCGGTCTGCTCCTAGCGGACGACGGCAAGCAGCAGGCACTGGACCTCCTCGCAGTCGACGCGGCGTACCCGATGCCGGTCTGTCCCGAACCGCAGCGCCAGGCCGCCCACCAGGCGTGGCAGTACGGCGAGGTCGTCCTGCTCGAGAGCGACGGCGTGGTCTCCGCCGGGGTGCCCGGTCGTGAGTTCGACGCGAACCTTGCCTGCGAGACCCTTCGCAGGGTCGCGCGGTCGGTCGCCGCCGACGCCGGTGCGTTCATCGTGTCGATCACGCTCTGAGCAGGGTCGGCAGTAGTGTCGACCCAGTGACCGACGGCCTGGTGGGTGCGCCGAGCCGATGACGATCCTGCACGACTTCGCCCAGCTCTACGACTTCACTCTCGACGACTTCCAGCGACGCGCCTGCGAGTCGCTCGAGCGTGGACACGGCGTGCTGGTCGCGGCGCCGACCGGCTCCGGCAAGACCCTCGTCGGTGAGTTCGCTGTCCACCTCGCTCTGGCGCAGGGCGGCAAGTGCTTCTACACGACACCGATCAAGGCGCTCTCGAACCAGAAGTTCGCCGACCTGACCGTCCGCTACGGGCCCGAGCGCGTCGGGCTCCTCACAGGTGACAACACGATCAACAGCGAGGCGCCTATCGTCGTCATGACGACCGAGGTCCTCCGCAACATGCTGTATGCCGGATCGGGCACCCTGCGCGGGTTGCGGTTCGCGGTGATGGACGAGGTCCACTACCTCGCGGACCGGTCGCGCGGAGCGGTGTGGGAGGAGGTCATCATCCATCTCCCCGAGTCGGTGTCCGTCGTATCGTTGTCGGCGACGGTCTCCAACGCCGAGGAGTTCGGCGAGTGGCTGGCCACGGTGCGAGGCGCCAACGACATCATCGTCGAGGAGCGGCGGCCGGTTCCGCTGTTCCAGCACGTCATGGTCGGCTCGCGGCTCTACGACCTCTTCTCCGACTCCGATGATCCCGCCGACGAGGGCAACTCGGTGAACCCGCGGCTCACCCAGGTGGCCCGGGACGACTGGCGACGCTCACGAACCCGGGACCACCGCAGCAAACGCGGTCACGACAGACGCCCGACTGGCCGGGCCTTGGTTCCGGGGCGCACCGACGTCGTCGAACGGCTCGAAGCCGAGGGGCTGCTCCCGGCGATCATGTTCATCTTCAGCCGAAAGGGCTGTGACGCGGCCGTCCAGCAGTGCATGCAGGCGGACCTTCGGCTGACCTCGCATGCCGAACGCGGGCAGATCCGCACGTTCGTCGAGGCGAAGACCTCGGTCCTACCGCAGGCCGACCTCGACGTACTCGGCTACCCCGTCTGGGCGGAGGCTCTCACCCGCGGCATCTCCTCCCACCACGCCGGCATGCTGCCGGTCTTCAAGGAGTGCGTCGAGGAGCTGTTCTCCCGAGGGCTGGTCAAGGTCGTCTTCGCGACCGAGACGCTCGCCCTCGGGATCAACATGCCCGCGAGGTCGGTCGTCATCGACAAGCTGTCCAAGTGGAACGGCGAGACGCACGCCGATGTGACTCCCGGGGAGTACACGCAGCTGACCGGACGGGCGGGGCGACGTGGCATCGATGTCGAAGGGCACGCTGTGGTGCTCTGGGCACCCGACTTCGACCCCAAAGCGGTTGCCGGACTCGCCTCGACCCGGACGTACCCGTTGCGGTCGTCGTTCCGGCCGTCGTACAACATGGCCGTCAACCTCGTGCACCAGTTCGGCAGGGACACTGCGAGGGAGCTGCTGGAGTCGTCGTTCGCCCAGTTCCAGGCAGACCGTGCGGTGGTCGGACTCGCCCGGCAGGTACGAAAGGCTGAGGTAGCCCTCGCGGGGTACGCCGACGCCATCGTCTGCGACCGGGGTGACTTCTTCGAGTACGCGGGGCTCCGGCGGACCCTGACAGACCGAGAAGCATCTCTCTCCAAGCGCCGACGAAGTGACCGCCGCGATGTCGCTGTCCATTCGCTCGGCAGGCTCAGGACCGGCGACGTCATCGACGTCCCCGCGGGCCGGTGGTCCGGACTCGCTGTCGTCATCGACCCCGGTGTGGCGTCCGGGCGAGACGGTCCGAGACCGCTCGTCCTGACCGCCGAGCGGCAGGCGAGGAGGCTGTCCCTCGTAGACTTCCCGACACCTGTGCAGCCCCTGACCCGGATGCGGGTGGCGAAGACGTTCAACGCACGCAACGCCCAGCAGCGTCGGGACCTGGCGGCCCTGCTACGCGAGCGGACCCGTGACCTCCCCACCTCAGGATCGCGGTCGCTGGACCGGAGCCCGGTGCTGGACGACGCAGAGGTACGCCGCCTCCGCGACGCGATCCGCTCGCATCCGTGCCACGGGTGCGAGCAGCGAGAGGACCATGCCCGCTGGGCCGAGCGGCACCTGAAGCTGGAGCGCGAGACCCAGACGCTCAGGCGCCGGATCGACCAGCGGACGAACACCATCGCGCGGCAGTTCGACCGCGTGTGCGACGTCCTCGAACAGCTCGACTATCTCTCGCGGGACAAGGTGACACCTGCGGGGGCCTCACTGTCGCGGATCTACAGCGAACTCGACCTGGTCGCCGCCGAGTGCCTGCGGCGCTCCACCTGGGTTGGTCTGGACCCACCTGCGCTGGCCGCGGTGCTCTCCGCACTCGTCTTCGAGTCGCGCAGTCTGGACGAGGGCGACCGGCCAAGGGTGCCAGGTGGAGCTGTCCGCCGGGTTCTGGCCGAGATGGTGTCGATCTGGAGCGAGCTCGAGGCGGTCGAGCGTGAGCACCGGCTGAGCTTCCTTCGCGAACCAGACCTCGGCTTCGCCTGGCCGGCCTACCGCTGGGCCGGTGGAGCCGACCTCGAGGACGTGTTGGACGACATCGACCTCGCGCCGGGTGACTTCGTGCGCTGGGTCAAGCAGGTGCTCGACCTGGCCGAGCAGATCGCGGACGCGGCCGGACGGTCTCCGCTTCGTGAGACCGCGCGAGAGGTGGTCCGGTCGATGCGCAGGGGAGTGGTGGCCTACTCGTCGGAGCTGGAGGCCTGACCCGCGTCAAGAGACCACAGCGGCGAGTACCGTGCCGATGCAATTAACTACTTGGTGTTTCCCAGGGCCGCCAGTGCCCGGTCCATCGAGGAACCGAGGCCGAACCGCTCGGCGATCCCTCCGGCGCGGTCGAGCGCCTCACCGTCGAGAGGCGTGAGCCGCGGCTCGATGGGCGGAAGGCTGATGTCACGCACGACGCGCACCACTGCCGGTGCCACCGCCAGGTAGTCCGCGGCGGCTCGCAGCTTCGACCGGGTCCCCACTGCCAGCGTCGACGCCTCGGAGTCCGCCGCTTCGAGCACCGAGTCGAGGTCGCCGTACTGCTGGAGGAGGCTGGCCGCAGTCTTGTCGCCGATGCCCTGAACACCGGGAAGCCCGTCGGATGAGTCGCCACGGAGAACGGCGAAGTCGACGTACTGCTCCGGAAGCACGCCGTACCTGGAGACGATCGCCGCATCGTCCAAGATCTCGAGCTTGCCCACGCCGCGCGCCGTGTAGAGCACGCGTACGGCATCGGCGTCGCTCACGAGCTGGAACAGGTCGCGGTCACCGGTGACGATGTCGACGGGGCCTGACGCTGTCGTGCTCAGCGTGCCGATGACGTCGTCGGCCTCGTAGTCCTTGGCGCCGACGACCGTGATCCCCAGTGCGTCGAGTACCTCACGGATGACCGGCACCTGGGCCTGCAGGGCGGCAGGGGTCACCTCGACGTCGACGCCAGTCGAGCGAGCAGCCTGGACGCGGTGTGCCTTGTAGGTCTCGAGGAGATCGACGCGCCACTGCGGTCGCCAGTCGTCGTCCCAGCAGCACACCAGGTCAGTGGGTTCGTAGGTCGTCACGAGGCGAGCGATGAAGTCCAGCAGCCCTCGCACAGCATTGACCGGCATGCCGTCCGGCGCTCGGATGGTGTCCGGCACACCGAAGAAGGCTCGGAAGTACAGCGACGCGGTGTCGAGCAGCATCAGGCGTGAGCTCACACCGCGATGATGGCACGCGCGCCACGAGCACGTCGGCGCGCTCGCGCGGCGATTACAGTGTCGCCATGACAGCAGACGTGGCCTCACGGGTCCGTCGAGCCCAGACCGCGATGCAAGCCAGCGGAGTCGATGGTCTTGTCGTCACACCCGGCTCCGATCTTCGCTACCTGAGCGGCTACCACGCAACTCCACTCGAGCGGCTCACCGCACTCGTCGTACCGGCTGACGGGGACCCGGTGCTCGTCGTACCCGCTTTGGAGGAGGCAGAGGCTCGGCGTTCACCGGGCGCGCTGATCGGGATGGATCTGGTCACCCACGGGGAAACCGACGACCCCTACGCTCGCGTTCTGTCATGTCTGCCGGACGAGGGCCGGATCGCCGTCGACGACCACATGTGGGCCACCCGGATCTTCCGTCTCCAGGCCGCTGGTCCCGGGCACCGGTGGCAGCCCGCCGGGACGCTGCTGTCCGATCTCCGGATGCGGAAGGGAGCCGACGAGATCGTCTCGCTACGTAATGCCGCCGCCGCGATCGACCGCGTGCACGACCGGATGGACGAGTTCCTCAAGGTGGGCCGGACCGAGCGCGCCGTGGCGGCAGCGATCGGTGAAGCCATCGTCGAGGAGGGTCACGCCGCTGCCGACTTCACGATCGTGGGTTCCGGACCGAACGGCGCCTCGCCCCACCATGGCGTGTCGGACCGTGAGATCCAGGCTGGGGACCCGGTGGTCGTCGACATCGGCGGTTCGACGTCGGACGGCTACCGGAGCGACTCGACCCGGACCTACGTCGTGGGCTCCGAGCCGGACGCCGACATGGCGGACTCCTACGAAGTGCTGCGCGAGGCGCAGCGTACGCAATGTGACTTCGCCCGGGCGGGGGTGACCGCCGAGGCTGTCGACCGCGTGGGCAGGGCGGTGATCGAGGCTGGCGGGTACGGCGAGCGGTTCGTGCACCGCACCGGCCATGGGATCGGCCTCGAGACCCACGAAGAGCCGTACATCGTCGAGGGCAACACCCTCGCCCTCGAACCGGGGATGGCCTTCTCGATCGAGCCGGGGATCTACCTGCCCGGACGGCACGGTGCCCGCATCGAGGACATCGTCGTCACGACCGCCGACGGGGTGGAGCGGCTCAACACGACCACCCGCGAGCTGACCGTCGTGGAGGGCTGATGGAGGACGTCGACCGGCTCATCTGCCAGCTGCTGGCGGCGGACGGCCGGATGTCGTTCACCGATCTGGGTCGCGAGACCGGTCTCTCGACATCGGCTGTCCACCAACGCGTCAAGCGGCTGGAGGCGCGAGGCGTCATCCGCGGGTACGTCGCAAGCGTCGACTACCGCGAGGTGGGCCTGCCACTTACCGCCTTCATCTCGATCCGCCCGATCGACCCATCCCAGCCCGACGACTCCCCGGTGCGGCTGGCCGACATCTGCGAGATCGAAGCCTGCCACTCCGTCGCCGGCGACGAGTCGTACATCCTCAAGGTCAGAGTGGCCGAGCCGAGCGACCTCGAAGCACTGTTGGCCCGGATACGCCTCGCCGCCAACGTCTCGACTCGGACGACGATTGTGCTCTCGACTCCCTATGAGCAGCGGCCGCCGCGATTCTGAAGCCGTTCGTCGGCCGGGGCTGGTCGCAACGTCGCGCTGGTCGGGATCTTCCACACGCGGCGCCCGTCGCCCGGGCCGGTGACGGAGTCGACGTCATCACCACATCCGTCGATGGAGCGACCCGGACGACCGCCCACGCTGTTGCGCTCTTGGACGCACAATGGTCCGCCAACCTCGACCTCGAGCGTCCCGGAAAGACGGCACTGAACGTCGTCGTACACCGTGCGAGTCTTCCCCGCCCCTCGGTCGTCCACACCTACGACTGGGTGGTGGGGAACCCAACAGGGCAGCTGCGGCCGGTCGCCGTCTCGCAGGCCCCGATAGGTGGTGCCCTTCGCCGGCTGGCGGCCTACCTCGCACTGGCGGTGATCCCGCTGGCGGCCACGACTGTTGTCCGTCGGCACCGCGGCCGGCAGAAGACGTTGCCGAGCCTTGCCCGCCGATGACTGACAACGATGGTTCCGAGACCGATGGTGCCGTGGCTGGAGGCATCCTGGTCAAATAGGAAGAGGTACTGTCACGATTAGTTACAATGCGGTCACGCATATTCGTGACCCGCATGTGCTCATTAGCCGATACCGACATGTAAGCATCCCGTAGGCTGCCACAAACGTCGGCAAAAGGTATGACTAATGGGTTTGGAACGATAACGCAGGGTTGTTGTCTTCTCACCTCTTGTAACGCTGTTGTCGCTCATTGTTGCATTCACGGCAATGTGTTGGCGCGCCATAGGAAACGGGTGTAGAAGTTCTCCCAGGACGTGTGTTGTTCCGCATTGTGCGCTTCGGCGACTACTCGTGCTCGGTGAGCGAGGGACTGTGACAGAGGACGCTATGGGCGATCTGGTGGAGATTCGGCTCCTCGGGTCGCTCCACGTCCGGCGCGCCGATGGCTCGCTCGTCGAGCCGAGTGACTGGCGCACGCGCAAGACACATGACCTGCTCCGTATCCTGGCACTGCGGGTGGGTAAGCGCGTCCCGGTCGACGACCTCGTAAGCACTCTGTGGCCGGGTGCTGGCCCCGAGCGCGGAAAGGCGAGTCTGCGCACTGCCGCCTCCCAGATCCGGCGCGTGCTGAGTAGCGACTGCATCGAGCGTCTGCAGGGAAGCGTTGTGCTGCGCGGGGTCTGGGTCGACACCCGGGCGTTCACCGCACTTGCGGGTGAGTGCCGTACAGCCGTCGCGAGTGGACATTTCGCGGAGGCCGTCGCGACCGCCCGCCAGGCCGACGCCCTCTACCTTCGCGACCTCGAAGTGGTGCCCGGCGAGGCGGAGGACTGGTTCATCACCGAGCGACAGTCTCTCCGCGACATCCATGCCGCGCTCATGGACGATGCCGCTGCGGCAGCCACGTCTCTGCGCTGGATGCGCGACGCCGCCGAGTTCGCCGAGCGCGCTATCGCCGCACAGCCGTACTCCGAACGTGCCTACCGCTCCGCAATGCTCGCCTACGCCGGACTCGGCGAGGTCGAGCGCGCCTTTGGCGTGTACGAGCTGTGCAGGTCCCGGTTGCTCGACGAGCTCGGCGTCGACCCTTCTCCGCAGACACAGGCCGTCCACCTCCAGCTTCTGCGCGTCGACCCCCCACGAGACGCCGAAGCCCCGTTCGTGGGACGCGAGGCGCAGATGACACACCTGTGTCGGCGTGTCAGCGAGCTGTACGCGGAGGGCGGAGGGTGCATCGTCGTCACTGGTGCGGCCCGCACCGGCATCTCCCGCCTTCTCGACGAGACCGCGAATGCATGTGCTCTGCCCGTCCACAGGCTCGACGCCGAAGCCTCGTCACTTCCCGACCATCTCTCGGGGAGCATCGTCCTCGTGGACGAGGCCGAGCGTCGGCCCGGCGGAGAACTACGTCGGCTGGCCACATCCGCCCATGAGCAACGAGCAGGCAATGTCGTACTCGCTGCCCACCACTGCGGCCTGAAAGTGGCTGCCGACAATGAGCTCGGCACGCTTGTTGCGCAGGGTGTCGTCGAGCAGAGCGACCTCACACCGCTGTTGTCGCAGGACGTGCACGCTCTTACCGAGGCGCTCATCTCGGGGCCGCCGACCGACGAGCTCGTCAAGGCGGTACAAGACAGCAGCAGTGGCCAAGCCGGTCTTGTCGTCGACACGATCAGAGAATGGCTGCGTACAGGTCGTCTGGTCCATACGGGGCGGGGACTCGACCTGTGCCCCGACTCCGGCGTGACAGCGGATCTCAGCGGTGCCGACCACCAGCTGGCCCAGCTGAGTGAGCAGCTGTCCTCTCGTGAGCAGGCCGTTCTGGACGTGACAGCCATCGTGGCCACCGGCGTATCGGTCGGAGGGATCGCGGCGGTTCTCGGTGGACCTGCGGACGTGGACGAGCAGGCCGGGTCGCCGCCGGACACCGATGCTGTGGATGTTTCACGGATCATCTCGCGGCTGGTGGACTACGCCCTCGTGACTGCTGACGACGCCGGTCGGTTCACCGTCCGCACACCACTGCTTCGCGACGCGGTGCGGGCGTGGATGCGCCCCGCCGCGCGCCGTCAGCTGCACAGGAGAGTGGCTGAGCGGCTCTCTCCGCCCGTGGCTGCGCGGGTGCGGCACTGGGTCGAGGCTGCCGAGCCGGGTCTCGCCTGCGCTGAAGCGATGAGCGGTGCAGTCCAGGCCATGGATGAGTGCGACTTCGCTGAGGCTCTCGGGCTGCTTCACCAGGTGCAGAACCTGGTCGACCTCAGAACGGCAAGCACTACAGACCAGCTGGAGGTCCTGCAACGTCTGGTGGCGTGTTGCGAGCAGCTCGGCCTCGAGACGCAGGCCGAGGAGCACCGCGCCGTCGCCATCTCGCTGTCTCGCCGTCAAGGGCTGCCTCTGCCGACTTACGACCTGCCGAAGCCGGTCCTTGCACCTGTCACCTTGCTGCGACCTGGTCGCGTCGCACTCGTGGAACGGCTGGGCATCACCGCTTCCACCGCTCCGTCGCCGGAGGTCGAAATCCTGCTGAGGGGAGCGCTGGCGTCCGCGCAGCGGTCAGGTGACGAGGACGACGAGGCCGAGGCGCGCCTGCTGCTCGCAGGTCTCGTACTCGTCCCGCGGCGGCGGTTCGCCGAAGCACGTCGCCTCGTGCGGGATGGCCGCGACGCAGGGAGTGCGGACCTCGACTCCCTGCGGCTGCTAACCCTCGACGAGGGGGACATCCTGCTCGCGGGCCCTTCCATAGAGCTGTCCGCGCTCGACCGGGCGTGGCAGCAGTCACCAGGTATCAGAGGCTTGGCATCCGGTCTCCCTGCGTCGGTACTCCGCGCCCTCGCTCGCCACCACCAGAACGAGCCCGACGCAGACACAGTTTGCGACGAGGCCGTGTCGGATGCAGAGAGCGGCCAGTTCGACGGACCCTGGCGGTGGGTCGTCGCGCGCATTCTCGTCGAGCGAGGTGAGCTCGATAGAGCTCATGCCCTTACGGATGGAGCGCCTTGGCGAGCAGGCGGCCCGACCGCCCAGATACTCGCGCTGCTGGGCAGGGCCGCGTTGTGCCTGGCCGACGGTGATACCGAGTCGGCAGCCGTCGCCCTGCTGCGAGGTGTCGAGATCGGTGGGCGCACAGGCGCCACTCTGCTGCTGCCTGAGGTGGCGTCGCGACTGGTAATGGTGGGGGAGGAGATCGACCACGACAGCGCGCCGGGATACCTCGACCTTGCCGAGTCGGCACTCGGTGAGGCTGCGATGGGCCGGGAGAGGGTGACCATCATGCTGGCCCGGGCCCGCATGCGGGCGTCCGCCGGCCGACCGGTGGCGGCCGCGGAAGTCGCGGCGCAGGCGGGCGCTTTGGCAACCTCGCTGGGCCTGACCTACGCGGCCCGGGAGGCAGCAGCGCACCGTGCCGACTACTTGGACGTCGTCCCGGACACGCTGCCACGCCGAGAGCGTGGACGGTCGGTGCGGCACAGCTCCTCGGGGTCGCTTCTCCCGTCCTGACCGGTCGCAAGGCTCTCACCGCACCGGGGGAGCTGTGCCGCCTCGCCTAGAATCGCCACACGACCCGGCCGACGACGTCGGAGACCGGGACCGCCCCGAACGTACGCGAGTCGATGGAGTTCGCCCGGTTGTCGCCGAGTACGAAGACTGTGCCGGCTGGTACCGTCACCGGTCCGAAGTAGACCGAGTCGACGGATGACGCGTCGACGAAGGGCTCGTCGCGAGCCGTGCCGTTGACGCGCAGCACACCGTCCTTGATGGCGAGCTCGTCTCCGGCGACCGCCACGACGCGCTTCAGCGTCAGATCACCTGTCTGAGGCGCATGGAAGGCAATGAGCTCATCAGGCCGCGGGTCGCGGAAGCGATAGGTGAGCTTGTCGAGCAGTACGCGCTGTCCCGACTCCAACGTGGGCAGCATGCTGTCGGAGCTGATCGTGACAGGCTCCACCGCGAAGAGGACCGCGATGACCGCCGCTGCCAAAAGCAGGGGTAGCAGCGCCCGGCGTGCCGTCTGACGGAGCGGCTGGCGGCTCTCGGGGGACTCACCGGGCACGCCCCCCCGCCCCGTGGTCGGTGATGAGGTGACGGCCATCGAGCTCAGGCGAGTACGCCAGTGGCGTACAAGCCCCAGAGCGCCAACCCCACGAGCAGAAGGGCGTTGACTGTGCGGCGCCGCATGGCGGCCGGGAGCAGGGAGACAAGAGCGACGACGACAACGAGCTCGAGGACGGTCGACGTGAAGTCGAGCACTCCGACCGCTTCGACCTGGTGTGCCGCGTGCGCTCCGTACCCACCGAGTGCGGGGTCGGCCCGCCCTCCGGTCATGTCGAGGACGGGCGGCCCGATCGGCAGTCCTGCCGTTCGGCTGACCACCCATACCAGGACGACGCCGACGTTCCCCGCGATACCCGCCAGCAGGAGCCGCGGGTGCGGCCACCTTAGGACGACCGGCACCGTCAACAGCTGTCCCACGGCCACGGCTACGAAGAAGGCGGCGAAAGCCCACCACTGCGCGAGGTGCGCCGGAACCACCCAGAGGTGGATGCCGGCGGCGACGAAGGAGAGAGCGGCGGCTGCACGCGCCGCCGCCGGCACCGTCACCCTGGTCCGGGCCGACTCGGGAACCCGCGCTGTATCAAGTGTGGTAGTCATGTCCGGCCTCAGGTCCACTGCGGCGGGTCGGCGTAGACGGGGTCGAAGCCGCCCGACCCGACCTCGAACTGGCCCATCATGTCGTGGTCCTCGTGCACCAGGTTGTGACAGTGGATCATGTAGCGGCCGAGGTTATAGGGCTTGAACTCCATCAGCAGGCGCACGGTCTCGTTCTCGCCGAGGTAGACGACGTCCTTCGGTCCGCGCTCGTGAGCCATGGCGGGAAGGCCGTTCCGCGAGATGATCTTGAAGTCGATGAGGTGGATGTGGGCGGGATGGTGCCACCCGCCGGAGGGGTTCGAGAGCTCCCAGATCTCGACGGTTCCGGGCTGCGGGTTGGCGAGCGTCTCGGTGAAGCCCGAGTTTACGACGTCCTGCCACGTCTTGCCGTTGATGGTCCACTGGCTGTTCGCGCGGAAGAACTTGAACTGCCGCGTGACCGTAGCCTGCGACTCGGTGAGCACCATGGTCGCTTCGTTCTCGTTCAGGACAGACGGGATCGAGTTGTTCTTCCGGCTCGTGGACTCCGACGAAACGTCGAAGGCCATCACGTTCTTCGTGGTGGCGTAGTCGATGTCGTTCGGGTTGCTGAGGTTCTGAAGCACCACGCGCTGGCCGATCGGGTACTTCGCGAAGTCGATGATGACCTCGTAGCGCTCGGCAACGCCGTGACGGAACTGCTTCACCCGCTGCGGGTACTGGGTGAAGCCTGCATCGGTGCCTACGACGACGAGCGGACCGCCCGTGTCGAGCTGCCACCTGTACGAGCGTGACACCGACGCGTTGAGGATCCGGAACCGGTACTTCCTCCGCTCCACCTGCATCACGGGCCAGGGCTGGCCGTTGACCAAGATGATGTCACCGAAGATGCCTGACTCGTCATTGTCGTTCCAGAGCCGAGTCCCGTCGGTGGCGAGCATCACGTCCTGCACGATGAGGGGGACGTCGTACCGGTCCTTGGGGATGGGCAAGGACGCCTCCATGCTGTCCTTGAGCCAGTACTGCCCGGCGAGGCCCATGTACACGTTCGGGCCGGTGTGCATGACGCCGTGGTCGTGGTACCACAGCGTCCGCGCCGGCTGGCTGTTCGGGTAGCGGTAGTCCTTGTACTGGCCCGGCTGGCCCGGCAACGAGATGTCGCTCGCGTAGCCGTCGTACTGCGGCAGCGACTCCGACCCGTGCAGGTGCACAGATGTCCAGGGCTGGTAGCCGAGCTCCGGGTGCTGGTTGGGCAGGTTGTTCGTCTGGCGCACGACGGTCTTGCGGCCGCGCTGGTTGACGATCGTCGGGCCCGGAGCCATCGCGTTGTAGCCCCAAGTCGGGGTCTGGAGTCCGGGGGCGATCTCCTTCATGAACGGCTGCATGGTGATGTCGTAGTAGTCGGTGGTCGCATCCGAGCTTGTCGGCACCAGCACGTCCGGCACTCTGAAAGGCGTCGTGAAGGGCTGCGGCAGTGCGCTCTCGGCAAGCCGGCTCTGAGCCAGCGCGCTAGCGGTGCGGCTCAGCGGTAGCGCAAGGACGGCGCTGCCCATCGCGCCAATCTTCAACACGTCTCTGCGGGTCAGCTCCATCGGGCACTCCTCGTCGTCGAAAGCGATACCGGAAGGATCGCGCCCACGCGTGACGCAACCGTCAAATCGGCTGGATCCGACGGCTTGAGGAAGAGCGCCAAGCGGCGGAGCCGAGGGCCGATCCCGGTTCCACGCCGTATGCCAGGGCAGCTCGCCTGCTCAAAGCGGCCAGCGCATTTTGCGCTCCTATGACGCTGCTGCGACACCTTGCGTTCTGGCACGTGCGCGACGTCGACACTGACCGTCCGTGCTCCCGGTGTTCCTCCCTCAGGCCCGGGTAGGAACTGACAAAGGTGTGGTTGCGATGACTGGTTATGACCCTGGTAGACGAACAACCCGACTCAAGAAGGCGGTGAGATCCGTCTTCCGCGTTGGAGTCGGGGTCTCACTGTGCACGGCGATGCTGGCCGCCGTACCAGGCGGACCCGCACAGGCGGCAACAGCACCCGTGGGCAACGGCTTCACGGTGACGGCCGGCGACCTGAGCTTCATCCTGAAGCAGATCAAGATCGCGGAGCACCATGCCGCGACCCTGACGCCGGCCGACCCCTGCGGCACTCTGGTGGGGCCTGGTAAGTGGCAGATCCCGGACCGGCTCACCGCATACGGGCTCCGCACGGTGGACGGGTCCTGCAACAACCTGTTCCCAGGTCGTGAGAACTTCGCCGCTGCCGACCAGCCGTTCCCCCGTCTCACCAACCCTGTGTTCAAAGCTGCCGAGGGTCGACCGGCGAACTTCTTCGGCCCCGGAGACCCCGGTAGCTCCTCGTCGTCCTACGCGCAGAAGAAGGGGTCGGTCTACGACTCCCAACCGCGGACGATCAGCAACCTGATCAACGACCAGACGTCGACCAACCCCGCGGCAATCGCTGCCGCGGCCTTCCCGGTCAGGTCGCAGGGCAACCCGGGACTCTTCGCCTGTACCACCGACCCCGACCCACTGGCTGTGCCCCCGGTGGAGGGTGTCCCAGCGAACTGCGTGCCATCGCACCAGACGCTGTTCATCCCGAACGTGACCACGGACACCGGCCTTTCACCGCCGTACAACAGCCTGTTCACGTTCTTCGGTCAGTTCTTCGACCATGGCGTCGACCAGACCGTCAAGGGCGGCGGTACCGTCTTCGTGCCCCTCAAGGCCGACGACCCGCTGCGGACGCTCGGCCCGGACGGCAAGCCGAACACCGGTGACGAGGTTCCCGCATCGCAGGCGTTCATGGTGCTTACCCGCGCCCAGAACCAACCAGGTCCGGACGGCATACTCGGCGACGACCCGTCGACGCCTAACGTGGACGAGAGCGCCGACGACATCCAGAACGCCAACAACACGGACACGCCCTGGGTCGACCAGAGCCAGACCTACACCTCGCATGCCTCGCACCAGGTCTTCCTGCGCGAGTACTCGATGGCAGCCGGCAAGCCAGTCGCCACCGGCAAGCTGCTGGGTGGCGAGGCCGCGGGCGCGATCTACCCCGGTTCCCCGGACGGCACCACAGGTATGGCCACGTGGCACTCGATCAAGGCGCAGGCGGCCAGCAAGCTCGGACTGCTGCTCCAGGACCAGGACGTGACCAACATCCCCATGCTCGCCACCGACCCCTACGGCGAGTTCATCCCGGGAGCCAACGGTCTGCCGCAGTACGTCACGAAGACCGGGCTGGTCGAGGGCAACCTCGCGAACCCGGTGGCGGTCCCGGCAAACGTGCGGTACTTCGACACGCCGTTCCTGACTGACATCGCGCACAACGCCGACCCGTCGCCGCAGGACACCGACCACGACCCGACGACCCCGCCAGTGGCGCCTACCCCGGACTCGAACACGAGCCCGTCGGCGGACTTCGCGAGTCAGGCGCCGGGCACGTACGACGACGAGATGCTCAACGCGCACTTCTGCGCAGGTGACGGTCGTGTCAACGAGAACATCGCGCTGACCACGATCCACCAGGTCTTCCACTCCGAGCACAACCGGCTGGTCGACGACATCCAGAACACGCTGAGCCAGCCCGCCAATGCCGCACTGTTGGCGGACTTCCAGAACACCGCTCCGACGGCGGACGACCCGGCACCCTTCAGCTACGGTGCACGACTCTTCCAGGCCGCTCGTTTCGTCAACGAGATGGAGTACCAGCACCTGGTGTTCGAAGAGTTCGCACGCAAGGTCCAGCCGGCAGTCCGGCCGTTCCACGTGTACAGCCCCGACGTCAACCCCGCCGTCCAGGCGGAGTTCGCCCACGCTGTCTACCGCTTCGGTCACTCGATGCTGAACGACACGGTGGCGCGTACCAACGTCGACCCGGTCACCGGAGCCAAGAGTGACAACTCCATTCCGCTGCTCACTGCCTTCCTGAACCCCCCGGAGTACTTCAACGGTGGTTCTGCGGGCACGCTCACTCCTGAGCAGGCTGCGGGAAGCGTCGTCATGGGCTCGGCCGACCAGGTCGGCAACGAGCTCGACGAGTTCGTGACCGAGACACTTCGCAACAATCTGCTGGGTCTGCCGCTCGATCTCCCGACGCTCAACATGGCACGCGCCCGCGATGCCGGAGTTCCGCCCCTGAACGACGTTCGTCGGCAGATCTTTGCGCGGACAAACGACGCCCAGCTGGCTCCCTACACGGACTGGTCGGACTTCGGGCAGCACCTGAAGCACCCCGAGTCGCTGATCAACTTCGTGGCGGCATACGGTACGCACCCCTCGATCACCAGCCAGACGACTCTGGCCGGTAAGCGAGAGGCGGCAAGGGCGATCGTCGACCCGAACTCACCCGCCCCCGCCGGTACCACCCCGGCTCCCACCCCGGCTGATGCTGCCGACTTCATGTTCGGCACGGGTGCCTGGGCCAACGCCGGAGGCAAGACGACCACCGGCCTCGACGACGTCGACCTCTGGGTCGGCGGACTCGCCGAGCTCACCAACCAGAACGGCGGGCTGCTCGGCAGCACCTTCAACTACGTCTTCCAGACGCAGATGGAGAACCTGCAGGACGGCGACCGGCTGTACTACCTCAACCGCACCGTGGGAATGAACCTGCGCACCCAGCTCGAGGGCAACTCGTTCTCCGAGCTGATCCAGCGCAACACCGAAGGTACGAACACACTCAAGGCGGACCCGTTCGCCACCGCGGACTGCAAGTTCCAGCTCGGGAACCTCACGTTCCCTGCTGCCGCCGGAAGCTTCATCACCGGTGCGGGATCGGTCAACGACGACCCGACTACAGCCTGCAACGAGAACAGGCTCCTTCTCCAGAAGTCTGACGGCACGATCGCCTACCGGACGATCAACAGCGTCGACCGCTCGGGTCTCAACGGTCAGGCCGTCTACAACGGCTCGGCCGGGACCGACAAGGTCATCGGCGGAATCGACAACGACACCTTTTGGGGCGGCGACGGTCGCGACATCATCGAGGGCAACAACGGTGACGACGTCGCGCTCGGCGGTAACGGGAACGACACCATCACCGACTCGAACGGCGCCGACGTCCTGAAGGGCGGTCCCGGCAACGACTCGATCGACACCGGTCCCGGAAACGACATCTTCATGGGCGGCGATGGTTCCGACTTCATGAACGGTGGAGCCAACGACAACGAGTCGTTCGCCGGTCCAGGCAACGACTTCATCATCGCCGGCCAAGGCGCTGACGCCGTGTTCGGCGACGGCGGCGACGACTGGATCCAAGGTGGTTCCGGTCAGGACCTGCTGCAGGGTGACCACGGAGCGCCGTTCTTCGACGACCCGGCCGAGACTGCGCCGGGCAACGACGTCTTCATCGGTCAGGTCGGTGAGAACGACTATGACGCCGAAGGTGGCGACGACATCATGGCGCAGAACGCGGCGATCGACCGCAACGCAGGGTCAGCCGGCTTCGACTGGGCCATCCACCAGTACGACACCGTCGGCGCTGACGACGACATGAACATCAACAACAACCTGGTCGGCGTGCCGATCCAGGTCGTCGTCAACCGCGACCGGTGGCAGGAGACGGAAGGTGACTCGGGATCGGCGTTCAACGACGTCATCCGTGGCACCGACCGTGCCCCCAACACCATCGGTGGAGCAGGGTTCGCGGGCTGCGACGTCCTCGACCAGGCCGGTGTCAACCGGATCAGCGGACTGAACCTGCTGGTTCCGCAGCCCCTCACCGAGGATCCAGCTCCGGTCATCGCTGCCTCTGTGGCGGGCACCTGCCCGCTCACCGGCAACACCTGGGGTGACGGCGACATCCTGCTCGGCGGTGCCGGCAGCGACACGATCGAAGGTCGTGGCGCCGACGACATCATCGACGGCGACAAGGCCCTCACCGTGCGGATAAGCGTCCGCACTGACCCGGCCAACCCGGCAACTGAGATCGGCACCACCGACCTCATGGAGAACGTCGCCACAAGTGGGAACTTCGGGCCTGGAACTGCCGGCATGACGTTGCAGGCGGCTGTGTTCGCCGGTCTCGTCGACCCGGGCAACCTGGTCGTCGTCCGGGAGATCACCAGCCCGGCGGCCGGTACCGACACCGCGTCGGTCGACAAGGCCGTGTTCTCCGGGCCGCTGTCGAACTACACGATCACCAAGTCACCAGGCAAGGTCGTTGTAAGCCAGACCGGTGCCAACGTGGTCGGACAGCGGATCAGCGACGGGACCGACACGCTCACCAACGTCGAGCAGCTGGTCTTCACCGACCAGACAGTCGAGCTGAGGATCACCGCTCCAGGTGCTCCCACGATCGTCGGCGCTCCGACGGCAGGCAACGGCTCGGCAACGGTCAGCTGGACGACTCCGCCCTCCGGTGGAACGGCGATCACCAGCTTCACGATCGTCGCAACTCCGACCACTGCTGGCCCGGCCGTCACCCAAACCGGTTTCTCGGGATCGGCAACCAGTGGCACCATCACCGGACTGACCAACGGCACGTCTTACACCCTCCAGGTGCAAGCCGTGAACGCGATCGGCTCTGGCCCGCTGTCGGCCGCATCGAGTCCTGTCACGCCGGTTGCACCGGCTCCGGACACGACGCCCCCGACGGTGACTGTCCGAACGCCGGCGGCAGGTGCCACGAACGTCCCCGTGGGGAACAACATCACGGCGCAGTTCAGTGAGAACGTCACCGGGGTGACCGGGGCGAGGTTCACCCTTCGCCAAGGCACCGCTACGACGGGAACACTGATCGCGAGGGCGGTTACCTACGACCCGGCCACAACGACGGCCACCTTGAACCCGACCGGCAACCTGGCCCAGAACACGCTGTACACGGTCAGGTTGACGGGTGGGGTCATCCTCGACGCCGCGGGCAACCCGCTTGCAGCAACGTCGTGGAGCTTCACCACAGCAGGTGGCTCGGCGCCAGCAGCACCGACCATCGGCACCGCACTGCCGGGTGTCAACGGCGGGGCCATCACGGCCACGGCCGCGTGGACCGCTTCGGCCATCACAGGCGGCTCGCCCATCACCAGCTTCCGCGTGAATGCGTTGCTGATCGATGCGGCCGGCAACGTGGTGTCGACCACGTCGACGACGGCGCCGCCGACGGCCACCTCGCTGGAGGTGACCCTGCCTGCCGGGAGCTACCGGTTCACGGTGCAGGCTGTCAACGCGATCGGCACGAGCGTCGCGTCGGTTCGCTCCAATAAGGTGGCCGCTCGGTAGCCGGAGGGATGCAGCCGGTGTTGTCAGCCGAGTAGCGGCTCACCGTAGCGGTTGAGAGAAGGGGTGGCCTCCGGGCCACCCCTTCTCCCTTTGCCGGCGGAGCCGGTAGCCTTCACTCGCAATTGACGCCTTGTTCACATATGGACTACAAGATAGAAGCGTGAGAGTGATCTTCGGAAGTTCCCGCCGACTGGCGCGAGTGGCCACAACTGCCGTCGGCGCGGTGGCTCTTGTGGGGCTGGCTGCCTCCCTGACCGGACCGGGACTGCAGTCCACCGAGGGCGGGCCCTACTCCGCGACTCTGGAGGGGAGAACTCTCTCCTCGCCGGCGACGAACCCGCTGACGGCACAGCTCCTCTCACAGCCGCTCGGCATTCCCTCGCCCGGGTCCAGCGGCTGGCCCGCCTACGACCTGAATGGTGGCTCAGGCACCAGTTCGACGTTCAACGGCGCGCAAGACACCTCATACAGCGCGGCTGGCGGGGCGCAGGGTGCCGCCGTCACGGCGCTGGCGAGCAACGGCATACCTCGGCGAGCGCTGCAGGCCTATGTGCGAGCTGCTGCCCAGCTTCGCACTGCTCAGCCGCGCTGCCGGATCGACTGGACCCTCCTCGCCGGGATCGGGAGGGTGGAGTCCGACCACGGACGGTATGGCGGCGCGGTGCTGACGGCCTCGGGTCGCCCGTCACCCGCCATCCTCGGCATCGCGTTGGACGGGTCCGGAGGCACCGCGCTGATCAGGGACACCGACCAGGGACTGTACGACAACGACACGGTGTACGACCGAGCGGTCGGACCGATGCAGTTCATCCCCAGCACCTGGGCGTATGTCGGTGCCGACGGTGATGGCGACGGCGTGGCTGATCCCCAGGACATCGACGACGCTGCCCTGGCGGCCGGCGTGTACCTCTGCTCCGGTGGAGGAGACCTCTCCACTCGTGCGGGGGCCGCCGCGGCTGTGTACCGCTACAACCACTCGTCCGACTATGTGTCGCTCGTTCTCAGCCTCGCCGACTCGTATGCCCAGGGGCGCACACCGGTGATCCGCCTCCAGCCTTCGAGTGCGACTTCGCTGCCCCTGCCTCATCTCACCCGAGCACCCAAGGCCCCTGCCCATCCGAAGAGCTCGGCGCTCAACGCCAAGAAGCTTGGTTTTCCGCAGGGTTCGACGACGTCCCACGGGCCTTCCGTCTCGCCAGCTCCGGCGCGCGGGCCTTCCTCGAACGGGACTGCGCCTACGCCGACCCCGACTCCAACGCCTACGCCGACCCCGACTCCAACGCCTACGCCGACCCCGACTCCAACGCCTACGCCGACCCCGACTCCAACGCCTACGCCGACCCCGACCCCGACTCCCACGCCTACGCCGACTCCCACGCCTGCGCCGACTCCCACGCCGACCCCAACCCCGACACCCCCTCCGACGGCGGACCCGTCGGGGGCCGTCGTCAGCTCCTCGCCAACCAGCCTCACCGTGGCCACGAACGACCAGGACCTCAGACTCGACGGTGTGTCGACCGGCGTCCTAGGCGTGCGGGTGTCGCTTGATGACACCGACCCCGCAACGCCTGCGGTGGTGTGGCCCGCCGAGGGTGAGCCGGCGATCACGCCGTCGGGTGCCAGTGGTGCGCAGACCTGGTCGGTGACGATCCCTGCCGCCCTTCACCAGAGCCTGTCCGAAGGCACCCTGACTGCTACGGGCATCTACACGGTGTCGCAGAATGGAGGGGGAACGACGCAGATCAGCGGTGACGTCCTCGTCCTGGTCAAGAATCTCACCACCACCGCAACCGACCCCACCGCTTCCCAGCCGACGGTGGCGGGCGCGCAGACAGCCGGCGGGTCTTCCTGACCTCCACCCGCCTAGCTCTGGAGGCCGGTGTCCGTCGTAGGGTGTAGGAGGGTCGGCGCTTCGCCTAGCAGCTATCCGACAGGGAGCGACTTCTGCGACTCGGCGGCTTCGCGCGACGCCTTCGCGGCCTGCTCGGCGGCAGCTAGGTGGTCGCCCGCGTGCTGGTGCCACCACTGCTGGCCGAGCTCGGGGAGGGTGTGGATCGGGTCGTAGTACTCGTAGGTGCGGATGAGCGCCTCAGGGTCGGCCGCCTCGATCGACGTACGGTAGTTCTTCGTCCAGTACGAGATCCCGTGGTCGCGGTCGTACGACTCGAGCTGGTGCACCCAGCGCTTGCCGACGAACGGCACATCGCAGACGATGCGGGGCGTCGCGAACCCCGGTAGGTAGCCCATGATCGCGTGCTGCAGCTCCTGTGCCCTCGACACCGACACCCGCCAGTGCTCGCTGAACGGGATCATGTCGCACATATAGAAGTAGTACGGCATGATCTCCGCACCGTCGAGCAGGGCGAAGCAGAGGTCGAGGAGCGTCTGCGGGTCGTCGTTCACGCCTCCCATCAGGACACCCTGGTTGCGTACATCGCGGATTCCGGTGTCGAGCATTGCCCGGGTCGCCTTCGCGACCATCGGGGTCACGGAGTTGGCGTGGTTGACGTGGGTATGGATGGCGATAGAGCTTCCGAGGGAGTGGGCCTTGCGGGCGAGGCGCTCCATGCCTGCCTGAACCTCGTCCTGCAACCAGTGCTGCGGCAACCCCATCAGGGCCTTTGTCGCAAGCCTGATGTCGCGGATGTTGTCGACGTCGAGGACGGAGTCGACGAAGGCCTCCAGCCGCGGCCATGGCATGTTCGCGACGTCGCCGCCCGACACGACGACGTCGCGCACCTCGGGGTGGTCGCGCAGGTAGGCCAGCATGTTGTCGATCCTGTCGACAGGCTTCAGATTGAACTTGAGCTTGTCGATCACCGGCGTCGAGTTCCCGACAAGATCCATCCGCGTGCAGTGCCCGCAGTACTGCGGACAGGTCGGGAGCATCTCCGCGAGGACCTTGGTGGGGTAGCGGTGTGTGAGGCCCTCCGCCACCCACATGTCGTGTTCGTGCAGGCTGTCGCGTGTCGCGTGCGGGTGGCTCGGCCAGTCGGTGCGCCGGTCGGAGAAGACGGGGAGCATGTAGCGACGGACCGGGTCGGCGTACATGGCCTCGGTAGTCGGGACTCCGTGCGGCACCATCGTGTTGACCATCTGCGGCGGCACCAACATCGACATCGTGGCTCGCTCGGCCTGGTCACGCTGGAGGTCGTCGTAGAAGCGGTCGTCCAGGAGATCACCGTAGACGGCTCTCAGCTGCTTGATGTTCTTCACACAGTGGGCGCGCTGCCACTGGACGCTCTCCCAGTCGGCGGCCGTCACACCCACATAGCCGGGCAGCCGGGTCCAGTCCGGTTCGGTGAGCTCGACCCGTCCGTACGGGTACGGCTGTTCGAGTCCGTTCTGCAGGGCCACGAGATACCTCCTGGAGGCGCGACAAGGATGCCGGTCGTTTGTATGGGGCAGGTCTCCCGTGCCAGAGTACGGGAGAATGTGCGGCGGGGGCAAAGACTCGCCGGAAGTCTTGCGGCGCTCACCCTTCTGGGACGGAGGTTTCATGGCAGGCGATCCGACCGGGCTGCACCGCGTCCTCGAGCCGCCGGGGGTGCTCCCTCAAGCGGCGCTGCGCCTGGACACCAGACGCGAGCTGTGGCCCGACGAGATTTGTGTCGGGGTCTCCAGGCTCAACCTCGACGCCGCCTCGTTCCGGCAGCTGACGACCAAGCACGCCGGTGACGGCGCGGCCGTGCGGGCAGAGGTGCTCGACATCATCGCGACCCGCGGCAAGATGCAGAACCCGGTGACCGGCTCGGGAGGCATGCTGACCGGGGTAGTCGAGGAGATTGGTCCCGAGGCAAACCTCGACCTGGCCGTCGGCGACCAGATCACGACCCTGGTCTCGCTGACTCTCACGCCGCTGGTCATCACTGACGCCCTCCAGAGCTGGGACGGGACGAGCGAGCAGGTTCCCTGCAAGGGGTACGCCGTCCTCTTCGGTCGCACTATCGCGGCAAGGATGCCTGCCGACCTGCCGTCGCCACTGGCCCTGGCGGTGATGGACGTCTGCGGAGCGCCTGCACTCACTGCGCGGGTCGTACGGCAGTACGCCGCGGAGGGAAGAGCCCCGGTCGTCTGCGTGGTCGGTGGGGCCGGGAAGAGCGGGTCCCTGTCTCTCGCCGCGGCCAAGGACGCCGGGGCGCGGCGGACCATCGCCGTTGTACCCGTCCAACGAGAGCGTGCGCTCCTTACCGGCGCCGGCCTTGCCGATGCCGTCGTGCTCGCCGACGCCCGCGACCCGGTGGCGCTCTCGGGCGCCGTGATCCGGGACGGCGGCCCCGCCGACGTCACCGTCGTGTGTGTCGACGTGCCCGGCTGCGAGGGCGGCGCTCTGCTGTCCACCGCTCACGGCGGCACCGTCGTCTTCTTCTCGATGGCGACTTCCTTCACGGCCGCCGCGCTCGGTGCGGAGGGTCTCGCCGCCGACGTCACCATGCTCATCGGCAACGGTTACGTGCCCGGCCACGCCGAGTACGCGCTGTACCTGCTCAGGACCGATGCCGGTGTTCGCGGTCTTTTCGAGTCGAGGCTCGCCGCCGAGACGGCATGATGAGGACCATGGGCTCGAACCCGCGACGGGTGCTCCTCCATGGCGGCTCGGTGTACGCGCCCGGGTCGCCTGAGGCCACCGCGATGCTCACCGTCGACGGCACCGTCGCCTGGGTCGGCGGCGAAGGGGGAGCCACCTCCCACGCCCGCGACGCCGACCAGGTGGTCGATCTCCGGGGGCGCCTGGTCACGCCCGGTTTCGTCGACGCCCACGTTCACCTGGCGATCACCGGGTTCGCGATGCAGTCCCTGGACCTCAGCGGGATGACCAGCCTCAAGGCGGCGCTCGACGCCCTAGGCCGGGCCGGCACTGCGCATGGCGGGCCGGTGCTATTCGCCCACGGCTGGGATGAGACCCGGTGGGCGGAGGGCAGGGCCCCGACCATGTACGAGCTCGACCGTGCGGTCGGAGGACGTGTCGCCTACATCTCGAGGGTCGACACCCACTCTGCCGTCGTGTCGTCCGCGCTCGTCGATCGCCAGCCCGACCTGGCGGCAGCCCCCGGATGGCGCGGAGACGGCATGGTGGAGCGCGACGCGCACCATGCTGCGCGGGAGGTGGTCGATGGTCTTCGGACGCCTGCCGACCGGGAGCAGGCCCTCGATCTCGCTCTACGACATGCGGCCAGCCGGGGTATCACCTCTGTGCACGAGCTCAACGCTCCGCACATCTCGCCGTTCTCCGACTTCGACACCATCCGCAAGCTGACGGCGCGCTCCATCCTCCCCGACGTGGTCCCGTACTGGGGCACCCTCATGGGTGACGCCCCCTGCGGCGGCGAGGCTCTCCTCGGTTACGCCGGCGACCTGTGCGTGGACGGCGCCATCGGGTCTCGCACCGCGGCCCTCGACCAGCCGTACGCCGACGCGGACGCGTTCGGACATCTGTACCTCGACGGCTCCCAGGTCGCAGACCACGTCGTCGCATGCACGCGGCAGGGCAGGCAGGCGGGTTTCCACGTCATCGGCGACCGGGCCGCGCGCGAGGTGGTAGACGGGTTCGTCGCCGCGGCCGAGGTGGTGGGTGACGCCTCCCTGGTTGCGTCACGTCACCGCCTGGAACACATCGAGATGCCCGACGTACGGGCTGTCCAGACGATGGCCCGCCTTGGGGTCGTCGCCAGCGTTCAGCCGGCCTTCGACGCCGCCTGGGGTGGAGCGGGTCGGCTGTACGAGCAACGATTGGGCGAGGCTCGGGCGGCCCCGATGAACCCGTACGGGTCTATGCACCGGGCCGGAGTGCTGCTCGCGTTCGGGTCGGACAGCCCCGTCACCCCGCTCGACCCGTGGGGTGGGGTCCGGGCGGCGGCCTTCCACCATGCCGAGGGCGAGCGCCTCAGCGTGACGGTCGCCTTCGACGCTCACACGCGAGGTGGCCACCGCTCCCGTCGCGACGACCAGGGCGGCGTGCTCGCCCCCGGTCACCCGGCGACCTACGCCGTCTGGCACATCGAACCTGAGACACAACGCGGCGCAGCAGACCGCCGGCCGACCCACGCCTCAGGCAGCCCAGGGACGCCCACCGTCCTCCCGGACGTTCGCCCCGACCTCCCGCTACCGCAGTGCATGCAGACAGTAGTCGCGGGTGCGACAGCCTTCTCAGCAGAGGACGACTGAATGACGACACGCCACCGACCCCACCTCGACCTCGACAAGGCGCTGGTCTCGAAGGCCCGTGGTCTCGCCCGCAAGACCGGGCGACCGATCGTGGAGCTCGCCAAGCAGCACACCACCGTGTCGGTCGAACGCGCGACGCTGAGACTGGCGGGGCTCTCCGGGGCCGACCCGGACGGGACGCCGTGGGTGAACCGGCTCGTCGATGCCGTGCGGGGCGACGTGGGTCTGGACCACGGCGTGACCCTTCCCGTCTGGGACGCACTCCTCACGAGCGGAGGGGACCTTCCGGCTCTTGCCGAGCAGGCGGCCGCCGGCCTGCTCCGGTTCCGGATGCCGTCGGGTCGCGACGCCACCCGCGCCCGAGCTGCCGGCCGCAAAGCCGTCGCAGCCGGCCTCAAACGGGTCGACGGCCGCCGACGCGAGCGGGAGCGCCTCGTGAAGCGGTGGGGTGACCCGCCGCAGAAGCCGTGGATCTACCTGATCGTCGCGACGGGTGACATCTACGAGGACATGCCCCAAGCCCAGGCGGCAGCGCGCGAGGGCGCCGACGTCATCGCCGTCATCCGGTCGACCGGGCAGTCACTGCTCGATTACGTCCCCGAGGGTCCCACCCGTGAGGGGTTCGCCGGCACGTACGCCACCCAGGAGAACTTCAGGCTGATGCGCACCGCCCTCGACGAGGTGAGCGGCGAGCTGGGCCGGTACGTCCGATTGACGAACTACGCGTCCGGGCTGTGCATGCCCGAGATCGCCACCCTGGCCGGCCTCGAGCGGCTCGACATGATGCTCAACGACTCGATGTACGGCATCTTGTTCCGAGACATCAACCCGGTGCGTACTTTCGTCGACCAGCGGTTCAGCCGGCAGGTGCATGCCCGCGCCGGGATCATCATCAACACCGGCGAGGACAACTACCTGACGACGGCGGACGCCGTCGATGCCGCACACACCGTGACCGTCAGCCAGCTCCTCAACGAGTACTTCGCGAAGGAGGCCAGTCTCGAGGACTGGCAGCTCGGGCTCGGGCATGCCTTCGAGATCGACCCGGCCGTCCCCGACAGCTTCCGCCTCGAGCTCGCACACGCCCTGCTCGCCCGAACGCTGTTCCCGAAGGCCCCGCTCAAGTGGATGCCACCCACCCGACACATGACCGGGGACGTATTCCGCGGCTACCTCCTCGACGGGTTCTTCAACTTGGCCGGTGCCATGACCGACCAGGACATCCTGCTCGTCGGGATGATGACCGAGGCCGTCGTCACACCGTGGCTGTCGGACCGTGACCTGGCCCTGCAGAACGTCAGGTACGTCGTCAACGCGGCGGGACGGCTCGGCGAGGACTTCGCGCCCCGGCCCGGCGGCTTCATCGCACAGCGGGCCACCCAGGTGCTGGGGGAGTCCATCGAGCTGCTCGAGAAGATCCTCGCCCACGAGAACGGCCTGTTGGACGCGATCGCCGACGGCACCTTCGGGTTGATGAAGCGCCCTGCCGACGCCGGCAGGGGGCTCGAGGGGGTCGCTCGCAAGAGCCTGGACTACTACAACCCGGCCACCGAGCTACTGGAGGACAAGTGACTGCATCGAACGTGGCCGACGAGCGCGCGACCCGGGCGGCGCCGACCATCGTCAGGCCGTACGGCGACACCACCGGCGACGGCATGGTGCAGCTCTCGTTCACGCTTCCTCTGCCGCACGACAAACGGGCCGAAGGGGCTGCGGCCCAGCTTGCCGCCAAGATGGGTATGGATCCGGCGCTCGTCGTGCATGCCAAGGCGATGGGGCCGGACTTCACGTTCTTCGTCGTCTACGGGCGGGTCAGCCACCTGGTCGACACGAGCAAGGTCGAGGTGTTCGAGCGTGAGTACGCGCTGCTGACCCCCAAGGAGGTCAACGCCTCCGTCAAGAAGGCTCTGCGTCGCAGGCTCGTGGTCGTCGGAGCATGCATCGGCACCGACGCCCACACAGTGGGCATCGACGCGATCCTCAACATCAAGGGCTTCGCGGGTGAGAAGGGGCTGGAGTACTACCGCGAGCTCCGCGTCGTCAACCTCGGGGCCCAGGTGTCGGTGCCTCATCTGGTCGCGCGGGCGCGGGACGAGAGAGCTGACGCGGTGCTGGTGTCGCAGGTCGTCACCCAGCGAGACGCCCACATCCTCAACACGAAGGAGATGTCGGCCGCCTTCCGCGAGGCTTTCCCGGACAGCAGGCGACCACTACTGATCATCGGCGGCCCTCGGTTCGACGAGACCCAGGCAGCCGACCTCGGGGTCGACCGGGTGTTCACGCGCGGGACGACTCCTGGCGAGGTCGCGAGCTACCTCGCCCACGAGCTGGCACCGAGTGGGCGTGGCGACGCGGTCAGGCAGCCGGCGTGAGCGCCGACAGTCGGCTCGGAACCACTGTCGTTCACCGGCGCTACATACCGTTCGGGCACGCGCACTACGCCGGTCACCTCGTCGACGGCGCCTACAGCCTCGGTCTCTTCGGGGACGTCGCCACCGAGGTGTGCATCCGCACCGACGGCGACGAGGGTCTGTTCGCCGCGTACTCCGACGTGCAGTTCGTCGCGGCCCTGCGGGCCGGGGACGTCGTCGAGGTCACGGCCACCGTGACACGCGTCGGTCGTCGATCCCGCACGATCGAGTTCGTGGCCTCGGTCGTCTGTCGCGGCCGTCCCGGACTCGGTGTCTCCGCTGCGGAGGTGCTGGCTGAGCCGCTCGTGGCCACGACGGCCATCGGGACGGTAGTAGTACCGCAGGTAGTTGATCCCTTACACGGCGTGTCGGTCACGGACACGCCGTGACGACCGGTTTGGCGCTCTCCGTTTCTCCGTCCCGCCGCCCTGCCTGACCTGCGGGTTTGGGCAAACGTGCTGGTCAGAGCGCCATTGACACTCTGCCCCCAGGTTGGCAGAGTTCCGGATGTTCACTGAAAAGACCGCACGTTCGAGCCCGGTCCCTCGGGGCTGCGACACCTGGTGACTTCATCCAAACTCGGTATGGACGTTGCCGCAGAGACCGGGTCCAATCGAGGCGGGGTGGACGCGGAAGGAGCCTGGTCCCCAGTAGACAACGTGCGGTTCGACTCATCGCCAATGGGTCGCCGCTCGGTCCGAAGGAGATCAGGCTCTTGCCGCGCCCGAGGCGGGTAGTCTCCCCGCATGCCCGCGTCGCCACGGATCGTCGACCAGAGGCCCAGGCACATCCCGGTGCAGCGCCCCGAACCGGTACGAACCGTCCTGCCAGGCTTCGCGACGCTGGCGCGCACTCCCGTCTCTGCGGTCTCGGGGCTCCTCGTCGCAGTCGCCTTCCCGCCGTACGACGTTGTGGTGCTCCTACCGTTAGGGCTCGCCGGGCTGATGCTCACCGTCCGTGGCTGCCGCGGACGTGGCGGTTTCCTCCAGGGACTCGTGTTCGGCCTCTGCTTCATGCTCCCGTTGGTGCGCTGGGTCACCATCATCGGCGCGGACGCCTGGGGCGCACTGGCGCTGCTCGAGGCCCTCTTCTACGGCGTGATGGGTATGGCCTGGGCGTGGATTCGGTGGTACTGGTGGTGGCCGCTCGGCTGTGCCCTCGGATGGGTCGGCGCCGAGTTCCTGCGGTCGACAGTCCCGTTCGGGGGGCTGCCGTGGGGGAACCTCGCCTTCGGGCTGGTCGGGACGCCGTTGGTGAGCTACGGGCGCGTGGGTGGCACAACACTCGTCGCCTTCGTCGCGGTGCTCGTCGTTGCGCTACTCGTCCATGCCGCCGAGGCTCGCGCCGGCGCCGTCCGGTCGGCGGTGCTGGTGGTGGCTGCGCTCGGCGCCGTGGCCCTGAGCGCCGTCCTGCCGGTCGGCGCGGCGCACGAGACCGGGCGTCTCCAGGTGGCGGCGGTCCAGGGCAACGTGCCCGGTCAGGGGATGGATCCGTTCTCGGAGCGCCGGGCCGTCCTCAACAACCACGCACAGGCAACCACTGACTTTGCCGCAGCCGTGGGTGCTGGGCGTCTGCCGAAGCCTGACGTGGTCATCTGGCCGGAGAACTCGACGGACATCGACCCGTTTACCAACGCCTCGGCCTACCACGAGATCAGCGCCGCAGTCAGGGCCGTCGGTGTCCCGACGCTCGTAGGCGCCGTCGTCACAGGACCTGACGCCGACCATGTGCAGAACATGGGCATCGTCTGGGATCCGGTATCAGGTCCGGGGGAGGAGTACGTCAAGCGTCACCTGGTCCCGTTCGGGGAGTACATCCCGTTCCGTAGCCTGCTCACCCGGTTCATAGGGCGGCTCGACCAGATCCCGGTCGACTTCGCACCGGGAACGACAGACGGTGTCCTCCAGCTCGGACCGGCGCCGATCGCAGACGTCACCTGCTTCGAGGTTGCGTACGACGAGCTCATCCGCGATGTCATGTCCGGCGGGGGACAGCTTCTCGTCGTACAGACGAACAACGCCACGTACGCCGGCACGGGGCAGCTGGAGCAGCAGTTCGCGATCTCTCGGTACCGCGCCATCGAGACGGGCCGCAGCGTTGTGGTCGCCGCCACGAACGGGATCAGCGGGATCGTGAGGCCCGACGGGTCAGTCGTCGCAGCCACCGCACAACGCACCCAGGCCGTCCTCGACGAGAACGTCGCGCTCGCCGACGGGCTCACCCTCGGGGTGCGGCTCGGGGGGTGGCTCAAGGTCGCGCTGTCCGCTCTCGCGCTCGCGTTGACGCTGGTGGCCTACGTGGGCAGGCGACGGGCCGTTGGCAGGATGGACGCGTGAGCACTGAGGGTGTCGTGGTGATGCCGACCTACGACGAGGCCGAGAACATCGAGCTCATGCTCGACCGCGTGCGGGCGTCGGTACCGTCCTTCGACGTGCTGGTGGTCGACGACGGCTCACCCGACGGGACCGGGGAGCTGGCCGACAAGGTCGCCGCCCATGACTCCAAGGTGCGCGTCCTGCACCGCGGCCGAAAGAGCGGCCTCGGCTCGGCTTATGTCGCCGGGTTCACCTGGGCGCTGGCCCGGGAGTACGAGGTGTTCGTCGAGATGGACGCCGACGGCTCTCACCTACCCGAGCAGATCCCTCGCCTGCTCGACGCGCTCGAGGACGCCGATCTGGTGCTCGGCGCTCGCTGGGTGTCTGGTGGGCGGGTCGTCAACTGGCCGAAGCGGCGGGTGCTGCTGTCGCGCGGCGGCAACCTCTACACGAGGTTGGCACTCGGCCTACCCCTGCGCGATGCGACAGGGGGCTTTCGGGCCTTCCGTCGCAAGACCCTCGAAGGTCTCGACCTGACGTCGGTGGAGTCCGAAGGCTACTGCTTCCAGGTGGATCTCGCCCGGCGCGCACTCGACTCTGGGTTCCACGTCGTCGAGGTTCCCATCACGTTTGTAGAGCGCGAGTACGGTGAGTCGAAGATGAGTGGGACGATCGTGAGGGAGGCGCTCGTGCGGGTCACGGTGTGGGGCGCCCGTCACCGCGTCGAGCAGCTCCGGACGATCGCGGCGCGGCGAGGGGACGGTCGGGACTGACATGTTCGTACTGTTCCTGATCGGACTCTTCGTCGCCCTGCCGATCGTCGAGATCTACGTCATCATCCAGGTAGGGCAGTGGATCGGGGCGCTCCCTACGCTGCTGTTGCTCGTGGTGGAGTCGCTGCTCGGTGGCTGGCTGGTCAAGCGGGAGGGCCGACGAGCATGGCAGGCGCTCACAGACACTCTCTCGAGTGGCCGGCTTCCGGGCAGGCAGCTCGCCGATGCAGCCCTGGTGCTGGTCGGCGGGACCTTGCTCCTCACCCCGGGCTTCGTCAGCGATGTCGTGGGATTCTTCTTCGTACTGCCCTTCACCAGACCGATCGCACGACGCCTCCTGCTGGCGGTCGCGGCGCGACGGGCGGCGTCGAGGGCCAGGCGGGGGTATGCCCCGTCGCGGGGTGGTGTCCACACCATCTACTCGGCGGACGACAACGGGCCGCCGACCGGCTGACCAGCCACCCGAGCCTTTCGCGAACTCGTCGTGGCGACTCACGCGTGGCAACACTCCGTGCGAGCCGGCCTATCCGCGGACAGGGCTCGTGCAAAGGCAGCAGAAGGGGCGCCGACCCGGTATGCGGGTGGCGCCTCTTCTTGTCGCGTTGTGCCCGTGCCTCAGGCGGACTTTCTCGCCTTGGCGGCAGCCCGGGTGCGGTGCAGATGGGCCGGACCGATGGCCCCCGCCCGCAGCAGCTCGAGCCGCTCGGTCAGGATGCTCTCCAGCTCCGGGATGGACCGACGCTCGAGCAGCATGTCCCAGTGGGTGCGCGCCGGCTTGTCGGCCTTCGCCTCCGGCTTGCTACCGTCGCGCTGCTGGCCGACCGCACCACAGCGCGGGCATTCCCACGTGTAGGGGATGTCGGCCTCGGCGGCCATGGGGATCTCGAACTCATGTCCTTGGGCGCAGTCGTAGACGACGCGCTGACGCGGCGCGAACTCGATGCCGCTCTCGTCCTCGAAACTTGTCCCGCCGAGGCGGGAGCCTCGCAGCGTAGCTCGTTCTGACATGGTTTTCTCCCCGAGTGGTTGGTGAATATTCCCCGTATGGTGCACTCAACGACACACACCCCGCTTCGTGATGGTGCCGCGGGCCGTTGTGGGTTGAACGTCTGTCTGCTCCCCATGATTCCCACCTCTCCTGAGATTCGGCTGAGACGCAGAGAGAATCCCGCTAAGACGACGGGCCGCGACCTCCTGTCACGCTGGGCGGTGCTTACCGGCCTCGGCCGTTCCCCGGCCGGTGTCCACGCGGGTCAGAAGCGTCAGACCCACCACGAAGAAGCCGACGAGTGCGAGAACAGCCGGTCGGTAGGAGCCGGTCAGCTGGTGCACGAGCCCGAACGTCAGTGTGCCGAGCCAGCTCGTCCCGCGCTCGCCTGCCTGGTACAGGCTGAAGTACTCCGCCTCGCGGCCGCGTGGGATGAGCTGGCTGAAGTAGGACCTCGACAACGCCTGGGTGCCGCCGAGCACGACGCCGATGAGCACGGCCATCGCCAGGAAGAGGGCGACCTGCCCGCTTGGGAGCAGGTACGCGATGACGACCACGGCCATCCAGACGACGAGCCCGCCGGAGATGGTCTGCTTGCTTCCCCTCGTCGCAGCTATCCGGCCGAAAAGCAGAGCACCCCCGAATGCCACGAACTGAACGAGCAGGACGGTAGCGATGAGGACCTCCGTCGAGAAGCCCAGCTGCTTCTCGCCGTACGTCGATGACGTCGAGATCACCGTCTGAATCCCGTCGTTGAAGAACAGGTAGGCCACGAGGAAGAGCAGCGTCATCGGGTAGGACCGCATCTCGGCCAACGTGCGGGAGAGCTGGCGGAAGCTCCCGCGGAGCAGCTTCGGGTCCGTCTTCGTCGCACCCGCGACCGGTCGGTTCTTGATGCCACGGTAGGGAACCACGGTGAAGGCTGCCCACCACAGCGCCGCGCTGAGCAGGCACAGCCTGACCGCCGTACCCTTGTCGAGCCCGACCGAGTCGTGCAAGGTCACGACTGCGAGGTTGGCCGCGAGCAGCACCCCGCCGCCGAGGTAGCCGAGTGCCCAACCGCGCGACGAGACCCGGTCACGCTCGTCCGGGGTGGCGATCTCGCACAGGATCGCGTCGTAGACCACGAGGCTGGCACCGAGGCAGACGTTCGCGGCGAACAGCAGCCCGGCGCCGAGCTGCCAGTCCGACCCCGAGACGAAGACCATCCCTCCGGCGAAGGCGCTTCCGGCCCAGGCGAACCCGGCCATCACAGTCTTCTTGCGCGCCGTCCGGTCGGCGACGGCACCTACGACCGGCAGGGCCACCGCCGAGAACACGGTAGCGAGAGTGACGACGTAGAACACCAGCGAACCAGGGGACACCTGCACTCCCAGCACGCCGAGGTTCGTCGTGCACGGGTTGACGTCCGTGCCCGCTGCCCCACATGCGGCGCTCTCGGCGACCGCGGTGAGATAGGGAGCGAAGAGAACGGTGGCGACCGTGGTCACATAGGCCGAGTTAGCCCAGTCGTAGATGTACCAGGCCCGCTCCTCCCGCTGCCTCTCGAGTGCGAGGTTGTCGGCGCTCTGCAGCGGGGGTGTCTCTGGTGGCATCGCCGGTCAGTCTCTCCAGAGGCCACGTGACCGGTAAACGTCACGGAGCACGTCGATGCGGTCGGTCACGATCGCGTCCACCCCCAGGTCGAGCAGCCGGTGCATCTCGGCGGGCACGTTGACCGTCCACACGTGAACCTCCTTGCCGAGGCTGTGGGCATGGTCGAGGAAGGCTGGTGTGACGATCTCGAGCCTGCCGCGTCGCACCGGTACCTGGGCAGCCTGACCGACGCGGCCGACGGCCAGCTGGCGGAGGAACCCGGTCGGCAGCACCCGCAGGGCGCCGACGCCGAAGGGGGAGTACGCCGTCGCCACCCGCGGCCCCAGCCGGCGTCGCAGCAGTCGCAGGTGCCACGCAGAGAAGGACGCCACGCATACCCGGTCCCACGCTTGCTGCTGCTCGATGACCCTGGCCACGAGATCCACCCCGGCGGCCGACTTTACGTCGACGTTGATACGCAGGTCCGGCCAGGTAGAGACCAGGTCGTCGAAGCGCGGGATGGCCTCGCGACCACCGATCTTGACTGCCAGCAGGTCGTCGTAGCTGAGCTCGCTGATCAGCCCCTCGGCGTCGGTCGTGCGCTCGAGCGTCGGGTCGTGGAAGGCCACGAGCACGCCGTCCCGGGTTGCGTGGACATCGGTCTCGACATAGCGGTATCCGAGACCGACGGCAGCCTCGAACGCCTCCATGGTGTTCTCCAGGCCGGGTCCGTTACCAATGAGTGTGCCGCCTCTGTGCGCGAACGCTATGGGTCGGCCGCCGTTGTCGAAGTAGGGGTAGTCGGCCGCGCGGCTCCGTCGTGTCACAGCCTGAAGTATGGCGACTCTCGGGATGGCCGGTGCTGATTCTGCGTCGTGCACCGTGGTCCTGCCTGAAAGGAGTTCGCGCTCCGCGCCTCGGCGCGGAGGACTACCGTTGGCTCATGGACTCGATGGCATGCCCGCAGGACGGTGGAGAGATGACGCCGCACGAGCGGGGTGGCGTCACGGTGATGCAGTGCGACAGCTGTAGCGGGCTGTTTATCGCGCACCATGACCTCGGGCTGCTCGTCGAACGTGAGAACGACTGGCACATCTCGTCGGGCCCGACGACCCAGCCGATTCCAAGGATTCTGCCGGGAATGACGGCCCCCCCGCCCTACCAGCCACCCCGGCAGGCCCGCTCCTATCTCGACGAGCTCTTCGGCTGACCGCTCAGATGTCGCTGAAGGTCTCGATCTGCGCGCCAAGCGCGTTGAGCCGCGAGGCCAGGTCCTCGTACCCACGGTTGATGACGTAGATGTTGCGCAATACCGACGTGCCCCGGGCGGCCATCATGGCCAGCAGCATCACCACTGCCGGGCGCAGCGCAGGCGGGCAGATGAGCTCGGCAGCCGACCAGTGGGTGGGTCCCTCGACGAGCACGCGGTGCGGGTCGAGGAGTGTGACGCTCGCACCGACCTTGGTGAGCTCGGTGAGGTAGATGGCGCGGTTGTCGTAGACCCAGTCGTGGATCATGGTCTGGCCGTGAGCCGTGGCGGCGATGACCGCGAAAAACGGCAGGTTGTCGATGTTGAGGCCCGGGAACGGCATCGGGTGGATCTTGTCGATGGGGGCGTGCAGTATCGAGGGCCTCGTGGTGAGGTCGACCAGCCGGGTACGACCGTTGCCGGCGAGGTACTCGTCGGTGCGGTCGTAGTCGAAGCCCATCTCCTCGAGCACCGCCAGCTCGATCTCGAGGAACTCGATGGGCACCCGGCAGATCGTGATGCTCGACGAGGTGACGATGGCGGCGGCCACCAGGCTCATCGCCTCGATCGGGTCCTCCGACGGGGCGTAGTCGACGTCGACGTGGATGTCGGTCACCCCTCTCACCGAGAGGGTCGTCGTGCCGATGCCGTCGATGTCTACGCCCAGCTTGGTCAGGAAGAAGCAGAGGTCCTGCACCATGTAGTTCGGGCTCGCGTTGCGGATGACCGTGACGCCGGGGTGCCGGGCCGCGGCCAGGATCGCGTTCTCGGTGACTGTGTCGCCCCGCTCTGTCAGCACGATCGGTCGTTGTGGAGAGACGGTGCGGTCGACGAAGGCGTGGTAGCTGCCTTCGGTGGCCTTGACCTCGAGCCCGAACGGCCGAAGGGCAGCCATGTGCGGTTCGACGGTGCGTGTGCCGAGGTCGCAGCCCCCGGCGTACGGGAGCTCGAACTCGTCCCGGTCGTGCAGCAGTGGTCCGAGGAACATGATGATGCTGCGAGTTCGTCTCGCCGCAGCCTGGTCGATGGCGCTCAGGTCGAGGTGCTCGGGCGCCACGAGCTCCAGGTCGTTGTCGTCGTTGAGCCAGGTCGAACGGACTCCGATGCTGTTGAGGACCTCGAGGATCCGGTTGACCTCCTCGATTCTGGCGACCTTGCGCAGCGTGGTACGTCCCTTGTTGAGCAACACAGCGCAGAGCAGCGCCACCCCGGCATTCTTGCTGGACTTGACCGCGATGGAGCCCGACAAGGTGGTGCCGCCCGCGACGCGGAGGTGGAGCGGGCCAGCAACGCCCAGCGAGACGATGCCGGAGTCGAGGGCCTCTCCGATCTTTGCGAGCATGTCGAGACTGAGGTTCTGGTGACCTCGCTCGATCCGGTTGACGGCACTCTGGCTCGTGCTGAGCACGGAGGCCAGCTGTGCCTGGGTATAGCCGCGGCCCTGGCGCGCGTCGCGGATCAGGGTGCCGATGCGGCTGAGATAGTCATCGCTCATCGCTCGAAACGGTATCTCATATGTGAGATACCGCAAAGAACCATTGACCGCGTGGCGGCGTGTCGCAGGGCGCGCGGACCGACGACGACCTTACGCCAGTGGCACAGGGCGGGCCGGCTACTCGACGGTGACGGACTTGGCCAGGTTGCGCGGCTTGTCGACGTCACGGCCGAGCGCGACGGCGGCGTGGTAGGCCAGTAGCTGGACGGGGACCGTGAGCAGTACGGGGTCGAGCTCCGGCTCGCTCTTGGGTACGTCGATCCGGACCGCCTCGAGCACGCCGAGGTCGACTCCGGGGTGCGTGATCACGACGAGCGGACCGGAACGCGCGGCGATCTCGTGGAGCGCGCCGAGGTTGCGATCGAGGAGGTCGTCGTCGGGCAGGATCGACACGGTCGGCACCTCGTCACTGATGAGTGCCAGTGGGCCGTGCTTCAGCTCGGACGTCTGGTAGGCCTCGGCATGCCGGTAGGACACCTCCTTGAATTTCTGGGCGCCCTCGCGGGCCACCGGGAACCCGCGTACCCGGCCGATGAAGAAGAGGCTCTCTGCCTTGGCGAGGCCCTCGGCGTTGCCTCGGAGCTCGTCGGACGTCTTCAGCACCTCGGCGATCTGGTCGGGGAGACGGGTCAGCCCGGCGATGATCCGCCGGCCGTCACTCACCGAGAGGTCACGCACCCTGCCCAGATGGAGCGCGAGCAGAGCGAAGGCGATAGCCATGTTCGTCAGCGCCTTGGTGGAGGCGACGGCGACCTCGGGCCCGGCGTGGATGTAGATGCCTCCGTCGCACTCCCGGGCGATCGCCGAGCCGACGACATTGACGAGCCCGATGACCCTGCCGCCCTTGCGCTTGATCTCCTGGACGGCCAGGAGGGTGTCGAGGGTCTCTCCGGACTGGCTCACCGCGACGTACAGCGTGTCGTGCTCGATCACCGGGTTGCGGTACCGGAACTCTGACGCGGCCTCGGCGTCGGCCGGGATCCGGGCCAGCTCCTCGATCAGGCCTGCTCCGAACTCGCCGACGTAGTACGACGACCCACAGCCGAGCACCTTGACCCGACGGACCGCGCGTGTCTGGCGGGCGTCGAGGTTGAGGCCGCCGAGGTGTGCAGTGCCGAAGCGCTCGTCCAGGCGTCCGCGGAGCACACGCTCCGCAGCCGCCGGCTGCTCGAGCATCTCCTTCAACATGAAGTGCTCGTGACCGCCACTGTCGAAGTCCTCGACTGTGACGTCAACCGTCACGGGGCTCTTGTGCGTGTTCTTCTCGTCGGCGGTGAACGTCTGGAAGCCCGACGACGTGATGGTCGCCAGCTCTCCGTCGTCGAGGTGGACGAGCTGGCGGGTGTAGGAGACGAGCGCCGACATGTCGCTCGCGACATGCATCTCGCGCTCGCCGATGCCGATGATGAGTGGCGAGCCGTTGCGGGCGACCACGATCCGGTCCGGATGGTCGGCGTGCATCACCGCCAGGCCGTATGTGCCGTGCACCTGGCTGAGTGAGTCGAGGACGGCCGCCTCGAGAGTGGCGGCGGTGGACCGCGCGACCAGATGCGCCAGGATCTCGGTGTCGGTCTCGGACGTGAACTCCACACCCCCGGCTTCGAGCCGGCTTCGCAGGGCCGCGGCGTTGTCGATGATGCCGTTGTGGACGACGCTCACCCGGCCGGAGGCGTCCAGATGGGGGTGCGCATTGGTGTCCGTCGCCGCCCCGTGCGTGGCCCATCTGGTGTGCCCGATGCCGATGCGGCCACCCAGCCGCTTCGGCATCGCGGCCTCGAGGTCCCTGACCCGTCCGGCCCTCTTCGTGACCTTGATGCCCCCAGACCCCATCACGGCGATGCCCGCGGAATCGTAGCCCCGGTACTCCAGGCGCGCGAGTCCCTCCAGGATGACCGGAGCTGCCGCCCGCCCTCCGATGTAGCCGACGATTCCACACATGCAGTGACTCCTAGCCGTAGACGATGCGACGTAGCTGCCGTTCGGTCAGCTCCGGTGGCGAGACCACACGCCCTGTCAGCTCTGTGCCGATGAGGGGGAAGATGTCCGGGTTCCTGAGGCCGGCAGCCTTGTGAAAGGCGTGCCGGCGCCTAACGAACGCGTCGGTGGGCTCACCGTAGAAGGCGACGACGTCGTCGACGACCCGAGCGGCGACACCGGGGGAGAGGCCGGTACTCGCCGACACGTGCGCCACGACATCCCGGTCAGCCATCAGGCTTCAAGTGTGGCTCCAGAGACACTGATCTGCAAGTTCTTGCCCGCCAAAGGGCAAGAATTGACCGAAAGGACCATAGCGCGGGCCACTGAAGCCGTCAGGCTAAGGTCGCAGCCACCATGGCAGCCCCTTCCGTCGTCGAGCGGCAGCTCATGTTCCGCGTCGACGACGCGGACCGCACCTACGCGCGGGTGGCCCTCGAGTGCGACGACGCCGTGGCGGGCCGCCGCCAGTTCCGGCGTACCAGCACAGGATGGGCGTTGACGGTTCCCCGACCCGACCTGTGCCGCCTGGAGTACCGGCTCCTTCTCACTGCTCCTGACGGGTCGGTTCACGTGGTCTGTGACCCGGGCAACCCCGAGCGCGTGCGGACGGCCTTCGGCGAGCGCAGCGTGGCGCTCTTGCCCGGCTACCGCCCACCGGAGTGGCTGCGGCGCGAAGCGCCCCCCGGCAGCACGACGGTGCTCGGACACCTCGACCAAAAGGTGGGATTCCTGCCTATCGACGTCTGGTCACCGGCCGGCATGGCGGACGACGATCCCGGCCCTCTCCTGCTGGTCCACGACGGCCCCGAGTACGCCGATCTCGCCGGCCTGACCGCCTACGCCGCGACCATGGTCGCCGACGGTGTGCTGCCGGCGTTCCGGCTCGCCCTGATGCGTCCGGTCGAGCGGGAGGAGTGGTACTCGGCCAACCCCGACTACCTGAGCGCCGAGCTCGACGCGCTCGACTCGGTCGCCGGGACGGTCGCAGTCCGAGGCGACCCGGTGGCGATGGGAGCCAGTCTCGGTGGTCTGTCGGCGCTGCTCCTCGCCCTTGGCGGCGCGTCTCGCTTCGCCGGTGTGTTCTCCCAGTCAGGGTCGTTCTTCGAGGCGGAGCTCGACGCGCAAGAGTCGCTCTACCCGCACTTCGGCCGGATCGTCTATGCCGTGGGGGCCGTGTCGGCGAGCCCGCCGGCGGCCCGCCCGCTGGCCGTCGCGCTCACGTGTGGGCTGCACGAGGAGAACTACGACAACAACCGCGCGATGGCGGCCATCCTTGACCGGCTCGGGCATCGGGTCGGCCTCACCGCAGCCCCGGACCTGCACAACTACACCGCCTGGCGAGACAGCCTGCACCCAGGGCTCACCGACCTCTTGCAATCTGTCTGGTCTACGCCAGGATGACCAGATGAGGCGCGAGCACGTCGAACTGCCGGTGAGGGACTCCGACCACAGGCTTTCGCTCATCGCGTACGGCGACTACGGGCGTCCGGTGCTCGTGTTCCCCACCGAGGCGGGCCGCGCGTGGGACTTCGAGAACAACGGCATGGTGGACGCCGTCCGCAGCCTCATCGATGACGGACGAGCGAAGCTCTACTGCGTTGACACGCTCGACAGCTTCAGCTGGTCGGACGAAGCGGTCGACGTCGAGGAACGTGCCCGGCGGCAGGGGGTCTTCACCGACTGGCTGGTGAGTCAGGCCGTGCCGTGGATCGAGCATGACACCGGTGGCGACGCGGAGCTGATGGCTCTCGGCTGCAGCCTCGGGGCCTACCACGCTCTTCACCTGGCACTTCAGCGAGCAGACCTGGTGTCGCTGGCGATGGGGCTGTCCGGCAACTACGACGTGAGCACGTGGCGGGCCTGGGGCGAGCGGGGCGACGCGACGTACTTCGCGAACCCACCGGACTACGTGGCCAACGCCCATGGCGACCACTTGGACTGGCTGCGTCAGCGGTTGTCGGTACTTCTCGTGTGCGGACAAGGTGCCTGGGAGACGCATCCGACCGGGTCTCTGCCGTCCTCGAGACGCATGGCAAAGATTCTTCAGAGCAAGGGCATCCGCTGCGAGCTCGACCTCTGGGGCGACGACGTCAGCCACGACTGGCCCTGGTGGCGCCGCCAGCTCGCTCATCACCTGCCGCGATTCTGTTAGGGAGACAAAGATGGCCGAAGTCAACCGTCACCTCGTCGGTCTCCTGCTCGGCCAGGAGGAGGACTGGCCACGTGCGCTCGAAGGGCTGACGACGCGGCTGGGGAGCTTCCCGTACGCCGGGGGCAGCCACGCCCTCGACATCGAGCGCGTGAAGATCGCACCGTTCAACCTGCGTGACAAGGCGCGGCACGACCTCGTCATCGACCGGCTGGCCTACTGGTACTACCACCCACGAGAGTGGCTGAAGAAGATCGCGCTGATGGACGACGTGTACCTGCTCAACTCGCCGTTCACGTTCCAGTCGATGGAGAAGCACTCGGCGTACTGCGCTCTGATGCGACTGGGGATGAAGATTCCCGACACGGTGCTGGTCCCGTACAAGAACCCCGTCGACAACGCCCGGTGGGGCTACACCGCGTCGCGCTACAACGAGCCCTTCGACCTCGACTCCCTCGCCCACGGCATGGGCTACCCCTTGTTCATGAAGCCGTTCGACGGCGGAGGCTGGCGAGGCGTCTCGCGGATCACGAGCGACTCCGACCTGTGGACGGCGTACAACGAGTCCGGTGAGATGCTCATGCACCTCCAGAAGTCGGTCGACCCCTACGACGTCTTCGCCCGCGCGCTCACGATCGGCCCCGAGTCGATGGTGATGCACTTCCGGCCGGACCAGCCCATGCATGACCGCTACCTGGTCGACCACGACTTCTTGAAGCCCGACACCGGGCTCGAGGCGATCACCATCGCGCAGACCGTCAACGCGTTCTTCCGGTGGGAGTTCAACTCGTGCGAGATGCTGGTCCAGGGAGACAACGTGCTCCCCATCGACTACGCCAACGCATGTCCCGACGTCGCCGTCACGTCGCTGCACTACTACTTCCCGTGGGCGATGAAGACGCTGCTCAAGTGGACCGCCTTCTGCGTGTGCACCGACCGCACCGCACGGCTGCATGTCGACACGACCCCGTGGTTCGCCGTGGCCGACGACCCGGAGCTCGGCTACGGCGACAAGCTGGCGCGCTACCAGGAGCTCGCGAACACCTACTTCGAGCGCGACCGGTACGAGGAGTTCTGCGCCGAGGCACTGCCTGATGTTGACGCCCTCGTGCAGGAGTGGGTGACGTCGCAGGAGTTCGAAGACCTTCTCATGCAGACGATCGTCGCAACCTACCCGGCGCACGAGGTCGATACGTTCGTCGGCCACTTCCACGGCCTGCTCGATCTGTGGAGTCACGACCATGGAGCCGCCGCGCAGTGACGACCCCGACGCCAGGCGCTGGTACCACGCTCGCCCAGAGGATGCGCCTGCATGCGGGGGAGCGTGACCACCTGTATGCCGTGCTCATGCGTGCCATGGCAGACGACTGGGAGGCTGGTGGCCCGGTGCGCGAGATCTGCCGAGGCTGGGAGAACTCGCCTCAAGGCTCGGCGGTGGAGCATGGTCTGGCAGTCGGTCACGCGACAGTACTGGCCCGCCGGCGAGGCTGACCGGGTGCAGGCCCTGGTCGAGGCGGCGGCTCGGCAACGCCCGGTCGTGCACGTGTCGATGAAGTTTCCGGACGTCGACGGCAGCCCGGCCGAGCTGTACGTCGCGGGACCCGATGCCGGGCCCGAGCGCAGGCTGGCCGTAGTCGGCGACCACGGAAGCCCGATCACGTTGGACCACGGGTGGGGCTCCGGTCTCAGCGATGTTCCAATTCGCCGATAAGCGACATTATGTCAAGTAAAACTACTCTGGACGCTCCCCTAGCCCGAAGCGCACGCCGGTGAGCTGTTCGCTCAACGTCCACAGCCGGCCGGCCATGTCGACATCCGTCGCCGCCGCGCTTCGTCCTACGAGTGTCGGGTGGCCACGTGCCTCACGGGGCCCGTCAGGGCCGACGAAGCTGGCGCCGGGAAGATCCTGCGTCGCGGCGTACAGCACCGGCAGCGAGCCCATCGCGTCGCTTTGGGCGAAGAGCCGGTTCCCGACCGCCATCAGTGCACCCTGCACCCTGCTCCCGGTGCGGCTCTGCAGCCGAGTCGCGGCGTACCCCGGGTGGGCAGCCACTGCCCGGACACCGGAGCCAACGGCCTCGAGGCGCCGCTCGAGCTCCAGGGTGAAGAGCAGGTTGGCCAGCTTCGACTGCCCGTAGGCCGACCACCGCTTGTACCGCCGCGTCTCCCAGTTCAGGTCGGACAGGTCGATGCTGCCGATTCTGTGCGCGGTCGACGATACGGTCACCACACGGTCGGCGACGTGCGGCAGAAGCAGGTTGGTCAGGGCAAAGTGACCGAGGTGGTTGGTTCCGATCTGAGTCTCGAAACCATCGGGCGTTCGCCCGTACGGAACCGCCATCACACCGGCGTTGTTGACGAGCAGGTCCAGCGGGCCCTCCCACTGCTTCGCAAAGGCTCGCACGGACGACAGGTCTGCCAGGTCCAGCGACCTGACCTCGGTCCGGCCCGGGATGAGGTCAGCGGCCGCTCGTCCCCTGTCGAGGTCCCGTACGGCCAGCACGACGAGAGCTCCCGATCCCGCGAGAGCGCGGGCCGTGACCAGGCCGAGTCCGCTGTTGGCACCCGTCACCACGACGGTCCGTCCGCCCTGGTCCGAAATGTCGGACAGGGCCCAAGGGGTGCAACCGCTCATGTGGGTGCGCCGTACGTGGACGTCACGGCGCCGCTCAGGGTTCTCGCGTCAGCCACCATCCGGCCAGTCTGCCGCAAGCCGAGGGCTTTCCGTCAGGGCTCGGACCGCTAGGGCTCGAGCGCCTGCGCTCCTCCCCCGGCTCAACCGTTGGAGGCATGCACGGGTGCCCAGTTAGGGTGGCTTGCATGCCGGCCCTGACAGTCACCGATGCACGCGCCCGATCCGCCTCGATCGCTGTCACCGCCTATAACGTCGAGCTCGACCTCACCGGCGGCGACGAGACGTTCGGGTCGCGCACTGCCGTCGAGTTCACGAGCCACGATCGCGCCGACACCTTCGTCGATATACTCCCGGACCGGCTCGTGAGCGCACGCCTGAACGACGAGCGGATCGACCCCGACCTGCTCAGAGACGGGCGTCTCCCCCTTACCGGGATCGCCGACTCCAATGTGCTCGTCGTCGAGGCGCGGATGCGGTACTCGCACGACGGGGAGGGCCTGCACCGCGCCGCCGACCCTGAGGACGGAGTCGACTACGTCTACGCCATGGCCTTCCTGCAGGCCGCCCCGCGCATCTTCGCGTGCTTCGACCAGCCCGACCTCAAGGCGACGTACCGGGTCGGCGTCAGGGCGCCGGCGGACTGGAGCGTCGTCGGGAACGGACGAGCCACCCAGACGAGTCCGGGCGTCTGGGCGCTTGCCGAGACCAAGTCGCTGTCGACCTACCTCGTGACCCTTGTCGCCGGGCCCTACCACTCCGTCACGCGAACCCACGACGGCATCACCCTGGGGCTGCACTGCAGGCAGTCGCTCGCAGCTCACCTCGACAAGGACTGCGACGAGATCTTCGAGGTCACCGGCCAGTGTTTCGACGAGTACCACCGGCTCTTCGGCATCAGGTACCCGTTCGGCGACTACCACCAGGCATTCGTGCCGGAGTTCGCCGCCGGAGCCATGGAGAACCCCGGCTGCGTGACGTTCACGGACGAGCTCGTCTTCAAGGCCCAGGCGACCGACAGCCTCAGGGCCACCCGGACGAACATCATCGCTCACGAGATGGCCCACCAATGGTTCGGTGACCTCGTGACCATGCGCTGGTGGGACGACCTGTGGCTCAACGAGTCCTTCGCCGAGTACATGGGCTACCGGGTCACCAGCCAGGTCACCGCGTTCGACGACGTCTGGGTAGAGTTCGCCCACGTCACAAAGGCCTGGGGCTTGGCGGCCGACCAGCGAAGCTCCACGCATCCGGTCGCCGGTAACGGCGCCGCCGACACCAAGCAGGCGCTCAGCGACTTCGACGGCATCTCCTACAGCAAGGGTGCGGCGGCTCTACGCCAGCTCAACGCCTACCTCGGCGACGAGGCCTTCATCGGAGGGGTCATCGACCACCTCCACCGGCACTCCTACGGCAATGCCACCCTTGCCGATCTCATCCAGTCGTGGCAGCAGGCAAGCGACCTGGACGTGGTTTCCTGGGCGCAGGTCTGGCTGCGCACGGCGGGCGTGGACACGCTCACCTGCGTGGCCGACCCCGGCAGCGGCGTGGTCGTCGAGCGGTCAAGCGGCTCGATCGAGGATGGGCCTCGTCCGCACGCTTTCACCGTCACCTGGTACGGCGACCACGGGACGAGCAGCGCCGCGCCCGTGCTGGTCGACGGCGACCGCGCAGCCGTCGACCTGCCGTCCTACGACGGCTCCGGCCTGGTGCTGCCCGACTCCGGAGACGAGACGTGGGCGAAGGTGAAGCTCGACGACGCGTCGCTCCAGCGCGCGCCAGCCTTCCTCACCACGATCGACGATCCGGTGGCCAGGGCTGTCATCTGGGGCTCGTTCAGGGAGGGGTTGTTCGACGCCTCGATCGGGCCTGCCGACTACCTGGCCGCCGTCGCCGCTGCGCTACCGGGTGAGATCGACCTCGCGGTCGAGAAGATCCTCGGCTCGAGCGGCAGTGGCGCGATCGGCCACCTCGGCACCTACTTCGCCGACCCCGGGCACCGCGCCCTGCTCGCCGAGGTCGCCGAGCAGATCCTCCGCGACGCTGCGCCCTCGACCAACCGTCAGCTGATCGCAGCCCGGGCGCTGGTCTCGTCGACCGACGACGCCGAGCTCCTCCGCGGCTGGCTCGCCGGTGGCGGGCCGGTAGGGCTGCGCTGCGACGAGGACCTGCGCTGGCGGATCGTGAGAGCCCTGTGCGAGCTCGGCGCGTCGGACCTTGCAGAGGTGGAGGCCGAGCACGCCCGGGACCGCTCCTCGCAAGGAGGCGTGCACGCACTTCGATGCAGGGCATCCCTGCCCGACGGCGACGTCAAGGCCCAGGTGTGGGACTCGATCACCACCGACGGATCCCTGACTAACTACGCGCTGTTCGCCTTGTGTGAGTTCTTCTTCCGTCCCGGCCAGATCGACCTCACCTGCAGGTACGTCGAGCGGTACTTCACCGACTTCCCATCCACAGAGAACATCCGGATGGGATCAGTGGTCGAGAACTCGGCGAGGCTCGTCTTCCCCCGCTTCGCCGTAAGCGCCGAGAGCGTGTCCCTCGCCGAACACTGCCTGACCCTCGATGGCGTCAGCTCGGGCACCCGACGGTCCATCAGCGACCGCACCGACGACCTACGTCGAGTCCTCATGAGCCGACAGGCGTACGCCGTCGCCGATGGGGACGCGTCCTGACAACGGGGGAGGCCACGGTCGACCGCGGCCAGGAGCCGTACCGCGCCAAGCGCCCAGGCCCCCTGGTGCGCCGCGACGTCGTGGAGGTGGTGGCCGGCGAGCGGCGTAAGCGCCCTGACGCCGTCGTCACCGAGGAGCCGCTGGAGATCCGGCTGGGTTGGCCCGGCCACCCCGCCGAGCGGGTGGCCGTGACCATGCGGACACCTGGCGCGGACTTCGAGCTGGCCGCCGGGTACGTGCTGGCAGAGGGCGCAGCCACGGTCGGCGTGGCCCCTCGGACCGTCGCCTACTGCGTCGACCGGGCCTTGACCCAAGAACAGCGCTACAACGTCGTCACCGTCCTGCTCGACGCTCCCCCGGCTCGACAGCCGTCGTCCCGCACGACCACGATGTCGTCGGCGTGCGGAGTATGCGGCACCGAGAGCCTCGCCGACGTGTTCACGCCCGACCATGTCCCCCTCCGGGTCGGCCCCCGGGTGCGCGACAACGTCGTCTCGTCGCTCCCAGAAGCGATGCGCGAGAGCCAGCCCCTGTTCGACCGCACAGGTGCCATCCACGCCTCGGGCGTCTTCGACTTCTCCGGTGCGCTCATCGTGGCCCGTGAGGACATCGGCAGGCACAACACCGTCGACAAGGTGCTCGGGGCGCGACAGCTCGGCGTAGCCCGTTTCGACGAGGCGTCCATCCTCTGCGTCAGCGGTCGCGCCGGGTTCGACATCGTGACGAAGGCGGTCGCGGGCCGGATCTCCGTCGTCGTCGCGGTCGGGGGACCCTCGAGCCTCGCGGTCGAGCTCGCCGACCGCGCAGGAGTCACCCTCTGCGGGTTCACTCGCGCGGCGCGGTACGTCGTCTACACCCACCCAAAGCGTCTGCCCGGCGTGTAGGTCCCGGCTTTGTCGGCGGACGCCGTTAGCGTCTCCGCCATGCGCATCCTGCACACGTCCGACTGGCACCTCGGCCGGTCCTTCCACCGTGCGGGCATGCTCGATGCCCAGAGCCTGTTCGTCGACCACGTCGTCGAGCTGGCGAAGGCAGAGGCCGTCGACGTGGTCGTCGTCAGCGGCGACATCTACGACCGGGCGTTGCCGTCCGTCGACGCCGTGAGCCTCGCCAGCGACGCCCTGCGCCGCCTGATCGACGCGAAGGTCCGCGTCGTCATGACGAGCGGCAACCACGACTCGGCCCCCCGTCTCGGCTTCGCCGCCGAGCTCATCGACGCCGCCGGAGTCCACCTGCGCACCGATCCCGGCCAGGTCCATGTCCCCGTCATGGTCGCAGGTGACGACGGCGACCTGGCGATCTACGGCCTGCCCTATCTCGAGCCGGATCTCGTCCGCGGAGCGTGGGAGCTCACAGGGCGCAGCCACCAGGTGGTGCTTGACGAGGCGATGCGTCGTGTCCGGGCCGACCTGGCGAGGCGCCCGCACACGCGGTCGCTGGTGATGGCCCATGCCTTCGTGGTCGGCGGGGAGCCGTCCGACAGCGAGCGTGACATCTCGGTCGGCGGGGTCGCCAGTGTTCGGCTCGACACGTTTCGCGGCGCCGACTACGCCGCGCTGGGTCACCTGCACGGCCCGAGGGTGCTCTCCGAGACGGTTCGCTACTCGGGCTCACCGTTGGCGTACTCCTTCAGTGAGGCCCAACATCGCAAGGGCAGCTGGCTGCTCGACATCGGCGAAGCGGGCATGCGAAGCGTGGTCTTCGTCGACGCCCCCGTACCCCGCCGGCTGGCCGTAGTCAGAGGCACCTTGGAAGCCCTGCTGCGCTCCTCTGAGCACGCTGCTGCGGAGTCGGCCTGGGTGCAGGCCACGATCACCGACCCGCACCGGCCCACCCACGCGATGGAGCGGGTCCAGGCCCGGTTCCCGCACACGCTCGTACTGCGCTTCGAGCCGACCGCAGTAGGCGGACACGACACCGTCCCGCGGCCGCTCGACGTGGTGGGCAAGAGCGACCTCGACGTCATCTCGCAGTTCCTGACCGACATGCGGGGCTCCGGCCCCACCTCCGACGAAGCCGGACTGCTGCGAGACGCATGTGATGCTGCCCGCATCACTGAGGACATCGCCTCATGAGGATCCACACCCTCGAGATCACCGCCTTCGGTCCTTTCGCCGGCACGGAGATCGTCGACTTCGGACCGCTCAACGACGCGGGCGTCTTCCTGCTCACGGGTCAGACCGGAGCGGGTAAGACCACCATCCTCGACGCGATCTGCTTCGGGTTGTTCGGCTCCGTGCCCGGGGGGCGCAACAGTGCCAAGGACCTCAAGAGCCACCACGCCGCTGCTGAGGCAGTGCCGACAGTCGTCCTCGACGTGACGCTGCGCGGGCGTAGGCTCCGGCTCCGCCGCTCGCCGGCATGGGCTCGGCCGTCCAGACGTGCCCGGGCGGGCCACGTCGACCAGGTCGCCAAGGCACTCGTCGAAGAGCTCGTCGACGGCAGCTGGGTGACGCGTGCCACGCGGCTGGACGAGGCCGGTCTGCTCGTCACGCGGGTTCTCGGCATGAACCGCGAGCAGTTCTGCCAGGTGGTGATGCTCCCCCAGGGATTGTTCCAGACGTTCCTCCGCTCGGGTGCAAAGGAGCGCCACGACGTCTTGGAGTCCCTGTTCGAGACGCGCAGGTTCGCGAGTATCGAAGCCTGGCTGGTCGAGCAGCGCCGTAGCCGCGACCGGGCTCTCGAGTCGCGCGAGACTACGATCTGCCAGCTGCTGACCCGGGCCAACGAGGTGTGCACTGAGGCCGACGAGACGTTCGAAGGCCTGCTCGGACGTGAGAGCTTCACGAGCGCTGAGGAGGGCCTCCAAGAGCTCCTGCAGCGCACCGAGGCCGATGCCTTCACCGCCCGCCAGCACGAGGCGGTCGCCGAGACCCGGCTCAAACGGGCGCAACACGCGCTCGACGGCGGCCGCGAGCTGAGCGACCGGCAGCACCGCCGCGAGTGTGCCATCGAGCGGCTGCGGGAGCTCCAGGCGGTCGAAGGGGTCGTCCTCCACCGAGGGGAGCGGGTCCGACGCGCCGAGGCCGCCCGGTCCGTCGCTCCGTTGCTCGACCTCCTCGCCGACCGTGCCGAAGCACTCGCTGCTGCGCGTGACCGGGTGACTCAGCTGGCCCCGGGCTGCCCCGACGTCACCATCGACCCCTACGACATCCGCGCGCCTGCCGACGTCGACTCGGCCGCCTCTCGTCTGCGCGCAACGGCCGGACGTCTCGAGGCCGCGACAACGGTAGAGCGCGCGGTCGACGGCCTGACGGCCGCTCTCAGCATCCAGGAGCGTGAGCTGACCGTCCTGGAGTCACGGCGCGATGCCCGGCGAGAGGTGGCCACGAGCGTCCCTGCCCTGCTCACGGAGGCACGGAAGCGACTAAGGCAGGTGTCCACGCTCGCGGCCACCGAGCCGGTCGCCCGGGCCACTGTGGCCCAGGCCGAGGAGAGGTCGTCAGGTGCCGAGCGGGCCACCCGCGCCGGCGACGCGCTGACTACGCTTCAGGAGAGTCTCCGGGGCGCCCTCGAGCACAAGCTTCAGGTCCAGTCGCACTGGCTCGACCTCCGAGAGCTGCGGCTTCGGGGCATGGCCGCCGAGCTCGCGGGCCAGTTGAGCGACGGCGTCGGATGCCTTGTCTGCGGCAATCCTGACCATCCGGCGCCGGCGGTGCCCACCGCAGAGCCCGTAACGGCCGCGGCCGAGACAGCCGCACTGTCGACCTTCCAGTCCGTGGAAGCGGAGCACCAGACGCTCCTCGCCGCTGTTGCGCAGAGCCGGGCCGAGCTGGCCTCCGCTTCGGCGCTAGCAGCCGGGCTCTCGCCGACAGAGGCGTCGGCAGCCGCCCACAAGGCGGCTGGACTGCTGGGCGAGGCACGAGAAGCCCAGCTGCTCGAGACGGCCCTGCTCCGTCAGATCGGCGACCTCGACAAGCGCCGAGCGCAGCTCGACAACGAGGTCCGAAGCCTCGACACCGAGTGCGCGCTACGTGCGGACCGACTGCGGCACGGGAGGTCGGAGCTAGCGACGAAGCGGCAGGAGCTGGCAGAGGCGCTCGGGAAAGGCGCTCGGGCCGACGACACGCTGAAGGACGTACGTGCTCGGCTGGCTGCGACGGTCAGCCTGGCAGAAGCCCTCCACGACCACGTCCGGCGGACTGAGGATGCCGCCGAGGCAGGCGGCCGGCTGTCAGCCGCCCTCGCACCAACACCCTTCGCCTGTGCCGAGGACGTGAAGTCCGCCGTCACGACCGAGGCCGACATCGCCGTCGCGGCCGCGCTCAACCGCACGTACGAGGCGGACAGGCGCGACGCCACGAGGGTCGTCGACGATCCTGTCCTCGTTGCGGCGGCGGGTCGACATGCTCCCGACCTGCTCCGGCTCGAGTCACGCGTCGAGGAATGCGCCGACCTCCGCATGGCAGCCAGGACGGCAGCTGACAACCTCGCCCGCCGACGTGACCGGCTCGTCGAGCTCGTCACCCAGCTCGACGATGAGCTGTCGCTCTGGTGGCCGGCGCTCGAGCAACGCGACCTCGCGGCGTCCATCGCCGCGCTGTGCGCCGGGACGGCGGCCGAGAATGCCACCAAGACACGCCTGTCCCACTATGTGCTCGCGGCACGGCTGGAGCAGGTCGTCGCGGCGGCCAACACCCGGCTGACCGGCATCTGCGGCGGCCGTTACCAGCTCCAGCACTCCATGGAGCGCGGTGTCGGCGACACACGGGGCGGGCTCGGTCTGCTCGTTCTCGACACCTACACCGGACAGCGCCGTGACCCTGCCACGCTGTCGGGTGGCGAGACCTTCTACGTCAGCCTGGCGCTCGCCCTCGGACTGGCCGACCTGGTGCGCGACGAGACCAGCGGCGCCGAGCTCTCCACGCTCTTCGTCGACGAGGGCTTCGGCACCCTCGACACGGAGACGCTCGACGAGGTGATGGACGAGCTCGACTCCCTGCGATCAGGCGGTCGGTGCGTCGGCATCGTCAGTCACCTGTCCGACCTACGCGTGCGTATCCCTGCGCAGCTAAAGGTCGAGGCTGGTCAACACGGCTCGCTGATCGGCTCCCGCTGAGCGACAGGCAGTCGAGCCGGGTGATCCACGCTCCTCTCAGCCTCCCCCTGAGCCACACAGTCGTCGCTCAGGCCTACTTGTAGGCTTCGGCCCCATGGCAACGCAGCACGACATCCACCCCGAGTTCCATGCCCTCCCCCTGCGCAAGCTCGCTGACGCCGCGCTGCAGCGCGCCCGGGATTTCAACGCCGAGCATGCGGACTTCCGGCTCGAACGGCTCCACTCCCAGTCGTTGGCCCTGCGTGACGCCTCGTTGGTCGACGCGTCGGAGGGAGACGACATCGGGTTCGCGGTCCGAGTGGTCGTCGACGGGACGTGGGGGTTCGCCGCCGGTGTGTCGCTGACTGTCGACGAGGTGGTGCGTGTCACCGAACAGGCCGTGCGGATCGCCATGGTGGCGAAGCCGATCTCGTCGGAGCGGATCGAGCTGGCCGACGAACCTGTCCACACCGACGCCACCTGGGTGTCCTCGTACGACATCGACCCCTTCGACGTCCCGGTCGCGGAGAAGGTCGCCCTGCTTCAGGAGTGGAGCCGCCAGCTCCAGGGAGCCGCCGGCGTCGACCACGTCGCCGCGTCGGTCGGGCAGGTTCGCGAGAACAAGTTCTACGCCGACTCGCACGGCACCTCGACCACGCAGCAGCGGGTGAGGGTCAACCCCGACCTGGAGATCTATGGAACGTCGCGGAGGCTAAGCAACTCCGACTCCATGCGTACCATCGCACCTCCCGCCGGCCGCGGCTGGGAGTACCTCACCGGCACCACCTACGACTGGGCCGCCGACATCGAGACGTTGCCCGACCTGCTGGCCGACAAGCTCGCGGCACCGAGCGTCGACGCCGGTCGCTACGACCTCGTGATACACCCGTCCAACCTCTGGCTCACGATCCACGAGAGCATCGGCCACGCCACCGAGCTAGACCGCGCCCTGGGATACGAAGCCAACTATGCGGGCACGTCGTTCGCCACGGTCGACAAGCTCAACAGCCTCCGCTACGGCTCACCTCAGCTGAACGTCACAGGCGACCGCACCGTCGAGCACGGCCTGGCGACGATCGGGTACGACGACGACGGGGTGGCGACCCAGGCCTTCGACCTCGTTGCGGACGGCACGCTCGTCGGCTACCAGACCGACAGGCGGATGGCGCAGCTCATGGGCTGGGGCCGGTCGAACGGCTGCGCCCACGCCGACTCTCCCGGGCACATCCCGATCCAGCGCATGGCCAACGTCTCGCTGAAGGCCTCAAGCGACGCGGTGAGCACCGACGACCTCGTCGCCGGGGTCGACCACGGGATCTACATCGTGGGTGACCGGTCCTGGAGCATCGACATGCAGCGGTACAACTTCCAGTTCACCGGTCAGCGGTTCTTCGAGATCCGAGACGGACGACTTCTTGGACAGCTTCGAGACGTGGCCTACCAGGCCACCACCACAGACTTCTGGCGGTCGATGGACGCTGTCGGCGGCGAGGAGACATGGATCCTGGGCGGCGCGTTCAACTGCGGGAAGGCACAGCCGGGACAGGTGGCAGCCGTCAGCCACGGCTGCCCGACGGCGCGCTTCCGGGACGTCAACGTCCTCAACACGGCGGCAGAGGCGGGCCGCTGAGATGACCACACCCCAGGACCTCGCCGAGCTCGCCCTGAGCTCTACGACGGCCGACGAGTCTGTCGTCGTACTCCGCGTCTCCTCCACGGCCAACCTGCGGTGGGCCAACAACACACTGACGACCAACGGTGTCATGACCGGCGCCCACCTCACCGTCGTCTCTATCGTCGACGGATCCAGCGGGCGGGCTGCTGGCGTCGTCACGCGCTCCGCCACCAGCGCGACCCAGGTCCGTGAACTGGTCCGCGCCGCCGACGGCGCTGCGAGGGCAGCAGGACCGTCACCCGACGGGGCCGAGCTGCTTGCCGGCGAGGCGGCCCACGACTTCGACGAGATCGCAGGCGTGACGAGCGTCGACGCCTTCACCGACTTCGCCACGCCACTCGGAGCTGCGTTCCATCGCTTCCGCCGAGAAGGGCGGCTGCTCTACGGCTACGCCGAGCAGGACGTCACGACCACGTATGTCGCGTCGTCCACGGGCCTTCGCCTGCGCCACGAACAGCCGACCGCACACGTCGGCATCACGGCCAAGCCGGACGACCTGTCGTCCTCGGCCTGGGTCGGGCAGGCAGGAGAGGTGATTCAGGACGTGAGGGTCGAGGAGCTCACCGGGGAGCTCGTACGCCGGCTGGGCTGGGGCCGGCGTCGGATCGAGATGCCGGCCGGCCGCTACGAGACGATCCTCCCCCCGACCGCCATGGCCGACCTGGCGGTCTACGCCTACTTCGTCTCCAGTGGCCGGGACGCTGCTGACGGCAGAACGGTCTTCAGCGGTCCCGACGGCCGCACCCGGGTCGGCGAGCAGATCGTGGACCCACGCGTCCGCCTGCGGTCCGATCCACACCTGCCGGGTCTGCTCGCCATGCCCTTCGTCACGGCGACCTCGGGCTCGTCCACTGACAGCGTCTTCGACAACGGGATGCTACTCGCCGCCACGGACTGGATCAGCGCGGGTACGCTGCGGGCGCTCGGAACGTCTCGCTACTCTGCGGCCCAGACCGGTCTGCTGGAGACGCCTCTGATCGACAACCTGGCCCTGTCCGTCGACGCGGCGAGCGGGTCGGTCGACCAGTTGGTGGCGAACACCGATCGAGGCCTGCTGCTGACCTGCCTCTGGTACATCCGCGAGGTCGACCCCCACACTCTGCTGCTCACCGGCCTGACCCGAGACGGTGTCTACCTGGTGGAGGGCGGCGAGGTGGTCGGGGCCGTCAACAACTTCCGGTTCAACGAGAGCCCGATCGACCTCCTCGGTCGCTTCACCGAGGCAGGTGAGTCCGTACGCTCCTTCTCCCGGGAGTGGGGCGACTACTTCCCGCGTACCGCCACTCCCCCGCTGCGAGTGCCCGACTTCAACATGTCGAGCGTCAGCCAGGCCAGCTGACAGGCCCTCATCCGCCCGCGGAGGCCAGTGGGCTCGGGGATCCGCCCGGAATCGGGGCATTCGGGTCGTACGGTGATCGGGTCAGGATGAAACTCACCACTTCCAGGTGCGACACGGACCCGTCTTCGAGGCGTACGGCGCGCAGGTCCTCCCCGGCGAAGTAGCCGTCGCACCCCCGGTAGCGGTCCTCGCCGACGGCTTCGAAGCTGCGCGTCGCCTCCGACAACCTCAGCCGGAACCCGCTGGCAGTGGGTACGAGAGTCATGAGCGTGTTGCCCCAGTACCAGTCACCGTCGAGATCGGCCGAATCGGCGACATCGGCCCGCGCTGCAACGTCTTGCGCCTGAGCCGCGGCAGGGGCTGCGGCCTTGATAGGGTTGCCCGTCCCTGGTGCGGAAATCCGAGCCGCCGCCTGGAGCAGACGAACGACGAAGGACTCGGGGTCGACTCCCGTCGTCGCGTTGGTCAACATCACACCGCCGACCCGGGTGAGAGGGTCGACGAACAGCGCGGCCAGGAAGCCCGGCATCGAGCCGGTATGCCCGACGAGAGTCCCCGAGTTCTGCCAACTCAGCCGCAGGCCCAGGCCGTGGCAGCCGCGGTGCTGCTCGTCGGGATCGCCCGACGCCACTGTCCGCATCTCTACCAGGCTCGAGGGGCTGAGCACGGTCGGATGTCCGGTGACGAGGAAGTCGCCCCAAAGGGCCAGGTCGCGGACGGTGCTCCACAGCTGGCCCGCGGGGGCCATCGCACCCGCGTCGAAGGCGGGCTCAGCCATCAGTTCGGCGGTCATCGGATGCCGCGACGTGCCGGCAGCGGCATCGTGTCGCGGGTGGTACGTCGTGTCGAGCAGACCGAGCGGCGACAGGACGCCCGCCGACAGGGCCTCCCACCACGGCACCCCTCGTTTGCGGGCCACCAGCTCCCCCAGCAGTGCGAAGCCGAGGTTGGAGTAGTGGTACCGCTGGAAGGCCGGGAAGACGGATCTGGGCGGCGTGTTCGCCTCCACGAGCTCCGACCATGTCCTGCCCGGTGATCGCTCCCACCACGACCCGGCCGGCTCGGCCGTCATCCCAGAGCTGTGCGCGAGCAACCCGCGGATCGTGCTGCCTCCGTACGGCGAGTCGGGAAGATGGGCAGCCACGTCATCGTCGAGCGCCACGGCGCCTTCGTCGCGCAGCTGCAGGACAGCGACGGCGGTGAAGGTCTTGGAGATCGAGCCGATCCGGAACTGGTTGTGCGGTTCCCCGACCGAGGTCTCCCACTCGGCACTCCCCCGCCGGAACACGGCGGCGGCGAGGCTGGGGAGCCTACCCGTGGCAGCCCCCTCGGAGACGATGGTGTCGAGGCTCGCCCTGGTCACGTCGGCGAGAGGTTCGCTCAAGCGCGGGACTCCGCGAACGCACTGACGTCGGGACACGAGCAGACGAGGTGGCGGTCACCGTAGGCCTGGTCGACCCGACCGACCGGGGGCCAGTACTTGTCGGGGTTGCGCCCGGCCGGAAAGGCGCCCGTCTCTCGCGAGTACACCCTCGACCACTCCCCCAGCAGCACCTCCGTCGTGTGCGGTGCGTGAGTGAGCGGACTGTCGGCCAGTGCCGTGTCACCGGCTCCGATGGCCCCGATCTCGCTGCGGATAGCGACCATCGCATCGCAGAACCGGTCGATCTCCTTGAGACTCTCCGACTCGGTCGGCTCCACCATGAACGTCCCTGGCACGGGAAAGCTCATCGTCGGGGCATGGAAGCCGTAGTCGACGAGACGCTTGGCCACGTCGTCGACGCTCACCCCGCTCGACGTGGTGAGGGATCGGAGGTCGAGGATGCACTCATGGGCGACGAGGTCGCCGTGGCCCTTGAACAGCACCGGGAAGTGGTCCTTGAGCCGGTGGGCGATGTAGTTGGCGGAGAGGATTGCGACCGATGTGGCCTCCGTGAGACCCGGTCCGCCCATAAGGGCGATGTAGGCCCAGGAGATGGGCAGGATGCCGGCCGAACCGAACGGTGCCGCACTCACCGGCCCCACTCCGTCTCGACGCTCGGGGTCGGGATGCTGAGGGTGGCTCGGGAGGTAGGGCACCAGGTGTGAGGCGACGGCCACCGGGCCGACCCCAGGCCCCCCGCCGCCGTGCGGGATGCAGAACGTCTTATGCAGGTTGAGGTGGGACACGTCACCGCCGAAGGACCCTGGCTTCGACAGACCCAGCAGTGCGTTGAGGTTGGCACCGTCGACGTACACCTGGCCGCCGTGTGTGTGCACGACCTCGCACAGCTCGATGATGGTGCCCTCGAACGCACCGTGTGTCGACGGGTAGGTGACCATGATGGCGGCGAGGTCGTTGTGATGAGCCTCGCACTGCTCCCGAAGATCCTCCAGATCGACTGAGCCGTCGATGGCCGCCTTGACCACGACGACCCGCATTCCTGCCATCACGGCCGACGCCGCGTTGGTCCCATGGGCGCTCGAAGGGATCAGGCACACGTCTCGGCCGCCGTCGCCCCTTGCCTCGTGGTAGCCACGGATGGCGAGCAGGCCGGCCAGCTCGCCCTGTGACCCTGCGTTCGGCTGTACCGACACCTGCGCATAGCCGGTGACCTCGGCAAGCCAGCGTTCGAGCGTCGCCACGATCTCGAGATAGCCCGCCGCGTCCTCGGCCGGTGCGAACGGGTGCAGGTCCGCGAAGCCGGGCAGGCCGATCGGCTCCATCTCCACGGTGGCGTTGAGCTTCATGGTGCAGGAGCCGAGCGGGATCATCCCCCGGTCGAGGGCGTAGTCGCGGTCGGAGAGGCGCCGGAGGTACCTCAATAGGTCGGTCTCGGAGCGGTGCTCCGTGAAAACCGGATGGGTCAGGAACTCGGAGGCCCGGCGCAGCTCGGGCCCGATGACGTCGGCCGTCACCGAGTCGAGCCCGTCGATGTCGACATCGTCGACGCCGAACGCCTCGAGCACCGACAACAGGTGCTCCCTGGTCGTCACCTCCGACAGCGCCACGCGCACCCGGTCCGGGCCCGAGGTGCCGAGGTGCAGCCCCCTGTCGCGCGCACGCTCTCGGACTGCGTTGGCGTCACCCGGCACCAGGACGCTGACGGTGTCGAAGAAGCAGTCGTGCTCGACAGTGGCTCCCGCCTGGCGTAGCGCCTCGGCCAGCACGGCAGCGTAGCGGTGGACCCGCCTGGCGATCCGGCGAAGACCCACCGGGCCGTGGTAGACGGCATACATCGCTGCCGCGACCGCAAGCAGGACCTGGGCGGTGCAGATGTTCGACGTCGCCTTGTCGCGGCGGATGTGCTGCTCCCGCGTCTGCAGCGCCAACCGGTAAGCCGGCCGGCCCTCGGAGTCGACCGAGACCCCTACCAGCCGGCCGGGAAGGTGGCGCTCGAGACCCAAGGCGACGGCCATGAAACCCGCGTGGGGACCACCGTAGAACAGCGGGACGCCGAAACGCTGGCTCGAGCCGACCACCACATCGGCTCCCAACTCCCCGGGGGCTTCCAGGATGGTGAGCGCCAACAGATCAGCGGCTACGACCACCAGCGCCCCCGCTTCGTGGGCAGCCTGGATAACAGGCCGAGGGTCAGCGACCCGACCGCTCGCACCGGGATACTGGATGAGCACCCCGGCGATGTCCTCGGTCGGGAGCGTGTCGTAGACGTCGCACACCTCTATTGCGAGACCCATCGCCGCCGCTCGGGTCCGCAGCACGGCCAAGGTCTGTGGCAGGCAGTCGTCGTCGACCACGAACCGCGTGGAGGTGTTCTTCTTGTTGGCCCTTCGGACCAGGGTCATCGCTTCCGCGGCTGCGGTGGCCTCATCGAGCAGCGAGGCGTTCGCCGTCGGGAGGCCGCACAGGTCCCCGACCATCGTCTGGAAGTTCAACAGGGCCTCGAGGCGGCCCTGAGAGATCTCCGGCTGGTACGGCGTGTACGCCGTGTACCAGGACGGGTCTTCGAGCACGTTGCGACGGATGACCGCCGGAGTCACGGTCCCGTGGTAGCCGAGGCCGATCATGGGCACCAACGGGTTGTTACGGGCTGCCAGAGCTGCGAGCGCGTTCCGAACCTCGACCTCACTCAGCGCAGGCGGCAGGTCCAACGGCTTGTCAGTCCGGATGGTGTCGGGCATCGCGGCGTAGAGGAGATCCTCGAGCGTGTCGTAGCCGAGCGCCTTCAACATCGCCGACTGCTCGGCTGTGTCGGGACCGATGTGTCGCCGGGAGAACGGTGCCGATGACTCGAGGGTGGCCAGCGTCGGGCGCTCTGTCATGGAGGCTCCTCTTCGGACGAAGTGTCGAGCCTCCCCCTCTGTCGCAGCTCGCTCCAGAGTGCCGGGTTCGCGCGGTCCGTTGGCCTGAGAGGTTCCGGGGAGGATTTGCCCCTTCGGCGCCGATGGCTGGTCGGGCTCTCCCGAGCGACTGTAGCGGCGTTAGTCACCCTACCAGCGAGATCCGCCGGTGAAGATCAGCCGAGTACACGGGCCCTTCGTCGCGCGGCCAGCTCGTCGCTGGGGTTGTCCGCGGGCTCCCGCGCGGCCCGCTCGCTGGGTAGCTCGGCAAGAGAGCCTTCGACCTCACGCCAGACGCCGCCGATCGCGATGCCGAAGACTCCTTGTCCACCTTGGAGCAGGTCGATCACCTCGTCGGCCGACCGGCACTCGTACACGCTTGCTCCGTCGCTCATCAAGGTGACTCGGGTGATGTCCTCCGTGCCCCGTTCGCGCAGATGATGGACGGCCGTGCGGATCTGCTGGAGGGACACTCCGGCATCGAGCAGGCGCTTGATCACCTTGAGCAGCAAGATGTCGCGGAAGGAGTAGAGCCGCTGAGTACCCGAGCCCCCTGCGGTGCGGATCGTCGGCTCGACGAGACCGGTACGAGCCCAGTAGTCGAGCTGGCGGTAGGTGATGCCGGCAGCGGTGCAGGCCATCGGACCGCGGTACCCGACGTCGTCTGGGAGCGGAGCCATGTCGTCGTCGAAGAGCAGGCCCTGCTGCCCGGCGCGTTCGCGAGCCTCCTCAGCGGAGCCTGTTCCGTCGTGCGACACGGTCGTGCCGTTCTCACCAGCCACAAGGATCTCCTCTGTCGGCGTTCCCCGGCGGCAAAGCCGCCTCGGCTCCAGACGTGGAGTTACAACGGGGGAACTCGCTGTCTTGTCGACCGTACGGGTCAAGCGCACCTCCGTCAATGACGCCGACATCTTCAAGTCTTGCGTGTCGGAACTCTCAGGTAGACAGTGAGGGTCAGACTTCTCAGCTCGACTGCGGGTCGTCGCGCTCGCCGAACTCCGACGTCGGGTCGAAGTCCTCGGGGTTGATCTGGTCGAGAAACTCACGGAACTTCTCAACCTCTTCCTCCTGGTCGTCCGGCACGGCCAGCCCAGCCTCGTCGAGCACCTCGTCACTGCACACGATGCGCGACCCGGTCCGAAGCGCCAGCGCGATCGAGTCCGACGGGCGTGCGCTGACCTCGACGCCGCCGCCGAGCACGAGCGTTGCGTAAAAGACGCCTTCACGCACCTCGGTGATCTGTACCTCGGTGAGGACGTGCCCGGTGGCTTCGAGGACGTCTTTCAGCAGGTCGTGCGTCAGGGGCCGAGGAGGTACCACTCCCTGCTGGGCGAAGGCGATGGCCGTAGCCTCCACTGCGCCGACCCAGATCGGGAGGTACCTCTCTCCCGAAGATTCACGCAGCAACACGATCGGCTGGTTGGACGGCATTTCGACCCGGACCCCGATGACATCGACCTCGCGCACCACGTCAGCCTACTCCGCTCGCGCGACACCGAACCATCCTCGACGTGGGTTGGCGAAACGGGGGGTCGAGGACCCTGTCAGCCGGCGTCGCGGAGGCCGCCGCGAACCAGCGCGGTATGCAGCCGCAGCGACAACGTGGTCAGGTCGGCCAACATCTCAGCAACCCGTCCCCGCGACGTGTCGTCAAGCTGGCGAGCCATGGGCCTGACGACCTGCTCGACCAGCCCGACCTGACGATCCGCGGCCGACTTGAAGACGCGGAGGTGGCGGGGCTCCAGCCCGTAGTCCGCGAACCGGGAGGCGGTCCTCGCGACGACCAGGGCCTCGGCGTCGAAGTACTCGGTCCCCGTTCGGGGCGACACGAGTCCGAAGCTTCTCAGCTCGGCGAGCTGTTCATGTGTCAGCCCCGAGCTCTCCACGAGCTCGTCGGCCGAGATACGCAGCTCGCGGGTCACATCCTGCCCTTCGTACGTGACCTCGCCGGTCTGCGGGGCGGCGTTGGCAGAGCCGGGAACGCGAGGCGGCCCGCCGTCCACCGGCGGTTCGAGTCCTCGCTCCATCGCCTCGAGGTGCTGTCCGATCACCCTGAGGGGCAGGTAGTGGTCGCGCTGGGCGGCGAGGATGTAACGCAGCCGCTCCAAGTCCGGTGCTGAGAACTTGCGGTACCCCGAGGTGGCCCGCTCAGGCTCGATGAGGCCTTCGGCCTCGAGGAACCGGATCTTGGAGATGGTCACGTCCGGGAACTCGCCGCGCAGCTCCCGAAGGACCTGGCCTATGCTCATCCGGCCCCGCCCACCCGTGGCCGGCGCGGTCACTGACATTCGACTATGCCTGGGTGCTGCTGAAGTAGACCAGGCGGTACTTGCCGATCTGCACCTCGTCGCTGTTCGACAGCAGCACCTCGTCGATGCGGTCCCGATTGACGTAGGTGCCGTTGAGGCTGCCTACGTCTGCCACGAGGTAGCCGTCCGACGTACGACGAAAGACTGCGTGGCGGCGACTGACGGTGACGTCGTCGAGGAAGATCTCACTGTCGGGATGGCGTCCGGCGGACACCTCGTTGGTGTCGAGGAGGAAGCGGCTCCCCGCGCTGGGTCCGCGCTGGACGATCAGGAGCGCGCTACCGCTCGGCAGAGCCTCGATGGCAGACTCCTCCGCGGCCGAGAATCGACCCTCGCCCTCGACCTCAGACCGATCGGGGCCTCCGAAGCTCAGCGTCGACGTCGAGTCGACCGGACGCTCAGCCGTCGCCAGGCGGTGTCCGCACTGTGCGCAGAAGCGTGCGTTGTCCGGGTTCTGGTGCCCACACTCGGTGCAGAATGGCATCGAATCCTCCTCGTACGATCGCGTCGCGCTGTCCGGCTCCGAGAGAGATCCCCCCTACGGCGAGGCTACCGTGGCCTCGTAGTCCGCAGCGCTGAGCAGGTCGGCCTTCTGGCTAGGGTCCGTGGTCTCGATCTCCACGACCCACCCGTCTCCGTAGGGGTCGGTGTTGCACAGCTCGGGCGTGGACTCCAACGCGTCGTTGCAGGCGCTGACCGTGCCGGTGACCGGGGCGAACAGGTCGCTGACGCTCTTCGTGGACTCGAGCTCCCCCATCGGGGCTCCCGCGGTGACCTCGTCCCCGACGTCCGGCAGCTGCACGTACACGATGTCGCCGAGGGCGTCTTGGGCGAAGTCCGTGATCCCGACACGGACCATGCCGCCCTCGAGCTCTCTGACCCACTCGTGCTCTGCGGTGTACAACACGTCGTCGGGGTTCACGCGCCACTCCTGTCCGGGGTCACCGATTCGTGGGCTGAGAGTACTCAGCCGCGGTGAGCGTGTGCAACGAGCTGATCTCGACCTCGCCCGCCTCGTGGACCGCGACGTGCCCACCGACCTGCTCGACCTCGTCGGCCAGACCGCCAGGGAACATGACAGCCTCCGCGAGCGTATGGGAGGACCCGATGACGTCGATGACGTAGGGGGGATAAAGCACGGTCGAGCCCGACATCACGGCCCCGTCGACGTCGGTGAGCGATGTCGAGGCGACCACTCGAAGCGTGTTGTTGATCTCGATGGCCTCCGCGCCGGCGTCGCGGAGCTCGTCCAGCCCGTTGAGAAGGCTCGGGGCGGTGAGGGCGTTGCCGGGATCGTCGATGGTGACCGTGACACCAGGCCCGACCGCCGCGACGGTCCCGGTCAGGATCTGCAGGACGCCCAGCTGGCTCCGCGCCTCGACGAGGGCGGCCCGACGCCGTTCAGAGCTGGTGAGGAGGTCGCTACGCGTTTGCTGGAGATCGTCGATCTGCTGCTGTGCGCGGTCGACGGCACCGGACAGCGAGTCGAGCAGCGCGACGAGGTCGCTTCGCTGCGCTCCGCTGAAGGAGTCGTCGGTCCTGGTGAGCCGTACCTGCACCACGGCCGCGAATCCGAGGGCTGCCAACAGCGCAGCCACCACGATCTGCGCGCGTCCGGGGCGGCCGTGCACCAGGGAGCGGAGCGTGCGGCGTCTCGATGTGCCCGACGGTGTTGCGCCGTCGGGGCCAGGCTTGTCTGTGGTCACGGCGTCACCGGCCTCATGCGTGGAAGACGTGTCGGCGGATGGCGGCCACGTTGGAGAAGATCCGAATTCCCAGGACGACGATGACTCCCGTCGACAGCTGACCACCGACACCGAGCTGGTCGCCGAGGTACACGATGAGACCAGCGATCAACACATTCGACACGAACGAGACCACGAAGACCTTGTCGTCGAAGATCCCGTCCAGGTATGCCCTCAGCCCCCCGAACACGGCGTCGAGTGCGGCAACGACCGCGATCGGCAGGTAGGGCTGCAGAGCCTCCGGCACGGTGGGTTCGAGGAAGATGCCCGCGAGGACCCCCACGATGAGGCCGAACACGGCGATCATGGGCGGCCGCCCATCACCCGTGCATGGATAAGGCGGTGGTTCGGGTAGGCGGGAAGGGTCAACGACTGAGAGGTCTCGATGTCGAAACGGATGCCGAGGTTGGTGTGGAGTTCCACCCACACCTTGCCTCCGTCACTCTGGAGCAGCCTGCCGGGGAGGGTGTCGGGGTTACCGATGGCGTCGACGACGTAGGGCGGCGTCAGCGAGCGGTAGTCGACGGTGATCGCCCGCCCCGCATACCTGATCGAGGTGAGACTCGTGACCCGGTGCCCGTCGATCGCCACACCCTCTGCGCCGGCCTCCCAGAGGCCGTTCACGAGAAGCTGGAGGTCACTGTCGCGGATCACCCCGTCTGGCACCGAACCTGAGTCCGGTGCGTCGTCCACCGTGACGGATACCCCCGGGCCGGTCACCGCCACGGTACCTGCGCCCACCGCCAGGGCACTGAGCCGATCGCCAAGGGATGCCTCGTCCGCAAGCGTGGAGCTGAGGACCGCTTGACGCCTGGTCACGTCGTCCTGCAGTGTCGTGAGGGAGTTGTGCATGGCGTCCAGGCGGGCTTGACGACTATGGATCTGGTCGACGAGCTGCGCTCGTTCGGCAGCCTGCACCGGGCGGTCCTGGTCGGCTTTGAGTGCGGACACCCCCAGCAGTATTCCGAACAGCGCGACCACGACGACGAATGCCGGCGTGCCTCCGCTGCGTTCCCCTCCGTCGCCACGGCGCTGTGCGGCCACGACGTAGTCCTGGTCGACAGCGCCGGCCAGAATCTGCGTGAGAAGGTCGTCATACGGCCGAGTCGTTGGTCCGCCGGCCGGCGACTGGGACGGCTCGAGCGTCATGAGGCCTGGGCGGGGCCACGCGGAAGCCGGCGCAGAAGCTGGAAGACCTGGTACGCGTAGAGGACCCCCGCCCACCAGTAGAGTCCGGTGCCCCAGATGGCGAACGCCCAGCCGAAGACGTTGGCGAGGGTCTCGAGTGTTCCGTGACCGTCACCGAGAAGGAGCAGCGGGAAGGCGTAGAGCAGGTTCGCGGTCGCGGCCTTCCCGAGGAAGTGGACGGGAAGCGCGCTGTAGCCCCGGGTTCGCAGGAACGGGATCAGCGAGAAGAGCAGGATGTCGCGCATCGGCAGTCCGACGGCAAGCCACCAGGGGATGATCCCGCGCAGCGCCAGACCTATCACGACCGCGAGGATGTAGAGGCGGTCCGCGACGGGGTCGAGTATCTGCCCCAGCTGCGAGGCCTGGTTGAGCGTCCGGGCCAGGGTCCCGTCGAGCCAGTCGGTGAACCCAGACACCAGCAGCACGACCAGGGCCCAGCCGTCCGCCTCGGGTACGAGGACCAGCCACAAGAAGAGCGGTACGCCGAACAGCCGAGCGATGCTCAGAATGTTGGGCAGGGTGAGGATGCGGTCGGTGACGACGATCGGCTGCTCGGACACACAGCACTCCGCTCGGTCATTCCGCCGTCCCTCGGCGTCCACCGCGACTTTAGTACGTCGAGCCGCTCAGATCCCGCTGCCGCTCGTGGCGCCGGCCGCGTGCACACACAGGAACGAGGTGGCACCCACTGGCGTGCTCAGCCCGCCCCGTCCGGCTCCGTCTCGGCGCCCTTGTCCCACGACCAGGCGTAGGCATGGTCGTCGCTCGCCAGCCCGGCCTCACCTAGGTCGAGGGGTCGGAACGTGTCGACCATGACAGCGAGTTCGTCGAAGTACTCGACTCCGATGCTGCGCTCGTACGCTCCTGCCTGTGGACCATGCGCGTGGCCACCGGGATGGACCGTCACGGAGCCTTTCGCGATACCCGAGCCCTTACGTGCCTCGTAGTCTCCGGCTACATAGAACATGATCTCGTCGCTGTCGACGTTCGAGTGGTAGTAGGGAACCGGTATCGACAATGGGTGGTAGTCGACCTTGCGAGGGACGAAGTTGCAGATCACGAAGTTGCCGGCCTCGAACACCTGGTGAACCGGCGGCGGCTGGTGCACCCTGCCCGTGATCGGCTCGAAGTCGGAGACGTTGAAGGCGTAGGGATAGAGGCACCCGTCCCACCCCACCACGTCGAAAGGGTGGAAGGGATACGTGTACACCGTGCCTACGACGCCGCCTGGACCGTCGCCGCGGTGCTTGATGTGCACCTCGGTTACCGCGGACGAGTCGAGCCCGAGTTCGTCAGCGAGCATCGGGCCGGCAGGGCCTCTGAGGTCGCGCTCGCAGTACGGAGCATGCTCGAGAAGCTGGCCGAAGCGGGAGAGGTACCGCTTCGGAGGCGTGATGTGAGAGTTGGCCTCAATGCAGTAGACGCTGAGCGGCTCTGCAGCGGGGAGCGGGAGCCAGCGGTGCGTCGTGGCCCGCGGTACCACGAGGTAGTCGCCGGCGCCGACCTCGAACGACCCGAAGACGGTCTCGACGCGAGCAGCGCCACGCTCGACGAAGAGGCACTCGTCGCCGATGCCGTTGCGGTAGAGCGGCGAGACGGCCTGCGCCACCACATACGAGATCCGGACGTCGCCGTTGCCCAGCACGAGCCGTCTGCCGGTGACGACGTCGATATCTGAGGTGTCCACGGAGTCGAACAGCGCATGTAGACGCAGGTGCAGGGGTCGCAACGGGGAGTTCGGCGTAGTGGCCGTCCCGCCCAGCCGCCACGGGACGGCGCCGACGATTCGCGACGGGAGATTGCGGTGGTAGAGGAGCGAGGAGTCGGAGGAGAAGCCTTCTTCCCCCATCAGCTCCTCGAAGGCGAGGGCACCCCCGTCGACTCGATGCTGGGTATGGCGCTTCGGAGGTACTGACCCCACCGACCGGTAGTAGGACACGACGGCATCCCTCCTGCCCTGGTATCGGACCTTCGCGTGCGGTCGACGACGTCACGCTTGCAGTAGCGTATCGGCGTGTCGACGCTCGCCGTACCCCGTCTTCTGCTCGACGGCCTGGTCGACGATGCCGCGATGTTCCCGCCAGGCAACGCGTCGGCGGAGACGGCGATCCGCGAGCACCTGCGCCATCGCTCCAGCTGGTACGCCCACATCGTCGGGCCCCTTCTGGTGCACGACGAGCGCTGGGAGGAGTTCCGGGATGCCCACCAGGCACTGGGTTCGCCAGAGCTGCGTGTCGTCATCCTGGCGGCGACCCGCCCTCCCCGGGGCGCTGGTGGTGCGGTGACGATAGCCGGCTACGAGACGGTCGCCGACAGGTACATGGAGGCGCCCGGTGACGGGAAGCAGGTGGCGCTGGAGATAGTCCAGGTGGCAGAACCTCGCTTGCGCGACCTGACGCTGGACCGGATCGCCACCGCCAGGGCAGGCGGAGCGAACGTCATCGCCAAGGTAAGGACCGGTGGGACGTCCGCCGAGGCCTTTCCGTCGGAGGAGGTGGTCGCCGGAGTCATCTCCTCGGCGGTCGCCCGGGGAGTGCCGCTGAAGTTCACGGCCGGACTGCATCGGGCAGTTCGTCATACCAGCGCAGCGACGGGGTTCGAGCACCATGGCTTCCTGAACCTGCTGGCGGCCGCGCAGGGTGCGCAGGCCGGGTTGGATGTGGACGGGCTGGAGTCAGTGCTCGCGGGGCGAGACGCGGAGGCCGTCGCCTCCGTGGTGCGCGTCTGGTCCTCCGACGACGTCAGTGCCGTCCGGAAGAGCTTCGTGTCGTTCGGGTGCTGCGGCGTCGAGGACCCGATCACCGACGCCGTGGGACTCGGGCTCGCCACCCGGGAGCGGGTATGAGCGGGTCAGCCACGCCGGCGTACCGCGCCTTCGGTCCGGAGACGCTGCCTTACGGCGTCTTCAGCCTTCCCGATAGCGAGCCGCGGATCGGGGTCAGGCTCTACGACGACGTGCTCGACCTCTGCTCAGCTGCTCGGCGCCTCGGTCACCCGGATGCACACGTCTTCGCGCAGCCCTCTCTCAACGCTCTGATGGATCAAGGGCCGACGGGCTGGCGGGAGACGCGGGCCTGGGTCCGGTCGCTCGTTGCCGACGACTCAGGGGTGGTCGACATGGCCCAGCACTGCGTGCCGCTGGACGGCGTGACCCTGCACCTTCCCTTCGCGGTTGCCGACTACGTCGACTTCTACGCCAGCGAGTCGCATGCGTCCAACGTGGGCATGATCTTCCGTCCCGACTCCCCCGCCCTGCCGCGGAGCTGGAAGCACCTCCCGATCGGGTACCACGGCCGGGCCGGCACCGTCGTCGTGAGCGGCACGGAGATCGTCCGGCCGTCCGGGCAGCGGCACCCCGGCGACGACGACCGTCCCCTGTTCGGCCCGAGCACCAAGCTGGACATCGAGTGCGAGGTCGGGTTCGTCGTCGGCCGGGGCAGCGACCTCGGGTCCAAGGTCGGCGTCGCCGACGCTCGGCGGCACCTCTTCGGAGTCGTGCTGCTCAACGACTGGAGCGCCCGAGACATCCAGGCGTGGGAGTACGTGCCCCTCGGGCCCTTCCTGGGGAAGTCCTTCGCGACATCGATCTCTGCCTGGGTGGTTCCGTTCGAGGCGCTGTCCGGTGCTGAGCTGCCACTCCCCCGCCAGGACCCTGCGGTGCTTCCCTACCTCGACGGCAACGACCACGACCTCTTCGGCCTGGACCTGCACCTGTCGATCATCGTGAACGGCCACGAGATCTCGCATCCGGAGTTTCGGGACATGTACTGGTCACCGAGCCAGCTCCTGGCGCACCTCACTGTCAACGGCGCGAGCCTTCGGGTCGGTGACCTCTTCGCATCGGGCACTGTCAGTGGAGCCGAGCCCGGCACCTTCGGCAGCCTGCTCGAACTCAGCTGGAACGGCACCCGGCCGATCTCGCTCGACGGTGGGACGGAGCTCGGCTTTCTCGCCGACGGCGATGTCGTCACCCTCACCGGCTGGGCGCAGGCACCGGACGGGCGCGGTCGCATCACCCTCGGCGACGTCACAGGTCGCGTGGTGACTCGACCATCGGCGACCTGACGGTGATCTGGCCCGGCAGATGCGACGGTCAGGCGAGCTGGTCGTCAGGTCACAGGTCACGGCGTGCACGTGCATCTGGAGCCGACGTGGAGCACAGTTACACCTGTGCCGAGCGACGAGCCGGGCGAAGGGCAGTCGGCGCACGGCGACGAGCTGACCCATACCTTCGTCCTGCACGAGCATCACAAGCCACGCCACCACTTCGACCTTCGCCTCGAGGAGGATGGCGTCCTGCGGTCCTGGGCTCTGCCCCGGGGTCTGCCCACACGTGCTCAGCCGAACCGGCTGGCCATCCAGGTGCCGGACCATGCGCTCGACCATCTGACGTACCAGGACGCCGACAAGTCGATCGCCGACATCGGCCGGTGGGAGGAGCACGACCGGACCGATCGTCGCATCCTGTTCACCCTCCACGGAAGGGACGGGTCGCGACGCTTCGCCCTGATCCGGACCGCCACCGACTGGCTGCTCCACCTCACCCGCGACCAACCTGACCGCCCTCCTGTTGACGATTGAGCTCGAGCAACCACCCTGCTCGGGTTGGCGAAGGCTTCGGGGCGGGGCAGGTTACTCATGGCGACCCCGTGTGCGTTGATGGTGAAGGCATCGCGGGTGTAGCGTCCCGATAACCGTCGGCCGGAAGGGGTGATCGCCATCACCGGCTCTCCCCCTCGCGTCGTGAGCGGCGGCGTCTTGGGACCGGTCGACGCCACTGAGGTACCGCGCTACGCAGGACCCGCCACTTTCGCACGACTCCCTCGCGCTGACGAGGTGGCCGGGGCCGATGTCGCCGTCGTGGGCGTTCCCTTCGACAGCGGCGTCAGCTACCGGCCCGGTGCCCGATTCGGCCCTGCCCATGTGCGGCAGGCGTCACGCCTGCTCCGCCCGTACAACCCGGCTCTCGACGCCCATCCCTTTGCTGAGCAGCAGGTGGTCGACGCAGGCGACATCGCATGCAACCCGTTCGACATCGCCACGGCCATCGCCCAGATCCACAGCGGTGCCCGCGAGCTGGTGGCGGACGGGACACGCCTCCTGACCCTCGGCGGCGACCACACGATCGCGCTGCCCCTGCTGCGTGTCATGCACGAGCGGCACGGTCCGGTGGCCGTACTGCACTTCGACGCCCACCTCGACACCTGGGACACCTACTTCGGCGAGCCGTACACACACGGCACACCCTTCCGCCGCGCCTCAGAGGAGGGACTGGTCGACCTCGCGCACTCCATGCATATCGGAATCCGCGGCCCGCTCTACGGCGCCTCCGACATGCCCGACAGCGAACGCCTGGGCTTCGCCGGCGTGACCAGCGTCGAGATCGAGATGCAGGGTCTGTCAGCGGCAGTCCAGCGAATGCGCGAGCGGCTGGGAGACGCCCCGATCTACGTCTCCGTCGACATCGACGTCCTCGACCCCGCCCATGCTCCCGGCACTGGGACGCCGGAGGCGGGAGGTCTCACGTCGAGGGAGCTGCTCGCGATGCTCCGGGAGCTGGCCGATCTGCACGTGGTGTCAGCCGACATCGTGGAGGTGGCGCCGGCGTACGACCATGCCGAGCTCACCGGTGTCGCAGCCGCCCATGTCGCATACGACCTGCTCTCGGTCATGTCCAAGGGTTCAGCCGCTCAACACACGAGGAGTCACGGTGACGACTGACGCGTCCACTTCCCGCTCGTCCCGCATCGCGGGAGTCGAGGTCCGCTCCATCGACTACGTCCCCCTGAACGAGCGCCACGGCAAGGTGTGGAGCCAGGGACCGCTGTGGTTCATGAGCAACGCCCAGATCGCCACCCTCGCGGTCGGAACCGCGTCCGTCACGCTCGGCGGGAACCTGGTGTGGTCCCTGGTCGCGATCATCGCGGGGGCGTTGTTCGGCACCTTCTTCATGGCGTTCCACTCGGCACAGGGGCCACAGCTCGGACTGCCGCAGATGATCCAGTCCAGGCCACAGTTCGGCTACGTCGGGGCGCTGCTCGTCTGGTTGTTCGCCTATCTGCAGTACGCCGGCTTCAACATCTTCAACACCATCCTGGCCGGCGACGCTCTCGACACGACGTTGCACGGCGGGAGCAAGCTGTGGATCATCGTCGCCACTATCTTGGCGGCGGTCATTGCACTTGTCGGCTACGACCTCATCCACGGAGTGGAGCGATGGCTCGCCGCCGGCTTCCTCGTCTTCTTCGGCATCCTGACGATCGCGATCATCCTGCTGGACTTCCCGGGCGGTTCCTTCGATCTGGGCGGCTTCCAGTGGACCCCGTTCCTCGCGCAGTTCGGTGTCGTGGCCGGCTACCAGATCAGCTGGGCCATCTACGTGTCGGACTACTCGCGTTACCTCCCGCCGGACGTCACGGTGCGCAAGACGTTCCTGTGGACCTACTGGGGCTCCGCTCTCGGCGCCATCTGGCTGATGTGCCTGGGCGCGGCGCTGGCCGCCTGGGCGGGTGCCAGCTTCGACACGATTCCCTCGTTGCAGGACTCGGGAGACACCGTCTTCAACGGGTTCGGGTCCATCGTGCTGGTGTTCTCGACTCTCGGCCTCATCTCGGTCACCGCCCTGAACATGTACGGCGGCTCGCTCACCCTGATCAGTGCCATGGACTCGTTCAAGAAGGTGCGGCCAACCAGCACGGTGCGCATCGTCACCATCTCGCTGACCGCGGTGCTCTCCGTCATCCCGGCGCTGCTCATCGGCGCGAACTTCCTGACCAACTTCGAAGACTTCCTGCTGCTGGTGCTCTACCTTTTCGTCCCTTGGACAGCCGTCAACCTGGTCGACTACTACATCGTCCGGCGAGGCCACTACGCGATCGCCGAGATCTTCAACCCCGACGGCATGTACGGGCGCTGGGGGTGGCGCGGGATCATCGCCTACGTCCTGGGTTTCGGGGCGATGCTGCCGTTCCTCAGCACCAGTCGGTACAGCGGCTGGGTTGCCAATGCCCTCAACGGGGCCGACATCTCGATGTTCGTCGGCCTCCCCGTCGCCGGCATCCTCTACTACCTCATGGCCCGTTCGATCGACGTCGGGTCTGAGACCAAGATCGCCGAGGCCGAGTCGGCGGAGCTCGAGGAAGCAGCCATGCGGCACATGCGGCCTGAGGAGACACACTGACCGCTCGGGACGGCGGCCCCGTCGACGCCTGGCAGACCGCGGAGGACATCCGCGCCGGGCGGACGACCGCTCGACACGAGGTCACCGAGTCGTTGGAGCGCATCCATCGGGTACAACCTGAACTGAACGCCTTCACGGTCGTGCTCGACGAGCAGGCCCAGGCCGCCGCCGACGATGCCGACGAGGCGGTACGGCGCGGGGGTTCGCTGCCCCCTCTGCTGGGAGTTCCGGTGTCGGTCAAGGACCACATCTGGATGACGGGGGCGCCTTCGACCAACGGCTCGTTGGCCCTGCGCGACTTCGAGCCCGCGGAGGACGCCGTCCCGGTGGCGCGCCTACGGGCGGCCGGCGCGGTCATCGTCGGCAAGACGAACAACCCCGAGTTCTGCTACCGGGGGTTCACCGACAACCTCGTCTTCGGGCTTACCCGTAACCCCTGGGACCTCGAAAGGACGCCCGGCGGATCCAGCGGAGGAGCGGGCGCGTCGGTGTCGGCAGGCCTGACTGCGATCGCACTCGGGACGGACGGGGGCGGTTCCATCCGTATCCCCGCCTCGTTCTGCGGCGTCGTGGGGCACAAGCCGACGTTCGGGCTCGTACCCAAGGAACCCGGCTTCAAAGGGTGGAAGAGCCTGTCGGTCGATGGCCCGCTGGCTCGCTCGGTCCGCGATGCTGCACTGATGCTGTCGGTGATGAGCGGCGCGGCGGCAGCCGACGACATGAGCTATCCGGGTCCGCCTCCGGCCGACTACCTTTCTGCCGGAATGCCGCCGGGTGATCTCCGAGAGCTCCGGGTGGCATGGTCGTCCGACCTGGGCATGCTCCCCGTGGACGCCGACGTGCGCTCCGTCTTCGACGACGCTCTTACGGTCTTCGCCGGGTCGGGCTGCCGGCTGGTCGAGGCAGCCCCGAACACACAGCACCCCACCGAGCTGTGGAACTCCATCGCCCTTGCCGAAGGCTTCTCCTCCGAGGGACCCCTTCTAGCCTTGTCCCGCGACCTGATGTCGTCGGGAACCGCTGATATCGTCGAAGCGGGCCGCGAGACAACCGCTGCGCAGTACGTCGACGCGCTCCACGAGAAGGCGCGCTACACCAGGGCCTGGGCGGAGTTCTTCGAGCAGTTCGACCTGCTCCTCACCCCTGCCATGCAGCTAACCGCATTTTCCGTAGGACTTGAGACGCCGGCTCAGATCGAGGGCCAACCTGTCGATCCCTTCTTCGACGACTGGTGCACGATCTGCCTGCCCGCAAACCTCACGGGGATGCCGGCGACCTCGGTCCCCGCCGGTTTCGACGGGGCGGGGCTGCCGGTCGGGCTGCAGGTGATGGGGCCGCGGTGGTCGGACAGGCTCACCCTCGCCGCCGCTGCAGCCTTCGAAAAGGAACGACCCTGGCACCGGTTCATCCCTCCCCTCGCTGACTCATAGGCCGCCTCGGGATCCGCCGAGCTCAGTCTCGCCGAACCGGCAGGATACGAAGAATGCCATTTACCCCTGCGGGCATCTAACGCAAAGTAGTGTTTTGACTACTTATTGCTATCTTCGTTACTTTCAGGGGTACCCATGCGTCGTCCGGTCCTTCTCTCCGCAACGATTCTCGCGGCCATGGTGTCCCCTACATTCGCCGGAGGCGCCCCCGCCCAGTTGAATGTCGTGGTACGACATCTTCAGGACCCCCAGATCCAGGAGTCGAGTGGAATCGCCACGTCGTCGTACTTCCCCGGGGTGTTGTTCACCCACAACGACAGCGGCGACACCTCGCGGTTCTTCGCCGTAGGACCCGACGGTCTTACGAAGGCAGTCTTCACCCTCGCCGGAGCCCAGTCGTGGGACTGGGAGGACATGACAAAGGGGCCGGACAGCAGCCTGTGGTTGGGCGACATCGGTGACAACCAACTCCGCAAGAGCTCCGTCTGTGTCTTCCGGGTCGCTGAGCCGACCATCCTCGCCAGCGCGAGCCTGCCCTACACGCGGTACGACTTCCGCTACGACGACGGCCGTTCGCACAACGCCGAGGCCCTCCTCGTGAACCCGCAGACGGGCACTCTCTACATCGCCACCAAGGCGAAGAGCGGTGCGGGCATCTACCAGGCACCGTCCACTTTGTCGACGACCGGTTACAACACGCTGCGCCGGGTGGCGAGCGCGCCTGCCCTGGTGACCGGCGGGGACTTCACCGCCGACGGCAGCCGGTTGGTGCTCCGCACGCACAGCAAGGCCTACCTGTACTCCGGAGTCGGCGGTGCGGCCACCGTCGTCGATCTGCCCGCGGAGAAGCAGGGCGAGTCCGTCACCTTCGTCCAGAACGGCGCGTCGCTGCTAGTAGGGAGCGAGGGCAACGACAGCCCGGTCTGGCGTGTCAGCGTTCCAGGTCCCTGAGTCATCCCGGCCGGTCGGCTGATCACCCAACCGGCCAAGCGTACGACTGCCTCGTCCCCGACTCCTGCTCTCCCTTAGGCTTGGCCGTCGTGACGACACGGCCCGCGCACGGAACTGTCTCCGGTGATGCCTTCGCTCTCGAGCTGTCTGCCAACGCCGAGTACGCCGAACGGTTCGCCTTGAACGGCCTCGAACCCGTGGCAGCGCGAGGGCTGGCGGTCGTGACCTGCATGGACTCGCGCATCGAACCTCTCCAGATGCTGGGACTGCGACCCGGCGACGCCAAGATCCTCCGCAACGCGGGGGCCCGCGTGACCGACGACGTCCTGCGCACCCTGGTGCTTGCGGTCCACCTGCTCGGCGTACGTCGGGTGCTGGTCGTTCCGCACCTGGGCTGCCGGATGTCCGCACAGGACGAGGCGCACATCCACGGGGCCATCCTGGCCGCCTCGGGCGTCGACACACGCAGCCTCGAGCTTCGACCAGCACCCGATGTGCGCGGTGCCCTGCTCTCCGACATTCAACGGATCCAGTCGTCGCCCTACCTGCCGGCAGATGTCGCGGTGGGAGGAGCCGTGTACGACGTCGACACAGGTCGGCTGGAGCCGGTCGCCTGAGTCCGCCCCGCGGACTGTGACGTCAGATCAGTGACAGGACGTGGTACCCGAGTCGGTGAAGCTCGACCCCGGCGTAGCGACGAACCTCCAGTGGTAACGGGTCTCGTGCAGCCGCATCTTCAAGATTCCGTAGGTGTTGTCCTGGCGTACCTGGACCACTCCTGGCCTCGGCGCGCCGAGCTCGTTCTCGCTCTTGCCCCCCGTGCCCACGACGAACTGCCGCAGACCCGGTCCCTCGGTGGGTCGACCGGTGGCGTCAAGTGGCGCGAACCGCTGGTAGTTGTGGTGATGACCGGTCAGCGCCACATCAACGTTGGCGCGGGCAAGAACCGCCCACAGGCTCGCGATCGCCGAGTCGTTGCCCTGGCCCGGCGAGAAGACCGGGGGCCTGTGCCAATAGGCGAGGGTGCACCGGGTCGGGTGCGCTGCGAGGTCCGCGCGTAGCCACTTGTTCTGCATCGATCCCGTGGCGCATCCGTTGTCGCCGGTTCCCCTGGGGAGCTCAGAGCACTGGGAGTTCAAGGCGATGAGGTGCCAGGCGCCTAGGTTGTAGCTGTAGTAGCCCTTGGCCGGGTTCCCGGCGGCCTCCCCGAAGTACCTGAAGTAACCGGCCCCGTTGTTGTCGCGGTACTCGTGGTTGCCGATGGCCGGGGTGGTGATCGCCTTGACCCGTCCCCACGTGGGGTCGTACGAGTGCTGGAAGTCGGTGAACGACCCCTCCAGGTACTGGGTGTCTCCCAAGGTGAGTACACGGGAGAACCGCGCGTCGAGCAACAAGTTCGACGTCGCGTCTGCCTGACAGAAGTCCCCTACGCCCGAGGCCTCGTTGAAGTGCCCGTCCGTCGGCGAGCAGGCGATGTCGCCGGCGGCCCCGATGAGTGGGTCGCGCTTGATGTCCACTCGCGCGTTCGACATCGGAACCGTCGAGCCGGTGGACGACGGAATGGTGAACACCGTCGTCGCCGCCGTGAGGAACGCGAGCGCGGTTCCGGTGAGGGCGAAGCGTTGGGCTGACTTCGAAAATGCGATGAGGACACCAACTTCGAGGCGGCAGCAGCCGCAGTAGTGGGAGGGGGCACGCGATTGTGAGCGCTGCACACGCCTCGTCGGTTCGTTCCCGTGAGGCATTGGAAGCGCAGAGTAATGAGATTAGCACTCAGAGTGAGCTGGCGTGGCCGAATCCTGACGACCGCCCGAACGCCGCCCAAGATCGTCGTAACGAGCTGAAGGTCGGACAGAGCGGCAAACCAACGATACTGTAGGTACTTGAAAATTTACTCTCAGTTACTACTCGGTCCATCTCGTTGTTCCGGAAAGGCGGCCCTGTGTCTGGCCTCCTGCGACTCCCCCTGCTCGCCTCGGCGCTCCTGGTCGTCGCCGCGACGGCGCTCGTCGCTCCCGGCGTCGACGCGAGTCCGTTGCCATCCGACGCAGACATCGCCGGTTCCGCCTCGGCCACTCCCACGAAGGTGCTGGCATTCCTCGAGGAGAACCACTCGTACAGCCAGATGCGCAGCCAGATGCCCTACCTGTTCAGCCTCGCTCAGCAGTACGGCTATGCCACGAACTGGACGGCGATCCGACACCCTTCACTCCCGAACTACCTGGCGATCGCTGGAGGCTCCACCTTCGGGGTCACGGATGACTCGGCTCCGGCCGTCAACGCCTTGAAGGTCGGTCCTGCAAACAGCATCTTCGACCAGGCGCTGGATGCTGGGCGAACGGCCAGAACCTATGCAGAAGGCATGACGAGCAACTGCGCGCTCGCCTCCGCCGCCCAGTACGCGGTGCGGCACAACCCCTGGACCTACTTCGCGGCCAGCGGGGCCCGCTGCGGCCAGTTCGACGTGGGGCTCCCCTCATTGCTTGCCAACGCCGAGAACGCCACCCTGCCGAACGTAGGCATGGTCATCCCGAACGTCTGCAACGACGCCCACAACTGCACCCTCGCCGTCGCCGACGGCTGGCTGAAGACCTATCTCGGGACCGTGCTCGCCAGTCCCGACTTCACATCCGGCCGGCTGGTGGTGGTCGTCACCGCGGACGAGGACGACCGCCTCAACGACAACAACGTGTTGACAGTGGTGATGCACGCTGGGATGTCGTCGGAGGTCGTGACCACTCCCCTGACCCACTACTCACTGACCAGGTACTACGCGCAGGTCTTGGGTGTGAGCCCGCTCCGCAACGGTGCCACCGCGCCCGACATGCGGGCCGCCTTCGGCCTGTAGCCCTTCGAGCTCCAGCACACCTGCCCTCTTGGTACCGCACAACTGCTCCCCGTGGGAGTGCCTCCGCCGGGATGGGCCAGTCAGAGCGACGTAGTCGACGCGATCCTGCGCACGCTGAGCGGAGCCCCACCAGAAATGCTTCGCAGGGTTGTGACCACCGCCAGAAGAGCCGCGCCGAGTGCCACCAGCCCGGCGCTGAGGGGATCCCCGATACCAGCGGTTGCCTCACCATTGGCGAGCTCTCCGGCGGTCAGGGCGAGTGAGTCCATCAGCAGCAACCCGGCCGCAACACCGAATAGGACCGCCGCGACCATCGGTGCGGCGGCGGCAGGTAGGGCCACCTCGTCTCCGCGGTGGCCCCGCCTGTACCAGACGTAACAGGCCAGGAGCACACCTCCCACCACGCCTGCGAAGAGCCTCGTTGCGACGATCTCGTCCGCGTGGTGCAGCGCGGCTGCAGTGGCGCAGCTGCCGGCGCCCGGGTAGTACTCCAAGAAGTCGGCGCACCGAGCCGGCGTATAGGTGCTTCCCAGACTGTCACCCGCGACGAAGCGTGCTCCCGCGGTGGCACGCAGCAGCCAGGCGAGCAAGCCGCTGGCTCCCACGGCGACCATCCCGATGCCGGAGAGCATCCACAGTGTGCGCACGGCTTGGCGAGCCACTCGCATCGGCGAGGGGCGTAGTGGCGCCGCAACCGTCTCCTCCGATCCGAACCTGTCGATCGCGGCCTGAGCCGCCGCGCGCTCATCCAGACCGTCGCGGTGCAGCGCATCGGCCGATTCGCGCAGGTGAGCCTCGCACTCACCCAGTACCCGACGGAGCCGGGCGCCGGCGGGGTGCACGCGGTCGGCCAGCCGGTCGAGGTACTGGTCGATGGCGTCGTTCATAGCAAGACTCCCGGCTCGAGCACCCCGTGGACCGCCGAGGCGAAACGGGACCACGTCAGCCGTTCGGCCGCCAGGGCCTCATTGCCGGCGGCGGTGAGGGCGTACACACGTCGTCGCCTGGTGGCAGCGGTGACCCAGGCACTCTCGACCAGTCCGGCACGCTCGAGGCGGTGTAGCGCCGGGTACACGCTGCCCTCGGGCAGGTCGAACTCTCCGCCGCTCCGGCGACGTAGCGTCACGATGAGCGCGTATCCATGCGCCGGTCCAGAGGCCGCGAGCGCGCCGAGCAGGAGCCCTTCCAGGTGGCCTCGTAGTCTGTCCGTCGGCGTCACAGTCGCCAGATTACCAAGCCGACCTAGGTATGGGAAGGACCCCTGCAGGGTCCGAGCTCGTCGTGCGCCCGGGGGCGGGCCCTTGCCCACGGACCCCTTGGGCAAAGATAGACAATGTGTCACTAAATAATTACGGTGAGTTATAGTGGTCGTTAGAAAGAAGGGCGCGTCGCGACATTTCGTGTCGAACTGCCACGCCCCTCCACGATCGAAGGGACAAGCATGAGATTGCGAAAGAGCTTCGTGTGCGGGACGGCCGTTGCGGCCCTCGTGGGATCACTCGGCGCATCGACGCTGCTCGTCTCGAGCGCTTCGGCCGGACACAGCATGCCGAAAGGCTCGACGGTCGTGATGACCGGCCCTACCGGCAACAAGGTGGAGATGGTCGAACCGTCCAACTCCACGTATGTGCCACGTATCGCCCGTGCTTCGGCGGCAGACCGTGCCGAGGCACAGAACCTGCTCAACGGGGTCAACGACTTCTGCCGCACCCACTCCGCCAAGGGACTCAGGGGAAGATGGCGGGCGGGCATGTCGAACCCATCCAGACCGACACACCTCTTCAACCCGAGCTCGAGGTCGAGGGGCCTGCACACGGCGGAACCGCGGGCGGCCCTGGTCGATAACGGCAAGCTTGTCGGCGTCATGTTCACCGGTGTCCCTCTTCCGTCGCTCGGGTCCATTCCCCGCGCCCACAGCCACAACATGTCCATGCCCGTCGAGATGGTGCACGTGTACTGCACGCACAACCTGAGGGATGCCTTCACTCCCAACCGAATGCTCGGCGTCAAGGCCGACCTGGAGGCTCTGCGGCTGAAGATCCGTCCGGCCGTCATGAACCTCAACGGACACCAGCTACACGTCGTTCTGCACAAGGTTCGCGATTACGCCGGCAGCAAGCTCGACCCGGTCTCTCCAAGCGGGACGTCGGCAAACGGTGGACCCGACCCGGCTCTGCAGGCGATGCGGACCGAGATCCGCAACTCGCTGATGATTCTGTCCGAGGCGCAGCTCAGAAGCGTTGACGCTTTGATGCGGTCCTTCTAACGGCACCACAGTTCCCAGCAGGCCCGAGCAAGGCAGCGAGACTGCCGTGCTCGGGCCTTGCTGTTCTTCCATAGTCCGACCAAGCGAGCATGGCTGAGCCTGCGAGGCTGCTGAGTTCGAGCCAGAATCTGGCACGAGAGCTACCGCGTCAAGACCGAGAGCATCGAGACGATCTACGGCAACATGCCGCGTACGATTTGGCCGCGTCGACCGCCTCGGTCCCCGATCAGGCGGGTCCGCGACTCAGCTGTCACCCGGATCGGAGCGACAGCTACCGACGACTCGGCACTGCCTGCCTACTGAAGGCCGTCCTCTCGGTGTCCTCTTTCTCCGCCCGTGATCCGCAGCCCAACAGGAGCCGGCCCAGCGAGCGGACCAGCCGCCGCGCGGGAGTCTCGCGAGTCATTCGGTGTCGTGCTGCCCGCCGGAAGCAAGGTACGACCTGTCTTCCTCGGACGCGATCCGGTCCTCTTTGGAGTTCCTTCGGTCCTGGCTCGCCAGCTGCCGCGCCTGAACGCGTCATCGTCATCGACGTTGTGCACGAAGGCGTCGAGGTTCGCGGCCATGTCGCGCTGGTCGGCAACGGTGTCTCGTTCGTCTGCCAAGGCATCTCTACGATTCCCTGCCGCCAGGATGTCAGCGATATCGTGTTCTCGATCGGCGGGTGTCGAGTCGTCTTGGCCGCCGACGCGCATGTGCGCTTCGGCCACGTCATCGGTATCCTGCGCTCGCGGCCCCGCGTGGTGCGAATGCGAAGAAGTCATCGGCTCCCCCTGAGAGATGCCCCGGTTTGGTGAGCTTCCCCGTGTCAGCCGGAATGACCCCGCGTCGATGGAAGGCCGAAGCGCACCGCGGCTCGCTTTCACTGTCGCACAGATGCCAGCCAGCCATGGCTCACTGTCGAGCGGTTGCTCGCTGCGTGCGCTCCGCGCGCAGCGCACCGTCCGCTCGTGCGATCACGTCGTCAAGCGAGTCGTCTGCCTCGAGCGCGGCGAGCCCGGCAGTGATGGATACCTGCGGACGTACCGCTAAGTCCGCATTGATGAGTTCAAACCGTTCGGCCGCCTGCTGAATGGTGATGTTGAGGAGTGCACACAAGAACTCGTCGCCACCGAAGCGAACGATCAGGTCGTAGGGCCGAAGGTGCTTGCTGATGGACTCGACCACTCGGCGGAGAAGCTCGTCACCGGACGCATGTCCAAGCGAGTCGTTCACGACCTTGAGGTTGTCCACATCGACGAATGCAAGCACGAAAGGCTCCCGAGTTCGCCTCGCTCTCGCTGTCTCCCTTCGAAGCTCCGCCAAGCCGGCGGCCCTCCGATATGCCCCTGTGAGCTCGTCGACGGATGAGGCGGCTCGGTCCGCGGCGGACATCACGCGATCTGTCGAAGCAGCCTGACGGTCGTGAGCCGCTTGGTCGCGGTCGGTGGCTGCCCCACGGCGGTCCCTCAACGCCCCCGCCCGGTCGGACGAGGCCCCCACATCCCCACCGGCAACTGCCATCTGCTCACGAGCATCTGCTCGCCGGTCTCTGTCATCTGCGTGGGAGTCGCGAGCATCAGATGCGTGTTGGTGGGCTTCTGACACCTCGTCCCGGCCCTCGGCTGTCCGGTCGCGGTCGTCGGCACTCCTGTTGCGATCGTCGACCGCCTCGAGCCGGGGCACTGGCCCTGCGTTGTGCTCCTGCGCGCGGCTGCCATCGGCAGCGTCCCTCACCATCCGGTCATGCTGTCGCAATGGTCCCCCTGACTCAAACCCGGAGGTCCTGCTAGGTGGTAGCGACCCCGCTAACGGGTTCGGCCCCACCTAGCGACCGAACGCCGGATGGGGCCTAGAGGGTCCACCCGAAGGAGCCACCCCTTGAGAATAAGTGTGGCAGTTCTCAGCCCGAGGCGGCGGACCCTGATGTCTGCGGCGGTTCGGGGTCTTAGGGCAGTCGGCAGCCCAGAGTGGCTCTGACGTCGCAGGCTTCGGTCAGCCGAGCCTCTCGCTCTACGAGCCAGCCCTCGGTGCTCGCCGGATTGCGGCGACCGTGGGCACCGGCTCGTTGGTGAGGAAGTCCAGCACGATGGTGTTCACCAGGTCCGGCTTCTCCAGCGTCAGGAAGTGCGAGGTGCCCGGCACGATAGCCAGCTCTGCATCCGGCAAAGCGTCGTACATGCCCACCGCGTGGGTCAGCGTCATCAGGTCATCGTCGGAGAACATCACGAGCGAGCGCTGGCTCACCTTGGCAAGCTCTGACACATCCAGATCCGGCTCGACCTTCGCCATGTCACCGATCTTCGCCACCACCACGGGGAAGTGTGCCTCGCCATCCGGAGAAACCTCGCCATAAGCCGAGCCGAGGAACTGGACGACCTGGTCGACGTCGAAGTCCATGTGCGACATCGCCTCGCCGGACTTGTTGTAGCCGCCACTGATCATCACGAGTCGGTTGACCAGCTCTGGCCGCTGCATCGCCACGAGCATGGCGACGAAAGCGCCGTCGCTGTGCCCGACCAGATCCGCAGGCTTGCCGACGACCTCGGTAAGGAAGGCGATCGTGTCATCGGCCATCAGCTGACAGCTGATCGGGCCCTCGACGTCCGGCGTGTGCCCATGACCGCGCCGCTCCGGCGTGTAGACGTGAAACCTCGAGGACAGTGGTCCCAGGTTGGGTTCGAAGAACCGTGCATCCACCAGGCCGCCGTGAAGCAACACGAGTGGCTCGCCTTCACCATGTTCGTCGTACCAGGTCCTTACCGCGCCAAGCTGCACGTAGTTCGCCATTCTCGCCCCTCCGCCTGTCCCCGCCAAGCCCCTTGCGGGGCGCCTGGTACCGCTCCTGTCCCGATATCATCTGGTACATCGTCGTCTGCAGTCTCGCGGGCTGGGTGGCGTATGAGATGTTCTTCCGCACGCCCTGCAGCGCCACGCCGATCGTGTCGGCCGGATTGAAGTTGCCAGCCTGGACGTCGTTGGTGACTCCGGTGCGGGTGTCCACCATCCCGGAAACTATTGTGGCCCGAGAAGGACAGCACAACGCGTTGTTGACCTCACCGGTCAGCTGGACGTAGGCACCAGCGTCGCGTTGTGCCGAGATGTACGGCATGTTCGTGATCGAGGAGGTCGGCTGGTCGTCGGCGAGGATCAAGGACGATGTCTGCAGCGGTATCCCTGACCCACGGCCCCCCAAGGAGACGTGCCGATGGCTTCCAGGTCACTCCGCTCTTCGCATGGGCACACTTCAGGTCTGCGAGGCGAGGTCCCAGGGACGCTCCGATCGCCGACTAAGGCCAGCGTCAAGCCATTCACATTGGGCCGCCACGCGGGTTCGCTCTGGCAGCGTAGCGCCAAAAGTCCCGCATCAGAATCGGCGCGCTCGGTCCAGCCATCTCCATTTGGCTGAGCAGGATGGTGACCATGCCGGTGGACGGCGTGAGGTGCGCCGCCGTTCCGGTCCCCCCGACCCAGCCGTAACGCCCCGGCACGTTCCAGGGGTCGATGCCTTCGACGTCGACCGAGCCCCCGAAGCCCCATCCCTGACTCTCGAGGAACAGCCGGCTGGAGTCGCGCTGGGCCCGGGTCAGCCAGTCTGAGGTCATCTTCCGCACCGACTCGGGCGCCAACAGCCGACGATGGCTCGCGCCGCCTTCGGCGAGCAACATCCGGGCGAAGGCATGCCAGTCGTCCACGGTCGAGACCAGCCCACCGGCACCGGACGGGAACGTCGGCAAGCTGCTCCACTGCCCGTCGGGGGGATCGACAAGCTCGCGGCCACGCTCAGGGTCGGTTCGGTAGTAGCTGGTGAACCGGTCGAGCTTGGCGGCCGGTACTGCGAATCCAGTGTCGGACATGCTGAGCGGGTCGAACAGCCTCTCATCAAGAAACTCTTCCAGTGGCCGACCCGAGACCCTGGCGATCAGAGCTCCCAGGATGTCTGAGCAGGTGTTGTACAGCCAGGCATCGCCCGGATGGTGCAGCAACGGAATACCAGACAGCGCCGCCATCCAGTCGTCCGGGGCGGCGACGAACTGGCGCTCCGGGGGAAGCCGTACCCGGCACGAAAGGTCAGCAGATCGAGCAGCGTGATCGGTCTGGCGGCCGGCACAACATCGTCGACGGGACCGGTCGGTGTGCGGACGACAGACGGTGACCCCAGCTCGGGCAGCCAGGGGTCGACAGAGTCGTGCAGCGCTATGCGGCCGTCCTCCACCAGCATCATGACGGCGGCGGCCGTGATGGGCTTGGTTATCGAAGCGATGCGAAAGATCGAGTCCCGAGACATCGGAGCGGTACCCCCGAAGTCCACAGAGCCGACCACCTGCACGTCGACCTGGTCGTCGCGGGCGACCAGACCCACCGCTCCAGGGACGGATCCGTTGGCGACGTGCCTCTCTAGAACGCCGTGCAGGTCGAGCATGATTCCCCTTCGTAGAGGCCGTGACTCATAGGGAGACTCTCACACCCATCTCGCCGAAGCTGCCGAAGTCTCGCTCGTGGTCAGGTGCAACGCCTGGCATCGGCTGTGAACGTGCCCTTGCTCGAGAACCACCCGTTGACTCCAAGACTCGGTGTGCGGTGGTAGAACCACGAGTGGAAGGCCAGCTCCTGTGGGTGCCAGACTCTTCCGCCCAGTCTGGTCCGCTGGAGCATGCCGCTGAGGGGGTCTCCCACTTCGAGGGTCGTCTGGCAGCCACTCACCTGACCGATGTGCCCCCACCTCCTGGTCTTGTTGTCGACGCCGTCGACGAGCGGGTCGTCCATCCACTCGGCGATCTCGTGGCTGAGCCCAGATATGTCGGCACTGCCGCTGAAGCGGCCGTGGGTGTTGTCGAACATGGCTGAGACGTACGTCGTGATGCCCCCGTCGGCGGGGTTGGAGAAGGCACTGTGGTAACCGAGGACACAACAGGTCGACGTCGTGGTGACGTACTGGACGACATTGCTCAGCTCGAAGATCGCAAAGGTGTCTGATCCGTATCCCCTGTCGGCCAGCGTGGGGAGGAGCTCCCTCCGGATGTAGCCATCCCACCAGGCGATCTCGATCGCGCCGAGGCGCCCACAGGTGAGCTGTCCTTCCGCTGACGCTGTTTCGGGCACCTTCACCTTGATGGGACGGACGGTGGTGGGGGCCAGCCTGACCTGGAGGTCGGGGTTCAGTCCGTTCGGTCTCGTCTTCGCGTAGAACTCCGCGCGACGAAACACGCTCACGAACTGACCGGTCCCCACGACCTTGCCTCCCCACCTGTACTTCTTCCGGGTGAACAACGGCGAGGCGAGGGTGCGGCTGATCGAGCTCGAACGGGCACACGAGTCGGCAACCGTGGGGTCGAAGGTGTCGCCGTTGTGCATGAGGATGACTACCGGTACCAGCACCGCGTCCACGGTGCTCCTCGCACTGACGTGACTCACGAAAGGGTCCTTTCCCACCATCGTGTAGGGAAACGTCCGCCGGCCGTCGGTGACAGTGCGGTGGAACATCGGGATGGACGGCGGCGCGGCGGCTCTGGCCAGCGGCCGGGACACGTCGGAACGCACGCCGGTGTCGTACAGCGGCTTCGCCACGGTGATCCGACCTATGTCTGCACTGTGAGCAGCGGCCGGTGGAGAAGGTGCATTGGCGAGGCTCAGCGACGCAGTAGCGAGCGCGCCAACGACGGCGAGAGAGTGACTCTTCATGTGACCTCCGCGAGTGCCGGTGTTCCCCGATGGCGCACCGCATCCCCAAGTCTGCGCCACACGTTCGCCTCACGGCCGCGATCCCTGGTACCGACAGCGACACCACCCCCTCTCTCTGTCCGGTCGGTTGTACGTGCGCTGAACAGGGCACCTCGTAATGCGTCGACCCTCCCCGGTCAGGTGCGCGCGGAGCATCCGGGGGTGAGCGCCAAAGTCGCCGCCCCATGCGGGAAGCCAGGCCGACAACGCGGTGTTGGCATCAACACCGAAAGCTAGAGAGGACAGCACACATGAAGGCCACCATTGACGGCGCGATCGTTGCCGACGCGTCGGAGTCCGAGCTGATCTCCATCGAGGGCAACTACTACTTCCCGCCCTCTTCGCTCACCCCCGAAGCATTCACCGAGAGCTCAACGCCGTACACCTGCCCGTGGAAAGGCGTCGCCCAATACCACGACGTCTCAGCGGCTGGTTCCACGCACCACGACGCGGCTTGGAGCTACCCAGAGCCCTACCCGGGCTCATTCGACCGGGTCGGCCAGAACTTCAGCGGCTACGTTGCCTTCGACAAGAACCAAATCACGCTCGAGAAGTAGCTGCGGGCCGGACGACCGCAAGGGCGTCGGCGATGGAGGTCACCGGCGGGAATCTACGACGGCCACCGCGGTGAGCGCCGAGACCACTGGGGGTGGATCTGCCAAGATCGCCCTATGCCTCCTACTCTCCAGCCGCGTCCGGTGGCGCTCGTGACGGGTGTCGGACGGGCCGTGGGCATCGGCGCCGGGATCGCGCTACGACTTGCTCAAGATGGCTGGGACGTCGCGACCACCTACTGGGCGCCTTACGACGACCGGATGCCATGGGGGCGCAAGCCGAGCGACGTCGACAAGGTCAACGTCGAGCTTCACCATGCCGGCGCGTCGACTACGACCGTGTCGGCCGACCTCAGCAGCGTCGCGAGCCCCCCTGAGATCTTCGATGCGGTCGAGGCCGAGCTGGGACCGGTGACCGCGCTGATCCTGTGCCACTGCGAATCTGTCGACTCGGGTCTGCTCGATACAACCGTCGAGAGCTTCGACCGTCACTTCACGGTCAACACACGCGGCTCGTGGTTGTTGATTCGCGAGTTCGCACTGCGCTACTCGGCCGAGCGAGGACGCGGCCGGATAGTCGCCCTGACCAGCGACGCCACCGTCGGCAACATTCCCTACGGTGCGAGCAAGGGAGCGCTGGACCGGATCGTGATCGCGTCTGCACGTGAGCTCGCAGAGCTGCGCATCACCGCGAACGTCGTCAATCCCGGGCCCGTCGACACCGGTTGGATGGATGACGAGCTACGTCACCAGGTGCTGCGCATGAGCCCTCGGGGCCGTGGTGGACGTCCCACCGATACTGCCGCGCTCGTCTCGTTCCTTTGCTCGGTCGAGGGCGAGTGGGTCAACGGCCAGCTCTTGCACTCCGACGGCGGGCTGCACACGTAGTCTCCAACGCGCATTCGTCCGTCGGAGTCCTCTATCGGCGGGATGAAACTCATCGCTCGCCACCATGCCCCCATCGGCCGTTCACTACAGGGGACAGGTCGTGTAGGCCAAGCCGGGAACTGCTTGGATGAAGGGCATGCCGTCCTCGGGGCAGCGAAGGGCAGAAACCTGAACGTACGCGGAGTCGGACGCGCCGCCAGCCCGCGCCCCAGACAGCCTGGGAAGCGAGCGGGTCGTCTATCTAGTCGATGGGAGAGTTCAAGATGGTCAGGTCATTCGGTTACACCGGCAATGGGGGCCCGGAGGTCCAGGAGTTCCTCGAGCTGGACATGCCCTCTCCCATGGCCGGGGAGCTGCTCGTCGAAGTACGAGCCGCCGGGGTGAACCCGGTCGACTGGAAGATTCGCTCCGGCCTCTACGGCTCTGCGGACCCCGGCGACCTGCCGGCGGTCCTGGGTTCTGAGGTGTCCGGAGTCGTGCGCCAGGTTGGGCAGGACGTCAACGGTTTCGCGGTCGGTGACGAGATCTTCGGAGCCGTGGCACCCGGTTCAGGCGGCTACGCCGAGTACACGCTCGTCACCGCCGGTGCTGCATCACACAAACCGCCGCAGGTGTCGTTCACCGACGCCTCCACCCTGACTGTTGCGGCCGCGACCGGCTATGACGGTGTGACCCAGCTCCAGCTGAATCCCGGCCAGACGCTACTGGTCAACGGTGTCAGTGGCGGGGTGGGAGTGGCCGCAGCCCAGATCGCCCGCAACCTCCACATCAACGTCATCGGCACAGCAAGCGAAGACAAGCAACCGCTCGTCGAGTCGCTCGGCGCAACTCTCGTGCCGTACGGCGATGGCGTCCGCGAACGGATCGAGCAGCTACTTCCCGACGGCGTCGATGCGATCTTCGACCTAGCGGGAGGCGACGGTCTGCGGCACGTGGCGGGGCTGTTGGCCGACCGCAGCAAGCTGATCAGCGCCGGTGATCCACAGACGGCTGCTGAGCTCGGGGGCCACGCGATGCAACGCGACCGCACCCATCGCGTCCTCGAGATCGTGGGCGGTCTGGTTGCCGACGGCAAGCTGGATCCTCGTGTCGAGGACATCGTCACGCTCGACCATGCGGCGGACGCGGTGGCAGCGGTGGAGGTGGGCCACGCCAAGGGGAAGGTCGTGATCCAGGTGAGCGGATGACCCCGGTCCGGAGGCGAGATGCTGAGGCTACTTCACATCTGCTACTTGTGAGTGAACACTCACAACCATGAGTCGAGCGACGGCACCACGGCAGACCGCAGACGAGCGGCGGGTGGCTGTTCTCGACGCTGCTACCCACGAGTTCGGCTTGCGGGGCCTGCACGGCGCGTCCACGGATGACATCGCGCGCGTCGCAGGCATCTCGCAGCCGTACCTCTTCCGGCTCTTCGGCTCCAAGAAGGAGCTCTATCTCGCCGCATGTCAGCGCTGTACTGACGAGCTGTATGCGGTCTTCGCGCGCGCCGCGGAGGGGCAGTCGGGCGAAGCGGCGCTGCATGCGATGGGTGAGGCCTACGGCCAGGTCATAAGCGACAACGACCGGCTCATGCTGATGCTCAAGTCCTGGACCTCGTCCGACGATCCCGACATCGCCCGCGTCACGCGCAGCGGTTGGCGCAATCTCGTCGATCTCGCAGAACAGAGCTCCGGAGAGCCCCCCGATGTCGTCAGCCGCTTCTTCGCCAACGGAATGCTCATCACGATCTTCATGTCGCTGAACCTGGTCGAGGACCCAGAGCCCTGGGCCACCCGTTTGCTGGACGCCTGCAAGAAGAACCTGACGGAGTAGGCCCTTTTTTTGATCTCGCAATAGAAGTAACCACTCACTAGCATCAATCGCATGAGGAGAAGAGATGAAGAACCGCACGCTATGGACGTTCGTGATCACCTCGGTCGCGCTGTTCATGGTCACCCTCGACAACCTCGTCGTGACCACCGCGATCCCGGTGATCCGCCAGGAGCTCGGCGCGTCCCTGGAGAGCCTGGAATGGACGGTCAATGCCTACACCCTCACCTTCGCCGTGCTGCTGCTGACCGGTGCAGCGCTCGGCGATCGCTTTGGCCGCCGGCGCCTGTTCGTCATCGGAGTGGGCGTCTTCACAGCAGGCTCCATCACCGCTGCACTGGCACCTTCGATCGAGCTCCTCAACGTCGCACGGGCTGTGCAGGGGCTCGGCGGCGCTATCGTCATGCCACTGACTCTCACGATCCTGAGCGCTGCGGTTCCCGCCGAAAGCAGGGGCCTCGCACTCGGCGCTTGGGGCGGTATCAGCGGGCTCGCAGTCGCCCTCGGCCCGGTTGTGGGCGGCGCCATCGTCGAGGGGATCTCATGGCAGTGGATCTTCTGGCTGAACGTGCCGATCGGGGCCGTCCTGGTACCGCTCGGCTTGTCCCGCCTGACCGAGAGTCATGGCCCTGCCGGCAAGCTCGACCTGCCAGGACTCGGTCTCTCGAGTGCAGGACTGTTCGGCATCGTGTGGGGGCTCGTGCGTGGTAACGCACAGGGCTGGGCGAGCACTGAGATCCTCGCCGCCCTTGCCGCCGGTGCCGTCCTGCTCGCCGGCTTCGTGGCATGGGAGCTGCGAGTCGAGAGCCCGATGCTGCCGATTCGCTTCTTCGGCAACGCCACGTTCACGCTGGCGAACCTCGCGTCGATGTTCATGTTCTTCGGGATGTTCGGCTCGATCTTCTTGCTGTCACAGTTCTTCCAGACGGTGCAAGGGTATTCGCCGCTCAGTTCGGGTCTGCGAATCCTGCCGTGGACGATCGCGCCGATGTTCGTGGCGCCGCTCGCGGGTGCTCTGTCGGACAAGATCGGTGGCAAGACGCTGATCGGTCTCGGGCTTTCGCTGCAGGCCGCCGGACTGGCCTGGATAGGGCTCATCTCGGCGCCGGCCCTCGAATACAGCGCGTTCGTCGGCCCCTTCGTCCTGGCCGGAGTCGGAATGGGACTCTTCTTCGCACCGGTCGCGAATGTGGTGCTCTCCGCAGTGCATCCCACCGAGGAGGGTAAGGCGTCAGGCGCGAACAACGCCATTCGCGAACTCGGGGGCGTTTTCGGCGTCGCCGTGTTGGCATCGGTGTTCGCACGGGTCGGTGGATACCAGAGCGGGCAGGCGTTCGTCGACGGCATGAACCCGGCGATCCTGGTCGGCGCCGGCGTGGTGGCCCTGGGGGCGGTGGCCGCCTTCGCCATCCCGCCCCGCCGCTCGCCACACCACGTCGAAACCGCCCAGGGGGAGCTCGTGGCCGTACAGCTCTGATGTCGCTCGGCGCCGGTCGCCGGCCCGCGCGTATGCCTCGTGGGCCGCTTCTCCGCTCGCCCCGGTTCCTATCGGGCCCCCGAAGCCGCCCGGAAGGCCGATCCGATGAGCAAACCTGCCATCTTGACAGTTTACGACGATCCTCAGGTGTCTGCGGCCGTCTCCCGGGACCTGCGAACGCGTTACGGCGCCGAGTATCGCGTCGTGCGGGCGACGTCGGGGGTCGAGGCCTTGGCCGTGTTGACGAAGCTGGCGCTGCGCAACCAGCCGGTGGCGTTGATCGTCTCCGACCAGCGGATGCCGGAGATGACTGGCATTGAGATGCTCGAGCAGGCGCGCAGCCATGCTCCAGGCGCGAAGTACCTGTTGCTGACGGCGTACGCGGACACGGACGTGGCCATCAAGGCGATCAACGACATCGGGTTGGACCACTACCTGCTCAAGCCGTGGGATCCTCCCGAGGATCGGCTCTACCCCGTCGTCGACGATCTGCTAGGCGACTGGCACAACGCCCACCCGGACCACACGTCAGACGTGCGTGTGGTCGGAAACCGGTGGTCCGAACGCAGCCACGACATCAAGACCTTCCTGGCTCGCAACTATGTGCCCTACCGCTGGTACGACATCGAGCGTGATCCGGAAGCGCAGCGGTTGCGTGACCTTGCGCAGGCGAGCTCGACGGATCTCCCGCTGGTGCTCGTCCCTGACGGTGAGACGCTGCGCTCGCCATCTACGCTCGACCTGGCCAGTGCGCTCGGCTTGCGGACCAAGGCCGAGCAGCCGCTGTACGACGTGTGCATCGTCGGCGGCGGCCCGGCGGGGCTGGCCGCTGCGGTATACGCGGCGTCGGAAGGCCTGAGCGCCGTCATCGTGGAGCGTGAGGCGCCTGGGGGCCAGGCTTGGTCAGAGTGCGGCGATCGAGAACTACCTGGGTTTCCGAAGGGACTGACCGGCTCCGACCTCACCCGGCGTGCTGTCGCCCAGGTCTCCCGCTTCGGTGCCGAGGTGGTGCTCGCACGAGACGTCGTGGGGTCGCAGACACGAGGACCGGTGCACACCGTACGCTTCGACGGCGTTGGGGAGGTAGAGGCACGTGCGCTCATCGTGGCGACGGGAGTCTCCTATCGACGCCTGGACGCGCTGGGGGTCTTCCTCGTCGATATTGCCATCATGCAGCCGCTCCTGCTTCTCTGGCGAAGTGGGCTGTCGACGGGCGCCGCTGTCGCGCTGACCACCCCTGTCCTGGGAAGCAGCGCCCACCTGGCACCCGCCATTGCCGCCCTCGTCCTGATCGACTGGTGAGCTGTGGTCTTAGGCGTCGCAAGCAGGTTCACGCTGCTTTGAGGGGCCGCTGAGCGCTGGATGGCCTTTCGTACCGGCGCCGCATGGCGTGTGGGTGAACTCTGCGCTCGCAGGTTCAACCGGAGTGACGGGTGAGGTTGGTACGCATGTTCATGAGTTGGCGGTCCGTGCAGCGGGCGGCGGTCCAGGTATCGCGCAGAGCCGCCGTCAAGCGCGTGAGCTTGGAGGTCCGGACGTGGGACGAGGTGGGGGTGATGTACGACATGGGCGATCAGATCCTTCAGTACCAGCGAGTCCGTCTCGCCGTGAGATCAAGTATTGCAGACCGAAGTATTTGAATCCGCAGTTTGGGGTGCGGAAGGACGTGACGCTCGTCTCCGCTTTGGTGGGAAGCCGCCGTGCCCCGATCACGGGCTGGACCCGGCCTCGGCGTCCCACAGCGATAACCTCCCCTGTGCGACCTCCATGGAAGCAACGAGTGCACGAATCGAAGACCCCCGCGAACGCAGAATAGGAGCATCGGGGTTCCTAACTGCACAACAGCGGGCGACAATCCCGAGAGTGCCGGGCGGACCGGCCAGAAGGCGTGCAGGTGATGAACGGCCTGAAGACACTGCTTGGCGGACGCGGGTTGCTCGAGTCGCCCCGTTGGCATGCTGATCGGCTGTACATCTCGGACTGGTCGGCGGGCGAGGTGCTCAGGGTCGATCTTGCTGGCGAGAGCGAGGTGATCGCCAGGGTCGAGTCGTTGCCGCTTTGCACTGCGTGGACACCGGAGGGTCAGCTCGTAATCGTGTCATCGCCCGACGGGCGGCTCCTGCGCCAACAAACCGAGGGCTCTCTCGTTGAACACCGTGACCTCGGGCGCCCGGGGTGGAGCGACATCGTGATCGACGGCCGCGGCAATGCCTACATCAACGGCGCAGGCTTCAACCCGATGGCCGGCGAGGAGTTCAGACCGGGTTCAGTAGTGCTCGCGGGCGCCGACGGGTCTGTCCGTGAGGTGGCCGACGATGTCGCCTTCCCCAACGGGATAGCGGGAGCTCGCCGTCTAGTACGCCGACGTCCCCAACAAGCGGTGCGTGCGAGTCGCCGAAGGCGGGAGGGTGCTGCAAACGGTCGATGTAGATCGCGGCTGCTTTGCCTGCGCTCTCGGCGGACCCGACGGCACAACTCTGTTCGTAGCCGCTGCCGAGTGGCGCGGCATGTCCGAGATGGTGCCTCCAGGTACCGGTCAGGTGCTCACCGTCGACGTTGAAGTGCCGGGAGCAGGCTGGCCATAGGACGGCTCACGGCCCTCGCTGAGTGATCAACGCTTGCCCTGCGCGTCCTGCTGTCCAGCCGCTACCTGTCGAAGATCCTCGTGCTGGATGAGCCCCAACACCCCAGCGTCAACTACGCTCGGCCTTCAAACCTGTTCGGGACTGGGACGCCCAGCACCGTCGGCGCGTCGTCCTCACCGAAGGGGAGACCGGTCGGATGATCCTGGTTTGGTGTTATATGACTGTACGGTCGTAGCATGGGACAGAGCCGATCACTGCCGCGTTAGCTCGGCACGCCGAAACGAAAGTTGGGATCGACCGGATGATCACTCGGATGGTAGCCGCATGTGCGGTCACGTTGGCCACCACTGTTCTCGCTCCGGTAGCTATCGCAGATGCCTCCTTGCCGAACGGCTGCCCTCCCGGCTACGCCCATCAGGGCGACGACGTGGGTACCCATTCCTTGAATAGCATCGCTAAGCTCAGCGATGCCCTCACGGCGGGGTTCGAGATCGAAACCGACCTGCGGCCTACCGCCGACAAGGGACTGGTGATCTTCCACAACGCCACCTTGGACGGGGCCACACGCGACGGTGTCGGCGCGGTCAACGACGTAACGTTCGCCTACGCCACCTCCCGGCACTATCGCGACGGATCCACCGTCGCCTCCTGGGATGAGTTGCTTAACCTGCTGGCTGCGTTCCCCGGTCACCGCGCGATTGTGGAGGTCAAGCCGTCGCCGGTGTGGACCCACGCCATGTTGCAAGGGCTCGCCTCGACCGTTGCCGCACGCGGCCTGACCGGCCAGGTGACCTTCGACTCGCAGCTAGCCCGCTATCTCCCGACGATCGACTCCGGCGCTCCAGCGGTTGAAACGGCGGTCAAGCACGCCGAGAACCGCACCGCCGCCTACGTGTTGTCCTATGCTGACGCCGCGGTCGCCTCGTACACATGGCCGGCCGCGGAAGTCACTGCGATGCACAACGCCGGAGCCAACGTGTACCTGTCTTCCCAAACGGCCACCGGTTGGTCGGTGGCGGTGTCCGAGCAGGCCAACGGAATCCTCACCAAGCAGGCGTTGGAGTTGATGCAGTGGTGTGCCAGCATGTAGGCGGTCACGACTGAGCCTCGGCTGAGTTCGATCCTCCGTCGAGGGTTAGGGTGCCGCCATTTCGGGCTTTCAGGTCACTGGCAGGCCGATGCCCTCGGTCAGCGCGTGAGACAGGGAAGCGCGTGAATGCGTCGTCTCGTCGGATGGCAGCCACACGTCGATGAGCTGCCCGATCGGTCGATCACCAGGTACAGGTACGTCCACCGTCGGTTGACCTTGATGCAAGTCTCGTCGACGAACCACCGATCACCGGGCGCGTGACGACGGTACGTGCGGTCTCGACGAACTCCGATGTGAAGCGGGGGCCCACCGGTAGACGGTGATGGTGATGGACGTCCACTTCCCGCTCGGCGAGCAGTTCATCGACCACCATATCGCTCGGATGAACGAACGCGCGCCCGGCAACAAGCGACATTCCTTGCTGAGCCCCTGAGGTGACCATCACCTGCTTTGGCTGGTCGGAAGGCCTCGTCAGGAGCATTGCTCCAGCAACCGCCCGTCGGAGGGGCGGCCACCCAAGAGTTAGGTGGGCCAGGCTCCAATGTGGCCGAGACCCAGTCCTCGGCCGTCGGCGTCGCCAATACCTCGAGCAGGACGGGAGCAACAGCCACTACCTCTCCTGCTGTTCAGCGGCACAGGCGGCGTCGCGGCTTTCCACATCCAGAGCCACGGCGGCCTCCGGCTCCTTGGGCGTTACCAGAGGCACACTTCCGGTCAACGACGGGGCGCCGGGTCTCGCTGCCTGTTGACAGCGCTGCCCGCTCCGTGGCCGACGACGGGTCGGGGGCCCGACGCCGCTGCGAGACCAACCGGAAGCGGGACTGTTGGGCCGCGCCTCTGCTGGTCGCGGAGATCATTTTCGTCGGCACGTAAGACTCTGAGGAATGGCGTGCACGAAAGGCACGCGCATCTACGCCCGTTCTCACCCAATGGAGACTTTATGATCAGTGAGCCTGCCCGGCCTTTCGTCCGCAACTTCCCCGCGATGGTCGCACAGACCGATCGAGTCGAACCAGCACCGCGTCGGGTGCGGGGTGCCCTGAACGGTCGGACCGTCTTCGACACTACGCGCGCACAGTACGTGTGGGAATGGCCGAACTACCCTCAGTACTACGTGCCGGTCGAGGATGTCATCCGGCAGTTCCTGCTGGATGAGTCGCGGCCACAGAAACTCCGTCTCGGGACCGCCTCCCGGCACAGTCTCCGCGTCGGTGAAGTGCAGCACGACGCGGCAGCATGGGTCTATGGACCTGACGCGCATCCCGGCATCGTGGGCACCGTGAGATTCGAGTGGGACGCTCTTGACGCGTGGTTCGAGGAGGACGAGGAGATCTTCGTCCACCCGCGCAACCCGTACACGCGCGTGGATGCCGTCCGCTCCCATCGTGTCGTGCGGGTAGAGCTCGACACAGTGGTCCTCGCCGAGACACGGTCACCAGTGCTGCTCTTCGAGACCGGACTTCCGACGCGCTACTACATCGACAAGACCGACGTCCGGTTCGAGCATCTGGTGCCCAGCGGCGTCCGCAGCTCGTGTCCCTACAAAGGCACGACGACCAACTACTGGTCGGTTCAGACCAACGGCCAGCTTCACCAGGACCTGGCCTGGTCCTACGACTTTCCCACCGTCGCGGTGGGCGCCGTGGCCGGTCTGGTGGCTTTCTACGACGAGAAGGTCGATGTCTTCCTGGACGAGGTCGCCATGACGAGACCGGTCACGCACTTCTTCAGCGAGTAGGCGACGGCGCTTTGTTGCACTGCGATATCGGGCTGGAGGAGACACTGGTCCCATGACCTCGTCTTCTGCGTCGGCGTTCGCTCGTTGCCGGGGTGGTCCCCCGTCACTCCTGCCTGTGCTCCAACTCGCGGAGGCGCGCCTCTAGTGAGGTCCGGGCACGCCGGTCGAGACGGTGTGACGACACGGTCATGTCGCAGAGCGGATTAGACGAAGGCGCTGATTCCGGTGATGGCCCGGCCGACGATGAGGGTGTTGATCTCGCGGGTCCCCTCGTAGGAGTAGATCGCCTCCGCGTCGGCGACGAATCGTCCGACGTGGTGCGCGAGCAGGATCCCGTTGCCTCCGAGCACCTCGCGCGCCCAGCCGACCGTCTCTCGCATCCGAACGGTGCTGATCGCCTTGGCCAACGAGGCGTGCTCATCACGCAGGAGCCCCGCGTCCTGCAGTTCAGAGACCCGGACGCAGATCGCCGTCGAGGCGGTGACGTTGCCGAGCATCCGCACCAGCAGGTCCTGCACGAGCTGGAAGCCTGCGATGGGCCGTCCGAACTGTTCGCGTTCGCCGGTGTAGCGCAGAGCGTGTTCGTAGGCGCCCCGAGCACAGCCGGTCGCCATCCACGCCACACCCGCGCGCGTGAGGCGCAGCACGCGGGCGGTGTCCTTGAACGACTCTGCATGCGCGAGCCGGTTGCTCTCGGGCACGCGGACCCCGTCGAGGCGGATCGTCGCGTTCTGGACGACGCGCAACGCGATCTTGTCCCGCTGCAGCTCGAAGGTCATGCCATCGGCGCCCTTCTCGACGACGAACCCCTTGACCTGACTGTCGTCGGTGTCGCGCGCCCAGATGATCACCAGGTCGGCGAACGACGCGTTCCCGATCCACTTCTTCTCGCCGTCGAGCACCCAGCAGTCTCCGTCGCGGCGAGCGCTGGTGGCCAGACCCCCGGCGATTCCTGAGCCCTGCTCGGGCTCGGTCAGCCCGAAGGCACCGATGAGTTCCATCCTCGCCATCGCGGGCAGCCAGCGTTGCCTCTGTTCCTCGGATCCGCAGAGCTGCACCGAGCCCATTGCGAGTCCTCCGTGCACGCCGAAGAAGGTGGCGATTGACGGGTCGACGCGGGCCAGCTCCATCGAGACCATCCCATCGAGCAGACAGCTGCGTCGCGGACAACCCGGTCCGCCGAACTGCAGACCCGCGATACCCAACGCAGCGAACCCCGCAAGCAGGTGGTGCGGGAACTCCGCCCGCCGCCAGTAGTCGTTGATGACCGGCTCGACCGTCGTGGTCATGTAGCTGCGTACCCGGCCCAGCAGCTCACGGTCCTCGTCGTCGAGCAACAGCTCGAAGCCGAGGAAGTCGGACTCGGGGGAGTCGGTCAGGTCCATGTCAGCCCTTCTCGTCGGTCGCAGTCGTCGGCGGTTGGCTGAGAAATTTCTCGATCACCGGGGTCAGCACGTCGCTTTCGGTCAAGATCCCCAGATGGCCGCCGTGGTAGACGTGCAGCTGAGCCTGCGGGATCAATCGCGCTAGGAGCCTGGCGTTGACCAGCGGGATGATCGGGTCGTCGTCCCCCCCGAGCACGAGCGTGGGCTGCCGGATCAGTCGCAGGAACGGCAGGCTCGTCCAACCCATGGCCGACGCGAGCTGGAAGTAGTAGCCGCGCCTCGGTCCGGCGCGGGTAGTCGCATGCAGCAGCTGGGCGCCTCGCTCAGGATCGGTCCGCATACTGCCGCCGTAGATCGTGGCCGCGATGCTCCGCGCGTACGCCGCGTCGCGGTGCCGTCGAGGAGTCATCATCTTGGCGAGCACCCTCGGGTGTGCCGGCACCATCAGCGACCCGGTGCCGGTCGCGACCAGTACGACTCGTCGTACCCGTCGACGCGACTGCACCGCCAACTGCTGCGCGAGCCCACCACCCCACGACAGCCCCAGGACGTCGAACTCGCGGTGACCGAGCCGCGCGACCAGGGCCGTCAACCACGATGTCAGCGCTGCCAGGGGATACGGGAACGCTGGCACGGGAGAGCCACCGACACCAGGCACGTCGAACCGGATCACGCCGCGGTCGGGATCGAGGGCGTCGACGAGGGGCTGGAGAGCCTCGAGGCTGGCGCCGATCCCGTTGCATAGCAGCAGCGGCGGCGCGTCGATGAGCGCGCCGGCCGGGGGGCGCACCGACACCCGCGCGTGCTGCCCGCGCACCGCGACGGTGCGTAGCTGATCGCGCTCAGCGGTCGTGGACATAGGTGCCCGGCGCGGGACAGACCGGCGCATACGAGGCCGACCCCAACCGGCGTGGCCTGTTGCGCTCCGGACCGGTGCGCACGCGGAGCCAGCCAAGGTAGTCGTCCCACCATGAGCCCTGTACCTTCTCCGCCGACCGGAGCCACCGCGCAGGATCCTCGGGATTGTCCGTGGCGGTGTGGAAGCTCGCCTTCTCGTTGCCCGGTGGATTGACCATCGAGGCGATGTGACCACTGGTCGACAAGACGAACCGCGACTCACCACCCACGAGCTGGGTCGTGCGGTAGCAGGACTCCCATCTACACAGGTGATCTGCGATGCCGGCGACTACGTAGGCATCGACGTCGACCTTGCCCAGGTCGACGTCGGAGCCGAGCAACTGGGAGCCACCTGGCGTTGTGAGACCGTTCGTGACGGCGAGCTCGATGAAGTCGCGGTGCAGGCCAGCGGTCATCCGGACCGGGTCGGCGTTCCAGTAGAGGATGTCGAACGCCTTGGGAGCCTTGCCGAGCAGGTAGCTATTCACCCAGTAGTTCCAGATCAGGTCGTTGGGTCGCAACCACGCGAACACCTCGGCAAGCATTCGGCCGTCGAGGTATCCCCTCCTCTGCGAGGCGGCCGTTGCGGCGGCCGCGACCTTGCGCGACAGCAGGGCGCTGGGCAGGCCCGCTCGTGACTGATCGAGCACGGTGACGGCGAGACTGAAGGCGGCCACCCGCTCGAGCTCACCGATGTCGGCAAGGTGGGCCACCACCATCGATGCGAGCATTCCCCCCGAGCACAGGGCGAACAGCGCCACACTGTTCTCGCGGGAGATCGACTGACATGCGTCCATCGCCTCGACCACTGCCTGCCCGTAGGTGTCCAGGCCCCAGTCGGCATGCCGCGCGTCGGGGTTGCGCCAGGAGATCGTATAGACCTGCTGGCCGCCTGCGACCAGGTACTCCACTAGGCTGCGCTGCTTGGCAAGGTCGATGACGTAGTACTTGTTGATCGTTGGTGGCACGATCAATAGCGGAACCCGGCGCACCTTCGGCGTGTGCGGGGTGTACTGGATCAGCTCGAAGACGTCGGTCCGCAGCACCACTGCGCCCGGTGTCACCGCGAGGTCGACGCCCACCTCGAAGGCATCGGCCTCGACCATCGAGGGCACCCGCGGAGGTGTGGCAAAATCTCGTGCCAACCGGCGTCCACCTGCGAGCAGACTCGCGCCACCGGTGTCGATGGCAGTCTTGAGTACTGCAGGGTTGAGCACCGGATTGTTGCTCGGCGCCATCGCCTCGACGAGGTTGTCGACCAGGAAGCTCATCTTCTGGTCGTCGCCCCAGTCGAGGTCTGCATCGTCGACGAGGCCACGGGCGGCCGTGCCGACGGCCAGGTATGTCTGAACGGCGCGTCTCAGCACGGGGTTAGATGTCCACCCCTCGTCGGCGAAGCGACGATCTCTCTCGTGGGGTGACAGGTCGGACGTTCCGGAGCCGATCCGCACGAGCTCAGCGGCGAGGTGACGTCCGCGGTCGGCAACGTCGGCCGGACGCTTGGCGAGGTTGGCAGCGAACCGGGCGGCGGCCAGGCCGGGAAGCAATCGCCGAACGGGGTTGAGGGCGGCGTCCGCCAGCAGCAAGTCGAATGGTGCCGCGACGTCGAGCTCATGGTCGTCGACCTCGCGCAGCCGTCGCTGCGCCCGGCTCGACTCGGTCATGTCGAGACCGCCTCGGTCGACTCCGGCGGTCGAACCTCCCGGCGGAGAATCTTTCCGGTCGCAGTCTTCGGGAGCTCGTCGACGATCCAAATGAAGCGCGGGTACTTGTACGCCGCGAGCCGTTCCTTGACGAAGTCGCGTAGACCGTCGGGCGTCGCCTCCGCGCCCGACTTGAGCGATACGGCGGCTCCGATCTCCTCGCCGAGCTCAGCATGGGGGATCCCCACGACTGCCGCCTCGGCGACGGCTTCGTGCTCGTAGAGCGCCTCTTCGACTTCTCGGGGATAGACGTTGTAACCGCCGCGGATGATGAGGTCCTTCTTGCGGTCGACGATGAAGTAGTAGCCGTCGTCGTCGACGTTTGCCATGTCTCCGCTGAGGAACCACCCCTCTCGAATCGCCTTTTTCGTCTCTTCTTCTCGACCCCAGTAGCCCTTCATCACGTTCTCCCCGCGGATGGCGATCTCACCCACGCCTCCTGCCTCGACCTCGTTGCCATCGTCGTCCAGCACCCGCATCTCCACCCCACGGACGGGTAGCCCGATCGAGCCCGGCTTACGCTCCTTGTCCGGATGGTTGAACGAGGCGACGGGAGAGGTCTCCGACAGGCCGTAACCCTCGAGGACGATACATCCGAAGGTGTCCTCGAAGCTCTTCATCACCTCGACCGGCATGGCAGCGCCTCCCGAGATACACGTCCGCAGACTCGACACGTCGTACGAGGCCGCGTCAGGAGCGTTCAGCATCGCGGCGTACATGGTCGGCACTCCTTCGAAGACCGTGACCCGGTCCCGCCCGATCACGCTCAGGGCCTTCGCGGGGTCGAAGCGGGGAATCAGGGTCAGACACGCGCCCTTGAGGGTCGACGCGTTGAGACCACAGGTGAGTCCGAAGCAATGGAAGAGGGGCAGACAGCCCATCACCACGTCGTCGGGCTCGAGGCAGGTCAGGGTCTCGGCGGTGAGCGCCGCATTGGTGGCCAGGTTCGCGTGCGTCAGCTCGGCACCCTTCGGACGTCCCGTCGTGCCGGAGGTGTAGAGCAGGACGACGGTGTCCTCGTCGTCACGGTCAACGACATCGTCCACCGGCTGATACCGCGCGAGCAGCTCGGCGAAGCTGGCCGGGTCGACGTCCACACAGTCGATGCCGACCGCCTCAGCGGCCTTGCGGGCCTCGTCGGCCATGGCGTGCCAGGCGAACACGATCGAGGCACCCGAGTCCTCGAGGTAGTACTGCACCTCACGGGCCTTGAGCAGCGGATTCATCGGAACGACGACCGCGCCGGCGCAGGCCGCACCGTAAAACAGCACCGGAAAGGCTGGGACATTGGGCAGCACGAGGGCAATCCGGTCGCCCGGTTCGACGTCGTGGGCGCGTAGCAGCCGGGTGACCCGCTGCGCGGCCATCAGCAGCTCGGCATAGGTGAGAACGTCGTCGTCCAGCCGTACGGCCGGTCGCGCTGCGTGCTCGTCAGCGGTCTTCGTCAGGTGGTGGGCCAGGTTAGTCACTGCCGCCTCCTCAGGGGATCCCCATGCTCGCACGACTGCGGCCGGTCCGGTATCGCGGCGACTCATCTCACGACCGAAGCAAGCCGAACCGCGCAACGCCTGTCGCTGCCCCGGTCAACTGTCGCCGCACCGCAGCACCCCTGAGGACCCAGGACACGTACCGCGTTCGCGACCGAGCCCACCGGCCCGACCAGGTCTGGCAGCTGGACAACGCCTGCGTTCGAGTCCAACACGGGCGGCACCTGACGGCTGGCCGGGTGCCGGGACTACTGGTCGAAGTACGAGCACCCGTTCCACGTCTCACCGACCGGCAACCACTTCGAAGCCATCGACGCCGTCGAGCTACGAGGCCGTGTTCGGCCACCCGCTCCTCGATCTGTGCCCGGTCGATGAGGAGACCGGCGAGCTGCTGCCCGGTGGTGACGATCGTGACCGACAATGGAGCCCCGTTCCGCTAGTCGCGGTTCGAGGCGTTCATCGAGCTTCACCCCGAGCTGCGCCGCGTCCGCAGCAAGGTTCGGAGCCCGGGCCGAACGGATCACGGGAACGCGGCTTCGGGACGCTGAAGTACGAACGGCTGTTCATCGTGACATCGACGACGCCGTCATGCTTGCCAATCACGCCGAGGAGTAACTGATCGAGTGCAACTACATCAGGCCTCACGAGGCCATCGCCTCGAACCGGCCACAGGAGGTGCACCTGGCCCTATCCGACCCCATAATCCCGACGTTTCAAACCACCGAAATCCTGCCAACTCCTTGACGCGGGACAGCCAACCGGAAGTGTCCTGCGCCGCGGTGGGCAGGAGGCTCAACGCAACAACGCCGCTCGCAGAACTAACTGGGATGAGATCCTGCGGTTGACGAGACCCGCGGAGCCGGCACGAGGAGTTGAGGACTATGCAATTCACCGACGCCGTCGAGCTGGTCGGCAAGGGCATCGACACGGCTGGCGTTGGCGTCATGGTCATCGGAGCGCTGTTGGCCACGGGACGCGCCGTAGCAAACGCCAAGCACGGTCTGCCCGACGTCTACCGCAGATTCCGTCAGCAACTCGGCCGCTCCATCCTGCTGGGTCTCGAGCTTCTCGTCGCTGCCGACATCATCCGCACGGTCGCCGTCACCCCAACCCTGAGCAGCGTTCTGGTGCTGGCGCTGATCGTCGCAATCCGAACATCCCTGAGCTTCTCCCTCGAGCTCGAGATCACCGGACGGTGGCCCTGGCAGACCACACCCGCGACCCCCGGCCCTTCGGGACCGTCCTAGCGGCTAGTCTCACGATCCAAGGGTCCAACAGGCGCGTCCACTCGATCCAAAGATTCGGCACCGCGTCCAAGGTGCCATCGCTCTGCTGGCACAAGACCCGCGTTTACCTGGCGCTCGCGCGTTGCACGGACGGTCCGGCCTTCGAGTCCGTTTCGGGGACTACCGCATCATCTATACCGCAAGACCGCCCAGCGAACGGGTGAGCGGCTTGCCACGCTGTCTAGGGTTGAACTATGAGTTCCGCTGACATCCGTTTCTACTTCGACCCGGTGTGTCCCTTCTGCTGGCTGACGAGCAAATGGATCCGGATGGTGCAGGCCGAACGGGATCTCACCGTGGACTGGCGGTTCATCTCGTTGCGGCTGATCAACTCTCACATCGACTACGACGCGCACTTCCCGCCGGAGTACGAAGCCGGACACACGGCCGGCCTGCGGCTCCTGCGGGTGGCCGCACGTGTGCGCGCCGAGCACGGTCCGCAGGGGCTGGACCCGCTGCAGGCCGTCTTTGGGGCGCACATCTTCGACACGCCGCCACCCACCGACATCGCCGACGAGCAGGAGCACCGTGAGCGGCGCGGCACCCGGGAGTTCGTCGAGCCAATCCTGCGCGAGGCCGGTCTGCCCACCGACCTGTCCGATGCCCTGGACCAGGAGTCCTGGGACGGCGAGATCCGCGCGGACGGCGAGGAGGCGCTCATGCTGACCGGCAAGGATGTCGGCACTCCGATCATCCACTTCGAGCCCCCGGACGGGGTCGCG
>JBBRYJ010000008.1:0-142111 GCA_038237745.1 Propionibacteriales bacterium | reverse complement strand
GCGACCATCAACTTCCAGTTCGCCTCGAACGTGCTCCAGTAGACGATCAGGTTGGCGGCGACGAACGCGATGGGCGACAGCACCGTGGGCATCGGAAGCTTGTACGGACGCTCGCGGTCCCCGTCGCGTAGGCGGAGAGCGGTCAGCGACACCGGGGCGAACGCGTACATGATCGCCGTTGCCTCGGTCACCAGGCCGACCAGCGACTGCCAACTCGGAAACGGCAGGAACGCGAACTCGCCGATGATGAAGGCCAGCAGAATGGAGTACAGCGGCACACCACGCTTGTTGACCTTCGCCAGTGCCTTGGGGGCCGTCCGCTCGCGCCCCAGTGCGTAGGAGAGACGCGAGGAGGTGCCGAGGTAGAGCAGGCCGGTGCCTGCAGGGGAGATGAACGCGTCGACATAGAGCACGGACGCGAGCCAGGCCGCTCCGGCGGCCGTCGCCAACGTGGCGTACGGCCCGAAGTCGCCTTCGGCGACAGGGCTCTTCCATCCGTTGACGAGGTTCGCGGGGTCGAGTGAACCGATGAACGCGATCTCCAGAGAGATGTAGAGGACGGTGCCGACGATCATCGCGATGATCACTGCCCGGGCGATATCGCGCTGGGGGTTGCGAGCCTCCCCGCCCATCTGGATCGCCTGCTCGAAGCCCTGCATGGCGAAGATCAGTCCTGCAGGCAGAGCCGCGAAGACGCCGTGTGCGCCATAGGGCATGAACCCTCCACCGGCGGTGAAGTTGGAGATGTGAAACGAGAGGGCGAGCAGGATGACAACGGTGAGCGCCGGGACTAGGAACTTCCAGATCACCGTGATCGTGTTGCTCTCGGACAGGAACTTCACCCCGACGATGTTGATGAAGGTGAACACGATCATCAGCAGCGTTGCCCAGAAGAGCCCTGACGTCGTCAATGTCAAACCGTTGGCATTGATCAGGTCGAGATGGTCCTTCACCCAGTTGATGTTGTCGAGGTACGTCAGGCTCGCCTCGACCTCGATCGGGGCGATCGTGACCGCCTGGAGGTAGGCCGCCCAGCCGGCGGTGAAGCCGGCGAGCGTTCCGAACGCGAAGTTGGGGAAACGAGCGGTACCTCCAGCGACCGGGTAGGCCGCGCCGAGCTCGGCGTGAACCAGCGCCAGAATCGCGAGCATCGAGCCACCGAGGACCCACGAGATCAGGGACGCCGGTCCGGCAGCGATGGCGCCGTTCAGAGCACCGAGAAGCCAGCCGGACCCGATGATGGAGCCGAGCGATACGAAGGTCAGCCCAAGGAGCCCGATATCGCGTTTGAGATGGTAGGTATCCGACGCAGCAGTGTCGGACTTACCCGTGATCGCCATGTGCACCTCGTGTCGCTAGACCGGCGGTCGCCTTGATGAACGGACGCGCTGACGCTACTAGCACGCTTCGCATAGCGCTAGGTGACACGTCGGACAAATTTGCGGCGAGCAGTGGTGAGAGGCGACGCGCTTACTTCGAGGGTTGAGGCACCTTGCAGTGCACCTTGGGATTGGCACCGACGTAGTTGAGCGGTCCGGCGATGATGGTCACCGCGGTCGTCCCGAACTTCGCGCAGTTCTTGTCGGCGCCGGAGAAGTAGTCGCGTTGGAATGCTGCGGCGACGCCGATCAGCAGCCAGATCACGAGAATGAGACCGAGGATGCGCACGTGCCCTCCTGGCGTTCGGCGGTGACAGTGACATCCTTGAGTTCTCGCCCAAAGCCTCTGTTACCGGCGTTTTCGCAGCATACCCGCGCCCCTGCCAAGAACCGGTCACGCTGGTCGGGTGAGCGGGCTTCAGGGAGGCCCCAGTGGGGTACAGCATCTGCATGTCTGATGATTCGCAGCCGAAATCGCCGCCGAAGGGCCGCTCCGGCGAGGGTGGGACCCTCCTCCCGACCGCCCCGGACGAGCCGCTACCCCGGCATCGGCGCCCGGACGGAGTGTCGACTGCTGCGGTGGCCGCAGCCGGCAAGATGACAGAGGCGCTGGAGACGGTCGAAAGGGCTAGGGGGATGCTCTACTCCTTTCACCAGTTGACCGGTGCCGCCGACCTCGAGGTCGGCGAGGCGGTCGACCAGCTTCGTGAGGCCGGGCACGACGAGCTTGCGGACGAGATCGAGAGCACTCTGGTCGGACGGAACGTGCTCAGCGGACGGTGGACGTTCCAGGTCGTCGAGGAGTACGACGACGGCTACTACCAGGTGTTCCAGGAGCTGGAGAAGCACACCCGCGACCAGCTGCTCGGCGGGCGGCGCCACATCTTCGAAGCCGAGATGAAAGCGGACCGGCGAACGGCCGGCCGGTCAGGGCACGAGGCGCGACCCTAGCTGCTGGCATCTAGGAGTCGCCCAGGTGGCGGCGTCGAACCGTTCCGACCCGGATCGAGAGATGCCATTCAGCGTGAGCCGGAGCGCCCGCTCGGCAGCACCCCGGTCAACAGCGCGACGGCTACCACGACAGCGACGACGATGATGAGCCACTTCAAGGCTGAGATAACGAAACCGACGACCACCAGTACAGCCAGCGCCGCGAGAAGAAGGAGCAACCAACCCATGCGGTGAAGACTAGCCAGTGTCCCCAAAGGCCCGCAGGACGGCTGCGGCCGCTCGGCGTCCCGAGACGATCGCTCCCTGGATGGAGGCAGTGTCCCGGTGGTCGCCCGCGACGAAGAGCCGGTCGCCGGCCACGACGGGCTGCCGCATATTCAGCGGCGGCTCCATGGCAGGCAGAGCATGGGTGATCCGGTAGGTCGCGACGTGCTGCCACCGCGAGGCGTCGACGCCGTAGATGGCACCGAGCTGACGGACCACTGCCGATGCGAGGTCCGAGTCGCTCGGGGCGCCGAGAAGCGTCGTGGCGATGAGGGCGCCGCTGCGGCAGTAGGTGGGCGCGATGTCGGACACGACCGCCGTGTTGACGACCGGTCCGCGACGGTCCCCGTCGACATGGATAAAGGGCCGCGATGCGGGGGAGTGCTCCGCGTGGTGGTACATGGTGGTGAGACCCCGCATACGGGGAGAGGGCATCCCGGTGAGGGTCGAGGCCGTGGGGCCGTCCGTCGCCACGACGACGGCGTCCCCACTCCAGGAGCCCTCGTGGGTCGTGACTGTCCTCCCGTCGACCGACGTCGCCCGGGCGTTGAGGTGCACCGACCCGGGAGGCAGAGCCGCTGCGACCTGCTCCGGCAGCGCTTGCATTCCTCGCGCTGGAAGGGACGGGGTCCCTCTGGCGAACATCCGCAGCTGCAGGTCGACGAAGATCCTCGAGGACTCCCCGTCGTCCTCGCCGAGGACGCCGGCGAGAAACGGGGCCAGGACCTTGCGTCGCAGCGGTCCCTTCACTCCGAAGGCGTCCAGGACCTCACCGTACGGCCGGTCGTCCCGCTGCTTGATCCGCTCACCTGAGCCGAGGGCGGTCGTCGCGACATATGAGCCGAACCGCAGCTTCTCGCGCACAGAGCCGGTCGAGGCGTCGAAGGCACCCCCGAGGTCCGAGACGGATCGTCGTGGGTCTGCAAGCACCGAGCGCTCGCCGCCGGACGCGACGACGACCCCAGCCCCGAACGGATGTAAGTGCAACGCCTCCAGGTCGACGAGGCCCTCGAGTGCGGGGTACGCGGGGTTGAGCAGCTGGAAGCCCCGATCGAGCAGCAAGGCGTCGAGACGGTCGGTACGGATCCGGCCGCCGACCGCATCGGAGGCCTCCAGGACCGCGACCGCCATACCGCGCCGCGTCAGCTCCACGGCGCACGCCAGACCGGCCATCCCCGCTCCTACGATGACGACCTTGTTATCGGGCATCGCGCTCCTCCTTGGGCCGGCTGTCCCCGTCTCGGCTGATCGCCGCAGTGCCGGCGGATGTGATCGAGACCAGGTCGAACGCGATCGCGTACGGCCGGCCGACGCCACCTCGGCCTCGAGGGCGCCGGCGGAGACGTAGATCGTCGCACGGTCGAGGGTCGTCTCCTCGAGGACGGTCCGAAGCTGTCGGGCAGGGTCATGACAGCGACGACGAGCGGCGGACATCGTGCTAGCTGGCGGGGGTGCCGGCGTACGAGCGCACTCTTCAGCCGGGCATGATGCGGCCATGTCCCGCCGGCCGGAGGAGTCCAGCACCGTCGACGCTTGGGGCATCCAGAGCGTGTGGGTCGACGCACAGGACGAGTCGCGGACGGTTTCGGACGATGTCACCGCCAGGCTCCGGGCGGCAATCGGGCATCCGCCCGACGATCTCGACGACTTCGCGCCGATCGTCGCCCGACCTGGACAGGATCTGGGCCTGGGCACGGTTGACGTGGCCTGCGAGGACGGCGCAACCCGGCAGGTCCAGAGCACGCTGTCAGCCGACTTTCCGCTTGGATACCACGTCGTCCATGTCGACGGCCGCGAGCGCACCCTGATCGTGTCTCCGGGCCGGTGTTGGCTGCCCGCAGCGTGGCGGGCATGGGGGTGGGCGGTTCAGCTGTACGCCGCCCGGTCGCGTCGCTCGTGGGGGATCGGCGACCTGCGGGACCTCCAGGTGTTGCGGGAATGGTCCCAGTCGCTCGGAGCAGGGTTCCTGCTCGTCAACCCGTTGCACGCCGTCGCCCCCACGACTCCGCAGGAGAACAGTCCCTACCTGCCGACCACCCGGCGGTTCCGTAACCCGATCTATCTGGACGTCGACGGTCTCGCTTCGGAGCTCTCGGTCGACGTCGGCGAGCTCTCTCGGCGGGGAAGAGCTCTCAACGACCTCCCCACGATCGACCGGGACGCCGTCTGGCGGATCAAGAGCAAGGCGCTCCGGCAGATCTTCTCCGTGAACCACGACCGCGACGACTTCCGCGCATGGCGGGAGGAGCAGGGCAGCTCGCTGAGGCAGTTCGCTCTGTGGTGCGCGCTGGCGGTGGAGCACGGACCGGACTGGCGGACTTGGCACCCGACGCTCCACGACCCCGACGGAGACGCCGCACGCCGATTTGCTGAACGCTCCGAGGAGGAGGTGCTGTTCCATGCCTGGCTCCAGTGGCAGATGTCGCGCCAGCTGCGCAGCGCGACGCGCGACTTCACGATCGTGCAGGACCTGCCGATCGGAGTGGACGCGGGGGGTGCCGACGCGTGGGTCTGGCAGGATCTGCTGGCCGAGGGTGTGACGATCGGGGCGCCACCCGACTTCTTCAACCCTGCGGGTCAGGAGTGGGGATCGCCCCCGCCCACGCCCTGGCGCCTGCGTGCGCAGGGGTATCGGGCCTTCGTGGAAGCGATCAGGTCGACCATGGCACATGGCGGCGGCTTGCGCGTCGACCACGTGATGGGCCTCTTCCGCCTCTGGTGGGTGGCGACGGCCGGGTCGCCCCAGGACGGGGCCTACGTGAGGTACCCGAGCAGCGACCTGCTGGACATCGTCGCGCTGGAGAGCCACCGCGCGAAGGCGGTCGTCGTCGGCGAGGATCTCGGTACTGTCGAGCCGGGCGTGAGGCCGGCGCTTGCCGACCATGATGTGCTGGCGTACCGGTTGCTCTACTTCGAGGACGGCGACCCCGCGACGTGGCCCCCCAAGTCGATGGCCGCAGTCACCACCCACGACCTCCCGACAGTCGCCGGGCTCTGGACCGGTGAGGACCGTGACGAGCAGTTCACGCTCACCGGCGCCTCGCGGGACGAGGTCGACCGTGGCAGGAGCACCCTGGTGGGGCGCATCGCGACGGAGCGCGACCTCTCCGATGACACCACGGCGCAGCGGGTGACGGAGGTCGCCTACCGGCACCTTGCGCAGGCGCCGTCTGTGTTGCTCTCGGCAACGCTCGAGGACGCTGTCCAGGCTCGTCGGCGACCGAACCTGCCCGGCGCCTCGGACCGTGACAACTGGTGCCTGCCGCTGCCGGTGCGGGTCGACGATCTCGCGTCGTGCGAGACGGCGGCGTTGCTCGCGACCATCCTCAGCGCGGCGGTGACGGCTACTCAGAGCCTAGAAAACCCCCACAACGGATAAATTGCCGCAAATAATGTACATTCGGTAGTTGAACCACCACCCTCCGATAAAGGGCAAACCCGTTGTGAAGCGGGGACGCAAAGCCTCGGGGCCTTCATGCAAGGCCGGCCGGGCTGCCGAAAGGGATTCCATGAGTCGTCGCAACGCTGTGCCCGCCCCGCTCACAGGACTGTCCCGCCGAGGCGTACTCGCCGGTGCGGCGGTCACCGGCGCTGCCGCGGCGATAACCGTCTCGTCGAGCGGCGCCGAGGCGGCCACGTCGGCTCCGTTCCTGCCGGCCGTGCGGCCATACTCGGCCACAGCCGTCCCGAGCGTCGCCACCAGGCACATGGCGAACCGGTTCGCGTACGGATACACGCCCCGGCTCCGCCGGGACATGCATGCTGCAGGAGGCCCGGACGCATGGTTCACACAGCAGCTCGACCCCGCGACGATTGCCGACGCACAGGCCGACGGATTCGACGGCTGGTTCGCGACGCGGCACCGCACCGCCGCCGAGAGCTACAGGTTGTCGTCCGCGGGCGGGTACTCCAGCGGGGCTCAGGCGGACCAGGCGCGCTGGACGCTACTGCGTCGCACCTACAGCAAGCGTCAGGTGCTCGAGGTGATGACGGAGTTCTGGCAGAACCACCTGCATGTCTACGGGGGCGCGGACAAGGCGTGGTTCTGGCGTCCTGACTACGACCAGCTCATCCGCAGGCACGCGCTCGGCCGATTCGACGAGATGCTCGCCGAGGCGATCGTGCACCCGACGATGCTGACGTACCTCGACGCCGACCTGTCGATGGTCGAGCGCAGGTCCGGCGGAGCGGTCATCGAGCAGCTCAACGAGAACCTCGGCCGAGAGCTGCTGGAGCTGCATACCGTCGGCCGCACAGCCGGATACTCCGAGTCGCAGGTCACCGACTCGGCTCGAATCCTCACCGGGTACCACATCGACCGGTACAAGACATGGGCCTACTCCTACGAGCCCGACATGCACGCGACGGGACCGGTCACCGTGATGGGCTTCTCGAGCGCCAACGCGGACCTCGACGGACGCCCTGTTCTTCAGGAGTACCTGTCCTATCTGGCCCATCATCCGGCCACCGCGAAGCGGATCGCCCAGAAGCTGGCCGTCCGCTTCGTGTCCGACGAACCGTCGGCGAGCCTGGTGAACGAGCTCGCCGCGGTGTTCCTCGACTCGGGCACCGACATCAAGCAGACGCTGCAGGCACTCGTGAGCCACCCTGAGTTCCTCGAGTCGGTCGGCAAGAAGGTGCGTACACCGACCGAAGACCTCATCCAGACCATGCGGGTGTACGGGATGCGGATCAGTGAACCCGTCAACGAGGAGGACGCCGCCAACGCGATCTACCACGTCGCGAGGACCGCCGGCCAGATCCCGTTCGGCTGGGGACCTCCGGACGGCTTCCCTGACAGCGGTCCTGCCTGGTCGTCCTCCTCACGCATGATGGGCTCCTACCACGTTCACTACGGTCTGGCCGGCGGGTACTACCCGACCACCGGAGTCCGCTACCGGACACACGCCTCCTGGCTCCCCGAGAGGCAGATCCGCTTCGACGCCTTCGTCGACCATCTGTGCCGGGAGCTGCACGGCAGGGTCTCGACGAGCCGGCTGCTGGGTGCCGCCTGCATAGCCACGGACCAGGCACCCGGCAACGTCATCACGCGAGACCACGTCCTCATCAACTACCGGATGCCGAAGCTGCTCGGCATCCTCCTCGACACGCCAGAGCACTTGACAAGGTGATTGACATGACCGACCAGCAAGCCTGTTCGTGCCCCGACTACTCGTCCACGCGGCGGAGCTTCCTCCGCAACGCGACGCTGGCGTCGAGTGGGGCGGTTGCGGCCACGATGTTCGGCGACACGTTCCGCCAGACCGCCTTCGGCGCGACCGACGGCAACGTCGTGGTCGTGCTGAGCCTACGCGGCGGGGCGGACTTCCTGTCCCTGGTCGTGCCACATGCCGACCAGGCCTACTACGACGCACGTCCGCTCATCGCCATCCCCAAGTCCAAGCTTCTCTGTATCGACGCGAGCTTCGGTCTGCACCCGGCGTTCGCGCCGCTGGAGCCGATGTGGAACGCGAGCAAGATGGGCGTGGTGCTCGCCACGGGGCTGCCCATGCCCAACAGGTCGCACTTCGACGCGATCGAGGCGATCGAGGACGCGGCACCGGGCTCGGACATCCGGAGCGGGTGGATCAACCGACTCGTGGGGCTCCAGCCGAACCAGACTCCCCTCGGGGGAGTGAGCGTCGGGTCGGGCATGCTGCCGACCTCGATGATCGGGCCCCAACCGACGCTCGCCGCGAGCTCCACAGATGCCATCGACCTGTCAGGCGGTGCCGACGCCGCCGCGGAGAGGCTCCGCCGGCGCGCCCTTACCCAGGTATGGGGAAAGGCGCACGGGCCTCTCGCACAGGGAGCCAGGAGCTCGTTGTCGACCACGGCCGTGCTGCGTGAGACCCTCAGCCACTCCTATGTGCCCGCGAATGGCGCACGCTACCCGGACGGCAGTCTTGGAGATGCGTTGAGCGATACGGCTCGTCTGATCAAGGCGCAGGCAGGCGTCGAGATCGTGACGCTCGACTATGGCGGCTGGGACATGCACTCGAACGTGGGAACCCTCGACTCCACCGGGAACATCTCGCTCAACGGCATGGCGACGGGACTGGCCCAAGCCCTTGCGGCGTTCTTCACGGACCTTGGTGCGACGGGCTCGCGCGTCACGCTTGTCACGGTGACGGAGTTCGGTCGGAGGGTCGCCAAGAACGGCGCCGGAGGCCTTGACCACGGGTGGGGAAGCTCGACCCTCGTGCTGGGGGGCGGAGTCCGGGGCGGCAGGTACCACGGAAGCTGGCCAGGCCTGTCGACGGCGCGCCTCGAGGACGGAGACCTGAAGGTGACGACCGACTACCGCAGCGTGCTGTCGGAGATCCTCCGAAGCCGATTCGGCGTCTCCACCTCGACAGTGTTTCCGGACTTCCTGCCCGAGCCCGTCGGCGTGATGGTGGCCTGACGTAGGGAGAGGAGGTCGCGAGCCCAACGAGGACAGGTGTTTCGGGACTTCGCTTTCAGGACGGACTCTGCGCCAGGGCCGTATCCTGCGTGGGTCGTGCATAGCGAGCGAACGCTGGAAAGGCGAGCGCCAGCAGCGCAGCCCCGGCCGACGCTGCCAGCCCACCGACGAGGGCACTGACGCCGGGTGTCGTGAGAGAACCGACCACGCCTGCGCGAAAGTTGCCCACCGCCGGCATGGCGGCGCCGACGACGTACTCGGCCGCGCTCATCCGACCCCTCAGCTCGTCGGGTGCCTCGGCCTGGATGATCGTAGAGCGAAGCACCACGCTGGTCATGTCTGCGGCGCCGGCGATGGTGAGGAACGCCAGCGTGGGCACCAGACCTTCCACGATGCCGAACATGGCGAGGGCGAGCCCCCACAGGGCACCAGCCGCCAACATTGCACGGCCCTGTCGAGAAATACTTCCGACCGGTCCGGAGACGGCCGAGCCCAGGAGACCCCCAGCCGCCAATGCCGCCGTGAACATGCCAAGCGTGCGGGGGGACCCATGAAAGCGCTCGGCGTTGATGGCCGGGAAGAGCGAGACGGGCATGGCGAGGAAGGTCGCGCTCACATCGGCCAGAAGTGCTGCACTCAGCACCTGACTGCGGCGTAGGAACGCCAGTCCCTCCCGTACGGCCCCTAGCCCAGGAGACGCCGCCTGACCTTGCCGGCGCATCTCTGGAAGCCGCGCGACGCCGTACAGTGCAGCCAGGAAGCTCACTGCGTCGAGAAGGTAGCAGAGCCTCAGTCCTCCCGTCGAAGCAAGTAACCCGGCGAGGACAGGCCCAAGGAGCAGGCTCGCATGCATCGCCAGCATCGTCACGGCAACTCCGGCCGGAATCTGCCTCGCGGTGAGAAGGCGCGGCATGAACGTACGCCGTGCCGGACCGTCGACGGAGGCGACCAGCGACTGGGCGGCCACCAAGGCGTAGAGCAGCCAGAGCTGGTCGAGTCCGACGAACGCCTGCACGGCAAGTGCCGTCGACACCGCCGTGAGCAGGGTGGAGGTGACAAGGACGAGGCGACGCCGGTCCACCGCGTCGACGATCACACCGGCGAAGAGTCCCAGGCAGAGCGCCGGGAGCCCCGCGACCAGGCCGATCGCGCCGACCGCGGCCGAAGAGTGCGTCATCAGGTACACCTGCAGCACCACCGCAAACGTGGTCATCTGTGAGCCGACGGCTGACAGCGTCGAACCCAGCCATAGCCGTCGGAACCCGAATGAGGTCCGCAACGGGCTGATGTCGACGAGTACTCTCACGGGGAGGGATCCGGCGCTATGGCGAGAATCTGCGCGACCCGGTCGTGGAAAGAACGCCCGGCCAACGCCTCGCTCAGGTCACTGACCACTTGGCTGAGCGGGTAAGGGATCTCGGCCTCCAGCTCTGCCACCGCCTGTTCGGTCGCCCGCCACTCTGCCTCCAGAAACGGGATCACCTCCCTGGCCCGACGGGTCAGAGCAACCTTCCGGGTCCGTGCGTCGGTACCAGGAGAGCTACGCACAAGTCCCTCTCGTCGCAGCGCGCTCACCGTCTGGCTCATCGCCGAATGAGTCACCTCGAGGGCATCGGCGAGCTCCCGTATCGCCATCGAGCCATGCCGGCCGAGCCGGATCAACGGCATCGCGAACCGTGGCCGGATTCCGGCCATTCCTCGATCCTGGTAGAGCCGAGCGATGTCGTCGTCCATCCCATCCAGGAGGACACGCAACGGTCGCCAAAGACTCGCTTGGGTCGGATCCAGGCCACCGGGCTCGGAGGCGTTGTCCTGTTGGCGGCGAGGCTTGTTCATTGACACGCCTTCATAGTAACAGCACTTACATAAGGGCTGTTACATCATGGCAGCGAAGAGGTGCTTGAGTGGAGGTGCCTGGCCCGCAAGTCAGGCCGCGGGAAAGGGCAGGCTCTCGAGACTCACGAGATGCCCCGTGTCGTCTACACCGGCGGTGACCTGCTGGCCAACGAGACCGGTGAGCTCGTCGCGGAGCGGCTCGGCTTGACCGTCCCCGTCGTAGTCGGCTTGAGGAGCCGTGAGGTCGGCGCCTGCGAGGTTCAGCGACGTGTCGGCCACACACCACGAATGAGGTCCGCACTGCAAGAGCGTGCCTGTGATCAGGGTGATTACCGGCTCTGGCGGCGGGTCGGGTGTGGGCTTCGGGTCTGGGGTGGGCTTCGGGTCTGGGATTGGCACGGGCTTCGGGGTCGGCTTCGGCTTGGGGGTGGGGTCCGGCTTCGGCTTCGGTTTGGGGGTGGGCTTCGGCTTCGGTTTGGGGGTGGGCTTCGGGTCGTGGTTCGGTGCGGGCTTGGGCGTCGCGGTGACGGTTTGAGGCGCCGGGTGACGCGAAGAACTGTCGGCGGAGCGGTGTCCCCGCCCAGCATCCGTCTGCTGGTGGCCGGGCGCGGTCGCGAGGCGGTGGCTCTGCCGTCTTTGTGCCCGGTGTTCGGCTGCACGCTGGCGCTCCTGCTCGGCCTGGAGAGCATCGGAGCGTCGTTGCGACGACGAGGGAGGGGTGGCGTTGGACACGACGTCGACGACCCCGCTGTCGTACGTCTGGGCGATGGACAGCACCAGGTCCACGTAGTCGCCGGAGTTGTTGTACCGGAACACGGCATCTCGAGCCTGCGCCAGCAGCTGCATGTCGGCCCCACCCGCGCAAAGGTAGCGTGCGGTGGCGAGAGCGGCATCGTCGAAGTCGTTGGGGTCCCGTCGTCCGTTTCCGTCGCCGTCGGCTCCGATGACCGCCCAGGTGCTCGGGATGAACTGCATCGGTCCGACCGCTCGGTCCCACACCGGGTCACCGTCGAGGCGTCCGTGGTCGGTGTCGGGGATGCTCGCGACAGCCCCCCGGCCGTCGAGCCGCAGTCCCAGGATCGCCGGGTAGGTCGTGCCATTTGGCAGCACCTCGGCGCCGCCGTAGCGTCCCTGGTCGGACTCGACCTGCCCGATGGCCGCAAGGACACCCCAGCTGAGGTGACAGGACGGGTCACTCGAAGCAAGGGCTCCCGCCGCGTTGTGGTAAGCGTCCACTGCGGCACGGGGAATGTCGAAGTGTGTGGTCGAGCTGACGGCCACGATGCGCTGGCGGCGCGTCTGGTCGATGACGGCGGTAGGGGTGGTTGTGTCGTCGAGGAGCGAGCTCAAAAGAGACACCCGGCTCAGCGACCGAGCGGTCGCCGTGGCAGCCGCCTCACGCGATGCGCCCGCCGTTGAGGCACCGGCGTCGGCACCTGCGTCGGAAGGGCTGGACTGGCCCGTGGTGACAGCGTCGGCCACTCCGAACGACAACGTCACCGTTACCGCAAGGGCGAGGCAGAGGCGACGTCGCCACGAGCGTGAGGGCACGGATATCTCCATGGTGTCACGTTAAGTATCAAGTCAATTGCAAGGAGTCATCTACTCGGAGTCTGACCGAACGTCGCTGGTCGGCGACGAACGGCCCTGTAGGTTCGTCGAGTGGACGACGCAGTCAGATACCCGATGACGCGCAGGACAATGGACAACGGGCTTCGCGTCGTCGTCAGCCCCAACCCCGGACTGGGCGTCGTCGCGGTGAACCTCTGGTACGACGTCGGGTCGCGGCACGAGGAGCCGCACCGTCAGGGGTTCGCCCACCTCTTCGAGCATCTGATGTTTCAGGGCTCGCGCCACGTCAAGGCGGGCGACCACTTCGCCCTTCTCCAAGGCCACGGCGCGTCCCTCAACGCGACCACGTCGTTCGACCGGACCAACTACTTCGAGTCGGGTCCGACGGGCATCCTCGACCTGGCACTGTGGCTCGAGGCGGACCGGATGGCGTTCCTCGACGACGCCCTGACGCAGCAGAACTTCACCAACCAGGTCGACGTCGTTGCGCAGGAGCGGAGCCAGCGGATGGACAACGTGCCCTACGGCACGGTCTTCGAGAAGGTCCTTCCGCTCCTCTTCGAGTCCGACCATCCCTACGGACATCTCCCGATCGGAAACATGCAGCACCTCGCCGAGGCCACCCTCGACGAGGTCAGCGCCTTCCACGCGACGTACTACATGCCCAACAACGCCGTCCTCACGATCGTGGGCGATGTCACTCCGGAGGACGCGTTCAGCCGGGTGGAGACCTTTGTGGGTCATGTGCCGCCGGGCGACGCACCCGAGCGGGGCGTCACGGTCCCCCTGGCTGCCTTGAGCAGCCCCGCCCGCCTCGACATCGAGGAGGACGTCCCCTCGCCGGCGGTCTGGTTCGCAGCCCGGCTACCCGCCGACGAGGGCGCGTCCCGCGAGCTGGCCGCGGTGGAGCTGGCGTCCAGCATTCTCGGCGAGGGCGAGACGAGCCTGCTACACCGGCGGCTGGTCAGGCGTGACGAGACGGCACTGGCGGCGGGCATGGGCGTCAACCCACTGATCGCTGGCAACTCTCTCGGCATCGTGTCGGTGCGGGCAGTGCCTGAGCAGGATCTGGACGAGGTCGTCGATGCCGTCGGCGACGTGCTCCGGACCTTCGCTGACGAAGGGCCACTCGAGTCAGAGCTGGCGATGGCGCGAGCCCAGGCGGAGCGCGACTGGCTCGACGAGATGGGCACGGCATCGGGTCGAGCCGATGCGATCTCCGGGTGTGCGCTTCTGTACGACGACCCGGAGGTACTCAACTTGCGGCTCGGTCTGCTCCGCTCGATCTCGGCCACAGAGGTGCAGCAGGCAGCGCGCACGTGGCTGTTGCCGCTGCTGGACGCCCAGGCTTGGGTGTCGCCCTCCGGTGTCGAGGGGGCCGCGTGAGCGTTCGTACGACGGCGCCCCCTGTCGCGGCGGCCGCCGACTGGCGCTTCCCTGCCGTCACCGAGAGCTGGCTCGACAACGGGCTGCGGGTGCTCGCCTACGACTGCCCCGGTCAGTACGTCGTCGCGGCGTCGCTCCTCTTCGACGTCCGGTTGACGGCTGAGCCACGGTCCCACGAGGGGGTCGCCGGGCTGACCGGACGCTGCCTCACCCGGGGTGCTGCCGACAGGACCGCGGAGGAGTTCGCGGACGCAGTGGCGCTCTGCGGTGCCGACCTCGACGCCTCCGCCTTCCCGGACGGGTTCGCGGTGCGGCTCGCGGCTCCGACGACGACGCTTTCAGCCGCGATGGGCTTGATGGCGGACGCCGTCAGGTGTCCGACGTTCGCTGCCGACGAGTTCGCGCAGGAGAAGCGGCTCAGGACCGAGGAGATCCAACAGGCGCTCGCCTATCCGCAGCATGTCGCGTCCGAACAGCTCAACGCTGCCCTTTTCGGGACTGCTCGGGCGGCCCGCCCGGTCGGTGGAACCACCGAGACGGTGCAGCAGGTCGAGCGGGACGATGTCGTCGCCTATGCCTCGACGAACCTGCACCCGGCGAACACGACCTTGGTGGTGGCCGGTGACTTCGCCGGCCTCGACCTGCTGACAGCTGTCCGCGACAGCTTCGCCGGCTGGACGCAGGCGGATGTACCCGCTGGGAATGACGAGCGTCCGACGGTCGGCGACGCTGCGCAGTTGCTCCTCGTCGACTGGCCAGACGCTCCCCAGTCGACGATCCGGATCGGTGGGACGGGGATCATGCGCTCCGATCCGCGCTGGCCGTCGCTGTTCGTCGCGAACTTCGCGGTCGGCGGTAACTTCTCGTCGCGTGTCAACACCGTTCTGCGTGAGGAGAAGGGCGTGACGTACGGCGCGAACTCGGCCTTGGACACGGGCAGGGGGACGGGACTGGTCACGGTGTCCACAGACGTCCGCACTGACGCGACCGCGGAGTCGGTTGCCGACATCGTGTCGATCCTCGAGGACGCCCGCCGAACCCTCACCGACGACGAGGTGCAGACCGGCGTCCGCGCCTCCACCAGCTCGGCGGCGGTCGGCTTCGAGCGATCCGAAGCTGTCGTGGCTCGAGTCGAGGTACTTCTGTCACAAGGGCTTCCCCTCGACCACGTCGACACCAACCTGGCCGCCCTTCGCGCGGTGTCCACCTCGTCGGCGAACCAGGCCTACGTCGACATCGTCCGACCCGATCGGCTGGGCATCGTCGTCGTAGGTGACGCCGCGACCATCCGGGAGCCGCTGTCGGCCTTGGGCTATGCCGACGTGAAGGAGGTCGAGCCCGTCGGGTGAGTGGTGGGCTGTTGCTGGGCAGAGTCGAGGACGGACTCTCAGCCGAGCGCCGCGTCGACGACGAGCTTCGCCTCGGCCTGTACCTCGGCCAGATGCTCGGGGCCTTTGAACGACTCGGCGTAGATCTTGTAGACGTCCTCCGTGCCGCTCGGCCGGGCTGCGAACCAGGCGGAGTCGGTGGTCACCTTGATCCCGCCGAGCGCCGCACCGTTGCCGGGTGCCGAGGTGAGCGTGGCCGTGACCTGCTCGCCGGCCACGCTCTCGGCCGTCATGTCGCTAGGTGAGAGCCTGCCGAGCCGGGCCTTCTGCTCGCGGCTCGCGGGGGCGTCGATCCGGGCGTAGGCCGGGTCACCGTGGCGCTCTACGAGCTCGGCGTAATGCTGGCTCGGAGTCTTGCCGGTCACCGCCAGGATCTCGCTCGCGAGCAGGGCGAGCACGATGCCGTCCTTGTCGGTCGTCCAGGTCGATCCGTCGACACGTAAGAACGAGGCACCGGCGGACTCCTCGCCCCCGAATCCGACCGTGCCGTCGAGCAGCCCGGGTACGAACCACTTGAAGCCGACCGGGACCTCGAGCAGCCGCCGACCGAGGTCGACCGCCACCTTGTCGATCATGGACGAGCTGACCAAGGTCTTGCCCACGGCAGCCCCCTCGGGCCACTGCGGGCGATGCGCGAACAGGTACGCGATGGCGACCGCCAGGAAGTGGTTGGGGTTCAGCAGCCCCCCGTCGGGTGTGACGATGCCATGCCGGTCACTGTCGGCGTCGTTGCCTGTGGAGATGTCGAAGCGGTCACGGGCGGCGATCAGGGAGGCCATCGCGTTCGGCGAGGAGCAGTCCATCCGGATCTTGCCGTCGGTGTCGAGGGTCATGAAGCGCCAGGTCGGGTCGACGTCGGGGTTCACCACTGTCAGGTCGAGTTCGTACCGGTTGCCTATCGCCCCCCAGTAGTCGACGCTGGCCCCCCCGAGGGGGTCCGCCCCGATCCGGATACCGGCCGACCGGATGGCCTCGAGGTCGACAACTGCAGCAAGGTCCTCGACGTAGGCCGCCATGAAGTCGTAGGCAGTCACGGCGGCTGTTGCCTGCTCGAGTTCCACGCGGGAGACCCCCGAGAGCTTCGCCTCGAGCAGCTCGTTGGCCCGGTCCGCGATGGCGGTGGTGGCGTCGGTGCCGGCCGGACCGCCATGAGGAGGGTTGTACTTGAAGCCGCCGTCGCGGGGCGGGTTGTGCGACGGCGTGACGACGATGCCGTCTGCGGTGCCCCCGTCTTCGTTTGCCGCCAGGATCGCTAGGGAGACGGCGGGTGTCGGTGTGAACCCGTCTGCGGAGTCGACCCGAACGTCGACACCGTTGGCCACGAGCACTCCGACCGCGGTCTCCCATGCCGGTCCGGACAAGGCATGCGGGTCCTTCCCGACGAACAGCGGTCCGGTGTATCCCTGTGCCGTGCGGTAGTCGCAGATTGCCTGCGTCATCGCGGCGATGTGCGCCTCGTTGAAGGCACCGTCGAGACTCGTGCCCCGGTGCCCCGACGTACCGAAAACCACGCGCTGGTCGGGGTCGGAGGGATCCGGCACGATGTTGTAGTAAGCGCTGATGACCTCATCGACGTCGATCAGGTCCTGGGGTTGCGCAGGTTGGCCCGCGCGCTCGTGTGCCATGCCGGAAGTCTGCTGGATCGATGCGTAGGTGTCGACGTCGGGCGGCCACCTCAGTGGCACACGAGACTTCGCCCGTCAGGCCCGGACTGCGAACCAGGCCAGCCCTACCGCCTCGAGTCTTTCGCCTCCGAGTCGTCTCATTCTGTGATATCCGTCTGTTATCGTCTCGTTATCTAGGCGGACGTGGAGGTGTTGCCGTGCGGGTCTTCGTCACTGGCGCGACGGGTGTGCTCGGGCGTGCCGCCATCGCCTCGATGCTCGCCGACGGACACCAGGTCACCGGACTGGCCCGGACAGCGGCCAAGGCGGCCACGGTCCGCGCTCTCGGTGCCGACGCCAGCACGGCGTCGCTCTTCGACATCGAGCAGATGAGCGAGGCGATGCGCGGTTTCGACGCCGTCTGCAACCTCGTCACGCACATCCCCGTCGGCCGCGCCGGAATGCGCCGAGGCGCCTGGAAGGTCAACGACCGGCTACGAACGGAAGGGTCCGCCGCCGTCGCCAGGGCAGCCAAGGATGCGGGTGTCCGACGCCTCGTGCAGGAGAGTGTCTCCTTCCTGTACGCCGATGCCGGAGATGACTGGATCACCGAGGACAACCCGCTGTCGGTGACCCGCGCGGCCGAGCCCTCGGCCGTCGCCGAGGCCAACGCCGCGGCCTTCGAGAGTGCGTCGCATGCACCGGTCATCCTGCGCTTCGGCCAGCTGATCGGTGACGACGGCATGACCCGGTGGCGTGTCATGCAGGCCAGGGCTGGGAGAGCCATCGGGCTCGGAGACCCGCACGGGTGGGCCCATGTCGTGCATCCGGAGGACGCCGGCTCAGCTGTGGCAGCGGTGCTCACCGCCCCTGGCGGCGTCTACAACGTGGGCGCTGAGCCCGTACGACGTGACGAGATGACGCGCGCGTTCGGAGAGTTCGTCGGTCACCCGGACATCGGCTTCATGCCCAGGCTGGTGGTGAAGGTTGCCGGAGAGAGGCTCGAGCTCCTGACGCGCTCCCACCGCGTGTCGTCTGACAAGCTCCACGTGGCGACCGGCTGGAAGCCCATTCACTACGTCTTCGACCCGTCGTGGTTGAGCGGTCTGGCCCTGAGGTGACCCCCGGCCCAGCAAACAGCCTGGGGCAAGCGCCCGACGGTGACCCGACGGCGTCTGTACGTCCGGCGTCGGGCAGGTCGAAGGCCGCGCTCGACGAGGTCTTCGGAGACGTGCTTCCCGACACGACGCGCGACGAGTCCGACAGCGAGGACCGGTCACCGAGCCGCCGGGAGCCGCTTCGCGACCGCGAGCTGCGCCGGGACGTACCTCCGCACCACGGCTGAGGTGGGACGGTCAGCTCCGGATACTCACCGACAGGGCCGTGGTCGCACCTGCCTGAGCCAGCCTGGCGGCGTCCGTCTGTGTCACTGCGAGCACGACCAGGGCACCCTCTCGGCCACCAGCATCGATGCCGGGCAGCGTCATGACCGGTGCGTCGGACACCACTCGTTCGGCGGGAGAGGCCTGGTCCCCGTTAGACGAGTAGACGTCGATCCGGTCTCCGACGTGCAGCAGTGACACCACCTGCGAGTCCTGGATCCGCACGGGTGCGGCGACTGTGTCGCTCGGGTAGCCGGCGACGAGCGAGGCTCCCAGGAGCCGGCGGTCGGTGAGCGCCTCGCCTTCCCGCATCGGTGCCGCGACGACCTGGCCCACGACCCGGGAGACACTGGTGACCGCGTACGCGGGCGCCAGGCCAGGACCCATCTCCACCAGGTGAACGTCGTCTGGACCGATGAGGCGGCCACCGCTGAGGTCGCGCGCAGCAACGACCACAGGCGTCGTGGGTGGGGAGCCGGGGGCCAGGACCTGGGTCAGCGAGACGACGGCGACGCCCGCCAGACCGGCTGTGAGAACCCGTCGGTAACGCAGGTAGGTGCGACGAAGGCGAATGCGTAGGGCGCTGAGCTCAGCCATCTGCTGAGGCTAGACACGACCGGTCCAGAACGTGGAGGTCGTCCACAGCTCAGTGTGCAGCGACCTCTGTTGTGGATTTCGACTTCGCCGGTGTGCTAGGGGTCGACGGCCCGGCGTCTTTGCCCGACCCGGAGCTCGGCGTACCGTTCGACGCGCCGTCCTTCTTGTCGGCCGATGCCGCCTTACCCCCGCCGTCAGTGCTACCGGAGCCTTCGGCACCACCGGTGTCGCCGCTTGCACCGCTCTCGCTCGGCGCGGAGGTGGTACGTGAGTCGTTGCGATAGAAGCCGGACCCCTTGAAGACGACCCCTACAGCGCTCAGGACCTTGCGGAGCCGCCCTGCGCACACGGGACAGGTGGTCAGGGCGTCGTCGGTGAAGCTCTGGCGCACTTCGAGCCGCTCGTCGCAGGCGGTACAGGCGTACTGGTAGACGGGCACACAGGCTCCTCGGACTCGGGGTTCGGTTAGCACTCTCGATGCACGACTGCCAACTATCTCCATTGTGCGTCAGGGGTCACTGGCACGCAAAGTCGTCCCGGGGACCACGAGGAGACGTCACGGGCACAATGGAGCTCGTGCCACGCTCGTCGAGACTTCTTTCGTGGGTCGGCGTAGGAGTGGTCCTACTACTCGTCGCGGGCCTGGTCACGGCTGTCTACACCGTGCGCCGGTCGTTCCCCCAGCTCGACGGTAATGTCACCGTCATCGGCCCCGGTGCCGACATCACGGTGGTCCGAGACGACCACGGCATCCCGCAGGTGTATGCCGACACGCCGCATGACCTCTTCTTCGGGCAGGGCTACGTGCAGGCGCAGGACCGGTTCTTCCAGATGGACTTCAGACGGCACGTGACGTCTGGCCGCCTCAGTGAGCTCTTCGGCCAACACGCGCTCGAGACCGATATGTTCGTGCGAACGCTGGGTTGGCGGCGGGTCGCCGAGCAGGAGCTGCCGTTGCTCTCGACGGCCACCCGCAGCTACCTGGAGGCATTCTCCGATGGCGTCAACGCGTACCTGGCGGACCACCAGGGGACGCGTCTGTCGCTGGAGTACGCCGCCCTGCGGCTCGGCGGTCTCGCCTACACGCCGGAGGAGTGGACACCGGCGGACTCGCTTGCCTGGCTCAAGGCGATGGCCTGGGATCTCGGCGGCAACATGGACGACGAGATCAACCGCACGCTCGAGTCGCTGACGCTCTCCCGTGTTCAGATTCAGCAGCTGTACCCCGACTACCCCTATGACAGGAACCAGCCCGAAGTGACCCAGGGTGCCGTTGTCGACGGTGTCTACGAGCAGGATGCGACGAAGGGGGGCACCCGGCTTCCTCGCCGTCCTCCGTTCCTGATGAGATCGGCTGACGTTGTCGGCTCCGTGCAGGGACCGAGCCAGGCCCTCAGCGCACTGCTCGGCACCGGCGACGGGCTCGGGTCGAATGCCTGGGCCGTCTCCGGTGAGCACACAGCGAGCGGCGAACCGATCCTCGCGAACGACCCACATCTTGGCGCGACGATGCCGGGCGTCTGGTACCAGATGGGCCTGCATTGTAACGAGGTGAGCAGGGACTGCCCGTTCGACGTCTCGGGCTTCACCTTCGCAGGTCTCCCGGGCGTGGTCATCGGGCACAACGCGCGCATCGCCTGGGGGTTCACCAACCTGTCTCCGGACGTCCAGGACCTCTATCTCGAGAAGATCGTCGGGAACGACCGCTACCGCTATGACGGCCGCCGCCTGAAGCTGTCCACCCGCCAGGAGTCGTTCACCGTCGAAGGGCAGGACGAGCCTGTGACGATCACCGTGCGGGCGAGCCGGCACGGTCCGATCCTGTCCGACGTAAGCGACGATCTGGCGAGGGTTGGTTCGGACGCCCCGGTCACTTCTCACGCACCCGCGCGAGGAGGTGGCTACGCTGTGGCGCTGCGGTGGACGGCGCTGCAACCGGGCAGGACGGCCGATGCCCTCTTCGCAATCGACAAGGCGCGCAACTGGACACAGTTCCGGGACGCCGCCCGGACCTTCGACGCGCCGAGCCAGAATCTCGTCTACGCGGACGTCGCCGGACACATCGGCTTCCAGGCACCCGGGTTGATCCCCATCCGACGCACCGGACACGGCGACTGGCCGGTGCCAGGCTGGGACTCGGCCTACGAGTGGGACGACACCTACATCCCCTACGACGCCTTGCCGAGCGTGCTGGACCCGAAGGACGGGTACGTCGTCAGCGCCAACCAGGCGGTGACCGAGCCCCGATATCCCTACTACCTCGGGGACTCGTTCGACTACGGCTACCGGAGCCAGCGAATACGCGAGCTCCTGGAGAGCAAGGACGGGCTGACGGTCGACGACATGGCCGGTGTCCAGCTCGACGACTTCAGCACTCTGGCCAAGGAGCTCACCCCACTGCTCCGGTCGCTCGATCTGCCCTCTCCCTACTACAGCCAGGGCCAGCGCGTTCTTGCCGGCTGGGACTTCCACGAGGGAGCCGACTCGGCGGGAGCCGCATACTTCAACGTCGTCTGGAGCCGCATCCTGGCGTTGACCTTCGACGACCAGCTTCCGGCTGACTCGCGACCCGACGGAGACTCTCGGTGGTGGCAGGTGGTGCTGAACCTCGTCCAGCGTCCCCGCGACGTGTTCTGGGACGACGTCGGGACCACCCACGTGCGTGAGACCCGCGACGACGTCCTTGCACAGGCGCTCATGGAAGCCCGTGACGAGCTCACACGTACCCAGTCTCGCGACTCGCACGACTGGGCGTGGGGCGCTCTGCACACGCTGACCCTCCGCAACGAGAGCCTCGGGAGCAAAGGGTCACCGGTCGCGTTCCTCTTCAACCGGGGTGGCTATCACCTGCCCGGGAGCGGGTCGCTCGTCGACGCGACGAGCTGGGACGCCTCGAAGGGATACGCGGCTACCTCCGTCCCGTCGATGCGGATGGTCGTCGGGCTGGACGACCTTGACGCGGCTCGTTGGGTCAACCTGACCGGGGCATCAGGCCACGCCTACAACAGCCACTACACGGACCAGACAGACCTGTGGGCGGCAGGTGACACGCTCCCCTGGGTCTTCACCGAGCAGGCTGTGCAGGCAGCGGCGGCCGACACGCTGGTCCTATCGCCGCCCAGCTGAGGTCCACACGATACGGGTCGGTGTGGCGATGACGTCGACGCGCTGGTCGTGAGCCTCAATCGGTACGTCGCCCAGCACCTCGTCGTCGTAGAGGAGCAGGCACCGCAGGCAGTCCGGCGACGACCTGGCGAGCGCCCGGTCGTACGACCCGCCGCCGCGCCCGAGCCGGGCGCCAGTGGTCGAGCCGGCCACTCCAGGGCAGACGACGACGTCGGCGTCAGCGACGGCCTCGACTCCGAGCGTCTGTGAGGTGGGCTCGACGAGTCCGAAGCCGCTGCGGCGCCAGCTCCCGGGGCTGTATGGCGCCCAGTCCAGGTCGAGGTCGGGTAACAGCACCGGCAGCAGCACCTTGACACCGCGCGCATGCAGCCTCGCGAGGAGGGGACGGGTCCCTGGCTCCATGGCCACCGATGCGTACGCGCACACGACCCGAGCACCGGCCTCGTCGGTCAAGTCCCCGACGTTCACCGCCAGCCGATCCGCTGCCGCCTTGTGGTCCTGCAGATCGACGAGGGCCCGGGCCGCCGCCACCGCTTGCCGGATCTGCCGTTTCGCGGCGACCGCCGGATCGGAGGCAGTCACCCCGTCACTGTAGGCGCGGGGTCTTCGGGTGCGTCCCCTAGCATGCGTGCATGAGTGCAGAGGGACTTGCGGCCGCCGAGGACAAGATGCGGTCGGGCGGTGTCGACGAGACCGCCGTCGAGGTGTTCGGCCACTACTACCGGCAGTTGGAGTCAGGTGTCACCGGAATCATCGCCGAGGCGGACATCGAGCCGCTGAAGGAACCGCCGAGGCTTGCCGACATCGCGGAGGACGAGGCGGCCGCACACGACGCGCTCGACGCGACGGTCGTGATCAAGCTCAACGGCGGTCTTGGTACCTCGATGGGCATGGAGCGGGCCAAGTCGCTGCTCGATGTCCGCAGCGGGCTCAGCTTCCTCGACATCATCGCCAGACAGGTGCTGCACCTGCGGGAACGGTACGACGTGAGGCTTCCGCTGCTGTTCATGAACTCATTCCGGACGAGAGACGACACCCTGGAGGCGCTGTCTGCCTACGACGATCTGGCGTCGGGCGACCTGCCCCTCGACTTCCTCCAGAACTGGGAGCCGAAGCTGCGCGAGGACGATCTCACCCCCGTCGAGTGGCCCGAAGACCCTGACCTCGAATGGTGCCCACCTGGCCACGGTGACCTCTACACAGCCCTCTCCGGGTCGGGGTTGCTGCAACAGCTGCTGGACGAAGGGCTTCGGTACGCATTCGTGTCCAACGGTGACAACCTCGGTGCCACGGCGGGAGCGAGGATAGCCGGCTGGTTCGCGACGAGTGGTGCACCGTATGCGGCGGAGGTCTGCCGTCGCACGTCCGCCGACCGCAAGGGTGGGCATCTGGCCCTCCGGACGAGCGACGGCCGTCTCGTGCTGCGCGACTCGGCTCAGACCGCGGCCGAAGACGCAGACGCCTTCGCCGACGTCAAACGTCACCCGTTCTTCCACACGAACAACCTCTGGGTCGACCTCCGTGCCCTGGCCACCCAGCTCGACGAGCACCGAGGAGTGCTGGGGCTTCCGTTGATCCGCAACGAGAAGACGGTCGACCCGGGTGACAAGGCGTCGCCGAGCGTCGTCCAGATCGAGACGGCGATGGGCGCCGCCGTCGAGGTGTTCTCCGGCGCGCAGGCGCTCGAGGTCGACCGCTCACGCTTCCTGCCCGTCAAGTCGACGAACGACCTTCTCGCTCTTCGCTCCGACGTCTACGACCTCAACGACGACTACACGATCGTGCTCGCGGAGGGACGCGACGAGGCGCCCTACGTCGACCTCGACTCCGACTTCTACAAGCTGGTGGGAGACTTCGACGCCAGGTTTCCTGAGGGAGTCCCCTCGCTGGCCGAGGCGAGAAGTCTGCGGGTCAACGGTGACTGGACCTTCGCTGACTCGGTGGTCATCAAAGGCGACGTGACGATCGACCCCGAGGGGTCCCCGGGCAGGATTGCCAGCGGTTCGGTGCTCGAAGGGCCTTCTGCTTCCGGGCACTAGGGTTGCCTGGAGCCTTGACCCTTCTGGACACCGAGCGAGAGACCATTCATGCGCAGCGTAGACGAGCACCTGAGCCGGATCCTGCAGGTGATCGACCCACTGCCGCCCTACGAGCAGCCACTTCTCGAGGCTCTCGGGCTGCCGATCTGCGAGGACGTCACGTCCGCCTTCGACCTCCCCGGTTTCGACAACTCGGCGATGGACGGGTACGCATGCCACCACAGCGACGTCGCCGCTGAGTCCCGCGACAACCCCGTGCACCTTCCGGTCGCAGGGGAGTCGGCTGCCGGACAGACGAAGGCCTACGCCCTGTCCCGAGGGCAGGCGGTCAAGATCATGACTGGGGCGCCGCTTCCCGCAGGTGCCGACGCGGTGGTTCCGATCGAGTGGACGGACGGCGGCCGTGCCACCGTGACGATCTCGCAGGCTCCCGAACTCGGTGAGCACGTGCGACCACGCGGCCAGGATGTGAGTAGTGGCGAGCCGCTTCTCGACGAGGGGACGGTGCTCGGCCCGCGAGAGGCGATGATCCTCGCGGCGACCGGTCACGCGCGCATCAAGGCCAGGCCGAGACCGCGCGTCGTCGTCCTCTCCACGGGCAGCGAGCTACGAGAGCCGGGCGCCACGTTGGGTTTCGACTCGATCTTCGACTCCAACTCCTTCGGCCTGGCCGCCTCGGCGCGCCAGGCCGACGCGATCGCCTACCGGGTCGGCATCGTCAGTGACGATCCACGTGAGCTGACCGACGCGCTGTCCGACCAGCTCGTACGGGCCGACGTTGTGGTGACGAGCGGAGGGGTGAGCAAGGGCGACTACGACGTGGTCAAGGACGTGCTCGGCCGCCTGGGAACCGTCGAGTTCACGGAGGTGGCGATGCAGCCCGGCAAGCCGCAGGGCTTCGGCACGATTGGTGAGGACGACACGCCGATCTTCACACTGCCAGGCAACCCGGTGTCGGCTTACGTCTCGTTCGAGGTGTTCGTGCTCCCGGCGATTCGCCGGATGATGGGCCGCCTGCCGTACCGTCGACCGCTGGTGCGGGCCGAGTGCACCACGGAGATCTCGTCGCCTCGAGGGCGGCGGCAGTTCGTGCGCGGCCACTTCGAGGTGACCGAGCGAGGAGCGCGGGTCACCTCCGTGGGTGGCCACGGGTCGCACCTGCTCGGCAGCCTGTCGAAGGCCAACTGTCTGATCGTTGTCTCCGAGGCGACGGCGACCGTCGAGGCGGGGAGCACCGTAGACGTCTTGGCACTCGACCGGAACTTCTGATGGCAGGCGCCGACCCGACGCCCGCGCTGACGCACGTCGACGAGACCGGTGCGGCGCGGATGGTTGACGTCTCGGCCAAGGACATCACCGCGCGTGAAGCCGTCGCGTCGGGTCTGGTCAGGGTATCGAAGGAGGTCGTGCAGCTGCTGCGGGGAAACGGCACCCCGAAGGGAGACGCGTTGGGCGTGGCCAGGATCGCCGGCATCCTCGCCGCCAAGCGCACGTCAGACCTGATTCCCCTGTGCCATCCGCTCTCGCTCAGTGGCGTGGTCGTGGACCTCGAGGTGGGTGACGACTCGGTGGAGATCACGGCATCTGTGCGCACGACCGACCGGACGGGCGTGGAGATGGAGGCGCTGACGGCTGTGTGCGTAGCGGCGTTGGCGCTCGTGGACATGGTGAAGGCGGTCGACAGGTCAGCTGTCATCGACGACGTCAAGGTCGTGCGCAAGACGGGCGGGCGCAGCGGGGAGTGGGTCCGGACCTTGCCGCAGCCACCGGTCGACGACGACACCGGGGCAGACCGGTGAGCGGCCTGGAGGAACGGCGGGCTGTCGTCGTCTCGGTGTCCAACCGGGCCTCCGCCGGCGTCTACGAGGACACCACCGGTCCCCGCATCGTGGCAGCGCTCAACGACCTCGGCTTCGGGGAGGTCACCTCGACGGTGGTCCCCGACGGAGACCCTGTTCGCGAAGCGATCTCCGCCGCGGTCTCAGCGGGCGCTGACATCGTGGTGACCACCGGCGGCACCGGGCTCAGCCCCAGGGACCAGACGCCGGAGATGACCCGCGCGGTCCTTGACTACGAGGTGCCAGGGGTCGCCGAGGCCATTCGTGCCTACGGGGTCGCCGGGGGCGTCGCCACCGCAGTGCTGTCGCGGGGACTAGCCGGTGTCGCTGGCCGTACCCTCGTGGTGAACCTGCCGGGGTCGACGGGTGGAGTCAAGGACGGTCTGGCCGTCCTGCTGCCGATCATCGAGCACACCCTCGACCAGATGCATGGCGGGGACCACCAGCGACCGGGCGGCGGGGGTGCACGCTGACCCGCGCCTGGCCTGTCCACCTCTACGCCGGACGGGTGGCTTTGCGGCCGATCAAGCGACGTGACGCCGCGCGGTGGGCCGAGCTGCGCCGGACCAACTTCGACTGGTTGGGGCCCTGGGAGTCGACTCGTCCCCCTGAGGGGGCAGGGGCTGCAACCGGGTACCGGCAGCTCGTCGCGGACCTCATCCGGCAGGGCAGAGACGGTCGCGCGTTGCCGTTTGTCGTGACGTACGACGGAGACATGGTTGGTCAGCTCACCGTGACGGGTATCGCGTGGGGCTCGGCGAGGTGGGCGCAGATGGGGTACTGGATCGACGAGCGCCACGCGGGCCGTGGGATCATCGCCCTGGCCGTCGCGATGGCATGCGACCACTGCCTGCAGACGATGGGGCTGCACCGTATCGAGATCGCGATCTGACCGGAGAACGCCGCCAGCCTTCGCATCGTCGAGAAGCTGGGATTCACCCAGATCGGCCTCGCGCCGAGCTACCTGCACATCGATGGCCAGTGGCGCGACCATCTTCTTTTCGCCATCACCGCCGAGGAGGTCCCCTCAGGAGTCCGCTCGCGGCTGCCCTGATCCGTGACCGGGGGTGACGATTCTCAGGCGACACACCGCAGAGGCTCCCGCCGCGCGGGAGTGAGTCTGCATACCGTCGTCCCGTGGGCTTGACCGGGCTGATCTACGCCGCAATCGTCGTCGCTTGGGCAGTTTTCCTGGTACCGATGGCGCTTCGGCGCCACGACCAGAGTGCCCGCAACCACTCCATCGAGCGCTTCTCCTCGACAATGCGCGTGCTTTCGGCGGGCGGCCGGAGCGCCGCCAACCGTGTAGTGGTGACACCTGCACGGCAGTCTGAGCGCCTCGTACGGCCGTCGGCTGCGGACGAACGTGCGAGCGGGAGCACCCGCGACGCCGCGGTCAGCCGCCCTGCGCTGAGGGCCGCAGCACGGCGACGACGGAGGGTGCTCCGGGTACTCGTCGCAGTAACTCTGGTGACCGCGGCTGTATCCCTGACCGGTGTCATCCCCGGATGGTCGTTTGCAATACCACTCCTGACGATCGGCGTCTTCCTCGTGCTCGCTCGCCGTCAGGTGCGGCGAGCCGATGAGGCCTATTGGCAACGGGCCGCGAACTCCCGGGCGGAGTCCTCCAATGTCCTGCACCGTTCCGCAGCTCGGGTCGATGCCTCGCACGGCGCCGTACGCCCTCCCTGGAGCGATGCCGCGCCAGACGGAGACGAACCCCGTGACCCGGCTGATGACGAGCCGACAGTCATTCTCACCGCCGGGCAGGCGGCTGCCGCTGCAGGACTCGTCGAGCAGCGGGTCGTAGCGGTAGCGCTCCCGACAGCCGACGGCAGCTCTCTCTGGGACCCGCTGCCCATAACCCTGCCGACGTACGTCGACAAGCCGGTCGCGAAGCGCAGCGTCCGGAAGGTCGTGATCGACGGGGACGCGGCCCGACAACCAGGCAGTGCAGTCTCCACCGGTGCGACCGCATTGGAGGCAGATGAAGGTATCCGCGCGGATCCGGATAAACGGCACGCGGCTCGCGCGGAGGAACGCAACGACGACGAGGTCGGCGCAATCGTCGAGAGCCCTCGGGCGGCCAACGCCTGAGCGGTGCTTGTGGACGCTGCGCTGGTGCTAGGCTCCCCCTCGGTTTCGCGACCGTACGACGCGTTCGCGACGCTCCGGGGCTGTGGCGCAGTTGGTAGCGCGTCTCGTTCGCAATGAGAAGGTCAGGGGTTCGAATCCCCTCAGCTCCACCACCCGTGTCACACCTCTGACCAGGGCATATCCCGGGTCTGACGCCTGGACAAGCGTCCTCATGCGTCACGCTTCCCGAGATACGTGCCCCCGGTGTTCCCCCGCGCATTTAGACGGTCTAAACCAGCCCGATCGGCACCTGTCCCTAGGTGGTGAAGGTAGATGTCCGTGGTGGCGATAGAGGCGTGACCCATCCAGGCTTGAACCGTGACGGAGTTTACGCCGCGCTCCAGCCACAGACACGCAGCGGTGTGCCGCAGGTCGTGTATCCGGCGCCCGCGGGCGAGCTTGGCCCAGTCGAGCGTGCGCTTCACCGCCGAGGCGTGCAGACGGTGCCCGGTATCCGTGACGAACAGCAGCTCATCCCCGTCGCGATCCCGGGCGAGCTGCTGCACCATGGGCAGAACCCGATCCGCAACGGGCATGCGACGCCCCTTGCCACTCTTGGTCACCTTGACCTCGACCCCCTCAGGGGCGGCGCGCTGCACCACCAGCAGCGGCAAGGGCACCTCCGACGAAGTCCCGACCGGACCGCGCGCAGCTCCGACCACCGCAGTCCCGTCCAACCCGCAATCAGCAGAATGGTGGCCATCGGTGTCCGGCGTGAGGCCCTTGGCCCTTCCTTCGGGGACCTTCGGTGGCGGCTATGAGATGGGGTTGACATCCGTGCGGTTACACGGTCATTATTTACACTTGTGAGTCTTGTGATGGAACCTCATGAGCATCCGGTAGACGCCGAACGCGTTGCCCGCGCTCGTAGTCGGGGACTGTCGGCCGAGGACGCGGGCCGGCTGGTGTCGTTGTTGTCGCTGTTGGCGGATCCGGTGCGGGCCCGCATCCTTTATGCCCTCGATGAGGTGGAGGAGTTGTGCGTCGGCGACCTGGCTCTGGCGCTCGGCGCGACGGAGGATTCGGTGGGCTACGCGCTGCGTCTGTTGCGCACTGCCGGTCTGGTTACGACCCGCAAGTCGGGGCGGGTTGTGTTCTACCGGCTCGGCCCTGGGTTCCCGGCGCCGCTGCGTGAGCACTGTCTGCGCCAGCTGGTGGCCATGACCCGCGCTGAGCCCGACGATGACTAGGGGGTCCCGGTGAACGTTGTGGACGCCGTTGGTCGGGCGTTGGAGCTGGCCTTCTCGATGACGTGGGAGATCACCTGGGCCCTGATTCTTGGCTTTTCGTTGTCCGCGGCCGTGCAGGCGGTGGTGCGACGCCAGACCGTCACCCGGCTGCTCGGCGACGACCGCCCAAAGACGTTGGCGGTGGCGGCCGGGCTGGGCGCCGCGTCTTCGTCGTGTTCGTACGCGGCGGTCGCCTTGGCCCGGTCGCTGTTCCGCAAGGGCGCGAACTTCACCGCGGCGATGGCGTTCGAGGTGGCTTCGACCAATCTGGTGATCGAGCTGGGCATCATTTTAGCTCTGCTGATGGGCTGGCAGTTCACCCTGGGTGAGTTTGTCGGCGGTCCGATCATGATCGTGGTCCTGGCCGTACTGTTCGGGGCGTTCTTGCGGCCTCGGCTCCTCGCCGCCGCCCGCAGGCAGGCTGACAAGGGTCTGGCCGGGTCGATGGAGGGCCACGCCGCGATGGACATGAGCGTCGCCGAGGAAGGGTCGGTGTGGCGCCGACTGCGCTCGTCGAAGGGGTTCACGGCGGTGAGCCACATCTTTGTGATGGAGTGGGCCGCGGTGCTGCGTGACATCGTTATCGGCCTGCTCATCGCCGGAGCTATCGGGGCGTGGGTGCCGGAGAGCTTCTGGCAGTCGTTCTTCTTGATCGATCACCCGGTGCTGGCGAAGCTGTGGGGTCCGCTGATCGGCCCGATCGTCGCGATGGCCAGCTTCGTCTGCTCGATAGGGAACGTGCCGCTGGCGGCGGTGCTGTGGAACGGCGGGATCAGCTTCGGTGGGGTGGTCAGCTTTATCTTCGCCGACCTGCTGATCATCCCGATCCTTGTGATCTACAAGAAGTACTACGGCGGCCGGATGGCCCTGTTCCTGTTCGGCACCTTCTACGTCGCCTCGGTGGTCGCCGGCTACGTCGTCGAAGTGGCCTTCGGGCTCCTGCGGCTGATACCCGACACGCAGCACGCCCAGGTCACTATGGCCAGCGTGTCGTGGAACTACACGACCTTTCTCAACATCGCCTTCCTCGTCCTCGCCGCAGCTCTGGTGATCCGGTTCGTCCGCACGGGAGGCATGGAGATGCTCGCCATGATGAACGGCGGCCCAGACGACATGGCAGACCACTACGGCCATGCCCATGACGCTCACCACCACGGTGGTGATCACAGCGAGTCGACAGCCCCCGGCGAGGCGCCGTCACGTCGACATCAGGAATGACCAGCGGTGTCCTGGGGTCGGTTTGCGTTGATGACCACGGGCCGGTGGCCGAAGAGTTCCCGGAATCTCACTCAACTGCCTGGAGGCAATCAGCATGCGACGCTTCATCTACCTCGTGGCCGCCGTGGCGAGTGCCGTTGCCCTTGCCGGCTGTGGCAGCAGCTCGACGAGCACCGCCGCTTCGGGTGGTGACCACAACGCCGCTGACGTGATGTTCGCCCAGCAGATGATCCCCCATCACGCTCAGGCCATCGCGATGGCCAAGCTTGCTGCCAATCGGGCCGCCAGTTCCGAGGTCAGAGCCTTGGCGACCCAGGTCCAGGCCGCTCAGAACCCGGAGATCAACCGGATGAGGGGATGGCTGACGGCGTGGAAGGAGCCGATGTCGATGGAGATGGGTAGCGGGATGAGTGACGGCTCCATGTCCGGGTCGGGGATGATGAGCCGCTCCGACACGTCCAGACTGCGAGGACTCACCGGCAAGGCGTTCGATCGACAGTTCCTCACCATGATGGTCGTCCACCACCAAGGAGCGATCGAGGCAGCCCGTGCCGAGCGAGCGCAGGGCAGCTACCCGCCGGCCAAAGCGCTGGCGGCCGGCATCATCCGCGCCCAGTCCGCTGAGATCACCACGATGAGCCACCTGCTCAAGCCCACCTCGTAGGTTGCGCTACGCGGGCCCTCCGATCATCAACTAATATCTGCGTATGGATGCAGATATAGATTTCTGCCGACGCCGCCTGGCTCGAGAGCAGGTCGAGTTGGCGGTCGAGGTGTTTCGGATGCTGGCTGACGCGACTCGGGTAGAGATTCTGTGGGCATTGGTTGAGCGAGAGCTGGCCGTCAACGACTTGGCCGAGTACCTCGGTCGGGCGCCGGCATCCGTCTCCCAGCATCTAGCCAAGCTCAGGATGGCCAGACTCGTGCAGACCCGCAGAGAAGGAACCAAGGTGTTCTACCGGATCGAGAACGACCATGTAGCCCAGCTGGTTCGAGACGCCGTGTTCAACGCCGAGCACGCCGGCCCAGGTGTTCCGGAACATCATCAGGGCGGCGCCGGTCTCGCAACGCTGCACTCAGCCCTAGCCGACCAAGCGGAGTCGTCGTGACAGTGACTCACCAGGATGACCACGACCACGACCATGGCCATGGGTTGGTCGGTTTCGTTCGAGGTCTGGTTGCGCCGCACAGCCACGACGCCGCCCAATCAGTCGATTCGGCGTTGGAGTCGAGCCAGGAAGGAATCCGGGCGGTCAAGATCAGCCTGGCGGTGCTCGGCCTGACTGCCGTAGTTCAGGCCGTGCTCGTGGTGCTGACGGGTTCGGTGGCGCTATTGGCCGACACCATTCACAACTTCTCCGATGCCTTGACCGCAGTCCCGTTGTGGACTGCCTTCGTACTCAGCCGCCGAGCGGCAACAAGGCGCTACACCTACGGTTACGGCCGGGCCGAAGACCTGGCCGGTGTGTTCATCGTGGCCATGATCGCCCTGTCAGCGCTGCTGGCCGCCTATGAGTCGATACGGCGCCTGATCAATCCGCAACCGATCACGCACGTGTGGGTGGTCATTGCTGCCGGGCTGGTCGGCTTCGCTGGCAACGAACTGGTTGCTCTGTACCGCATCCGGGTCGGCCGCAGCATCGGCTCAGCCGCCCTCGTGGCCGACGGCATGCACGCCCGAACAGATGGCTTCACGTCCCTCGCCGTGGTGATCGGCGCATTCGGAGTCTTGGCCGGGTTCCCGCTAGCCGACCCGATCGTCGGACTTCTGATTACCGTGGCCATCTTGTTTGTCTTGCGCAGCGCCGTCACCGACATCTACCGCCGGCTGATGGACGCCGTCGAGCCCGACCTGGTCGATACGGCCGAGGCCAGCCTTCGGTCCGTGGATGGTGTGCAAGACATCGAGGACCTGCGTCTGCGCTGGATAGGCCACCGTATCCGGGCTGAAACCGGCATCGTGGTCGACAGCGCCCTCGGCATCGTCCAAGCCCATGACATCGCCATCGAAGCGCACCATCGCCTCCTCCACGACGTACCAAGACTCGATGACGTCACCGTGCACGTCAGCCCGAGCAGTTCCCCGGGCCAAGATCACCACCGCCTGCTGGCCCATCACCGCACCGCACTCAATCGTGCGGCCGACTGATCGGCGATCGAGGTCGCTAGCCCTCGCTCAAACGACCAGACGACACGCGTCGCCGCGGTGCACGCCCGCGGCCAGGGCCCATCCGGCCGAACAGCGACATGCCACCGTTATGACTGCAACGCGCGGCCCACCCAACACTCGACACAACACTCGACGTGAGTCGGTTACGAATTTCTTTACTGGTTCAAGTTGCGCCTTCGGCGCGACGTGCGCTGCGGGCGGCGCTGGCGCGCCGTCCTCGCGCAGCGAAGCTGAGGCGCGCACATAAGGAATGAGCCTGGCGTCCAAGAGACCTGGACATCCAAGATGGCCAATGTCGCGAGCCATCTCGAGGCTTGGAGCCGGCTCGCCTTCGAGCCGCCGACCCGATCCCGAGGGTTTGCACGCCGGTACGCGACCTCAAGGGCTCTAAGACGTCGCTACGCGATGGCCGCCGGCCACCCTTGACCCCGAGCACCGCCGAGCAAGGCAGCTGGCTATCGGATCAGTGGCCCAACCATGGTGCCACCTGTGTTCCCCCTGTGTGCCTTCGCGTATCCAGGCGGCGCGATCCATGCACGCCAGGAGCGTGGTGCGAGCGCGGATCTGAGCGTTCCCCAGCCTTCGCAATGAGAAGGTCAGGGGTTCGAATCCCCTCAGCTCCACCACCACGGCACCACCTTTCGCCTGCGGAAACATCACGGCAGGGTCGGATTCGGCCGTTGTCATTCGCCGGTCTTTCGCTCTCTTGCGCACCCCCGGCGCACCACGGCGTGTTGAGACGGTCCAATCCGGTTCGGTCGGCGGACGAGCCCAGGGGGTGCCTGACTTGGTGGCAAACCGAGGAACTTCGCGGACGGTACTGCTCAGTTCGTGTATTGAATCGGCGCTCTGGAGACGGCCTCTGGCCAAGGTGGGGAGCCGAACCCCCGGGGACATACCCACTCGTGTGTTGTATCAAGTTGTCCGCTAGGAAAGCAGGACACCACCGGCCGACCGTTCACAATGAAACACGCCGAAGCGATGATCAAGCGGCAGCGACGCCGTGAAGGCGGGCGCCTCCTGGCGGGACTGGCCGGTCCGCACTTCGTTCAGGAGCGGTTGCGCCGGCACTTTCGCCGCGTCAGCTTGCTGAGAAGGGATTGCTCCAGTGACGAACCTGTCACGCGCGTGCGAGTCAGCGGGTCGTCAGTCCTCGGGGAGCTCGGCAAAGGCCTTCTTTGCATCGCGGTACCAACCCATCGACGCGATGGGATGCTTCCAACGGTCCTTCATATCTTGGTGTGCCTGCTCGTGGGCCGCACCTCCGCCCTTCACCGCATCCTTGAGGTGCCGATCCTGAGCCTTGATGACCTCGTCGGCAGTCTCGCCACGCAGCTCCAGGTCGCACGGCCCGCCGAGCTGTCGGCATGTCATGGTCTTCATCGCGTTCGTCCCTTCCTCTCCTACGGGAGCCGGCTTTCGACACCCCGGCCCACATGCTATTGACTATCGTCGGCCACTGCCTGTGACCCGCAGCTGCCCATGCCATCCGCGGGCGGCTACCGGTCGGCGTCAACTGGTCCCTATCGGAACAGGTGGCCCGATCCCGCGAGTTCGTGGAGCTGACCGACCACTTGCTGAGCCAAGAGGTCACGGCGTACGACGGCGTCCCCTACCGATGTGCGGACGCGGAGGTCAATCCCTGCGCCGAGCCCAACGGCCCTGACAGCCGATCCCTATCGCTGCCCGCGGGCGAAGATGATGGCCATCTCGGCCCGATTCGCCAATGGCTGGGGTAGCGCATCGGCACATCTGATCGACCAACGGCTCCGGTTGCTCGAGGTACCCCAGCACCCCATGACATAACACCGCGGCGAAGCGTTGACCATTCACCGCCTCATCGGCGTTCTCACCGTCGGCCTCTACGAGTGTGACCCGTCGCTGGACCCCAACGGGCAGCCGCTGGACTCGCTGTTGCGCTTTGGTCAGCATCGCCGGCGACGAGTCGAGTAACGTCACGTCGTAGCCGGCTTGGGCCAGCGGTAACGATTGATGGCCCGCGCCGCCGCCGATGTCAAGCACAGGCGCCGGGGGAGCGGGCAGATGCTCCAACAGCTGCCGGTGCAACACATACGTCCGCACCTGGCCCTTCACGGAGGCATAAGCATCATCGGCAAACGGAGCTGCCAAACCGGCCCAGGTGTCATCGCCCACTTCACCAAGATAGGACAGCACTCGTCTGCCGCGATCCGCTCGGACTTCCTGGGCGCGTCATCCTGCTGCGTTGACGGGCGTCACTCCAGTCGGGGCCGCTGGTGGCCGTGGCCCTCGCGGTGGTCGAAGGCCATTCTGGAATCGGCCAGAAGCAGCGACCAGTCGTCGTCTTTGGCGACCTGCCTACCCGCTGGACTAGCGCCCGGCCGAAACCGCGCCGGCGCTCGGGCACGTCGACGCTCAGCGTGAACGCTTCCTTGTCGGTGCTGTCGAGCAGGAACTGACCACGGCACGGCGTTGCCGACCATCCGATCGCCGTCGTAGGCCGCCAACAGTTCCTGCCGCTCACCGCTGTCGTGCGAACGGAAGGCGCCGAGGACCCGGAACTCCCGGCCACCCCAGAACATCTGTCATGCCGACGCACCTGTACCGGGCGTACGTTCATGAGCATGCGCGGCTTGGACGTCGAGTTCTCCGGCGAGGTCTGGCACTGGCGAGGTCCGTCGCCGTACCACTCGTCACCATCCCCGATGAACAGAGCGACGACCTACACGGGCTGGCCGGGTCGGTGACGTACGGCTGGGGCATGATTCCCGTCCGGGTGGCGCGTGGGGGAGACCCGATGGGAGACGTCGCTGTTCCCGAAGAACGGGCGGTACGTCGTGCCGCTGAAGGACGCCGTTCGCCGAGCCGAGGGACTCGATGTTGGAGACACGGTATCGATGAAGCTCACCCTGCGAGAGGCAAACTGACGCTCGCCGGCTCCGGGTGGTCACCGAGGCTAAGGCGCGCGTGGCCGTTCACGACGATCGCCTGCAGAACGCGCCCGGAGACCGACCCGGACTTGGGAAGAAGGATCTGAGCGAGTGATCGGCGCGCCCCCGTCCTCAGGGCCAGAGGTGTCGATGGATCTGAGCCCTGGGAGTATGAGGCAATGCCTGCGCTCGTGCGTGCAGTCGCCGCTCCCGGCCATATCAAGGGACAAGAACAGCCGACGCTGTCCCTCGACGAGCTGACTCTGCGCCCGTGGCGTGTATCCGATGCCGCGGCAGTCGCCGATGCCTACGCTGACCCGGACATCCAGCGCTGGCATGTCCGAACGATGGACGAAGCTGAGGCACGTTCCTGGGTTCTTTCCTGGTCAGACCGTTGGACGGCGGAAACCGGCGCAAGCTGGGCCGTGACCCGCGACGGCGTCCTGCAAGGCCGGACGGGGTTCCGTTGCGTCGATCTCAGTGAGGGTCTTGCCGAAGCCGCCTACTGGACGGTGCGGTCCTGTCGAGGACGTGGCGTCGCAGCACGAGCGCTCCGCGCGGCGTCCAGCTGGATGCTCCGAAGCGGTGGCCTGCACAGACTCGAGCTGAACCACTCGACCGCGAATGCAGCCTCTTGTCGTGTGGCCGTGAAAGCTGGCTACATCTACGAGGGAACCCGACGACAGCAGGCGCTCCATCTGGATGGCTGGCACGACATGCATGTCCACGCCCTTCTCGAGCCAGCTCGCTCAAGGCCGAGCATGCGGTAAGCCGCGAATCAGTCCCCCAAGCCCCCCGAAACGGGGCTAGCCTTGGTTGAGTTGGACCCTCGCCTGGCAGAGTTGGCCAGACGCCGTGCCCGGCAGCTCCACCTTCGCCGACGCCTAGGGCGCCAGGCGGCGACCACATGGTGACCGCGACAGACAGTCAGCCGGAGGACCTCTGCGCCGAGAGCGCGTGCGGCGCAATGTCGCCAGATGTCGTGAGCAGGGGGAAGTGACAGGCGACAAGTCGGCCCGGCGCGACCAGTCGCAGCGGCGGGTGCTCTTCGGCGCAGACGTCCTGAGCGTAGGGACAGCGGGTACGGAACGGACACCCTGACGGCTTGTTGACCGGGTTCGGCACGTCGCCCGTGAGCAGGATCCGTTCCTGGGGGGCGATGTCTTCGTCCTCGACGTCGGGAACCGCTGACAATAGGGCCTCGGTGTACGGGTGCGCGGGCCGGCTGTAGAGCGGGTCGGCGGCTGCGGTCTCGACGACCTCGCCGAGGTACATGACGGCGATCCGGGTCGAGACATGACGGACCACGCCAAGGTCGTGGGCGATGAACACGTAGGTGAGTGCGAACTCGTCCTGCAGGTCCGCGAAGAGGTTGAGCACCTGCGCCTGAATCGAGACGTCGAGGGCCGAGACCGGCTCGTCGGCGACGATCACCTTGGGGTTCATCGCCAGCGCCCGGGCGATGCCGACCCGTTGTCGCTGGCCCCCGGAGAACTCATGCGGGAATCGGTCGGTATGTGAGGCGCTCAGTCCCACGACCTCGAGCAAGTCCTGCACCCTGCGGGCGATGGCCCGACGGTCGCCGTACCTATGGATCTGGAGCGGCTCGGAGAGGATGTCGCCCACACGGCGACGTGGGTTGAGCGAGGCATACGGATCCTGGAATACCAGCTGAAGGTCACGGCGAACTGGGCGGAGCTGACGGCGTGACAGCCGGGTGATGTCGCGGCCGTCGAAGGTGACCGTGCCCGACGTGATGTCGGTGAGCCGGACCAGGCAGCGACCGAGCGTGGACTTGCCGCAGCCGGACTCCCCGACGACGCCCAAGGTCTCCCCGGAGCGGACCTCGAGGGAGACTCCATCGACGGCGCGCAGCACCTGACGTCCCCCGACGAGCGAGCCACCCCGGGCCGGGAAGTGCTTGGAGAGGTTGTCAGCCGACAACAGGACGTCGCCCGGTCCGGTCATGGAGTCTGTCATTACGCCCGCTTCTGCGCTCTGGTGTCTCCGGGGACCCCGCTGAAGTCACCCGGCGGCTCGGCAGCACCCCTGGGGGCACCGTCGCTCACAGCGATCTCCGTCAGGCTCCGGCGCAGCTCCTGCCGACGGTCCCGTGGGAGCCAGCAGGCGTCGACATGGTAGATGCCGCCCTCGAGCAGCGGCCGTTCGTCGCACTTGTCGTGCCGGAGCCGGCAACGAGGCGCGAACGGGCATCCTGGCGCGATGTCGAGTGGGGACGGCGGCGACCCAGGGATGGTGGGCAGCCGGCGGACCCGCTCAGCGCGTGGACGAGGGACCGAGCCGAGCAGTCCCCATGTGTACGGGTGTCTCGGGCGATGGAAGACCTCGCTCTTCGGGCCCTGCTCGGCGGCCCGACCGGCGTACATCACCAGGACCTGATGAGCGATGTTGGAGACCACCCCCATATCGTGGGTGATGAGGATGATCGAGGACCCGTGCTCGACGCGGAGCCGTCGCATCAGCTCGAGAATCTGCGCCTGAGTGGTGACGTCGAGCGCCGTCGTCGGCTCGTCGGCGATGAGCAGCGCGGGGTTGCAGGCTAGTGCCATCGCAATGACCGCGCGTTGGCGCATTCCGCCCGAGAACTCGTGGGGGTAGTCGTTGACGCGTCGGCGAGGGTCGGGAATGCCCACCTCGTCGAGGAGGTCGATGGCCCGCTCGTGAGCGGCCCCTTTGGTCACTGACTCGTGTGTGCGGATCTGCTCCGCGATCTGCCAGCCGACAGTGTAGACGGGCGTCATCGCGGTCATCGGATCCTGGAAGATCATCGCGATCTCACGCCCACGAAGGGTCCGAAGCTCCTTGTCGGGCATGGCGATGAGATCACGCCCACGGAAGAGCGCCTGTCCCGAGACGGATGCGTTGGGGTCACGGATCAGCTTGAGCAGGCTCATCATCGACACGCTCTTGCCCGAGCCCGACTCGCCGACGATCCCGAGAACGTCGGAGTGGCCGAGAGAGAAAGACAAGCCGTCCACCGCGGTGACTAGACCCCGCCGAGTGCGGAAGGTGACCGTCAGGTCTCGCACCTCGAGGAGCGGGTCGGTGCTGCGGTCTGGAGAAGCAGACGCCTCAGACACGGCGCACTCTGGGATCCAGGGCCGCGTAGAAGACGTCCACGAAGGCGTTGGCGAGTACGACGAAGAACGCCGCGTACAGGACGCACCCCATGATCACGGGCAGGTCGAGGTTCTGCAGTGCGTCGAAGGTCAGCTTGCCGACGCCCGGCAGACCGAAGACCACCTCGGTCAGCAACGCGGAGCCGCCGACCAAGGCACCGAAGTCGAGGCCGAACAGCGACACGACCGGGATCAGCGAGCACCGCAGAGCGTGCCGCACCAGGATCCGCCGCTCAGACAGCCCCTTGGCGCGGGCGGTGCGTACGTAGTCCTCGTTGAGCGCCTCGAGGATCTCGCCTCGCAGGACCCGGGCGTAGATTCCGGCGTAGAGAGCGGCCAGCGTCAGCCACGGGAACACCAGATGCAGTGCCCATTCGCCCGGATTCTCAGAGATACCGACATACCCCAGTGGGGGCACCCACGCGAAGATGCCGGAGTGCCACCGACTCTGAGTGAACAGGTTGACGACCTCACCAAGCCAGTACACCGGGAGCGAGACGCCGACGACGCCTAGCAGCATGATCACCGGGTCGAGGGCGGTGCCGCGCTTGGCGGCGGAGGCCGTTCCCATCGCCAGTCCCAGCACCATCCAGATGATCGCGGCACCGGTTACCAGGGAGAGCGTCACCGGGACGGCGTGCAGGATCTGAGGGATGACGAGCACGCCGCGGTTCACGAAGGAGGTCAGGTCACGGGCGATGAACAGGTGCTGCATCATCAGCCCGTACCGGATCGGGATCGGCCGGTCGAGACCGAACTCGTGACTCACCTGCGCGAGCGTCGCTGGGTCGGCGTTGCGACCGGCGATCCGCGCCGCAGGGTCGACGCCCGGGGTCGCGAAGAAGATGAGGAAGACGAGCACACTGATCGTGAAGAGCACGAAGACGGCGGCGGCCGTCCGACGCAGGATGAACGGCAGCATTCAGGCAGCACCCCGCAGTCGCGCCTTCGGGTCGAGCGCGCTGCGCACACCGTCGCCGAGCAGGTTCAGCGCGACGGCGGTGACGACTATCAGCAGACCCGGGGCCACCGTGACCATTGGCCGTGTGTAGAGAAGTCCGAGCCCGTCGTTGATGATCGTGCCCCAGCTCGCGTTCGGCGGCTGCACGCCGATCGACAAGAACGACAGCGCCGACTCGGTGAGCATGTTGAGCGCCGTCATCAGCGGCAGGAAGACGAGCACCGTCGGCAGCACGTTGGGGAGCACGTCTTTGCGGAGTATCCGCAGGTCGGACGCGCCGAGGCCGACGCCTGCCACGATGAACTCCCGATTGCGCAGGCTCAGCACCTGGCCGCGCAGGGGTCGCGCCACATAGGGGACATAGATGCCCGCGATGATGAGAATCGGGAGCCAGAGGCTGTCCCCTTCGATGCGCACCGGACCGAGCTGCAGCCCACTGGTCAGCAGTACCACCGAGAGTGAGATGGCCAGCAGGTAGACGGGAAACGCCCAGATGACGTCGAAGAGCCGGGAGAGCACGGAGTCCAGGACACCGCCGAAGTAGCCGGCCGCCACACCCAGAACGGTCGCTAACGCGCAGGCGATGACCGCCGAGACGATACCGATCAGCAAGCTGTTGCGACCGCCGTACAACAAACGCGCCATGACGTCGCGCCCCTGGCCGTCTGCACCCAAGAAGTAGTGGTGCACGTCCCAGGTCGGCCCGATCGGCGTCACTCCGAGCCCCAGTCCGGTACTGCTCGAGGCCAGTACCGGGACCTCCTTGCCGTTCACGATCGTGGTGGCCGAGATGCTCGAGGTGAAAGCGTCGGTGTGGGCGATCGCGTGCTCGTACAGAGGGGCCAGGATGCAGGCGGCCACGACGAGCAGGAACACCCCAAGCGACACCATCGCCACCCGGTCCCGGCGCAGCGTGACCAGGGCAGTCCGCCACGGGCCGGCGGAGGCCGCGGCGGACTGCCCCGCCGCCGTGCTGCCGACCAGGTCCGTGGGAGCCACGGTGGTCACGGTCGGCTCACTGCACCCACACCTGGTCGACCAGCATGTAGAACTGCTTGCTGAACTGGTAGTTGCCCACCCGTGACGAGGTGAAGTCGATGAGCTTCGGGGTGATCAGCGGAGCCATCGGCGCCTGCGTCATCACGTTCTGGTCCACCTTGGCCCAGATCGCGTTCGCCTTGTCCATGCTCGTGCGCTCCGTGACGAGCGCCTTCTGCATCTGCGCGTCGACGTTCTTGTCGCAGAAGCCGGGGATGTTGATGCTCGAGTCGCTGCCTGGGTGGAAGGATGCACAGGATGTCAACACGTTGAGGAAGTCCGACGCGGCCGGGTAGTCCTGGTACCACGACGAGAGGCTGATCTGGACCTTGTTGTTGGTGTTCTGGATATAGGTGAACTGGATGTTGCCGGAGATGGGTTTGAGCGTCGCCTGGTAGCCGATCGAGTTCAGAACACTCTGGACGTACTCACCGATCGCCTTGTTCACCTCGTCGTCAGTCACCACGACACCGACCTTCGTGCCGGCCGTGCCTGACTCCTGCACCAGCTGCTTCGCCTTCTCCAGGTCAGGCGCCTGCCACGTGGGGCCGCCGTCCTTCGTGTACTGGCAGGAGTCGACGTGCCCGGGAAATCCGGGGGGGAGGACCGTGCAGACCGGCGCGGCCAGGTTCGGGCCCCCGTACAGCTGGACGACAGAGTTGCGGTCAACGGCCCAGTTGACCGCTTGGCGGGCCTTCACGTTGTCGAACGGCGCCAAGTTGGTGTTCATCGCCAGGTACCAGAACGCCGTCAGCGCGTTGACATGCGCCTGGGACGCATACTTGGTGCCGATCTCGTTGAGCCGGTCCGCCGGTGGAGGGTCGAAGATCCAGTCGGCCTGTCCGTTCTCGACAGCGGTCACCTCGGACTCGACGGTCAGGCCGAAGGTCTCGTCGATCTCGTCGGGATACCCCTGCGGCTGTGCCTGCTGCGACCATTCCTTGAAGTAGGGGTTGCGCACCATCTTGAGCTCGTGATTAGGGTCGTAGGAGGCGAACATGTAGGGGCCGGTGGTCGGGATGGGGTTCGAACCCGCGTCCTTGGGCGGCGAGGAGGCAGGGTTGATGGAAGCGTGCGGTACAGCGAGCTTGTAGGGGAACTCCGGGTCGGGCTCGACGAGGTTGATCGTCACCGTGTTCGCGTTGGCGTCCCCGATGACTCCCTTTGACAGGTCGCAGGTGGAAGGGTCGTTCAGGCACCCGTCCGCTCCGACGATGCCGTTGTAGAACGTGCCCGCGGTGGGGCTGGAGACCGTGAAGATCCGCTTGAAAGACGCAACGACGTCGTCTGTGGTGACTGGTGAGCCGTCGGAGAACTTGATCCCCTTGCGCAGGGTGAAGGTGTAGGTCTTGTCGCCGTTGGTCACCTTCGGCATCGACTCGGCCAGGTCGGGTACGACGGTGAAGGAGGCATCCCCGGCCTGCTTGGTGAAAGCCAGAAGTCCGTCGTAGGTGGCCTGGTAGAGCTGCCAGTACTGAAGGGTGTAGTTGACCTTCGGGTCGAGCGTGCCCCCGGCCGACTTCGCCACCAGGTGCAGAGTGCCGCCCTGGTGCTCCGGCTGGAACGTCGCAGGAGCGGCCGGCGAGTCGCTCGACGTACCCGACGACGATCCGGCAGTGTCCGGACTGGAAGACGTTCCGTCGCCGTTCGAGCTGGAGGACGAACCGCCGGTACAGGCGGCTGTAGCCAGCGCCAGCGCCGCACCTCCTACGACTATGGACATGCGCCGAAGCTTCATGGAGTCTCTCCTCACTCGTGGTCCTGCAGGAAAGCGCCCACCACCGAGAGGAAACGCTCCTCCTCCTCGACGTGGGGCATGTGGCTGGACTGCGTGAACATCTCCCACCGCACATCGTCGATGCCGTCCATGAAGGGCTGCATCGTCGCTGGGGTCGCCTCGTCGTACTCACCAGACACGAGCAGGGTAGGGGCGGTGATGCTCGGCACCCGGTCGATCACCGACCATGTCCGCAGCGTGCCGACGACGTGGAACTCGCTCGGGCCGTTCATCGTGTGGTAGACGGTCGGGTCCTCGGCGATGTTGTCGAAGCTCTGGGTGACCTCCGGCGGGTTGGGGACGATCCGGCACACGTGCCGGTCGTAGAACACCTTCTCCGCCTCCGCATACTCGGCGCTGTCCGTCGTCTCGGCTTCCTCGTGCTCGAGGAGCACCTGTTGGACTTCCGGTGGAAGATCGTCGCGCAACCGGTTTGCCTCGGCGACCCACAGCTCCATCGACGCCGGCGAGTCGGCGATCACCAGGCTACGTAGGCCGGTTGGGGTACGTATCGCGTGCTCCGCGCCGAGCATGCCGCCCCAGGACTGGCCGATCACGTGATACCCGTCGCTCAGCCCCAGTTCGGCCACCAGGTTGTCGAGCTCGTCGAGGAACAGGTCCACGGTCCAGAAATCGGCACCCTTGTCAGGCAGGTGAGTCGACAGCCCCGCACCGAGCTGGTCGTAGTGCACCACGGGCCATCCTTGTTCGACCAACCGTGCCATCCGGAGGGTGTAGTTGTGCGTCGCCCCCGGTCCTCCGTGCAGCACGACGACCGGGGTCTTGGACGCTGCCTCGAAGTCTCCGGTGACGCGGTACCACGTCTGCCAGTCCCCGAAGGCCAGCAAACCTGACCTGCTCGGCTCTGGAATCGCCACGGTTCTCCTATAAAGGTCGATGACGGCGGCGATGCAAGCAGCACGGCGCGCGGACGGCTCAGCCTCGTACACAGTAGTGGTCGATGCAAGTACCGCCCGAGACCGCTACCTGTTCCCTCAGAGCCCCGCCCGAAGCCGCCGGTACACGCCTTACACCTCGGCTACCGGCCGCGGGGTTGACGGTGACGGCCAGTTCCCCCGCGACCGGGCGTTCCGGCTGAAAGACCCCGGCACGTCGTCAGCGTGGGTGGACGACGAACGCCGTACCTCCGCCGAGCCGAGTGGGCTCTGTCGCCGCCTCGACGAGGCGCGGCCGGAGAAACTCGAGCGCGTTGACGAAGCCGATGACGTCGTCTGGAGGCTGAGCCACGCTGAATGTCTCGCCGTACCGCTTCCTCAGCACTCGTCCGTACGGCGCGCCGGCGAACTGTCGCTCGACGAGGCTCGCTCCGGCGTTCTCCTGGCTCGCCCGCGGTGTGGCGATGGCCTTAGGCAATGGCATGTCGAAGTCGATCCGGTTGACGAGCGTCTGCAACACCGTGGTGATGATGGTCGCACCGCCGGGCGACCCGACCGCGAGCCAGGGACGGCCGTGCCTCATCACGATCGTCGGGCTCATGCTCGAGCGCGGCCGCTTGCCGGGGGCGGCAAGGTTCGGGTCGTAAGCTCCGGGTGCGGGAGGACTGAAGTCGAAATCCGTCATCTCGTTGTTGAGCAGGAAGCCGTAGCCGGGGACGGTGATGCCGCTACCTGCGAGCTGCTCGATGGTGTTGGTGTAGGAGACGACGTTTCCCCACCTGTCCGTGGTGACGAGGTGGTTCGTCGAGGTGCCTTCCCTCACGGGTGAGGCAGCTGCAGGCTTGGCCCTACAGGACGAGGTGTATGGACGGAATGGGTCACCCGGGGCCACCGGGCTCTGCAACGCCGTGTCGTGCACGAGGCAGCGGCGGGTGGCGGCGAACGACTTGTCGAGCAGGCCTGACACCGGAACCGGTACGTAGTCGCTGTCGCCCACGTAGGCGTTGCGATCCGCGAAGGCGAGTCTCGACGCCTCCAGGTAGTGAAACAGTGCGCGGGCGCGTCCTTCGGAGCCGATCGGCCAGCCGGACAGGATGTTGAGTGCCTCTCCTACCGTGGAGCCGCCCGAGGACGGGGGCCGCATGCTATAGACGTCGAGCCCGCGGTAGCGCACGCGTGGGGCGCCGGTTCTTCGCCCGGTAGTCGCGGAGGTCGTCCGCCGTCATGATCCCGTGGATCACGCGGAAACCCGAAGGGGCTCGCTTTGAGACCGGTGGGCGCTGGACGGTCTGCGCGATGGCATGTCCGAGCGGTCCGCCGTACAGGTAGGACGCCCCTCGCTCGCCCAGCCGATGGTAGGTCTTCGCGAGGTCGGGGTTACGGAAGTGGCTCCCGATGGGCAGCGCACGCCCGCTGCGCGTGAGGAAGAGCCTGCGGCTGCTCGTGAACGCACCAAGGTCGCGAACCGCGCTGAGCGACGAGTCATGGAAGTTCTGCGTCACCCGGAACCCGCGCCGGGCGAGGTGGATCGCCGGCCGGAGATTGCGAGCCAGGCTGTGCCGGCCGTATCGCCGGGTCGCCTTGGCCCACTGCGCCACCATGCCCGGGACGCCGACACTGATGCCGGAGTGCCGCGCGAGCTCGAAGCCGAGCGGCTCGCCCGACGGCTTGCGGAAGAGTCCGGGCGTGCACCGACGCGGGCATGTCTCCCGGCCGTCGATGGTGACGATCCTGTGTGTCCGGGCGAGATAGATGACCATGAAGCCACCCCCGCCCGGCCCGGCGACGAAGGGGTCGTCGACACCCAGCGCGGCGGCCGTCGCGACAGCGGCATCGATCGCGTTGCCACCGTCCTTCAACACCGCGAGCCCTGCTCGCGAGGCGCCGACCGTCTCTGCCGCGACCGCTCCGCCGGTGCCGACCGCGACGGTGTGCGACGGCCGTGCGCTCGCCGCGGTCGCGCCGGCGGCGGCTGCTGTCCTCGCGCCGCCCGAGGTGTGGGGAGCCGCAGCGGGCGGCGGTGCCGCTGCGTAGGCCGGAGCCGCTGCATAGGCCGGAGCCAACATTGCTGCGGACACGACCAGAACCTGAGCCACCTGCAGTGCACGACGAGGATGCATCAGCTTGAACCCTTCTCGAGGGTGCCGGCGTGACCCGTCGGCTTCCCGAGAAACTACCGCGCTCGTGGGTATCTGTCGCGTTGCTCTTCTCGCCGTGTCGGCGTCGACGAGAGGGAGATCCTGGGGTGGGCGGTCACCGCGATGCCTGGATCGCGCAGGACGAGCACACACCGGAGAGCTCGACCGTGTGGCTGACGTCGCGGAAACCGTGTTGGGAGGCGACGCGGTCAGCCCAGGACTCGACGGCCGGTCCGCTCACCTCAACAGCGCGAGCGCACGAGCGGCAAACAAGGTGGTGGTGGTGCTGAGAAGAGCAACGACGGTAGAGCGCCTCACCGCCGTCGCTTCGAATGACATCGACGTCGTCGGAGTCGGCCATCAGCTGCAGTGACCGGTAGACGGTCGCGAGGCCGACCTTGTCGCCGCGATGGCGCAGCACGTCGTGGAGCTCCTGTGCGGTACAGAAGCTGGTGGCCTCGTCGAGAGCCGACGTCACCGCTTGGCGCTGCTTGGTGTCGCGCGTCTTCATGCCGCCGCCCCAGCTTCGAGCGCCGTTCGGGCGATCCAGCCGCGACGGCCCCTCACCCAGCCCAGCAGGCGGCAGACGAGGTAGATGACGAACGAGATCGTCGTGATGTAGGGACTGATCGGTATCGATGTACCGACGGCGACGAAGGTGCCGCCGACAGCAGAGGTGAGCGCGAACACCGTCGAGAGCACCGGAACCCACAGCGGGGATGCCGTCACCTTCGTGGCGGCGGCCGCCGGCACGCAGAGAAGGGCGAGGACGAGAAGAGCACCGACCACCTGCACCGAGAGCGCGACCGCACATCCGAGAAGCAGCATGAAGGCCGGCCCGAGCAGCCGCACCGGTACCCCCCGAGCCGCAGCGACGTCGGGATCGAGGCTCGCGAACACGAGCGGCCTCCAGATCGCCGCGAGGACGGTGAGCACGAGCACCGTCGTGACGACCAAGGTACGCAGCGAGGTGCTGTCGACCGCCACGATCTGCCCGGTGAGAAGCCCGAACTTGTTGCTCGACCGCCCCTGGTAGAGGGCGAGGAACAAGACGCCGAGCCCGAGACCGAACGGCATGATGACGCCGATCGCAGAGTTCCTGTCCCGTGCTCGTATCCCCAGCGCACCGAGTAGCGCTGCCGCGACGAGTGACCCTGCGAACGCTCCACCGACGACGCTCCACCCGACGAGGAGGGCGCCGGACGCTCCTGCGAACGACAGCTCACTGATGCCATGGACGGCGAAGGGTAGGTCGCGCAAGATCACCACAACTCCTACGACTCCGCCCAGGACGCCGAGTACCGCGGCGGCGATGAGCGAGTTGCGTACCAGCGGAAGCAGATGTCCGTAGTCGCTGAAGTTGACGATGTCGTGCCACCCGACACCGGCGGCGAGGCTGGTCATCGGCGTCCCCGGTGAGGGTGCTGGTGGTCGTCGGCGTGGTGGTGGACCGCCTCGTCGGACGATCCGATCACGACCAGTCGGTCGTCGCGGCGGATCACCTCGACGGGGGCTCCGTAGAGCTCCGAGAGCACGCTCGTGGTCATGACCTCATCGGGCGTGCCGAGACGGAAGGCACCATCGATGATGTAGAGGACCCGGTCGACGAGCGGCAGCACCGGGTTGATCTCGTGGGTCACGAAGAGCACCGCCGTGTGGTGGTCTCGACGACGGGCGTCGATGAGCTCCACGACCAGCCGCTGGTGGTGAAGGTCGAGAGAGAGCAGGGGCTCGTCACACAGCAGCAGACGCGGCTCCGTGGCCATCGCCTGAGCGACCCGGAGTCGCTGCTGCTCACCGCCGGAGAGATGCCCGACCGGCACGTTGGCGTACTCCGTGGCGCGGACCTGGCGCAGCAGCTCGTCAACCCGGCGCCGCCGGGCGGGACGAGGCAGCCCCACGCCCCAGTGGTGCCCGTCGATACCGAGCCGCACCAGGTCACGCGCCCGAAGCGGCACATCGGCGTCGAAGCCGCTGTGCTGGGGTATGTAGCCGATGTCGGGGTTGCCCCTTCGCAGTGACCGCCCATCTACCTCGCTGGTTCCCGACGTGAGGGGGGTGAGGCCGAGCAGCACCTTGAGCAGACTCGTCTTGCCGGTGCCGTTCGGGCCGAGCACCGCGAGAAACTCACCCGGCTCGACTGTGAGGTCGAGACCGGACCACAACTTTCGGTCCCCGTAGGCCAGCGACGCCCCCGACATTCGGAGGGCAGGGACTACCCGGCCGGCTGGTGTCGCTGCCGGGGGAGTGGGGGTCGCGGCCGAGACCGCCGCCTGTGCCAGGGGTTGTCTCATCCGCTGCTCAGCGCTGAGTCGAGACGGTCCAGGTTGTCGGCCATCCAGGAGACGTAGTCGGTACCCTCGGGAAGCGTCTCGGTGACACCGACGGCAGGCGTTCCCGAGTCCTTCGCAGCCGCGAGCACTCGGTCGGTCAACACGCCGGTCGTCTGCTCGTTGTAGACGAGAGCCGCGACCCGATGCTCCGTGTAAAGCTTCAGCGTCTCGTCGAGCACCGACACGGACACCTCGTCTCCGGTCTCCACGGCAGCCATGAACGGCTCCGGTGTGAGGTCATGGACGCCGATGGCGTCGAGCATGTACAGCGGCACTGGCTCAGTGACGCCGACGTTGAGGCCACCGAGTCGGCGACGCAGGGCGGCTTCGCGAGCCACGAGCGGCTCGACCGACGCCGCGAAAGCACGAGCGTTGTCCAGGTAGCGCTGGACATGCGCCGGGTCCGCGTCGCCGAACGCGGCCGCCATCCGGGTCGCCACCTGTTCAGCGGCCTGAAGGTCGTACCAGATGTGCTCGTTCAGGGAACCGTCCGAGGGAGTGCTCACCCCCGAGACTTCGACCGCGTCGAGGACTGCGGGGTGGCTGTCGCTGGCGGCCACCAACCGGCCCATGAAGTCGTCGTACCCTCCGCCGTTCTCGATCACGACGTCCGCCTCGGAGATCGTGAGTACGTTGCGTGAGCTGGCCTCGTACGAGTGCGGGTTCTGGTCAGGTGACGAGAGGAAGGACGTCACCTTCACGCCGGGGCCGCCTACCGTCGAGGCGATGTCACCCCAGACATCCGTCGACGCCACGACGGTCACGTCGGCCTTGCTCGCGCTGGCCGTCGGCGAGCCGCAGCCGGTGATCGAGGCGCAGACAGTCGACACCGCCAGGAACAGCCCGGCAGCACGAGCCGAGACAGCCATGGTCACCTCGAGTCTGAGTGCCGGAGGAGGCGGGGGAAACGAGACAGGACACGTCCATCTTACTGAGGATGAGAACGATTGTCATCTGCAAGTCGGTGTGCGCCCCGCGGGTAGCCCCGGCACGACCCGACGTCACTGTGAGCTGAAGGATCCCGGTGCCGGCACGGTCTTGTTCCAGTAGGTCAGCCAGATCCGCTGACGCCAGTCGTCGAGGGGAAGGATGTGGTCGCTCAACACGGGATAGAAGTAGGCGAAGCAGGCGGCCACGGCGACGACGAACGTCGCAGCACTGATCGCTCCGATCAACCGTCTCCTGTACGGCGCATCCGCTCTGCCCAGGACTCTCCCCAAGAGCAGCGTCACGCCGATGATCGTGAAGGGGATGATCGAGACGCCGTAGTAGAAGAAGATCTGCCGGTTGGCATACCGGAACCAGGGAAGCCAGGTGGCGAGCACTCCCACGATAGCGATCCCGAAGCGCCAGTCGCGGCGGGACAGCCACAGCCCCAGGCCGACGAACAGGGCCCCGACACCTCCCCACCAGAGCACCGGGTTGCCCAGCGCGACGATCTCGCGCACGCACCCTTCGGTGCTCGGACAGTTGGGGATCTGGTCCCCCGACTCGACGGCGAACACGATCGGCCGGCTGAGGAGCAGCCACCCCCCCGGGCTTGACTGCCAGGGGTGGTACTGCGAGGCGAGGTAGTCGCCGGTGTGGAACATGTAGATCTCTTTGTGGTAGTTCCACAAGATGTCGAGGTCGTGGGCGACGCCTTCGATGGCGTTGTCCGGGTGGTCGTCCACCGAGCTCCAGGTCCAGTCGTTGGCGTCGGAGGCTTGCCCGAACGCGTCCTCGAACTTCTGGGCATGGGTGAGGAAAGCCATCCACGTGCAGATGTACACGACAAGGCCGACCAGCACGACCGAGAAGAGCGACGGTATGGCGTCCACCACCAGGGACTTCAGCGGGGCCCAGCGCACCCCGGCGGCACGCCGCATCCCCGAGTCCCAGGCCCATACGAGGAGTCCGAACCCGGCGACGACGAAGATCGCGCTCCACTTGGTCCCGCAGGCGAGGCCGAAGCACACGCCAGCCGCGATCCGCCATGGCCGCAGCAGGAACCCGCGGACCGGCCCGAAGTCGAGGCGTCCGCGCTGCGGTGACGTCTCGTAGCGACGCGCGAAACGTGCTCTCGCCCAGTCGCGGTCCGCCACCACGCAGTGCACAGCGCACAGCAGCCAGAAAGCCAGGAAGATGTCTAGCAGCGCGATCCGCGACATCACGAAGTGGAGGCCGTCGAGGCTGAGCAACACCCCCGCGACGCAGCCCAGCAGCGTCGAGCCGGTCAGGCGCCGTACGAGCCTGCACATGACGAGCACCATCAGCGTGCCGATCAAGGCCGGCGAGAAGCGCCAGCCCAGAGGGTTCATACCGAACATCCACTCGCCGGCCGCGATCATCCATTTGCCGACCTCGGGATGGACGACCTCGCTGGCGCCGTCCGCGAAGATGCCCTTTGTCGACCCCGCGTTGATGATCTTGTCGGCCTCGCTGCCGTTGTCGGCGTTGCCGTCGTTGACGAAGTTGCTCGCATAGTGCCTCACCAGCAGTGAGTAGGCATCCTTCGCGTAGTACGTCTCGTCGAACGTGATGTCGTGCGGTGTGGTGATGTTCCAGAACTGCAGGATGCCCGAGAGCAGGCAGACGATGATCGGAGCCAGCCAGCCCCAGACCGGGTCGCTCCTGAACGACGGCGGGGTAAGGCGCCTGCGCATGCGCGGTAGCGGCTCACCGGTGACCGTGCTTCCGAGGAGCGCCAGCGCGCCGTGCGGCGAAACTTGGGGGGCGTTCGCTTCGCGGGCGACGGACGACACGGACGCCATCGTACGGTTCCGGTCCTGAGACAATGCGGCCATGACGCTGGTGGTGGCTGCGACGCCGATCGGCTGCTCCGACGACGCGTCCGCCCGTCTCATGGCTGAGATTGCCGGCGCCGACGTGATCGCCGCCGAGGACACCCGCCGCCTGCGGCGGCTGACGTCTGAGCTCGGCCTGGAGATCAGGGGTCGGGTCGTGTCGTACTTCGACGGTAACGAGGTCGAGCGGACGACCCAGCTGGTCGAGGCGCTTCGCGCGGGACAGCGGGTCGTCCTCGTGACCGACGCCGGTACACCCAGTGTGTCCGACCCCGGCTACCGGCTGGTGATCGCCGCCGTCGCAGCGGGGGTCGACGTGACGGCGGTGCCCGGGCCGTCCGCTGTCCTGGCCGCGCTCGCCGTCTCGGGACTGCCCGTGGACCGCTTCTGCTTCGAGGGATTTCTCCCGAGGAAGCCGCGTGAGCGCGACCGCCGCCTGTCAGATCTGGGGCGCGAGCCTCGCACGATGGTCTTCTTCGAGTCGCCGCGTCGCACCTCGGGCGCGCTCCGGTCGATGGCAGCGGCGTTCGGCGAGGACCGCGCCGCAGCCGTGTGCCGGGAGTTGACGAAGACGTACGAGGAGGTGCGCCGCGGAGGCCTAGCCGAGCTGGCCGCGTGGGCGGAGGACGGGGTGCGAGGGGAGGTCACCGTCGTCGTCTCGGGATGGATGGCGCCTGTCGTTCAGTTCGACCGAGAGGAGCTGGGTCGGCTCGTCGACGAGGCGGTCACGTCCGGCATGTCGCGCAGAGACGCCGTCAACGCGGTGGTGAGAGACACCGGGGTGCCGCGAAGGGTGGTCTACGGCGCGGCGCATAGTGTCAGCCGCTGACGTCGTCGCTACGACGTCGCGCGGGCCCCCGTGCGGCTGGGTAGCTCGGTCCACGCCTGAAGGTCTCGGCCGAGCAGCTCGCCCAGGAGGCGTACATCGTCGGCGAAGAAGCTCACGAGCTCCTGGCGAAGCTGCGTCGACAACGTAGGCTTCGCCGCAGGTCGCCAGGTGGCTCGCTTCAGCTGCTGCACGACGTGGCTGTCGCTCTCGCGTGACCACTGGCGGATAGCCCGAACCGGTGCTGCGACGACTGCGGGCGGTCGGTGCAGTGCCTCGCGCAGCAGGCGAGATCTGTACATGCTCCTGCTGGGGTTCTGCGGGCTGAAGTTCTGGCGTCCGTCTCCCGGCAGACCCAGGAAGTCGGTGAGGTCGTGCCAGACGGCTGCGGAGCTGCTGACCAGGTCTTCGAAGAAGACGAAGTGGATGCGCTCGCGGGGGACGATGCCGAGCAGGTGTTGAACGGCAGCACCGAGGCGACCGACCATCGGATAGTCCACCAGCTTCGGGTCGATGGGGTCGGCTGACTTCAGGGACCCAGAAGACCGGAGCCTCCACGCTCGCCCGAAGTCCGTCTCGTGGTCGTTCAGAGTCACGACCTGGGTCCGGTGGTAGGACGCGAGAAGGTCGGCCGGGTTGCGGAGGCACACGACGAACCGGGCATGCGGTACGGCCCCGAGAATGTCGGTAACCGCCGTTTGGGAGTACAGGTAGACCGTCGAACCCTCAGCCCGCAGCGTTGCAGCGTGCGACCTCGGGTTGTCGAACAGGCACGAGTAGGCCTTCTGCGTGGCGAAGCCGTAGTGGGCTCTCAGCTTGGGGTAATCGGAAGCCCAGTAGAAGGGCTCCTTCGGTGTCGACATGAAGCCGTCGGGGTGCTCACCGAGCCAGGCTGCCAAGCTCGTGGTGCCGGCTTTGGGCGCACCGATGATATAGGCGTCTGGGAGAACTGGCATCACAGCCTGCTGCACTGGAACCTCACCTACTGGGTTGAGCTTCACTGGTCTGGTCGCGAAGCCCGAACTCTATCGACCCAGTGCCGCAGGCGAGGTGATACGGGGCAACCGCTGAGATGTGCGGGATCGCCTGTCGGGGCAGTCGGCATGAGGTGGACGTTACAAGCGACATGTGAACGGTCAGCATACGCCGGGCGCCACCTGGTCGAACAACCCCCGATTGCCTTGGGTGACCGGGTGGTCGGCCATCACGGTCACCTCGCCATGAGTCGTGGGCCCCCGGTTTGGGACGAGTGTCGCATAACCCTCAACCGCCTCGCCAGTGCCCGAGAACGATTCACAGGTGTGCGAAGTGGCATTCGTCGCCACACCGGCAGTAGACCAGTCGCGATGGCCGGCCGCCGCTTTCGGACAATCGGCCGCCTGGAGAGTGCGACTCTAGGATCGAGACTATGGTCGACTCCTCCACCAAGGCGTACTACGTCACCACTCCGATCTACTACGTCACCGCCGCACCGTCGATCGGCAGCGCGTACACGACTGTTGCCGGCGACGTCCTGACGCGATGGCACCGACAACGCGGCGAAGAGGTCTGGTTCCTCACCGGCACCGACGAGCACGGGCAGAAGGTGATGCGCGCGGCCGCAGAGCACGGCCAGTCGCCGCAGGAGTGGACAGACCACTTGGTGGAGGCGGCGTGGAAACCCGTCCTCGACACGATCGACGTGGCCAACGACCAGTTCGTCCGCACCACCCAGCCCGACCACAAGGAGCGCGTGCAACAGTTCTGGCGGCGGCTTCACGAGTCCGGCGACGTCTACGAAGGCCGGTACGAAGGGCCGTACTGCGTAGGTTGCGAGGAGTTCAAGCTGCCGGCCGAACTCGTGATCATCGACGGTGTCGAGTGCTGCCCGATTCACAAGACGCCCGTGGAGACAGTCAGCGAGAGCAACTACTTCTTCTCGATGTCCAAGTATGCCGACCGGCTGCTAGCCCTCTACGCGGAACGGCCCGGCTTCGTCCAGCCCGACTCCGCACGGAACGAGGTCGTCTCCTTCGTCACGCAAGGTCTCGACGACCTCTCGATCAGCCGCTCGACGTTCGACTGGGGCATCAAGGTCCCGTGGGACGAGTCGCAGGTGCTCTACGTGTGGATCGACGCGCTGCTCAACTACGTCACGGCGGCGGGATACGGGACGGACCCGGAGCGGTTCGCGACCTTATGGCCGGCAGACGTGCACCTTGTCGGCAAGGACATCCTGCGCTTCCACGCGGTGATCTGGCCGGCGATGCTGATGGCTGCGGGCCTTGACGTACCGCATCAGGTCTTCGCCCATGGCTGGCTCCTCGTCGGCGGCGAGAAGATGAGCAAGTCAAAGGCCACAGCAATCGCGCCCGAGGTCGTCACCAGCCACTTCGGCTCCGACGCATACCGCTACTACTTCTCGAAGACCATCCAGTTCGGCTCCGACGGAAGCTTCTCCTGGGAGCACATGAGCGCGGTCTACACCAACGAGCTCGCCAACGGGCTCGGCAACCTGGCCTCGCGTGTCACGGCCATGGTGGGCAGGTACTACGACGGGATCCTCCCGCAACCCGGATCCTCCGGGCCAGCAGAGCACGCACTGGCTGCCGCACTCGAAGCCACCGTCGAGAACGCGGATGCGGCGATGGGCCAGCTCGCGATTCACGAGGCGATCTCCGCCACGGCGGAGTTCGTCAGCACCGTCAACGGCTATCTCACCGAGCAGGAGCCTTGGAAGCTGGCCAAGGACGCGTCCGAGGCCGACAGGGGCAGGTTGCCGACCATCCTCTATGCGGCGGCTGAGTCGCTGCGCGCGGTAGCCGTGCTCCATAACGCGGTCATGCCGAAGACGTGTGCCGCGCTCTGGGAGTCCCTCGGTGCGACAGAGATCGGCGACCTGGCTGGGCAGCGCATCGATGCAGCCGGGCGGTGGGGGTTGCTGCCGGCCGGTGTCAGGATGACGAAGGGCCCGGCACTGTTCCCTCGTCTCGACGAGGCGACGTGACGGGTCCGCTGCGTTCGCGTGAGAAGCGTGACCCCGGCGTCGTCGGCTCTCGAGACCTGAGCCGTCCGCCGTTGCCGGAGCCGCTTCCGGTAGCGGTCGTGGACAACCACTGCCATCTCGACATCGACGACGGCGAGCATTGGCTCGATCCTGCTGAAGCGCTCGAGATGTCGAGGAGCGTCGGCGTCGATCGGATCGTTCAGATCGGCTGTGACCTGCCCGGCGCCGCCTGGGCGGTGGAGACGGCCGACCGCTTCGCGGCCATCGTCGCAGGTGTCGCCATCCACCCGAACGAAGCACCGAAGCTGGAGGATGCCGGTCGGCTCGACGATGCGCTGGCAGGGATCGAGCGGCTCGTGGTGTCGAGTCCGCGGGTGCGGGCGGTCGGCGAGACCGGGCTCGACTTCTTCCGCACCGGGGCTGAGGGCGTCGCTGCGCAACGACGTTCCTTCGCGGCGCACATCGCGCTTGCTCATGCGCATGACAAGACGCTCGTCATCCACGACCGCGACGCCCACGACGACGTACTCGCGATGCTCGACGAGCAGGGGACCCCGGCACGGACCGTCTTACACTGCTTCTCTGGTGACGCCGGCTTCGCCGAGCGCTGCCTGCACCGAGGTGCCTACCTGTCGTTCGCCGGGACGGTGACCTTCAAGAACGCCGAGCCCCTGCGTGACGCCCTTCGTCTGGCTCCGATCGACCGGATCCTCGTCGAGACCGACGCGCCGTTCCTTACCCCGACGCCGTATCGGGGACGACCGAACTCGTCGTACCTCATCCCGCTGACGGTGCGTGCGATGGCCGAGGTGCGCGGCGATGACCTCGCAGATCTCTGCGGGGCGATCGCGGCCAACACCGACGCGGCTTTCGGTGGCGCGTGGGGCTGAGTCCACGAAGGGCGTCGACCACGGCTGGTGGTCAGCGGCCTGCCGCGTAGCCCTGCTCTCCGCGGGCGTTCGCGGCGGCTCGCAGCTGCTCACCCTCCTTCGCCACCACGCTCAGCCGGCCGAGGGTCCAGCCTCCAGGGCGCACGACTGTGTGCCCCCGCTCCTCCAGCTCGTCGAGCACGGTCGACGGAAGGCGATCTTCGGTGAACACCTCGCCGGGGTGGGCATCACGCGGGTAGAACGAGGACGGGAAGTGCGTGGTGTGGAACATCGGCGCGTCAATCGCTGCCTGCAGATTCAGCGTCCCGCGGAGGTCGCTCCGCACAACGTCGACGAAGAAGGCTGTCTGCCACTGGTCCTGCTGGTCGCCGCCCGGTGTCCCGAAGGCCAACCATGGTTCTGCGTCGCGAAGCGCGATGGTCGGTGTCAGCGTGGTGCGCGGGCGTACTCGCGGACGCAGCGAGTTCGCCAACCCCGGCTGCAGGTAGAACATCTGCGCACGTGTCCCGAGCGGGAAGCCGAGCTCCGGGATGACCGGTGAGCTCTGCAGCCAGCCACCGCTCGGCGTCGCCGAGACGAGGTTGCCCCACCGGTCGACGACATCCACATGGCATGTGTCGCCACGGGTGCCCTCACCCCTGTCGACGGTCGGTTCACCGAAGGTGCCGTCGGCGATGTCGTCGTACAACGGATCGGGCAGCGCGGCCATGGTCGGCGTACGGCCTGCAGGCGAGCCGGGACGCAGGTCGAAGCTCGCACGCTCGCCGATCAAATGCGCCCGCTGAGCGCCGTACTCGCTCGATAGCAGCGCGGCGAGCGGTACGTCGGCGACGATCGGATCTCCATACCAAGCCTCGCGGTCGGCGAACGCGAGCTTCGCCGACTCCACGACCAGATGTATCCAGTCAGCTGAGCGAACTTCTCGTTCGAGCACTCCGGCCGCCTCGAGCTGTCTTAGCTGCTGGGCCATCACCGGTCCTTGACCCCACGGTCCGGTCTTGAGCACCTGGTACCTGTCGGCGAAACCGACGATGACCGGCGCTTCGATCTCGGGTTCCCACACCGAGAGGTCCTGCCCCGTCAGCAGACCCGCATGGTCGCGTCCTGAGGCGTCTCGCCACTTCGTCCTGTTGAATCGGTCGACCGCCTCAGCGACGAAGCCTGAGTAGAACCCTCGACGCGCCGCCGCGATCCGGGCCTCGCGCGAGCTTCCACCAGCCTCGTCGAGCAGTCGGCGATAGGTGCGCGCGAGCGCCGTCAGCGTCCAGCGAGCACCCGCCGGGGGAGCTGCCGGACCGTCGAGCCACACTTCGGCCGAGGGACGCCAGTGCTGGGTGAACAAGTCGGCGACGGCAGTGATCGCTGCGCTCGTCCCAGGCAGGAGGGGAAAGCCGGACTCTGCGTAGTGCAGCGCGTACGACAAGACCTCGCCGAGCTCCCAGGTACCCCACCGCTCCAGCATCGTTGTCCAGCCCCCGAAAGATCCCGGAACCGTCGCAGCGAGCAGACCGCTGCCTGGCACCAGCTTCAGTCCCAACGCCTCGAAATGCTGGATGGACATCGCAGCCGGAGAGACGCCTTGGCCGCAGATGACACTGGGACCCAGGTCGTCCACGCTCCACAGCATCGCCGACAGGTCACCGCCCGGGCCGTTGAGATGTGGCTCGACCACCTGCATCACGAAGCCAGCCGTCACCGCCGCGTCGACAGCATTGCCACCCCGCTCCAGCACACTCATGCCGGACGCAGAGGCAAGCCAATGGGTGCTGGCCACCATCCCGAAGCTGCCGACAAGCTCGGGCCGAGTGCGCATCACAGCGCGATCCAAGAGCTCGGCCGGAGCGCGGCGCTGGGATGCATGAGCCCAGTATGGCCAGCGACCGCGCTGGTCAGGCCGAGTGGCTCCATGGAACGAGGACCGCACCTCGCCGCCGCTTTCCGTCACAGGGCAGTAGTCCCTGCTTTGACCCGCCGGCGTGGAGCTTGCCCGCGCCCTGCCCGTTAGGTGCGTCGGACCTCAGAATGGTCGGGCTGGCTCGTGGTTAAGGTGGTCGTCGCTCGGCCGCGAACGGTATCGGAAGGTGTTCTCATGACTGTGTGGATCTGCCGCGTATGTGGGGTAGAGCAGGCTGATGCTGAGGCTGCACCGACGGTCTGCCCGATCTGCAGCGACGAACGTCAGTATGTCCTTCCCACCGGCCAGAGCTGGACGACGCTGGAGGAGATGTCGGCGGAGGGCCATCGGGGTCTGGTGTCCGAGGTCGAGCCGGGGCTGTACGGCATCTCGATCGCTCCGACGGTAGGGATCGGGCAGCGAGCGCTTCTCGTGCAGACATCCGCCGGAAACCTGCTCTGGGACCCGACGGGTTTCGTCGACGACGAGCTCGCTGCCACCGTGGCTGCTGTGGGTGGGGTGGCGGCCGTAGCCTCGAGCCACCCGCACATGTTCGGGATCCAGGTTGAGTGGTCTCACGTGTTCGACGGGGTCCCCGTGTACGTGTCCGCGGCCGATCGCAAGTGGTTGCAGCGCGACGACGCGGTTGTCGAGATGTGGGACGAGTCCGTGGAGGTACTACCCGGGGTAGAACTGCACCGGATCGGCGGCCATTTCCCGGGCAGTGCCGTCGCCCGTCTCACCGGCGCCGATGGCCGTGGGGTTCTGTTGAGCGGAGACACCGTCGCAGGCACCCCCGACCAGCACTGGGTGTCCTTCATGCGCAGCTACCCGAACCACATCCCGCTGTCGGCGGGCTCGGTCGAGACAGTCACGGGGCGCCTCGGAAGGTTGGACTACGACCGGCTCTACGACAACTTCGGTGGACAGGTGGCGGCTGACGCGTCAGAGTGGGTCCGCCGCTCCGCGGATCGTTACCGCGGATGGGTGTCCGGCCGCTACGACCACCTGACGTAGCTCCGCCGCGGCGTGGTGAGTGCAAGGACAGATTGCACCCAACGCCTGATGCCTATGTGGCGCGTGGTGCAGGAGTTCTGGTGACTCTGATCACCTTGAGCGCTCTGATGGGTCATACGTTGGTCTCGGCGTACCTGGTGTGGCAAGGTCGGCACCTTGCTCGCCGGGAGCAGACCTCGGGCGGACCACTATCCCGCCCTCAGGCGCACCGTCTGCGAACCGGACATTCCGACTCTTGGAGCATCGTGTCGAAGAGGCTCATCCTCAGCATCCTCTCTGCAACCCTCGTCATCGGTCTTGTCGCCGGAGCGGTGGCGTTCACCGTGGCCCGTAAGACTGTGACCGTGTCGGTCGACGGCTCGGCCAAGCAGGTGACGACGTATGGGAGCACCGTCGCGGACGTGCTCGACAGCCAGCACATCACCATCGGCCGGCATGACGCGGTGGCTCCGTCTCTGGATACTTCCATCGATGAAGGAACCCTGGTCGCTGTCTCCTATGGACGTCCGCTGTCCCTCACCGTCGACGGCCACGAGCACACGTATTGGACTACCGCCACAAGTGTCGACGACGCCCTGGCTCAGCTCGGCCAGCGGTTCTCCGCAGGTGCCGACCTCTCTCAGAGCCGGTCCACGTTCATCAGCCGCACGGGCCTCACCCTGGCAATAGCAACGCCGAAGCGGATCACCCTGAAGGACGGCGCCGCCGAGGCCAAGACCGTTAGCACGACGGGGCTCAGCGTCGGGGAGGCGTTGCTCGACCTCGGTATCGCCGTCGACCACAACGACCTGGTTGCTCCTCGCAAGACCGCCACGATCGAGGACGGCAGCCGGATCGTCGTCACCCGGATGGCCGTCGCCAAGCGCACCTCCGTCAACGAGGTCGGCTTCGACACGGTCGTGCGTCAGGACGCGGATCTGTACACGGGTCAGACCCGTGTCGCCCGCGGAGGCGCGCCTGGCAAGGACAAGGTGACCCACCGAGTCGTACGCCGAAACGGCCGGGTCGTGGTCAACCGCGTCGTGAAGCGGGTCGAGCTGAAGGCGCCGGTGTCGCAGATCGACCTGCAAGGCACCAAGTCGCGCCCTGCCTCGGCGCCGGCCCCGGCGACGCCATCCCGGTCGTCCTCCTCGACGCCATCGTCGGCCCCTGCCCCGGTGACGCCGTCCGGCGACTCCGTCTGGGACTCGATCGCCCAGTGTGAGTCGGGCGGCAACTGGGCCATCAACACAGGTAACGGCTACTACGGGGGCCTGCAGTTCCTCCAGTCCACCTGGCTCGCCAACGGAGGTGGCGCGTACGCCTCCCTGCCCAGCGACGCGAGCCGCGAAGAGCAGATCGCCATTGCGACGAAGATCCGCGATGCCGCCGGCGGCTATGGCCCATGGCCCGCTTGCGCGTCCTCGCTCGGACTGCTCTGAGGCGACGCTCCTCGGGTCGAGTAGCCCGCTAGGCCACCCCCCATCCGAACGCGCGTTACCCCCCTGATGAGGCGCCGGAAGGGCCGCATCACGGGGTTTACGGCGTGATTGGTCGGGTGGACGAAGGCGGCGGGCGACGCCGGCCGGTCGGGGGGACGAGGGCTGGCCTGGTCCGGGGGAAGGTGTGGTGTGATGACGGGCGTGACGTCTCCTTCGCCAGTCGGCTGGTGAGCACGTCGGCCGCGCACGTACGAGAGCCGCGACTGCTCGGAGCCCGAGAGGTCCGTGCACTGGCTGAGCGGTACGACGTACGCCCGACGAAGCAGCGGGGCCAGAACTTCGTCATCGACCCCAACACCGTTCGTCGAGTCGTGCGGGCAGCCGGGCTGGCTGAGAGCGACGCCGTGTTGGAGGTCGGCCCCGGGCTCGGGTCGCTCACCCTCGCCCTACTCGGACGGGTGTCCCGTGTGACTGCTGTGGAGATCGACCCGGTCCTGGCCCGCGCGCTCCCCGAGACGGTCGCGGAGTTCGCCCCGGACCATGCCGAGCGGCTCGTCGTCGTGCAAGCAGACGCACTACGTCTACAGACTCTTCCCGGCCCGGCCCCCACCGCGCTGGTCGCGAACCTGCCGTACAACGTCGCCGTGCCGGTGCTCCTGCACCTCCTGGATGTGGCCGGGTCGCTGGAGCGGGCTCTGGTGATGGTCCAACTAGAGGTCGCCGACCGTCTCGCCGCCGAGCCCGGGTCGAAGGTCTACGGAATCCCCAGCGTCAAGTCGGCGTGGTACGGCGACGTACGCCGGGCCGGGGTTGTCGGCCGAAGCGTCTTCTGGCCGTCTCCGAACGTCGACTCGGGACTCGTCTCGGTTGTTCGCCGTCCGCCGCCCACCAGCGTCGTAGGGCGACGTCGGGTCTTCGAGGTGGTCGACGCGGCCTTTGGGCAGCGTCGGAAGATGATCCGCACGGCCCTTGCCGGTCTGGCGGGATCCGTCGAGCGGGCAGATGCTGCCATCGCGGAGTCGGGCGTCGATCCGACAGCCCGCGGGGAGCGCTTGACGCTCGCAGACTTCGTCCGGTTGGCCGACTCGCTCGGGGTGGCGCCGTAATCTGTCAACGTGACAACGGTGACGGTGCGGGCGCCCGCCAAGATCAACCTCGGGCTTCGCGTCGGGCGGCTCCGGCCTGACGGTTACCACCCGCTCGCCACCGTCTACCAGGCCATCGGCTTGTACGACGAGGTCAAGGCGAGACCAGCCGCACGCGGGAGTCTCTCGGTGAACGTCACGGGGGAGGGCCACGATGTCGTGCCGCTCGATGCCACCAACCTCGCCGTGCAGGCCGCCGCCCTGCTCGCGAAGCGCTTCGAGGTCGACACGGGCGTCGCGCTGAGCCTGTACAAGACGATCCCGGTCGCGGGTGGGCTCGCCGGGGGAAGTGCCGACGCGGCCGGCGCGCTGGTCGCCTGCGACGCCCTGTGGGGCACGAACGCGTCGCGCGAAGATCTCGCGTCGCTCGCCGTCGAGCTCGGCAGCGATGTGCCCTTCTGCCTGGCAGGAGGCATCGCGGTCGGGACGGGGCGTGGCGAGGAGCTGTCGTCGGTGCTGGCGCGGGGGTCGTATGAGTGGGTGCTTGCATTCGCTGAGACCGGACTCCCCACCCCTCAGGTTTACGCGGAGTTCGACCGGCTCAGCGTCGCAGGCACGCAGCTGGAGAGCCACGCACCGACCGGACCGGATGTTCACGAGCCCCTGATGGCGGCTCTTCGCAGCGGTGACCCCTACGCCGTCGGGCTCGCGCTCCATAACGACCTACAGCCGCCCGCGCTGCGTCTTCGCCCCGCCCTGCGCCACACCCTCGCACTGGGCGAGGAGCTCAAGGCGCTCGGGTCGATCGTGTCTGGCTCCGGACCGACGTGCCTCTTCCTAGCCTCCGACTCCGACCATGCTGTCGACATCGCCGTGGCCTTGGCCGGCTCCGGCACATGCCGCCTCGTGCAGCGAGCGAGCGGGCCGGTCCACGGCCCCCGACTGGTCAGCTAGATTCCGGCTGGTCACCTGGCTTCCGACCGGTCCACGGCCCTCGGCTCGTCACCTAGCTTCCGGAGGGCCCCTGCCTCCTGCGCCCGTGAGACGCTGAGTCCATCATGGCCACCCCCGCCGCCAGCCTGGTCAATCTCGAGACCGTATCCAAGGCATACGGGGTCAGACCGCTGCTGGCCGACGTGAGCCTGGGTCTCCAGGAGGGTGACCACGTGGGCGTCGTCGGGCGAAACGGTGACGGGAAGACGACGCTGTTGCGGATCCTTGCAGGCGTCGAGCCGGTCGACAGCGGGCGGGTCACGAGAACCCGAGGACTGCACCTCGGTCTGCTCGACCAGCACGACACACTCGACCCGGAGCGCACCGTGGGACACATCGTGCTGGGCCGGCTCCTCGAGCACGAGTGGGCGGGGGACGCGCGTTCTCGTGACGTCGTTGAGCACCTGCTCGGAGACCTCGACCTCCACCGGCTGGCCCGCGGGTTGTCCGGTGGAGAGCTCCGGCGGGTGTCGTTGGCGCGCCTGCTTCTGGAACATCACGACGTCCTCCTCCTCGACGAGCCGACGAACCATCTCGACATCGAGGCCGTCGCCTGGCTGGCCTCCCACCTGTCCTCGCGGAACGGGACCCTAGCCGTGGTGACCCACGACAGATGGTTCCTCGACGCGGTCTGCACGACGACGTGGGAGGTCCACGACGCGATGGTCGACGCCTACGTCGGTGGGTACGCCGCCTATGTGCTGGCGAAGGCCGAGCGGATGCGGCAGGCATCCTCGGCCGAGTCCCGACGACAGAACCTGATGCGCAAGGAGCTGGCCTGGCTGCGCAGGGGAGCCCCGGCACGTACGACCAAACCTAGGTTCCGCATCGAGGCGGCCAGCACCCTCATCGAGGACGAGCCCGCTCCTCGCGACCGCGTCGAGCTACAGCGGTTCGCGATGTCCCGCCTTGGGAAGGACGTGGTGGATCTCGAGCACGCCACCATCGTCCGCGGCGGTCGTCACCTCGTCGACGAGGTGACCTGGCGACTCGGTCCCGGCGACCGGGTCGGCCTGATCGGCGTGAACGGCGCCGGGAAGACGTCAGTACTGTCGGCGCTGGCGGGAGTGGCCCCACCTGACAGCGGGCGGCTGAGGACGGGGCGGACTGTCGAACGTGCCTACCTGACCCAGACCCTCGACGCGCTCGACCCGCAGGAGCGCGTGCTTGCCTCGGTCGAGGCTGTCAAGCACGTGGCGACGGTCGCTGGAGGTCGCGACGTCACCGCGACGTCGATGCTCGAGCGGTTCGGCTTCACCGGTGACAGGCTGACTGCCCGGATCGGTGACCTGTCGGGGGGAGAGCGCCGTCGGCTGCAGCTGCTGCGCCTGCTGGTCGGCGAGCCGAACCTACTGCTGCTCGACGAACCCACCAACGACCTCGATATCGACACGCTCACGGTCGTCGAGGACTACCTCGACCACTGGGCGGGGACGCTGGTGGTGGTATCGCACGACCGCTACTTCCTCGAGCGGGTCTGCGACACCGTCTGGGCGCTGCTCGGTGACGGCTCTCTGGTCCTGCTGCCGGGAGGGGTCGACGAGTACCTGCACAGGAGGGCCTCTCGTGCTGTGCCCGGGCGACCGATGGAAGAGAGGGCCGACGTGGTTGCCGGTGCGACAACGTCAGCCGCCGCCCGGCGTACGGCCCGTAAGGAGCTGGCCAGGGTCGACCGTCAGCTGGCAAAGCTGGGTGAGCGGATCCAGTCGGTTCATGACAAGATGGCTGCTCATGCCAGTGACTTCGGACGACTCGCGACCCTCGACAACGAGCTGAGTGTGCTATTGGCCGAGCGCGACGTGCTCGAGCTGAGCTGGCTCGAGGCCGCCGAGCGCCACGAGGAGTAGTCGTCCCAGCAGGTCGTCCCGCGGCCCCCTTAGGTGGAGTCGAAGGGCGCCGTCACCGTGCGGAGCAGGTCGGCCAGTGTTCTGCGGTCCGGGGCCGACAGCGTGGCCAGCAGCCGCCGCTCCTTCGCGAGCAGCTCGGCCAACGCGGCATCGACCGCGGACCGCCCCGCTTCAGTCAGCCGGACGATCACGCCGCGTCGGTCGGCAGGGTCCGGGAGCCGCTCTACGAGGCCCTTGGCGACCAGCCGATCCACCCGGTGTGTCATCGTCCCCGACGTCACCATGGTCTCGTGGACGAGGCGACCCGGCGACAGCTCGTACGGCCGTCCCGCCCTCCTCAGCGCCGACAGCACGTCGAACTCCCAGGTCTCGAGGTCGCGCTCTGCGAAGGCCTGCCGACGGGCCAGGTCGAGGTGGCGGGCGAGCCGGGTGACCCGGCTCAGCACCTGCATGGGTGCTACATCGAGATCGGGACGCTCCCGCGACCAGGCGGTCACTAACCGGTCGACCTCGTCAGTCGGCGGTGCTGTCCGGTCGGAGGCCGCCATGGCTGCCACTGTAGACGGGCAACACTCTTGACGTGAAGAGATCGTAAGGGCGACACTCGTCTTGATATCAAAATACTTTACCGAGGCAGCACGTGGAATGACGGGGAGGGCGGCCGTGCCGAGCTGGGACCCGCAGACCTACCTGACCTACGTCGACGAGCGATCGAGACCGTTCTTCGAGCTGACCGCCCGCATCGGCGCGACCGCGCCGCGGAGAGTCGTCGACCTCGGCTGTGGGCCAGGGCACCTCACCACCGCTCTTGCGCAGCGGTGGTCGCGTGCCCACGTCGAAGGCATCGACTCGTCACCGGCCATGATCGAGGAAGCGGAGGAACACTCGAGCGCACGGCTCAGGTTCCGCCTGGCGGACCTGGTCCGGTGGCGGCCGGACTCGCCGGTCGATGTCCTGGTGAGCAATGCTGCGCTGCAATGGGTACCAGGACACCGCGAGCTGCTCCCGAGTCTGCTCGGCGAACTGGCCGGCGATGGATGGTTCGCCTTCCAGGTGCCGGGAAACTTCGAGGAACCAAGCCACGTCCTGCTGCGGGAGCTGGCCTGCGATCGGCGCTTCGCCGGCGCCATCGGTGACGTCGAGATGCCCGTCGCCGGTGACGCGGCTACCTACCTGTCCGACCTCACTCACCTCGGCTGCAGGGTCGATGCGTGGGAGACGACATACCTTCACGTCCTGAGGGGACCAGACCCGGTCTTCGAGTGGATATCCGGTACCGGAGCCCGCCCGGTACTGGAGCGCCTCGGAGGTGCTCTGCTGGAGGCGTTCGTCGGTGAGTACAAGGAGCGCCTGCGCGTGGCCTACCCGCAGCAGCACTATGGAACGGTGCTTCCTTTCCGGCGGGTCTTCGTCGTCGCGCAGCGACTGTCATGACGTCCCTCCATCACGTTCAGGTCTGCTGTCCCATCGCGGAGAGGAGGCTGCGCGGCGCTTCTACGCCGATCTGCTGGGGCTGGTAGAGGTGGCGAAGCCGCCCGAGCTCGCCGCTCGCGGCGGCATCTGGTTCCGTGGAGCCGGATACGAGCTCCATATCGGCGTCGAGACGCCCTTCGTACCGTCAGGTAAGGCCCATGCCGCGTTCCTCGTCGAGGACCTGGACGGTGCGGCGAGAGCGCTGACGGACGCAGGCCACCTCGTCTCGTGGGACAGCAGCTTCGAGGGGTACGTGCGGTTCCACACAGCCGACCCTCACGGGAATCGGGTGGAGCTTCTCGGCGACCGAGGGACGCCGGCCTAAAGTCCACGCATGAGTCCAGAACGCCTCGCTGACTTCATCGCCGGGCTCCCCAAGGCGGAGCTTCACGTGCACCAGGTCGGCTCGGCCTCCCCTGATATCGTCGCGGAGCTCGCCTCTCGCCATCCGGGCACCCGGGTGCCCGAGGACCCGGCGCAGGTCGGCGAGTACTTCGCCTTCACGGACTTCCAGCATTTCATCGAGGTGTACCTGTCCGTCGTCGAGCTGGTCCGGACGCCCGACGACGTCCGGATGCTCACCTTCGAGATCGCCCGGGAGATGTCCCAGCAACAGATCCGGTACGCCGAGCTGACCTGCTCGCCGTACACGTCGGTCCTGGTGGGGATCCCCGCGGAGGCGTACTGCGAGGCGATCGAGGACGCCAGATATGCCGCCGAGCGGGACTTCGGGCTGGTCCTGCGGTGGTGCTTCGACATTCCCGGCGAGTTCGGCATCCCGGCAGCACGGGAGACCGCACGGATAGCGACTGAGCTTGCTCCGGCAGGGCTGGTTTCGTTCGGGCTCGGTGGCCCGGAGGTGGGCTGGCCGCGCCCGCAGTTCAAGCCTTATTTCGACCAGGCCCGCGCAGCGGGGCTCCGATCGGTACCACATGCCGGCGAGACGACCGGCCCAGAGACCATCTGGGACGCCATCCTCCTACTGGGTGCCGAGCGGATCGGTCACGGCACCTCGGCGACGCAGGACCCAGCGCTCCTGGAGCATCTTGTCTCGGCCGGGATCGCCCTCGAGGTATGCCCGACGTCGAACGTCGCCACCCGGGCGGTTCCCGACCTGGAGAGTCACCCGATCTCGCAGTTGTATGCCGCCGGGGTCACCGTCACGGTGAACTCCGACGACCCACCCATGTTCGGCACCACCTTGAACCACGAGTACGAGGTCGCCGCCGAGCTGCTTGGCCTCGACCGCGAGGGAGTGGCCGGGATAGCCCGCGACGCAGTTCGCGTGAGCTTCGCCGATGTGACCCTCAAGCAGGCAATGGTGGAGGAGATCGACGGCTACCTCAGGCGCGGGGCGTCCTGAGCGCCGGAGCCTTCTCGAGACCCGACAGGCCGTTCCAGGCCAGGTTGACGAGGTGAGCCGCCACATCGGCTTTCGCCGCCGTCCGGGCATCCAGCCACCACTGCCCTGTCGTGCCCACCATCCCAACGAGCATTTGCGCATACATGGGCGAGTAGGCCGCGTCGAAGCCACGTTCTCGGAACTCGGCCTCGAGTATGTACTCCACCCGGGATGCGATGTCGCCGATGATCGAGCCGAACGAGCCGGACTCAGAGCCGAGCGGAGAGTCCCTGACAAGGATGCGGAAACCGTCCGACGACTCGTCGATGTAGTCGAGGAGCGCGAACGTGGCCTGCTCGAGGAGCTCCCGCGGATGCCCGGACGTGAGTGAGGAACGCATCATCGACAGGAGCTGACGCACCTCGCGGTCGACCACGACGGCGTACAGGCCCTCCTTGCCGCCGAAGTGCTCGTAGACGATCGGCTTCGACACCCCGGCACGCGCGGCAATCTCCTCGATCGACGTGCCCTCGAAGCCACGCTCGGCGAACAGGGTCCTGGCGATCTCGAGCAGCTGTTCGCGCCGCTCGGCACTTGTCATCCGGGTGCGCTGGTTCCGCCGGGGCTTGGCCTCGCTCACGACGCCCTCATCCGCCGGCCGCATCGGTCAGGAGATGGGTGAGACGCGCTTGGCGTCGAGCCGGTCCTGGACCGGCCACCTCACGGTCGTCACCCAGCCGCACTTCTCCAGTAGCCAGATGATGCGAGCCGACGTGTCGATCTGACCTTTGAGAACACCGTGTCTGGCACAGGTCGGGTCGCTGTGGTGCAGGTTGTGCCACGACTCACCCATGGATGGGATCGCCAACCACCAGACGTTGCCCGACTTGTCGCGAGACTTGAAGGGACGCTCGCCAACCGCGTGGCAGATCGAGTTGATGGACCACGTCACGTGGTGCAGGAGTCCTACCCGCACCAACGAGCCCCAGAAGAACGCGGTCAGCGCTCCTTGCCACGACATCGACCACAGGCCGCCGACGACGAGCGGAAGGGCAAGGGACACCGCAACCAGCAACGGGAACGCGCGGGAGACTCGGACGATGTCACCGTCCTTGAGGAGGTCGGGAGCATACTGCCGCTGCGACGTCTGCTCTGCGTCGAAGAGCCATCCCATGTGGGCGAAGAACAGGCCCTTCATGAGTGCCGGCACCGTGTCGCCGTACCGCCATGGCGAGTGCGGGTCACCGTCGCGGTCGGAGAACTTGTGGTGCTTGCGATGGTCGGCGACCCAGCGGATCACTGGCCCCTGGATGGCCATCGAGCCGGCAACGGCCAGGGAGATCTTCACGACCCGGTTCGCCTTGAAGGCCTTGTGCGTGAAGAAGCGGTGGAAGCCGACCGTGATCCCGTGGCCGGTGACTGCGTACATGACGAAGGCGATGATGACGTCACGCCAGCCGAGCCAACCGCCCCAGGCGACCGGGACCGCCGCGACGATGGACAGGAAGGGCAGCACGATGAAGATGCCGAGTGCGATGCGCTCGCCTCGAGACTGCACGTCACCGCCAAGGGTGCCGAGCACCTGGTCGGTCGCGTCCGGCAGGGGCGGGGCTTGTACGGCGGTGGCTGGGGTCATCAGCGGTTCTCCAACAGTCAGGAAGCAGGTACCTACTGAAGCGTAACCTACGGTCACGTAACCTGCAGCCCCCCTTTGAGTCCCGTGCCGCGTGAGGCCTGCAGACGGTTCAGCGTAGGCGTGAACCGTCCGACGACCGTGCCGGCATCGTAGGTTGCGGAGCCCGGGACGCGCCAACGCCCTGTGGCAGACTGTGGCGTACGCAGGGGTGCGCCGTTCCGGAGCACGCCACGCAATCCCCTGTGGGGTAACCCGGCAGCCCGCGAGCCTTTGAAGCTCGAGGTCCTGGATCGAAGCCAGGCGGGGGAGCAGAGACCGCGAGGAGCGCAGGTGACGGCAGTCCGCCCCGGAGCAGTCATCGTGCTGGCGGCAGGGGGGGGCACCCGGATGCGGTCCGCCACCCCGAAGGTGCTTCACACGATAGGCGGCAGGAGCCTCCTCGGTCACTCGCTCGCTGCCGCCCGCGGGCTCATGCCGGAGCGTCTGGTCGTCGTGGTGGGTCACGCGCGTGAGCTCGTGGAGGGTCACCTCGAGGAGATCGACCCCACGGCCTCGGTCGTCGTCCAGGCACAGCAGCTCGGGACCGGCCACGCGGTCCAGCTGGCCCTGGCGGAGCTGCCGCGGTGTGGAGACGCGCCTGTCGTGGTGACGTACGGCGACGTACCGCTCCAGACGACCCAGACCCTCTCGCAGCTCGTAGCGGCCCACCGTGCCGGGGCGAACGCGGTCACGGTCCTGACCGCCGACGTCGTCGACCCTCATGGCTACGGCCGGATCGTGCGAAACTCGGATGGAGATGTTCTAGCCATCGTCGAGGAGAAGGACGCCACGGAGGCCCAGCGCGCGATCACCGAGATCAACTCCGGCATCTTCGTGTACGACGATGCCGTCCTGCGGGCCGCATTGGCACGGGTCGGCCGCGACAACGCCGCCGGCGAGGTGTATCTCACCGATGTCGTGGCGATCGCCCGCGACGAAGGTCGCCAGGTGGGTGCCCTGCGCACGGCGGACTCCTGGCAGACAGAAGGCGCGAACACGAGGTCGCAGCTGTCGGCGCTCGGGCGTGAGCTGAACCGCCGAGTCCTCCAGCACTGGATGGACTCCGGGGTGGAGGTGATCGATCCGGCCACGACGTGGGTGGACGTGACGGTGCAGCTCGCACCGGACGTGTCTCTTCGTCCGGGCGTCCAGCTCCACGGCGGGACCACGGTAGCCAGCGGTGCGGTCATCGGTCCGGACACCACGCTGACCGATGTCGACGTGGGAGCTTCGGCGCAGGTGGTCCGTACGCACGGGTCGCAGGCCGTGCTCGGGCCGGGATCGACGGTCGGCCCCTTCGCGTACCTACGCCCAGGGACGGTGCTCGGCGGGAAGGGCAAGATCGGCAGCTTCGTCGAGACGAAGAACGTCTCCATCGGCGCAGGGGCGAAGGTCCCGCATCTGTCCTACGTCGGTGACGCCGAGGTCGGCGAGGGCACCAACATCGGCGCTGGGACCATCTTTGCCAACTACGACGGCGTGTCCAAGCACCGCACCACTGTGGGGAGCTACTGCCACACCGGTGCCAACAACACGTTCGTCGCCCCTGTCGACATCGGCGACGGTGCCGCTACGGGCGCCGGCACCGTCGTCCGGCGAGACGTCCCACCGGGGACGCTGGCAGTGAGCAGCGGGCCACAGCGGCACCTGGACGGTTGGGTGACGCGCAAGCGCGCGGGCACACCTGCCGCGCACGCCGCCGAGAGGACGCGAGATGCCGAGGCGGCTCGACAGGCCGATGCTGTGCCGGAGAAGGAGGAGCGGTGACGGGGCTCAAACGGACGACCGAGAAGAATCTGATGTTGTTCTCCGGACGGGCTCACCCGCACCTGGCCGACGAGGTGGCGACGCTCCTCGAGACAGCCCTGGTGGCGACCACCCACCGAGACTTCGCCAACAGCGAGTACTACGTTCGCTTTCAGGAGTCGGTGCGCGGCAGCGACGCGTTCGTGATCCAGAGCCACACGGCTCCCGTCAACGAGTGGATCATGGAGCAGCTGATCATGGTCGACGCTCTCAAACGGGCGTCTGCCAAGCGGATCACTCTCGTCCTTCCCAACTACGGATATGCTCGACAGGACAAGAAGAGCCGGGGACGCGAGCCGATCTCGGCGCGGTTGATGGCAGACCTGTGCAAGACGGCAGGGGCCGACCGCCTCATCTGTGTCGACCTCCACACTGCGCAGATCCAAGGGTTCTTCGACGGCCCTGTCGACCACCTGATGGCGCTGCCGATCCTGTCGGAGTACGTCGCCCAGCGGTACGGCCAAGAGGATCTCGCGGTCGTCTCACCCGATGCCGGTCGGATCAAGGTGGCCGAGCAATGGTCGTCGCGACTGGACGGGGCGCCGTTGGCTTTCATCCACAAGACCCGCGACATCACGCGCGCGAACGAGTCGGTCGCCAACCGGGTCGTCGGCGGCGTCCAGGGACGCGTCTGCGTCCTCGTCGACGACATGATCGACACCGGGGGCACCATCGTGAAGGCGGCCGAGGCCCTCATGGACGCAGGTGCCTCCGACGTCGTGATCGCGGCGACCCACGCGATCCTGTCCGAGCCGGCCGTCGACAGGCTCAAGAACTGCCGGGCGTGTGAGGTCATCGTCACCAACACGTTGCCCATCCCGTCCGACCGCAAGTTCGACAAGCTCACCGTGCTGTCGATCGCGCCCCTCATCAGCCGGGCGATCCGGGAGGTCTTCGAAGACGGGTCCGTGACGAGCCTCTTCGACGGCAGAGCCTGAGCCAGCGGTCCAGAGCCACGCCTCGTCGGCCTGGCCGCAGGATTTCCACAGAGACCTGGGGGACGGCTAAGATCGCCAGGTTGCCGTGGCGAGGGAGCAGCGCTCCGTGATCGACGTGGTCGAGACGTGTGCAGGCCTCGCGTCCGGTGACGCAAGAGTCCCGTCGCCGTCCCTCGCAGGTGCCGTCCCCGCTCAGCTTCGTGGTCATGCGCTGCGCTTCAAGGAGTGAGTTCCCGTGTCTTCAGAGGTAAAGATCCAGGCTGAGCCCCGAACGGAGTTCGGCAAGGGTGCGGCCCGCCGGATCCGTCGGTCCAACAAGGTTCCCGCCGTGCTGTACGGCCATGGGCTGGACCCGGTCCATGTCACCCTCCCTGGCCACGACCTCATGCTTGCTCTCAAGACGGCCAACGCCCTTCTGTCCATCGAGCTCGACGGCACCAGCCAGCTCGCCCTGCCGAAGCAGGTGCAGCGTGACCCGATCCGAGGTTTCATCGAGCACGCGGACCTGATCGTCGTCCGCAGAGGCGAGAAGGTGACGGTCGACGTACGGGTGGTCCTGGTCGGCGAGGCCGCCCCTGAGACCCTGGTCGCGGTGGAGCACAACACGGTCCCGATCGAGGCGGAGGCGACCCACCTTCCCGAGGCCGTCGAGGTCGACATCGAAGGCTTGCCCGCAGGCACCCAGATCCTGGCTCGCGACCTTGTACTGCCTGCCGGCTCGGTGCTGGGCCTCGACGAGGAGTCTCTGATCGTCAACATCTCGGCCGCCCCGACGGCCGAGGAGGTCGAGGCGGAGCTTGCCGAGGCCGAGGCGGACCTCGGTGTGGAGCACGACGAGCCCGAGGCGTCCGACGAAGGCGAGGACGCCGGAGCCGATGCGTCGACAGAAGGCGACGCGGGCCCGACCGAGGAGTGACCCTCCGCCTGCTGCGGAGGTCACGATCTGCGATGGCGGAGTACGACGGCTGGGTGGTCATCGGACTCGGCAACCCGGGGCCGGGGCATCAGGCGACCCGCCACAACGTCGGGTACGTCGTCGCCGACGAGCTGGCCGCTCGGATGGGTGGCAGCTGGAAGGCGCAGCGCGGCGGTCGGGCCACGTCGATCGAGGGCCGGCTGGCCGGCGTCCCCGGCGTGCGAACCGTGCTCGGCCGTGGCCGCGGCTACATGAACGAGTCGGGAGGGCCCGTGCAGAGCCTGCTGGCCTTCTACAAGGTGCCACCAGAGCGCCTCGTCATCGTCCACGACGAGCTCGACCTGCCGTACGGCGACCTGCGCGTCAAGTTCGGCGGTGGCGACAATGGGCATAACGGGCTCAAGTCGATACGTCGCTCCCTCGGAACCGGAGAGTACTACCGGGTTCGCGTCGGGATCGGACGTCCACCCGGGCGGCAGGACACTGCGGACTTCGTGTTGACGGCCTTCTCGTCCAATCAACGCCGGGAGCTCGACCTGCACGTCCAACGAGCGGCCGACGCGGTCGAGTCCCTGCTGACTGACGGCCTGGAGCGTACGCAGAACCTCTTCAACAGCTGATGGACGGTCGCCCGCGTGGCTCGGCGACGGGTTCGCCTCCTCCGCTTCGTCGACGCCGGGTGGCAGAGCGCACCGTTCGTATGTGGCAGAGTTCGCGTCGTGACGGATCCGACGCCTGCCCCGCTCGAAGAGGCCGGTCTCGACCTGCCCGACGCCCCCGACGAGGTCGTCCACGACGACCACCTGCTCTCCGCCTGGGCGGCGACGGTCGCCGGTGAACGCCTCGAGGGGCTGCGGGGCGAAGGGCTCGAAGGCCGACAGCTCAAGGACGCCGGAGATGCGCTCGGCCACCGCATCCTCATGCAGCTTCTGTCGTCCTACCGGCCGGACGACGCCGTCCTCAGCGAGGAGGGCAAGGACGACTCGGCGCGTCTGACGAGCAGCCGCGTCTGGATCGTCGACCCTCTCGACGGGACGCGCGAGTACTCCGAGCCGCCGCGCGACGACTGGGCCATCCACGTGGCGCTCTGGGAGGACGGCGACCTCGTCGCGGGGGCCGTTGCACAGCCGGGGATGTCCACCACCTTCGGCACGGCCGACCCTCCCGTGGTGCCGGCCCGCACGAGCCAACGCCCACGGATCGCCGTGAGCCGGACCCGACCACCGGACTTCGTCGCCCCGTTGGCGGAGCAGATCGGGGCCGACCTCGTAGCCATGGGGTCAGCGGGGGCGAAGGTCATCTCGGTCGTGCGCGATGTCACAGACATCTACGTGCACGCCGGAGGTCAGTACGAATGGGACTCGGCCGCACCCGTCGTGGTCGCCCGAGCGGCAGGGCTGTTCACGAGCCGGGCAGATGGGGCGCCGCTCGCCTACAACCAGGAGGACGTCTGGCTTCCGGACCTTCTCGTATGCCGTCCGGAGCTGGCCGACGACGTCACGGGCTTCGTCCGGGACTACTGGGCAGAACACGGCCGCTGACGTCCGGCTGACATCTCGCTGACCCGCATCGACCCATGTCTCTTCACGCTCTGACCAGTGCTGTCGCCGCGGAGCCATCGCTGGCCGCGGCTGTCGCCCGTGCGGGCCAGGGCGTCGCGGCGACGATCGACCTGACCGCCCCGGCGGCGATGCGGCCGTTCGTGGCCGCTGCGTTGACGGCATCGGCATCGAGTGGCGGCGTCGACAAGACCGTCCTCGTGGTGACGGCGACGGCCCGGGAGAGTGACGAGATCGTCGCCGCGCTGCGTTGCCTGATCGAGGCGGAGCGCGTCGCCGACTATCCGGCCTGGGAGACCCTGCCGCACGAGCGTCTTTCGCCACGCTCCGACACCGTCGGCCGCAGGCTCGCGGTCCTCCGCAGGCTCAGTCATCCCGACGACGCTGCGGCCAGGCAGGGTCGTGTGACGGTGCTCGTCGCGCCGGTCAGGTCGGTGCTGCAGCCACAGGTCAAGGGACTGGGTGACCTCGAGCCGGTCGTGCTGCGGAGCGGCGACGTGGTGGAGCTCGACGACGTCGTGCGGCGGTTGGCCGCGGCCGCGTACCACCGCGTCGACCTGGTCGAACGACGCGGCGAGTTTGCGGTGCGGGGCGGCATCGTCGACGTCTTCCCGCCTACCGAGGAGCACCCGGTTCGGATCGAGTTCTGGGGAGACGAGGTCGAGGAGATCCGGTCCTTCGCCGTGGGCGACCAGCGCTCTCTCGACGCGGTCCCCCAGGGACTGTGGGCTCCGCCCTGCCGCGAGCTGCTGCTCACCGACGAGGTGCGACGGCGTGCCCGCGACCTCGCCGCCGACCACCCGGAGCTTGGGGACATGCTCGACAGGCTGGCCGAGGGCCATGCCGTGGAGGGGATGGAGTCGCTGGCGTCCGCGCTGGTCGACGACATGGAGCTGCTCGTCGACCTGGTGCCGCCCGACGCCGTCGTGCTCGTCTGCGACCCGGAGCGGGTCAGGGGCCGCGCCCACGACCAGGTCGCGACGAGCCAGGAGTTTCTGCACGCCTCCTGGGCTGCGGCGGCCGGCGGTGGCACGGCACCGATCGACCTCGGCGCGGCGGCCTACCGCACGCTGGGAGACGTCCGCACCCATGCCCTTGCCCGGGGTATGTCGTGGTGGTCGCTGTCTCCGTTCGGCTTCGACAAGTCAACGGCAGCCGGCGAGGTGCTCGCTGGTGCGGCGGCGACGTACGACGACAGCGCGCCCGCGGCGCCGCTGCGGACGGAGACCGGCGAGATCGTGGCGATCGACGTCGACGTGTCCAGCGCCGTCGAGACGATCGCGCTGGACATCCGTGCCGCTGAGACCTATCGGGGAGACACCACCGCGGCGGTCGGCGACATCGCCGGCTTCGTGCGCGACGGAGCGAACGTCGTACTCGTGACCGAGGGCCACGGACCGGGCGAGCGGCTCGTCGAGCTCCTCGGGGACAACGACGTGGCTGCCCGCCTCGTCGACGACATCACGGCCGGTCACCTCGTCCCCCTTCAGGGCAGCGGAGTCGTCGAGGTCGTCCAGGGGAGCCTCGAGCACGGCTTCGTTTCCCCGGGTATCGGCCTCGTCGTCCTCACCGGTGACGACATCACCAGTCAGCGCACGACCGTCAAGGACTCCCGGCGGATGCCTTCGCGCAGGCGAAAGCAGGTTGACCCGCTCGAGCTGCTACCCGGCGACTACGTCGTGCACGAGCAGCACGGCGTCGGCCGGTACGTCGAGATGGCTCAGCGGACCGTCGCCGGGGCGACCCGCGAGTACCTGCTGATCGAGTACGCCGCCTCGAAGCGCGGCCAGCCCGCCGACCGGCTCTTCGTCCCCACCGACCAGCTCGACCAGGTGACCCGCTACGTCGGCGGCGAGCATCCGTCGCTCGACCGCCTCGGTGGCTCGGACTGGAACCGGCGCAAGGGGCGCGCCCGCAAGGCAGTCCGCCAGATCGCCGCAGAGCTGATCAAGCTGTACGCCGCCCGGCAGGCCACCCGCGGGCACGCGTTCGGGCCTGACTCGCCCTGGCAGCGAGAGCTCGAGGACGCGTTCCCCTACGTCGAGACCCCCGACCAGCTCGCGAGCGTCGAGGAGGTCAAGCGCGACATGGAGCAAGCGGTCCCGATGGACCGGCTCATCTGCGGAGACGTGGGATACGGCAAGACGGAGATCGCCATCCGGGCAGCGTTCAAGGCGGTTCAGGACGGAAAGCAGGTTGTCGTCCTGGTGCCGACCACTCTGCTCGTTCAGCAGCACCAACAGACATTCGTCGAGCGTTTCGCGGGTTTCCCTGTCATCGTCAAGCCGCTCAGCCGCTTCCAGAGCGATGCCGAGGCCGCCGACGTCATCGCCGGGCTCGCAGCCGGCACCGTCGACGTGGTGATCGGGACGCACCGGCTGTTCAACAGCGACATCACGCTCAAGGACCTCGGGCTGGTCATCGTCGACGAAGAGCAGCGGTTCGGCGTCGAGCACAAGGAGGCACTCAAGCAGATGCGAACGGCTGTCGACGTGCTCAGCATGTCGGCCACGCCCATCCCCCGTACGCTCGAGATGGCGATCACGGGCATCCGCGAGATGTCCACGATCGCCACGCCGCCGGAGGAGCGACACCCCGTTCTCACCTTCGTCGGCAGCTACGACGACCGGCAGGTCACTGCCGCGGTGCGCCGCGAGCTCCTTCGGGAGGGCCAGGTCTTCTACATCCACAACCGGGTGCAGAGCATCGACAAGGCGGCCTCCCACCTGGCCCGGCTGGTACCGGAGGCCCGGGTCGTGGCGGCGCACGGCCAGATGCGCGAGCACCAGCTCGAGCAGGTCATGGTCGACTTCTGGGAGCGCAAGTCCGACGTGCTGGTGTGCACGACGATTGTCGAGTCCGGTCTGGACGTGGCCAACGCCAACACGCTGATCATCGAGCGAGCCGACCTCCTCGGTCTGTCGCAGCTCCACCAGCTGCGGGGCAGGGTCGGACGCGGTGCCGAACGCGCCTACGCCTACTTCCTGTACCCGCCCGAGAAGCCACTGACCGAGACTGCGCACGACAGGCTCGCCACGATCGCGCAGCATTCCGACCTCGGCGCCGGGATGGCTGTCGCGATGAAGGACCTGGAGATCCGGGGCGCGGGGAACCTGCTCGGCGGCGAGCAGTCCGGTCATATCGCGGAGGTGGGCTTCGATCTCTACGTTCGGCTGGTCGGGGAGGCGGTGGCGGAGTTCCGCGGAGAAGGCGCCGCCGAGGAGCCGGAGGTCAGGATCGAATTGCCGGTCGACGCGCACCTGCCCCACTCCTACATACCGAGTGAGCGGCTGCGTCTGGAGATGTACAAGCGGCTCGCCGAGGTCAGGTCTTCCGAGCAGGTCGACGAGGTGCGGTCGGAGCTCGTCGACCGGTACGGCGCGCTGCCCGCCTCCGTCGAGAACCTGCTCGCTGTGGCGGGCCTGCGTGTCAAGGCACGCTCCGCCAAGGTCACCGAGGTCAACGGGCAAGGCAACTTCGTCCGCTTCTCACCCGTCGACCTGCCCGACTCCAAGCGGGTCCGGCTGGATCGCCTCTACCCGAGAAGCGTCGTCAAGTCCGCTCTGCGTAGCATCTTGGTGCCACGACCCATGTCGGCGGGCGTCGGTGGGCAGCCGGTCCGGGACGAGGCGGTACTAGATTGGGCCGCTCAGGTCATCGACGACGTCATCGCCGGCACCTCGCCGTGACCCGGAGCAGCGACCAGGGACCAGACACCCGACCTTGAGGAGTGTGCAGCCGTGAGTACCAGCCGCCGCGCGGCGCGCAGCGCTCGACGGCCCCGCCTGCCAGCGTCGGCCGCGATGGCGCTCCTCCTTGTCGGCGCCTTGTCTGGATGCGGGACGCACCTCAGCCCGGGAGCAGCCGCCACCATCAACGGCGACGCCATCTCCCAGAACCACGTCGACGAGGTTGTCCTGGCGGCCTGCGCCTATACGGCGGCCAACGCGCAGGCGGGGGGTCAGCCGGCCGGTGAGACGTCCCTCGCGAACCTGCGGGCCACCATCACGCAAGCGCTGGTCCAGTTCGACCTCGCTGACAGGGCGGCGGCGGCGATGAAGCTGAACGTCACCGCTGCCGAGGTCAGTGCCGCCGCAGCGCAGAACCAGCTTCCCTCAGGCCTCAGCGACACCGACGCCGACGTCCTACGCGGGTTCTTCCAGGACTTCAGTCGTTCGTCCGACCAGGTCAAGCTCATCGGTGCGCACCTCACGGACCCGTCGATCACGACCATGCAGCAGGTCACCACGGACAAGAGCGCCGCCGCGACCACGTACCTGGAGACCTATGCGTCCAAGCAGGATGTCACCGTCAACCCGGCGTACGGTGTCTGGACGGGGTCGGCCGTCAAGGGCACCTCCGGGTCGCTCTCTGACCCGGTCTCCGATGTGGCAGTGGCGGGTGAGGCGGCCGCGTCCGACCCACAGGCCGACGCCTCGGCTCTGCCGGCGTCCCAGGTCTGCTGAAGCCCGGTGGACCGGGTGGGCCGCCTTGCGGTCCTCGTCACCTCGCCGCGGCTTCCCGCCGGGCTACTCACCGGTCAGGCCTGGAAGTGTCTTCACACGGCCACGATGATCGCGGCACACGACGTACGGTCTCCACTCGCCCTAGCCGTCGCCGCGGAAGGGCTGGCGGTCGAGGAGATGCCGGATGCGTCTGCCGCGAGGCTCCTGGCGCTCGCCGAGCAGCACGACCTTGTCTGGCTGGCAGCCGACGACGGCGACCCCCGGCTGATCAGGACGGTCGCCACCGAGGTGGTGCGCCGCGCGGACTCGGGCCGGACCGGCGACGACGTCCAGATTGAGGTGGTCGTCGGCTCGTACGACCCCATGGGCGCTCGACTGCTCGACCTTGTCGAGGTGATGGACCGCCTGAGGGTTGACTGCCCGTGGGACCGTGACCAGACTCACGAGTCTCTCGTGCGGTACCTGGTCGAGGAGACCTACGAGGCTGTCGAGGCCATCGAGTCGGGCGATCGTGACCACATGCGCGAGGAGCTTGGTGACCTGCTGCTCCAGGTGCTCTTCCATGCCCGGATGGCACAGGAGCACGACTCGGCACCGTTCGGGATCGACGACGTGGCGTCTGCCATCGTCGACAAGCTGGTCCGGAGACATCCACACGTATTCGCGGCCGAGGCCGTCGCCGCCGGCTCGGAGGGTCCGCACGACCTCACTCGGCCGAGCGGTGTCCAGAGTGCCTGGGAGGACATCAAGTCCGCCGAGAAGTCACGAGCCTCGGTGATGGACGGTCTCCCACCAGGCCTACCGGCGCTGAGCCTTGCCGCGAAGGTGGTCGACCGGATGGGAGGCCGAGATGCCGTGGCGGGCTCCCATCCGGTCGAGGCGGCAGGGCTCACTGCCGAGTCCCTCGGCGAGGTGCTCTTCGGGCTCGTGGCAGCCGCCGGTCGCGACGGACTCGACGCCGAGCAGGCGCTCCGCCGGCGGGTTCGCCAGGTAATGACCGACGTGCGCGCTGGAGAACAGCGTGCCCTGCAAGGCACATCACCTCGACGCCGTTAGGCTGACCCGAACCCCGAGCAAGCCTGAGGAGCAGCCGACGTGGCCCAGATCATTGCTGTCAACGCACGCGAGATCCTGGACTCCCGTGGCAACCCGACGATCGAGGTCGAAGTCGGTCTGGACGACGGTGCGGTGGGACGGGCAGCCGTCCCGTCCGGGGCATCGACCGGCCAGTTCGAGGCCGTCGAGCTCCGTGACGGGGGCGACTGGTACGGCGGCAAGGGAGTCGGCAAGGCGGTCGCGGCGGTCAACGGCGCGATCACCGATGCCATCCTCGGCGCTTCAGCCGACGAGCAGCGCGCGGTCGACCAGATGCTCGTCGACCTCGACGGCACCGCCAACAAGGCGAACCTCGGCGCGAACGCCATCCTCGGGGTCTCGCTCGCCGTTGCCAAGGCAGCCGCCGAGTCTGCCGGACTGGCGCTGTTCCGCTACGTCGGCGGCCCCAACGCCCACCTCCTACCGGTACCGATGATGAAAATCCTCAACGGGGGGGCGCATGCCGACAGCAACGTCGACGTACAGGAGTTCATGGTGGCGCCCCTCGGTGCGCCGACGTTCGCCGAGGCCCTCGAGCAGGGCGTTTCGGTTTATCACGCCCTCAAGGCTGTGCTCAAGCAGCACGGCTACTCCACGGGTCTGGGGGACGAGGGCGGCTTCGCGCCGAGTCTCGGATCCAACCGGGAGGCGCTCGACCTCATCGCGTCCGCTGTGGAGAGTGCGGGCCTCACCCTCGGGACGGACATCGCGCTTGCCCTCGACGTCGCTGCATCCGAGTTCTTCGACGCCGACTCCGGGACCTACTCGTTCGAGGGGACCCAGAGGTCATCCGGCGAGATGACCGACTACTACGCCGAGCTCGCATCGGCCTACCCCATCGTGTCCATCGAGGACCCGCTCGACGAGGACGACTGGGAGGGCTGGAACGCCATGACCGCCTCACTCGGGGGGATGGTCCAGATCGTCGGCGACGATCTCTTCGTCACCAACGTGGAGCGGCTACGACGAGGTATCGAGGAGCGGTCAGCCAACGCTCTGCTCGTCAAGGTCAACCAGATCGGCAGCCTCACCGAGACCCTCGACTCCGTCGACCTCGCCCACCGGAACAGCCTGCGCTGCATGATGAGCCACCGCTCCGGTGAGACCGAGGACACCACGATCGCCGACCTGGCGGTGGCGACGAACTGCGGCCAGATCAAGACGGGTGCCCCGGCACGGTCGGAGCGCGTGGCGAAGTACAACCAGCTGCTCCGCATCGAGGAGGAGCTCGGCAACGCTGCCCGGTATGCCGGCCGGTCGGCATTCCCGCGGTTCGCCGCGAGCTGACGCTGATGGCCTCACGACCGCGCAGCTCCCCGGCACCGGGTTCCGACCGGGTCCGGGCCGGACGGCGACCCCGCCAAGGTTCGACCGGCGCCCGTCGGACGACGAAAGTGCCCCCACCTGTCGCCACCGGCTCCTCGCCGTCGCCGTCGTCGTCAAGGGCCAGGCTGACCGGTCGAGCGGCGATCCTGCTTCTGGTGGTCGTGGTGCTTGCCGTGTCGTACGCCTCCAGCGCGAGAGCCTGGCTTGCGCAAAGAAGCGACATCAACGCGCTGCACACCGAGATCGCCCAGCGAACGGCGGCTGTCGCGGCGCTCGAGCAGGCATCGCGCCGCTGGGCCGACCCCACGTACGTCGAAGCGCAGGCCCGCCTACGCTTCGGCTGGGTGATGCCGGGTGAGACCGGCTACCGGGTCATCGACGCCCAAGGCAACGTGCTTTCGGGCGCTACCGACTCGTTGCCGCAGCCGTCCGCCGCAGGCGCCGCCTCGGAGCCGACCTGGTGGCAGCGGGAGTGGGGCACCGTCGTCGAGGCTGGCCGTGAGCCCACCGCTCGCTCGAAGACCTCCGCGCGCAAGGCACCACATCAGATCGGTGCAGCCCGCAAAGGCGGAGATGCGCATCCTCGTCATAGGGTCGCGGCCCGAGTCGCTCCACACCCGGGCGTCGCCACTGGACGCACAGGCAGCCAGGGCACATCTGGTGGCCATCCCCTCGTACCCTTCGGCTACGCCGGGCGGTGACACCACCTGGGGACCTGTCGCGTGCTGACGCACTAGCGGTCACCCGACAGCTCGGCCGCCCACCCCGGAACGCCGTCAGTGTCGCCCACCGATGCCGTTGTGGGCTGCCGGATGTCGTCGCGACCGCTCCCCGGCTCAGCGACGGGTCTCCCTTCCCGACGCTCTTCTACCTCACCTGCCCGCGGGCCGCGTCACAGATCGGCACGCTGGAAGCCAGCGGTCTGATGCAGGAGATGGCTGACCGTCTCGCCTCTGATCCGGCCCTCGCCGAGGCGTACCAGCGCGCCCACGAGGCCTATCTGGCCGCCCGCCTCCGGATCGGCCGCGTCGATGAGATCGACGGCGTGTCAGCCGGGGGGATGCCGGACCGGGTCAAGTGTCTGCACGTCCTGGTCGCTCACGCTCTGGCGGCCGGACCTGGTGTCAACCCACTCGGTGACGAGACGCTCGCCCTGCTGCCCGAGTGGGGGACGAGCGGACCGTGTGTCGCAGGTGTGGAGACCGAGAAACCGTGACCATCCGGGTAGCCGCTCTGGACTGCGGCACGAACTCGTTGCGGCTTCTCATCACCGACCTCGACGAGCAGACCGGTCGTGCTGTGGATCTGCTGCGGCGTACGACGATCGTCCGGCTCGGACAGGACGTCGACCGCACGGGGGTCTTCAGCGAAGAAGCCGTGGCACGGACGTTCGCTGCCCTGGACGACGCGGCCGAGCTGATCGATGCAGCCGGCCCGACCAGGGTTCGGCTCGTCGCTACCTCCGCTGTCCGCGACGTGACCAACCGCCAGGCGTTCCTTGAAGGAGTGGTGGCGAGAGTGGGTGTCGAAGCGGACATCCTCACCGGTGACGAGGAGGCGCGGCTCTCCTATGTAGGAGCGACTCGCGAGCTCTCCGACGCTCAGGACTCCGACGTCGACATGCCGCTCCTCGTCGTCGACATCGGCGGTGGGTCAACGGAGCTCGTTTCGGGCGGAGCCGACTCGGGGATCCTGCGGGCGGTTTCTCTCGACATCGGTTCCGTCCGCCTCACGGAGCGGCACCTGCACGACGACCCGGCGACCGCCTCTCAGGTCGCGGCCACCATCGACGCCGTCCAGACGTCACTCGACGGTCATGGTGGACTGCTGGACGAGGTGGGAACCTTGATTGGCGTTGCCGGCACCGTGACGACCATGGCGGCCATGGTGCTCGGTCTTCGCACCTACGACGACGAGCAGGTGCATCGCTCCTGGTTGCGGGCTGCCGACCTGTTCGCGGCGACCCGGCAGATCGTGGCGATGAGCGTCGCGGAGCGTCGACGGCTCGGCTTCATGCACCCTGGCCGTGCGGATGTGATCGGCGGAGGTGCGCTCGTCCTGCAGGGCGTCGTCCGGCGATCCGGCATGGAGGGGTTGCTCGTCTCAGAGCACGACATCCTCGACGGCGTCGCCTGGTCGTTGGTATGACCGAGCCGGGTTCGTCGTCGTCCCTCACGCATCCCGTCACGGGTCTGGCCTTTCCCAGCCCTGTCCCTCCAGGAACCGGATGGCCCGGTGACAGGGCCTCGGCCGACACCCCGGTAGCCGCCTCTGCTGTCGACGTCCGCCGCCTCGCAGGGCGCGACGGTGACCTCGCTGAGCTCGACGCGGCCGTGTCCCTATGCCGCGCCTGTCCCCGGCTCGTCGACTGGCGCGAGAAGGTGGCCAGGCAGAAGCGGCTGTCCTTCGTCGAAGAGCCGTACTGGGGACGCCCGATCCCCGGCTGGGGGAGCACACACCCACGGGTGCTCGTCGTCGGGCTCGCACCGGCTGCGCACGGTGGCAACCGCACGGGCCGGATCTTCACCGGCGACCGGTCCGGGGACTGGCTCTTCGGAGCACTGAAACGCGCAGGACTGGCGCAGCTGCCGGGGAGTGAGCATGCGGGCGACGGACAGCGGCTCCTCGGTACCCGGATAGTCGCCGCCGTCAGGTGCGCGCCTCCCGACAACCGCCCCTCGCCCAGCGAGCGTGACACCTGCGCCGGCTGGCTCGACGCCGAGCTGAGGCTCGTCCTGCCGACGGTGCGAGTGGTTGTGTGCCTCGGCCTGTTCGCTTGGGACGCCACGCTGCGGGCGCTTGCCCGAACGGGGTTCGTCGTACCCAGGCCACGGCCCACGTTCGGGCACGGGGCCCGTGTGGACCTGGCTCCTCCTCGCCCGCCGCCCACGAGCGGGCACGTGCCACGTGCAGACCTGGCTCCTCGCGCCGGTGAGACCGTCCGGCCCTACGGCTTGCCCGCGGACCCGCTCGTGGTGCTCGGCTGCTACCACCCGAGCCAGCAGAACACGTTCACGGGACGGCTGACCGCGCGAATGCTCGACCAGGTCGTCGGTGAAGCCGCCCGACTCGGTCTGCCTGGCGCAACTCGTTGACCTCCATCAGGCCAACAACAGCCACGACGGCTCCTAGGATGACGGCTGGGCCCCCGTATCCCAATGGCAGAGGACGCACCCTTAAAAGGCGCTCAGTGTGGGTTCGAGTCCCACCGGGGGCACCACACTGCGCTGTTCAGCCGTTCACGGGTGTGTGTATAGCTCGAACAAGGGTCGCCCCAGCCGGGCCCGCGCCTATAGCCAGATCCGCGGCGGCTGGAGATCATGCTCGATGTAGAGGAGCCACGCGAAGGCTCTGGGCGTCGTCGGTCACAGCCTCACCCTCGTGACGGGCCGAGCACACAATCCACCGATTCACCGCCGGCCAGCAGATCTGTTGCAGGCGAACCGCCCTGAGGTCTAGACAGGCCCCAAAGACACTAGTCGGACGCGCAATGTCGGCTTTCCTCTGAGGAGCCATATGAGCGCGCAGAAGCTTCACCTCGCAACCGTAATGGCGTAGGTCGCCACATCTCTCCACCAGGCGGTCACGCGCGAGGAGACCCTCGCCCGGATCACAACGTGCGCTGTCTACACGATCCCTGGTGTCGACTTCGCCAGTATCACCGTTCGCCAGGAGGACGGCCAGCTGCAGACCCTGGCACCCACGGACACCGTCACCCCCCGGGCCGACGCACTCCAGTACACGTTCCACGAAGGCCCTTGCTACGAGGCGGCTATGGGTGCCCGGACGGTAAGCAGTGCTGACATGGCGGATGACTCCCGGTGGCCGCGCTACGGACCGGCCGCGGACGAGCTCGGGCTCAGGTCACAGCTCGCGGTTCAGTTCTCCCAGAGCCCGCAGACTGCCGGTGCGCTCAACCTCTACTCCCGAGACCGGGGCTGTGCGCGACGTCGACGCGCCTGACGGCGCGCGGACACGTGCAGTGATCGTGGAAGCGACCGGGCAGCTGATGACGCGCTACGGCATCAGTGAGGAAAGGGCGTTCGACTTCTTGATCCGGGCCGCTCAGGCGGGGAGTATCGCCCTCGACGACGTCGCCGCCGAGGTGGTGGCAGGAGGCCGCCAGGACCTCCCCGGCGAGTAGGGCGGCGTGCATTTTGCCGTTGACGTGCAGGGACGGGCCGGTGCCCCACCGGTCAGCGGTGTTCGGGGTTCTCGGAGTCGAAGCGACACCCTGCGTCCCACTCCGACCGCTGGTTGCCGTATGCGGGGAACCCTCCGGCGTCCTTGAGCATCCGCGCAAGATGCAGCAGGTTCCACGTCATGAACGTCGTGTTGCGGTTGGTGAAGTCGTTGTCGGGGCCGCCGGAACCAGGGTCAAGGTAGGACGGTCCAGGCCCCGCCTCTCCGATCCAGCCGGAGTCGGCCTGCGGGGGGATGCAGTATCCAAGGTGCTGGAGGCTGTAGAGGACGTTCATCGCGCAGTGTTTGACGCCGTCCTCGTTACCCGTGATGAGACAGCCCGCCACACGTCCGTAGTAGGCGTACTGGCCGGCCTCGTTCAGGATCGACGAGCAGGCGTAGAGGCGTTCGATCACCTGCTTCGTGACCGAGCTGTTGTCGCCGAGCCAGATCGGGCCGGCGATGACCAAGATGTCGGCCGCCATCACCTGCGCGTAGATCTCGGGCCACTCGTCGCTCGACCAGCCGTGCTCGGTCATGTCCGGCCAGACGCCAGTGGCGATGTCGTGGTCGACTGCGCGGACTGCCTCGACCTGGACACCGTGGCGCTCCATGATGGAGCGGCTCATGTCGACCAGGCCCTGGGTGTTGCTTGGCTCGGGTGAGCGCTTCAAGGTGCAGTTGACGAAGAGTGCCGACAGGTCGTCATACCGTTGCTGCGGGGGCTCGGGCACGGCGCGCTGCGCCAGGTCGCTGGTGGACATTCGTGGGCTCCTCGGTTCTCTGCTTGCGCGTTGGCGGTCGGGCGGCTGTGGCCAGGATAGATCCGGGCTGTCACGTATCATTTGTGTGTGACGTGGCATCCGCGCCAGGTCGAGGAGGAAACCATCCCATGCAGAGCCGCAACCCGATCCTGAACAACAGCGACACGTTCAACGGTCGCGCCGCGCAGAACTACGGCCAGCAGGCGTACCCCGCCACCGGTCGCGGATACGAAGGTTATGGCCAGGTGCCGCCCACGGCTCCTACCGGGACCGACCCGTCCGGGTGGAGCTACCCGACCGGCCCGACCGTGCAGGAGCGGATGACCATCGACTCGGTCATCTCGCGCACCGCGCTGACGCTTCTCATCGTCGTCGCCACAGCAGCCGCCACCTGGGTGTTCCTTCCCGACGGCTCGACGCCCGGTCAGGCCAACTACGTCGGAGTTGCCTGGATCGGCGGTGCCCTCGTCGGCGCGGGCCTCGGTCTGGTGCTCAGCTTCAAGCGGGTCATCTCACCGGCCCTCGTCGTGCTGTACGCCGTAGCGCAGGGCTTCTTCCTCGGGGCAGCCTCCGAGGCGTTCGAGCAGATGTTCTACAAGGGCATCGTCGCCCAAGCCGTCATGGGTACAGTCGCCGCTTTCGCCGCCACACTTGCCGCGTACAAGTTCTTCGACATCCAAGTGTCGAGCAAGTTTCGCAAGTTCGTCGTGATCGCCGGTATGGGCTTCTTCGTCGTCACGTTCTTCGACTTCATCCTGTACCAGTTCGGTGCCTCGATCGGGTTCAACGAGTTCGGCGGCCTCGGTCTGATCATGAGCTTCCTAGGCCTCGCGCTCGGGATCTTCTACCTCATCCTCGACTTCGACATGATCGAGCGGGGAGTGGCTGCCGGAGCGCCGGAGCAGGAGTCATGGCGGGCGGCGTTCGCGCTGACTGCGTCCCTGCTCTTGATCTACGTCGAGCTGCTCCGCATCCTCGCCATCATGCGTAGCGACTGACCCTCCCCCAGCAAACGGCGCCGAGCGGCGCTTATGCCCCGCCGAGAGGACGCATCTTCGCCCTTTCGGCGACATGGTGATGGCTACTCGAAGGAGCGGTGGGCGCGCTTGAGGTCGTGCTCGTGGACGATCGCCGTGGCGTGACCGTGGGAGAGGTCGTACTCCTCACGTAGCCACTGCACCCGGTCGTCGAACCGAAGAAGCCCGGGGCCCTGGTCAAGATGGCCGAACCACTCCTGCAGAGGACGCCCCGTCGCCTCGGGAATGCGGGCGACCAGCATCTGATGCGTTTCCTCGGAGTGGTGTAGGGCCATGGTCCCTCCTGGTGACGAGCGAGTGCGTTCGTCCGAGCCTGCCCCATCGACACCGGGGAGACAACCCTCACGGCGGGTCGCAGCCCCCACAGGCAGTCGGTACGTCGTCGGCGAACCCGGTATCACGTGCGTCGAATTCGGTCTCCACACCTACCACCGGTGGGATCGCCTGGCGGCTGCGGTGCCTGAGCATCGCCAACCGTCCGCGGCGACCCCTGCCTATGCCGACACCCTCGGCCTGCGAGACCTCGGTGCCCGCGCTGTCGGCGGCGAGGGCCGCCGCCTGAGCCAGCGACTGGACACCCTCGTCTCCGCGTCGCGGCTCGTCGCGCCCGCCGTCGACGACGACGTCGACCGCCGCTGCGACCGAGGGCAGCATGGCCGAGGCGCACGCCCGGTAGCCGGCCGGGGAGGGATGAAACTGGTCAGGCCCGAACATGTCCGACGCCACCGCCGCGAACTCGGACCCCAAGATCGTAGCCAGTGAGACAGCGCTGCCACCGGACTCGATCACGGTGATCGCCTGCGCCGCCGCCAACCGGCGACTCCACCTTCGCGCCACCTGCCGAAGCGGAGGCGCGATGGGCCGTACCGTGCCGAGGTCGGGGCAGGTGCCGACCACGACCAGGCTGCCGGAGGCGCGCAGTGTCGTGACGGCTTCGCCGAGAGCCCGCAGGGAGTCGGCGGGGCGCACCCGGTGGGTCACATCGTTCGCGCCGACGATGATGGCGCAAACCTCCGGCTGGTCGGTCAGCGCCTCGCGGATCTGACCCGCGAGCGCCGACGTCTGTGCACCCACCCGGGCAAAGCTGCTCAGGACCACGGGGCGCTGGGCAACGTCGGCGAGCCCTGTGGCCAGGAACGCGCCGAAGGTCTCGTCAGGGGTATGCGCGCCGTAACCGGCTGCCGCGGAGTCGCCGAGCACCGCCAGTCGCAGAGCCGGTCCGGGCAGGCCGACACCGTAGACTCCGTCCGGGTCTGGTGGCTTGTCCTTGACGTTGCCGATCTTGCGGCGCGCGAGCTTCGCCTGGGCGGTCAGGACGCCGTACAACGAGCCACCGACGAGCCCGAGACCACCGCCGCCGACAACAGCAGCGGTCGCCAACCTACGTGCCGCTGCGGCCTTGCTCACCTATCCCACCCTTCCGACGTATGACCAGTCTAGGAAGCACAGCGACATGGCGTGGCCCGGTGGAGCGAAAGGCCTACACCTCGGTCCTCAGAATGCGCGCGGACGACCGGCAGGCTCCCGTTAGGCTGGTTGCGTGGACTATGTGGAATCGCTGCTGGATCTCGTCGGCAACACCCCGCTCCTCAGGCTCGGCAGGACCACCGACGGCGCTCCTGGTGCGGTGCTGGCGAAGATCGAGTACCTGAACCCCGGCGGCTCGGTCAAGGACCGTATCGCGCTTCGCATGGTCGAGGCTGCCGAGAAGACGGGTGACCTCCAGACTGGCGGCACGATCGTCGAGCCCACGTCGGGGAACACCGGGGTCGGACTTGCGATGGTCGCTCAGGCGAAGGGCTACACGTGTGTCTTCGTCTGCCCGGACAAGGTGAGCGAGGACAAGCGCAACGTGCTGAAGGCGTACGGCGCTCGGGTGGTCGTATGTCCTACCGCCGTCGCGCCGGAGCACCCTGACAGCTATTACAGCGTCTCCGACAGGCTGGTCGGCGAGATCGACGGCGCCTGGAAGCCCGATCAGTACTCCAACCTGAACAACGCGCTGAGCCACTACGAGCAGACCGGCCCCGAGATCTGGCGGCAGACGCACGGCGAGATCACGCACTTCGTCGCAGGAGTCGGCACCGGCGGCACGATCAGCGGGGCTGGCCGCTACCTCAAGGAAGTCTCCGACGGACGGGTCCAGATCGTCGGGGCCGACCCCGAAGGGTCGGTTTACTCGGGGGGCAGTGGCCGTCCGTATCTCGTCGAGGGGGTCGGGGAGGACTTCTGGCCGTCGACGTACGACGCGAGCATCCCCGACCGGATCATCGCGGTCTCTGACAAGGACTCCTTCCTCACCACGCGGAGGCTGGCGCGAGAAGAGGCACTCCTCGTCGGCGGGTCCTCCGGGATGGCGGCGGCGGCCGCGATCCGGCTTGCCCGCGAAGTCGACGACCCTGACGCGGTGATCGTGGTTCTGCTCCCCGACGGTGGCCGCGGCTATCTCACGAAAGTGTTCGACGACGGCTGGCTCGCGCAGTACGGCTTCCTCGGCCAACCCTCCGAGCTCACCGCTGGCGACGTCCTGCGCGGCAAGGACGGTCGGATTCCCGACCTCGTCCACACTCACCCCAACGAGACGATCGCACAGGCCGTGGCCATCCTCCGCGAGTACGCCGTCTCCCAGGTGCCCGTGGTCCGCGCCGAGCCGCCCGTGATGTCCGCGGAGGTGGCAGGCGCTGTGAGCGAGCGGGACCTGCTCGACGCCCTGTACACCGGAAAGGCCCGGCTGACAGACCGGGTCGAGGATCATATGGCCGAACCGCTCCCGATGGTGGGCTCAGGCGAACCGGTGTCCGAAGCCGTCCGCAGGTTGCACGAGGCTGACGCCGTGCTGGTCCAGGAGGACGGCAAGCCGGTCGGCGTGCTGACGCGTCAAGACCTGCTCGGCTTCATCGCCGCGGTCTAACCGGCGATGAGGCGTGACCCACCGAGGGCATAGTCCTTCCGGCGGAGCCTGCGGGTGTCCAGCCAGTACTTCCAGGTGAAGTGCGGCCAGATCGCGACGTTGCGGCCGGTCTCGTCGAGGTACCAGCTTCTGCAGCCGGACTGCCAGACGCTGCCCGCGAGCCGGGCCTGGATGCGCTCGACGAAGCGCCGCTGAGCTTGGGGTGTGACCTCGATCGTGGCGGCGCCGGCTGAGTCCAGCAGGTCGAGGGCCTTACGGACGTAGCGCGCCTGTGCCTCGATCATGAAGATCACCGAGGTATGCCCAAGACCCGTGTTCGGTCCGAGCAGGAAGAAAAGGTTCGGGAACCCTGCGACGGTGATGCCGAGATGCGCTCCGACGCCGTCTCGGTGCCACACGTCACGGAGCGCCAGCCCGTCTCGTCCGGCTATCTTCAGACGGGTCAGGCTCGCGCTGACGTCGAAACCGGTGCCGAAGATGATGGTGTCGACGCCGCGGACGGTGCCGTCGGCCGCTCGGATGCCCTGAGGCAGCACTCCTGCGACGGTGTCGGTGACGAGATGCACGTTGTCGCGGGCGAGCGCAGGGTAGAAGTCATCGGAGAGAAGGACGCGTTTGCAGCCGATCTGGTAGTCGGGGGTGAGCCGCCGACGCAGCTCGGGGTCGACAACCTGTCTGCGCAGGTGGGCCTTCGCCTGCCGCTCGAGCGGCGCCATCGCTCTTCGCGAGAGGGCGAAACCGGCGCCACGAGCTTCGAGTACCCAGTACAAGACGTCTCTGACCCCGCGTTGCGCGGCGGGGCGGCGAGCGAAGAGCCGCTGGCGGCGGGAGTCGATCGCCGGGTTGGGCTTCGGCGTGATCCAGGCGGCGGTGCGCTGGTAGAGGTCGAGCCGACGCACTCTCGAGGCGATCTGCGGTACGAACTGCACGGAGCTTGCCCCGGTGCCGACGACCGCCACATCGCGTCCCGTGAGGTCATGGTCGTGACGCCACTGAGCCGAGTGGAACGTCGTACCTGCGAAGGTGTCGAGGCCGGGAAGGTCGGGCATGCTCGGCTGGTGCAGAGCGCCGACGCCTGCGACCAGGATGCGGCAGTCGAGACCATCGGTGTCACCCACCTCGACCCGCCACCGACCCGCTCGCTCGTCGAAACGAGCGGCAGTCACCTCGGCTCCGAGACGCAGATGCCGCGCCAGGCCATAGGTGTCGACGCACGAGCGCAGGTAGTCCCAGATCTCCTCCTGCGTCGAGAACATCCTCGTCCAGCTCGGGTTCGGCTCGAAGGAGAACGAGTAGAGGTGTGACGGGACGTCGCAGGCGCAACCGGGATAGGTGTTGTCTCGCCACGTACCGCCAAGATCGGAGGACTTCTCGAGGATGATGAAGTCGTGTCGCCCGGCCTGTTTGAGCGTGATGGCCATGCAGATGCCGGAGAAGCCGCTGCCGATGATCACGACATCGGTCGTCTCGGCCATTCGCCGACTGTACCGAGCGCCCGACGTGCCTCGGTGTCGGCCGAACGCCCACCGATGCGGGGCGCGCCGATCTCGTCACGATCTCCTGCTGGGACACGTAGCATGCGAACGTACGATGGTGTCGGCCACAGGGGCCTCACCCCTGTCCGGCGGGAGGATTGCGGGTGGCTGAGTTGTCTGCCTCCGAGGGCGGCGCGGCGGTCTCCGAACGGGGCCGCATGACGCTGATCGAGCACCTCCGGGAGCTCCGCAACAGGATGTTCATCTCCGTGGTGGCCGTCGTGGTCGGCTTCATCATCGCCTGGGTGTTCAACCATCAGATCCTCGACCTGCTGATCCGGCCCTCGCGTATCGCGATCTCCAAACTCCCCGAGAGCCAGCGCAAGGACGTCACGCTTTTCACGTCGGGCATCACAGGCGGATTCACCTTGCAGGTGAAGGTGTCGCTTGTCGCCGGCATCGTCTTGTCGTCACCGGTGTGGCTGTACGAGCTGTGGGCCTTCATCCTGCCGGGGCTGCACAAGAGCGAGCGCAAATGGACCTACGTGTTCGTCGCGATCGCCGGGCCGCTCTTCGCCACCGGCGTCGCGCTCGGCTTCTGGGTCATGCCCAAGGGCCTTCAGGTCATGCTCGGCTTCACCCCGGACAGCCTCTCGAACTTCATCGACGCGAACGCGTACCTGAACTTCGTCCTCCGCGTACTGCTGGTGTTCGGGGTCGCCTTTGAGATCCCGCTGTTCGTGGTGCTGCTCAACCTGGCGGGGGTCGTCTCCGGCAAGCAGCTGGGGCGGTTCCGGCCCTGGATCATCTTCTCGACGTTCGTCTTCGCGGCTGTTGCGACTCCCTCCACAGACCCCATCACCATGCTGCTCCTGGCGATCCCCATGGTGCTCCTGTTCCTGATCTCCGAGGTGATCGCCCGGGTGATGGACAGGCGCCGGGGACGGGTGAGCAGCGAACCGGACTACGGCGAGCTAGCCGACGATGAGGTCTCGCCTCTGTGACGGCCACGCCGGCGACGACTGGTCATATCCTCGTCTTCAACGCCGGCAGCTCGTCGCTGAAGGTCGCGCTCGTCGACCCCGCCACCGGTGCCCGGGCCATGTCGGGCACGGCACAGCGTCTCGGTAGCCCGGACGCTGCCTTCGCTCTCGACCACGACGGCGAGGAGAGCACGCTGTTGCCCCTGCACGACGGTACTCATGACGAGGCCGTCTCGGCCGTCCTCGACGCAGCGCAGCGGCTTCCCGACGAGCTGAGGCCGGTGGGAGCGGGTCATCGGGTCGTCCACGGTGGTGAGCTCTTCGAGGAGTCGGTGCTCGTCACCGACGAGGTCGTGGCCGCCATCACGCGCTTCAGTGACTTGGCACCGCTGCACAACCCCCCCGCGCTGCTGGGCATCGCTGCCGTTGGCGCGCGGTGGCCGGAGATGCCTCAGGTGGCCGTCTTCGACACCGCTTTCCACCAGACGATGCCTGCACGGGCCTTCCGCTACGCGGTGCCCGAGGAGTGGTACGCCGACCTAGGCGTACGTCGGTACGGGTTCCACGGCACCAGTCACCGGTACGTGAGCGAGCGGGCTGCGGTGCTGATGGGGCGGCAGCCGTCGGAGCTTGCCCTTGTGGTGGTCCACCTCGGCAACGGCTGCAGTGCCGCCGCCGTCCTCGGAGGGAGGTCGGTCGACACGACGATGGGGCTCACCCCGCTGGAAGGACTGGTGATGGGCACCAGGTCCGGCGACGTGGACCCGGGCGTCTTCGGCTACCTTGCGCGGCAGAGCTCGATGTCCAGCGAGGATGTCACCGACGCGCTTAACACGCGCAGCGGGCTGCTGGGGCTGACGGGGCGAAGCAACGACATGCGTGAGGTGCAGGCGGCTGCCCGGAAGGGCGAAAAGCGTGCTCAGCTGGCGGTCGACGTCTTCGTCTACCGGGTGGCGAAGGCGGTCGCCGCCCTGGTCGTCGGACTCGGAAGACTGGACGCGGTCGTGTTCACCGGCGGGATCGGTGAGAACGACGCCCCGGTGCGGAGACACGTGGTCCAAGCGCTCGGCTTCCTCGGACTGGAGCTGGACGAGGATGCGAACGAGAAGCACGGTCGGGCAACGGCGGGGCGCATCTGCCGTGACGTCTCCCCGACGGCTCTCGTGGTGCCTACTGACGAGGAGCTGATGATCGCACGAGACACGGTGCGTCTCGTGCGCGACAGCGAGACGGACTACAGCGACCTGTGACCCGCACCCTGCTCGTGGTGCCCACCGGACCACACGTGGGACTGACCAGCGCGTGCCTCGGGCTGCTGCGCGCACTCGACGAGCGTGGTGTGCGCGTCGGCTTCCTGAAACCTCTGGCGCAGCCGAGCCCCGACCGACGTGGTGAGGCCTCGACCGAGCTCGTCAGCCTGTTGACCACGCTGCGGCCGCCCGACGCCCTGCTTGCGCCCCAGCTGGAGGAGCGGCTGGGATCCGGCGGGGTCGACGCCGTCCTCGAAGAGGTGATCACCCGGTGGCAGCCGCTGGCAGCGACCTATGACGTCATCGTGGTCGAAGGTCTCAACCCCGGTCCCAGCCAGATGTACTCGAGCCGGCTAAACCTGGCCATGCCAAGGCACTCGACGCCGAGGTCATCCTGGTCGGCACGTGTGTCCGGCGGGCGGTCCGCGACGACGCCGACCCGGACGCCGAGACGAGCCGCCCGGACGACCCACCCGGATCGACGGTGGAGTTTGTGGGCTTTGAGTGGCCGGACGAGGTCGAGCACCTCGCCGACGGGCTGGCGATCACTGGTGGCACCTACTCCAGCGGGGAAAGCGCCCGGGTGGTGGGGTGCGTCGTCACGCGTCTGCCCGACGTCGCCTCTGCCGGCCCATCGGTTGCCGCGGCGCTCCGACGCCGGAACCTGACACTTCTCGCGGCAGTGCCCTTCAGCATCGCACTGACCCAGCCTCGGGTCCGCGACGTGGTTCGGGCGCTACGGCCGCGCGTGCTGTCCGCGGGCGACCAGTCCCGCCGGATCAGAGACGTCTCCGTCCTGGCCCAGAACATCCCTGGCGGGCTCCGCGTCATCACCGATGGGCGCCTCATCGTGGTCCCTGGGGACCGGCACGACGTGATCATGGCCGCCTGCCTTGCCACGCTCAACGGCGTGCGGCTCGCGGCGCTGCTCCTCACCGTCGGTATCGAACCCGACCCCGCGGTCTGGGCGCTGACCGGAGCCGCCACCGAGACCGGCCTACCGATCCTCGTGACCTCGGAGGCGACCTACCCGACCGTGATGGCTGTGGAGGCCATCGACGTCGACCTCGCGTCGGACGACCTCCAACGTGCCGGGGCCGTGATGGCCCACGGAGCCGCCGCGTTCGACGACGACGCCATCGCAGGACTGCTGTCGGCGCCAGAGCAGCGGCGGCTGAGTCCTGCCGCCTTCCGCTTCCGCCTCACGGAGCGAGCCAGGCAGGTGAGCAGCCGCATCGTCCTGCCCGAGGGAACGGAGCCACGCACGGTCCGCGCCGCGGCGGAGGTGGTTGAGCGAGGCATCGCCATACCTGTCTGGTCGGCGCCCGGGCTGCCGTGAACCAGGTGGCGGCGAACCTCGGGCTCGAGCTTCCACCGTCCGTGGAGGTCGTCGACCCGGCCGAGGTCGCCGAAGGGTACGTCGCACCCCTCGCTGCCCTGCGCGCTCGTAAGGGCTGGACCCTTGAGATGGCGCGAGAGCGGCTCACGGACCCGATCACGGTAGGAACCATGATGCTGCATCAGGACGACGTCGACGGCCTCGTCTCCGGGGCCGAGCACACCACCGCCGACACGGTACGGCCCGCCCTTCAGATCCTCGGCACCGCGCAAGGCTCCACCCTGGTCTCCTCTGTGTTCTTCATGTGCCTGCCCGACGAGGTGCTGGTCTACGGCGACTGCGCCATCAACCCACAGCCGACCGCCGCGGAGCTTGCCGACATCGCGCTCCAGTACGACGCCGCCGCCAGCGCGTCGGTCGGGGCGAGCAAGCGCCCGGGCAGTGAGGTGGCGGGACGAGCGACGGTCTTCATCTTCCCCAACCTCGACAGCGGCAATACGACAACCAAGGCGGTGCAACGAAGTGCCGACGTCGTCAGCATCGGGCCGATGTTGCAGGGGCTGGCAAAGCCGGTGAACGACCTGAGCCGTGGGGCCCTGGTCGACGACATCGTCTACACGATCGCGCTGACCGCGGTGCAGGCGTCCGTCTTGTAGCCCTCCAGGAGGTCTTCGAGGTGGAGTGGCAGGCTGCGAAGGCGGACACCTGTCGCATGGTGAACCGCGTTGGCGACGGCCGCCGCCGTACCGACGATCCCGAGCTCTCCGATGCCCTTCGTGCCGTTCGCGTTGAGGTGGGGGTCGTCCTCGTCGAGCCAGCTCACGTCGATGTCCGCGACGTCGGCGTTGGCGGCGATGTGGTAGGTGGCGAGGTCGTGGTTCGCGTAGTCGCCGAATTCGGCGTCCATCAGGCCCTCCTCGTGCAGCGCCATCGAGAGGCCCATCGTCATCCCTCCGATGAGCTGCGAACGGGCCGTCTGGGCGTTGACGATTCGGCCTGCGGCGAAGACCCCGACCATGCGGGGCACCCGGATCTCCCCGGTGTCGACGTTGGCGTGGACCTCGACGAACTGGGCACCGAAAGCGTGCCTGCTGAAGTCCTCCATCGCCTTGACCTCGGTGTGGGTGCTCTCGGTCACATCGAGGCCGCCGACGGGGACCTCGCCTCCAAGGCCTCTGACCTGACGGCCGAGCAGGCCCGCAGCCTTGGTGACGGCCCATCCCCACGAGCTGGTTCCCGTGGAGCCGCCGGCAAGGCCGGCTCGGGGCAGGCTGGTGTCGCCGATGAGGATCGTCACCTGCTCGGGGCCGACCTCGAGGGCGGCCGCGGCGAGCTGGAGCAACGCGGTACGAGCGCCGGTGCCGATGTCGGTCGCGTTGATCGACACGGTGTACCGGCCGGACTCGTCCACCGATGCGCGGGCGGTGGCAGGCGAGACGTACGTGGGATAGGTGGACGACGCCATCCCGCTACCGACCAGCCACCGGCCCTCGCGGCGCTGCCCCGGACGGGGGTCGCGGTCCGCCCAGCCGAAACGATCCGCGCCGGCCCGCAGGCACTCCACCAGGTGGCGGCTCGAGAACTGTTGGCCGGTCTCCGGGTCAACCGCCGGCTCATTGCGGATGCGCAGCTCGACCGGGTCGATGGACGCGGCCAGCGCCAGCTCGTCCATCGCCGACTCCAACGCGAACGAGCCAGGGCACTCACCTGGCGCACGCATCCACGAGGGGACGGGCACGTCGAGGCGCGCCAGCCGGTGCGTGGTCCGGCGGTGTGGCGCGGCGTACATGACCCGCGTGATCAGCGCGCTCTGCTCCGCGAACTCCTTGACGATGGCTGTCTGCTCGACGACCTCATGGCTGATCGACCGCAGCCGCCCGTCGGAGTCTGCGCCGAGGCGGAAGTGCTGGATCGTCGGGGTGCGGTAGCCGACCATGCTGAACATCTGCTGCCGGGTCAGGGCGAGCTTGACCGGCCGGTCCACCACGCGCGCCGCTAGTGCGGCGAGCACCACGTTCGGTCTCGGCGTGCCCTTCGAGCCGAACCCACCCCCGACGTGGCTGTTGATGACGTGCACGTCCGTCTTCTCGACCTCGAACGCCTTTGCCAGGGTTTCACGGACGATCTGGCCGCCCTGGTTGGAGTCGTACACGGTGAGCTCGCCGGCGTCCCAGCGCGCGAGGGTGGCGTGCGGCTCCATCGCGTTGTTGTGCTGTGCCGGCGTGGTATACGTCTGGTCGACCTGCACCGGGCTGTCGGCGAAGGCCGCGTCCGCGTCCCCGATTATGGAGTCGGTATCAAGATCGGGGTTCACGGTGTCGGGCCTGATGATGCTCGGGTGGTCCACCGTAAGGACGCTGTCGTGGGTGTCGCTCTCACAGTGGACCGGCAGACACGCCGCCGCCTCCCGGGCCGTCTCCGGTGTCGTGGCGACGACAAGGGCGACGACCTGCCCCCGGTATGCGACCTCGTCGCTCTGGAGCACGGCCAGCGTGATGTCGCCGGTGTCCGCGAGCCGGGGGGAGTTGCCGTGCCACAGCACCACCAGCACACCCTCGGACGTCGAGACGGCATCGGCATCGACCGATGTGACCCGCCCACGGGGGATCGTGGAGAGCACCGGCCATGCGTAGCAGGCACCCTCAGCGGAGTGCTCGAAGGCGTATCGGGCCCGGCCGGTCACCTTGTCGACGCCCTCCACTCGGCTCATCGACGCGCCTACAAGGCTTCCCGCCACGGTTATGGTCATCAGGTGTCCGCATCCGTCGCGGCCAGCCCGGCAAGCGCCGCCGTGGTCAGGTTCGAGGTCAGCGTCACCTTGAACGCGTTGTCGGGAAGGGGCGAGGCAGCCGCCAGCTCCTGGCGGATCGCCGCGGTGTACGCATCGGTGCTCGCCGGACCGCCGCGCAGTGCATGTTCCGCGTCGTACGCCCGCCACGGACGCGGCGCGACAGCCCCGAGGGCTATCCGCACGTCGTACACCGTCCGATCCTCGACGACGAGCGCGACGGCCACTGCCCCGACCGCGAAGGCGTACGACGCACGGTCGCGGGCCTTGCGGTAGCCGGACCGTCGGGTCAGCTCACTCGAGGGGGGCAGCTCGACCGCGGTGACCAGGTCGCCGTGGCCCAGCGACGTGTCGTGAGAGGGGTCGTCAGATGGCAGGAGGTAGAGGTCGTCCAGCGTCAAGGACCGCTCTCCGGCCGGGCCGGTCACGTGCACCACAGCGTCGAGTGCGGCGAGGGCGACGGCCATGTCGGAAGGATGCGTCGCGATGCAGTGGTCGCTCACCCCGAGGATCCCAAGATCGCGGTGTATCCCCCTGCGCGCCGGGCATCCCGAGCCGGGCTGCCGCTTGTTGCACGGCTTGCTCGCGTCCTGGAAGTACAGGCAGCGGGTCCGCTGCAGGAGGTTGCCACCGACGGTCGCCATGTTGCGGAGCTGTCCCGATGCGCCGGCGAGCAGGGCCTGCGAGAGGACCGGGTAGGCCGAGCGGATCAGCGGGTGCGCGGCCAGGTCACTGTTGCGTGTACCCGCCCCGATCACCACGGAGCCCGACCCGGTCTCCTCGACGGTGTCCGTCAACGCCCTGGACACGTCGACGAGGAGATCGGGCTGGGCGACCCCGAGACGCATCAGGTCGACCAGGTTGGTGCCGCCGGCGACGTACGCGGCGTTGGGACGACGGGCAAGCAGGTCGACAGCCGCCGAGGCGGTGGCAGCGACCTCGTACCCGAACGGTCTCACCGCCGAGTCGTCGCCACGTCGAGGATCGCCGGCACGATGTTGACGTACGCCCCACAGCGGCACAGGTTGCCGCTCATCCGTTCGCGCACCTCGTGGGCGTCGAGGTCGGCTGCGCTCGTCGGGCCGGTCGAGCCCGGCGACGTGACTGCGCTGGGCCAACCGGCCGCTGCCTCTGCGAGCATGCCGACGGCCGAACAGAGCTGCCCGGGGGTGCAGTAGCCGCACTGGAAGGCATCCCGGTCGATGAACGCCTGTTGGATGGGGTGCAGCCCTTCGTCGTCGGCCAGTCCCTCGACCGTGGTGATGTCGGTATCGGTGGACATCACCGCGAAGCGCAAGCAAGAATTGACTCGACGTCCGTCCACCAGCACGGTGCATGCACCGCATTGTCCGTGGTCGCAGCCCTTCTTGGAGCCGGTCAGGCCGCAGCGCTCGCGAAGGGCGTCGAGCAGCGAGGTTCGGTTGTCGATCGTCAGCGCGTAGCTCTCACCGTTGACGTGAAGGACCAGGTCGCTGACCGTGTCGCGTCCGGAGCCGGCTGTGGCGTCGGCTGTCATTCGGCTGTCATTCGGACCGGCTGCTGTCCTGTCTGGGGTCAGTGTCCGGGTTGTGGTTCGTGCGGTCCCTCTGGTGCGCACTGGGGTGGGCCTCCGTGCCTGCCGGGTGGCTGCGTCCGCGTCCCGCGCTCTTGCGTGGCGAGGACTGTTGCGCCGTATCAGAGACCCGACCTGCGTTGTTGCGCCGCACACCGGGTGCGCCGCTCCGTGAGGTCTGCTGGCCGCTGCTTCGGGTGGCGAAGTAGATGACTATCGCCGCGATGACGACGACAGCTACGCCGATGATGATCCAAGTGGTCGTTGACACGAGGTCCTCCTTGTAGGCCGATCAACCAGTGCGCCGCCCCGGTACCCTATGCGCCGTAGGTGACACCCGTCGCGTGGATCGGGCAGTAGCCACCGGGGTTCTTGTCCAGGTACTGCTGGTGGTACCCCTCGGCGTAGAAGTACTCGCCCAGCGGCAGGGCCGACGTGGTGATCTCGGGATACCCGCGCGCCGTGAGGGCCTTCTGGTACTCCGTCCGGGAGGCATCCGCCTGGTCCTGTTGTTCCGTGCTCGTGGTCAGGATCACCGAGCGGTACTGCGAACCGACGTCATTGCCCTGCCTCATCCCCTGGGTGGGGTCGTGCGCCTCCCAGAAGATCTTGAGCAGCTCTTGGTAGCTCACCCGTGCAGGGTCGAAGACGACCCGGACCACCTCGGCGTGCCCGGTGCGACCGCTGCACACCTCGTCGTAGGTGGGGTTGGGGGTGATACCGGCGGCGTACCCGACCGAGGTCGACCAGACGCCGTCAACCTCCCAGAACATCTTCTCGTCGCCCCAGAAGCAGCCAAGTCCGAAGACCGCGACCTGGTAGCCGTCGGGTACCGGTCCCTCGAGAGGGGTGCCCAGCACCCGGTGCGTGGCAGGAACGGCGAACGTTCTGGTGTCGCGACCGGCAAGGGCCTTGTCGCGACTGGGTAGCTCGGTCTTGGTACGGCCGAAGATCATGGAGGGCAAACCTCTCGCTATACGGTGAAGCATGGGTGTGCACGGAAGCATGCTGTCCGACGTGCATACCGATGCGCTTTCCGGGGTCTGGCGGGACGCGACCAGCGCTCGTCGGGCGCAGTCAGGGCTGCCGGCCCTCGCGGACACGAGACTGCGCTGGGTCGCCCCGGTTCGTTCGGGGTGGGGATGGTCGATGGTGACCGCTTGGTGTCGGCCGCTGTGGCGATGCCTGCACGCGCCGACGCCTGCACGTGCCGACGACGGTCTTAGTGGTCACAACGTCCCGGGACTGGCGCATATTTCGTCTGTGGTGCCCGAACCTGCGCGATGGGGCGAGGCCCTACGCGACGCCGTGCTCCGCGAATGACGCGAGGAGGCCGGCCTTGCCGTCCCAGAGCTGGTCGGTGGCCCGACGACCGTTGCGCGGGACGTCTCTTGGAGCGGCTGGGCCCGTGGGCGCCACCTCGTTGGCGGCCCGGCAGCACGAGGCGACCGGTGTACCGCCGATAGGCTTCACAGACATGACCGAGATGCCCGGCTACGGATTCGAGACGAAGGCTATCCACGCGGGGCAGTCCGCGGACCCGGCGACCGGGGCCGTGATGACACCGATCTTCGCCACGAGCACCTACAAGCAGGACGGCGTGGGCGGCCTGCGGGGAGGGTACGAGTACTCGCGCACCGCGAACCCGACCCGGAGGGCGCTCGAGGACTGCCTGGCCGTGCTCGAGGGTGGCGGCCGCGCAGTGGCGTTCGCCTCGGGCATGGCGGCCGAGGACGCGCTGGTCAGGGTGGTGTGCATGCCCGACGACCACGTCGTCATCCCGATGGACGCCTACGGCGGTACCTACCGGCTGTTCCGCCAGGTCTTCGGGCCGTGGGGTCTGGACCATACGCCGGCGTCGAACCATGACCCGGCTGCCATCGCTGCCGCAGTCATCCCGGGGCGCACGAAGCTGGTCTGGATCGAGACACCGAGCAACCCCCTGCTCGGCGTCGCGGACATCGCCGCCCTTGCCGAGATCGCCCACGACGCCGGGGCACTGCTGGTCGTGGACAACACCTTCGCGACCCCCTACCTGCAGCAGCCGATCGCGCTCGGCGCCGACGCCGTCGTCCATTCGACGACCAAGTACGCCGGGGGGCACACCGACGTCGTCGGCGGGGCGGTCATCACTGCCGAGGCCGCCCTCGGGGACGAGATAGCGACCTTTCAGAACTCGACAGGTGCTACGGCAGGCCCCTTCGACGCCTATCTCGTGCTGCGGGGGCTCAAGACGCTTGCCGTCCGGATGGACCGGCACTGCGACAACGCCGAGAGGGTCGCCGAGTTCCTTGAAGGGCATGAAGCGGTGGGCACCGTCTTCTACCCAGGACGACCGCAGCACCCCGGTCACGAGCTAGCCGCTCGGCAGATGAGGCGGTTCGGCGGGATGGTGTCGTTCCAAGTGGCCGCCGGATACGCCGCCGCGGTCGAGGCGTGTGGCCGCGCCAAGCTGTTCACCCTCGCCGAGTCGCTCGGCGGGGTCGAGTCGCTGATCGAGCTACCGGCGGCCATGACCCACGCCTCGGTCGCAGAGTCGCCGCTCGCCGTTCCCGACAACCTCATCAGACTCTCGGTCGGGATCGAGTCGGTCGACGACCTCCTTGCCGACCTCGGTCAGGCGCTCGCCACCTGACCCCCGTCGAGAGGGCGGATGTGCCCCACCCCCCCCTCGAGTGGGCGAATATTCCCCTGCGAGAGGGCGAAGATGCCCCCTGAATGGTCAGCCGACCCAGGCGAAGGAGGAGAGAGTGCCCGGCGACAACTCGCTCGTGTACTGCGTCGACTTCGGCTCGACGTTCACCAAGGCGGCCCTGGTCGAGCTTGACCGAGGCAGATTGCTCGGGACGGGCAGCCACCGGACGACGATCGACACCGACGTGCTCGATGGCTGGGATGCTATTCGTAGCGATCTCCAGCCGCTCGCCGGTTCGTCTGACGTACCCGTGCTCGCCTGCTCCTCCGCCGGCGGGGGCCTACGGATCGCTGTTGTCGGGAACGAAGAGCTCGTCACGTCCGAGGCAGGGAGGCGGGTGGCCCTCTCGAGTGGTGGCCGCGTCGTGCACGTGTCGTCATTGGCCGTCGACGTGGCCGAGCTGCGACGAGCGACTCCTGACGTCATTCTCCTGGTCGGGGGGACCGACGGTGGCAACGCTGCGGTGCTTCTCGCGAACGCGACGGCACTGGCCGGCGATCACTGGCCCGGTCCCGTCGTACTTGCCGGAAACGCTGTGGCGAACGACGAGATCGCCGACCTGTTCGAGACACATGGCGTGCCGCACGTCGTCGCCGCGAACGTCGTACCGCGCATCGGCGTGCTCGAGCCCGAGAGCGCGCGTGCTGCCATCCGGGAGATGTTCGTCGCCCATGTCATCGGCGGCAAGCACCTGTCGTCGCGGACCGACTTCACCGCGATGGTGAGAGGCGCGACTCCGGACGTCGTTCTGACTGCCGTCGAGCTGCTCGCGTCCGGCCTTGGGCCGGACCGACCCGGGGCAGGCGACGTTGCCGTCGTCGACGTGGGGGGCGCCACGACAGACGTGCACTCGGTGGTCGAGGTCGATCCCGAGCAGGCCGTGCTCTCTCGGGACGTCGTCGCGACGACGGCAGCGAGCCGCACGGTGGAGGGGGACCTGGGGATGCGGTGGAGCGCCGTTGCCACCGTGGGGGCCGCCGCCGAGGTGGGTCTCTTGCGAGCCGACGTACTCAACGCGGGAGTCGAAGCTGCGGCGAAGGCCCGCCGCGACGATCCCGCGATGGTTGCCAACGATCGCGACGATGTCGAGGCCGACCTGACCATAGCCCGGGCCGCGGTGACGCTCGCCGTACGTCGACACTCCGGGCGCCAGCGGGTGCGGTGGTCATCGGACGGGCGGCTTGTCGAGCGAAGCGGGAAGGATCTCCGCGAGGTGAGCCTGCTGGTCGGCTCCGGGGGAGTGCTACGCCACAGCAGCGATGCCGACGCTCGCAGTGTCTTGGCGGCCGCCACAGGTGATCGGGTCGAAGGCGGCTGGCTGGTGCCTCGGGACCCCCGCTTAGTCATCGACGATGACTACGTGCTGGCCGCGGCCGGGCTGCTCACTGACGAGCATCCGGCCGCGGCGTACCGCCTGCTGTCGCGGCTCTGGCGAAGCGATCGACCTCAGTGAGCGACCGACACGTCCGCTGAGGCGTCGTCGGCCCGTGCGGTCGCTTGGTCCTCCCTCGCCTTGAGTGGGAGCTCCGGGATGAAGAATGACACCACCAGTGCCACCAGAACCACGGGTACCGCCCACAGGAACACGTCGTGCAAGGCTGCGGCGAAACCGTTGAGCACGAGGCCGTGGATGGGTTCGGGGAGGCCCTGGATCCGCTGCACGTTGTTGCTGATGTCGCCGCTCGGGGCGCCTGCGCCGTTCAGGCCGGGCTGGCCCGCGAACTGTTCCGCAAGATGGGTGGCAAGCCGGCTGGACAGGATCGCGCCGAAGACGGCCGCGCCGAACGTTCCGCCCATCGACCGGAAGAAGGTGACCGAGCTGGTCGCCGTCCCCATGTGCCGCCTCTCGACCGAGTTCTGCACGATCGTCACGATGATCTGCATACTCAGCCCGAGACCCGCTCCGAAGAGGTACACGTACAGGCCCGCCTGCCAGTACGGCGTGTCAACACCCAACCGCGAGAGCAACAGCAGAGCGATCGATACCGTGACCGCGCCCAGGATCGGGAAGATCTTGTAGCGGCCAGTCCTGCTCATCGCGATGCCGGAGGAGATCGACGTGGAGAAGATGCCGGCGACCATCGGCAGTAGCGCCAGACCCGACTTTGTCGGGCTCAGTCCCTGGACGACCTGGAGGTAGACCGGGAGGAAGATGATGCCACCGAACATCGCGAAGCCGATGATGAGGCTGTACAGGTTGGCGGTGCTGAACACGCGGCTCCTGAACAGCTCGAGGGGGATGATCGGCTCCGCGGCCCGCGACTCGATCAGCACGAACAGTCCGGTCAGGATGACCCCGGCGGCGACGAGACCGAGTGCCAGCGGTGATCCCCACCCGTGGTCAGGACCAGCCCAGGTGGTGAAGAGGAGCAACGAGCTCACGGCTGCGACGATGGTGGCGGCGCCGAGGTAGTCGATGGCGTGGTCGCGACGCACCAGCGGGATCTTCAGTGCGGAGGTCGTCACGATGAGCGCAACGATGCCGATGGGAAGGTTGACGTAGAAGATCCAGCGCCAGCCCGGTCCGTCTGCGAAGAAGCCGCCGAGCACGGGTCCCAGCACACTCGAAGTACCGAAGACGGCACCGAAGTAGCCGCCGTACCGCCCGCGTTCACGTGGTGGGACGACGTCTCCCATGGTGGCGAGGGCGAGCGCGAACAGGCCGCCCCCGCCGAGTCCCTGCACAGCACGGAAGGCAATGAGCTCACCGATGCCCTGCGCGGCACCCGACAGGAGCGAGCCAGCGAGAAAGGTGACGATCGCAGCCTGGAAGATGAGCTTGCGCCCGTACAGGTCGGAGATCTTGCCCCACAAGGGGGTGGATGCTGTCTGGGTAAGGAGGTAGGCGGTGACGACCCACGACAGCTTGTCGAGACCGCCGAGCTCGCTGGTGATGCGGGGAAGCGCCGTACCGACGATCGACTGGTCGAGCGCGGCTAGGAACATGCCGGCCATCAGCCCGCCCATCACCACCAGGATCTGGCGGTGCGTGAGATAGCCGTCTTGGTCGGGGATCTGTGTGTCGGTCATGGGGCGGTCCTCGTCGGGGTCGTGGCGTGCGAGTCTTGTCGAAGGTGTTCAGGGCGCGTCTGGTCGAGGTCGGCTGCGGCGCGGTCGTTTGCGTCGCCGAGGTCGCGGGCAAGGCGCGTGAGAAGAGTCTGTAGGTGGGCGCGGTCCGGGGCGCTCCAAGGGACGAGCACCTTCTGGATCCGCTCGAACCGGCGCCGAAACGCCGACTGCATCGTGGTGTGACCGGCGCTACTGAGCCGCACCAGGCTGGCCCGGCCGTCGGCGGGGTCGGGCGTCCGTTCGACAACCCCGAGCATCTCGAGCTGCTTGATCTGTCTGCTCACCGTGGAGGCGTCGAGACCGACTCGACTTGCCAGATCGGAGACGCGCATGGCGTCGTTGCACATGAGCTGCCGGGCGAGGGGAAACGTAGACGGGTCGACCTCGTCCTCGGGGTGGCGGGTCTTCAGCCGTCGGCCTGCCTGCATCAGAAGCATGATGACGGCCTCTTCTGGACTCTGCGGGTCGGACGGCATCGAGGGTCTGAGCGACGACGCGCGCGATGGGTCCGCATCGCCGTCGCGGGATGAAAGTTGCATGTGCCAAACATATATCTAGTTGCGTGTGGCATGCAAGTCATTACCGTCGAGAGTGTGCCGCCATCCGGGTGTCGAACGTGTCTGTCAGCGTTGCTGACGCGTAGACGCCATGCAGAACGCGCCGGACCCGCCGGTCAAGCAACATCGACGCCAGACCCTTACGGGAGATCCCGGACGACAGGGCGTTCTGAAGCGTGAACGGTGCGTCGAACAGAGCTTGCGACTGCGATTGTACTGAGGGCATCCGGAAAGCCTGCTGGAAAGGTTCGCTTCATGGTGGAAGGAGCCGACGGGCCTCTGTGGATATCCCGCCTCGCAAGCGAACATCTTCGCCCTCTCGGCGGGGAATCTTCGCCCTTTCGACGGAGCGTCTTTGCCCTTTCGGCGGGGCATAGGGTGGCTTGCATGGGCTCCAACGACGTTGTCGCCGATGTGACTCTCGATGACATCCTGGCCGCACGCAAGGCTCTTGTGGGCACGTCACTCGTCACGCCGATGCAGTCCTCCCGCTGGCTCAACGCGGTGACCGGGCAGCAGATCTACATCAAGTGCGAGAACCTCCAACGCACCGGGTCCTTCAAGATTCGCGGCGCCTACCTGCGGATCTCCAAGCTCACCGAGCAGGAGCGCGCCCTTGGCGTCGTCGCGGCGAGCGCGGGAAACCATGCCCAAGGAGTCGCGCTCGCCGCGCAGCTTCTGGGTATCAAGGCGACGGTCTTCATGCCGCACGGTGCTCCGATTCCCAAGGAGAAGGCGACTCGGGCCTACGGCGCGACCATCGAGTTCGTCGGGACGACCATCGACGAGTGTCTCGTGGCGGCGCGGGCGTTCGAGGCCGACACGGGGGCCGTCCTGATCCACCCGTTCGACCACACCGACATCGTGGCGGGCCAGGGGACGTGTGGACTGGAGATCCTCGAGCAGGCGCCAGACGCGAAGACGGTCATCGTGCCGACCGGGGGCGGCGGCTTCATCGCGGGAATCGCCCTGGCCATCAAGGCGCAGAGGCCCGACGTCCGAGTCGTCGGCGTGCAGGCGGAGTCGGCTGCGGCGTACCCGGCGTCGCTGGCAGCCGGTCGACCACTTGCCTTGAAGCGGATGAGCACGATGGCTGACGGTATCGCTGTCGGGTGCCCGGGCGCCGTCCCTTTCACTGCGATCCAGTCCCATGTCGACGAGATCAGGACGGTCTCGGAGGAGTCGCTGTCTACGGCCCTGCTCGCGTTGCTCGAGCGGGCCAAGGTGGTGGTCGAGCCTGCTGGAGCTGCCGCGGTCGCCGCACTGATGGACGCCCCGAACGACTTCGAAGGCCCGATCGTGGTCGTGCTCTCGGGGGGCAACATCGACCCGCTGCTGCTGATGCGGGTGATCCGTCACGGGATGGCCGCCCAGGGCCGCTACCTTTCCATCCGCTGCCGGATCTCCGACAAGCCAGGCGGTCTGGCGCGGCTCCTCACCGAGCTGAGCGATTCTGACGCGAACGTGCTCGACGTCGTACACGAACGCACTGCGGCGTCCCTACCCCTCGACCAGGTCGAGGTGGTGCTCCAGATGGAGATGCGCGGACAGATCCACAGCGAGACCGTGCTGAGTAAGCTGCGCGATCACGGGTACGCCGTCACCGTCTTCTGAGCGATCAGGTCTCGTACGACCCGGCCCTCAACCGCTGAACGGCTTGGCGTCGACGATCTCCACGGACATCTGCCTACCGTTAGGGGCGGTGAAGGTGGCCGAGTCACCGGGGCTCTTGCCGACGATGGCCGCACCCAAGGGGGACTGCGGCGAGTAGACGCTCACGTCGAGGTTGGTATCCAGCGCGAGCACCTCGCGTGCGCCCAGGAGGAAGGTCTCGGGCTCCGAGTCGCCGGCGAACCTGACCGTCACCTCCATACCGGCCTCGACGATTCCTTCGTTCTTCGGGGTCTCGCCGACCTGGGCCCGCGACAGCATGTCCTCCAGCTGGAAGATCCGGGACTCGGCCTTGCTCTGCTCCTCCCGTGCAGCGTGGTAACCGCCGTTCTCACGAAGGTCACCCTCCTCGCGGGCATCCGCGATACGGCGCGAGATCTCGGCTCGGGCGGGCCCCTTGAGGCGTTCGAGCTCCGCCTTGAGACCGTCGTACGCCTCCTCGGTGAGCCAGACGGCGCTCTCGGCGCTGGTGTGTGTCACGGGACGTGCTCCTTGCTGGCGGGTATGCCGAGGTACTGCAACCCAGGGACGGGGAAAGGATGAGGCTACCAAGACCGCACCACTGAGCCGGAATCTTGCTCAGTCAGTAGCAGGTCGTCACGTCGGCAGAGGTGGCTTCGCGGTCCGTTCTGATCGCCGTCTGGATCTGCACGTCCGACTCGCCCCCAGCCGGCACCGACACGACCAACTCGCCCACGACGGAGTGGTCGGATGCCTGCGCTCTCAGGGTGCACCGGGCTGTGGAGCCGCCGGGTCGGTGGATCTCGACGGTCACCTTGATTCGGTGCGCCGAGACGACATCGAAGGCCGAGATCGTCCCCGCCACCGTTTTCGTGGCCTGGTCCCAGGCCGACCAACCGAGCCATCCGAGCAGCGCGACGATGAAGAGCGCGACAGCACCGAGCGCGACGCGGCGACGACGTGGTGAGCCGACCCCGTACCGCTCGGCCATCAGGTCGCTCACTGGCGCTGGACCTCCTCGGCGGTCTGGGATGCCTTGTCGACGCGTTTGCATGCTGCTGACACCATTGTCTCGAGAGGACGTCCCAACGAGCAAAGGTGACGAGTGACAGAAGGTCTGCGGCTCATGCACGTACATGCGCACCCCGATGACGAGTCGAGCAAGGGCGCCGCCAGCACGGCCAAGTATGTCGACGAGGGAGTCGACGTCCACGTGGTCACGTGCACGGGGGGCGAGCGAGGCTCGATACTGAACCCGAGCATGGACCGCCCCGACGTACTGGCCAACATGACCGAGATCCGTCGTCAGGAGATGGAGCACGCCCGGCAGATCCTGGGCGTGCGCCAGGACTGGCTCGGCTTCGTCGACTCGGGCTGGCCGGATGGCGTCCCCAAGCCGCCCCTGCCACCGGGATGCTTCGGGCTCGTCTCGCCAGAGGAGGGCGCTGCTCCGCTGGTACGCCTCATCCGCGAGTTCAAGCCGCATGTGGTCACGACCTACGACGAGAACGGCGGCTACCCGCACCCTGACCACATCATGTGCCACAAGGTCACGATGAGTGCCTGGAAGACTGCCGGCGACCCCTCGGCATACGCGGAGGCTGGGGAGCCGTGGCAGCCGCTCAAGCTCTACTACCAGCACACGTTCCACCGCGACCGAATACTCGCGATCCACGAGGCGATGCTGGCCCTGGGGCTCGAGTCGCCGTACGCAGAGCGGCTCGACGAGTGGGCACCGAACCCCGAGCACGAGGAGCGCGTGACCACCAAGGTCCCCTGCGCCGAGTACTTCCCGGTGAGGGACCGTGCTCTTATCGCCCACGCCACTCAGATCGACCCGGACGGTGCCTGGTTCGCCGTGCCGCTCGAGGTCCACCAGGCTGCGTGGCCCACAGAGGACTTCGAGCTCGCCGATTCGCTCGTCGTCACGGACCTGCCAGAAGACGACCTGTTCGCCGGCATCAGAGACCTGGCTGCCACGTATGACGGGCGGCGCGAGACGATTGAGGCATGATCGCCTCGCTCTTGCTGGCCTACAACCCCAACGACGTCAAGCCGGGCTGGATCGCGTTCGGTCTCGTGATCGCGCTCGGAGTGGCGACGTACCTGCTGTGGCGCAGTATGAACACCCAGCTGCGCAAGATTCAGATGCCCCCGAAGCAGCGGCGGGCGACCGGGTTGGATTCCGATCGGCCGCGACCAGGCGTACCGGGCCAGACCGAGGAACCTCGCCACCCGGCCGACGACGATCGGACCGGCTGACCCGCTGCTGTGATGCGGACGCAGGGGACTTGCCGGACCCGTCGGTCCACCGGAGCATGACCCCGTGACGAACCGGCTCGCGAACGCGACAAGCCCCTACCTGCTCCAGCACAAGGACAACCCTGTCGACTGGTTCGAGTGGGGGGACGAGGCGTTCGCGGAGGCTGAGGCACGCGACGTTCCCGTGCTGCTCTCGGTGGGGTACGCGGCCTGCCACTGGTGCCACGTCATGGCTCACGAGTCGTTCGAGCACCAGCCGACGGCCGACTACCTCAACGAGCACTTCGTGGCCGTGAAGGTCGACAGGGAGGAGCGACCGGACATCGACGCGGTCTATCTAGAGGCCACGCAGGCGATGACCGGGCACGCAGGCTGGCCCATGACCTGCGTACTCACGCACGACCGCGCACCGTTCTTCGCGGGCACCTACTTTCCCAGGGAGCCTCAGCGGGGGATGCCTTCCTTCCGGCAGGTCCTCCTCGCGCTGGTGGATGCCTGGAAGGGGCGGCGTGAAGAGGTCTCCCGGATCAGCGATGACATCGTCAGGCATCTTGGGAGCGCCCAGAGGCTGCCCGGGTCGTCGTCGGCGGCGACCGAGGTGGCTGCCGCTGCAGTCGAACAGCTGACCCGCGAGTTCGACGGACGCCGCGGAGGCTTCGGTACGGCGCCGAAGTTCCCTCCGGCGATGGTGTGCGAGTTCCTGCTCAGGCGGGCCGCCCGGGTCGCAGACGAGAGGGCGATGCAAATGGCAGGGCAGACGCTCGAGGCAATGGCCCGCGGTGGCATCTACGACCAGCTCGCCGGCGGTTTCGCCCGCTACAGCGTCGACGACCGCTGGGACGTCCCCCACTTCGAGAAGATGCTCTATGACAACGCGCTGCTCCTGCGCGTATACCTGCACTGGGCCCGGCAGTCGGAGGATGAGCTACCGAGGCGAGTCGCGCGCGAGACGGCCGGCTTCCTGCTCGCTGAGCTGCTGACCGCCGAGGGTGGCTTCGCGTCGGCACTCGACGCCGACTCCGACGGCGAAGAGGGCGTCTACTACGTATGGACCGCGGACCAGCTGACGGAGGTACTGGGCCGGGACGACGGCGAAACGGCAGCTCGGCTGTTCGGAGTCCGGGTGGAAGGCAACTTCGAGGGGAGGGCGTCGACCCTGCGCTTGGACTCCGATCCCGGCGACGCCGTGCTCCACACCGATCTGGTAAGGCGGCTGCTGGCGGCTCGGAACACTCGCACGAGGCCCGCGCGCGACGACAAGATCGTGGCGGCCTGGAACGGCCTCGCCATCACGGCATTGGCTGAGGCATCGATGATCTTCGGTGACCGCACGTATCTCGAGGCTGCCGAGGCGGCCGCAGGGCTCATCATCGATGTGCACCTCAGCGAGTCGGGTCGGCTCGGGCGTGTGTCGCGGGATGGTCTGGTCGGCGCTCCCGACGGAGTCCTGGAGGATTACGCATGTATGGCGGAGGCTCTGCTGACGCTGTTCGGCGTCACTGGCGAGCCGAGCTGGTTCGAGCGTGCGCGTGGGCTGGTGGACCAGATCCGGCGCCGCTTCCCGTCCGGGGACGGCGGATTCTTCGACACTGCCGCCGACGCGGAGGTACTCGTGAAGAGGCCTCGCGACCCCACGGACAACGCGACACCGTCGGGGCAGTCGATGACCGCAGGTGTGCTGGTTGCCATGGCGGCGCTGACGGGTGACGACGACTACCGGCGCGATGCGGAGGCGCTGCTCGGGACGCTTTCACCGCTGGCAGAGCAAGCGCCGCGCTTCGCCGGACATACGCTCGCCGTGACCGAGGCGTTGCTGGACGGGCCCCGCCAGGTGGCTGTTGTGGGCGCCGAAGCCGACCCCGGCCGGATGGACCTGGTCAAGGCGGCCTACCGACTGCCGCATCCCGGCGTGGTGGTGGCGCAGGGGTCTCCCGAAAACCCGACCGTGGCGCTTCTCGCGGACCGCGGTCTCGTCGACGGCTCGTCGGCGGCGTACCTCTGCCACGACTTCGTCTGCGATCTTCCGGTCACGTCGCCGGGCGAGCTCTCCTGAGACAGCCCCGGTACCGAGGTCGCGCCACCGACGACAGCCGCCGGTGCACCCGGGACGGGGGGGTCGAACCGCACCCGTGTTGGACGATCAGTGCGCGCCTCCGTACACGACGAGTGAGACGCCCACATAGTGAGCGGCGAAAGCGACGATCGTCAGACTGTGGAAAACCTCGTGGAAGCCGAACCAGCGCGGAATAGGGTTCGGCCACCTCAGCCCGTAGACCAGGCCACCGGCGGAATAAAGCGCTCCACCGGCGATGATGAGGGCCAAGACGCCTGGTCCGGCGGTCTTGGCGAAGTCACCGAGCCAGAAGACCGACGACCACCCCAGAGCCACGTAGACCGGCAGGTACAGCCAGCGCGGTGCTCCGATCCAGAAGACCCTGAACGCGATGCCGAGCAGCGCACCGCCCCATACGAGACACAGCAGGACCAGTGCACTCCTGCCTTGCAGCAAGGTCAGCGCAAAGGGCGTGTAGGTGCCGGCGATGAGCAAGAAGATGGTCGAATGGTCGAGCCGCCGCAGTACGCCATGCCACCGTGGGCTCCAGTGGCCACGATGGAAGAGGGCCGAGCTTCCGAAGAGCATGGACGACGTCACGGCGAAGACAGCAGTCGCGAACCGGTCGCGCGCTCCGGACGACAGCGCCACGAGCACGATGCCCGCGGCAAGACTCACCGGGAAGGTGAGTAGGTGCAGCCAGCCGCGCAGCTTCGGTTTGATCTCGCGGGCGGCTTCCATGAGCCGTTCGGCTGCTGGAGTCGTCACCCTGCCAGACTAGAGCGCCGACGGGCGCCGGACACAGGTAACCTCAGGAGAGTCTCTGCCGTCGCCTACAGCAGTTGACTCGTCACAGGGAGGGGCAAGCATGACGTCCTCGATCGGCAGTCTCGCCTATGACCTCTACGAACGTCGGCTGCTTCGCCGGCTGACGCCCGGCCAGATTCCGCATCACATCGGGGTCATGTGCGATGGGAACCGCCGCTGGGCCAAAGCCTTCGGCGAGGAGGTGGAGGGCGGCTACCTCGCCGGCGCGGACAAGATCGAGGAGTTCCTCGGCTGGTGCGACCAGCTCCACGTCAAGCTCGTCACCCTGTGGTTGCTCTCGACCGACAACCTCGGTCGGCCCGCCCAGGAGGTCGGCCCACTGATGCGCGTGATCGAGGAGCTCGTCGACGAGCTCGCCTCGACCGGCCGCTGGCGGATCCACCCCGTGGGAGCACTCGACATGCTGCCGTCCGCGACGGCGCAACGGCTGAAGGCAGCGGCCGACGCCACCTCCGACGTCGACGGGATGGCGGTGAACATCGCCGTTGCCTACGGCGGTCGCCGTGAGCTGGCCGACGCGGTGCGGTCCCTCCTTCACGAGCATGCGGCGCAGGGCACCACTATCGAGGAGCTGGCCGAGTTCATCGACGTCGACCACATCGCCGAGCACCTGTACACGCGAGGCCAGCCCGATCCCGACCTGGTGATCAGGACGTCCGGAGAGCAGCGCATGTCGGGTTTCCTGCTGTGGCAGAGCGCTCACAGCGAGTTCTACTTCTGCGAGGCGATGTGGCCTGACTTCCGGCGTACCGACTTCCTGAGGGCCATCCGTGACTACGCCGCGCGACAGCGTCGCTACGGCGCCTGACCGTCCGAGAGACTGTGGCGTGTCGCCACCGGAGGTTAGTGCCGGCGCCGTAGCGTCGAGGTGACGCCGGCGGGGGAGCCGGCCGTCAGGGAGGCCTCAGGTGCAGCACGTCACGTCCCGCTCGTCGGTCCGGACCTATGTCCTCGACACCAGCGTCCTGCTGGCCGATCCGAGTGCGCTGAAGCGGTTCCACGAGCACGAGGTTGTGCTTCCGGTCGTCGTGATCTCCGAGCTCGAGGGCAAGCGTGACCACCCCGAGCTTGGCTACTTCGCCCGGTCGGCGCTGAGAAGCCTCGACGAGCTCAGGATTTTGCACGGCCGGCTCGACACACCAGTACCGGTGGGACCTCAAGGCGGCACGCTCAGGGTGGAGCTCAACCACAGTGACCCCTCGGCGCTTCCCACCGGGTTTCGACACGGCGACAACGACACCCGCATCCTGTCGGTCGCGTTGAACCTGCAACGCGAGGGCACCGACGTCACGCTGATCTCCAAGGACCTCCCGATGCGCGTCAAGGCCTCCGCGGTCGGTCTACGCGCCGAGGAGTATCGCGCCGAGCTCGCCGTCGAGAGCGGCTTCACCGGTATGAGCGAGGTCGAGGTCACCGGCGACGACATCGACGCCTTGTATGCCGCCGGACGACTCGACCTCCCCGCCGCCGCCGGTCTGCCCTGCCACAGCGGCCTGGTGCTGCTGTCGGAGCGGGGCAGCGCCCTGGGTCGCGTCACCCCCGACAAGCAGGTCAGGCTGGTCCGTGGCGACCGCGAGGCTTTCGGGCTACGAGGGCGCTCGGCTGAGCAGAGGGTCGCCCTTGACCTCCTCCTCGACCCCGAGGTCGGCATCGTGTCGCTCGGGGGGCGGGCCGGCACCGGCAAGTCGGCCTTGGCACTGTGTGCGGGGCTCGAAGCCGTCCTGGAGCGGCACCAGCACAAGAAGGTCGTGGTGTTCCGCCCTCTCTTCGCCGTGGGCGGGCAGGAGCTCGGGTACCTTCCGGGCAGCGAGTCCGAGAAGATGCAGCCCTGGGCTCAGGCGGTGTTCGACACCCTTGGTGCCCTCACGAGCATCGACGTCATCGACGAGGTGCTGGGGCGCGGGATGTTGGAGGTGCTGCCCCTGACTCACATCCGCGGCAGGTCGCTGCACGACGCCTACGTCGTAGTCGACGAGGCGCAGTCACTCGAGCGAAACGTGCTGCTCACGGTGCTCTCCCGCGTCGGGGCCAACTCGCGCGTCATCCTCACCCATGATGTCGCGCAGCGCGACAACCTCCGAGTCGGCCGACACGACGGCGTCGTCGCGGTGGTCGAGAAGCTCAAGGGCCATCCCCTCTTCGCCCATGTCACCTTGACCCGCTCCGAGCGCTCACCCATCGCGGCGTTGGTGACGGAGATGCTCGAGGATGTCTCCGTGTAGATTTGACCCTCGGACGTGCGCCACTGTAAGGGGTGTGCCGGGTGGCAGCCATCGAGCTCAAGAACGTGGTGAAGACTTTTCCCGACGGCACCCCCGCGCTCGACGGCGTCACTCTCGATGTCGCTGACGGCGAGTTCATGATCCTGGTGGGACCCTCCGGGTGCGGGAAGTCGACCCTCCTGCGCGTCGTGGCGGGACTCGAGGACATCACCTCGGGAGACCTGCTGATCGGCGGCGAGGTGGCCAACGGGCGCTCGCCCAATGAGCGGAACGTCGCCATGGTGTTCCAGACCTATGCCCTCTACCCGCACTTGACGGTCTACGACAACATCGCATTCCCGCTGAAGCTGACGAAGGCGTTCAGCAGGCGCGAGATCGACACACTCGTCCGAGACGCGAGCCGCACGCTCGAGCTCGACGACGTGCTTCACCGCAAGCCCGGCATCTTGTCCGGAGGCCAGCGGCAGCGGGTGGCCATGGGCCGCGCCATGGTGCGGGACGCTCGAGCGCTTCTGCTCGACGAGCCGCTGTCCAACCTCGATGCGCAGCTGCGGGGCCAGATGCGAGCGGAGATCGCCTGGCTCCAGAGGCGGCTGGGGGTCACGACCCTGTACGTCACCCATGACCAGTCGGAGGCCATGTCGCTTGGCGACCGCGTCGCGGTCCTCGAGCGGGGGACGGTCCAGCAGGTCGCCACGCCGCGCAACCTCTACCGGCATCCGGCCAACCTCTTCGTGGCCGGCTTCATCGGATCCCCGCCGATGAGCTTCCTCCCGGCCACGGTCAGGGCCGGCGTCGTCGAGCTGTCGTTCGCGGCGGTGCGGCTCTCCCCCGAGAAGGCGGCAAGGGTGTACGGCAGGGAACAGCTGATAGTGGGCCTGCGCCCAGAGCGGGTGGAGATGGAGGACCTGGTGGGCACCGACCAGCAGTACGCCCGCATACCCCTCGACGTGCCACCGGACGTGCCCGACTACCTGGCGCAGTACGAACGAGAGCTCTCCGGCGGAGGGCTGAACACGCCGTTCGACCTCCGAGCGGAGTATGCCAGCAGGTTTCTCGACCGCAACAGGGACGATCTGTATCTCAACGCACGTTCGCTTCATCTGTTCGACCCGGCCACTGGCGAGAACCTCACCCGCGATGTCGACTGAGTCACACCGACCGTTACCAATTTGATATACCTGGGCGTTTCCTCCAGGCTGGTCCGGACTTCCCGTCAACCAAGGAGTGGTTTCACTGTCCGGCATGTCCCACGCCCCTCGTCATCGAGCCCCACGTTCCGTCAGGCGATCTGGTCGCCGACTCGCCGGCGAGGCCGCGGGGGTCATGCGGGACCGGCGCATCGTTGCCGGAATCGCGGTTGTCGGAGCCACGGGCGCTGTGACCGGAGTCGGTGTCCTCTCCGCAGACACGAAGGCGGTGGCGGAGGGCCCGACTGGTGCTGTGGTCGCGAAGGCGGCCGCCTCGACCGCGGCCAGCCCCGACCCGGCGGTCCGGGCCGCGCTCCGGGAGCGGTCCGCATCCGGAGACGTTGGAGCTCACACGGTCAGCCGCGGGAGCAGCCGACCTACTCCCGTCTCTGTACAGCGGGTCGCCAAGTCGCGGGCGCTTCCGGTGGCGAAGCAGAACCTCACGGGCGGGGTGACCGAGACGGTCGCGCCCGCGGACCCCAAGGACATAGCCAGGGGGATGCTCGCGCAGTACGGGTGGAGCAGCGCCGAGTTCACCTGCCTCGACGAGATCTACACGCACGAGAGCGGCTGGGACCCTACGGCGATGAACCCGTCGTCGGGTGCGTTCGGGATTCCCCAGGCCCTGCCCGGGGACAAGATGGCCGCTTACGGCGCCGACTGGCAGACCAACCCGTCGACGCAGCTTGCTTGGGGTCTTGCGTACATCAGAGACCGCTACGGGTCACCCTGCGGAGCCTGGGGCTTCTGGGAGTCCAACAGCTGGTACTGACGCCCATACCGAGGCCCATACTTTTTGTAACGGCTTGGTAACGCTTCGCACTTGGATGGTGGCGTCTCGAGCGATGTGGGGTTTGGTGGTCACGTCTCGCAGCAGGCGGTCGTCCGCTGCTCGTGCTCGCCGAAGGGATCTCCGTGTCCTCACGATCGCTAGGCCTCGGTCGAAGGGCCACCGCAGTAGCAGGGTCCGGCCTGTTGGCCGTCGCTCTCACAACCTCGATGGTCACCGCCCAGGCGCAGCCGCCTGCTCCCTCGGCGGTCGGTTCGACGACACCCGCGCTCATCGCTGCCGCGAAGCCCGCCACCTCGATCGGCGGTTACATCGTGCTCATGAGCGGCGAGCCGGCCGCGGTCTACGACGGTGGTGTCACCGGGTTTCAGGCGACCGCTGCAGGCAAGCGCGGCACCTACGACTCCAGCAGCGCCGCAGCGGGTTCGTATACGGACTATCTCCGCGACCGCCAGTCCTCGGCCGCGCAGAGCGTTGGAGCAACGGCGTTCTACCACTACACGACGTCGCTCAACGGCTTTGCCGCCTCGCTGACAGCCTCGCAGGTGTCGATGCTGAGGAACCGGCCCGGCGTCTTGGCGGTCGTCAAGGACCGGGTACTCAAGCCCACGCTCGTTGACACCCCAAGCTACCTCGGGCTGACCGGGCCCGGTGGTGCATGGCGACGGCTGGGCGGCGATGACCCGGCGACGGGGGCCGGCAGTGGCCTGACCGTCGGGATCATCGACTCGGGAGTCAACGACGAGTCACGCTCCTTCGCGTCTGTCGGTACCGGTGTGCCGGCGGACTGGAACGGAACCTGTCAGCAGGGCAGCGACAGCACCTTCCAGTGCAACGACAAGCTGATCGGTGGCCGCTACTTCGACCAGGCCGCCCGCGCCTTCGGCTCGATCGCTCCCGAGGAGTTCCAGTCCCCCGACGACTTCGAGGGCCACGGCACCCACGTGGCGTCGACTGCTGCAGGCGAGGTTCGCCCGCGTTCGCCGATCAACGGCACCGACTACGGTGTGATCGGCGGTATGGCGCCTGCCGCCAAGGTCGCCTCGTACAAGGTGTGCTGGGAGATTCCCGACCTCACCACATGCAACGCGTTCACGTCCGACTCCGTGGCCGCCATCGACGCTGCTGTCGCCGACGGCGTCGACGTCATCAATTACTCGATCGGCGGTTCACCGAGCACGAGCCCCATCGAGCCGGTCGAGCTTGCGTTCATGTATGCGGCGGACGCCGGTGTCTTCGTGGCGGCGTCAGCCGGAAACAGCGGCCCGACCACCTCGACGGTCGACCACGGCAGCCCGTGGCTCACGACAGTGGCCGCTGCCACATACTTCAACTCCGAGTCCACCGTGCTTCTCGGCGACGGGACCCGCATGGTCGGGGCTTCTATCAGCCCGGTCGGAGTCGCTGAAAGTCCCCTCGTCTACGCCGGCGACATCCTCGACCCCGCGTACTCGGAAGTCCCGAACAACGGCCTCACAGCCGATCAGGAAGCCCGGTTGTGCTTCCCCGGCTCGATCGACCAGGGGCAGGCCGATGCCAGCATCGTTATCTGTGACCGTGGCACCAACCCTCGCGTCGAGAAGAGCCAGGTGGTGGCGGACGCCGGTGGAGTGGGCATGATCCTGGTCAACTTGACCTTCGACGGTGTCGTGTCCGACGTGCACTCGGTGCCGACCGTCCACCTCGAGGCGAACTACCGCGACGCCCTCCTGGCGTACGTGCACAGCGCGCCGAACCCGACCGCTGCAATTCTGGCCGGGGTGCACCGAGGTTCGACGACCCCGACGCCTCCTGCGATCGCCGGCTTCTCGAGCCGCGGACCGTCTGTCGTGGCGGAGGGTGACCTGTTGAAGCCCGACATCTCGGCGCCAGGAGTCGACGTCGACGCGGCAACTGCCCCTGAAGGCCCCATCGGCCAGGGGAACAACTTCGCGATCATCTCCGGTACGTCGATGTCGTCGCCGCACATCGCCGGGCTCGCCGCGCTCATCCTCCAGAAGCACCCGACCTGGTCACCCATGGAGGTCAAGTCGGCGATGATGACCACGGCGAGAAATCTGACGGACACCCACAACCCATTCGACCAGGGCGCGGGGTTCGTCGACCCTCGTGAGTTCATGGACCCCGGGCTCGTCTACAACTCCGACTACAACGACTGGGCCGACTACCTGTCGGGTCAGGGCGTCACGTTGAACGGGCGACCCTTCACCAATACACCGATCCGCGCGTCGAACCTGAATCTCGCCTCGATCGCGGTCAACCAGATGGCCGGCCGCGAGTCCGTCAAGCGGACTGTCACGAACGTCGACGACACGACCGCGACGTACCACTCGGAGGTGAGGGGACTGCAGGGCCTGACCACGACGGTGACGCCGGCCACGCTCACGCTGGCCCCGGGCGAGACCGGGTCGTTCCGTGTCATCTTCAGCCACGACGACGCGAAGTTCCGCCAGTACACGTCCGGCTACCTGGTGTGGCAGAACGCGTCACACATCGTGCGCAGCCCGGTCGTGGTCGACCCGGTCGGAGTCGACGCCCCAACGGCGGCGCGTATCCCGGCACGAGCGGGGCGGACGATCGAGGTTCGGTCGGGCTTCACCGGCACCATGGGCCACCACGTAGGCGGGCTCGTCGCCGGTGTCGACAGGGCTGGGACGGCCCAGAACAGCCAGCAGGCAGGGGATCCGCTGGACCGGAACAACTATGTCCGCCCGATCCAGGTGGACGGCCCCCGCGTTGTGGTCCGGCTCCAGACGCTGCCCGACTTCGACGCCGACGACCTTGACCTCTACCTGCTAGACGGCACAGGTGCCGTCGTCGCCGAGTCGGCATCACCAGGCGCGAGCGAGCAGGTGACGGCGACCGGTCTGCCGCAGGGGCGGTACTTCATCGTGGTCGAGGCCTTCGACGTGCATGCCGACGCGCCCAGCACGACCTTCACAGTGCGATCGTGGAAGGTCGGCAAGTCCGTAGGGAACCTGACTGTCATGCCCGCCACTCAGCAGGTCAGGACGGCCGGGATGTACTCCTGGCGCATGAAGCCCACAGGACTCGACGACCAGTCGTCCTATCTCGGTGTTGTCCGATGGACCAGGGTGAAGAAGGGGCGGAACCCGATCCTGGGCGAGACCCTGGTCAGCGTTCGCTGAGGCCGTACGGGACGAGAACCAACCGAGGCGCGAAAGTTCGTCCTCGGGGACCGGTCGGTGCGAGAGAGTCGTGGTCGAGCCGCGGCTATGCCTGACTCCGGTCAGGGATGCGTCATCCCGAGCACGTCGAGCGCGTCGTCGAGCTGTTCCTCTGTCAGGCTTCCGCGTTCGACGTACCCCTCGTCGATCACGATCTCGCGGATCGTCCGTCGCTCCTTGACGGCACGTTTCGCCACAGCCGCGGCGTCCTCGTAGCCGATCACCCGGTTGAGGGGTGTGACGATCGAGGGCGAGGACTCGGCGAGCTCGCGGCAGTGCTCGACGTCGGCCTGGATGCCCGCCACGCACCGGTCGGCGAGAAGCCGCGACGCGTTTGCGAGCAGTCGTACCGACTCGAGAAGGTTCGCGGCCATCACAGGCATCATCGTGTTCAGCTCGAAGTTGCCCGACGCCCCTGCGAAGGTGATCGTGGCGTCGTTCCCGATCACTTGGGCGCAGACCATCGACGTCGCCTCGGGCAGGACCGGGTTGACCTTGCCCGGCATGATGCTCGAGCCCGGCTGAAGATCAGGGAGCCTGATCTCGCCGAGGCCGGCACGAGGACCCGACCCCATCAGACGTAGGTCGGTGCAGATCTTGTAGATGCCGACTGCGACGGTGCGAAGCTGCCCGCTGACCTCGACGAGGCTGTCGCGGCTTCCCTGGGCCTCGAAGTGGTTGCGGGCCTCGGTGAGCGGCAGGGCGGTGAGGTCGGCCAGGATCTCGATGACGCGAGCCGCGAAACCCACCGGTGTGTTGATGCCGGTGCCGACGGCTGTCCCGCCCAGCGGCAGCTCCGTGAGCCGGGGGAGCGTGGTCTCGAGCCGTTCGACACCGATCCGCAGCTGCGCCGCGAAACCTCCGAACTCCTGCCCGAGGGTGACGGGAGTGGCATCCATCAGGTGCGTACGTCCCGCTTTGACGACGTCTGCGAACTCGCGCTCCTTGGCTTCCAGGGCAGCCGCGAGGTGTTCCAGAGCCGGGAGGAGGTCACGGGTGATCGCAGCGGCGGCTGCGACGTGTATCGAAGTGGGGAATGTGTCGTTGCTCGACTGGCTGGCATTCACATCGTCGTTGGGATGCACGCTACGTCCCAGCGAGGAGCTGGCGAGCGAGGCGATGACCTCGTTCGCGTTCATATTGCTCGAGGTCCCTGAGCCCGTCTGGAAGACGTCGATGGGGAACTCGTCGTCATGCAGACCCTCGGCCACCTGCAGCGCTGCCGCGCTGACGGCTTCCGCGACGTCGGCGCTCAGGACGCCGAGCTCGGCGTTCGCGCGGGCGGAGGCCGCCTTGATCAGCGCAAGGGCGCGGATGTGCTGCGACTCGAGCGGGCGACCGGAGATCGGGAAGTTCTCGACCGCACGCTGGGTCTGGGCACGCCACAGTGCCCGCCTGGGCACCTTGACCTCTCCCATCGTGTCGTGTTCGATCCGTAATTCATCGGTGCCGTCGGTCATCCCCCCACCGTAACGACGTCGGTACTTGGCCCGGAGCGGGTGCCCAAGCGGACGGCATCAGTCCTTGGGAGGCTGACGTTGGCGTTTGAGGTCGCCGCGTCGCTGCTTCGCGTCGAGGCGTCGTCGTACCGATCCACGGGTCGGTCTGGTCGGTCGCCGTGGTGGTCGTGGTGGCGCGATCGCGTCACCGATGAGTCGCACAAGCCTGCGCTCGGCGGCTTCCCGGTTGCGCAGCTGCGAACGGTGCTCCGAGGCCGTCACCGTGACGACACCGTCGACGAGACGGGCTGCGAGCCTCGCCCTCGCTCTCAGCTTGAGCATCTCACCGAGCGCGTCCGACGCGTCAAGGTCGAAGCTGAGCTCGACGCGGGAGTCGGTGGTGTTGACGGACTGCCCACCCGGCCCGCTACCCCGCGAGAACCGCCAATGCAGCTCGCCCTCCGCGATGACGAGGCCGGGTCTGATCGTGAGCGGGCCAGGCACGTCCGAAAGCCTATGCGAACCGTCTCAGCACCGACTGACGTCGCCGCGTCGCGGGGAAGCAACGCGGCCAGGCTCCTACCCCGGTGCACGGTGCGTCAGACTGTCCGGATGCAACAGCTCTCCTCGCTTGACGCCCAGTTCCTCTACGTCGAGTCGGCGACGACGGTGGGCCATGTCGGCAGCCTGCTCCTGCTCGACCCGACCACCGCTCCCGGCGGCAGCCTGACTCTCGACCGGGTCCGGGAGGTGCTGGAGCCCAGACTCCACCTCGCCCCGCCACTTCGGCAGCGTCTTGTCAGGGTGCCGCTGGGACTCGGCCTGCCGTACTGGGTCGACGACCCCGACTTCGACATCGAGTTCCATCTCCGCGAGATCGGTCTTCCTGCGCCCGGCAGCGACGACCAGCTGGCCGAACAGGTCGCCCGCATCCACGCCCGGCCACTCGACCGCACCCGGCCGCTGTGGGAGATGTACCTCGTCCACGACATCGAAGGCGGCCGGCAGGCCCTGTACAGCAAGATCCACCATGCGGCGATCGACGGTGTGTCGGGGGCTGAGATCCTGGCGACCATCCTCGACACCGCGGTCGAGCCTCGGGTCGAGGAGCCGCCCGACGAGTTCTGGGCACCGGACCCGCTTCCGAGCCAGCTGACTCTGCTGCAGCGCGGGTTGTCGGCGGCTGCCGCACAACCAGGGGAGGCGTTGCGCACCCTCCCCCGAGCCTTGCCGCATCTGGTCGATCTGCCGGGCGCGACCCTAGTACCCGGCGTCCAGGTCGTCAGCGACATGGCTGACTCGCTCGTCAAGCTGGCTACCTCCGGCGAACAGGGCCGGAGCGCCGAGAGCCGGCCACTGACGCCTCCTCCGACTCCGCTGAACGCCGCGATCACGGCGCACCGGCGCTTCGCGTACGGCTCCCTGCCGCTGGCTGAGATCAAGGCCGTGAAGGATGCCTTCGCGATGACCGTCAACGACGTCGTGATGGCCCTGTGCGCTTCGGCGCTGCGTCGCTGGCTGCTCGACCACGACGGCCTGCCTGACACGCCGATAGTCGTGGCGGTGCCGGTCTCGACGCGGTCAGACGACCTCCACGAGCACAGTGGGAACCAGGTGTCGGTCATGCTCGCCGAGATGCCCACTCATCTGCCCGATCCGGTAGAGCGACTCGTCGCAATGCAGCACGGGATGGCGGAGGCCAAGGAGCACTTCGAGACCGTCCCAGCGACGATCCTCCAGGACATCTCGTCGGTGATCCCGATGGCCCTGGCCGGGCTCGCGACGCGGGCGGTCTTCCGGATGGTCACCATGGGCATCTTCCCGTTCAACCTCTTCGTCTCGAACGTGCCGGGGCCGCAGATGCCGTTGTACGTCGGTGGTGCACGGGTGCTCGGGATCTATCCCGCGTCCGCGATCACGGACATGACGGGGGCACTCAACGTCACCCTGTTCTCGTACGACGGCGCGCTCGACTTCGGCTTCATCGCCTGCCGCGAGCTGGTTCCCGACGTCTGGAACCTGATCGGGTATCTGCGTGACGGTCTCGACGAGCTGCTCGCCGCGACCCACGCCGAGGAGGAGGCACTCGACCTTTAGATCGCAAGCCAGGACGCGGACGCGACGAAACGCGAAAGAGACCACTTCTAGTACGCGATGTCGGCGGCCCTGGCCGCGGTGCGCTCGATACCGTCCGCGAGCAGCGGCCAGAGCTGGCGGGGGAGGTCGTGGCCCATGCCGGGAACAACGAGGAGTTCCGAACCGGCGATGGCGTCGGCGGTGGCCCTGCCCCCTGACACGTGCACGAGGCGGTCGTCGAGACCATGAATCACCAGCGCTGGAACGCTCAGAGAACGCAGTCGCCGGGTCCGGTCCGGCTGGCTCATCACGGCCTGCATCTGGCGGACGACTCCTGCTGCGTTCATGCCGCGGTCGAAAGTCTCTCCGGCGCGCCGACGGATCTCGTCCGCCGGGGTCGGGTATTTCGTGGACCCGATCGTTGCCCAGGTAGCGGCTGACTGCGCGATCACCTGTTCACGGCTGCGGCCCCGACGAGACAGCAGCATCGGCAAGAGGCGAGGGTCCTGCCATCCCACCGTCCGCCGTCCGGTGGTCGACATCACCGACACGAGAGACAGCACCCTGTCGGCGTGCTCGATGGCCAGGGTCTGGGCGATCATGCCCCCCATGGAGACGCCGGTTACGTGTGCCGTGTCGATCCCGAGGTGGTCTAGTAGGGCGGCGGCGTCATCGGCCATGTCGCTGATCGAATAGGGCGCTGGGGCCCTGAAGCGCACGAAGCCCTTGAAGACGTCGCGCCGAGTGCCCCCGGGGCCGGGCAGCTTGGTCGACCTACCGACGTCTCGGTTGTCGAACCGGATGACGAAGAAGCCGCGTTGTGCGAGCTGACAGCACAGGTCTGGGCTCCACCAGTTCAGGGGTCCTGCGAGGCCCATGATGAGCAGGAGTGCAGGCTGGCTGCGGTCACCGAATGTGTCGTAGCACAGTTCTATCCCGTTGGGCAGCCGAGCCGTCTCCTCGGCGGTCTGGGTCATCGCCCGGCACTCCCCTCGTCTCCCGGATCCTTGCCGCCCAGGCTAGTTGCCGCGGTCGCCGGCAGTGGTCGGGCTCTTGATGCTTTCCAGCTCGGCGGCAAAGTCAACCGAGGAGTACCGGCTGATCTTGGAGAACTGGTGCTCGCTCAAGATCGTGCGGACGGTGCCGCTACGCGAGCGCATGACCAGCGAGTGGGTGGTCGCGCCGAAGTGGGCGTAGCGCACACCCCTCAGGAGCTCGCCGTCTGTGATCCCGGTGGCGACGAAGAAGCAGTCGTCGCCGGTCACGAGCTCGTCGGTGGACAGCACGCGGTCGAGGTCGTGGCCGGCATCGAGGGCCCTCTGTCGCTCGTCGTCGTCGCGTGGGAGCAGCTGCCCCTGGATCACCCCACCGATGGCTTTCATGGCGCACGCCGCGATGATGCCTTCGGGCGTGCCGCCGACGCCCATCAACAGGTCGACGCCGGTGTCCGGCCTGGCGGCCATGATCGCTCCTGCCACATCACCGTCGAGGATGAACTTGATGCGCGCGCCGGTGGCCCTGATCTCGTCCACCAGCTGCGCATGGCGGGGCCGGTCGAGCACACACACTGTGATGTCTTCCTTGCTGCTGCCTTTTGCCTTGGCGGTGCGCCGAATGTTCTCTGCGACGGGAAGCCGGATGTCGACGACGTCGAACGCCTCCGCACCGGCAACGAGTTTGTCCATGTAGAAGACGGCCGAGGGGTCGTACATCGAGCCGCGCGGGGCGACGGCCATCACCGCGACGGCGTTCGGCATCCCTTTCGCCGTCAAGGTGGTGCCGTCGACCGGGTCGACCGCGACGTCGCACCGGGGACCGGTACCGTCGCCGACACGCTCCCCGTTGTAGAGCATCGGGGCGTTGTCCTTCTCACCCTCTCCGATCACCACCACACCGTCCATCTGGACCGTGCCGATGAGGGCCCGCATCGCATCGACGGCGACGCCGTCGGCGCCCTCCTTGTCCCCGCGACCGACCCAGCGTCCGGCGGCGATGGCGCCGGCTTCCGTCACCCGTACCAGCTCCAGGGCGAGGTCTCGCCCGGGGGCGTCCGCCGGGGTCTCGATGTCGGGGTCGAGGTACGTGTCAGGCTGCTCGATTGCCATGGCGGGGCTCCTCCAGGTCGGCGTTCGATGATGGTAACGAAGGACATGCGTCGGGAACGTGAACGGTCGGATGGCCGCTCTCCCCCCCGCGCCGGGAGGCGCTGGTGTCGGCGAAGTGCCCACTGGTGGGCGCGGGTCGCGGGTCTCCACCAGAGGTGCAGCGCGACAATGGTGGGATGAGCCAGACGAGAAGCGGCTACACGCGCAGCGTCAGCGGTCTCGCGGGCGCGATCGTGATGTCGCTGTTGCTCATCGCCTCTATCTGGGCGCTCAGCCGCTTCCAGCACCGTGACCCTGCTGATCCGGCGCCGCCAGTCGACTACCTCGCTCCTCTGGCGGCGGCTCGCGGGGTGGCTCCCTTCGACGTGCTGGCGCCCGCCGAGGTCCCCGCCGGCTGGCAGGCCACGAGCACGCGATGGGTGGGTGAGGGAGAGCAGATGTCGTGGCACCTGGGTTTCCTGACGGCGCCCTCGGCCGGCGAGTACGTCGGCCTGGACCAGGGCACCGCCGCACCGCAGGACATAGTCGCCGCGACGACCAGCGCGGACCAGCCGAACGGTTCGGTGAAAGTCGGCGGCGTCGCCTGGTCGTCTCTAGTCTCGTCGGACGGTAACGAGTCTGCATTGGTCCTTCGAGGCGACGGGGTGACCACGGTCGTCAGCGGAACCGCGAGCGAGTCGGTGCTGCAGACGTTCGCCGGGTCGCTCTCGGCGGACTAAACTCCGGCGCTACTCGCTGAGACCGTCTGACTCGGAAGGCTCGGCCGCCGAGGCGTTGCCCTGCAGCACAGCGTCGAGCCGCCCGCGGGCGCCGTCCAGCCAACGCTGACATATCTGGGCCAACTCTTCACCACGCTCCCACAGTCCTATCGACTCCTGCAGCGAGGTCCCTCCGGTCTCCAGCTTCTGGACTACGGCGATGAGCTCGTCGCGGGCCTCCTCGTAGGACGGTGTGTCCGGCATCAGGGTTGGTCCCCCTCGTCATGGCTCGACGTGTCGACAGTCGCGCTGATCCTCCCACGGGCGAGCCGAGCCTCCACTCGCTCGCCGGGCTTGACGAGCCGGGCATCGGTAACAAGCGCTCCACCAGCTGTCTGGACGACTGCATATCCGCGTTCGAGCGTCGCAAGCGGCGAGAGACCGCGCACGCGCGCGAGGCGGTGGTCGAGGTCGTCGGTGGCGCGGACCAACCGGTGATGAAGGCTTCGCCTGGATCGCTGGGTCAGGTCTGTCACGAGCGCCGCCTGCTGGTCGAACAGGCGAGACGGCTGCGCCAAGGCAGGACGCGCCCGCATGCCGAGGAGTCCCGTGTGCTCGCGCTCGACACGCTGGCGCACGACTGCTCGGGCTCGGTCCCTCATGTCGACTACCTTGGCGGACTCCTCGACTACGTCCGGAACTACACGCTTGGCTGCATCGGTGGGAGTCGATGCTCGAAGATCCGCTACTAGATCGAGGAGGGGCTGGTCCTCCTCGTGGCCGACCGCGCTGACCACGGGGGTGCGGCAGACCGCCACTGCGCGGACGAGGCCCTCGTCGGAGAACGGCAGCAGATCTTCGAGAGCACCGCCACCTCGGCTGATGATGATGACATCCACCTGCTGGTCGCGGTCGAGCCGACCCAACGCCTCGATCACTTGGCGGGCCGCGTCGTGGCCCTGGACCGCAGCATGCTCGACCCGGAACTGCACGACGGGCCATCGGCGTCGAGCGATCTGGATCACGTCACGCTCGGCGGCCGAGTCGTGGCCGACGACGAGACCGATGCGTCTGGGGAGGAAGGGCAACCGCCGCTTGTGGAGAGGGTCGAAGAGACCTTCGGCCGCCAGCAACCGACGACGCTGCTCGAGCCGAGCGAGGAGCTCACCGACCCCGACCGGGCGGATCTCCTTGGCGACCAGCGACAGCGAGCCACGCGGCACGTAGTACTGGAACTTCGCGAAGACGACGACTTGCGCGCCCTCCGTGACGGGACTGGCCATCGCGTCGAAGGCGGCTCGGGAGCACGTCACCTGCAGGGATACCTCGGCCAAGGGGTCGCGCAGTGTCAAGAAGACGGTCGACGTATGCGGCCTTCTGGTCAGCTGGGCGATCTGACCCTCGACCCACACCATGCCGAGCCGGTCCACGTAGCCTGTCATCGCGTTGGCAATGACCCGGACCGGCGCAGGCCTGTCGAAGCTGGTGTCCAGAGCCACAAGCTCGAGGCTACCCATTGGGTCCGACAACTACCATGGAGACATGTCTGACTCCGGGCCAGTGCCTTCTGCGGTCACCGACCTTGGTATGCCTGCCGATACCGGCCGCTCGGTGCTGCTCGCCGCTCCCAGAGGTTATTGCGCCGGGGTCGACCGCGCAGTGATCACCGTGGAGAAGGCGCTGGACCTCTACGGCACACCCGTCTACGTGCGAAAGCAGATTGTGCACAACAAGCATGTCGTGCAGGGTTTGGAGCGGAGGGGCGCCGTCTTCGTCGATGAGCTGGCTGAGGTCCCCGAGGGTTCGACGGTGGTCTTCTCGGCGCACGGCGTGTCTCCTGCCGTCCACCAGCAGGCCGAGGAGCGGAAGCTGCGGACGATCGACGCGACATGTCCGCTGGTGACCAAGGTCCACCACGAGGCCCGTCGTTTCGCCGACGACGACTACGACATCCTGCTGATCGGTCACGAGGGTCACGAAGAGGTCGAGGGAACCGCGGGGGAGGCACCCCAGCACATCACGCTGGTGCAGAGCCCCGAGGACGTCTCCGACATCCAGGTGCGTGACCCGAACCGGGTTGCCTGGCTATCGCAGACGACGCTGTCCGTAGACGAGACCATGGAGACGGTCGGGCGACTCCGCGAGCAGTTCCCCAACCTGATCGATCCGCCCTCCGACGACATATGCTACGCCACGCAGAACCGCCAGCAAGCCGTCAAGGAGATCGCGGCCGGCGCAGACCTGGTGCTGGTCGTCGGGTCCGGGAACTCGAGCAACTCGGTTCGGCTGGTCGAAGTTGCGCTCGAGAGCGGTGCGGCCGCCGCATACCGGGTCGACGACGCCAGCGAGATCGACGAGTCGTGGCTGCACGGAGTTGGTGCCGTGGCCGTGACGTCTGGCGCCTCGGTGCCGGAGGACCTTGTCGACGGCGTTCTCGACTTCCTCCTGGCGCGCGGCTTTCCCGCAGCCACTGGAGTGCACACAGCAGAGGAGTCCCTCATCTTCGCTTTGCCACCGGAGCTGCGTCGTGAGATCCGAGCCGCGGAGGGCAGAGCCCCTGACTCACCCAGAGCGCTGAGCGCCGACGCGGCAGCCGACCGTCAGGAGCCCGACGGCGTAGCCGGTGATCAGCCCTGAGGCGTGCTGCGCGAGTCCGGACATGAAGGCCTTGAAGGCTCCACCCACCTGGACGAACACTTCCGGGTCGACGAAGGCCACGGAGGCGACCACGACGGCGAACAGCAGCGGCGGCAGCACCCCGGTCGTGAAGAGGTCGCGACGACGCACCGCCATGGTCGAGACCAGACAAACGACGACGAAGCACAGGTCGAAGAACATGGTGATCTCTCCGGTGAGCAGGACGTCGACGCCCGCGCACAGACCCACAGCGACCAGCGAAACCACTGTCACTCCACGGCCAGGCATCCCAGCGGCCGCTGTGTCCGGGCGCGCGAAGGTGTCACCAGCGGCGTAGACAGCATCGACTTCGCGAACCGCTTGGACGTCACCAACATGGAGGTCGGTGGTGGGGTCACCGACAAGGAGGTCGGTGGCGGTCTGCGTCTCCACCTCGGAGCACGGCTGACGCGCTAATTCGGTAAGCAGGTCGAGGTCGCCGCGGTCCTCCGGGCTGACTATGGAGCGGTCGGCTGGTTGCGGGGAAGTCGTCATCAACCCTCACTCGGCTGTCGACGTCCCACGCTAGATGTCGTCGCACCGCGCTACGCCGCGCCACGCCGTGTGAGGCGGGAGCAACGTAGCCCCCGCAACCGTGCCCGACTCGCGGTCCCTCAGCCGCTGCCGCCGCGACCAACCCACTGCTCGCGGCCAGGCGGGCCATCCAGCACGACCGGCTCGTCGTCCACCACCAGCTCAGGGGCGGTCAGGGGCGAGGTTATCTCGAAGACACTCTGCGGCGGGGGTAGTGGGTTGTCGCTCACCTGGAGGTCGCGCATCTTCCGTGCACTGACGAGCACTCTCTTTTCCAACGAGCCCACTGCCTTGTTGTAGCTGGTTACCGCGTTGTTGATCGAGCGACCGAGCGAGTCGAGGTGACCGCCGACAGTCCCGAGCCTGTCATACAACTCCCTGCCCAGCTGGTGCACTTCGCGGGCGTTGTCCGCCAACGCTTCCTGGGTCCAGGCATAAGCGACCGTCTTCAGCATGGCGATCAAGGTAGTGGGCGTCGCGAGGATGACTTGCTTTCCGGCGGCGTAGTCGAGCAATGCCGGATCGTCCTCGAGGGCCTGCGAGAACAGTGCCTCCGCAGGCAGGAACATCACGACGAACTCAGGAGTGGGCGAGAACTGCTGCCAGTAGGCCTTGGCTGAGAGCTGGTCTACGTGCTGTCGGACCTGCCTAGCGTGTCGCACGAAGAACTCCGCCTGCACCGAGGGATCAGGCGCGTGGGTTGCGGATAGGAAGGCTTCGAGCGACACCTTCGCATCGATGACGATGTGCTTCCCGCCGGCCATGGTCACCAGCACGTCAGGTCTGAGAGTGCCGAGGTCACTGGTCCGCGACACCTGCTCCTCGAACGTGCAGTGATGGGTCAGGCCTGACAGCTCGAGGCTGCGTCTGAGCTGCATCTCGCCCCACTGTCCGCGCACATGCGGACGGCGAAGCGCGTCGGCCAGCGCCCGCGTCTCGCGCCGCAGCTCAGCGCCACTCAGGTGGACGGACTCGACCTGCTGCCGCAGCTGGGCGCGCCACGAGGCCCCTTCTGTCTCCAGGCTGCCCAGCCGGTCGTTAAGCCGTTGTAAGGAGTCTCGGACCGGCGCGACGACCTGCTCCGTGGCGGAGAAGCGTGAGTCAGCCAGGGCGGCGACATGTTGGCCGGACTCGTGGACTGCCTGAGCTGCCAACGAACGCACCTGCTCATCCAGGTCACCGCGGGCAACCGATGAGAGGTGCTGGCCGATGATCACGCCGATGGCGAGACCGGCAAGCAGCGCGAGAGTCCCCACGACAGCGGTTGTCACGTCCATAGGTGGCACCATGCCATTCGGGTCCGACAGAAACGCTCGGCCGCATTGGCAGGAAGTCGTGCAGTACCGGCAGGCCAGTCCGGTGCGCGGTGACGTCGGACGCAGACAGGATGTGCCGATGAGTGACCATCGGGCCCGCGTCGACGCCGACATCACCTTCTCCAACGGTGGTGGAATCCAAGCACGCGGCTTTCGCCTCGACGTCCCGGCAGCCGACACCAGCCGTGAAGAGATCGGACGGCTGCTGGTCGCTTCGCTGGGACTTCTGTTGACCGACACGGTGACCCTCACCGCTGTCGAGGTCTTCGAGGAGCGGCACAAGGGCACCCGAGAGGGTCCGAGCGACGAGGCGCATGTCCGCGGCCGTCGCCGACTCGTCGAGCTGAACCATGTCATCGAACCGGGAATGGTCACGCTTCCGAACCTGCCCGGCCCGGAGATCACGACGCATCTCTCGCGTGAGGCGTCTCGGGCGGCGTATGCGCCCGATACCACCTTCGAGATCGGCAGGATCTCGATGGTCGCGAACACGGGCACCTACGTCGACTCGCCATACCACCGGTTCGCGTCAGGCCACGACCTTGCAGCGATGGCTCTCACCAAGCTCGCCGAGCTACCCGCTCTGGTGGTGCGCCTGGAAGGCTCGGCTCAACGCGGTGTCACCGCTGAAGCCTTGGCCGCCTATGACGTCGAGGGAAGCGCGGTGCTGCTGCACACAGGAGACGACTCGAGGTTCGGCACCGCCGAGTATGTCGTCGAGCCTTCCTTCCTCACGCGGGAAGGCGCCGCCTGGCTCGTCGCCCGTGGTGCAGCCCTTGTCGGCATCGACGCCGCCAATATCGACGACATGGACGACCGGGAGCGGCCCGCCCATACGATCCTTCTCGGCGCTGGAACTCCTGTCGTCGAGCATCTCACCGGTCTCGCCGACGTACCGCCGAGCGGAGCAACATTCACCGCGGTCCCCCCGAGGGTCGTCGGTCTCGGGACGTTCCCGGTGCGCGCGTTCGCCTCGGTGCCTGCCTGACGACGGATTCGGCGCGCCCGACGCCACGCCGTACTGTTGTGGTCCGTGGCACTCACCATCGGAATCGTCGGTCTCCCCAATGCCGGCAAGTCGACGCTGTTCAACGCCTTGACGAAGAACGACGTGCTGGCCGCCAACTATCCCTTCGCGACTATCGAGCCGAACGTCGGCGTGGTCGGAGTGCCGGATGCGCGACTGAAGGTGCTTGCCGAGCTCTTCAGTTCGGCGAAGGTACTTCCGGCGACTGTTCAGTTCGTCGACATCGCCGGCATCGTGCGTGGGGCGTCAGAGGGGGAGGGGCTCGGCAACAAGTTCCTCTCACACATCCGTGAGGCGGCCGCGATCTGCCAGGTCACCCGGGTCTTCGAAGACGACGACGTTACGCACGTCGAGGGGACCGTCTCGCCGTCCGACGATATCTCCACGATCGAGACCGAGCTGATTCTCGCTGACCTGCAGACGGTGGAGAAGGCGCTGCCCCGCTTGGAGAAGGAGGCTCGGCTGAAGAAGGAGAACGCAGCCATCCTCGACGGTGTACGCGAGGCGCAGACCGCCCTGTCGGCCGGGACACCGATCGTAGCGACGGACCTGGATAGGGCACTGTTGCGCGAGCTCATGCTGATGACCGCCAAGCCCTTCATCTACGTCTTCAACTGCGATGCGGACGAGCTGGGTGACGAGGAGCTGAAGAAGCGGATGCGCGACCTCGTCGCGCCATCTGAGGCGATCTTCCTCGACGCCAAGTTCGAGTCCGAGCTGGTCGAGCTGGACGATGACGCTGAGGCCAGGGCGATGCTCGCCGAGATGGGCGTGCAGGAGCCCGGACTCGACGTGCTTGCCAGGGTCGGTTTCGAGACGTTGGGTCTCCAGACCTATCTGACCGCCGGTCCCAAGGAGGCTCGGGCGTGGACGGTTCGTCGTGGCGCCACGGCACCAGAAGCCGCCGGCGTCATCCACACCGACTTCCAGCGCGGTTTCATCAAGGCCGAGATCGTGTCCTACGACGACCTGGTGGTCGCCCGCTCGATGGCTGCCGCCAAAGCCGCCGGAAAGGTCCGCATCGAGGGCAAGGACTATGTGATGGCCGACGGCGACGTGGTCGAGTTCCGCTTCAACGTCTGAATCGGCGCGTTTGTGCAGGTCAGATGGGGTGTAGGCCCCCTCAGTCCGCACAGAGTCCGCAAAAATTCCAGCCTTGTGGGCCCGATGGAGCCAGTTCCGAGGTGCTCTGAGCGCGGTCTTCGACTGTTCGGAGGTTGCTTGGTGGCGCTGCTTTGGCGGGAAATGATGCATGAGCGGGTGTCCTGGATCAGCTGACCTTCGGGCTAGCAGTATGAGGAGATCAGCTGTTGGGGTATGCCAACCTGGCCGCCCGCATCCTGATTGGACTCGGTGCCTGCGGTCACCAGATGCTGGTGCCGGTCAATGCTGACCGTGGGTTGTCGATGAGCAGCTGGTCGACCTCCGCCGAGCTCAGTCCCAGGTCGTGGAGCCGGGGGACCAGCTCGCGGGCGATCCAGCTGTATCCCGGGCCGCCCCCCGCGCGCACGTGGGTGCGGAGGAAGACGTCGTGGGAGACCAGCACCTGGTGCAGGTGTCGCTCCTCGCGCAGGAGCAGGAGGTACTCGATCGCCCGCTCCGCGTCGTAGGCGGTGTCGGTGCCGAAACCGTCGAGCTCGACGTAGCACCCGCGTCGGGCGAGGGCGAGCTGGTACTGCGGACCGGGAATGCCGTCGGCGTGGCCCACGATCACGCGTGCGGCGGGACCCCCTCGTCCACGAGCAGGTCGAGCTGGCTCAGGCCGACCGGGAACCACGCGGCGTGCGTCGAGATGGTTAGCCCGGTGGCCAGGTGGGTGCGGGCTGCGGCCCGGAACGACTTCTCCTCGGCCCCTGAGATCGTGCGTCGTTGCTGCCAATCTCACCGATGATCCCAGTGCGTACCCCGGTCGACCCCACGCCCTGCTCGACTTCGCGGATCATCTCCTCGGCGAGTCCGTCGACGCTTGTGGCGGCGAAGTGCGCGAGGTCGAGGTAGGGCTCGCGGTAGTGCCCGCATCCCATCACGACCTGGACGCCCGAGGCGCGGGACACCTCCGCCAGCCGCTCCGGTTCGCGAGCGACCCCCGTGGTGAGCTCGACCAACGTCCTGCCCCCGTGCGCGTAGAAGTCCACCAGCTCCTGGACGGCGAGCACCGGGTCGTGCAGGATCCCGTTGCCCGGTACTCACGCATCGTGTTGACAAAGGCGTGCTCGTGCGGCAGGACGACGCCGAGCTGGTCAGCCGGGACCGGTCCGTTCACGGTCATCACCGACGTGTGTGCGGTTGGGTCGGTCAACATCGCGCTACTCCTCAACTTGGCAGGTACTCCTCACTCCACGACAGCCCCGCGGTTCCCGAGCGGGCCATCTCCTCGATCTCCTCGGCGCCATAGCCAAGCTCGGTCAAAACGGCAACGGTGTGCTGCCCGTACTTGGGTGCGTCCGCAGGGACAACGATGCGCGCTGCGTCAGGCCGAACTGCGATAGGTGCGACGAGCGTCACTGAGCGACCGACTGCGTGTTTGGCGACCGTCGTGAAGTGGTAGCTCGACGCCCCCCACGGGGCTCGCTCGTTGCTCGCGTGCGAGTCGCGCAGGTCCTTCAGGGTCTGCAGTGGCTGCACGGTGACGCCCAGCGGCGCGAGCGTGTCCTGCCAGTGCGCGGTCGACCGGGTGCCGAGGATCTCGGTGAGGACGTCGGCCAACTGGTGCTCGGACATCGCCTCGAGCGGCATGCTGCCGATCACCTTCCCCAGGTCCCTGAGGCGGTGCGGTGGCACCACCACGAACGCCCAGCTGTCGTTCGTCGCGTAGATCCGGTACGTCGGGCTCTCGCCACGTGCCCCTCGCCCCGACGGCTCGACCGGACGTGGCCCGCGGTGGGCGACCATATAGGGCGCCTGGATCAGCTGACCTGCTGCCGCGAGGGAGGAGCGGGCCACCAGCACTCGTCCGGTGGCGTCCCGGGCGTAGAGGGCGAACGCCGTGGCGGCTGCGGCCGCGAGGCCCGCGAGCACATCGATCGTGCCGAAGTGGGCGTGCTCCTCGGGAGTGTCCAGCCCTCCGCCGAAGCGGGACATGATCCCGGTCGCGGCCTGCACCAGGTCGTCGTAGCCGGACCGCTGACCCCACGGGCCGCCGGCCGGTCCGCTCCAGGCGTCGAGGTGGCAGAGCACGGCTCCGGGTGCGAGAGCGATCAGGTCGGCGGCGGTCAGCCCGAGCCGGACCAGCTGCTGCTCGCTGGCGTTGACGGTGAGGACGTCGGCACGCGCCAGCAGGCGCGCAAGCGCGGGCCGGCCCAGGGGCGAACCGGCGTCGAGCAGCAGGCTCTCCTTGCCGCGGTTGGCGTGCAAGCCACAAAGCACGGTGTTCCACGGGTCGAACGTTGGGCGCGGCAGGTCCACCTTCACCACCCGGGCACCGAACCGCGCCAGCGTGGACCCGATGGTCGGCCCCGCGATCACGTTGGTGAGGTCTACGACCAGGAGCCCGTTGAGCCATCCGGCGGCCGGATCGACCGGTCCCCTGCGCGGCTCGACCACGCCCCCGGGAACCTCCTCGGTCCACAGCACGGACCCCATCCGACGGACCTGCCCCAGCTCGTGGTGGTGGTCCTCGACCAGCAGACCCGATGAGCGGACATGTTCGGTGTCGAGCCACTCCGCCGTCGTCCGCGTGCCGATCGCGGGGATGCCGTGCGCCGCGAAGTCGGCCTCCCACTCGTGACTTGGGCGGGTGCGGAGCACGCGGGCGATCCGCTCCGAGAGCCACTCCGCCCAGCGTGCGGAGATCGGATGGGCGAGCAGCGTGCACTCGGCGCCCTCCGGCCACTGAGACGTCGACAGGTACGGGTCATGGAGAGGGAGGCCGGCCGCCACTGCCTCCTTCCAGATGCCCAGCGCCTCGAGCACGCTGCGCGGGTGCTGCCGGTGCGACACCGCAACCAGGTAGAGCGGACGACCGTCGGCGCACCAGTAAGTGCGGTAGAAGGGGTCGAGCAGGGTTTGCACCTCGTCGTACGACAGATCGCGCGAGCCGCTCTCGATCGCCTGCTCGCGTCTCGACAGGTAGCGCCTGGGCACGTCGTCGACCTGCATCGAGTTGTAGGCGAGCGCCTCCAGGAGACTGGAGGCGATCGGCACCTCGACGTGGTCGCCCTGACCGTGCCCGAGCCGCGCACGCAGGGCCAGGCCAACGGCCATCGCCCCGAAGACGCCGGCGTAGGCCGAGCCCAGCGGCAGCGGGGAGTACGACGCCGCGATACCCATCAGCACCCGGTTGACCCCCATGTCCGAGAACTGGCCCGTGGCGGAGGCGATCACGCCCTCAAGAGCCTCCACCGACGCGTGCTCCTCGTCGGTGGAGGCGAACCCGGGCAGCGACAGGTACACCACCGGTGGGTGTGCCGCTCGCACGCTCGCGTGGTCGAGGCCGAACCGGGCCAGGGCGCCCGGCGCGAAGTTCTCGATCAGCACGTCGCACCCCGCGACCAGCCGATGTGCCTCGGCGAGGTCGTCGGGGTCGTCCAGGTCCAGCTGCACCCGGCGCTTGCCGGCGTTCAGCACGGCATCGGCCCGGGCACTCCACCGCCAGCCCCCCGGCGGGTCCACGTGCACCACCTCGGCGCCGTTGTCGGCCAGCAGCCGTGCCGCTGTCGGGCCGGCCATCCACTGACCGAAGTCCACGACCTTGATGCCGCTCAGGGGGGTGCTGCGCTTCACCACGAGGCTTCCTTTTGCACAAAGTGGTCAGTATGACCGTATACTGCAAAACCCTAGAGTCGATTCCGTAGCACGTCAACGCCTGCCCGCGCCCAAGGAGGGTTTCGTGCCTGCCACCCGAAGCAAGACCGTCCAGTCCGTCGACCGTGCGGTCGCGCTGCTCCGCGCCATTGGCGACGCCGACAGTGACCTCACGCTCGCCGACCTCGCGCTTCGCTGCGGGATCGAGCGCCCGACCGCGTGGCGGCTGCTCTGGACGCTCGAGTCCAACGGGCTCGTCGAGAAGGTCGAGCCCGCGCACTACCGCCTCTCGATCAGCTGGCAGGGCCTCTCCCAGCGCCACGCGGTGGACTCGCTCGTGCGGCTGGCCCACCCCGTCCTGGAGGAGCTGGCCAGGGAGCACGAGGTGACCGCGTCGCTCGTGCACGTGGAGGGCCTCGGCCTGAAGTACGTCGACCACGTCGACAGCGCGCTGTTCAACTCACCGAGATGGCAAGGCACGCTCTCGCTGCACGCATCCTCGCCCGGAAAGGCCGTTCTGGCAGCGCTGCCGGACGTGGAGTGGCGCGCGATGGTCGGTGGCACTGGCACCCTCGAAACGCTGACCGACACCACAATCACCGACCCGGCGGCCCTCGCCGCCGAGCTCGCCGGCGTGCGCGAGCAGGGCTACGCGGTCTGCCGCGGCGAAGACGTCACGTACTCCAACGGCTCCTCAGCGGCCGTCGTGGTCAACGGCCGCCCCGTAGCGGCCGTGGACCTGTGGGGGCCCGACCGCCGAGTTCTGGACTCCCGCCTCGATGAGCTCGGGACAGCCGCCGCCGCGGCTGCCGCCCGGGTGACCGGGCTCCTGAAGCTGGTCTAGAGTCTCCGGCTCGGACAACGGCCGACCCGGGTCGGGGGACACAAACGCAGATCAGCTGACCCTCGTCACAGGGACGATCGGATAGCTGGTCCGCTACTTCAGCGGTCCACCCGTGCTCGGCGATCCGGTTACTCGCGGCTGTATGCCGCACCTTTTGGACCTCGCCCATGGTGAGTGACAGGACGCGTCATCCTTGCGACCGGCCAATGGCTTCCGATCGACGGACACTTACCGTTCGGCGGGAATGCCAGCTCACCATCGGTTGCGGACGGAGAGGCCGTCTGTAAGCTCGGGTGCCTCATTTTGCCCGAGCGACGCGGAGATGATCGACTCGGCTGCCGCGGGTGCGGTCCTCAGCGGTAGGCCAAAGGTGCGCGTAGGTGTTGAGGGTCGTGGTCGCCTTCGCGTGTCCCAGCGAGCGTTGGACGGTCACCACGTCGCACCCGGCCGCGATCAGGCCGGAGGCGTAGAAGTGCCGGAGGTCGTGGAGCTTGATGCCGGTCAGGCCCGCGTCGCGCAGCGTCTTGCGCCACCAGTAGCCGACCGTGTTCTGGTGCGGCGGATCGTCGCCCTCTCCGGCGAACAGCCACTGGTCCTTGCCCGTGGTGCCGTAGGTGGCGACGTGCTCGGCGAGCACGTTGACAAGGCTGTCGGCAAGGTAGACGACGCGCTCGGAGCCGTACTTCGGCGCACGGATGTCGATCGCGCCGCCGTTGACGCGTTGTACCTGACGGGAGACCTTGAGCGACTTGCGGAGGAAGTCGACGTCGCTGAGTCGCACGCCGGCTGCCTCGCCGAGCCGGAGGCCGGCGAACGCGCACAGGGCGATGAACGGCCGGAACCGCCCGTCGGTCACGGCCATGAGCTGCCCGACCTCCTCGGGAGTTGGGATCGACATGGCGGCGTCGGGGCGACGACCGCGGGGGAGGCGTACGCCGTCGGTCGGGTCGGAGCCGATCACCTTGTCCTCACGGCGGCGCGGAACACGGACCTCGGGCAGGTCGCGCCAGGCGACCCCGGTCCGGAACCGGTAGATGATCCCCTCGACAACCTGCCGGTGATCGCGGAAGGGCCGACCACGCTGACCATCCGAGGACGGCATCAACGACTCGATCCGAGCCCACTCAGCATCAGAGAGCAGCGCCTCACCTGACATGAGTCAACAATCACCGCCAACACCGGCAAGATTTAGGAGCCACGCCCTAGTTGTCGCGGTCGAATTAGTTGTCGAACAGCTTAACAACTCCGGGTGAGTTATGGGCCCAAGAGGCCGAGGGGTACGACGTGCACGCCGTCCTCGCGTGTATAGGCGAGCGAGGTGCCCGTCACGACGACGAGTGCCTTGGGCTTGCGCGCGACGCGATCTGCCAACCGATGCAGGGAATCCGCGGCCTTGTCGAGGTCCGATTCTCCCAGCTTGACGTCGACGCCGATCCAGTCGCCGTCTCGATCTTCGAGGACGTAGTCGACTTCGAGTCGGCCTTCGGCTTCGCGGTAGTGAAAGCATGACGCGCCCGCGGCCTCGGCGTAGATGCGCAGATCGTGTGCGACGAGGCTCTCAAAGAGGAAGCCCGTGGTTTCCAGGTCAGCGAGCATTCGCTCGGGTGACATCTGGAGGAGTGCTGCGGCAAGGGACGGGTCACCCAGGTGCCGCTTGGGTGTCGTGGTCAGGCGCTTGGATGACCGCACCGACGGATCCCAGGCCGGCACTTCATCGACGATCATCATGCGACGGAGCGCGTCGAGGTAGATCTGAGCGGTGTGGCGGCTCGGCGAGTCTGCATCGCCATCGACCTCGTCGCGAGCCCGTCTCATGATGGTGCTCAGGTTCGCGGTCTGGGAGACCATCTGGGCGTAGGCGTGCAGGAAGCGCCGAACAAGGCGGGGGTTTCGTGGGCCTCCTGACACCTCCTCGATATCGCGCTCGACGATGATGTCGAGGTAGCCGTCCAGGTACGTTCGAGCTGCCTTTTCGTCGGACCCCGCGAGGAGCGGCCAGCCGCCGACTGCGATGTGGTTCAGGTAGTCGCGGACAGTCACTGAACTGTTTGCGGGTCTTGGTGCGGTGCCGAGAAGGAGCTCCGTGACGGACACGCTCGGGCTGACCGCCTGTTTTTCGGTCAGGGTCATCGTCCGCATGCGAACGATGGCGAACCGGCCTGCCCCTGAGTGACGTTGGGTTTCATCGTTCGGGGTTGCCGAGCCCGTCAGGATGAACTGGCCTGGAAGACCCCGATCGTCGACGGCGCGACGCACCGCATCCCATACACGTGGGGTGCGCTGCCATTCGTCCAAGAGGCGTGGCGTCTCGCCGTCAAGGAGCAGCCGGGGGTCGAGTGCGGCGCGCCGCTCGGCCTCGGGGTCGGTGTCCAGGAGAACCTCGCTGACGGCTCGCTGTCGGGCGGTCGCGGTCTTTCCGCAACCTTTGACTCCTTCGATGAGAACCGCGCCCATCGCGCCGAGCTGATCGTCGAGGAGGCCGTCTGCCAGGCGAGGCAGATAGGTACGTTTGGTAGGCGACGCAGCCATCCTGACTCCTCAATCGACAAGATTCACACTTTTCAATGGACAGTATACACACAAATCAATGGACAAAATACACGTGTCGGCATGTCGGGGGTGGACCTGTTGGCCAATCTGAAGAAGGCTGAGCGAGCTCAGCTTCGCCTGGTGCCGCTGGACGAGGTGACAGGCCCTCGGACAAGGGCAGCAGTCCGCAAACAGTCCGCAAAAAGTTCCGCCGAGGCCACAATCGACCAGCACCGCCAAACAACGTCGGATCAGTGTTTGCCCAGGTCAGACGGCATTTCCAGCCAGAGCCAGCGCTGCCCAACAACCACCAAAACACCCCATTTTCGTTCCGCTTCAACGTGTAGGCAGCCGCATCGTCCGAGGTCAGAGGCTATTTAGCCCTCCCAAGTCCTTGGTGAGTCCTTGGGAGGACTCAACGCCGCCGCCAGCATTCCATCCGCAGCCGTTCACGTCCGATCCTCAGCGGTGGGCCACAGGTGCGAGTAGGTGTCCAAAGTCGTCGTCGCCTTTGAGTGTCCGAGCGCCCGCTGGACCGTAACGACGTCGCAACTCGCAGCGATCAACCCGGAGGCGTAGTAGTGCCTGAGGTCGTGGAGCCGAACGCCAGTCAGGCCTGCGCTCTTCAACGTGTTCCGCCAGCGGTGTCCGACAGTGTTCTGGTGTGGCGGCTGATCGCCCTGTCCGACAAATAGCCAACCGTCCTCGCTCAGAGGAAGCAGCTCGACGTGGCGGGCGAGGATCTTCACCAACTCACTGGCGAGGAATACTGTCCGCTCCGACCCCGTACTTCGGTGCACGGATCTCGACGGCACCGCCGTTAACTCGCTGGACCTGGCGCGAGACGGCCAACGTGCGACGCAGGAAGTCAACGTCGCCCAGTTGGACCGCCGCAGCCTCACCGAGTCGCAGACCAGCGAACGCACACAGCGCCACGAACGCCACGAAGTCGTTGTCGGCAGCCGCAAGGATCTTGCCTACCGTCTGGGTCGTTGGGATCTCCATGGACGCCTCAGCGCCTCGACAGCGGGGGAGCGTCACACCCACGCTCGGATCGCGGGGAATCACCCTGTCCTCGACGGCAGCCCGCAGGACCGAGCGGACGCTCTGTGCCCGCGTGTGAATCGTGCCGACCGCGAGATCCTTGACGACCATCCCCTTGACCCACATCTCGACGTGGGACTTCCTGATCTTCGACAGCGAGACGTTGCCGAAAGCTACCGAGCCCGCTGCGAGATCCATCGCACATCGAGTACCTGGCACCCACACCTGACGCTCCCGCGCCGGGCCTGCTTACTCATCTCCCGCTGGGGTCGGCCACCGGCCGCCCTGGCGAGCCGCCACGTGCTCTCGGTTGGCCTGTTGCAGGATCGTCTCCACGGCCGCGTCGCGATCCAGCCCCCCCGGCCGCACAAAAGCCCTGCCAGCACTGCTAGCACTGACACGCCAGTCGGGGTCCACCGCAAACGGACCGGCGACCTGCGGGCCGGGGCGGCGGTAACCCAGCTCGGTCAGCTCTTCGACCCACCGCTGGAGGATCGCGGTGCCGTCGGCCTGGATCACCTTGTCGGGGCGGGCATCGGCCCACGCTCGCCCGTCCCATGCCCGCCGCAGTGTCGGGCCGGGCTCGGCTCCAGCATTGGTGGTCCGCCACTGGGCCTCGTACCGGTCGATGTTGCGGGCGATCTGCGCAGCCCTGGCGCTGAACGGTCCGACGTAGGCGACCAGCTCGGCGACCTCGCCCGATTCGTGGTCCAGGGTGTAGCCGCGGCCGGCAAGGGCTGCCCTAAACCCCGGGTCGCACATCACGGCCGCGTGACCGATCCCGTTGATCGCGTCCAGGGCGTCCCGCACCCCGACGGTGTGCAGTCCGCGCCATGTGCCTTCGGCGAAGACCCGGGCATTGACCTGCAGGTGCAGATGCCGATGCGGATCCCCAGCCCGGGAGGTGTAGTGCCGCACCACCGCGGCCTGGATCTCCTGCACCGGCACCTGGACCTGGCGGCCCCGCGGTCCGACCCGGGTGGTCGCGTGCTCGGCCAGCCAGCCGATGATCTGCTCGGCGGCCCGGTCCTGCGCGCCGTCATTGGCCGCCGCGATCTCGGGATCCAGGACCGCGGCCAACGATCACGACTTTGGGCCGTTGACTACGACCTCCACGAACCGCACCGCCTGGTCGTCGGCGCGCAGTCGTCCTTTCGCCCCGCCCGTGTCGGGGTCGTACCCACCGACCCACGCCTCGTAGGCGCCGCCGGGCAGCGTCCCCGCAGGCCGTACCCTCGGACGTTCCCCCATTGCCCGTGAGGCGACGCAAAGCTGCGCAACGCCGGTGCCATCGGCGAGGTAGTAGTCATCAGCACGGCCGCGATCGGCCTCGACATAGTTACGCGCAGCAGCCGGCGAACCGCGATAGACCTTCAATTCACCATGCATTTCCAACACCAACCAGCAATCATTGGTAAATGCGTTTTGGGCTGCCCGAAGGCGACCCGACTTACCTACATTGGTAGCATGCGTGCCGTTATTAGGTCGTCACCGGCTTGCGGAACGCGATACCGGCTGCCTTTCGATGGATGGCATGGCGATCTTGTTGCTCGGCCGTCTCGGACAAGCCGGGGCTCGTGAAGCTCGCTCCTGCCTGTCTCGGTTCGATCTTCTTCGTCAGACTCCTGGTAGACAACGAGCACGTTGCCTGGCGGGGCGCGGAACCAGGCTCACCCGGCGACTGATCGCGCCATCTTCGCCGCCACCTCGGCGACCGCCGCGCGCAGTTCCGGACCGCCCTCGACGGTGATCTCGAAGGGCATCCCGGCCAGCCACTCGCCGGCGTACATCGTCGGGTTGCTGGTGCTGCCGGTGACGACGCAGCGGTCCTCGCCGAGCGGTTCCAGCCGACCCATCGTGGGGCGAAGGTACGGCGCCACCTCGGCCATCGGCGCGTGGAAAACCACCCGCGTGTCGTGCTCCCAGCCGGACGCGAGGTTCTCCTCGAGCACTGCCACCGGGTCGAGGCCGTCGGGGGTCTCGAAGGTCCGGGTGCCCTCGCCGACGGCGGTCACCCGGTCGATGCGATAGGTGCGCACGGCGTCCGTGTGGTGGGCGAAGCAGAGGAGGTACCACCGCCCGTAGCGCACGACCACGGACCACGGGTCCACGTCGAAGGAGTGGCTGTGGCCGGCGGCGCTGCGATAGCCGATGCGCACCTGGCGCTGCTCGCCCACCGCCTCGACCAGTGCGCTGGTGATCTCGAGGTCGGGGCGGGCCCATCGGTCGGGGACGGCGTGGGCGTGCTCGCGCATCGTC
>JBBRYJ010000007.1:0-151961 GCA_038237745.1 Propionibacteriales bacterium | reverse complement strand
TGCCGATTGGCCTCGGCCCGAAAGAAGTCGACCGCGGGCCCGCCGCCCGGGAACATGAGGTCGTACAGCCTCGCGTGCGAGTAGAACGCTTGACTCATGATGCGCATCCTTCTTTCCGGCTGATCCGCAGTTGGCCGTGGTGGCCTGCATTCAAGCGGGTGCGCCGGCATGTCTGCCGGTTGGCTGTGTAGCAGGCTACGGACCTGGTAATGCCTGTGGTTGCGGGCCGCGTTCCGCCACGCCTCGATGCGAGCATCAGGCCAGTCCTGGATGCCGATCGCCTTCCGGGGCGCAGCGGATTGAGACGCCACCCTCAACTCGGCATCAGCGTGCGATTGGCGGCACGGCTTTCCGCCGACGCGTAACAGCGAGCCCGTTCTCCGACTACCGGCGGCCGGGCCTACATGCTGCGTCCGGGCCCGGGGTCTGTTTGCTTGATCAGGCGTTCCGTCGGCACGCCGAGCCTGGCGTTGTGGGTGGCGGCTGTTCGCTCGACCTCGATCTGGAGGGCTCGAGCGCGGCGTGACTCGATGAACTGCACGGCTCGTCCGATCGGGAGGGATTCCATGCGGGTGAGATCGGCGCGCGCAGCGTCGGCGTGCTGCCGCCATCGTTGCGCACGAGCTTGGGCACTGTGTGCACCGCTGACTGTTCGGACGGAGGCGGCATCCCGTCGACCATAGATCTGGAGGGTGAGACCTTCGGTCCCGACTCGGTGCCGCCACTGGGTCTGCTTGAGCGCGTCATCGGCGAGCGCGACATCCTGGCGAGCACTGGTCACGACGGGCTGGGCCTCGGCGTATTGATGCGTAACGCGAGCCGCCCATGCTTCGAGCCCGTCGCGAGTCGTGGCGGCCCATCTGCCGGTGGCGGGCACGCTGCCCCACCGGCTCAGTACGGTCACCTGGGCATCGTGGGTCCCCGCTTGTGCGGAGTCGAGCCTCCGCTGGGCGGCGCGCCTGCCCAGTCGCCCCGTCGAGCGGTTGGCGTCCCACGCGGCGTCTTGTTGGATCTGTGCAGCGAGGTAGGCCTCTCCGTCGACGATGGCTTGGGCTAGTAGTGGTCGCACGGCCTCGTCGAGGACCGCCGCCGAGTGGGCTTCGGCTACGACAAGGGCGTCTCGGCCGGATGCTTGCTCGCGGGCGTGGATCTCCGCTTGGGTGGCCAGCAGCCCGGCGGCGTGCTCCCACCGTGCCGCTTCCCGGTCTGCGTTGGCGATGGCCTCGACCAGCCGTGCTCGTTCGTCGTTGACCACCTTCACCGGTCCCTCAGCCGCCAACCCCGCCACGGCGACCTGGGCTCCTGAGGTTGCTGCCTGGAGGCCACGGTCGGCGCGGTCGAGCCGGAGCGCGTCGATAAAGTGCTCCCGTGCCTCGTCGAGGTTGTCGGCGACGATGTGCAGCACGTTCGCGTCGCGGCCGCGGGTCATGCCGACGTACACCCCGGATGCGTCCAACGCCTCCGACAGCAGGGTGTGCGCGCTGGTAGTGGTGACGCCTTGGACGCCGTACGCGGTCGCGGCGTAGGCCAGGTGGGCGTGGTCGGTCACGTACGAACTGGGCAGAGCGACCGACCGCGGGTGCTTGCGCGGGCTAGCTGCGTCTCGCGCCCACACGGTGCCGTCGTCGCCGATACTCTGGACTGTCCAGGTCTGGCGGTTGGCGACTCCCAGGGTGCTGTCGTTCTTGCGCGTGGTGATCACGTCGCCCGCGCCAATGGGCAGCTCGTCGTTCCCGGACACGGTCGCCGTGTCGTCGACTTCGCCTCGTACGACGCGTTGGGTGCGGATGCGGTCGTTGAGGGAGCGGACTTCGTCGTTGGTCGCGGCTATTGCAGCGACCGTCCTCGTGGACTCGATCGCCGCCGTGGTCGCGGCGGCGATGTCCTCGTGGGCGTCGTCGGTGCTGCGGTGCAGTCGGACATGTCCGAGCGCGTAGAGCAGGTCGAACAAGTGCGCCGGGTTGTCACCGGCACGGAGCCGGAGGGTGAGGTCGGCGTAAATCGGGTCGGTGAACCGGTGGACCGAGTCCATGTCCAAGACGGTTCGGCCACTGCCGGCGGCTAGCGCTGCGGCCAAGTCGAGCACCCCACCGCGTCCCACGGCCGGCAACTGTGCGCGGTCCCCGACCAGCGCGACGGTGGCCGCGGCATCGCCCGCCACGGTGAAGAGCGCGATCGCACTGTCCTGGTCGAGCATCCCGGCCTCGTCCACCACGATCCGCCCGCCGCGCGTCAGTCGCGCCCACACGGGAGGCCCGCCGTACGCCTTGCCGGTCTCGAGATCGCGATCCCCGACGGCGAGGCGGGTCCACACGCCGTCGCTGTTCCACCGCCAGCCGTGGGCGTGGAGCAACTTGGCGACCGATTCGGCGGGTATCCCAAGCTCACGGACGACCACGTCGGCGGCCTTCTTCGTCGGGGTCACGACCCTCGTGGCGCGACCCTCCGCATCGGCGGCAGCGATCGCGACGGCGAGCATCGTCGTCTTTCCCGCGCCGGCAGCGCCCTCGACTACCACCAGTGGGTCGGTCGATGCGATGGCCGCGGCGGCGCGAGCCTGTCCCGGATCGAGTCCTCGTTCGGCGGCCAGTGCCTCCACATCGGGGACCTGGGCGGGCTCGGGGGTGGAGGTGCGGGTGGTGAGCAGGTCACGCAATCGCATCTCAGCGGCGATCACCTGAAGGCTGGTCAGGTGTGCGACATGCTCTGGTTGCGCGGTGCCGGGCGGCAGCACCGACAGACAGTCGCCAACGGCAAGGTCGGTCGCGAGCGTGACCAGGTCGCGCAGTTCAGCGGGTGTGGCGCGCACGCCGTGTTCGGTGACGATGCGCGTCACCTTCTCGGCGACGGTGTGGCGAGTCCAGGTCGACGCGGCCGCGGCGCACCGGTCCAGCGCCCGTGAGGCGAGGGTGAGCACCTGGAGATCCTCAGAAGAGACCGGCTCGGTCGCCAGCCGATGGCTGCCTCCTCGGGGCGACGCGAACACCTCGGGGTCGTACCCGGCATCGGCCAATTCCCGACGCCAACCGTCCTCGTGGGCGAGGGTGGTTGGCCGCTTCTGCGGACGGCCCCTAGCCCAGGCCACGGCGACCATCCGGGAGGTGACCACCGGACCAGGCTCCCGACCGGGATGCCGCTCGGCCCACTCGGCCTCCAGCTCGCTGAGGTTCTCCTCCACCTGGCTGGCTCGCTTCGACATCACCGCATTGAACGGCACCAGCTCGACCACCTCGCCCGTCACGGAGTCCAGCGTGAGGCCGTGACGATCCAGCACCTGGGCAAGTCCTGGGTGCGCGGCCAGGACGGCAGTGCCGAGTGCACGGATCGCTCCTTGCTGCTTGAACAGGGCCGTGGTGTCCAGTCCGCGCCACTTGCCTGCCGCCCAGACGCGGGTGCCGATCTGGAAGTGGACGTGCCGGTGCGGGTCGCCTGCCCTGCTGGTTTTGTGGACCACCGCGACGGTCTGCAGCCGCTCGACCGGCACCACCTCCTGGCGGCCGCGCGGCCCGACTCGGGTGACCGAGTGCAGCGCGAGGAACCTGCGGATCTCGGTGACCGCGTCCGCCTGGGCCGCGTCCAGCGTGTCGGACACGTCGGGGTGCAGCGAGGCTGCTACCGAGAGCGACTTCGGGGTGTTCACCACCATCTCAGCGAACCGTGGCGAACCGTGCTTGGCCGTGCCCTCCTCGCCGGGCAGCCGCGGCTTGCCCATCGAGGTCTCGGTCAGCGGGTCGATCCAGTCCACCCAGCCGGCGTACGCCTCGGCGTCCAATTCGGAGGTGGCCAGCACCTCGCCGCTGCCGTCCGTCACGGTGAACGCGGCCAGCGCCGTCCCGCCCTCCAGGTAGTAGTCGTCAGCGCGCGAGCGATCCGACTCCAGGTACCGGCACGCCGCTGCGCCCGTTCCCCGGAAGAGGATCACTCCACCCTTCATCCCGCCTCCGTGTTTCTAGTATCGCGATAATCGTATCTACCACGGTAGCATACGTACATTCGAAGGTGAGTTCATTCGAGGATGAGTTCGAAAGAGATAGGCGCCCGTGGGGGCTGAGAGGACGTGCGGGCACCGCGCTCAGTCGGTGGGCTTGAGGTAGGGGTCGACGCGGTCGGTCGTCCAGGTTGGGACGATGATTGAAAGGCCCAGAGATCAGCTGGGGTCGTGGATGATCACACCTGGGCGATTGATCTCCAGGTAGGTGTAGCTCGTGATCGCGGACTCGAACTCGCGCCAGTGCTGGTCGAACATGGCGAGCAGGTCGCGGGTCGACATGTTGCCGCAGGTGACGTGAAGGAGTCTCGCCGGCGGCTTCCGAAGCAGGTGAGAGATTCGGAAGTCGTCGTCCTTGGTCACCACGAAGCGATCCTCGGAGTCTGCCAAGCGGGCGAGGTCCGGGTCGGGCATCGTGGCACCGCCGGGGTAGTCCTTGATGTGCCGCGCGTCGTGACCGTGCTCGGTCAGGTACGTCGCGAGCGCCTTCGGCAACTGCTGATCGACCAGGAACGCAGTCACGCCACAACGCGTTGCAGGCGGCCGGCGGAATCGAGCGCGGCGAACTCAAGAACGGCGAGGATGTCGTCTCGCTCAAGCTCTTCGTAGTCGGTAAGGATCTCGTCGTAGGTCATCCCAGAGGCCAACAGCTCAAGGACGTCCTGCACCCGCAGGCGCATGCCACGGATCGTCGGCGCGCCGTGGCAGATCAGTGGGTCGACGGTGATCCGGTCGAGACGGCTGACGACTTCGCTCATGATCGGAGTCTACGCGTTGCGTTCGACGTCCGGCTGGACCTCAACGAGCCGTCCCGAGTCGGGCTCATGTGCTAACTCATGTGCTACCGGCCCTGCAGATCCTTGTATCGCAACGATGTCATTCGATGTACCGGAACGGATTTCACGCTCAGTTTGAGCGTGAATCGGGGTCTCGAGGTGTGACGGCGTCGGGCCAACCTCGTCAGTTCGAATCCCCTATCCTCCGCCACCTGGAATCAGCTGCTCACCTGCGGGAACGCCGACCGCTGTCCGAAACTCGCCGGCCTGGGATCGGTTGTGTTGAGACCCGCGGCATCAGTTCCAGTCTCAGTTGGTACCGCGAGCGGTGGCCGCTTGACCGGGTCGTGGGGTGACCGCATGGAGGCATCTGGCCAGCCGGAGCGCTTCGTCGATGAGAGCACCGACTCGTGATCGGAGCCTAACGAAGTCGAATGGCGCTTGTTGTGCCGCGTTCAGCCCTGTCACCACCGCGGTGTCGGTTCAGCGGCTCGCCGCGTGCTTCAGGGTCCGAGACATGACCATTCAGCGGATGGACAACGTCGCCATCGTTGTCGACGACCTGGACGCGGCTATCGTGTTCTTCACCGAGCTCGGCATGGAGCTGGAGGGCAGGGGGCGGATCGAAGGCCTTTGGGTGGACCACACGGTGGGCCTCGACGGCGTCCGGAGCGACATCGCGATGATGCGTACGCCAGACGGCCACAGCAAGCTAGAGCTGACGAAGTACCACACCCCAGCAGCATCGAGCGCCGACCCGAAAAGCCCTCCGCCCAACACGCTCGGGCTGCATCGCGTCATGTTCGCCGTCGACGACATCGACGACACCATCGCCCGACTGCGCACCCGAGGCGCCGAGCTCCTCGGCGAGGTCGCCCAGTACGAAAGCATGTTCCGGCTCTGCTACCTCCGTGGCCCGGCAAGCATCATCGTCGCCCTGGCCGAGCAGACCGGTTGACACAGCCGCACTCTCGCTCGATAGCGGCCGGGTGTCAGCGTATCGCTGCTGAATCTTGACGAGCCGCACCAACCTTCGACAGTGACCTTCATCGATCGGCGGCGGGGCGGTTCCGTGTCAGGTGGGCGAATCGGCTGGTCCGGGAATGCGCCGGCGGGTTTAGCTGAAGTATTGGTCGCTGCTGAAGCCAAAGGCTGTCATCGGTGCGAGTCGATACCGCGCGATCGCGACGGCGCTGTTCCGAATGCCTCGGAATCTCAGCCCGAAAGAACGCAGTGCCGTTGCCCTCAGTTCGCGCCCACCCTCACGACTGCGCCGGCGCCAGGAGTCGTGTCCGCCGCCCCAGTGCTTACATACAACGCACCGTCGGGGCCTTGCGCGATACCTCCCGGGAGGGGGAGTGACCCGCCACCCACGTGGGTGATCTCACTCGGGTGGTGGAAACTCGACATTGCGAGGTCACCGGGAGGTCCGGCGGCGTTGGGGTAGAAGAGCTCTGATGCCCAGAAGTTTCCCTGGCGGTCGAAGGTACACCCGTCGACCGTGGTGAACCCTGTCGCCCACAGCGTCGCGTTGTGCCTCCAGTTGGACCGGTTCGGGTCGACCCGCCACACGTTGGACTGTCCGGGACCGACAGCGAAGTTGGACAACAGATCCAGCGCCCCGACATACAGAGCCCCGTCGGGTCCCTGGGCGATACACGTCGGCGTCGCGTCTCTGAAGGCGCCGGACGTCTCGTTGGGGATGTACGCGATCACGCGCGACCTGCCGTCGGGCAGAATCCTGCTGATCGTGTTGGCTCCCGCGTTGGCGACGAAGGTCCCGGCGCTGTGTCTTTCGCCGTCTCCTCGTTCGCCGTCTCCGTCCTCGCCATGACCGTCGCCTCGGTCGTCACCCCTGATAGTGAGGACGGCGTAGGGGTTGGAGTCCGGGAAGTCCTCGAAGAGCGCGGCGTGGTCCGCGGTCCACTGGTAGCTCTGGTCGCCGAAGTCGCTGAGATTGGTCGCCGCGCCGGTCGCGCCGTCCAGGCGGTAGAGGTGACCGATCTGCGGAGCGGTCAAGCCGGTCTGCGCCTGGAAGCTGCGGCGGGACTGGCTGAGGATCGCCGTCACCCGGCAGGCTCCGGGCTCGGCTCCGTCGCCACGGTCACCGGATCGGTGCCCCGAGCAATTACTGCCGGTCGCCGACACGGCCGCCGGTCCGAGGACATCAGCTCCCCCGTGAGCAGTCTGGAACGTCGAGGTGAACGGAGTCGACCAGGCCGGTGCAAGCGAGCCGCCTGCCCACCGGTACTTGTCGACCGCGCCCGTGCGGGTCACGCCGAAGGCGCCCGCACCAGGCCGCCCCGCCTCGGCGATGTAGAGACTCCCCTGACCATCGAAGGACAGTCCCCGAGGTGCGTTCAAGTGGGAGATGACGGGTCGGATCGTCCACGTCGGCGCGGGGACCGCGTCGACCCCGGGCGCTACCGACAAGCCCATCGCCACTACCCCGGACGCCGCTAAGCTCAAAGCCCGTAGTCTCATGGAACCCTCCAACCATGGGCGGCCAGCCTGACATCACACTTCGCCGCGCCACAGGGGATCGAAGTCGTTGGATCTCTACGTAGGGCCGAGGTTCCTCTCTTGCCCAAGGGTGTGTCAACGAGCAAATCTGTGACGAGCCAACTACTCCTGGTCGACGCCTGGCCACCCACTCTTGCCCCCTCATCACTCGATTTGGAGCCACCATGACCACCGCAGTGCTCGTCACCGGGACCTCGTCGGGATCGGAAGGGCCACCGCCGAACGCTTGCTGACACGGCCGGAGCTCACCGTCTACGCGACAGCCCGCCGTGTCGAGGCTCTCGGAGATCTGGCGGCGCTCGGCGCACGGACGCTGGCTCTCGACGTCACCGACTCCGACTCCATGCGTCAGGCCGTGGCGCAGGTCGAACGTGAGCAAGGCTCAGTCGGTGCGCTCGTCAACAACGCGGGCTACGGGGAGTACGGCACCGTCGAGGAGACCGATATGGACGCCGTGCGCCACCAGTTCGAGACCAACGTCTTCGTCTTGGCCAGTATGTGTCAGCTCGTGTTGCCCAAGATGCGCACCGCAGGTCATGGGCGCGTGGTGAACGTCGGATCCATGGGCGGGCGCCTGGTGTTCCCAGCCGGCGGCTACTACCACGCGAGCAAGTACGTCCGTCGAGGCGCTGTCGGACGCGCTGCGATTCGAGGTCGCCCCCTTCGGTATCCGCGTCAGCCTCGTGGAGCCCGGCCTCATCCGTACCGGGTTCGGGGGCGCCGTAGCCGAATCCCTCGCCGGCTCGGCAGCCCCGACCGGGCCGGACGCCGCCCTCAACACCTCCGCAGAGCAGCAGGTGGCAGCGACCTACCGATCCGCCCGTCCGTCCGCTCCGCTATCCGCCGTCGCAAAGGTCATCGACCACGCCGTGACGGCTTCAAGGCCCCGCAGCCGCTACGTGGTGACACCGGCGGCCAAGGCTCTCGTCCACACGCGCAGGCTGCTCGGGGGCCGTGCCTTCGACGCCTACCTGCGCCGGCAGTTCCGGCCCACCGGCTGACAGCCACGCGCTACCCGCTGGATGAGTCCTCGAGGCGATAGCCGTGGCCGCGGAGCGTCGTGATCGTCGGGACGCGGTTCGCGTTCGCGGCGACGGCGGCGGCGTCCAGCCTGTGGCGGAGCGCGGCGATGTGTACGTCGAGGGTCTTGGTGGAGCCGAACCAGTTGTCGTCCCACACGTCGGACATCAGCGCCTCGCGCGTGACCGCCCGGCCGGGCTCGGCGACCAGCCGGGCGAGGAGGTCGAACTCCTTCGGCCGTAGCGCCAGCTCGACTCCAGCGACCCGGCATCGTCGGGACGACACGTCGACCCAGAGGTCACCGGACTCGAAAGGCGTCGTCGGCACTGGTTCGGTCAAGGTCGCCCGCCGTAGGTGGGCACGCAACCGTGCCAGCAATTCGGTCAGGCGGAACGGCTTCATGAGGTAGTCGTCCGCACCCGACTCGAGGCCGACGATGACGTCCATCTCCTCCTTCCTCGCAGTGAGGATGACGACGACACACTCCGGTTGACGCTGCTTGAGCTGGCGGCACAGGTCGACCCCGTCGACATCCGGCAGGCCGAGGTCGAGCAGCACGAGGTCGAATCCCTGCACAGCCGCCTGGGCGAGCGCACTCGCCCCGGTCCGCTGCCAGCTGACCTCGTGCCCGTTCGCTGTGAGGGCTGAGGCCAATAGCGGGCCCATCGTCGGGTCGTCCTCGACGAGCAGCAGCGCGGACATGATCGCAGCCTACGAGCCGGATGCCGCAGCGGTCACAGCTCGCGTAGTGAGGTCTGGCTGTGCCGACGGGCCGCGCTGGTCGTGAGCGCGGCAGCGGCAAGGATCGCGCCGACCGCGCTCGCACCGACCACGCCGAGATACAGCCACGGGTAAGCCAGCTGTGACGGCGGAGGGTCGAACACCCCGGTCAGCACCTTCACAAGCATCTGAGTGAGGGCCCACCCCGCCACAGCGCCCGACAACAGGCCGGCGACCGCCACGAACGCCGACTCACCCAGGCTGAAGCTGCGCAGCTGCCGCGACGTCGCGCGCAGCGCGCTGGCGATCGCCAGCGTGCGGCGCCGCTCGGTGAGACCGAGTGCCGTCATCAGCCCACCGGCCGCCGCCGCGATGACGAGCGCAAAGCCAAGCTCGAGTCTCGTGAGTCCGGACAGGTCGACCGACGTCAGGCTCGACCCGACCAAGTTGCGTGAGTCGTTGACGGTGGTGACCTGAGCCGACGTACCGACGACCTTGCCGATGGCAGCGGCCACCGACGTGGTGTTCTGACCGCCCGTGTCGACGAGGAAGGACCCGACGGCGTCGCTCCCCGTCTGCGCGGCCACGTACGCCGCGTTGGCGACCAGGAAGCTGTCCTTCGGGGCCGTCGGGAACTCGTTCACGATCCCGGCGTAGTGGAACGTGACATTGGTGTACCGCTGCGTCTTGGCGTCCTGGAGCCGGAGCTTGAGCTGGTCGCCCTGGACGAGCTGGAAGTCGTTGACGGTCTCCGCGCTCACCAAGATTGCGTCCGGTCGAGCGGAGAGACGTGCCAGCAGGGTCGACGCCGACGCACCTTGGAAGTAGGCGTCCTGCAGCGAGGTGGCCTGGGTGATGGTCGTCGGGCGGATGCCGTAGAGGTCCTGGAGGTCGGCGCCGACGTAGGCGAAGCGGTGCTGGAGCGGCTCCACCGCCTGCACGCCCGCGACGCTGGACAGCCGCGCCATCTGGTCAGGCGGCACGGCCGCACCGGGCGACTCGGTGACGGTGACGTCGGCTCCGTTGGTGAGCTGCGCGTCGATCTCCGCCTGTTGCCGGTAGGTCGAGTTGAAGGTCGCGGTCGAGATCGCGAAGCACAAGGCGAGGCCGACCAGCACGGCCGATCGGGTGATGACGCGACGCTGGCGGCTCATCGCCGAGGCCACCACGGGGGCGAGGTTGCCGACGGCGGGGGTCAGCGCGCCGGTGACGACCGGCCGTCCGCGGTCGAGCACCAGATCAAAGAGCCGCCAGGCGATGAGGGCCACCGCCACCCAGAGCAGGCCCGGGCCGGCGAAGGCCCAGTAGTCGACCGAGATGGCGGGCACACCTTCGGGGGCCAGTACGAGTGAGTACGTGGTACGGCTCGTCGACCAGAAGACCGCGAGCGAGCAGGCCAGCAGCACGACATCGCCGCCGTAACGCATCCAACGCGGCGTAGACGCCCGCCCGACAGCCGACATCCCCTGCGTCACGCTCGTCTCGCGAAGGTCCTTCCGAGCGGGCAGCACCAACACGACCATCGCGGTGGTGACGGCGATCACGAAGCATGCCGCCGCCCACGCGAGGGCGGCTCCGGCCGAGGCGCCGAAGCTGGCAGAGCCGAAGCTGAGCCAGCCGATCACCACGGCTGCGCCGAGCCCCAGTACGCCGCCGAGAACGCCGACGACGGCGGCTTCGACCCGCACCAACCGCAGGAGCTGCGAGCGTGCCACCCCCCGCGACCGCAACAGTGCCTGCTCTCTCCGGCGGCGCGGTGCACCCGCGTCAGCGACCGCCGCAGACAGCGCAGCGGCCAGCAACGCGCCCGGAACGCCGAGGAAGAGGAAGAGGATCTGCGAATAGAGAGCGTCCTCGCGTGCAGAGTCGAGAGCCGCCCCCAGGTTGTTACCGACGATGCCACCGCCGGATGTGGTGACCTCGAGGTTGTTCGCCGCGGTGGTCGCGGAGGTGAAGGCGGCGGCTGGGTCGCTCGGCAGGAGGTGGTCCAGCCGCACGTGGATCTGGGTGCGGACCAGATCGGGTCGGGCCTTCGCAAGCGGGGCGAAGGCGGCCTGGAAGTCGGAGGCAGGGAGCAGCACCACGTTGTCGGGTGGCGCGGTGGGCTGGCTCTGCGCTGGGGCACCGACCGTCTGGAAGAGGGAGTCCAGCTGCGGGATCTCGACGACTCCGTCCACGGTGACGGCATACGTCGGAAGACCAGTGCGGCCGATCCTGATCGTGTCACCTGGAGCGACTTGGAGGTTCGCGGCCGTCTGCTGGGCGACGAGCACGCCGGACGGTGCGCCGGCGAGCACCCGGATCGCCGTGGGAAACGTGGAGGTGTAGGCCGTGGGCAGGCCGAGAACCTCGCCCGGGCCGGTTGTCTGCGTCGTACCGGCCGTAGTGGCTCGCAGACCCCTTGTGCTCGCGAAACCGACGGGAAGCGCAGCCGTCGTACCCGCAGCAGCCCGCACCTGCCGCAGAACCTTAGCCGGGTCGCCGCTCGGCTGCACCTCGACCTGCCAGTCGACTGCCACGCTTTGCACCGCCCGCTGCGTCATGGTCGCCCGCGAGGCCGCGAAGAATGCGCCGAGGCTCGCAAGCAGGGCAACGGCAATGGCGATCCCGAGCGCGGTTGACACCAGGCGCCCAGACCGTCGGGCCAGCAGGCCACGCAACCAGATGAGCGTCATGACCGACCCCGCTCTACCACGGATGTCGCGGGGTCGGAGTCGAGTACGCCGTCGCGCATCTGCCAGCGGCTGGCCAGGTGCGCGGCGATGAGCGGGTCGTGCGTGGAGAGGACGAGACCGGCTCCTAGCTGGTCGGCTGCCTGGATCAGTACCTCTACGACGTGAGTCGCAGCCACGGAGTCAAGCTGCCCGGTGGGTTCATCGGCGAGGATGAGTCGTGGCCGGCTCGCCAGAACCCTGGCCACGCATGCCCGCTGCGCCTGGCCGCCGGAGAGCTCCTCGGGCAGTCTCTGGCCGAGGTCGCCGATATCCAGGGCCGCGAGAGCGTCCGCGGCGGCACGCCGTGCCGGGGCGTCGGCCATCCCGGCGAGCAGCAGGGGAAAGGCTACGTTCTCCACGACGGTGAGCGGCGGCATGAGGCTCGCGCCCTGGAATACGACGGCGACCGAGCCGAACAGGCCGTCGACAGTCTCGGCCATCGCAGGCCAGCTCAGTGCTCCGGACGTCGGTGTGTCGAGCCCGGCGATGAGGTGCAGCAGGGTGGACTTCCCCGAGCCGGACGGTCCCATCATCGCGATCCGGTCGCCGGCGTGGATCCGACAGCTCACCGAGTGCACCGCTACGACCGCGCGCTGGCCGGTTCCGAACGTGCGGGATACACCGTCGCACTCGACCAACGGCTGGTCGTCGATGCGGGGCGATGGTTGCCCCGGCTCGGGCATCAGACGACCAGCCCGTCAGCAAGGCTGATCACTCGGTCCGCCGCTCGACGGACTGCCTGGCTGTGGCTCGCGATGACGACCGCACGACCGTGGCGAGCCCGGTCGGTGAGCAGAGCCAGCAGACGGCGTTCGGTCTCTCCGTCGAGCTCACCCGTCGGCTCGTCCGCCAGGAGGACGACGGGGTCGTTGGCGAGGGCGACCGCCAGACCCGCGCGAGCCGACTCACCTCCAGACAGCTCGGCCGGGTAGGCGCCCGCTCGGTTCCCGATCCCGAGGGAGTCGAGCAGGTCGTCGACCGCCGGGCGCTCCGGCAGCGATGCAAGCGACTGGCTGAGCCGCACGTTCGCTGCGACGGTGAGGTGGGCGAAGAGGCTGTTGGACTGGAGCATGATCCCGATGGCGCGGGCCCTCAGGCCGGCGCGGACAGCTTCGGGGCGGTGGCTCATCCGCTCACCGTCGACCCACACGGTTCCGCCCGAGGGCTCGTCGAGACCGGCCAGGCAGGAGAGCAGGGTCGACTTGCCTGATCCCGAGGGTCCGACGACTGCCACCACCTCGCCGGCAAACACGGAGAGACTCACTCCCCGCAGCGCGAGCGTCTCCTCGTCTCCGGACCAGAAGAAGCGATAGAGATCCCTTGCCTCGATCGACGGCAACGTGTCGACTGCCTTGCCGCCACTCTCGTGAGCGGAAGGGATGGCAGCATCCCGCTGACCGCCGGCCGAGGTCGCCGGTCTAGATGCCGGCACCGAGACTGTCATCGCCAGCTGACCGAGTCGGTGACGGTGCGCCAGGGGTCGACGTTGTCGGCCCCGACCGGCCCGCTCAGAGTGATGACAGCCTCCTGACCGGACAGCCAGAACTCGTAGCGCTCGACCGCGTCGCGCACCACCTTTCCGGTGACGGCGTCGGGGGCGGAGTCCTGCTGATAGGTGATGAGGACGGCGCGACCGCTCTGTCGGCTGACGGTCGACACGTCTCCAGCCGCATACTGCGACACGGAACCGGCCAGCGTAGGAAGCTCGGTCTTGCGCGCGGACGCCACCGTCGGCGGCTTCGGCTGTGGCACGACCTGGACACCGATGCTGTTCAGCTTGTCGGTGAACGTGACGACTCCGTGCGCGGACGAGCGGGCCCAACCCTCCGGGACGCTCACGCGCAGCGGTGCGCCCGGAACGGTGTACGGGACGAAGACCTGGTTGTCGGGTATGTCGCCGGGCGGGCTGAACTCGGTCGCTGGGGCGCTCGACGGCGGCGTCGACGTCGTCTGTGAGCTCTGGCTGCTGGGTCCACCGGAGGGTTTCGGCGAGTGGGAAACCTTGGTCGGAGGGGCTGAGCTCGTGGGTGTCTGGGTCGTCTGGTCGGTGCTGCCGGACGAAGTCGTGCTGCCGCCGCAGCCCGCGACCAGCATCAGTCCGGCGAGAGCGCTCGCAACCAGTACCACGGGTCGGTGGGCTGAGCTCATGGCTTCTCCTCGGGTCTGAAAGGTTGACCGGATCAACGTCGAGGCCTCGACGCGGCGACGCGAGCCCGATGGGCTCTACCTGTGCTTCGACGCTACGGTCGCTCCTGCCAGTGGCCGGACAGAGCTTTGCAAGAGGAGAGCAAGAACTGCCGTTCCCATCAGGCTGGGACGCAGTGAGCGTGGCTTCTCGGGTGGATTCGGTGAACGATGCGAATCCGAGGGAGGCTTCGGACGTGCGTAGACGGATCTTGACGGTGGCGCTGTCGGCGGTGTTCCTCGCGGTCGCACTCTTCGGGATCCCGTTGGCCGTCGCGGTGGACCGGACGATCAGCTCTGATGAGCAGGCGGAGCTCGAACGACTGGCGCTGCGGGCTGCGGTGACGGTGTCGCCCGGGTACCGTCGCGACCCCGTCGAGCTCCCGCCCGTCCAGCCGGGCGTCGACCTTGCGGTCTACGACGTCGATGGAGGGCTCGTCGCAGGGGTAGGACCGCATGCGCTGGACTCCGACGTCGACCTGGCTTCGAGCAGGGCCATCGTGACCACGCAGACGCCGGGCGACGTCGTGGTCTCGGTGCCGGTGACCTCGGGAGAGAACGTGATCGCGGTCGTGCGGGCTGCTTCGGCACGCTCAGCGCTCCGGCATCGCATCTGGTGGGCATGGGCTGGGCTCGGTGGCCTCGCACTCGTCGCCGCGAGCTGCGCCGGCGCTCTCGCGGCTGCCCAGAGTCGGCGGTTGAGCCGTCCGTTGACAGCTCTCGAAGAGGCTGCGACGGAGCTCGGCGACGGGAACTTCGCCGTGCGAACCGACCGCAGCGGTGTTCCGGAGATCGACCGGGCCGGTGAGTCGCTCGATCGGACGGCGACCAGACTGGCGCAGCTGATGGCTCGTGAGCGGGCCTTCTCGGCACACGCCTCACATCAGCTGCGGACGCCGTTGGCCACGCTACGACTTCAGCTGGAGACCGGGCTCCAATCGGGTCACGAGGCGTTGGAGGCCGCCGCGGTAGCGGCGATCAGGTCGGCGGACCAGCTCGAGCAGACGATAGACGACGTGCTGGCCCTGGCCAGGGGCGGCGACGGTCGAGGCGTGGGATTCGACGTCGAGTCGCTGTTCGACGACGTACGCCAGCGATGGCACGGAACTCTCGCTGCGGCAGACAGGCCGCTACGGCTGCTTGTCGACGACCCGGTCGCAACGAGCGCGTCCCTCGCTGCTACCCGGCAGATCATCGACGTGCTCGTCGACAACGCCTACCGACACGGGTCCGGTGCCGTCACGTTGCGGGCGCGTGAGACCGCCGGTGCTCTGGCCATCGATGTCACGGACGAGGGAAGGGCTCCCACGGACCTCGCCGATGCGGTCAACCGGCAGGCTGCGCCGGATGGCTCACGGGCAACCCTCGGACTCCCGCTTGCCCGCGCTCTCGCCGAGGCCGAGCGAGGCCGCCTCCTGGTGGCTGAAGATCAACCGAGAACCCACCTCACGCTCCTACTTCCCCCACGTTCGACGAGGACTTCCGCTGACGGCAGCGGGTAGCCTGCCGAGCAGCCGCGGGCTCGACTAGCACGTCTGGCCTGCGTCTGCACCCTGCTCTGAGGGAAAGGACGTACCGTGGAGATGCTCGACCTCACGCCGACAACCTGCACCCGGAGTGGCGCACGGTCCTCCCGCAGCGGCTCAGCGAGCCGGCCGAGGCCGGGCGAGACCCCGATGCCTGGAGGGGACGACCGGGGTCGGTGGGGCGACCCTGCCTGCCGGGCAGATGGGTGTCGCCGCCCTTGACGAGCTGGTGATGCACGGCTGGGACCTTGCCCGAGCGACGGGTCAGCGGTTCAGGTGTGACCCGGCCAGTACCGCCGCGGTGCTGGCATTCACGCTGGCATCAGCCCAACCGGAGAACACGATGTGGCGCGAGGGACTGTTCGGACCTGTGGTCGACGTACCGGCCGAAGCGCCTGCGTTCGACCGCGCTCTCGGGTACGCCGGTCGCGACCCTGGATGGACGCCGGCAGTCTTTCAGGTCCGGCGCGATCGATCCGACGCGCGGCGATTGGCCTTCATGATCGCCTCCACCAGCTCCGCCTTGTCCATCGTCGACCGGCCCTTGACGTCGAGCCGCTTGGCCACGTCGTACAGATGCCTCTTGGAGGCGTTGGCATCGACACCTTCGGCCGTCGCCCTCGACGTTCCTCGACCGCCTTCGGCCTGCGCGTCCGACGGGCCGCTTTCGGCCTTGGCCTCCCAGTGGTCGCCGACCTTCTCGTGGGTGTGCTTGAGTGCGGAGAACGCAGTCCGGTTGGCCCGCTCGCCCTCACCGTAGGACCCGACGGCTGAGTCGTGCGTCTTGGCGAAGGTCTTCTGCGCCCTCTCGCCGGAGCGCTGGATGGTGCTGGGCAGCTCGTCCAGGATCGGCTTTCCGCTCTTGGTGGTCTTCGGCATCGACCCTCCTCTTCCAGCGGCAAGTACGTGGAGCCGCGCTCAGCAAGTCCGCCAACTCTACGACTAGCCCAGCACAGCTGGCACCTCAGTTACTCAGCGCTTGCGGAGCCTGCACGGCGTCGTCGACGCGAAGGCCCACTGTGCGCTTCGCGTCGTACCGCCACCTAGGGAGACCGGCCGGTCTGGTCCGGCCGGGCAGAGCCGGGTCTTCCGCCTCCAGGGAGTCGTCATCCAACAGTGCGACGCCGAGGATCTGACGCACGAGCTGCGCCACCTCGGTCCGCGCGCCGGTCCACGCACCGACAGACGTGAGCCCCTTGATGTGCACATGCGCTCCTCCTCGAGTTCTTCCAACGGCGCATGACGCGACCGCCGGCCCGGTCTTCACGCTCTCCGGCTCCGGTCACTCGACCTCAGCGGTCGAGGCCGGAGCCGGAGAGCATGGACATGTCGGCTCCTGAGGCCGCGGGTGTTCGCGGCTCGCGCTGGGCTCTACTGGTGCAGCTGCCCCCTGATCGCGCCGTTTGAGAACCGGGCGGTGTGGATGTTGAAGTAGAAGCGCCTCGGGTGGTCGAGGATTCTGTGGATCAGCCCTCTCCGCGCGCTCACACAGTTGGAAGCCGGGGTGACGGAGCCGGTGAGATCGACGACGACATCGCCGCTGACGCCGCGACGTCCATGATGGATGTGGGCCGCGACGGGGGTACCGATGTGGTGCCAGCTCGCTCGCGCACAGACCATACGCGCTCCTGGGCGAAGCGTGACCCTGACCCGGCCGGTACCGTTCGGGTCGCCACTGGCCGGGTCGGACCTGGGAACTTCGTTCGACCCGAGAAGCCGTGCATGCAGGACATGGCTGGCCGGAATCTGCCGGCTCTGGACCTCTCCCGTTGGAGCCCCTGCCAAGGCCGGGGTCGACAACGCGGCGGCGACCATGAGTGTGCTGGCCGCCACGGTTACCAGGCGTAAGCCTGCAGAGCGGAGCGGGCGCAGTTGGACTAGAGACATGAGTGTTTTCCTTTCAGCCGACGAGACCTCCACACTCGCCGGTTTCCCCAGGCTCTGCCACCGTCCTTTGGTACTAGCACCAGCCCTGCACAGCGGCCATGCCTCCGCCTGCTGAGCGACGGGTCGGTCGCTCTACGCGCATGTTTCGTGCAATCAGTGGCCGGTAGGTGCGATCATGTGGCATGCGCATACACGCCTCACTGCGACCGCCCAACGAGGTGATCGCCCATCTCGAGGAAGCGCTCCGTCCCGAACAGGCCCGGCAGCCGGAGCAGGTCGCGTGGCTGGACAAGTCTCATATTCGCCTCCATCTGGCGAACTTCGGCAACCTCACGCACAAGGACGCCCTTCGCTTGAGCGAGGTGATGGCCAAGCATGTGAAGGCGCTGCCACCGCCCACTCTCCGCTTCTCGGGCCTGATCCCGCTGCCCGAGGAAGGAGACGACTCCATCTGGGTCGGCATTGATGGCGACCTCGAGGCGATCAAGGAGCTCGCGGCGTCAATCCACCCCCTGGTATGGGACCTGGGCTTTGTTCTTGACCGTCGTGGCTCCTACCGACCGCGCGTCAGAGTGGGTCGGATCACCGACCAGACGACCCTTGCGGGCATCGAGCGGCTGGTCCAGCATCTGGGCGCGTATGAAGGCCCGCAATGGACCGCTGACGCGCTCACGTTGGGCAGCGAGCGACCCATAGCGCCTGGTTGGGCCCCGGGGTTCGACGTCTTTCACCAGGTCCACTTCGCCGGGGTCAACCTTCACCGGGCGAAGTAGCCCACTGATCGGCGACTTCGTTTCTCCGCCACAAACTCGCGCCAGCAGTCTCCGGATCACTCGGCGAGCTGGAACAACCGGACACCGTTGTCGCATGTGGATGTCCCGAGCATGCAAGCCGTGTTCAGGTCGCCGATAGGGATGAAATGCACATACTTTAGCTGGAGGTAGTCACTGGGGACCGGGGCCGGGACCGGCGTGGAGCAGCCGCCGGCCGGGTTCTGCTTGTTGTTGAACTTCCATCCACAGATCTGGACAGTAATGAAGCCGCTGATGCGGTATACCGTGTTGTTACCGCTGCCCGTGATCTGGTCGTACACCGGAAGCGTGATAGTGGAGCCGAGGATGGAGTTCATCTCGTTGTCGTATGCCCCCGGGCTCGGCGCCCCCGGGTTGCCTGGAATAGTCACCGGTGGCGACGCGGAGACTGAGCCGTCGTAACCATTCTGAATCCAGTCTTGTACCTCGGCCTGTCCGTTAGCACCTCCGTTGAAGTCCATGACTCCAAAGGCTCCTCCCGTGGAGCCACAACCCGAGTCGTCATTGCCGAAGGACACGGCGTAGTTCACGCCGGCAGCAAGCTTGAGCTTGTTGGCGTCGACCTGACAGATCGCAAATGGCCTCGGGCGGCTGACGCTGCCGGCAGGCGCCACTATGGTCGACGCCTTTCCTTTGACAGGGATGTTGCTCACGCCTATCACACCGGAGAAGAACACGGCGGAGTTTTGTGCGGCCGACACCTTGACGACAAGTCCCGAGGCGGTGCACACGAGGTCGAATCCGGCGGTCCCGGGCTCGATTGCTCCACCCGTACGCGACTTCTCTGCGAAGTACTTCTCGGCCACAACCCGCATCGAGGTAGACATGCTGGCGTCCAGCTGGCTGCACGTCTGGTTGGCGGGCGCGGTGAGCGCGATCTCTTGAGCCACTGCCAGCGCTGCGGCGTCCGCCCCACCCTGCAGAGCATCCTTGTTGACGAAGGCCATCCCGATGTCGGTCACGAAAGCAAGCAACACGAGCATGACGGTGGCCAGCATGGCCACCATGAGAGCAACCACGCCACTGTCGTCTCGACGCCTCGTTATCCTCGACCTCGCCCGACTGGTCACTTGTACTCACACCGGAAGTTGCCGGCACCGTTGAGACTGAAGCTCGCCACACCGATCGGGACGATGGACATCGACGTGTAGGCCGTGGTGACGTAGAGGGAGTTGTTGTCCACCTGCGGCGTTGTGGTGCAGGGTGCCACTGACGAGTTGGTGACGGTGGCACTGCCTGCGGCGCTGCTACAGACGGTGGTGGCGAGTGCCGGCGTGGTTCCTCGCGCGACGGTGACCGCTACATTCGCCCCCTGCATACCGATCGTCGATGCGCCGGCACGGACATTCGCCACCAGACCGGAGCAGGTGTGCGGGGTGATGAGGTTGACGACGCCGTAACGAGCGCCCCCTCGAGCGCCCTCGTCCAAGGCGGCGGACTGCGTCATCACGAAGCCGAACTGGATGATCCCGAAGACGATGCTCATGAGCACGGGGAGAACCAGTGCGAACTCGAGTGCCGCCGCACCTGTCTGGGTGCGAGCGCGCGGGTGCATCCAACGGCGTGCAGGACTGTCCCTGACGTCATTCCTACCCACAGTCATGCCTCCAACGCTAGATTTCACACCTGTCACATTGTGCAATCGCCCGATAACGCTCTGCTCTCGAATGGACTCCGCGTCATCCGTTCGGAGACGCCGGGTCCGCCGGTCGGAGGGGAGTGGCCAGGTCCCTGCGGTCCTCGTCAACCACGGAGGGAACCACACCCGCCGGCCGACCCGGCGCATCGCTCAAAACGAATCCGCTGGCTACTAAGAGTGCTAGTCTCGAAACTCAACGTAATCGCTGGAGTAGGCCCATGAGGGCTGTCCTCAGTCAGTCCATCTCCCCACCGCCCGACAGCCGTCGTACCAGAGCGCTGCGCGAGCACAAAGGAAGCTGAGCATGAACCGGAGAAGCGTCCTCTTCGTCGTCGCCGTCGTCGTCGCAGCCCTGGGCGCCACCCTGGTGTTCCTCTACGTACAAGGGGTCGGTGCCAAGGCCACGGCCGGCCAGGACATGGTGCAGGTGCTTGCGGCAACAGACGTCATCCACCCCGGTGAGACCGCGGCCGACGCCCAGTCAGCGGGCAAGCTCGCCCTCACCGACCTGCCTCGCGACAACGTCGTTCCCGGTGCATTGACCTCTGTGGACAATGTGTCGAACCAGGTAGCCCTGCAGCCCATCTACACCGGCGAGCAGGTCATCGCCGCGAAGTTCGGCGCTACCGCCGCCTCGAGTACTGGTCTCACCATCCCCAAGAACAAGGTCGCGGTCAGCATCGAGCTCACTGACCCGGCAAGGGTCGCGGGCTTCGTCACACCCGGCTCCCACGTCGCAGTCTTCGTGTCTCTCGACCCGTCGACAGGCGGCTCGGCCTCGCAGCTCCAGTTCACGCGCATCGTCGTGCCGGACGTGGAGGTCATCGGCGTCGGCCAGACGACGGTGCTGTCCACCACGACCACCGACACCACAGGCGGCCAGACAACCGCCGAGATTCCCAAGACCATTCTCACCCTTGCCGTCGACCAGAAGGACGCAGACAAGGTGATCTTCGCGTCCGTCAACGGGGAGATCGCCGTCGGCCTCGTCCCCGACAACACGAAGGTCAGCGCCGACCCTGGCGTCACGCTGAGTGACCTATTCAAGTGAGGCATTCATGACCACCATCGTCGAAAACGTCGAGGCGACTGCAGAGCTCCTCGTCAGTGCCATCGGCCCGGGCACCGAAGTCGTGCCGAGCATCGAGCAGCTGCGCCGGCATCTCGAGGACCGTCCGCAGGAGTACGCGATCGTGCTCGGCTCCGGTGTCGACATGAGCGCCGCGACAAGTCTCTCCGACACCCTTCGCGTGCAACGTTCGACCGTCAGCGTGATCCTCGTCCGCAAGCGCGTCGACAGCAGCGTGCTGGCGGAGGCCCTTCGGTCGGGGATGCGTGACGTGGTCGAGGAGCGTGACCTCACCGCGCTGTCCACAGCAGTGCGCCGGGCGCACAGTCTTCAGCAGGCGCTCATTGCCGGCGAGGGCGGCAGCCACGAACCGGTTCGAGGCAGGCTGTTGACGGTCTTCTCGGCCAAGGGCGGCGTCGGCAAGACGACGGTGGCAACCAACCTCGCCGTAGCCATGGCCGAAGCCGGTCACAAGGTGTGCCTGGTCGATCTCGACCTCGCCTTCGGAGACGTCGCGATCACTCTGCAGATGTTCCCCGAGAACACGATCGCGGACGCCGTGGGCATGCAATCTGCGCTCGACGCCGACTCCATCGGCGAGCTGCTTACGAGATACTCCGACAACCTCCAGGCACTGGCGGCGCCGACGACTCCCCTCGCCAAGGCGACGATCAGCGCCGAGCTCATCACCAAGATCCTCGCCGCGTTGAAGCAGCGGTTCGACTTCGTCGTCGTCGACACTCCGCCGGCATTCGACGACCAGGTGCTCCAGGCGTTCGACGCCAGTGACATGCTCCTGCTTCTCCTCACCCTCGACATTCCGGCTCTGAAGAACATCAAGGTCAGTCTCGAGACCCTCGAGCTCCTCAACTTCCCGCGCGAGAAGTGTCACGTCCTGCTCAACCGGGCCGACTCCAAGGTGGGGCTCTCCGTCGACGAGGTCGAGAAGACCCTGAAGACGACGGTCATGGCGTCCATCCCGTCGTCTCGTGAGGTTCCCGCTTCGGTGAACCGGGGGGAGCCGATCGTCACGTCCGCCCCTCGTCATGCGGTCAGTCTCACGCTGACCGCCCTCGCCAGGGACTGCGTTGCCTTGATGACGGGAGACCCTCGCGGCACAGAGAACAAGAAGACCTCTTCGGAGGCAGCGCCTGCGCCGGAAGCCAAGAGGCGTCGGCTGCTGCACCGGGGGGCGAAGTACTGATGGATCTCGCTGAGCGACTCGCGAAGGCACAGCGAGAGCGGGGACAAGCAGCGGCGCCGGCGCCTAACGACGAGGCTCGCCCGCAGGCGAAATCGGCAGCGGACGACCCACTGTCCGAACTCAAGCAGGTCGTTCACCGGGCCTTGCTCGCGAACCTCGGACCGAAGCTCTACGATGCCGAGCTGACCCAGGGCGAGCTGGAGCAGATGGTGCGCATCGCCCTCCAGCAGGAGGTCGCACTTGACGCGACGCCGCTGTCGGCTGCCGAACGCACCCGGCTCACCCAGGAGATCGCCGATGACATCCTCGGCTACGGACCCATCGAGCCGTACCTTCGCGACCCGAACCTGACCGAGATCATGGTGAACGGGCCGTACAACATCTGGATCGAGAAGTCGGGCAAGCTGAGCCGGGTCAACGCCGGGTTCGCCAGCGAGGCCCACCTGCGTCGCACGATCGACAAGATCGTCGCCCGTGTCGGTCGCCGCGTCGACGAGGCAAGCCCGATGGTCGACGCCCGTCTCCCCGATGGCAGCCGTGTCAACGCGGTCGTTCCGCCCCTTGCTCTGGACGGCTCACTGCTGACCATCCGAAAGTTCTCGGCCGATCCCTATACGGCGAAAGACCTCATCACCTTCGGCACCATCACCGCCCGCGTCGCCGACTTCCTCGATGCCTGCGTGAAGGGACGCCTCAACATTCTGGTGTCGGGCGGTACTGGCTCCGGAAAGACGACCACTCTCAACGTGCTGTCGTCATTCATCCCCGCCGACGAGCGCATCGTCACCATCGAGGACGCGGCAGAGCTCCAGCTCCACCAGGACCACGTGCTGCGCCTGGAGTCCCGCCCCGCCAACATCGAGGGGAAGGGTGAGGTGGCGATCCGCGACCTGGTCCGAAACTCGCTTCGTATGCGACCGGACCGGATCGTGGTGGGCGAGATCCGCGACGCCGCGGCGCTCGACATGCTGCAGGCGATGAACACCGGCCACGACGGCTCGATCAGCACACTGCACGCGAACACACCCCGTGACGGACTGGCCAGGCTGGAGACGATGGTCCTGATGGCGGGCATGGACCTACCGGTACGCGCCATCCGCGAGCAGGTGTCGAGCGCCGTGGACCTCATCCTGCAACAGACCCGCTTCCGCGACGGGAGCCGCCACCTGACCTACATCACCGAGGTCGAGCGCATGGAAGGTGATGTCATCACCTTGCAGGACATCTTCGCGTACGACCACTCCGCCGGGTTCGACGAGTCAGGTCGTTCACTCGGTACGCTGCGCTCGACCGGCCTACGCCCGAAGTTCTTGGAGAAGCTGGCCGAACATGGAGTCACGGTGGACCCGATGCTCTTCGCCACCGACGGGTTCCGCTGACCATGAACCGGACACGCTGGATCGCCCCGATATCTTTGTCGGCTGCGGCGCTGCTTCTCGTCGCCGGTGCCGGTGCGGCTCTGGCCGCGGGGTCAGGCAGCATCGACCACGTCGAGAACAGCCACGGCTCTGAGCAGGTGCTCTTCTCCATCAGCGGGCTCCCCGGCCCCGCCAAACCGGACCTGTCGTCGATTGCGGTGACCATCGACGGTGCCACTGTCGACGCGACTGCAACGTCGGCCTCTGACGGCGGGGGGCTAGGTCGGGTGGCGGTACTAGCCCTCGACGTGAGCAACTCCATGCGGGGCAAGTCGTTCGACGAGGCGAAGCGGGCCGCGCTGGCCTTCGTCGACCAAGCCCCGCCCGACGTCGAGATCGGGCTCGTCACCTTCGCCGGCACCGTAGACACGCTACAGAAGCCGACGACCGACCGAGCCGCACTCAGCAGCGAGATCAACGGTCTCCAGCTCTCCGGCACGACCCGGCTCTACGAAGGTGTCCTTGCGGCGCTGGCAGCCGCTGGAGCCGACGGGCAGCGCCAGCTCCTCGTGCTGTCGGACGGCGCGGATACCACCGGCGTCGCATTGTCCAAGGTCACCGCTGCGGTGAAACGCTCGGGGACACGGGTCGATGTGGTCGCCTTGAGCCAGAAGCCCGACAGCCTGACTTCGCTGAGCGACATCGCGAGCTCGAGCAAGGGCACCTTGGTCAGTGCCAACGATCCCAAGGCCCTGACCGGACTGTTCGCGGACGAGGCGCAGACACTGGCCAGTCAGATCCTGGTCACCTTTCCCGTCACACCGGAGCAGGCAGGGTCCGGGGTCGACCTCCGCGTGGGCATCTCGGCTCAAGGCACGACGTATGAGGACGCAGCCTTCGTCAGCCTCGGCGACGCCAAGGTCGGCCCCGCGCCCGACCCTCCAGCAACAACCCCACTGCCTGTCAGCCGCCCGGGGTTCACGATCTCCAACCAGCTGCTGCTCGTCGGGATCGGCGCTGTCGGCGTCGGGCTGCTGCTCTTGGTGGGCTCTGCGCTCGGAGTGTTCCGGACCAAGGAGCCGCTCACCTTGGAGCAGCGCCTCTCCAACCGTGGCGGGCGGGGGTCTGCGAGCGTCACGAAGGCCGCGCCCTCGGTGACCGTCAAGGAGTCGGCGGTCGGCCTGGCCCAGAAGGCCCTCGACAGCGGGGGGTTCGAGGCGAAGCTCGCATTGAAGCTTGACGCAGCCGGTTCGTCTCTGAAGCCCGCCGAGTGGATTCTGATGCATGTCGGGATAGCTTTCGGTGCCGCTGTGGTCGGTTTCATGCTTAGCGGCGGAAGCATCGGCCTCGCCATGCTCCTGCTCCTCGTCGGGGCAGTCCTGCCGTGGATCTACCTGGGTTTCAAGCAGGGCCGCCGCGTGAAGGCGTTCAACGCCCAGCTCGGTGAGACCCTCCAGCTCATGGCGGGTGGTCTTTCGGCCGGCTTGTCGTTGACACAGGCCGTGGACACGATAATGCGCGAGGGCACCGAGCCCATCGCCGGTGAGTTCCGCCGTGCGCTGGTCGAGGCTCGGCTCGGTGTCAACATCGAGGAGGCTCTCGACGGAGTTGCCAACCGGATGAGCAGCAAGGACTTCGGATGGGTCGTCATGGCCATCAGAATCCAGCGAACGGTGGGGGGAAACCTCTCCGAGCTGCTTCTGACGGTCTCGGTAACCCTTCGTGAACGTGACTATCTGCGGCGGCAGGTACGAAGTCTGTCGGCGGAGGGCCGGCTCTCGGCCTGGATCCTCTGCGCCCTGCCACCCCTGTTCATGGTCTACCTCGCGGTCACCCGCGGAACGTACCTGTATCCCATGTTTCACACCACGCTCGGCGTGTTCTTGCTGGGGGTCTCCGCTGTCCTGATGAGCGTCGGCGCCTTCTGGATGTCCAAAGTCGTCAAGGTGGAGGTCTGATGAGCACAACGCTCTTGTTGGTGGGCGGCGTCGGCGCGATCTTTCTCGCTATTCTGGTCGCCATCACGGCAGTCGGTGCGGTCAATCCCGAGCAGTCCGGTGTGGGGCGTTCGCTCGCCGCTATCCAGGCGATCGGGGTAGCTCCCTCGGAGCTCCGCAAGGATCTGGAACCTTCCTTCCAAGAACGCGTCCTGACGCCGCTCGTGGCAAGAATGGTGGGCCTGGGACACAAGCTGACGGCGGCCGACAACGCCGCCCGGATCAGGCACAAGCTCGACGTCGCCGGTAACCCCATTGGCTGGACGGTCGATAGGGTAGCGGCCTTCAAGGTGATCGGCGCTGGAGTAGGCCTCGTGGGCAGCTTGTTCGCTGCCGCCGTCGTGTTACATCTGACCTTCATGCCTAGGCTCGTGTTCTGCGTAGGGGCCACCCTGCTCGGGTACGTCGCGGTGAACATGTGGCTCCACCAGCGAGGAACCACGCGCACCGCGCAGATGCAGAAGGACCTACCGGACGCGATCGACCTGCTCACCATCTCTATCGAAGCCGGACTCGGATTCGACGCGGCTCTCTCCCAGGTGGCTCGCAACACCGAAGGCCCGGTCGCCGCCGAGTTCGCGCGCGTTCTCCAGGAGATGCAGATCGGGATGGCGCGGCAGCAGGCCATGCGGTCCCTGGGTGAGCGGACGTCGCTGCCCGAGCTGCGTGGCTTCGCGAACGCGATGACGCAGGCCGACTCGTTCGGCATACCCATCGGCAGACTCTTGCGCGTCCAGGCGCTCGAGATGCGCACCAAGCGGCGTCAGCGGGCGGAGGAGGCGGCTCAGAAGGTCGCGGTGAAGATCCTGCTCCCCCTGATGTTCTGCATCCTGCCCGTCTTGTTCATCACGGTGCTGGGGCCGGCTGCGATCAGCATGATGTCGACGTTCTCCGGGACCTGACATAGGCCGTTCGGTCAACGCCACCATCCAAACGGACTGTAGTTAAGAGATTACTGAGTGCGACATTCGGTTCCAAGCGATGCTGTTCCTAGTTGAACTCAAGGGGTTCAACACCACGAGTACCCCGGAGGAAGACACCCATGTACGACGTTCTCGAGCACATGATCCGACTGCAGTACCGCGTGCAGGACCGCTTGGCGCGACGCAACAACGAGACGGGCGCCACGGCCGTCGAGTACGGCCTGCTGATCGCGCTGATCGCCGTCGCGATCGTCGCCGCCGTCACGCTCCTCGGCACCACCATCGCGAGCCTCTTCACCAAGGTCCGCACCTCGATGCCGTAATCGGCAACGAGCACGAGGGGGCGGCGCGCGATGACATCTGTCGCGAGCCGCCCCTTCACCATTCCCGCTAGGACACGAACCGAGGAGCTCGAGGGGAACATGCACCATCGCCAGCAGCCCGACAGTCCCGGCCTTGTTCAACGGTTCGTGCGGCATCTCCTCCTGGTCCGCCGCTCCGGCGAGCAGGGCGCCTCGTCCGTCGAGTACGGCCTGCTGATCGTCGGTGTCGCCGGGGCGATCGTAGGGGCCGTCCTCCTCTTCGGCGGCCACGTGAGCTTCCTCTACAGCAACTCGTGTCAACAGATCTCGACAGCCACCCAAACGGGGAACTGCTGAGCCGGACATCCTCGGAGGCTCTCAGCCCCACGATGCAGGCCTGCAGGCGGGCTTAGACTCGGCGCGTGATCTTCAAGGGGGTTGGCGCCGCGCGACCCTATCCTGCTCACGACCTGCGGATGAGCGACTGGGCCAAGCTTCCGCCGCACCAGATACGACTGGACCAGCTGACCACGACCAAGGACACCCTCGACCTGGCAACACTCCTCGACGAGGACTCGACATTCTTCGGAGACCTGTTCGCACACGTCGTGGAGTGGCGCGGGGACCTGTACCTCGAGGACGGACTGCACCGGGCTCTACGTGCGGCCCTCCAGCAGCGCCACGTGCTTCATGCGCGCATCCACGTCGTCCGGGTCTAGGCTTTAGCCGCTCGAAGGGGGGGTCTTGTGAGCTGGAAGACTCCGATCACGCTGCTCGTCCTGCTCGCAGTGCTGCTCGGGGCCGGCTACTACGGCTGGCGCACCATCGTCTCCCCCGCCACCGGCAGCAACGACACGTTGTCGCACGCGTCCCGCGGCGCCCCCCGTCACGCGTGCCTCAAGAAGGGTGACCCCACCAAGAAGGGCCAGCGGCTGGTGACGATGGACGTGCTCGTCAACGTGTACAACTCCGGCGCCATCAGCGGGTTGGCGGGCGACACGCTGGCCGCGATGCACGTCAGGGGCTTCCTGGAGGGCGTTGCAGAGAATGCGCCTGTCGGCACCAGAGCGTCGAACGTCATGATCATCACCGCAGACAAGCGCGCGCCAGAGGTACGGCTGGTCGCGAGCCAGTTCAAGGGCCGGGTCGTCTTCAAGAAGGGCACCCCACTGGCTCCAGGAGTCGATGTGGTGGTCGGCGACAGCTTCGTCGGGGTCGACCACACCGCCCGCACGTTCCTACGGCTGAGACAGCATGTGCCGACCTGCGGGCGCGGTGCGTGAGCGACCGGCAAACGGCTGGCTATGCGTCACCGCGAGTCCAGCCGCCTAGGCGGCCCCCACGACTCACTGCCTGAAGTCGCCGCTCGGTGGACTCTCGATCCCTTCGCGGCGTGACGATGAGAAGGTCGTCGCCACGCCAAGCGTCGTCCGACGATCGGGGGTGAAGCTCGCCTCCCCGCGCACGACGAGGGAGACGCTCGTGTCTCGGCTGAACCGGAGCTCACCCACCTCGACGCCGTGCAGCCGCGACTGGTCGGTGACCCCCACCTGGAGCAGGTCGGCGGCGATGCGCTCGAGCGGAGCGACCTCCACGTCGACGTCACGCGGACGCTCGACGGTGACCGCGAGCGCCCTTGCAACCACCGGCAGGGCTGGGGCGGTGAGCGCCGTGAGCAACACGACGAGCACGAAGACCATGTTGAAGATGTCACCGGAGCGCGCCACCCCCTCTGCAAGCGGGATGGTGGCCAGCACGATAGGCACAGCGCCTCGAAGACCCGTGAGTGCCAAGAAGGCCTGCTCGGAACTGGGGACGCGCAACGGCGCGCTACAGACGAGGACGCTGATGGGTCGCGCTACCAGCGTCAGTACGGCTCCTACCACCACACCGCCGACGAGCTGCCCCGGCTCGATCGTCGACGGGGACACCAGTAGGCCCAGCATGATGAAGAGGCCGATCTGGGCGAGCCACGCGAGACCTTCCGCGAAGGAGCGCGTTGACGTCCGGTGAGGCAGCTCGGAGTTCCCTAGCCACAGCCAGGTGACGTACACGCCGCGAAACCGCTTGCATTCAGTGCGGCCGTTCCCGAGTAGGACAGGACCGCGATCGCCAGCACCGTGATCGGGTAGAGGCCGGACGCAGGCAAGGCGATCCTGCGCAACACCCACGCGCCGACGACACCGGCCAATGCACCGGCCGCGACGCCAGCAATGAGCTCGTAGGCGATCAGACCCACGAAGGCGGCCGCTCCGTCGCCGATACCGTGACCGGTGCTGATGAGCACGACGAGGAGCACGGTCGGCGCGTCGTTGAGACCGGGCTCCGCCTCGAGCGCCCCGAGGAGCGACGAGCGGAGGGGGACGCGTCTCAGCACCGAGAAGACGGCGGCAGCATCCGTCGGAGACGTGATGGCCCCGACCAGGACCGACGTCTCCCACGACAGAGCCAGCACGAGGTGGACGACCACGGCGACGACCGTGACACTGACAGCGACGCCCACGGTAGCTAGAGCCAGCCCCAGCCCTAGGGAGGGCCGGACCTCCGACCACCGAGTGGTGAGACCCCCCTCGGTCAGGATGACCACCAGCGCCGCGAAGCCCAAGGCATGGGCGGTGTCGGCATCGTCGAATCTCACGCCGACGACCGAGTCGCCCAGCACGACACCCATGCTGAGGTAGACGAGCAGGCTCGGGAGGCCGACCCGAGACGAAACGCGTACGGCCAGAATCGCCAGAAGCACGACGGTAGATCCGGCCAGCAGCATCGAGTCGAGGCTGTGGGCATCCACCTGGTCACTGTATTGGGCAGGTTCTCGGTCCGTCGGGACCGTTTCGCCCGCCGGAGTCTCGCGGTACGTTCAGTGCCATGACGACTTCTCCCGTCGAGTCAGACGACGACAACGACAGCTCCTACACCGATGTGCAGATCCACGACAGTCAGCTGCCCGAGGACCTTCAGCCGGCCAACGACCTCGACCCCAGCGGCACTCAACGGCCGTCCGAGGATGGCGCGGCCGGCGGTGCGGACGACCAGATGGGACAGGTGGCGGAAGGGACGAACACGTCCTCCGATGGTGACTCGGCCGCGTCCGACGCCCCTGCGTCGAGCCCGGAAAGATGACGACGTCGTCGGACGAGTCCGCAGACGGCTCTGAGGCGTCCGACACGTCTGGTGCACCCACGGCTGCACGGGGCGAGATCGACGACAACTCGATGCCGTTCGACATGCGCGAGAAGGTCGAATGGCCGGACGACTCCGACTCGACCGCCGACGCAAAGCCGGAGAACGCCGGCGGTGAAGACGACTCAGGTGAAGCCACCGCCAAGCCGTGAGCCCGCCAGGGCTCTGGCCGCCCCTCAGCCTTGGTTGAGGTTCTTCGCGTCGGCGGCATACCAGGCCCGCAGCTTCTCGAAGCCGTCGTCGAGCCCGACGTGAGGCTTCCAGTCGAGGACCTCTCGAGTATGCCGCTGGTCGAACCAGTGAGCGGTGGTGAGCTGCTCGACCAGGAAGCGGGTGAGCGGCGGGGTATCCAGCCTGCCGAGCCGTCTCCACACGTCCTCGACCGCGACCCCGGCCAACCGCGCTAGCGGGATAGGCAGCCGCCGGGTAGGTCCGGGCGCCCCGGCGGCGCGACACACCTTCACCAGGATCTCCTCGACCGTTCGCGGCTCGCCGTTCGACACGACGAGCGCCTGCCCGTGCACGCGAGGGCAGGCGTCCACCGCGGCGACAAGCGCCTCCACGGCGTTGTCGATGTATGTCGTGTCGATGAGTGCGGCCCCCGACCCGAGGGACACGAGCCGCCCCGCGCGGGCTCGGGACACGATCCGGCCGACGAGCTGGGTGTCGCCCGGACCCCAGACGAGGTGCGGCCGGATGCACAGCACGCTGAGCTCGGCCGAGTCTGCAGCCAGCGCCTCGAGCTCCGCGGTTGCCTTGGATCTGGCGTAACTTCCTCGCGCGGAATGCGGGTCAGCGGGTTCGGCGCCTACACCCGTGAGAGACCGCCCGGCATGAGCGACAGCGGGAGACGACACGTGGACCAGCGACCTGACACCTGCCGATCGACACGCCGCCACGACCGCACGAGTACCGTCGATGTTCACCCTGGTGTACTCGTGCCACGGGCCGACGAGGTCTACCTTCGCGGCGAGGTGCAGGACCGCGTCCTGGCCCGCCACTGCCCGACATACGACGTCGGGATCGGCTACGTCGCCACGCACCTCTCGGCACGGCAGGCCAGACTCGCGTCGCTGCAGGACCGTGACATCGTCGCCGCGGTCGAGCAGTGCCTGGGCCGCGCCACGGCCCAGCATCCCCGTCACCCCCGTGACCAGCACCTTCACCACGGGCTCCGAGGATTCGGCCCCCCGGCGAGCACATGCGAGGCCCAGTCACCTACCCGGCGTCGGTCGACCTTGGACGCGTGGCGGATGTCCACAGGCAGACCGTCGGCGACAAGTACGGCCGCCACGTCGACCCCCGCGGCACGACGCACCGCCTCCGTCAAGGCCGGCGGAGCCACGGGCGACGTGCCCGCCCCGGCCCGAGGCTTCTCGCCCACGACAACGACGGCGACCTGTTGAGTGCCGACCGGTCCCACCCCGACCGCGGCGGCCGCCTCCACCCCGTCGAGGGCCTCGACGCGCTGCTCGACCCCCACCGGAGTCACGACGCCACCCGCCGTCGCGATCACGTGCTGCAGCCGTCCCTCGATCCACAGCCTACCTTCGGGATCGAGGTGGCCGACGTCTCCGGTGCGGTGCCAACCCGGCACCGCGGCGCTCGCTCGCTGGGTGGCCCACAGAGCGTCGTAGCGGTCCTTCACGTGCAAGGCCCTGACGCAGACTTCCCCGGTCCGGTCAGGCTCGACGGTCAGCGCCGAGGGAGATGTGCCTGACGCCGGCAGTGGCCTCAGTGCCACGTCGACCCCGGGTAGGGGGCGTCCGACACAGACGCCGTCCCCTACTCCTGCCTCCTCGATCTGCTCCAGTGAGATGTCCGTGACCGGGAGCACCTCTGTCATGCCGTACGGCGTATGGGCCTCCGCTCCCGGCAGCAGCCCGAGAACCGCGCGCAAGAGCGTCGCGGGCACGGGTGCACCGGCCGACATCAGGAGGCGAACACCCGACAGTGCCGTGCGGTGGGACGCCGTCAGGTCGCTCATGGTGGCGACCACGTTGCGGAGAGCCGCCGGTGACGCGAACACGACGGTCGCCGAGATGGCACCAACCGCATCGGCCAGTGCGGTGGCCGTGAGCGTGCCCGGTGAGGTCACATCCATGTCTGGTACCGCTGAGCCGATCCCGAGCGCTGGACCGTAGAGCGAGAACGGCGCGAAGGCGGCGACGATCCTGTCGTCGGCGGTCAATCCGTACGTCGACCTGACGAGCTCCAGCTGGGCCGCCACCTGACGGTGGCGGTAGACGACTCCCTTCGCTGGCCCTGTCGCACCTGACGTGAACACCACGGCGCATTCGTCGTCCGGCGACGCACCGCCGGGCGTTGGGCACCCACGCCCCAGCCGTGCGAGGTCGCCGAGAGTCAGTCCTGCACCGAGTGCCCGCAGGATGAGCCTCGGTGCAGCGCCGGCGCCGAAACGTGTCCCGGGAAGACGCATGGACCGCGCCGCGGCAAGCCCCTGGGCCGTCGCGATAACGTGGTCCACGCGCGCACCGCGAAGGGCCAAGCCCATGCCCCGCACTCCGAGCCCCTTGTCGGCGACCACGATCACCCCGCCGGCGCGCCAGACGGCATAGACCGCTGCGGTCAGGTCCACCGAGGGAGGCATCAGCAGGGCTACTCGCTGCCCGCGCGTCACTCCGCTGGCGACGAGCCCCGCGGCGATCTCGCGGACCCGCCGCTCGAGCAGGTCCCAGCTCACCGTTCTCCCGCCGACCTCGACGACGGCCGGGCCACGATCTCCAGCCCGCCTTGCGAGCCGGTCGCCCAGTGACGAGCCGATCTGCGCGCCGAGCAGGTCCCGGGCGGCTTGTCGGCTGTCGGTCGCGCCACCCGGAACGGCCTCGAGGTCCGTGACCCACTGCACCACCGCCGCGGCGTACTCGGGGGCGTCCTCGGTCACGAGGTGCGAGGCATGCTCGAAGCGGTGCACGTCAGCCCGCGGAAGGCGATCGAGCAGGTCGTCGAGGAACGGCTGCCCGAAGACCGGGTCTCTCGGGCCCCATACGAGCAGCGCCGGCACGCCGAGCGAGCGGGCATTGCCGGCCACGGTGTCGAGAGCGGCACGGCTGGGGTGGTGGGCGTCGAACGGTATGTCGGCCACGAAGTCAGCCACCGCGCGGCGGCGGTTCGCTCCGGCGTACGGTGCGGCGAAGGCATCTCGGACCTCAGCCCGGAGCGCTGGACGGGACAGGGCAGTGGCCCCCCTGACGAAGGTCGGCGTCCGGGCGCACACCGCCTCCCGGAGAGGCGAGGAGCCGGCGAGCCGGATCAGTGCCGGCCCGGCGTTACCCCGAGGCAGATGCACTGCGGTGTTGAGCAGCACGAGACCGCGCAGCTGCTGCGAGTGCTCGTGGGCCCAACCGAGCGAGATCGGGCCGCCCCAGTCGTGCGCCACCGTGACCGTCGGCCCGGCGATACCCAACTCGGTGGTCAGATCGGAGAGGTCCGACACACGGCGGGCGAACGACCGAGGGGCGTCGAGGCGGTCCGAGTACCCCATGCCCAGATGGTCCGGCGCGACGACCCTCCATCGCGCTGGAACTGCGGCGAGCAACCCCCGCCACAGGTAGGACCAGGTCGGGTTGCCGTGCAGACACAGAAGGGTCACCTCCGGGTCGGGTACGCCGTTGTCCAGCACGTGCCAGGTCCGGCGTACGCCGTCGGGGGAGACAACGGGAACGAGGCGGGACCAGGCGGGGTCCAGTCCCGGTAACTCGGGGGGCGGCAGACGGGCGCCGCCGCTCACCAGCAGATCTCGGCGCAGGACGCGTTGAGCCCTGATCCGATGCCCATGAGCAGCAACCGCTCCCCCGCCTCGAGCTCTCCGACCTCGTTGGCGAGGGTGAAGGGCACCGACGCCGGACCGATGTTCCCCCGCGTCGGAAACGTCCGGGGAACTCTGGCCGGGTCTATACCGAGCCTGCTGCACAGCGCGTCCGTATGTACCTGCGAGACCTGGTGGATGATGTAACGGTCCATTCCCGCCCCCCAGGTGAACTCGGCCGCAGCCTCGTCCCACAGTGCTTCCGACAGGTCCAGACCGGCCTCCAGCAGACCCTTGGCGTCGGTCCGCATCATCTCGATGTCTCCGACACACAGGCCGTGGTGCTCAGTGCCGGCACGCGTCACACCTCCGACGAGGCGATGCCCCTCGGGATGGCGGTCCGCTCGCGCGAGCACCATCGCAGCCGCGCCAGAACCCAAGGTGAGCGTCGCGAACTCTCCCATCACCTGAGCTGTGGTGACGTCCGGGCCGAGCAGGCGGGCGATCGTCGCCTCCTGGACGGGACGGGCGTCCTCGCCGTTCACGATGAGCGCATAGTCGATCTGCCCCGAGTCGATCATCGCGACAGCGATCTGCATCCCGTTGACGAAGCCGAGGCAGGCGTTCGACACGTCGAAGTTCAGACACCTCGGCGAGAGGCTCAATGCGTGATGAACAGAGACTGCCGTGGATGGTTCCAGATGCGCCCGGCTCACCGAGGTGTTCACCATCAGCCCGATCTCCGCCGCGTCGATCCCTGACTCCGCAAGCACCTTCGCCCCTGCCATCGCGGCGCCGTCGGCGTACGAGAAGCCCTCGGCCCACCACCGTCGCTCCCGGATCCCCACGAGCCGCTCCAGCAGGCCCGCTCGGAGGCCAACCCGACGGTAGGTCGGCTCAAGCCTCTCGTCGAACTCTGCCGAGGTGACGATCCGAGGCGCGTCGAGCGCGCCGACTGCCAGCATCGTCGTGTTCGACGAGCGGTAGATCCCGTTGCCGGTCATGCGTTCTCTTTCTCGTTCGGTGCGAGGCACCTGGCATCACCAGACATTCCTTCTGTGCCTCTCTGTCGCATCTTGGCGGCCGTGTCGGGCCGCGCGGGCCCTCGTCACCTGAATCTCCATCGAAAGTACCCGAGATCGCCCGGTACCAATCCCGCGACGACGGTCGTCGAGAGCCAGCGGGGCCCTTCGAGCCATTCCCTGGCCGCTCAGCAGGCTGGACGAGCCTACCCTTACAGAGTAAACACGGTCACCGGAGCGATGGTCACCACAAGGGTCAGGACGTGTCACCGTTGTGGTGTTCGTGCTGCCTTGCGCGACGTTGGTCGCCGGACGACAAGGCGCCTCGATCCTGGGCGGCGTGGGCGCGTGACTCAGCTGCCTCGTGACGCGCGTTGGCGGCCTCGATACGCTCCACGGCGGCGATGATTCGCTCGTCGAGCGAGGCCTCCCGTTCCCTCGCGCTGAGACCGACGTCGGAGAGGATGTAGCGGTCGAGCTCCGACGCAGCGCGATCTTGCTTCGAACGGAGCCGGTCTTTCCTCGCAAGCACCCTTGCCCCGAACGCGGTCGCGTCGTCGACGTCATTGAGGAAAGCCTCGAGGTTGGCTGCCATGTCGCGCTGATCCGCCTCGAAGTCCTGGAAGTCGGCGCGGTTGTCCCGGATGTCGGCGGCGGCAAAGGTTGCGTCGAGATACACCTCACGATCGGTGCATGCCCCGTCGCGTGCGTCGGCCAGCGCATCGCGCTGGTCAGCGACTCGGTCACGCTCGTCGGCGACGACGTCCCGCCAGTCCGTGGCGTTCCACATCTCGTTGCCCGAAGTCTGCTCGCTCATCCCTGCCCCCTGCCGAGTGGCCGCCGAACCCGGCGGCTGTGCTGAATAAACACTCTGCGTAGTCACTCTGCCACACTGAGGTTCAGAGTAAAGCCCTCCACACGATTTGTCTCGCGGTTGGGGTGACGCGTGCAACGGCTTGGGACTGCCAGCGAACTCTGTGATGCACGGTCGACTGTGCGGCTCAGTACGCACCCTGACGACGGATCACGGCCCTCGGAGTCCTGGCGAGGATGCGAAGGTCGAGCCTCAGCGACCAGCCCTTCACGTAGGCCTCGTCGAGGACGAGCAGCTGACCGAGGTCCAGGTCGCTGCGCCCGGCTGTCTGCCAGAGGCCGGTGAGACCTGGCCGGACCGTCTCTCGAACGCGGACCTGCTCAGCGGGGAGGTTGTCGACCACCGGGAACGGCAGCGGGCGCGGGCCGACCAGCGACATCTCTCCACGCAGCACGTTGACGAGCTGGGGCAGCTCGTCGAGACTCGTGCGCCTCATCAAGCGCCCGATCCCGGGTATCAGTCGAGGATCGGTCACCAGCCTGCCGTAGCTCTCCCACTCCTTGCGCGCGTCGCCGTCAGCGGCCATGAGCTGCTCAAGAGCGACGTCCGCGTCCGACCGCATGGTGCGGACCTTGTACATCAGGAACGGACGGCCGCCGAGGCCGGGCCGCCACTGTCGGAAGAAGGCCGGCCCAGGGCTGGCCACCCGGACCAGCAACGCACACACGGTGATGACCGGAGCCGCAGCCACGAGCATGGTGACTGCCCCGAGGATGTCGACACAACGCTTGACGCCGAGCTGCGTGCTCGATGTGCTCGACACCGCAGCGTCTTCGATGGCGGCGTGCACCATCTGTCTAGGCGGCGACGAGCGCCGTGGCAGCGCGCTGGATCTCCTCGGCCGGCTGCTGTGCGTACCAGCTCAACGTTGTCGCAAGAGACTCGTCGAAGTCGCTGAACTCCAACGGTCCGATCTGCCTCTCCAGAGTCTCTCTGTCGGCTACCAGCTCGGTGGCGGGGGTTTCGCCGCGCCTCATGGGTAGGTGCACGATACCTGAGCGATTGTCGAAGAAGTCGTTCACGGACGATGCGATCTCCATCACGGAAACAGGAGTGCCTCTACCGCAGTCCAAGGCTTCGCCCTCGAAGCCCTTTCGGGTGAAGTCCACCGTAATTCTGGCCAGATCAGCCGAGAAGATGAGGTCGACTGTCTGTTCACCGTCACCGAATACAGTCAATGGCAAACCGTTCATCGCCTGAACAGCAAAGGTCGGGACAAGCTTACGGATAGGGATGATGGACTGCCGTGGCCCGTATGCATTGAAATAACGCAACGATGGGACCCGTACCAGGCCCTGGGTCGAGTACAACCGGGCGAACTGTTCAGCGGCAAACTTGGTGATCGTGTAGGTGTTGAGCCATACATTCGGTTTCGAGGGGTAGAAGACGACAGGTACTCCGCACGCAACAGCAGCGTCGAAGACATTCACGGCACCTATCACGTTCCCGTGAATTGCGGCTAGGACACTGTCTTCCAGCTCCGAGGTCCCGAGCATTCCAGCGAGATGATAGACCTCGTCGGCATCGGTGAAAGCCGCTCGCAGAGCGGCCGGATCCTGGATGTCGCCCCTGACGACCTGGACTCGGCCAGCCCCGAAGGTGACATCGCAGTCCGCCTGTACACCGCAACGGTCGAGAACCGTCACCGCGTCGCCTCGCAGGAGCAGCTCAGCGACGATCGCTCCACCGAGAAAACCCTGGCCTCCCACTACGACCGTGCGCATTCGGTGTACCCGCTCCCTGATATTGTCCTCGCGCCACGCAGCCTGACCTGGAGAAACATGCCGAAGCTTGTGCCCAGAGACCACCCATCTCAATCGGTGCTCATCACAGTAGGGCAGGCACAATTCCCGACGCAATGCGTTTCGGCCGGTGCGTCTGCACGTGTGCGGACCATTGCTCTGGGTGACGGATGGCACCGACCCCTGGAGACGATAATGCTGTATTTCCGATCTCGAACGTGATTCGAATGTCTTTTCACCGTCTCGTCGACTTGCTCTCCAAGCTCGACACGAAGACCGCCGCACGCACCTCGCGAGCCGCCGTGTCCGTGGCAGCGGCCTTCACTGGTTGGGCATTATCCGCATGACGGGCGTCGTCGGCTCGAACTTAGACCTCGAGCCACCAGACACGCGTGCTGGTAGGTGCGGTCCAGGCGATCCATGACCGCGCTCACCGCGAACAAGCGCAAGGCGCGCTGCCGGGCCCCTCGGGACTCGTGTTCGAGGAGGCCGGGTTCGTCGAACCTCGATGCGCAGGCGGCGAGAAGACCACGCATGTCTCCCTGGGGCACGACCGCGCCGGCCGTGGGCTCGGAGCCGTCCAGGATCACCTCTCTGGCGCCGTTCACCATGCACGTGACAACGGGGACGCCACAGGCGAGTGACTCGGCCACCGCCACACCAAGGGCCTCGTAGCGGGAGGGCTGGACCAGCAGGTCAGCAGACCGTAGCCACGGCCTGACATCGGCTTGGTGCCCCACCGCTCTGATGGTGCGGCCCCATTGGCGAGGGGCCAGCTGACGCAGATGGTCCTTGCTCTGGCGGCGTAGGTACGGACCTTCGGCGCCGCCGACAAGGACAAGAACGGCGTCGTCCGGAGGTGACTGCTCCCAAGCGGTGACGAGGCGGTCCTGTCCCTTCTGCCAGCACAGACTCGCGAGGCAGAGCGCGACCCGTCTCCCGTCGAGGCCAAGCTCTCGGCGAGTGGCCATGCGTTGCTCGGCACTCGCCGGCGCGAAGGTATCGGTGCAGATCGGTACGCCCACGACCGAGCCTGCGGCACTCACGCCGTGCTGTTCGCCTTCGCGCTTCTCGTCGAGGCAGTTGGTGGCGACGACATCGGTACGGCGCCCGGCGTACCGCTCCCAGCGCTCGAGTACCTCTCGAGAGGGTCTGCTGGTGGCTGCGTCGTAGTTCCAGCCGTGCGGCTGGTAGACGATCGCCGCATGGGGCCGTAGCCGCGACAGCGGCATCCGACCGAGAAGGCCCGCGAAGAAGGAGTGCAGGTGCACGACGTCCGGCCGGATCTCCCTGCAGGTCTCGTTCAACTGTGCCACAGCGTGGGGGAACCCCGCTGGGCGCTTTCGGTGCACCTCCCACGGGTGGTAGTCGCCCACGGTCAGCCCGTGTCCGGTCGGCGCCAGCAGGTGCGGCTCGTCCCCGCGCTTGGCCTGCTCCGTCATGAACGCGCGCAACAATGTCGACACGCCACCTATCGAGACCTCTGAGACGTGCAGTACGCGTTGTGACATCGGGTCTAGAGGAACTGTCTCGCGACGACGAAGGACTCCGCGTACGTCACGCCGATCTCTGCGCCACGGACTTGAAGGCGCCGCTCCAGGTCGACGATGTCGCGGCCGGGCGCGGACTCTGTCGAGTAGCACGCCATCGCCTCCAGCTTGCGCGTGACATGGCTGTGCTCGAGCTTGACGAACATCTGGGGCGAGAAGGACTGGGCGAACGCCTGGTCGGTGGAGGTGGGCACTTCGCAGGCGTACACGTTGCGGCGACGCCGAAAGGGTCGCGTTGCGATCTCGACGGCTCGAGCAACTCCACGGTGCACCTGGTGCACGTCGCCCGGCCAGTGGGTGAACACGGTCTCGGCCCACTCGACGTGCGGCAGTACGACGTCGTGGAGCTCCCTGACCTCTGCGTCGACAGAGCTCTCCTCCAACATCGGTGCGGGGACGACGGGCTCGACGCCGAGGACGGCGCAGGCGGCGTGGAAGTCCTCGAGGATGGCGTCCCAGTGCTCGACGCCGCGCGGGTCGCTTCGTCGCAGGGGAAGGACGACCCGCACAGGATGACCCTCATCGACCAGCCGAGCCAACGTCCCGCCGCAGCCGAGGGTCTCATCGTCTGGATGCGCTATGACAACGACAACCCGCACGTCAACCTCCGGCCGACATCATGGCAGGCACCGGCGAGCGACGGCCCGCTCTGCTACCACGCGTAGGCCTCGGGAGCCTGGCCACCAGGTCCAGGGAAGATGTCCTCGATGCGCGCCAGCGTGTCGGCATCCAGGCTCAGGTCGAGCGCGCGCATCGCGCTCGAGAGTTGGCCGACGGTGCGGGGACCGATGATCGGCGCGGTGACGCCCTCTCGTCCCAGTAGCCAGGCCAGAGCGACCAGGCTCGGCTCCTCGCCGATGTCCCGACAGAGCTTCTCCCAGGCGTCGATCTGCTCCATGTGCAGGTCGAGATACTGACGGGGGCGGCCCTCCGCTGAACGGCCCTGATCAGTCTTGCGGCGGATACCGCTCAGAACCCCGCCGTGCAGCGGACTCCAGGGGATCACGCCTACGCCGTAGGCCTTGCAGGCCGGTAAGAGTTCCAGCTCGACGGTGCGCTCGCACAGGTTGTACAGCGACTGCTCGCTGACGAGCCCGAGGAAGTGGCGCGAGTTCGCCACCTCGTTGGCTTGGACGACGTTCCACCCAGCGAAGTTGGAGCTCCCGACGTACAGCACCCTGCCGGTGGCGACGAGCCGCTCCATCGCCTGCCATATCTCGTCCCAGGGGACGGATCTGTCGACATGGTGCATCTGGTAGAGGTCGATGTGGTCGGTGTTCAGGCGCCTGAGGGACGCGTCGCAGGCGTGGACGATATTGCGGGCCGAGAGCCCTCTGTCGTTGGGACCCTCGCCCATCGGCTGGTACAGCTTGGTGGCCAGCACTGTGTCGGCGCGCCGACCAGGATCACCCGAGAACCACGCGCCGATGATCTCCTCGGTGTGGCCCTTGTGGCTGCTGCCGCCGTACACGTTCGCCGTATCGACGAAATTGACCCCGGCTTCACGGGCGGCATCGAGGACTCGGTGCGACTCCTGCTCGTCGGTCACTCGACCGAAGTTGAGGCTCCCCAAGGCGAGGCGCGACACGACGAGGCCGCTGCGGCCGAGGGTGGTGTAGTCCACCGCCTCAGCCTGCCACCACCCCTACCTCCGACCGAACAGCGCCATTGCGCGAAGCAGCCGCTCCGGGTGGTGGCTTCGGGGGCCAAGCGGTGTTCGGTGGCGCGGCAGCTGACCCAAGAGTGGCCTCGGCGCGGATACCTGCAGCCGTGTGACCAGGAAGGTTCTCCGAAAGTGAGTGGCGGTGGCGGTGGGATTTGAACCCACGGTGGGCTTGCACCCACACACGCTTTCGAGGCGTGCTCCTTAGGCCGCTCGGACACGCCACCGCCGAGAAGGCTACCGGAGGGTTCCGTCCGATATGGAGTCGGTCGCGGGGGGCGGCGGGGGCGTGCGGGTCAGGCGCTGGCGCGCGAAGAAGTCGCTGAGAAGGTCGCCGGTCTCCACGGCAAGGACTCCTCCCACTACATTCGGGCGGTGGTTGAGGCGCCGGTCTCGCACGACGTCCCAAAGAGAGCCGACGGCTCCGGCCTTCGCGTCGTACGCACCGAACACCAGCGTCGAGAGCCTCGCGAGCACAACGGCGCCCGCGCACATGGCGCATGGCTCCAGTGTGACGACAAGAGTGCACCCGTCCAGCCGCCAGCCTCCGAGCGATGCGGAGGCTCGCCGGATGGCGACCACCTCGGCATGGGCCGTGGGGTCACCGGACACCTCCCGTGCGTTGTGACCCCTACCGATGACGTCACCGGTCGAGTCGAGGACGATCGCCCCCACCGGCACATCGCCAGAGTCGGTGGCTTTGCGTGCCTCGGACATCGCAGCCCGCATCGCATCGTCATACGGGTTCAGCGCCACGATGGCCACCGACCCCCTATGCGAGCACGGTGTCGATGAGCTCGTCGAAGGCGGCTCCAAAGCCAAGGCGGGACGCTATGTCGGCGAGCAGCTCGTCGGGGTAGAGCTCGTTGTCGTCACACATCGCCCCGAGCTCCATGGCCGGCAGGCCCAGGTCGGCGAGGATCGTCAGGTCTCCGGCCGGCTGCATCTGGTCGTCGTCATCATCGGGTGGGGGGAGCTCCAGACGAGCCACCACGGCGCGAGCAAGGGGAGACTCCGTGGCCGCGCCCACATCGGAGAGAAGCAGCCTGACATGTGTGCCGGAGACCCTCGCCAGCAGGAAATAGTCCTCGTCGACGCTTACCATGCCGATGGTGCCGACCTCGGAGGGCAGCTGTGCCAGCGTCCGCAACAGGACATCCAGCTCGGTGGCGGCGCCAACTGGCAGGGCCGACACCGTCCACTCCCCCTCGTCACGATTCGCAGCAACGGCGAAGTCTATGGCGGCGGTGGACTCGGCATCCATCGTGCTCATGGCCTGATCTTGACAGATAAGCGACCCGCTAGCGACCCTGCGTAGTCAGTGGACCTGTGCTGGCTGCGGCTGGTTCCCCTAAGTTGAGCGCCATGCAGACTCACGTGATCGACCATCCTCTTGTCGCGCACAAGCTGACAGCGCTACGCGACCAGACCACCGACTCGCCGACGTTCCGGCGGCTGGTCGAGGAGCTGGTCACCTTACTGGCGTACGAAGCGACCCGTGAGGTACGCACCCGGACGGTCCAGATCTCCACCCCCGTTGCTACCACGGAGGGAGTCAAGCTTGCCGCTCCCAAGCCTCTCGTCGTACCTATCCTGCGTGCCGGGCTCGGAATGCTCGAGGGCATGGTGCGTCTACTTCCGACGGCCGAGGTGGGATTCCTGGGGATGATCCGAGACGAGGAAACCCTGCGGGCATCGACCTACGCGGAGCGGCTGCCGGACGACCTGTCGGGTCGCCAGTGCTACCTGCTCGACCCGATGCTGGCCACGGGCGGCACGCTGTCGGCCGCGATCAGCTTCCTCGTGGACCGGGGTGCCGATCACATCACCGCCATCTGCCTGCTCACCGCGCCGGAGGGGTGCGAGCGGCTGGAGCAGGAGCTCGCAGGGCTCGACATCCCGGTCAGCATCGTCACGGCCGCCGTGGATGAGCGGCTCAACGAGAAGGGCTACATCGTGCCCGGTCTCGGGGACGCAGGGGATCGGTTGTACGGCGTTGCCGGCTGACGTCATTTCCGCCAACAAGCCCGCTGCGAAAGGCATCTTCGCCCTCTCGGGGGAGCGTTTGCGCCCTTTCGGCGGAAGGAGGGTCAGTCGCTAGGCGGACTTGACGGCCGCGAGCAGCTTGCTCATCGTGTCCTTGGCGTCGCCGAAGAGCAGCGTCGTCTTCGGGTCGAAGAGCAGCTCGTTCTCGATACCGGCGAAGCCGGGGCGCATCGACCGCTTCATGAAGACGATCTGCCGTCCCTCGTCGGCGTTGAGTATCGGCATCCCGTAGATGGGCGCCCCGGGCGACGTACGCGCGGCGGGGTTGACGACGTCGTTGGCACCGACGACGAGCACTACGTCGGTCTGCTTGAACTCAGCGTTGATCTCGTCCATCTCTTTGAGCTGCTCGTAGGGAACCTGCGCCTCGGCGAGGAGCACGTTCATGTGGCCAGGCATCCTCCCCGCAACCGGATGAATGGCGTAGTCCACAGCGATTCCCCTAGAGGTGAGGACATCCACAAGCTCGCGAAGGGTGTGCTGCGCCTGAGCAACAGCGAGCCCGTACCCGGGGACGATGATGACGCGCTGGGCGTACTCGAGAAGGATGGCCACATCCGCAGGGCCGGCGGAGCGCACCGGCCGGTCGGACACCTCGCCTGCGCCGAGCGTCGAACCGCCCTTTAGCGCACCGAACAGTGTGTTGAGGAGCGAGCGTCCCATCGCCGCGGCCATCAGCTTCGTCAGCAGCGTTCCCGAAGCCCCGACCAAGGTCCCGGCAACGAGTAGAACGGTGTTCCCCAGGACGTACCCGCTAGCAGCGACGGACAGCCCCGTGAACGCGTTCAACAGCGAGATCACAATCGGGACGTCAGCGCCACCGACCGGAAGCACGAGCAGGACTCCGAGCGCAAGACCTAGTAGGCCGAGCATCGATCCGAACCAGAGCATCGGCTGCGCTACCAGCAGGCCGCTCACGGTAACAGCGCCGATCAAAGACGCGCCGAACGCGACAGGGAGGCCAGTGAAGATCACCGGCCGGGTCGTCATCAGCTCCTGCAGCTTGGCAAACGTCACGAGGGAGCCGGAGAAGCTGACCGAGCCCACCACGATCGTGAAGGCCGTGGCGACGAGGTCGAAGGCGGGAACGTCCGCAGCCCCCGAGGCCGACACGACTGACCGAAGCTCGAGCAGGGCGACCAAAGCAGCCGCCGCGCCGCCAACGCCGTTGAAGAGTGCTACGAGCTGTGGCATCTGGGTCATCTGCACGCGCCGGGCACCGATGACGCCAAGCACGGCGCCCACAGCGATGGCGACCAGGATCGGTCCGACGTGTCTGAGGTGCTCGGCGAAGAAGACGGTGCCACAGGCCAGTACGGCACCCACGGCCCCGATCAGGTTGCCGTTGCGGGCTGTCCGGGGTGACGACAATCCTTTGAGCGCCACGATGAAGCACACCGCAGCCGCCAAGTAGGCCACCTGTGCCCACGTCGGCGTCATCGAGGCGGCCCTGGACGGCGGCGGCCGGTGAACATCTGCAGCATCCGGTCCGTCACGACGAAGCCACCCACCATGTTGACCGTCGCGAGAACGATGGCGACCAGCCCTACGACGAGCGCGACAGTCGAGTCGGTGAACCCGGTGACGATAACGGCCCCCAGCAGGATCACCCCGTGTATCGCGTTCGCCCCCGACATGAGCGGGGTGTGCAACGTCGAGGACACCTTCGAGATGACCTCGATGCCAACGAACACGCTCAGCACGAAGATCGTGAGCCACACGACCGGTTCACTCATCGTCGCCCTCCACGAGCTGCCGGGTCGGCTCATGCGTTATCGCGCCGGCATGGGTCACGCACGTGCCTCGCACGATCTCGTCTTCGAAGTCGGGAGTGAGTGTGCCCTCGCTCGTCATCAACGTGACGAGGTTGACCACGTTCTGGGCGTACAGCCGGCTGGCAGGTGCAGGCATCTGGCTTGGCACGTTGAGGGCTCCCCACACCTGCGCCGCACCGATCTCCACGACGCTGCCGGCGACCACTCCCTCCACATTTCCCCCGCTCTCAGCTGCGAGGTCCACAACCACGGACCCGGGCTTCATCTGCTCGACCATCTGTGCCGTGACCAGTATCGGCGCCTGGCGGCCCGGAATTGCTGCTGTCGTGATGAGCGCATCGGCCGCTGCGATGTAGGGCGCCAGCAGGTCGCGCTGCCGCGTTGCCCGGTCCTGGCTCATCTCGCGCGCATAGCCACCCGTGCCCTCGAGGGTCTCGAGGTCGAGCTCGATGGCAACCGCACCCATCGAGCGGATCTCCTCCGCCGCTGCCGCTCGCACGTCGTACGCCTTGACGACTGCTCCCAGCCGCTTTGCCGTGGCGATCGCCTGCAGGCCCGCGACCCCGGCTCCCAGCACTATCACCTCGGCTGGCGCCACGGTACCGGCCGCCGTCATGTTCAGAGGGAAGAAACGTCTCAGTCGTTGGGCCGCCACGATGGCACCGCGGTACCCGGCGACCAGCGCCTGTGAGCTGAGCGCGTCCATCGACTGGGCCCGGGAGATCCGCGGGACAAGCTCCATCGCGAAGGACGTGACGTGCAGGTCACGCCGCTCGGCCACAGCCTCCGAAGCCTGCGCCAACGGCAGGAAGGAGAAGGTCGCCGCTCCTCGTGCCAACCGGCGTACCTGAGCGCTGGAGAGCGGCTGCACCGAGAGCACCGCCCCCGCGCCGGAGAGGGCAGCGGCGTCAACCTCCGCCCCGGCCGCGGCGTACTCGGTGTCGGGATGCAGAGCAGCCCGTCCGGCCTCAGGCTCGATAACCACGTCGTACCCGATCGACGTCAGCCTCGACACGAGTTCCGGCGTCATCGCGACGCGCGCCTCAGCCTCGCGTGTCTCCTTCACGATTGCCACCCTCACGCGGCTGAACCTATGTCACGGCGACCTCGGATGACATCTCCTGGGTCAGGTGTCTGCCCACGCGTTGCCTTCGGCGACGAGACGCCTTTGGTTGTTCACTCTTTGTAATCGAGTACTGCGATTTGTGTAAACTACTGTGCAGGGGACGTGACAAAGAGGACATTATGGTCAAGGAATTGAAAGGGGACGAGATGGGATCCGTTTACGTCTTGGCCGGCGCGTCCTTCCAAGCCACCGAACGCTGCTCCTGCTGCGGAGCGCAGGCCTACTTGGAAACCCGTACACATACCCAAAGCATCGACGGTTCTGGGCTCCTGTGGTGCGCGCAGGATTTCAACGACCAACAGATGATGCTCCTCGCTCGCGGCGCCCGGGTCGTTCGCGACTCGCGCAAGCGGCTATCCGGGACCTGAACCCACAGCAGAGAACGCCCGGTTTCACTCACGCCACCGTCGTTATCGACACAAGCCGAGCTCAGTAGTACCAGGGGAAGTCGCTCCAGTCCGGAACACGTTTCTCGAGGAACGCCGCTCGACCCTCGGCTGCCTCGTCGGTGCCATAGGCCAGCCGGGTCGCTTCGCCTGCGAAGATCTGCTGCCCGACGAGCCCGTCGTCGATGAGGTTGAAGGCGTACTTCAGCATCCGTTGCGCGGTAGGCGACTTGGCGTTGACCTTGCGAGCCCACTCGAGGGCTACGGTCTCGAGCTCAGCGTGCGGGACGACGCTGTTCACCATGCCCATCCTGAAACCCGCTTCGGCGTCGTACTCGTCGCCAAGGAAGAAGATCTCGCGGGCGAACTTCTGCCCGACCTGGCGTGCCAGATATGCCGATCCGAAGCCACCGTCGAACGACGCGACGTCGGCGTCGGTCTGCTTGAACCTTGCCTGCTCTGCGGAGGCCAGGGTCAGGTCGCACACGACGTGCAGGCTGTGCCCCCCTCCTGCGGCCCAGCCCGGGACTACACAGATGACCACCTTGGGCATGAAGCGGATCAGGCGTTGGCACTCGAGGATGTGTAGCCGGCCGAGGCGGCCAGGGTCGACGCTGGCGGCGTCTTCGCGGGCGGCATACTCATAGCCCGCCCTGCCGCGGATCCGCTGGTCGCCTCCTGAGCAGAAGGCCCATCCTCCGTCACGAAGCGAGGGGCCGTTCCCGGTGAGCAGCACGCAACCGACGTCGGCCATCGTGCGTGCGTGGTCCAGGCAGCGGTACAGCTCGTCGACGGTGTGCGGCCGGAAGGCATTGCGCACCTCGGGGCGGTCGAAGGCGATCCGCACGGTGCCCTGCTCTACAGCTCGGTGGTAGGTCACGTCGGTGAGGTCCTCGAAGCCAGACACCGGCCCCCACGCGTCAGGGTCGAAGATCTCCGAGACGCTCATCTCTGCGACCTCAGCCAGCGGACAGTCATCGGGCGCGCGCTGGAGCAGGTTCGCTCTCGAGGGCCTCCTGGCGCCGGACCGCGGACCGCCCCAGCAGGAGATAGCCGAAGAAGGGCAGCACGAGTGCGACGATCACTCCGAGGTTGGCGTACGTCCAAGGTCCGTTCAGCTTCGGACCCAGCCCCAATGGCTCCATCAGGTATCCCTGCCAGCCGAACCCTGCGGCATCGGGAGCATAGCCGTCTGCAGCAGTGCTGACCACGAGACCCCAGCCGATCACGGTGGCGACGACCATCGACCCGAGAGCTACCGGGTTTACCGACCCGTAGCGGCCAGCCGGATCCGCAATGTCAGCCGCGTCATAGTCGCGGCGGCGGAGCAGCAGGTCGGCGAGGTAGACACCGCACCAGGCGGCGATCGGCACCGCCAGAGTCACGAGAAACCCGAAGAACGGGGTGAGGAAGTCCCCAGCGAACCACACGATGTAGATCGTGCCGGCGACCATGATGACGCCGTCGAGAGCGGCGGCCATCCATCGTGGGGCCGGCAGTCCGAGGGTGAGCAGCGTGAGGCCGGAGGAGTAGATGTCGAGCAGCGCACCCGCCACGAGACCGGCCACGGCTACTACCGCGAACGGGAGCAGGAACCAGTCTGGGAGAGCCGGGGTGAGCGCTCCGATCGGATCCGCCGCCAACGCCGACGAGAGTTTCGGGTCAGAGCCTGCCAGCAGCACTCCGTAGCCGACGAGGACAACCAGCGGCAGGCTGCCGCCGAACGTCGTCCACCAGACGATGCCGTTGCTGGAGGCGCTTCGCGGGAGGTAGCGGGAGTAGTCGGCGGCGGAGTTGACCCAGCTGATCCCGAAGCCCGACACGACAAGGACGAAGGCTCCGAATACCGCCTTGCCGCTTCCGCTCGGCAGGTCGTTGAGCCTCGTCCAGGAGATCTCGTCGATCGTCAAGGCGATATAGGCGATCGTCACGATCATCATCAAGATCGTCAGCCACTTCTGCAGTCGCATCACCGTATCGAAGCCGAGCACCCCTCCGCCGACGATGATCAGGGCGACGACCGCGAAAGCCAGAATCTTCGTGACGTCGCCGTCGCTCCAACCCAGGCGTCCGAAGACGGTCGCGGTGGCGAACGTCGCCAGCGCGACGAGGGCCGTCTCGTAGCCGACCAGGATGAGGTATGACACCACGGTGGGCACCGAGTTGCCACGCACGCCGAAGGCGGCACGCGACAGCACCATGGTCGGAGCAGAGCCCCGCTTACCTGCCAGCGACACGAGGCCGACGAGCAGGAAGGAGAGGACGACGCCCACCACCCCCGCCGCCACCGCTTGCCTGCCGTTGATGCCGAACCCCAGCACGAAAGAGCCGTACGAGACGCCGAAGACCGAGATGTTCGAGGCGCACCAGGGCCAGAATAGGTCGCGCGGCCGCCCCCTTCGCTCGTCCTCCGCGATGACGTTGATGCCGTTCTGCTCGATCGTCAGTGCGCTTGTCGCGGACGCTGATGGCGTACCCGAGCGGCTGCTGCTCATGACAGACCTTTCCGAAGCTGCGAAATGATGCCCGCCATCGTCTCACCGATGGCGGACGCGGCGCGTGCTGCGGTTGCCACGACCGCGCCCCCGTCGACGGGCGCGTCTTCGCCCGCGGTGACCGTCACCATCGAGAGGGCGAGGACCTCGAGCCCGAGCTCCCTCGCCGCGACCGTCTCGAGGACTGTCGACATCCCCACGACGTCGGCACCGAGCGCCGCCAGCGCCCTACCTTCTGAGCCCGTCTCGTAGTGGGGGCCGGGAAGCATCGCATAGACGCCTTCGACGAGGTCCGGGTTGATGTCGGAGGCCAGCGACCGAAGCCGTGCCGAGTAGGCCTCGGTCAGGTCCACAAAGCGCGGACCGACGAGCGGGGAGACAGCGGTGAGATTGAGATGGTCGCTCACCACCACACAGGTGCCTGGCGCCCAGTCGGAGCGAAGGGAGCCGTTCGCGTTGGTCAGGATCGCCAAGCGGCAGCCGAGGGCGGCGGCAGTCCGGATGCCGTGGACGACGGCCGCCGGACCGTGACCTTCGTACAGATGCGTCCTCCCCGAGAGCGCCAGGACTCGCTGACCGCCGACGTCGTACGAGCGAATGTCGCGTCCATGCCCCTCCGCCACCGGAGCATAGAACCCTGGAACCTCGGTCATCGGTACGACGGACCGCGCCTCACCGAAGGAGCCGGCCGCTCCCACCCAGCCCGACCCGAGCACGATGACGACATCGTGGTCAGCGACACCGCGGGCACGCAGGACACGCGCCGCCTCACCTGCCAGGTCGTAAGGCGACACGACGACCGAGTCGACTGGACCCGGCACCGACATAGGGCGCAGCATATTGCGACCGGGCTGGTCGTCACCTCAGGCGCCGCTCGGCGTGGTCCACGTCGCCTCAGAGCGCCACCGGGCGGTCGACGTCACCTCAGCCCGTCGACGGTCGTCTCGATCGACGCCGCCAGGGCGACGAGGTGGTTGAGCCGCGCCAGCTCGCTGTCGAGGATCTGCGGCCCGCCATGCCGGCCGAACAGGACGATCCGGTCACTCGATCCGGCGGGGACGGCGGCTATCTCGCTGTCCGCCCATCCTTCCCACGCCGGGTCGACCGCAGGACGCCCGGCGCGGAGCATCGGGAACCAGGACGCGATCCCCCGGGGGAGGTCCGGTGCGCTCGGCGACGCGACGAGTCGGATCGCCCGGTCTCCGGTATGACCGACGACCATCGCCCAATCGCTGCGGAATGTATGCGGAAGCACCTCGGTGAGCCGGTGCATGGCCCGGGCGGGCTCCTCAGCGATGACCTCGATGGCCTCGAGGTCGAGGTGCAGATTCCCCCCGGCGGCGTAGCGCGAGACCCAGAGGACCCGGACGCCTTCGAGCCGCTGGACGGCGGAGACCACCATGTCGGGCAGGACGCCAGCGGTGAAGTCCAGGAAGACATCGTCGATCGCGGAGCCGTCGGCGCAGTGCTCGACGATCTCGATCGCCTCGATATTCGCACCCGCCATGCCCAGCGCCGTCGCCACGGCCCCCAGGGACCCCGGGATGTCGGGAAGGGAGACGCGGAGCAGGTGGCTCATGACGCCATCCTCTCCCCTCGTGGTGTCGCCGGAGCCGGTGTCTCTCTATGCGTCGTAGGAGTCGGCGCCCTGTCCCTTCGGTGGTCCGGGCACGTTCGCTGCAACCTCCTCGTCGTACTCCGCTCGACGCGGAGGATCGGCGCCTGTGCGTCGACACGTCATGGCGGAGACGACTGTTGCGCGGTCGAGCAGAGTGAGCACCTCGTCGTCCGAGAGGTCGCTGAGCGCTCCGGGTGCGAGGCTGTCGAGGTCCGCGATCGCAGAGAGCAGCCCCGACTCGAACGCGTCTCCGGCTCCGATGGTGTCCACCACGTCGACGACCATGCCTGCCCTGTGCACCACCCCATTGCCGGACCGTGCGGCAGTCGAACCCTCCGACCCGAGGGTCATGACCACCAGCTCGGGCCCCATCGTCGACCATCGGCGCACAACATCGTCCAGCGACTCCTCAGGGTAGAGCCAGCCGAGGTCCTCGTCGCTGGCCTTGACGACGTGAGACGCCGCGACGAAACGCTCGGCCCTGGCCACTGCATCATCGTGGCTCCCCCCGACCGTTGGCCTCACGTTCGGGTCGAAGCTGAGAAGCAGGGCGCCTTCGGCTCGCAGCCTCTCCCACATCGTGAGCAGCGCATCCGCTCCCGGGGCGAGAAAGGCCGCGAGTGAGCCCGCGTGCAGCGCCCGGATGTCTGGCGGCAGAGCGGCCAGCTCGGCATCCGTCCACCCCCAGTCGGCGGTGCCGTCGACGTAGAACTCGTACGACGCGCGACCCTGCTCGTCGAGCGAGGCGAACGCGAGGGTGCAGTGGTCATCGGTGGACACACACGCGCCGGCGTCGAGGTCGTTGGCCTGGATGTGGCGGCGCACGATCTCGCCCAGTGGCCCGGTCGACAGGCGCGCCATCAGAGCGGTCGGGTGGCCGAGGCGGCGAAGGCCGACCGCGATGTTGAGCGGGCCTCCTCCCGGTCTCGCCACGAAGTCCCCGTTCGGCTCCGGCTGCACCATGTCGAGAAACGCCTCGCCGACGACTGCGAACACGAGCCCTCCTGGGTTGTGGTGCCTGGCAGTATCGCAAACCCCCTGGACCTACATCAGCCGCGTCGAGACGCGGCTAGGTTACGGTGAGGATCGTGCGGGATCTCACCTATCCACCGGTCGTCGTCGCAGCCAAGACGGCCTTCAAGGTCCTCGGCCTCGACGTCCGCCTGAGCGGCGGTGAGAACATCCCGCGCACCGGAGGTGCGGTGCTTGCCTTCAACCACATCAGCTACGTCGACTTCATCTTCGGCGGCTTCGCCACCCAGCCGGCCAAGCGGCTGGTGCGCTACATGTCGAAGCGCGAGCTGTTCGACCACCGGCTCACCGGTCCGCTCATGCGCTCCCTGCACCACATCGAGGTCGACCGCGACGACGGGGCCTCATCCTTCGACGTTGCCCTGGACTATCTGGCTGCCGGCGAGGTCGTCGGGTTGTTCCCTGAGGCGACCATCAGCCGTAGCTTCGAGCTCAAGGATTTCAAGACCGGAACCGTCCGGATGGCGGCTCGGGCCGACGTCCCCCTCATCCCGGTCATCTTGTGGGGGACGCAGCGGATCTATACGAAGGACCACCCGCGCGACTTCTCTCGCGGCAAGGTGGTCTCCCTCTACGTCGGCCCACCGGTCCCGTTGACGGGTACCGACCCTGTGGCTGACAACGCCAGGCTCCGCAGCGAGATGAAGGCGCTTCTCGACAAGGCGATCCGCGAGTATCCCCAGCACCTCGACGGTGCCTGGTGGGTACCGCTGGCCTACGGCGGGACCGCCCCATCACGCGAGGACGCCGCCAAGGTCGAGCGGGCAGAGGCACGTGCGCGCGCAGAGAGGCGGCGCGCAGAACGGCAGTCTCAGCGCGCGGCCCCCGGCCCGACAGGCTGACGGCGTCGCACGTTGGCGGGGCCGGCGTTCGGAGCGTGCTTCGAAGTCCGTCCAGTGGAATGTCTGTCGGAGGGCCTCCCTAGACTGTCGCCGCACGCTCCGCCCCGACGTGCCCCGTGCCCTCGCCCTGATCCCGCTGTCCAAGGAGACCCCGTGGAGCGACTCGCCCGCTTCGTCATGCATCACCGCCGCCTGGTCAGCCTCGCCTGGTTCCTGCTCTTCGCGGCCGGCATGTTCGCCGCCTCCGGACTCGGCGACCGGCTCACCCTCGACTTCTCCCTCCCCGGCCAGCCAGGCGCCGAGGCCGAGCAGCAGCTGATCGACACCTACGGCGTCAGCTCGTTCGACACGTTCGTCGCCGTGGTCACGGTCCCTCAGGGTGAGACCGTCGATGGCGACGCCAAGAGCATCGCCGGTGTCTTCGACACCCTTCGGCAAGAGATCCCGCAGGCACGAGTCGTCGACCTCGCCAGCACAGGCGACTCGAAGTTCGTGTCCGCCGACGGCCGGACGACGTTCGCGCTACTCCAGGGCCCCCTGCCGCAGAGCTTCGGTCCTGGCATGGAGACCCAGATCGAGCCGGCGTTGACCAAGGCGGCGGGCGCGGCCCATCTCCAAAGCGGCCTGACCTCGTATGGCCTGTTGTCGGCGGGTGGAGACACGGCTGGGCCGAGCGTGCTCGCCGAGACGCTCATCGGCGCCGCCGGTGCGCTGCTCGTGCTCATCTTCGTCTTCGCCTCGTTCCTCGCACTCGTGCCGATGGTCATAGCCGCCGTGTCCATCCTCACGACGTTCCTGCTGGTCTACGGGTTGACGACCATCACCGACGTCAGCTTCGTCGTTCAGTTCCTCATCGCGCTGATCGGGCTCGGGGTGGCGATCGACTACTCACTTCTGCTGGTCTCACGCTGGCGCGAGGAACGCGCACACGGGCACGACAACGAGGAGGCGGTGGTGATCGCGATGCAGACGGCTGGTCGCGCCGTCGTGGCTTCGGGTATCACTGTCGCGATCAGCCTTGTCGCCCTGCTCGTCGTCCCTGTGCCGTTCCTGCGCAGCATGGGTCTTGGCGGCATGCTCATCCCGCTGGTCAGTGTGTCCGTCGTGCTGACACTGCTGCCCGCCCTGCTGTCGAGCTTCGGCCCTCGTGTCGACTGGCCGCGGATCCGACACGAGGGCGTCGCGTCGCGAGGTTGGTCCGCCTGGGCGCGCCTGATCGTCGCACACCGGTTCATCGCGGCAGGGGTGGCGCTGGTCGCGCTTGCGCTGCTGATCGTGCCCATCTTCGCTCTCAAGATCGGGCAGTCCGGTGTCGACTCGCTCGCGAGGAGCGGGCCCCCGTACGACACCGCCCAGACACTGCGCGACGGCGGCATCGGAACGGGCGTGCTCACCCCCATGGAGATGCTCGTCAACGAGGGGCAGGGAGATGCGGCCGCCAAAGCAGCGGCGGCGGTCGACGGTGTGCGGACGGCCACGGCCGGAGAGTCCCGTGACGGGTTCACCATCGTCGACATCATCCCCGTCGACGAGACCGTCGACAGCGCCGGGACCTCGCTCGTCGATGCCGTGCGCACCGGCGTGGAGGGCGCTACGCAGGGCTCGGTGCTGATCACCGGAACCGGCCCGACGGTCGAGGACTACTTCAGCGCCGTCTACGCCCGTTTCCCCTACGTGCTGGCACTGATCGCGCTCATCACGTTCGTCCTGCTCGCCCGCACGTTCCGGTCACTGTTGCTCGCGGTCAAGGCCGTTGTCTTGAACCTGATCTCGCTGACAGCGGTGTTCGGTGCGGTGGTGTTCTTCTGGCAGCAGGGCCACGGCTCGGACGTGGTGTTCAACGTCACTCCAACAGGGGCGATCACCTTCTGGCTTCCCGTCCTCATCTTCGCGTTCCTGTTCGGCCTCTCGATGGACTACGAGGTCTTCATCCTGGCTCGCATGCGGGAGGAGTATGACGCGAGCCAGTCCACCCCCAGTGCAGTCATCACCGGGATCGGCCGGACGGGCCGCCTGGTGACGTCTGCGGCACTCATCTTGTTCTTCGCGTTCGCAGCCCTGGCCTCAGCCCCCGGCACCGATATCAAGGTGCTCGGTACGGCGCTCGGGGTCGGCATCCTCATCGACGCGACAGTCGTGAGGGCGCTTCTGGTGCCAGCACTCGTCAGCCTCTTCGGCAAGTGGAACTGGTGGCTTCCGGGCGGGTTGGCGAAGGTGTTGCGCGTCGCACCATCTCCCCTCGTGGACGAGCGGTCGGGCGCGGGAGTGGGCGGCTAGCGTCTGCTTCGCCCGACACCATGGGCCTTGGCTGGACCGGCAGACGTGTCCTGTAAGTTTATCGCGTAGGTCGCCTTTTCCCTCGGGCGGCCTGGACCGCGCGGACCTGGCGGTTTCGCTACGTCCCCAAGCCGAAGGAGAGTGCTGTCGTGAACGCAGCAGTCCGTCCCGACACGCTCGTCGAGGGAGGCATCGCCGAGGAGCTGACCCTCGAGCTCCCTGAGGAGGCGCTCCTCGTCCGACCCACAACTGCGGTGGGGGTCGGCGTCCTCGTGCTGCTCGGAGCGAGCGGCCGGATCGACGTCGAGCGCGCCAGGTTCTTCGCACAGCATGGCGCCCACGCGATGGCGCTGCGCTGGTTCGGAGGGGAGGGGCAGTCGGCTGGGATCTGTGAGATCCCCATCGAGGTGTTCGTGCGAGCTCTCGACCGGCTCAGCGAGGAGGGTGTACGCAAGCTGGCGGTCCTGGGCCTCTCCAAAGGTGCCGAGGCGGCGCTCCTGTTGGCCTGTGTGGACTCTCGCGTGCGTCTCACTGTCGCGTTGTCCCCGCCGTCGGTGGTCTGGGGCAACGTCGGGCCCGGCCTCGACGGCGAGGTCACGCCGTACCGGGCCTCCTGGACCTGGCGCGGGGAGCCACTGCCCTTCGTGTCGTACGACGAGGGCTGGAGTCCGCGAGAGGCCGACGGGCCGATCGCCTATCGCAGCCTCTACGAGCAGAGCCTGCTGAAAGACCCGACTGCCGCTGAGGCTGCTGCGATCCCCATCGAGGAGGCCGCTGGTGACCTCGTCCTCGTAGCGGGCCGCGACGACCAGCTCTGGCCCTCCGTGTCGTCAGTGCGCGCCTTGTCGCAGCGCAGAGTCGCCAACGACAGGCAGGTCGAGGTCATTCTCCATGAACGGGCCGGCCACAGCCCGCTCTTCCCCGGCCAGTCGATCCCGTCGGCTTCTGAGCACATCAAGCGGGGCGGGACGCCCGAGACCGACGCCGAGCTGGGACAGGCCGCCTGGAACGCCGTCGAACAGCGCCTCGGCCTCCTCTGAGCGCTGTCTGACCTGGCTCCGGACAGAGCCAGGCGGTACCTGTTCGTCGACCGATGCTCAGTCCTCGGCGGGTGCCGAGCCGGCTCGCTGCGCCCTGCCCGATCAGCCAGGGATGCTGTCGGTCGGCGCCAGCACCATTACGTCCGCCGAGACGGTGTTGGGGTACTTCAAGCCAGACCCCGTGTTGAGTACTACCACCTCGTCTTCCTCCTCGAGCCACCCTGTCGAGCGAAGTTGCCGCAGCGCCGCCAGCGCCGCGGCCCCCTCAGGACAGACGAACAGCCCCTCGAGCTCGGCACACCGGTGTATCTCGCGCACGATCTCGTCATCAGCAACCGCCAGGGCTGTCCCCTCCGTCGCCCGTAGCGCCTCGAGGACGAGGAATCCACCCAACGGGTCGGGCACCGTCACCCCGAAGGCGATGGTCTCGGGCTCGCTCCACGGCTCGGTCGTCGACGCGCCGGCGTCGAACGCTTCGACGATCGGCGCGCAGCCGGTCGACTGGACGGCGACGAGCCGTGGGAGCCTGGGTGGAATCCAGCCAAGGCTGATGAGCTCGGTCAGCGCCTTGAAGATACCGATCAACCCGACCCCGCCGCCCGTGGGGTAGACGATGACGTCGGGGACCCGCCAGCCGAGCTGCTCGACGATCTCGATGCCCATCGTCTTCTTGCCCTCCAGCCGGTAGGGCTCCTTGAGCGTCGACACCTCCACATACCCCGCTCGCGCCTGCACGGCGCGTCCGACGAGCTGCCCGCACTGGCCGATATGGCCGTCGATACGGTAGATCTCGGCGCCTGCCACGACACATTCGCGTTGCGTGATCTCAGGTGCACCGAGCGGCATGGCGACGAGACTGGCCAGCCCGGCGCGAGCCGCGTACAGCGACCAGGCGGCTCCGGCGTTGCCGTTCGTCGGCATCGCCACCCCGGTGACACCCAGCTCACGTGCCCGGGAGACACCTACCGCGGCGCCCCTCGCCTTGAAGCTCCCGCTCGGAAGCGCACCCTCGTCCTTGACCAGCAGGTGATTCAGCCCGTAAGCCCGACCGAGTCGCTGCATCGGCAGCAGCGGGGTCATACCTTCACCGAGCGAGACCACGGCCTCAGCCCGCCGCACCGGCAGCAGCTCGTGGTAGCGCCACAGAGTAGGCGCCCGCCCCGCGAGCTCGGCTCGTCCGGTCGTCCCGGCCAGTGTCTGGATGTCGTACCGCGCCAGCAATGGAGACCCGCACCGGCAGAGGCCTTGGACGACATCAGCGTCGTAACGTTCGCCGCATCGGGCGCACTCCAGATGGCTGAGGTGGGAGAAGGGCTGCCGGCTGCCCGCTACGTCAGCCACTCAGCGGCAGCCGGCTCTGTTGGTTGACGAGTTCGAGCTGATGGCTGCTGTAGCGAGCCAGCGCCTCGACCTGGAGGTCGCTGAGCACGTCGCATACCCAGTCCCAGTGCAGCGACACCTGGTCCCCCGTTGTGAGCCCCGACCTCAACGAACGTCCCTCCGTCGACCACCTGACCGGCTCGTCGCGCTCCGCCCCCAGGCCGACCGTCTCTCCGTCCCAGACCAGGGGTTGCGACCGCACGGTCGCATGCTCGCCCTGCACCTCGACCACCGTCCCCCAGCGGATCCGGCACTGGTCGAGCACCGACAGCGGCACGTCGCCGCCGCGGCCGAGCAGGCCGAACCAGGGGTACACGGCGTAGACGTGGAAGCTGTGATGTGCCTGCGGATTGGAGGCCGCCTGCATCTGGGGCCAGAGCCCGCCCACCTGGCCGGAGAACTTCGCCCCCAGCGTGGAGAGGAGAACATCAGGCTCCACCTGGTTGAGAAGGTCGTTGCCGACCCAGTACGCCTCGACCACCCTGGGGTCGAGTGGGTCTTCGATCCCTGCCGCCGCGGCGATCAACTCGAGGTATGGCCAGGCTCCGTCGAACTCGCGAGCCCTACGGAGGACCTCCGGCTCGACACCACCGGAGGTCGCGTGGTCGAGCAGCACCGACGCGCCGTCCGGGCCGCAGTAGCCGAGCTCGTTGGGGGGGAAGGCGTACCGGGCGAACAGCAACGGTCCCGACGCGCCGTGGGGCTCGGTCTCGCCGTCGGCCGGCGAGAGGGGAAGCGGATCCATTCAGCAGATCCGGGGCAGCTGTTCGCCCAACGGAAGGTCGACGACCCTGGTGCCACCGAGACCGGTCTTGGCCACCACCATGCCGGCGTGCTCCTCCACGCATACCCCGATGACGGCCGCAGACTTTCCGTACTCATGCCCACGCATCGCCTCGAGCACCCGCTCGGCATCACCTGGTGAGACGAACGCGAGGAGCTTGCCCTCGTTGGCGACGTACAGCGGGTCGAGGCCGAGAAGCCCGCAGGCGTCCTGCACAGGTTGGGGAATTGGCAGGTCCCGCTCGACGAGTCGCACGCCAACCTTGGAGGCTTTCGCGATCTCGTTCAGCGACGCGGCTACCCCGCCCCGCGTAGGGTCGCGGAGCACCCGGACGTCGCCTCCCGTCTCGAGCATCGTCGCGACAAGTCCATTGAGCGGAGCGGTGTCGCTCTCGACGGCCGTCCCGAACTCCAGGCCCTCGCGGCAGCTCATCACCGCGACACCGTGCACGCCGATATCCCCGCTGACGATGACGACGTCGCCGGGGCGGGCCCGGTCGGGGCGGATGTCGACGCCGTCGGCCAGCACGCCGATACCTGCTGTGTTGAGGTAGACGCCGTCGCCGTGTCCAGCGTCGACGACCTTGGTGTCCCCGGTGACGAGCCGCACCCCCGCCACCCGGGCGGCCTGCCCGACTGCCTCGGCGACCCGGCCCAGGTCGGCCAGCGGCGTGCCCTCTTCGAGGATGAACGCCGTCGACAGGACACGTGGCGTGGCGCCCGACATCGAGAGGTCGTTGACCGTCCCGTTGACCGCCAGGTCGCCGATCGTCCCGCCCGGGAAGAACATCGGCCGCACGACGTAGGAGTCCGTCGAGAACGCGAGGCGTCCCCCAGCCACCGAGACGACGGCCGAGTCACCCAGCTCCGCGTCAGCCGCGTCGCCGTACGCCGGAAGGAACAGGTGCTCGACCAGCTCGGCCGACATCGCGCCGCCGCCGCCGTGCCCCATCACGATGGCGGGCGAGTCACGGAGCGGGACGGGACACACCCAGCCTTCGAAGGTCACCGACCCGTCGTCAGGCATGCGCCGGCTCCACGAGCTCCAAGCGGCGGTACAGGTAGTAGGCAGCGCACGCGCCCTCCGACGACACCATCGTCGCCCCCAGGGGGTTGCGCGGCGTGCACTCCCGGCCGAACGCCTCGCACTCGTGCGGCTTGATCAAACCCTGGAGAACCTCGCCGGAGCGGCAGATCGACGACTCGTCGGTGTGCATCGAGGCGACGTCGAACCGGTACTCGGCGTCGTAGTGTCGGTAGTCGGCCGACAGCCGCCACCCACTGCCAGGGATCATGCCGATGCCACGCCAGCTGCGGTCGGTGACCTCGAACACGTCGCGGAGCATCGCCATCGCGGCGGTGTTTCCGTCTGCGGTGACCGCTCGCGGATAGGCGTTCTCGAGCTCGTGGCGCCCGGACTCCAGCTGCAGGACCGTGCGCCGGATGCCCTCGAGGATGTCGAGGGGCTCGAACCCGGTAACCACGATCGGGACCTTGTACTTCTCGGTGAGCGGCGGGTACTCGTGCGTACCCATCACGCTGCAGACATGGCCCGCAGCGAGGAACGCCTGCACCCGGCACGTCGGCGACTCCATGATCGCGGCCACAGCCGGGGGGACCAGCACGTGGGACACGACGAGGGAGAAGTTCTCGATGCCCAGCCGCTTGGCCTGGTAGACGGTCATCGCATTCGCCGGAGCCGTCGTCTCGAAGCCGATGCCAAAGAACACCACCTGGCGGTCGGGGTTCTCTCGGGCCAGCTTGAGCGCGTCGAGCGGCGAGTAGACGACCCTGACGTCGCCCCCCTCGCTCTTGATGCGGAAGAGGTCCTGGCTGCTTCCGGGGACCCTGAGCATGTCGCCGAAAGAGCAGAAGATGACGTCGGGGCGGGCCGCGATCGCCAGTGCCTTGTCGATGATCTCCAGTGGCGTCACGCAGACCGGGCAGCCGGGGCCGTGGATCATCTCGATCTGGTCGGGGAGCAGCTGGTCGATCCCGTGCCTGATGATCGAGTGGGTCTGACCGCCGCAGACCTCCATGATCGCCCACGGCCGGGTCGTCGCCGCGTGGATCTGGTCGAGCAGCCGCTTGGCCAGCTCGGGGTTGCTGAACTCGTCGAGATACTTCACGATGCCGCCTCCTGCTCTACCCCAGCTTGCTTGGCCGCGAGTGCGAACCCGTCGCCGAACTCCTCTTCGAGGATTCCCATCTTCTCGAAGTTGGCCAACGTGTCCATCGCCGACTGCTCGTCCAGCCGCTGTATCGCGAATCCGACGTGGACCACGACGTACTCCCCGACGTGCACATCGGGGATGTACTGCAGGCAGACCTCCTTGCGGACACCCCCGAAGTCCACCTCGGCCATCGGCGTGTCGTCCCGCTCCTCGAGACTGACCACCCTTCCGGGTACGGCTAGACACATGGTTGCGCCCCTTCCTTCCTCGTGGTGCATTGCTTTGTGGTCATGTCGACCCCACGAGGACCTGGCCGAGTGCCAGTCCCCCGTCGTTGGGTGGGACGTGCCGGTGGGTCAGCACCCTGAACCCGTCCGCGCGCAGCAGCCTTCTGCTCGACGAGAGAAGCAGAGCGTTCTGGAAGACACCGCCGGTCAGCGCCACCGTCTCCAGCCCGTTTCGCTCCCGCACCCGGTGCGCGATGTCTCGAACCATCGCCGCCAGCCCCGCGTGGAGCCGGCCGCTCACGACCCCGGTGGACACACCGGCGCGGACGTCGGCCACCACGGATCGCACCAGCGGAGCCGCGTCGAGCACCAGAGGGCATCCGTCGACGTTGGCGTCCGACAGACCCAGGCTGTATCCCTCGACAGCCGCGGGCTCCGCACGGGCGTGTGCCTCGAGCTCGATGGCAGCCTGAGCCTCGTAGTCCACGACCTGCCGCATCCCCGTTAGCGCAGCGACGGCGTCGAACAACCGCCCGACGCTGGACGTCGGCACGCACCCGAACCCGGTGGCGAGCTGGTGGGCCAGCACGTCGCGCTCGGCGGCCGGGCAGGCCTGCACGGGAAGGAGGTCCTCGTCCCAGGCGATCCCGGCAGCGGACAGATGCGCCAGCGCCATCCGGTAGGGACGGTGCACCGTCGCGTCGCCTCCGGCGAGCCAGACGTACCCGAGGTGGCCGAAGCGCTCGAAACCCTTGTAGTCGCAGATCAGCACCTCTCCCCCCCAAACCGCCCCGTCGGTGCCGTACCCGGTGCCGTCGAAGGCGATGCCGACCACCGGAGCCGACCCGTCGAGTCCGTGCTCGGCCATCACGGCGGCGACGTGCGCGTGATGGTGCTGGACGGTCCGAACGGGCCGCGTCGCAGCGTTATCCCTGGCCCACCGGCTCGACCGGTACGCCGGATGCCGGTCCGTTACCAGCTGAACCGGCGTCACACCCGTCAGCCGCTCGAGGTGGCTCTCGGTCGCCGCGAACGCGTCGAGGGTCGCCAAGTCGTCCATGTCGCCGATGTGCTGGCTCAGCCAGGCGTAACGACCCTCCGCCAAGAGGCACGTGTTCTTGAGGTCGGCACCGACCGCCAACGTGGCAGGCACCTCGAAGGGGAGTGCGACAGGTAGCGGCGCGTATCCGCGCGATCTGCGCACCGCCAGCTCCTCCCCGTCGACCACTCTGACGACCGAGTCGTCGCACGGCACCTCGATCGGCCTGTCGTGGCGGAGCCAGCCGTCGACGAGGGGAGCCAGTCGGTTCGACGCGTCGTCGTCGTCGAAGCAGATCGGCTCACCTCCGAGGTTGCCCGAGGTCATGACGAGCGTCGCCGGTCCCGGCGCATCGTCGTCGAGGCCGAACAACAGCACGTGCAAAGGCGTGTAGGGGAGCATGACGCCCAGGTCGGGGTTGCCAGGTGCGACTGAGTCGGCGACGTGGACATGACGCGTCTCTCCACCGGTTCCATCGGATGCGGCGAGAGCGGGCACCTCGCCTCGGCCGTGCCGGGCCAGCAGGACGATGGGGCGACGTGGACCGCACAGCAGGGCGCGCTCGTGATCGTCGATCTCGGCCATGCTGCGGGCGGTGTCGAGGTCACGGACCATGACCGCGAAGGGCTTGTCACCGCGACGCTTTCGGGTGCGCAGGGCGCGGACAGCCTCCTCGTTCGCGGCATCGCACGCCAGGTGGTAGCCGCCGATGCCCTTCACCGCAAGAACGGCTCCGTCGGCGAGCATCCGACGAGCGACGGCGAGGGCGGGTTCGCCGTACGCCCGGCTCTCGGCGACCACCATCTCCAGCTGCGGACCGCAGACCGGGCACGCGATGGGTTGAGCGTGGAAGCGACGGTCGGAGGGGTCGGCGTACTCACGGGCACAGGCACCACACATCTCGAACCCGGCCATCGTCGTCATCGGTCTGTCGTAGGGCAGGTCCTTGATGATGGTGAAGCGTGGCCCGCAATTCGTGCAGGTGATGAACGGGTGGCGGAACCTTCGGTCGGCCGGGTCGGCGAGCTCGCGCAGACAGTCCGCGCAGGTGGCGACGTCCGGCGAGGCGAACGTACGCGGCCCCGGCCGACTCGTCGACCCGGTGATCTCGAAACCGGTTCCTCCGCGCATCGGGACCTCGACCACCTCGAGCGACTCCACGACGGCCATCGGTGGTGCGTCCTCCGCGAGTCGTCTGGCGAACTCGTCGAGCGACTCCTCGGCACCTTCCACCTCGATGGCGACCCCGGCAGAGTCGTTGCCGACCGACCCTGACAGCGAGAGGGCGGAGGCAGTGACGTAGACGAAGGGTCGGAAGCCGACTCCCTGGACGACTCCGCGCACCATGAACCGGCGTCGGAGTCGACGCGTCTCAGCAGCCGCGGTGGTGCCCGGCACGAGAGGCTACGACCCCGTTGGCCGGAGGTGCGCGTCTGGCCGCAGGTGCGCGTCGAAGGCAGCGCCGTGCGCATCCTCGGTCTCTTCGAGAGGTCGACCCATCAGCTCGAGCCCCGCCAGAGCCTTGTCAGCGCCGGCCTTGTCGATCCGCTCGATCGCGAACCCCATATGGATGAGCAGCCATTCGCCCGGCAACACCCGCTGATCCTCCAGCATGCCGAGGTTGATCCTGCTGCGGCCTCCGACCACGTCGACCACCACCAGCTGGTCTCCGTAGCCCTCGACCATCTCGACGACTCGACCGGGTATACCGAGGCACATGTTCAGGCTTCCCTTCCCGCTGGTACGCCGGTGAGGTGCCGGTCGCTGATCAACGCATCGACAAGCGCGACCGCCTCGTCGACCGCCGCCGCGACCGCTTCGGAGAGGCCGATCCCCTCGCTCAGGTCAGCTGGCTGACAACCGACAACGTACGTCGGCGGCATCTCACCGCCCATCGACCCGAGGCTGGCCAGCACTGAGACCGGCTCCATGCCGTGCGCGTCGAACTGGGCCTCGCCGAGGTCGTCGGGGCCGACCTGCATCACGGTGACTTCGCCAGGTGATCCGCCGCCGGGCACGGTGTCCACGAGGATCAGTGCATCGACACCGTCGAGCAGGTCGTAGGCGAGGTGCATTCCGCGGATGCCGTAGTCGACCACACGGACGTCGGCCTGCCTCTCCACCAGACTCCCCGCTGCGCCCTCCGTGCCACGCGACAGCATCCTCTGGGCGACCTCGGGGCCGAAGCCGTCGTCACCTAAGAAGATGTTGCCGATCCCTGCGACCAGGACGTTCACCGTCTCGTCAAGCCTTTCCTGAGTCCTCGGCCTTGTTCTCGCCCGACCCTGTGCCCGAGTAGTGGTCTGGTCCTACCATGTCCTTGTCGAGGTCGGTCTCGGGCATGTCGCTTGCCGGTTGCTCGTCCGAAGGCGTGGCCTCGGCGCCACGAGGCGTGTCCTCCTTGGGCGTCGACTTCATCTCGTCGCTCTCGACCGGGCCGGTCGCACCCCCGACGTTGGCCCCGTCCTTGCGCAGTTCCTCTTCACCGCCGATGTCGGCCGCCTCGCGGCGTCCCTCGTAGGGCGGCAGGGCGCGGCCACCGGTGTCAGGTGCTTCGCTGTTGTCCGTCATGCGCTCCTCCTTGACTGTGCGTTGATCTGTCAGCCACCCTGGTCGCCGGAGGGCATGTGGGGCATGTCGTCTCCGGTCTCAGCTTGGGCGTCGACAGAGGTGTCCGTCTCTTCGTCCCCGGTCCCGGCGGGGCGGTCGACCGGACCACCGGCGGGCTCGTCCGAGCCGGTGTCTCGCGAGCCCGGCTCCCCCCGCACCGCCTGAGGCTCTTCTTCCAGGTGCTCGGCAGGCTTGTCACTCATTGGCTGTCTCCTTTTTCCGGTTCACATGCTGCGCATCTTCAGGTACCGCCGGACGTCGGGGATGGACCGCAGCCCGAGTCCCACGGCGGCGAGCGCCACGGCCGACAGCACAACAGCTGTCACTGTTCCCAGTGCTTTCATGATCGACTTTCCTCTCTGGTGTCGGACGGAGCCGCTGTGGTGCCGGACCGAGCCAGGTTCGGCTGGGCGTCCAGCGGCTCGAGCTCCTCGGGGGCGAAGTACAGGTAGCGGCCGTACCACTCGTGCATATCCGCCGCAGGGTCGTCGACCAGAACGACAGCGACGTGCACCTGGCCGTCCACGTCGCTCAGCACCGCGGTGACACGAGCGGTTTGTCCGGCGAAGAAGAGGTCCTGGGCGTCCGCGCGCCTCAGCGGGTGGATGCGGACGATGCTGTCCCTTCCGACCGTGACACCGTCCACGAGGACCGTGTCGTGCTCCGGCTGCACGCTGGCGTCGGTGGCCGGGTCCCACCACGCCGCGCCTCCGGTATCGAACGACGGCGGGTCGACGCCGCGGATGTCGGCGGCTCCCTGCGAGTCGGGCAGGTCGGTGAAGACGGGGACGTCCCGCAGGTTGATGTCCGAGGTTCCGGCCACCGGGTCCAGAGACCCGAAATCGGTCGAGGAGGTCGCGTCGACGCCTGCATGGGGATCGCGCAGTATGCCGTGCAGCGCCTGCATGCTCTCGGGGGCCATCGCATCGCAGCGGTCGATGATCTCGGCGGCGCGGGGGTCCGTTGCCCGGGCGGCGGTCTTCTCCTCGTCGGTGAGCGTCATCACCCGCAAGGTGAGGATCTCGTCGATCTCCGTCGAGTCGAACAGCGCACCGGTGCTCTGCTCGGCGACCTCCGGGTAGTCGTACAGGATGATCGGCGACGCGAGAACGACGTCGTACCGACCCGCCTCCCCGGCCAGCACCGGCCAGAGCCGCTGCTGGCGGCACTCCGCTGCGGCCTGCTGCAGCTCGTCGGGTGGTTCGAGCAACGAGACGAACTCGGCGTCGTCGGCCTCCAGCAGCAGGTGGGTTCCGATGAAGGAGCTCCGGACGGCCCGCTCCTTGGCAGTCGTTTCGCCGCCCTCCTGCTCCTGCTCCGCCGCGATGTTGTCGACGACGACCTCGAGCCGGACCAGCTCGCCGGCCGTACCGCCTCCCGCCGCCTCGTCTATGCGGGTGGCCGTCATCTGCACGACCGCGTCCAACGTGCAACGCCGACGCACCAGCCGACCCACCGTCCTCCCGTCGCTGTCCGACAGCTCCTCGATGTCCTCACCCCGGCTGATGTGGACGGGGACGCTGAAGGACTCGTGCGAGCCAGTCAGTCGGCAGGGCTGAAGCTCGACCTCATGCGCCACCGCCTCGTCCCAGCTCAGCCAGGTGCGCTCCCCCGCACGCAGCTCAGAGACGGGCCGGTACCCGGCGGGGTGTCCAGGGTCTCCGTGCTCGACGCAGCGGGTCTGGAGCTGGAGGAAGCGCAGTCTCACACTGACTCGGCCCTCTACCCCGCTCCGTAGCAGGCACTGCGTCGACATCGTGGACTCTTCGCCGGCTCCTGCCGCCGCCGCGCCCGGCGGGCCGAGTACGCCCCACTGCCAGCGGGACTGGTTCTTGCTCGACGTCGCACGGTAGGGATACAGCAGGTAGCCCTCGTACAGGACCGCGTCCGCTACCGTGCGCGCTCTGCCCATACTCATGAGTCGACGCCCGCCTTCGCGAGAAGCGACTCGACCGTCGCCTCCCATGTCGTCAGCCCTCGGACCGACTTGTAGTGGGCAAGACTCTCGAGTGTCTCGTGGCTCAGCCGGATCCATCCGGTGTTGGGGAAGTAGTGCTGAACCATCTCCTTCCATACCGTCACCGGAATCTTGTAGGTCGCCTCCCGGTCCCACGGCACCTGTTCGACGCCGAAGCCGCTGGCCCCTCGGGTGAAGACGGTGCCGGAGAACAAGAAGACGACCGGGATGCTCTCGTCACGCAGTGCGTGCAGGTACTTCGACCAGGTGACCTCGAAGTCGTAGGTGCAGGGCATGGCGAGGTCGACCTCGGTAATGCCCGTGAAGCCCTGGACCATCGTGTTGCACTGCATCCACATGAAGGGCTTGAGCGTGTCGAACCACCGGTCTCTGGTGCCGAACATGTCGAGCAGGCCGCTCTCCTCGTCCTCGCTGTAGCGGCGACGCTGGGGCTCGATGCGCACCTGTGCGCGCAGGGCGATCGCGTGGACCACCTGCTCGCTCGAGTCCCGGATGCGCAGTCGCGCAGTCAGCTGCGGGGCGGCGGCGTACGGCTCGGCGAAGACGTCGACGATGGAGAACGTGAGATCACTCATCGAGAAGGTGCTCTCTGGATCGCTGGTACCGGACGGCTGCGCGCCGACACCATCTCGAAGAACTCGTCCATCGCCACGCGAGCGTCGCTTCCCCCGTCGAAGCCACGCCACAGCTGGCGTAGCCGGCCGACGAGCTCGTAGCAGGCGTCGATGGGGACGATGTTGCACGTGAAGCCGCTGCCCGAGCCTCCCTCTGAAACCCTGACGAGAAGCGCCTCGACGTCTGGCTGCAGCAGCCCCAGCTGCGGGTTGGCCGCCGACACCTCGGCCCATGCCTCGAGCGGCAGCTCGGACTCCGTCGCCCCGGCCGGACCGGGGTAAAAGGCGATGGTCCTCTCCTGGACCGAGTTACGGAAGAGGAACGCAAGCCCGACAGGGATCTCCAAGGAGTCCCACTGTCCCGGACCGATGACGAAGTCTGGGAAGCAGAGATACCTGTCTGGTACGGCGCGAAAGCGCAGCTCGGCACCCTCGGCGGTGAACAGCAGGTAGCACCCGCGGCAGGTGCACATCAACGCTCGGCTCTCCAGGTTGACGACGTGCTGATGCGCCTCGCCGATCGGTTCGGCACACATCTCGCACCGCTCGAACGCGACCGGAGCCGGGCGCGTGCTGGTGATGCGCCGCAGGCTTGCGAGTGGCGACCCGGATAGCGGCACTGGCCGCGGAGGTGTTGTCACGAGCTCACCGCCGGAACGGCGACGGCGACGACCCCGTCGCGAACCAGGACGGGCAGCGGCGAGAGGTGTTCGCCCTCGACATCGAGGCAGGCACCGGCACGGCGGACGTCATAGTGGCTGCGGCAGCTGGGGCAGCTCAGCACGCCGTCACCAACCGGGTAGCCGAGCCGACGCTCGAGCGATGCACCGTTCATACGCGACGTGCAGCGTGGGCACTGGTCCCGGAATGCGAAGAAGTCGCCCTGCAGTCGGCACGCCAGCACGGCCATGGTGCCGACCGTGAAGCCTCCCACCTCGCCGGGCTCCAGCTCCGCAAGAAGCGGGGCCGCCTCCCAGGCTCCGACAGGATCGGCGACCTCGCTGCCCAGCCGGACGCGGAGTGACTCGACGGGAATGAGGGGCCCACGGGGCTCATCGTCCTCGCTGGTCTCGACCACGATCGAGGTGACCTCCGGAGCGGCTGCCTCGACCGCGCCCTCGACCGCCAGGGACAGCGTCACCGAGGACGACGGACACCCGTCGCAGCTCCCCAGCAGGCGGAGCCGCACGACTCCGTCCTCCGTCACGTCCACAAGCTCGACGTCGCCGCCGTGCGTGCCAAGGTAGGGCCGCACACCCTCCAGGGCGTTCTCCACCCTGGTCGTCACGTCGTACGGGTGCAGGCCGTGCACCAGAAGCAGGCTCGACACCAGCTCGTCGCCGGCAAGTGCTGCCAGCGCGTCGTCATCGAGGCGTCCCTGCTCGTACATGATGTCGAGCGTCCGTTCGAGTCCGGCTCCATAGAGGTCGGCGACGAGCCGGACGAGCTCTTCCGCCCGCTCGCGGGCGACAGCACCTCCGGATGCGCTCGCGTCGATGAGTGCCTCGATGCGTGCACCCGCCGCCCGCAGCTGATCGGGCGTCGGGCTCTCCGTCTGCTCGGCTTGCCCCATGACCACCGGCTATTCGCCGGTGACCGACTGCGTGGGCGAGTGCAACAGGTCGAGCTTCTTGCCGTCTCCGAGGTACATATGGACACCGCATGGCAGACACGGGTCGAAGCTGCGGATCGTCCGCATGATGTCGATGCCCTTGAAGTGCTCCCGGTCGTTCTCCTCGAAGATCGGCTGGCCCTGGACGGCGTCCTCGTACGGACCGGGCGTGCCGTAGGAGTCACGCGGGTTGGCGTTCCAGGGAGTGGGCGGGTAGGGGTGGTAGTTGGCGATCTTGCCGTCCCGGATCACCATGTGGTGCGAGAGCACTCCGCGCACCGCCTCGGTGAAGCCGCAGCCGATGCCCTCCTCCGGCACCTCGAACTTCTCCCAGGTCTTGGTGTGCCCCGCGCGGATCTCGACGAGAGCCTTCTCGGCGAAGTGGAGCGCCGCTGCGGCTGCGTACGCCTGAAAGTAGGTGCGCGCGCGGTTGCGCTCGATCGTGTTGCTCCACTGGGGGATCTGCCACTCGAGCTCGACCGGGCCCTTGAGCGCAGTCTTGGGAAGGTTGATCTTCACGCTCGTACCCGTCGACTGGACGTAGCCGATGTCGACAAGGCCGGCCAGCGCCGTCGACCACAGGCGGGCGAGCGGACCGCCGCCGGTGTCGAGGGCGAGGTAGTCCTTGCCGTCGTACCAGCGCGGAGACATGACCCAGCTGTACTTGTCGTCGAAGTCCCGCTTTTGCGGATGCGGGTTCGTCGACTGGTTCCACGGGTGCCGGCGGTCTACGGGGTTGCCCAGAGGGTCGTTCTTGACGAACATCTCCTGGTCCTCCCAGTCGTCGTAGTACGACGAGCCGAGCAGGATCCGGATGCCGAGGTTGATGTCCACCAGATCGGTCGTGACAAGCTTGCCGTCGACGACGACGCCAGGGGTCACGAACATCTTCCGGCCCCAGTCGGTCATGTCCTTGTACTCGAAGTTGCAGTACTCCGGGTCCTGGAACGACCCCCAGCAGCCCAGAAGCGTGCGCCGCAGCCCGGACTGCTCGTAGCCGGGCAGTGCCTCGTACATGAAGTTGAACAGGTCGTCGTGCATCGGCACGACCTTCTTCATGAACTCGATGTAGCGCATCAGGCGGGTCATGTAGTCGGTCATCAGCTGGATCGTCGCGACCGTGCCGACACCGCCGGGGTACAGCGTGGACGGGTGGACGTGCCGGCCCTCCATCAGGCAGAACATCTCCCGGGTGTAGCGGCTGACCTGCAGAGCCTCCCGGTAGAACTCGCCGGTGAACGGGTTGAGTGACCGCATGATGTCGCCGATGGTCCGGTTCCCGTGCTCACCGGCGTGGGGGGCCTCGGTGCTGTTGGCCCTCTCGAGCACGCCAGGGTTGGTCTCGGCGATCATCTTCTCGCAGTAGTCGACGCCGACCAGGTTCTCCTGGAAGATGTTGTGGTCGAACATGTACTCGGCAGCCTCGCCGAGGTTCACGATCCACTCCGCGAGGTGTGGCGGCTTGACGCCGTACGCCATGTTCTGCGCGTAGCAGGAGCATGTCGCGTGGTTGTCACCGCAGATGCCGCAGATGCGGCTGGTGATGAAGTGCGCGTCGCGCGGGTCCTTGCCCTTCATGAAGATCGAGTAGCCGCGGAAGATCGAGGAGGTGCTGTGGCACTCCACGACCTCCTTCTGCTTGAAGTCGATCTTGGTGTAGATGCCGAGGCTGCCGACGATGCGCGTGATCGGGTCCCACGCCATCTCGACGAGGCCGTTGTCGCTTTCACCAGTATGGGTGGGGCTGGGGATCGTGGACGTCATTGCTCGCCTTCCGGCTTGTTTGGGGACGGTGCCACCCACGAGCTCCGAGTGAGCGCCACCACGGATGGAGCGGAGCTACCAGGTGCGGCTTGCGCCCGTGGTGAGCTGGCGCCCCTTGTGGCGCCACTTCGGTTCCTTGTCGACCGTTCTCGTGGTGATCGTGCGCAGCCGGCGGATGGCGGCTCCGTACGCGCCCACTGCTGTCGTGGAGAGCTTGCCTCCCGGCGGCTCGTCCATGAACGGCATGAACTTGTCGGGGAAGCCGGGCATCGTGCAGCCGATACAGATGCCGCCGACGTTCGGGCAGCCACCCATCCCGTTCATCCAGCCACGCTTGGGAACATTGCACTTGACCACCGGTCCCCAGCAGCCCAGTTTCACGATGCACTTGGGTGAGCCGTATTCGGTGGCGAAGTCGCCCTGCTCGTAGTAGCCGGCGCGGTCACACCCCTCGTGCACCGTCTGACCGAACAGCCAGGTGGGTCGCAGCGCCTCGTCCAGGGGGATCATCGGCGCCTGGCCCGTGGCCATGTACAGCAGGTACGTCAACGTCTCCGACAGGTTGTCGGGCTGGATGGGACAGCCGGGTACGCAGACGATGGGGATGTCCGCCTTGGACTTCCAGTCCCAGCCGAGATAGTCGGGGACGCCCATGGCACCGGTCGGGTTGCCGGCCATCGCGTGGATGCCGCCGTACGTCGCGCAGGTGCCTACGGCGAGGACTGCTGTCGCCTTCGGTGCGAGCCGGTCCAGCCACTCGCTGGTAGTCATCGGCTGACCGGTTGCCGGGTTGTTCCCGAAACCGCACCAGTAGCCCTCGTCGTGCAGACGCTCGTTGGGGATAGACCCTTCGACGACGAGCACGAACGGCTCGAGCTCGCCGCGGTCGGCCTTGAAGAACCACTCGAGGAAGTCGTCAGCACCGCCATTGGGGCCGCACTCGAAGTCGATGAGGGGCCAGTGCACCGCGATCTGCGGGAGTCCTGGCAGCGCACCGAGCGCGATCTCCTCGATGCTCGGCTGGGTCGCGGCGGTGAGCGCCACGGAGTCCCCGTCACAGCTGAGTCCAGCGTTGATCCACAGCACGTGGATCAAAGTCTGTTCTGCGGCGATGGCTTCGGCAGTCTGCATGCGTGCCACGCTCTCCGAGCCGCTTGCACAGCCCTGGAATGGGGCCGACGGCCCGATTGTCTGGCGTGCTTTTGTGTCTACACCTCGCCTAAATCAAGTGTCAAGGCTTCAGCGCCGGCATCGTTGCAGCAGACCCCCTTGCCCGAGATTCTTAGCCCGAGGTGGCTAAGCGAGGACGATCTGCACGGGTCACAGGGCGGCCAGCCATCCGTACCAGGCGTCCATGCCTGCACCCGTCGTCACCGACAGCGGCAGGACGGGCAGGCCGGGGTTGACGCTGCGAGCGTGAGTTGCACACGCCTCGACGTCGAACTCGACATAAGGCAGCAGGTCGGTCTTGTTGATGACGAGAAGGTCGGCCGCAGCCACCATGTGCGGGTACTTCAGCGGCTTGTCGTGCCCCTCCGTCGTCGAGATGACGACCACCTTGCTCGTCTCACCCAGGTCGAAAAGCGCCGGACACACGAGGTTGCCCACATTCTCGATGAACAGGAGCGAGCGGGAGGGCGGGTCCAGTACGTTCATGCCCTTCTGCACCATCTCGGCGTCGAGGTGGCACCCGGCGCCGGTGTTGATCTGTACGACGCTCGCGCCGGTCGCCCGAATGCGTTCGGCGTCGAGCAGTGTCTCCTGGTCGCCTTCGATGACCGCCACCGAACGGTCCGCCGAAAGCTCGTGGATGGTGCGCACCAGCAGGCTCGTCTTCCCCGACCCCGGAGAGCTCATCACGTTGAGCGCGACGATCCCGCGCGCCGAGAGCCAGCTCCGGTTCCGCTGGGCGAGCCCGTCGTTCTTGGCGAGCACCCGCTCCTCGATCTCGACGGTCCGGGGAGCCGCTGCGGTGGCGACGTGGGTGTGGGAGTGGTCGAGATGATCGTGCGGTCCGTCGTCGTGATGGTGGTGTGCCCGACCGTCAGGGTGAAGGCCGGTCGATGTTCGGTCTCGGCCAGCGAGCGCGGTCACCCGCGTCTCCGTCTCGTCGCCGCAGCCGCAGGTCGTGCACATCGGTCAGGCCACCTCCACAGACTTGATGACGAGCTCCCGGCCTGCGGTGATCTCGACGTCGGCGCTACCACAGGGGCACAGCAGGATCAGGTCGGTCAGGACGAAGTCCTCTTCACATGAACGACAGTGAGCCTGCCCGGCGCGCTCGTCGATGTCGAGTCTGGCGCCTTCGAGGACAGTCTCGCCGGTCACCAGCTCGAAACAGAAGCGCAGCGCGTCGGGCACGACACCGGAGAGCCGACCGACTTCGAGCCGCAAGCTCACCACTCGCTGGTCGACGATGCGCTCATTGACCGCGTCGACCACGCTCTGGGTGATCGATAGCTCGTGCAAGGGGCCGTCCCGTCGAGACTGTGTGAGCTCCCAGCCGCCCCGGCGAGGCTGCCAGTCGCCCAAAGGTACCCGATGCGCCGCCGCCCCTACGATGGCCCAGCGGGACTACCGGTGGCCGAGATACCGGGCGGCGGTGGGGTACGACGATCCTTGATGGAGGGCGCGTGACATCGGAGCCTGCTGAGGGCGAGCGGCCGACCGACCATGTCGGGTCGCGAGACGTCGGCATGAGCGTCGGCAGGCTGGAGGCATTCAGCGACGGTGTCTTCGCCATCGTGATCACGCTGCTGATCCTGGAGATCAAGGTTCCAGATCCGGGCGCCTCGCATGGAGAACTCGGACAGGCGCTCGCAGACCAGTGGCCGCACTACGTGGCCTACCTGCTGTCCTTTCTCGTCATCGGCATCATCTGGCTCAACCACCACGCGACCTTCAACCTGCTGGGGCGGACCGACCATTCGCTTCAGGTGCTCAACCTGCTGTTGCTCCTGCCCGTCAGCGTCCTGCCGTGGCCCACAGCCGTGCTGGCCGAGTACACGCGTGAGGGGACCTCCGGTGACCAGCGCGTGGCAGTGGTGCTGTACGGACTCACGAGCACAGCTATGGCGGTCGCCTTCAACGTCTTGTGGCGCTATCTGGTGCGCCACTCCGAGCTGCACAAGGCGGGGGTGTCGCGGGAGCTGCTGGCCGTCCGCAACCGGCGCTACAACTTCGGCCTGGCCGTGTACCCGATCGCTACTCTCCTCGGCCTGCTCAGCGTGCCGGTCTTCCTTGCGCTGATGCTTGCCCTGGCCGGCATGTACCTGCTTCCGACTCCTGACGTCAAGACGTGAAGCGCTGGTCGCCCCGACGCAGCGTCTTATTGCCACTGTCTTGCAACAACGAGTGGTTCGCGACTAGCGTGGGACGGATCCTCGGGCACTGAGCACGAGCACCTCCATCGAGGCGGGGCAGACATGGCCGCGACAACGACAGTGTCTGCTGAGACCCTGTCGCGTCTTGGTCGTATCCGCAGCGCGCTGAGCCTTAGGGAGTGGTGTTCGATCGGTGGGATGGCCGTGTTCGTTCTGACACTCCATCTCGTCGGATGGGGTGTGCTGGCGACACTCGTGGCGCCGCACGGGTACCAGGTCGGGCCGGGCCAGGTCTTCGGGCTGGGACTCGGGCTTACTGCCTACACCCTGGGAATGCGCCACGCATTCGACGCCGACCACATCGCTGCCATCGACAACACGACCCGCAAGCTGATGACCGAAGGCAAGCGACCTCTGTCAGTGGGGTTCTGGTTCTCGCTCGGGCACTCGTCGGTCGTCTTCGGGCTGGTGGCCCTGCTCTCCCTAGGTATGAGGGCGCTGGCAAGCCAGGTGACGAACGACTCCTCCGTGTTGCAGCAGACAACCGGCCTGGTCGGGACCGCGGTGTCGGGCGTCTTCCTGTACATCATCGGAGTCATCAACCTTGTCGTGCTCATGGGCATCATCAGGGTGTTTCGCCAGATGCGCCTCGGCGACTTCGACGAGGCCGCCCTCGAAGACCAGCTCGACAACCGGGGCTTTATGAACAGGTTTCTCGGCGGAGCGACCAGGGCCGTCACCAAGCCGTGGCACATGTACCCGGTCGGGCTCCTCTTCGGACTCGGCTTCGACACCGCGACGGAGGTAGGGCTTCTGGTGCTCGCCGGAGGCGCCGCAGCGGCCAGTCTCCCCTGGTATGCCGTCCTGACGCTCCCCGTTCTCTTCGCCGCCGGCATGAGCATGTTCGACACCATCGACGGATGCTTCATGAACTTCGCGTACGGCTGGGCCTTCTCGAGGCCGGTCCGCAAGGTGTTCTACAACATCACCATCACTGGGCTGTCGGTCGCCGTCGCTCTGATCATCGGCACGATCGAGCTCCTCTCCATCCTGACCGACCGGCTCGGGATCACGTCTGGGCCGCTCGCCTCCCTCGCCAGTCTCAACCTCAACTACGTCGGCTACGCGGTCGTCGCGCTGTTCGTGGTCACCTGGGTGGTTGCGCTCGCGGTCTGGAAGTTCGCCCGGATCGAGGAGAAGTGGACGGCGGGGCTGCGGGCCGCCAGGACCACGCCGACTGCTGACTGACCGGCGTCGCGCCGCACCTCGCCTGCGGCTACCGGTCGGGCCAGACTCTCGACATCAGCGTGAGGGCGACCTCGATGGCCAGCTCTCGGTCGTGCGACAGCACGAAGTGGAAACGGCGGTCGTTGTCCGGGCCGCCGTCCCCGGAGTCGATGGCCACGAGGGTGGCCGCGAAGTGCGGGCCGACGACCACGACGTCCCACTCGCCGACGAGCGGGTCGGTGGCGCTCAGCAAGCTCCCGCGTACTCCGGCGAGGGGTTCGGGTGGCATTCCCTCGCCCAGGACACCCACGAACGCGGCGTGGGCAGCGAGTTCGCTGTAGCGCCGACGGGTGGCAGGAGTGAAGAATGACGCGTCCTGGAAGGTGGAGAGTACTACCGCCGACTCTCCGGCTGCGATCACCTGTCGCTCGAGATGCTTGCTTATCTCGATGAGCAACAGCTTGCGCCCCAGTCGGGGCGTTCGCACGCTGGCACCGAGAGCGAAGGGCGAGGGCTCGGATGCGATACCGCCGCGTTGCACGATCGCGATCGGTCTACCGGAGAACTGCGGGAGCGAATCCGGCAGCGGCGCCGGTCGTCCGAGGAGCCACCCCTGTCCGAGAGAGGCGCCGAACGACAGGGCGATGTGAAGGTGCTCATCGGTCTCGATTCCCTCGGCAAGGACGACCGTGCCAGATCGTTCTGCCTCCGCGTTGACGGCACTGACGATCTGGGCGATGTCTTCGCTAGGGCGCTGCTGCACCAGGCGTAGGTCCAGCTTGATCACGTCCGGTCGAAGGAGAGGCAGCAGTGCCAGGGAGCTACGGTCCGCGCCGACGTCGTCCAGGGCGATCCCCCATCCACGTGCCCGGATGCGCGCGACGAGCTGGAGCAGCCGGGCCGGATCGCCTACGAGTGCTCGCTCCGTCAGCTCCACCACGACCCGGAAGTCGTCCGCCGGGCCCGCCGCATCGGCGTCATCGTCAGAGGTTGGCGGCGCGAGCATGGCGGCATGGGTCGCCTCGGGCTCGATGTTGACGAACAACGTCCACGGGGCCTTCAGGCCGCCGATGCGGGCGCCTGTCAGCGCCGCCTCCTGACAGGCTGCGTCCACCTCCGACAACCGTCCGGCTCGTCGCGCCTCCGCGAAGAGAAGGTCCGGACGCTCGAGGGCGGTGCCCTGTGGGCCACGCGCAAGCGCCTCGTAGGCGACGGTCGCGCCAGTGTCGAGCTCAACGATCGGCTGGTAGACGCTGTGCAGGTCACGGTCGGCTAACACCAGCTGGAGCGCCACCCCGTCACCGCGGACCTCCGGAGACTCATGCAGCGCCGACGACATGGCTGGCGACGCCGGTGCCAGAGCAAACGGCATGACGTTCACCGGCACGAGACGGTCGGATCGCGGACTCATACCTACTCCCGATAGAACGGTCAACCAATATGACTTAGAGTAGTCTCATGGTTACTTTAAGCGCATGTGAATGGCCCATCCGGAGTTACCAATCATCGCCGCACGAGAAGAGCCCGTCTCCGGGGACATGGGACGTAGTCGACGTCGAGACCGGGGTTCGCCACGGCGACGGACAGTCGAATTCAACTACTTGATCACTTTGTGCGATATATCGTTCGCTTCCCTATTCATGGGTCCCAACCCTGACTCTCGCTTCGAGAGTCGCGAAGCGACGACCGCCCCCGCACGCACGAGCCCAGGAGCAAGCGCAATGCGCAGGACACCGAAGACGTCGACGGTGGTCCTCATCGTCGGCCTCCTCGCCGTCGGCGGCGCCGCGTTCGCCTTCTGGACTAACAGCGGCTCAGGTGCCGGTGCCGCATCGACGGGCACCAACGTGGCGGTGGTCGTCAACCAGACCAGCACTGGTCGATCGGCGCGACTTTCGCGGATACCTTGGTCGTTCTGTGCAACCAGCCGAACATTCTGCGCGTGAGCAGTGCTCGGTGCACCCGACGACGAGACGATCGTGCCTGACGGATCCGCCGAGCCCGGCGAGCCGGCACGTCGTCGTGCTCGTGCATCAGCCCCTCGATCACGTAACCCCAATGGCTCATGGTCTCGTCCCCTTCTCTGTCTAGACCGCGACACTGGTCAAGACATTACGCTGGTGTTGGGGGGTTACGCAACCGGTAAACGAGTTATGCTGGTGTCGAAGCATCTTCCGAAGCTACCCAGTTCGGGGTCAGATTGTTCGGCAGATGGCGAAGGGAGTGGCGTATGAGCAACGATGTTCCTGCCGGGGTCATCCTGGTTCGCGACTTCGTCAACACGGCGGACACCGAGACGGCGACCGACGATCTGTCGACTCACGGCGCGTTGACGCACTTCCTCTTCAGCGCGGGGCTGCTCAGCCGACGTACACCGTCCACCGCCGAGGACCTGGTTTTCGCGCAGTCACTACGGGCTGCGCTACGTCGCGCCCTCGAGCTGAACCACGACGGCGACTCGGACACCATTCCGGCTCTTCAGCCACTTCTGTCCAGGCTTCCGCTGAGAGTGCAGTGGGAAGGCGACGGCACAACCCTGGTACCGGTCGAGAAGGGCGTGATGGGCGCGCTGGCCGCTCTAGCCATCGCCGTCAACGACTCAGTCGTAGCGGGCACGTGGTGGCGCTTGAAGATCTGCTCCGCAGACGAGTGCGCATGGGCGTACTACGACGCGTCGAAGAACCGGTCGCGCAACTGGTGCGAGCACGGCTGCGGAAACAAGAGCAAGACCCGCGCCTACCGGGCCAGGCTCCGGGCAGCAGCCACTACCTGACCCCTACCGCCGGAGCGCGGGGGAAGGCATCTGACTGTACCGGCCTTTGACGCTCTGCCAGATGGCCTTGTTGAAGGTGTGCTCGTCGATGCGGTCCTCCGTCGTCAGGTCCTGGTGCCCCGACGCCGTAGCCATCGGGGCGCCGGCCGTGTTGTACTGCGGCGGATCGATCGAAGCCGGCTTAACGGCGTCGTACGGAGTGAGGTTCGGCTGCGGCGCGAAGGAGTTCAGCATCGGTGTCGCGGCGGCGTCGAACTGAGTCAACGGCGCGATGCCCAGGAAGAGCTCCATAGTGCGAAGCATCGACACCGTCGAGTAGAAGGTCGAGTCGACCCGTCCGGTCTGCGTGTAGGGACTGATGACCTGCGCGATCGTGCGGTGTCCGTCGACGTGGTCGGGTCCGTCCTGCGCATCGTCCTCGACCACGAAGATCGCCGTGGACTTCCAGTACCGGGAGTGCGACACCACGTCGACGAGACGGCCCAGCGCCCAGTCGTTGTCGCCGACGTACGAGCGGGGCGTCAGAGTGCCAGGCACGGTGCCCGTGGTGTGATCGTTCGGCAGCCGGACCTGCTCAAAGGTGGGCAGGCCGTGGGCTCGGAAGTTGTCCCGCCAGACCTCGAACCGGCTCCGTGGGCACGTCTGGTAGTCGAAGGAGATGGGGGAGTCCGGACAGCCCAGGTCAAAACCCCAGTAGGGCTTGATGTCATGGGAGGCAAGCTTCGGGTCGGGCGGCGCGGCTCCACTGTTGAGGTTCGGCCCGAACTTGTAGAATCCGAAGCTGCGAAAGGGCACGCCGGCATCGTCGAGCCGGTCCCAGAGGTAGGCCCCATGAACGTTATCGTTCGGCGCGGTCGCCGGGTTGCCACCCTCGTAGTCGTACGGGTGGTTGCGGCCGGAGTAGTTCGCCGGCCACGTCTGCTCCACGTAGGGGTTGGAGTTGGCGCCGACCGACCAGTTCCATCCCTGCGCGCTGACCTCGGCGTTTGCGTAGAAGTTGTCGAGGGTGACGAATCGCCGCTGTAGGTGGCGGGCATTCGGAGCGGACTCCTGGCCGAAGAGGTTGATCCAGTCGGCACCGTTACCCTTGGGTAGACTGCCGAACTCCTGGTCGTAGGTCCGATTCTCCTTGACCACATACACGATGTGCTTGATCGGCGAGGTGGGGCTGAGCGTCGTGGGTACGACCGAGGCGTTGCCCGCCCTGTCGACACGGGACCCGGTCCGTGTGCCGAACCCGTCGATCTGAACCACCCGCTGGGTCATCTTCGCCAGCTCTCGCGTGCTCGCCGGCAGGGGTATCCGCGAGAGTGTGCCGACGATCATCGAGCCGACGTACTGTGCCGGCGAGACCACGTCATGGTACGGGCTTGGCGCGGTAGCCAGCGGCTTGGCGTTCGGCCCGGCTCCAAGACCCTTCGCGTTGGTCACGAAGAGCTGGCTTCCGTCGACCGACACCGAGACGTCGGTGGGGTACCACGCGGTCGGGACCAAGCCGACCACCCGACGCTTAGCAAGGTCCACCACTGCGATGTCGTTGTTACCCGAGTTGGCAACATAGAGGGTCGTGCGGTCCGGGGAGAGAGCCAGTCCGTCGGGGTTGCTGCCGACAGGAGCGCCCTGGTAGGGCGAGAGGTCGATGCGCGCGGTAGGCCGGCTCGAACCGGCCGGGAGCACGCTCACGGAGTCGCTCTCAGAGTTCGCGACGTACAACGTGCCGTCCGTCGGGTCGACGACCATCCGGTTCGGGTGGGTACCGACCGGGACCTGTCGCGTCAGCTGCGGTGTGGCCCCGCTGACGTCGAAGACGTCGACGGTGCTCGAGCCCTGGTCGCTGACATATGCGGTGTCACCGTCGGGTGCCAGGGCCACTCCGTAGGGGTTGTGCCCGGTGCCTACGGTGCGGACAGTCCCGGTGGTCAGGTCTACTTGGCTGAAGGCGTCGCCGAGCTGGTCAGCGACGTAGAGGCGCGAGCCGTCCGGGGCCACAGCAAGGCCTGCCGGATAGGGGTCGGGCCTGGTCGCGGTGCTTGGGATCGCGATGGGTTGCCGCTCGGTGAGCGTCCCTGCGTCCACCCGGAACACCCGGACCTTGTTGTTTCCTCCGGCGCTGGCGAACAGCCTGCGGCCGTACGGACCCCAGGCGAGCCCCGCGTACAGTGCCTCCGGAGACTGAAAGCGAACCGTTTGGCTGACCTTGCCGTCGCGTGTGTCGACGACCTGAAGTGACTGGGTGCCCTGTCCGGCGTTCATGGCGACCAGCCAACGCCCGCTCGGGCTCAGTGCCGCTGCGGTCGGGAGGTCGCCCAGCCTGGTCTGCGTGCCCGCAGGGTCGACGTACCAGCCGGCTGGCGTGATCGCTGTACCGCTTCCTTGCGGACCCGCATGCAGCGGTTGTGAGGGGGAGCTCGCGTTGAGCAACCCTCCAGCGACTGCCGAACCTGCTCCCAACACAACCAGCGCCGTGGCTGCTGCAACAGCCGGACGACGCATCACGCTCTGGACTTGCGCCACGATGACCTCCTCATAGGTGCCCAGGTCTCCGCGAAGGAGTGACCCAAGCGCAACGCTATGCAGTGGGCCGGTACGCCTGGGTGAACGGAAGTCGACGGCTGCGCGAAACCTGGACTTCGACACCTTCGCCGACGATCCAGGCGGCCTTACGTCGGGGCAGCAGTACTACGCGGCCAGGAGACTAGGAGGCGTCCAGCTGGGATGGCGGTGCTGCGCCGACCGCAGGGTGCGGCTGAGAGCATGGTAGGCGCGCTCGGCGGGCCCAACTACGTGGTGTTCGACCCGGCTCCGGACGGCGTGAGAGAACGCGCTACCTCTTCCGCGTCGTCGACCGTCACGACAAGCCGGTCATAGCCCTCACCGACGAGGTCCACCACCACAGCGGGACGCTCGCCATGACACACGGCGAAGGTGATGCCGTCGCGATGCTTCCAGGTCCCCACCATGATGACACCTTGCAGGCGGGTGCCAGGTGCGGACAGTCCATGAACCTCGGCCAAACCGTCGGGCACGGCACTGACGGCGGTGATGGAGGAGCGGGATACCGTCACATTCCCATGAAGGGCTTCGACCTTCTCCACGCTGCTGAGCGATACGGTCACTGAGTCGTCGCTGATGAGTAACTTTGCCACGCGCCGATTGTGCCACAGCGGTCACGGTATGCGTCTCAGGGTGGTAAGCGGGCGCGGCGGCGACGGCTGCCTAGGTGCGGCGAGGCATACAGCGAATTGACGGAAAGCTGATGGTGCTTCCGACGAAGACTGCGCGATCCGGCGGACCATCCCGCTACCACGGATGGTGGTTCGTGTCCTGGGGGTGCATCGCCAGGCCCAGGACCTGAAGCGCGTGCAGCTGGCGGAGCGGTGGCCAAAGTCAGGCTACGTGTTCACCACTCAGATCGGAACGCCGATCGACCCGCGGAACTACACGCGCGTTGTTCAGGAGGCCTGTAAGAAGGCCGGGCTGCGGATGGTCCGTCTGCACGACTTCCGGCACGGCTGCGTGTCCGTGCTTCTGGGCTTGGGAGTGCCGCCCAGGACTGCGATGGGCATCGTCGGCCACTCCACCATCGAGATGACGATGAACGTCTACGGACACGTGACTCTGGACGCGAAGAGGCAAACTCTGGACCTGGTCGGCGAGCTGTTCGACGGGGACGCGAAATGACGCGGTTGCAGGACTGCGTTGCAGCTTGGGGATCCGCAGCGTCGTGCCAGATCACGGGCCCGCGTGGGGGATTCCTCGCGGAACCGAACCTGGGCTTAACCGGCCACGGACAGCCGGTTCAGTTCGCGGACCACGGGCCAGGCGTCGTCTCGGGTGTTCGACAGCACGGCGGCGTCGATCCCGTGTTCGCCGTAGTGCGTGACGATGCCGCCGGCACCGCCCCAGCAGCCCTCCTTCCACCAGACGGGTCCCTTAAATTCCAAACCGAAGCCGTACTGCACCTCATCGTCGTGTCGGACCTGCGGGGTGAGGAACAATGTCGTCAGCTCGGGCGGCAGGAGCGCACCCCTGCGGACGGCGGCCACGAACCGCAACAGATCGCCGAGCGTGACCAGCGCACCACCGTCGGGCGACCCGATCGGCGGGCTTTTGAAGATGTTCTGCTCGAGGTGACCGTCAGGGCCAAGGTCGAAGCCCTCGGCGACGTTGGGCTCTGCCCAGCGACGGTCGAAGAACCCCGAGGCGGTCATCCCCGCCGCGGGGAAGACCTCTGCGGCGACGTGCTCGCGGTAGGACCGTCCACTTGCCCCTTCGACGGCGAGACCGGCCAGCACATAGCCGACGTTGCAGTAGCGGCACTGCTCCCCAGGCGGAGCCAACGGTTCCTTATAGGCGAACTGAGGGAGGAAGTCGGCTGTGGTGGTGACCGAGTTGACTGGACGTTCGAGCCACAGGTCGGCGTACTCTTCACCCGCCTCCTCGTCGGCGTCGTCGGCGAGTCCACTGGTGTGGGTGAGCAGGTGACGCAGGGTGATGTCGCGGGAGATCGTGGTGCCGGCGAGGTCGACGTACTTGTGGATCGAGGCATCGAGGTCGAGCAACCCGCGTCCGACGAGCTGCAGCACAGCCACGCTGGTGAACAACTTGGTGATGCTGGCCGTGTCGAAGCGGGTCTCGAGCGTGTTGGGAATGCCCCACCGCGGCGAGGCCAGGCCGTAGGCGCCCTCGAACAGCGTCAGATCGCCCTGCTTGAGCCCGACGACCCCCGTGAAGTGGCTGTCGGTCAGGAAGCCATGGAGTCCGTCCACCAGCATCCCGCCGACGATACGCGGGCCTCGACGGGTCGTCGCTCGGATTTCGGGCCTTGGTCTGGACCTGGTCGGCCCTCTCTTCGACGAGGACGAAAAATGACACGGCTGCAGTACTGCGTTGCAGTAAACGACGGCTCGCCCTTGTTTCCGGCAGTAGCCGTGCTGGCTCTGCGAGAGCAAATGCGCTGGTCAGCGACGGATGCGCGTCATGGCCACGTTGGCGCGCTCGGAGGGATTCGAACCCCCAACCTTCTGATCCGTAGTCAGATGCTCTATCCGTTGAGCTACGAGCGCTGGTGGCTGGACGTCGTTCGGACGACAAGCGCGAAGCGCGAGTCTACCGGTTTCGCACGTTGCGACGCACAGGTGACGCCAGCAGGCCACAAACCTGACGGAACCCAGGATCGCTCGCACGCCAGCGTGCCGTAAACGCTTACCGTGACCTGGCTCACATCTGAGCGGTCGCGCGGCCTCGGCGACTCGCGTACCGTGTCAGCAACCGGCTCCATGACCATCATGTGAGACGTAGACCCGTTCACTCGACCCGCTGCGACGAGCAGCGGTTGGTGGCAACCCCACCGCGACCATACGAAAGGCAACCCCGGGCGATGACAGCCGAGACGATGTCCAAGGACGAGACGCAGAGCGCGACAGAGGCTGCCGGGGCCGTACAGCGCCAGGTCTCCCAGCCGACGTCCCACCGGGGGCTACTGAGCTGGGTGCAGGAGGTAGGCGCCCTGACCGAGCCAGACCGCGTCCACTGGTGCTCGGGATCAGACGACGAGTGGGTCGCCATAACCGGGGAGCTCGTCGAGCTCGGCACGTTGGTGAAGCTCGACGAGGACAAGAAGCCGAACTCCTTCTGGTGCGCTTCGGACCCTTCGGACGTCGCTCGGGTCGAGGACCGCACATTCATCTGCTCGGTCGACGAATCCGACTGCGGCCCCACCAACAACTGGATGGCGCCGGCGGAGATGAAGTCGGTCATGACGGAGCTCTACCGGGGCTCGATGCGCGGCCGGACCATGTACGTCATCCCCTTCGTCATGGGCCATCTCGATGCGAGGTCTCCGATGTTCGGCGTGGAGATCACCGACTCGGCATACGTCGTGGCGTCCATGCGCGTCATGGCCCGCATGGGCAGCAAGATCCTCAAGCGGATGGAGGAGCTCGAGGCGGAGTTCGTGCCGTGCCTGCACTCTGTCGGAGCTCCGCTCGGGGCCGGGGATGTCGACGTGCCGTGGCCCTGCAACGACACCAAGTACATCAGCCACTTCCCCGAAGAGCGGAAGATCTGGAGCTACGGCTCGGGCTACGGCGGGAACTCGCTGCTCGGCAAGAAGTGCTACTCGCTGCGTATCGCCTCGGCCATCGCCCACGACGAGGGCTGGCTGGCCGAGCACATGTTGATCCTCAAGCTCACCTCGCCGGAGGGTTCGACGAAATACGTCGCAGCCGCGTTCCCGAGCGCCTGCGGGAAGACGAACCTCGCGATGATCGAGCCGACGGTCCCGGGCTGGACGGTGGAGACCTTGGGTGACGACATCGCCTGGATGAGGTTCGGCGACGACGGCCGGCTCTATGCCGTCAACCCCGAGTACGGATTGTTCGGTGTGGCGCCGGGCACGGGCTGGAAGACCAACCCCAACGCCATGCGCACCATCGAGAAGGGCAACTCGATCTTCACCAACGTCGCACTCACCGATGACGGCGACGTGTGGTGGGAGGGCATGACCGAAGAGCCCCCCGCCCACCTGACGGACTGGAAGGGCAACGACTGGACGCCAGAATCTGACGAGGTGTCGTCGCACCCCAACAGCCGTTTCTGTACGCCTATAACACAGTGCCCGATCCTCGCGTCCGAGTACGAGGACCCACAGGGTGTGCCCATCGACGCCATCTTGTTCGGCGGCCGCCGAAAGACGACTGTCCCGCTCGTCACCGAGGCGCGCGACTGGGCGCACGGCACGTTCATGGGTGCGACTCTCTCGTCCGAGACGACGGCTGCTGCCACCGGGACCGTCGGCGTGGTCCGCCGCGACCCGATGGCCATGTTGCCGTTCATCGGTTACCACGCCGCGGACTACCTGTCCCACTGGATACAGGTCGGCAAGGACAACGACCCGGCCAAGCTGCCGAGGATCTTCTACGTCAACTGGTTCCGTCGCAGTGACGACGGTGGCTACCTGTGGCCCGGCTTCGGCGAGAACAGCCGGGTCCTCAAGTGGGTCGTGGAGCGCCTCGAGGGCACCGCGGACGCCGTGGAGACACCCGTCGGGCGAGTTCCGACGGTCGATGCACTCGACCTGGACGGACTCGACGTGAGCCGCGACGACATCGCCGCCGCGCTCGACGTCAGCCCCGAGCAGTGGCGCGACGAGATCTCACAGATCGCGGAATGGTTCGAGACATTCGGCGACAAGCTCCCCACCGTCCTGTGGACGGAGCTCGACGGCCTCAAGGCGAGGGTCGGCTGAGCACACCGTTTCGTGTCAGGGCCTCAGCACTCCGAGCGATCTGGGGCCCTGACACGTTCGGGCGGACGACGTGGGTACGGCCGCGAAGGGGCGAGACCTCATGATGCCGCCGCCGAACCGGCAGGCAGGCAACCCCCTGCCCGCCTACGCCGCGCCTGCGCATGTGGCGGAGGTGGCGGGATTTGAACCCGCGAGAGGTTTAACCCTCAACCCGCTTAGCAGGCGGGCGCACTAGGCCACTATGCGACACCTCCCCGCCCCGCGAACGCGACGCCAAAGAGTACCCGGCAGTCCGTCGCCGACTCCAATCGGACCTTGAGGCCACCGCCGCGCCGAGCGCACCTAGGGTGAGTCGAGGTGGCGGTAGCCGTGGGCTGTGTTGAGCCGATCGTGGATCTCGCGCTGTGCCCCGACGGCGCGGCGTCCGAGCAGGGACAGCGGTATGACGGTGGACCGCCCGCCCGACAGCTTCATCACGATGGACGGGACCCGTCGCGCCGTGGTGGTCTCCACAGAGTCCACCTCCAGCCAGGTGCTCGCTGTTGTGCCGGCGCCCCGGACGAGAAAGATGTGGAAGCCGGTCTCTGACAGCGTCATGACCCGCGGCGGACGGACCACCGCGAGGACACTGGCCACGACGAGAACGAGCGTGACAATAGCCATGACCACGACGATCCAGGACGCGAACCCCGCAAGGGTCACCGCGACCCATGCCACGCCGGTTGCGACGAAGAGCGGGCCGAGCACTCGGACCATGACCGCTGCATCGAGGCGGTAGATCGTCTCGGCACCCATGGCTTCCAGGTCACGCCCTCTCGTGGCGGAGGAGGCGGGATTTGAACCCGCGGCTGACATCACTGCCAGCGACCGCTTTCAAGGCGGTTCCGATAGGCCGCTCCGGCACCCCTCCAGGAAACTCGGGATGAGTCGCCGCGCCGATTCTCGCACCGTGCCGAGCGCCGCCAGACACCGGCAGCAGCGTCAGGGACGGACGAGTCGACGGTTGGCGAGCGACGGGTTGTGTCTCCTGACAGAGGCGACCCGCGAGGCGTCGAGCTCTGCTGTCACGACCCCCTCCTCGTCGCCCAGAGCAGCCAGCACCACACCCATCGGGTCGACGACCATGCTGCATCCGCAGTAGTGCTTCCCGGTCTGGGCCGCCCCGGCGACGTACAGGGTGTTCTCGATCGCCCGGGCCCGAAGCAGGGTGGCCCAGTGGTCCTCCTTGAGCGGCCCCCTCACCCAAGCCGATGGGACCACGATGACTTCGGCCCCGTCATCGACGAGCGCTCGTGCGACCTCGGGGAAGCGCAGGTCGTAGCACGTCATCAGGCCGACCGTCAGACCTCCGCAGGAGAATGAGCTAACGGCTGTCGCGCCTGCGAGCAGCCTGTCGGACTCGCGGTACCCGAAGGAGTCGTACAGGTGTGCCTTGCGGTACGACGTCAGGAGGTCACCGCCGGCATCCAACACGACAAGGGTGTTGAACGGACGGTCCGGCTCGTGCGACGTCTCGAACATGCCTGCCACAAGACCGACCTGATGGGTTCTCGCCAGCTCGCTGAGCGAGGCCACGAAAGGGCCGTCGACCGCCTGGGCGACCGGGCCGAGGTCGGAGTCGGGCGGCCCGAAGTCGTACATCGACGCCTCCGGAAGGACCACAAGCTCCGCGCCGGCGGCCGCAGCGCCGGCCACGCGTCGGGTGATCGTCGCCGCATTGGCGTCGAGATCGGTGGAGGCGGCGAACTGGACGGCGGAGACGCGCATACGACCAGTCTGGCAGTGCGAGGATCGGCGCATGGAGGACTACGACGCCGTCGTGCTGGCGGGTGGCGCGGGGCGGCGCCTTGGCGGGCTGGACAAGGCGGCGGTCGTGATCGGCACCAAGCCCCTGCTCGACCGGGCGTTGGACGCCGTGAGGGGTGCCGCGCACGTCGTGGTGGCGGGACCGGCTCGACTCCTCCCAGACGGAGTGACACCGGTGTCCGAGGACCCGCCCGGCGGTGGCCCTGTCGCGGCGATCGCCGCGGCGCTGCCCTACGTCGAGTCATCCGTCGTCGTGGTGCTGGCGTGTGACATGCCGCTCTTGACCGACAGCACCGTCGACAGGCTCGTGACGGCGACGACCGGGCTGGTGGACGGGGCCATCCTGCTGGACGGGCAGGGGCGGCGCCAGTACCTCGCATCGGCGTTTCGCACGGCGTCACTGGCCAGGGCGCTGGCTCAGAGCGGCTCGCCCGACGGTGTCGCCATGCGCCACGTCGTTGCCCGCTTGACGATGCAGGAGCTCGCAACGGATCCTGAGGTGACGCTCGACTGCGACACGTGGGATGACGTCGAGCGTTCCAGACACCTGCTGGAGGGACGATGAGCCTGACGACGTGGAACGAACAGCTCTGCGACGCGCTCGGCGTCGACCCCGAGGTCGAGATCGACGCGATCCTGGACCTCGCCCGAGACGCTGCCCATCAGGTCGAGCGGCCCGCCGCGCCGCTCACGACGTTTCTCGTCGGATACGCCGCCGGGCTCCGGGGCGGGTCCGTCAACGACATCGCTGACTGCGTCGACATCGCCGCTGAGCTGGCTGCCAGCCAGTAGCGTGGGGCCCGTTACCGTAGCCGGCATGCGTGCTGTCGTATGCCGAGAAGCCGGCGGGCCTGAGGTGCTCGACGTCCGAGAGCTGCCCGACCCGGAGCCAGGACCCGGCGAGGTCGTGATCGACATCGTCGCCTCAGCGGTGAACCCGGCTGACCTGATGCAGCGGGAGGGCCGCTACCCGCCGCCACCCGGAGCGTCCGACATCCTCGGGCTCGAGTGTGCCGGGACGGTCTCGGCAGTGGGCGAGGGTACGGAGCGGTGGCACGTGCGTGACCGCGTCTGCGCCCTCCTGACCGCGGGTGGGTATGCCGACAAGGTCGCGGTGCCGGAGGGACAGGTGCTCCCCGTGCCCGACGACATGGATCTCACCGACGCCGCCGCCCTGCCCGAGGTGGTGTCCACGGTGTGGGCGAACGTGTTCATGGCTGCAGGACTCCAGCCCGACGAGCTTTTTCTGATGCACGGCGGGGGAGGCGGGATCGGCATGATGGCAATCCAGCTCGCTCACGCGCTCGGAGCCCGGGTCGCGACCACGGTCGGATCGGCCGACAAGGCGCACGCGTGCAGGTCACTCGGAGCCGATCTCGCCATCCTCTACAAGGAGCAGGACTTCGTCGCAGAGGTCAGGAGTCTGGACGAGTCCGGTGCCGACGTAATCCTCGACAGCATCGGCGCCGCCTACCTCGGTCGAAACGTCGAGGCGCTGGCCGTCGAAGGCCGCCTCGTCGTGATCGGTCTGCAGGGTGGCGCACGAGGCGAGCTCGACCTCAACGCCCTGATGCGCAAGCGGTGCGCCGTCATCGCGACGACGCTTCGGGCCCGGCCACCCGACGAGAAGGCCGCCATCATCGCCAGTGTCGAGGCCAACGCCTGGCCGCTCGTCGTCGACAAGACCGTCTTCCCTGTCGTCCACGCCAAGGTGCCGCTCGACGAGGTACGGCGCGCCCATGAGCTCGTCGAGGCGGGGGACCACATCGGAAAGGTCGTGCTGACCACATAGCGCCAACTGGCCCGCCCGGTTCTGTCAACGTCGTTCGCGACGATCCCCAGGAGACCTGAAACTCCGGCGGCCCACCACGTACGCTGACGAAATGACGAGCCAGAGCCCCGAGCCCCAGCACGCCGACGATCCTCGTGTCGTCGTGGTCGGACCGAACGAGATGGCCTCCGCTGGCGGCGACGACGAGGAGGGCGATGGTCGATCCGTCGCCGACCTCGTCGAACAGCCCGCCAAGGTGATGCGGATCGGCAGCATGATCAGGCAGCTTCTCGAGGAGGTCAAGTCCGCTCCGCTCGACGAAGCCAGCCGCCTACGGCTGCGAGAGATCCACCAGGCCTCCATCAAGGAGCTTGAGCACGGACTGGCCCCCGAGCTGGTGGAGGAGCTCGAGCGCCTCAGCCTGCCCTTCGGGGAGGAAACCCCCAGCGAGTCGGAGCTGCGGATAGCCCAAGCCCAGCTCGTCGGCTGGCTCGAGGGTCTCTTCCACGGCATCCAAACCGCCATCTACGCCCAGCAGATGTCGGCGCGGGCCCAGCTCGAGCAGATGCGGCGGGCCCTGCCGCCGGGTGCGGACGTGCAAGCCGGGGGCCGCGTCCCCGGTATGCCTGGGCCGCCCTCCGACGACCGTGCGGGGCAGTCCAACGGTATGTACCTGTAGCACCACCGCTGGGAGACCAACCGTCCATTCGGGCGGCGCCGAGCACCTGTAAGTGCGCCGAGGCACCAGGACTGCTGACCGAGCAAGTACCGTAATCCGGCTTTGAATCATCCCATAACGTGCGATTTCACGGCGTGGCTTTTCAATCCGAACCCGCTTCGGCGGCGAATACCTTGATGTGACGACCACCAAGCGCCCCCGCATCCCTCTCGGAGCGGCAGCCGGCCTCCTTTCCGCTGCAGCGGGGGTTGGGGCGTCGATGATCGCATCGGTCATCGTTGGTGGCGCGCCCACTCCTATCACGGCTGTCGGGTCACGCGTCATCGACGCTACGCCCGGCGCCGTGAAGGACTGGGCGATCAAGAACCTCGGCACCAACGACAAGCCTTTCCTGCTCACCGGGATCTTCACGGCGATCGCCCTGCTGGCCGCGATCACGGGGATCCTCGCTTGGCGCAGCCGCCGAGCGGCTCTTGCTCTGACCACACTTCTCGGCCTCATCGGCCTCGTCGCGGCGTACACCGACCGCACCACGCTGGTAGGTCCCGTCGCCAAGATGGCGCCAGCGATAGTCGCGCTCGTCGTGAGCGTCGGATTCCTCTACCTCTTCACGCGGCACTGGACCACGTCACCAACGACGGTCGCGCAGCCCGCTGAGGAGGCAGCGCCCCTCGTGGCGGTCGGGGCGGGCAGCACTGCTGCTTCCGCCTCGACCGTCCGCCAATCCGGGCAGTCGGCCGGACCCCGCGAACCGGACTTCCTCCGTACGCCGACCGCCCGTTCCACCTCGGTGACCCCTCAGGAGAACTCGGCTCCAGCCGGCTTCGACCGTCGCGCATTCCTCGCCGCGGCACTCGCCAGTGGCGCCGTCGCCGCAGTCGGCATCGGCACTTCGCGGGTGTTCGGCGACATAGGGGCCCGCTCTCGCAACGACATCACGCTGCCCAAGGCGTCCGAGGTCGCGCCCCCGCTCACCGGCGGATTGACCAGCGACAACGTAAGAGGCATCACGCCGTACATCACCGCTAACTCTGACTTCTACCGCGTCGACACCGCCCTGTCGGTTCCGCAGATCGACTCCGCCAGCTGGTCGCTCAAGATCCACGGACTGGTCGACAACGACGTCGAATTCTCGTTCGCCGAGATCCTCGCCATGCCCCTGATCGAACGACGCGTCACCTTGGCCTGCGTCTCCAACGAGGTCGGCGGCCACTATGCCGGCAACGCCAGCTGGCTTGGCGTCAAGATGTCCGACCTGCTCGACAGGGCTGGAGTGAGCGCCGACGCCGACGCGGTCCAGTCGACCAGCGTCGACGGTATGACCATCGGCACGCCTCTTCAGGCTCTGACCGACGACCGCGAGGCGATGCTGGCCATCGGCATGAACGGCGAGCCACTTCCGCTAGCTCACGGGTTCCCAGCCCGGATGATCGTCCCCGGTCTGTACGGGTACGTGTCGGCCACCAAATGGCTCGTCGACCTGGAGGTCACGCGGTTCGCCGACTTTACGGCGTACTGGACCGACCGCGGCTTCGACGCCGAGGCGCCCATCAAGACGTTCAGCCGCATCGACGTCCCGACGTCGTTCGCCAAGCTCCCGACCGGCAGGAACGCCGTCGCCGGAGTCGCATGGGCCCAGAACACCGGGATCCAGAAGGTCGAGGTGCGGATCGACGGCGGCTCGTGGCAACCGACCCGGTTGCCCGCGGAGGACTCAATCGACACCTGGCGTCAGTGGGTCTACGAGTGGGAGGCCGACTCCGGTGCTCATCAGATCGAGGTCCGGGCGACAGACCGGTCCGGCTACACACAAACTTCCCGTCGGGTCTCGCCGAGACCCAACGGGGCAACAGGTTGGCACAGCGTCAACGTCACGGTCGCATGACCGTGGCAGCACCGGGCGACACCCTTCCCCACCATCTATCTCGGAAAGAAGTACCCATAATGCGACTTACATCCACCAAGCTCCTCGCGGCGTCGGCCTGCACGGTCGCCCTGCTCGGCGCCGTCGGCTGCTCGTCCAACGACTCGACAGGCACCAACGCCGGCGGCAGCACCACCCCAGCGTCGCGCGACACGCAGTCTTCGGCCAGCTCCGTACCGTCAGCGCAACCTGCCGCTACTGACCTGGTCGGCAAGGGCTGCGCCGCCTACGCCAAGGCCGTCCCGTCGGGCTCCGGCTCGGTCTCCGGTATGGCCGAGGACCCGGTCGCGACAGCGGCCAGCAACAACCCGCTGCTCAAGACCCTGGTAGCCACCGTCTCCGGCCAGTTCAACCCGAAGGTCAACCTCGTCGACACGCTCAACGGTGACCAGTTCACCGTCTTCGCTCCCGTCGACTCGGCCTTCGCCAAGCTGGACAAGAAGACCCTGTCCACGCTCGCCATGCCGAAGAATGCCGACCTGCTCTCGAAGATCCTGACCTACCACGTCATCCCTGGTCAGATCGCACCCGCAGACATCGCCGGCAAGCAGACCAGCGTCGAAGGCTCTGACGTCACGGTCACAGGCTCAGGCGACAACCTCAAGGTGAACGACGCCAGCGTCATCTGTGGTGGCGTCCACACCGCCAACGCGACCGTCTACCTCATCGACACGGTCCTTACCCCGCCCGACATGTGACCTCTGGTCACACAAACTCTCGGTGGGGGAGGGGCTGCCTCCGGGTGGTCCCTCCCCAAGGGAGAGCGAGTCAGATATGCCGAGCATCGCCATGCGGGGGACATGCGCCGTACTGCTGCTCCCCGCGCGCCGTGGCACAGTAGTTGCCATGCGCTCGTCGACCCAGTCCAACGAGCTCGCTGAGCTTCTGCGGCGGGTCGCCGGTGGGGACCAGGGCGCCTTCGCCACCTTCTACGACTCCACGGCCCGCTCCGTCTACGGGATCGTGCTCCGTGTCCTGCGTGACCCGGCGCAGGCCGAGGAGGTCACCCAGGAGGTCTACGTCGAGGCATGGACGTCAGCCCCACGATTCGACGCCGAGCTGGGATCGCCTACCGGGTGGCTCAACACCATCGCCCACCGTAAAGCCGTCGACCGGGTCAGGTCGTCGGAGCGCAGCCTTCAACGCGAGCAACGCCACTTCGAGTCCGGTGGCTCACCACAGGCTTCAGTCGACACCTCGGACATCGTGGTGGCCCTCGACGAAGGCCAGCGGGTGCGTCAGGCGCTCGAGCAGCTGCCCGAAGCACAGCGCACCGCCGTACACCTCGCCTACTTCGAGGGTCGGACCCACCGCGAGGTAGCAGAGTTCTTGGAAGTGCCTCTCGGAACCGTGAAGACCCGAATCAGAGACGCCATGAAACGACTACGCAACCATCTCGGGGAGGCCGCGTCATGAACGACCTGCACTCCCTTGCCGGCGAGTACGCCGTGGGATGCCTTACCGAAGAGGAAACGACCGAGTTCGAGTCTCACCTAGCTACATGCCCTGACTGCCGCGAGGAGGTGGCCGAGATGCGTGACATCGCAGTCCAACTGTCAAAGGCAGTTGCCGCCGAGCCGCCGACCGGCCTGCGTGCGTCGGTTCTTGCCAAGATCTCGCAGACCGCACAGGATGCGCCGGCCCATGCTGGGGTTCAGCCTGCGCGGCAGGGAGACGAGGCAGCCGACCCGTCGGAACACTCCGAGGCCCCCGGTGTTCACGTCGGGGGCTCTGCTCCAGCGGCCTCGAACGTCGTCCCGTTCCAGCGTCGAACGAGCAGTACCTGGGTCGCCGGCATCCTTGCAGCGGCGGCGGTACTGGCAGCCATCGCCATGGGGGGCTGGGCCGTCAGCAACCGCGATGACGCGCGTGTCTCCACCGCGCAGAACCTGCAGCTGACCCACCTGCTCACCGCCGGCGATGTGCGGACCGCATCCGGCCAGTTCAGCGGGGGTGGGAGCGGTACCGTCGTCTTGTCCGCGAGCCAACACCAAGCGCTCCTGGTCGCAGCCGACCTACCCGAGCTGCCGTCCGGCCAGGTCTACGAGGCCTGGACGATCACCGACTCCACGACCCCGGCAGGAACCTTCACGAAGGGCGGCTCCGGAACCATCGTAAGCCTCCCTCCTGCCGCTGTGGACGCTAGCGCGGTGGCCGTCACGGTCGAGCCCGAGGGCGGGTCCGACCACCCCACGAGCAAACCGCTGTTCAAGGTGGGACTGCCGACCGCCTGACCAGGCCGGGAGCATGTTCGACGTCGATGCCCCGTTCGTGCACAATCCCCCCAAGAGTGGCTGGAGCACCATGGAGCAGGCGGCCAACTACGGTAGGGGCCTCCTTACAGGAGATCTCGTCAGGCTGCGTGCGCTCGCGGAGGACGACCTGCCTCAGCTCGAGGCCTGGTGGCTCAACCCGGCCACGGTGACGCTCCAGGCCAACACGATCCGGCCGATGCCCCCCGGACCTATCGACAATATGTTCCGCAAGTGGAGCACCAACGAGACGTCGTCGGCTGTCGGTTTCTGTGTCGAGTCCCTCCAGGACGGAGAGCTGCTGGGCCATGTAAGTCTCTTCGGTGATGCCCCCCGAAACAGGACCGCGACGCTCGCGGTCGTGATCGGGAAGGAGCACACCGGGCAGGGCTACGGGCCGGATGCCTTGCGCGTTCTCATCCGTTACGGCTTCACCGAGATGGGCCTGCACCATATCGAGCTCGGCGTCTACGCCTTCAACACACGGGCGCGCGCGGTCTACCGAGCGCTCGGGTTCACCGAGGAGGGACGACGGCGCGAGACCGTACTCCACGACGGCATCTTCCACGACGACGTCGTCATGTCCATCCTCGAGGACGAGTGGAGAGGCAGCCGCCCGACCACCTGACGTGTCCGGTACGGGTACCACCAGACTGCTCAGCATGTCGCAACTCAGTTGCCGCAAGCGCACGTGATGTGGACGCCGCAGGTCAAACGTCGAACCAGCGTGCTATCTCCAGCGCTGTCCCGTCGTCCGCAAGCGAGTCGGTCACCGCGTCGGCCGCCGCCTTGACCTCATCCGGAGCCTGCCCCATCGCGACGCCACGGCCGGCCCACCTGAGCATCTCGGTGTCGTTGCGACCGTCGCCGATCGCGAGTACGTCCGCCTGCGACACCCCCAGGGCGGCAGCCACCGACGAGAGCCCGGACGCCTTGGACACGCCCTCCGGCACCAGATCGAGCCAGGCCGTGTACCCGACGAAGTAGTTGGTGCCGTGAAGCCCGAGCGTGTGGGCGAGTGCCAGGAAATCCTCGGCCGACGACGCCGGGTCGCGGATGATGACGCGCGTCACCGGCTCACGGACGAGGTCGTCGATCGACTCGATCCACATCTCTCCGGTGATCTCCCCCTCGGGGAACATCTTGTTGGCCCGGTAGCCGTGGCCTATCACCTCGACGGCCACGGCGGCGTCCGGCACATGCGAGAGCACCATCCGGACGGCCGCCTCGGGGTCGAACGTGATCGACGAGGTGATGCTCACCGGCGGATACGTGAAGGTCACCGCTCCGTTGCTCGCCACGCAGTGGCCGTCCTGGAGGCCGAGGGCGTCTATGACCCGCATGATGCCGAACACCGACCTGCCGGTCGAAAGCACGACGTGCGCCCCGCCGTCACGGGCCGCCTGGACGGCCTTGACGACTGCCGGCGTCATGTGCTCCCCCAAGTCGACGAGAGTGCCATCGATGTCGAGCGCCAAAAGGCGGGGCCAGCCGGAGCGAGCAGCGCCCTGACCCGCCGTCACGCCACAGGTTCCAGCGACGTCCGCCCTTGCAGATAAGGGCGAAGCAACTCAGGCACGACTACCGAACCGTCAGCCTGCTGGTGTGTCTCCAGCAGAGCCACCACCGTACGAGCCGTGGACATCAGCGTACCGTTCAGGGTCGCCACTGGTTCGTTGCCGTTGCTTCCGCGGACGCGGATGCCGAGACGTCGTGCCTGGAACTGGGTGCAGTTCGAGGCCGAGGTGAGCTCGCGGTACTTCCCCTGTGCCGGGATCCACGCCTCGCAGTCGAACTTGCGCACAGCGCTCAGGCCAAGGTCACCTGCCGCCACGTCGATGACTCGGAATGCCAGGCCCAGGTCGCTCATCCACGCCTTCTCCCACTCGAGGATCCGCTGATGCTCCGCGTAGGACTCGTCGAGAGTGGTGTAGGTGAACATCTCCACCTTGTCGAACCAGTGCACCCGGAAGATGCCGCGGGTGTCCTTGCCGTAGGAGCCCGCCTCACGCCGGTAGCACGGGCTGAAGGCGGCATACCTGAGCGGCAGCGAGTCTGCGTCGAGGATCTCGTCGCTGTGGTAGGCCGCGAGGGCGACCTCGGATGTGCCGACGAGGTAGAGGTCGTCCTTCGGGAGGTGGTAGACGTCGTCCGCTGCCTGGCCGAGGAACCCGGTGCCCTCCATCGCGCGTGCCTTCACCAGGGCCGGCGGGATCATCGCAGTGAAGCCCCAGGACGCCGCGCGGTCCATCGCCGCAGCGACCAGCGCCAGCTCGAGCTGGGCCCCCACTCCGGTGAGGAAGTAGAACCGTGAGCCGCTCACCTTGGCGCCGCGCTCGATGTCGATGGCCCCCAGCCGTCGTCCCAGCTCGACGTGGTCGAGGGGCATGAAGCCCTCGTCCGCGAAGTCTCTCGGCGTACCCACGTGCTCGAGCACGACATAGTCGTCCTCGCCGCCTGCCGGGGCCTCGGGCGAGGCGATGTTGGGCAGCCGCATCATCGCGTCGGTGCACGCCGCGACGGCCTGGTCCTGCTCGGACTCAGCGTCCTTGACCTGTATCGAAAGCTCACGCGTGCGGGCGAGCAGCTCGCTCCTCGCGTCGCTGTCCGCACCGGCGATCTGTCTGCCGAGAGCCTTCTGCTCGGCGCGCAGTCGTTCGAAACGCGCGATCGAACCTCGCCTTGCCTGGTCGGCTGCGAGGATCTCGTCGACGAGCTCGGGAGATGCGCCGCGACGTCGCTGCGCCTCGCGGGCCGGCTCGGGGTTGTCCTGGAGCTCACGCAGGTCGATCACCCGTCAAGCGTACCGATCCGGCGCTATCCGGTTTCTCTCTGGAGCCAGCGGTAGCGAGCGCGTTCTCGCGGATGCACGTCGTGCTGATGTGTCCGCAGGCAAGTTTCACGGCCGTGCGTACGCCGTGAGAAGGTGAACCCTCATCCGCTCCGCCGCGTCGGCGAACCCTGACCGCGAGCTTCCGACGGCGAGACTCGAGACTGTCCTTTGACCGATTCGCGCGCCATCCGGCGGGCAGCCCTCGTGATGACCGGCCTGACGGCTCCGATCGTCGCCTTGACGGTGCTCGTCGCGACGACGTACCAGCCCTTGCTGTCGTTCGACGCGGACGTCGTGAGGTCGTGGAACGGCGCAGTCTCGGGCACGGGATGGAACCGGTTCTTCGTCGTCGTCGCCGACGTCAGCCAGCCGGTATTCGTCATAGCGCTTCTGGCGGTCATCGCGGCTGTCTTCGCCCGGCGCGGGCGATGGCGAACAGCCGTCTGGATAGTCGTCGTCACCGTTACCCAGCGTCTCGCCTACGGCCTGATGAAGCACTTCGTGCACCGTGAGCGACCCGATGTGCCGCACCAGATCGCGGGCTACTCGTTTCCCTCCGGCCATGCGACAACGATCGCCGCCTCTATTGGTGTGCTCCTCGTGCTGACCGTGACGGGCGTGCAGCGGCCGAGGATCCGGCACGGTTTGACGATGCTGTTGTTGGCACTGGCCGTACTCGTCGGCCTCGACCGGATCTTTCTGGGTGCGCACAACCCCAGTGACGTACTGGCGGGGTGGCTGCTGGGCACGCTCGTGGTAGTCGCGTCGACCGTCGTACTGGGTGTGCGGACGACGCCACATCTGGAGCCTTCGGTCGCGGAGACGTCGCCGCTGCCTGAGGACCGGCAGGTGCTCGGCGTCGTCATGAACCCGGCCAAGATCGACGACGCCGACATGTTCAAGGCTCGGGTCGGAGCAGCTGCGCGGGCCGCCGGCTGGGATGCGCCCCTGTGGTTCGAGACGACCGTCGACGACGCCGGCGCCTCGATGGCGCGGGCCGCTGTGGCGGCGGGTGCCCACGTGGTGGCGGTAGCCGGAGGCGACGGGACCGTGCGGGTGGTCTGCGGCGAGATGGCCGGTACGGGAATACCGGTCGGAGTGATCCCGGCCGGCACGGGAAACCTGCTCGCCCGCAACCTCGGTATCTCGCTGCTTCGTGACCAGGCGATCGAGACCGTGCTGTGGGGACATGACCGCGCAATCGACGTGGTCAGGGTCTCCGGAGACTCGCTGGAGTCGACGAGGTTCGTGGTCATGGCAGGGCTCGGGCTCGACGCCGCCATCATGGCCGGTGCTCCCGACGCTCTCAAGGCACGGATCGGCTGGCCGGCCTACGTCGTGGCCGGCGCGCGACACCTGCGCTTTCCCGCCGTGCGGGTGGACATCGCCATAGACGGTGGGCAGCCGGTGCGTCGGCGGGCCCGTACCGTGCTCATCGGCAACGTCGGATTCCTACAGGCCGGCATCCCGCTGCTCCCTGACGCGCGCATCGACGACGGGGTGCTCGACGTGGTCGTCATCGCGCCGCGACGGCTCTTCGACTGGGTGCCACTGGTTCTTCGCGTGATGGCGCGGCGGCGACGTACTGATGAGCGTCTCGACCGTTTCACGGGCAGCTCCGTCCTCCTGACCGCAGCGCACTCCACGCCGCGACAGCTCGACGGCGACACGGTGGGAGCGGGGCTCCGGCTAGAGGCTGACATCGAACCCGGGATCCTTCTCGTCCGGGTCCCCCACTGAGCAGGCGGACGCCTAGGCTGCGGGCATGCCGTTCGAGCCTGCCGCGCTGAGCTGGCTGACGCTCGCTGCCCTGGGTATCTCCTTGGTCGCGCTCGTCGTCGCGATAACGTCTTGGCGGCGTGCCGGCCGTTTCCCGGCCCGGCTCGCGAAGCCGGTCAAGCGCCCAGCGGCGACGTCCAGGTCGCGGTCAGCCGCGCCGATGACGGCTGACGAGACCACAGAGCTGGTCACCACCCTTCAGGAAGCCGCAGCGACAGCCCTACGTCACGTGGCGGTGGTCCGATACGACGCGTTCGGGGACATGGGCGGTCACCTGTCCTGGTCGCTGGCCTTGCTCGACGACTCCGGCGACGGTGTCGTGCTCTCGTCCATCCACGGGCGCAGCGACTCGAGGACGTACGCCAAGAACGTCGCGGCGTGGTCGGCGAAGCAGCAGCTGTCGCCGGAGGAGATCGAGGCCATTGGTTTCGCCAGGACGGCCTCGCCCTGACGTCTTGCCGGGGCGAGCGCGTTTTGCGCCCTCTCGAGGGGGTGCACTTTCGCCCTCTCGGCGGGAGGGGGTCAGCCTGACCGGAGGCGGGACAGCCAGGCTGCGGCGTCGCTGAAATCTGAGTCCGACGTGCGGGCCGACACCGAGGTCACCAGACCGTCGGCACGCGGGTACGACCCGAGGAAGCGCACCTCGTCCGACGTCCGACGCAACCCCATCAGTGCCTCGCCGACTCTCGCGTCGAGGACGTGGCCCTCTGCGTCGATGGCGAAGCAGTACTTTCCGAGCGACGAGCCGGTCGGTCGTGACTGGATCCAGGTGAGGTCCACTCCACGTACAGCGAACTGCTCGAGCAGCTCGAGCAGCGCCCCTGGCCGGTTCTCGTGCAGATACACGACGATCGACGTCTTGTCGGCCCCCGTCGGTGGCTGAGGAGGGCCTGGGCGTGACACCAGGACGAACCGCGTCACAGCGCCCGCTCGGTCCGCGATGCCGGTCGCCAGAGTTGCGAGGCGGTAGGTATCGGCGGCGATGGGTGCCGAGATCGACGCATCGTACGGTGAGTCGGGCAGCGCGACCATGGAGGCGGCGAGCGCAGTCGAGGCTTCCAGTACGACCTCGGCATCGGGGAGATGCTGGGCGAGCCAACGACGGCACTGAGCCTCGGCGTGCGGGTGGGTAGCCACTCGACGGACCTCGTCGGTTGAGATGCCGTGCTTGGCGAGCAGGGAGAACTGCACCTCGACGTGCATCTCGCGGGTGATCATCAGCAGATCCCCGCTGGAGAGCGCGTCGAGGGTCACCGGGACGACTCCCTCGACCGAGTTCTCGATCGGCACGACGGCACCGTCGGCGCTCCCCTCGCGGACAGCATCCAGGGTGGCACCTACCGAGCCGCACGGCAGGAGCTCCGCCTTGGCGGCGGCAGGGAGCGACCTGAGGGCCGCCTCGGCGAAGGTCCCCTCCGGGCCGAGGTAGGCATATCGGGCGGGAGGCACACCTGGCATGGCTGCCAGCCTAGGAGACTAGATTTCGCGCATGAACGGATCTCCCCATCCGGGCGTTCCCGGCGGCGGTCCTGGCGAGCCCGTTGTAGCACCGGCGCCGGACCAGAAGAGCCTCGACCTAGGGTTCGCCCGGCTGGACATCGACCGTGCCGTCAGGACCGGGGACCCCGAGGTCGTGTATGGCGCCGGCAAGTCGCCGGCGCAGGTCGTAGAGCTGATCGGGCGGCTGCACGAGGCGCACCCCGACCGAGCCGTTCTCGCGACCAGACTCAGTCGGGAGGCGCTGGACGCCGTACAGCGCGCGCTGCCTGACGCTCGTGTCGACGATGTGGCCGGCACAGCCTCCCTCGGGGAGCCGCCTGCGCCGCGAGGCCTCGTCACGGTCGTGTCTGCTGGCACCTCCGATGCACCTGTGGCGGCGGAGGCAGCAGCGACGGCACGTGTGTTCGGGGCCGGTGCCCAGCTGATCACGGATGTCGGCGTCGCGGGACTTCACCGGGTGATGGCAGTGCGCGACCGACTGGCGGAGTCGGACTGCCTCGTCGTCGTGGCAGGGATGGAAGGCGCCCTGCCGTCCGTCGTCGGCGGCCTCACGGGGGTGCCACTGGTCGCCGTGCCTACCAGTGTCGGCTACGGCGCCTCGTTCGGTGGGGTCGCCGCCCTGCTGGCGATGTTGAACTCGTGCGCCCCAGGTGTGACGGTGGTGAACATCGACAACGGATTCGGAGCCGGTGTCTTCGCGGCGCGGGTCGCCCGAAATGCTGCTCCCCGACCAGACCATGGTCGGCCGGACGGCTCGTCTGGGTCGAGTTCTCGCCTGTGATCGGGTGGATCGACGCAGCCTCGGGAGCCAGCGGCGACATGCTGCTCGGCGCGCTCATCGACGCAGGTGTCGAGGAGCGCGCCATCGCGAGAGCCATCCACACGGTGGCGCCAGAACGAGTCGAGCTGACGACAAGCCGGGTACGACGCTCGAGCATCGACGCGCTTCACACCCGCGTGGAGGTCGCCGAGTCGACTGCTCACCGGGGGCTTCCTGACATACTCGCGGTGATCTCGCAGGGGGACGTCGAAGCGGACGTCTCCCGACATGCCGCCGCGGTGTTCACCCGGCTGGCCGAGGTCGAGGCGGAGGTCCACGGCATACCCGTGAGCGAGGTGCACTTCCACGAGGTCGGCGCGCTCGATGCGGTCGTCGATATCGTGGGTGTCTGCGCCGGCATGGTCGCGCTCGGGCTCGACGAGCTCCACTGCAGCCCGGTTGCGGTCGGGTCAGGCACCGTCGAGACAAGGCATGGGCTGCTGAGCGTGCCGCCGCCCGCGGTTGCCGCGCTGCTGGCGGGCGTCCCTACGTACGCAGGTCCGGCCGCCGCCGAGCTGTGCACCCCCACCGGTGCTGCGCTGCTGCGTCACTTCGTGACCCACTGGGGCGGCCAGCCGCTGATGACTGTCCAGAGCATCGGGTCGGGCGCAGGCACTCGAGACTTCGGCAGCCATCCGAATCTGCTCCGGCTTCTCGTTGGCGCCACTGCCGACCCGACGCAGGCCGCCGAGCCGGCTTCATCCGCTGGCGCCACCTCGCAGGCCGCGACCGGTGCAGCCGTCGTGCTCGAGACCAACGTCGACGACCTCGACCCCCGGCTCTGGCCGCAGGTCCTGGGTCGCCTCTTCGACGCGGGTGCCTCTGACGCCTGGCTCACGCCGATCCTCATGAAGAAGGGCCGGCCCGCCCATACGCTGTCTGTGCTCAGCCGCCCCGATCAGGCCGCCGAGGTGCAGGCGGCGATCTTCTCGGAGACCTCCGCGATCGGACTCCGGTCAACAGACGTCGGCAAGGTCGCGCTGGCTCGCGAGTTCCGCACGGTGGCCGTCGGTGGCCTCCAGATCAACGTCAAGGTGGCCCGACTCGATGGCACAGTGGTGAGCGTGCAGCCCGAGTTCGACGACGTGGTGTCCGCCGCAGGGGCTCTGGGGCGGCCCGTGAAAGCCGTGCTCGCGGAGGCGGCTGCCGCCGCAGGGGAGCTGTGGTCGGCGTGACGTGGCCGCGATCGCCCTTCGCGTGATCGGTCGTCCCGATTAGGCTGCGGCCATGACCACGCCCTTCGGTGCCGACAGTGAGGTCGGCAACCTCCGCTCCGTGATGCTGCATAGACCCGGACCAGAGCTCAAGCGGCTGACGCCCCGTAACAACGACAGCCTGCTGTTCGACGGGATCCCCTGGGTCAGCCGGGCTCAGGACGAGCACGACGAGTTCGCGGCCGCTCTTCGCGGCCACGACGTGGAGGTCGTCTACCTCGTCGACCTCCTGACCGAGGCCCTCGACAGTCCGGACGCGCGCGCACAGGCGATCGCTCAGGTCACTGCCACGCTGCGGTTGGGCGACACCCTCCGCCTCTACCTCACGCGGTGGCTGCGCGGGCTCTCGCCCGACGAGCTGACCACCGCGATCACCGCAGGAGTGCGCAACGACGAGGTCCGTGGGGGATACGGGCTCGTCACCAGCCTGCTGCCCAGCGACGACTTCCTTCTCGACCCGCTGCCCAACCTGCTCTTCACTCGCGACTCCTCCGTGTGGCTGCCCGATCGGGTCGCCATCACCAGCCTCGCCATGCCGGCACGCGCCAGAGAGACCCAGCTGACCGAGCTGATCTACACGTTCCACCCGCGGTTCCGGGGAGTGCAGCGTCTTCACGGCTGGCAGCGCGAGCACGTCGAGGGCGGCGATGTGCTGCTGCTCGCACCAGGTGTGATCGCGGTGGGAGTCGGCGAGCGTACGACACCGGCAGGCGTGGAGCGCTTCGCCCGCAGCGCGTTCGCGGCAGACCTGGCCCATACCGTGCTCGCCGTCCCGATCACGCAGGAGCGGGCGACGATGCATCTGGACACCGTCTGCACGATGGTGGACGCCGACGCGATTGTGATGTACCCCAACATCGTCGACACGCTGGCGGCGTATGCCGTGACCTGCCGTGAACGGGACGACGACGAGGCCCTTATGCAGCTCGACGTGGCCCCGGCCGAGCCCTTCCTCGTTGCCGCCGCGAAGGCGATGGGAATCGACACGCTCCGCCAGATCGACACCGGCCTTGACCCCGTGACCGCAGAGCGGGAGCAGTGGGACGACGGCAACAACACCCTGGCGATCGCGCCCCGCGTTGCAGTGGCCTACGAGCGCAATGTCGAGACGAACCAGCGGCTCCGCGAGTCAGGCATCGACGTCGTCGCTATCTCCGGGTCGGAGCTCGGCTCGGGCCGTGGAGGTCCGAGGTGCATGTCGTGCCCTATCCTCCGCGAGCCGCTGTAAGCGCATCCCGCGCGAGATCACAGGGCCGGTTCGCGGCGGCAAGAAGGCACCCGGTCGCCACCGACGGGGGGCGCAGGAGCGACCGGGTGTGATAAGAGGCTAAGGCATTCCATCCTAAAGCCGGGCATAACATGTGAAGTCGCGACAGAAATATGAGGCGAAAGGAAGGCCCCGCTACACGGCGTAACGAACGCTGCAGCGTGTGAGAAGACTGTCGCAGCCCGTCACCGAATCGTCACCTGTCGGTTCGCCAACCCGCTGCGAGCCGACCGCTGGTCTACCGTCAGCCCCGACGAGTCCGCCAAGGCGTCTGCGAGTCTGACGGCGAACGCGGTGGCCGGCTCGACGAGTGACGAGGCGCCGGCGCCTGCCGGTAGATCCCACACCGGTACCAGCAACCCATGGGCACGGAAAGACCCGACCAGCCGAGAGCCGGGCCCGACGTGGTCGGCCTGAGCGACATGCAGCCTGGCTAGCGCCGTCAGCAACGACTCCTCGTCGAAGGGGAGCACCCAGCGAAGATGCTCCTTGCTTCCCACGGATACCCAGTAAGCCGCCTCGACACCCTGGAGGCGCTGGGTCGGGTCGATCGCCGAGTTGAGGTTCTCGAGGGTAGCCGCGACGGCAGCGTCCGGGTACTCGGCGTCATCGAACCAGAAGTCGAAGCCGTCGAGCACCGACACGTCGAAGCCGCCCGAGGGGTCGACGACATCTTGCAGTCGCACGTCCGAACCAGAAAGTCCTGACATCACGACGCTCTCGCCTGGCTCACCGAGCAGCGCCAGCCGCAGCGCCTCGGCGAAGTCTGCACTGGGATCGGCCGACTGGTGCGTCACCTGGAGCGCGAGCCGGATCTCGCCGTCCGGCCGGACCAGGGCCGGAGCGATGCCGGGAAGGACTGTCGTCACGGTCACGGTACGTCCGTCGCCCAGCCCATCGTAGGCACCCTGACGCAGCAGCAACCGTGCAGTCGCGGCGGGTACGAACTCACGAAGTGCCACCCAGTCACATTCGTTCGGAAGGCCCTCGAACGTCCGCACGACGAGGGGTACCGCCCCGTGCGGGCTGCCGTGACACGACTTGTAGCGGCGTCCCGATCCGCAGGGACATGGCTGACGGGGACCAACCTGGCCGTCGGTGACGGCTTGGGTAAGTCGCGTCCGTGACTTCTTTCCCACACCAGGCCCTCTCGCAGCAGTCAGACCCGGCTCAGGACCCCGAAGACGACGTTGCCTTCGGGCGCCTCCCGCACGCCCCAGCTTCGCGTCGGCGTGTGGACGATGCCGAGTCCCCGGCCGCTCGTCGCCAGCATAGGCGGCTTAGCCAAGGTCGGCACCGAGGCGCTACCGCCGTCTGCGACCGACACCGATACCGATGCCTCGTCGATGTCGAGAGAGATCAGCACCCTCCCGTCGCTTCTAGGGCGCGCATGCCGGACAGCGTTGGCGAGCAGCTCGCCAAGCACCACCCGGGCATCGTCAACCGTCACTTCCTCGACGCCGAGAGCGCGCAACGCCTCCGTGGCCCGCATCCGTCCGACGCGCACCGAGACCGCGTCGAACGGAACCAGCCACGCCCATGAGCCGACCCCGCGTGCTTCCATGACTTCCTCAGGTCGAGCGGCTCACACCACTGCGCAGCATGGTGCCCAAAGACGCAGCGTCAACGAGCCAAATAGCGCCGGGGTTACGTGGGGCCGGGTCAGTTCATCGCGGTGGTCAGCTGCCGCCTGACGGCGCCCGGGTTGTCGGTGATGATCGCGTCCACGCCGAGAGACAGGCAGAGCTCGACGTCGCCGGGTCGGTTGACGGTCCAGACGTGGACGGCGTTGCCGGCCGAGTGTGCCTTGGCGACGTACTCGGGGTGCGCCTTGATGATCTCGATGGACGGCCCCGCGACGCGCGAACCGAGGGGAAGGGTGCCGTCTCGAAAGCGCAGGGGCATTCGGTCCATCAGGTAGACCATCTCCAGGGCCGGAGCCATCTCGAGGCAACGGCGAAGACTCATCCACGAGAAGCTCATCACTCGCGCCGGTGAGATCAGGCCGCGCCTGGGCCGTGCCCACCCGTAGCGGTCGAGGAGCTCGATCAGGCGCCGCTCGACAAGGCCGGCGTAGCGGCTTGGGTGCTTGGTCTCTATCGCGAGGTCTACTGGTTGCCCCCAGTCGTGGACCGTGTCCAGGAGCCGCTCGAGAGTGAGGATGCTGCTGGGCGAAGGGGCAACCGCGTCGATGTCCTCATCGTCGAGGTCCCTCCACGGGCGCTTCCAGGATGCCCAGTCGAGCTGCTCGAGCTGCTCGAGCTGCTGCCTCGACACCGGCCCACGACCGTTGCTGGTCCGGTCGATCCTACGGTCGTGGACGCAGACGAGGTGACCGTCAGCCGTCAGCCGTACGTCGCACTCGAGGCCGTCGGCGCCGTCGTCGAGGGCCTTCATATAGGCGGCGAGAGTGTGCTCAGCCGCCGTAGAGCTGGCCCCACGATGGGCGATGACCTGTGGCGGCTCCGGCTGGTGCCACGAGACTCGAGACCGCCTGCGGGTACCTGGCACGCGCAGACCGTCGAGGCCGGGCATGCGGAGCAACGCCATGACTCAATCGTTACATGTCGAGGTGAACGTGCAAGCCGACATAGCCAAACACAAGATGACAATAGGGATCTCAGCTCGCGGGTGTCGTCGGACGACCTCTCGACTCCCATGCCACCATCCCGCCGACAAGGTTCACCACGTCGCGCCCCTGGTCCTGGAGGAACGCCGTCGCCTGCGCGGAGCGTGCACCGACCTTGCACACGACAAGGACCTGCTGCCCGGTCGGTATGTCGTCGAGCCGGCCGGGCACCTGCATCAGCGGCACGTGTATCGCTCCGTCGATGTGACCGGCCGCCCACTCCGCCGGTTCACGTACGTCCAGGACGACCAGGTCGTCGGGCAGCGGATCGGGCACTCCGCTCACCTCGACCTGGTGGATGCGGCGGGTCATTGGCACCAACCTAACGGCTCGACCCTGAGCCACTGCGCGGACACATGGCTGCCTCCCTACCTCAGGAGACGTGAGAGTCGCCGGTCGGCGAGTGGCTTCCCACCAGTCTGACACGTCGGGCAGTACTGCAAAGACGAGTCGGCGAACGACACCTCGCGTACGGTATCGCCACAGACAGGGCACAGTTCGCCGGTGCGACCGTGCACACGAAGTCCCGACTTCTTCTCCTTCTTGAGCTCTGAAGCGGACAAGCCCTCCGACCTCGCCACGGCATCTCTGAGGGTCGTCTGGACTGCGGCGAACAGGCGCGAGACGTCGTCCGGCGTCAATGCCGCGGGCTTGAAGGGCGACATCTTGGCGACGTGCAGGATCTCGTCGGAGTAGGCGTTGCCGATGCCGGCGATGACCGACTGGTCTCGGAGCACTCCCTTGAGCTGTGCGCGACCGGCCGACCCGAGTATCGAAGCCAGCACCGCCTCGGTGAAATCCGGGTGCAGAGGGTCGGGCCCGAGCCGCGCGACTCCCGGGACGTCGCTGGGCCGGCGGACGACGTACATGGCCAGGCTCTTCTGCGTACCCGCCTCCGTCAAGTCGAGACCAGAGCCGTCGTCCAGCGCCAATCGTGCCGCGATCGGCCCCTTCCCGGGCCTCAGGGGCACCGTGGGAAGCTCGTCCCTCCAGCGGATCCAGCCTGCCCGTGCGAGATGGACCACGAGGTGGAGGTCGGCGACGGCGAAGTCGAGGAACTTCCCGAGCCTCGTCACCCCGCCGAAGAACAGTCCGGAGAGTGCCGACACGGGTGGGTCGAACGTCTTCAACGCTGCGAATGCGACGACGTCGAGGCGCGCGACCGCACGACCATCGAGCCGGGCGCGAAGGTCGGTCACGAGCGCGTGTACTTCGGGAAGTTCCGGCACCCCTTCAGTGTGCCTTCTCGGTGGCAGCTGCCATCTCGTGGTTGCCGCCTTCGACGCATTCAGGGCATCATGGCGCCATGTCACAGGCCACGCGGGAGCCGGGAGAGGTCTTCCTCGACGCTCGAGGCAACGGACGCGCCCTGCGCTTGACGTGGCACCAGGACGCCGACGTGGTCGTCCTCTCGCTGTGGCGAGGGCATGTCTGCGCGAGTACGTTCCGGCTCACGCGAGACGACGTGGAGGACTTCATCGGTGCCCTCATCGACGGGTTGAGCGACGCGCCCGACGTCTCCAGCGCGCACGCTCGGACCTACGACATCCTCGCGAATGCGGAAACCGAAGTAGCACCGTTGACTCTGCCCCCTCCCCAGCGCCGTCCCGGAGCGCACGCAGGGCCGCGCACAGAGAATCGGCGCCTGGCCGAGCTGAAGCCGTCCGCCGCCCAGCTGCGCCCGGTCAAGGACGAGCAGTCGGAGGGCTTCATCGACCTGGCCTTTGCGACTCCAGGTGCGCACCGGGCAACGGCCAGCTGACCGCTCGACACAGCCGGCCGCAGCTTGTGGCGTGCTCGCCACCGTCGGCGGCGAGCCCTCGTTGTGAGGAGGTCTACCGCCACATGTGTGGCAGAGGCATTCCGAGCGCACACCTCAGTCGCTTGAGGTACTCCCGTCGCGGCATCTCGACGACGCCGAGGCTGACCAGGTGCGGGGTGGCCCACTGCACGTCGAGAAGACGATGCCTCTGCTCGTCGGCGAGAAGCTCGACCAGCGACATCAGGGCGACCTTCGAGGCATCCGTCTCACGGTGGAACATCGACTCACCGGCGAACAGACCACCGATCGCCACGCCGTAGAGCCCACCTGCCAGCGAGCCGTCTCGCCAAACCTCCACCGAGTGGGCCCAGCCCAGCTCGTGAAGCTTGCGGTACGCCGTCACGACCGCCCCGTCGATCCAGGCACCGTGCCTGGCCGGGTCGGCGCACGCGGCGACCACTTCGGTGAAGGCCTGGTCGACAGAGACCGTAAAATGCTTTGCCGACTGTCGCATCGACCTGGTGACCCGCAGGCGGTCCAGCGGCAGCACACCACGTGGCTCAGGCGACCACCAGCCCACCTCCTCCGTTCCCGTGAGGGGCATCGGGAAGAGGCCCAGGCGATACGCGTCGAGGATCGTCGCGGGCTCCAGGTCAGCACCGATGCCGACGATGTCGTCGTTGGCCTCCTCGGGATCGGGGAACACCCATCGGGTCGGCGGTGGGTCTGTCGTCATCGACCGCGTGCCGCCAGTCCGTACGACGGATGCTCGAACGGTCGCCGAACAGGAAGGTCAGCCGGACTTGCGCCGGAACTCCCGCTGCTTCTTGTCGTTGTGCGCCTCACGGATCCCCTTGTTGGGATTGCCCTCGGCATGCATGTCGCTGTGATCGGCGTTCTTGCGTTCGAGCGCCTCACGGAACTTGCGACGCTGCTCGTCGGCCGCCTCCACCGACTCGGGCTCGGCCATGGCTCGTCTCCTCGTCGTCCGAATCGCCTTCGCTCCTCGAATCCCCAAGGTACCTTCCCGCTGGCTGGCTGACCTGCACCAGGCACTGCGCCTCGCGCTGCTGCTACGCCAGGGTGTGTCCGCTTCGTGATGCAGTGCGTACAGTTGACCCGCTGTCGGCGAAGGGTCGGCGGCGGGGGCTTCCGGCAGCGGGCGTCGAGCAAGCGGTGAACCCGCCAGCCGGCACCGATGAGGGCGACCCTGACAATCCCGTACCGAACAGGAAGGGCGCGTCTCGATGGGTGCAGCCAAGATGGCCGGGAAGCTGGTTGCGCCACTGGCGCGCAGCCATGCGCCGGCGCTGACCTCAGGCTTCGTTCGGCAAGCATTCGACCGCGCTGTCGACGGCTTCGGTCCGCTTCCTGGCGCGGCCCAAGCGGCCGACAAGAGACTGGCGGAGCACAGTGGCGATGTCGACAAGGCGATTCGAAGCATCATCGACTCCCACGTGCGACTCGCAGGCATCGAAGGCTTCGTGACCAATATCGGCGGGCTCGTCACCATGACGCTCACGCTCCCGGTCAACATCACCGGGCTGGCCCTCCTCCAATGTCACCTGGTGGCCGGGATCGCCCATCTGCGGGGTTATGACCTCGACGACGACAGGGTTCGCAACGCGGTCCTCGCCTGCATCCTGGGAGAGGACACCGTCAAGTCCCTCGTCAAGAAGAAGAAGCTTCCAAGCAGCCCGATGGCCATCGCCACGGCGCCCGCCCTCGACCCGGAGCTCGACGGGCGCCTCGCCGCCGAGGTCACCGGTGAGCTCATCGCCAGAGTCGCCGGCAAGCGCACGATCGCTGTGGTCGGTCGCCGTACTCCCGTTATCGGGGGTGGCATAGGTGCGGTGACCGACGGATACGCCACCTACCAGATCGGGAAGTACGCCGCGCGCGAGCTCCGGTCCCGCCGGGCCTGACCACTATGGCCGGCGGGCCCCCTCCGGACCGGCAGGTCGGCCGGGAGCGAGGCGGGGTCACACGCGAGTACCTATGCGTCGGCCGCCCGGCCGGGTAGGAGTGCGCGGGCGACGCGAGAAGCGGGCGGCTTGCCGATCTGAGCGGCCATCCAACCGGTGGTGGCGACGAGCGACTCCAGGTCGACGCCAGTCTCGATACCGAGGCCCGTCAGCTGCCACACCAGGTCCTCGGTGGCGAGGTTGCCGGTGGCGCTCTCCGCGTACGGGCATCCGCCCAGGCCACCCGCCGACGCGTCGACTGTGGTGACGCCGGAGCTCAGCGCCGTCAGCGTGTTCGACAGCGCTTGGCCGTAGGTGTCGTGAAAGTGGACGGCGATCCGGTCGAGCGGCGTACCGGCCTCGACGAAGGCGGCGAGCACAGCGGAGACGTGGCCCGGTGTGGCCACGCCGATCGTGTCGCCCAGCGACAGCTCGGCGCACCCCATCTCGAGGAGCCGGTGCCCCACTCCGACCACCTGTCCAGGGTCGACGTCGCCTTCCCAGGGGTCGCCGAAGCACATCGATACGTATCCTCTGACCCGCACGCCGGCCGCGCGGGCGCGGGAGACAACGGGTTCGAACATCGCGAACTGCTGCTCGAGCGTCCGGTTGAGGTTGCGCTGGGCGAAGGTCTCGGTGGCACTGGCGAAAATGGCGACCTCGTCGATGTGCCGGGCGAGCGCCCGGTCGAGGCCTCGAGCGTTCGGTACGAGCACCGGCATCCGCGCAACGGCGGACATGTCGACGAGGTCCACCAACGCCTCAGCGTCAGCCAGCTGGGGCACCCAGTCCGGACGGACGAAGCTGGTGACCTCGATCGACTTCAACCCCGCAGCGACGAGCCGCGAGACGAACTCCGCCTTCACCTCGACCGGAAGTATCGTCGACTCGTTCTGCAGCCCGTCGCGGGGTCCCACCTCGTAGATGGAAACCCTCGCGGGCAAGCCATCCGCGGGTACGACCTGTGGAAGTCGTTTCACGAAGCGGGCGCCTTCGGCTGTACCGGTACGCCGTTTCCCGCAGTCTCGTCAGGATCCAGGGTGAGTAGCCGGGCGCCGAGGACGACCTGGTCGCCGGCCGTCGCCGCCACCGACGCGACGACTCCTGTGTAGGGCGCCTTGAGAGCCAGCTCCATCTTCATCGCCTCCATCACAGCGAGGGTGTCCCCTTCGTTCACCTCCGACCCCGCCGTCACATGGACGGCCAGCACGGTCCCCGGCATCGGAGCGACGATCGACCCGTCGTGCAGGTCCGCCCGAACCCCGGGCCCGAATGCGTCCGGACGCTCGAACACGTAGGTCTGTCCCTGGTAGGCCGCCAGGACCTGATGCCGGGCGACGACGACGTGACCTACCTCGACCTTCCCGTCGACCTCCAAGCAGAGCCGGGCCCCAGACGTGGCGACGGCACGCACGCCGACGGTCCGCCCGTCGACGTGGACGACTCCCTCGTGCGCAAAGACCGTGAGCAGCCGGGCCGCTTCGCCCGCACCGGACCGCCCTCCGGCCGCCGAGGCCAGGGATACGGTTGCACCGGCCGACGGACCCGCCAGTCGCCACCCGTCAGGCGTCTCCAGAGGTCCCGGCGAGGCACCGGGCCGGGCTGTCGCAAGCGACCAGGCAGCCAGGCACCACGCCGCCTCGGGCACCGGCCGGCCCGTGTCGCCGGGTTGGGCATCGAGCCAGCCGGTGTCGATCCGGCCGGCGCGGAAGGCATCGGAGTCGGCCAGCCCCCGCAGGAAGCCGACATTGGTGGTGAGACCCACGATGGCGGTCTCGTCGAGCGCTGCGACCAGGCTCCTGCGCGCCGCCTCGCGCGTCAGCCCGGACACGATCACCTTGCCGAGCATCGGGTCGTAGGCCGTGCCCACCCGCTGGCCCGGGTCCAGAGCGGCGTCCACCCGGGCATGCTGCGGCCAGTGCACGACCTCTGCAACGCCCGCCTGGGGCACGAACCCATGGAAGGGGTCCTCGGCATACACCCGAGCCTCCAGCGCATAGCCGTGGACCGACACGTCGGACTGCCCGAACGGGATCGGCTCGCCTTGCGCGATCGTGAGCTGGAGCGCCACCAGGTCGAGCCCGGTCACCATCTCGGTCACCGGGTGCTCGACCTGGAGACGGGTGTTCATCTCGAGGAAGTACGCGTCGTCGCCCGTGACGAGGAACTCGACGGTGCCCGCGCCGACGTAGCCGACCCGGCCCGCGAGCGCGACCGCGGACGCCAGTAGGACCTCTCGCACAGCACCCGACACGAAGGTGGCAGGCGCCTCCTCCAACACCTTCTGGTGACGCCGCTGCACGGAGCAGTCGCGCTCGAAGAGGTGGACGACGTTGCCGTGCTCGTCGCCCAGGATCTGGACCTCGATGTGGCGGCCGTGTTCCACGTAGCGCTCGAAGAGAAGCGTGTCGTCGCCGAAGGCGGCCAGTGACTCTCGTCGGGCCGCTTCGACGGCAGCCTCGAGCAGGTCGGGATCACGAACGACGCGCATCCCCTTTCCCCCTCCACCTGCAACAGCCTTCACCAAGAGCGGAAAGCCCACCTGCTGACCGACCGGCAGTACCGGCACACCCACCTCGAGCGCCACCGCTCGAGCCCTGTCCTTGCGCCCCATCAGCTCGATCACCCCGGGGGGCGGCCCGATGAAGATCAGGCCCGCGTCGACGACGGCTCGGGCGAAGTCGGCGCGCTCGGACAGGAAGCCGTAGCCAGGATGGACCGCGCCCGCGCCAGATCGCCGGGCCGCTTCGAGCACAGCCCGCACCGACAGGTACGAGTCCTCGGCGGGCGCCGGCCCGATGAGCAGGGCCTCGTCGGCCAACCGGGTGTGCGGTGCATCGCGGTCGGGCTCGCTGTAGACCGCCACGGTGCGGAGCCCGGAAGCCGACGCGCTCCGGATCACCCTCACCGCGATCTCACCACGGTTCGCGACGAGCACGGTATCGAACCTCGTCATCGAGGCCTCACATCCGGAAGACCCCGTAGCGGGGCGTCGGCACGGGCGCCCCGGCGGCAGCTGCGAGCCCCATACCCAGCACCCGCCTGGTATCTGCCGGGTCGATGATGCCGTCGTCCCAGAGCCGGGCCGTGGAGTAGTACGGCGAGCCCTGCGTCTCGTACTGCTCCCGGATCGGGCGCCGGAACGCCTCTTCGTCGTCCGATGACCAGGTTCCGCCGGAGGCCTCGATTCCGTCCCGGCGTACCGTCGCCAGCACTGACGCGGCCTGTTCGCCCCCCATCACCGAGATCCGCGCGTTCGGCCACATCCAGAGGAAACGCGGGTCGTACGCCCGCCCACACATCCCGTAGTTGCCGGCACCGAACGACCCCCCGATCACGACGGTGAGCTTAGGCACGACCGAGCAGGCCACAGCCGTAACGAGCTTGGCTCCGTCCTTGGCGATGCCGCCTGCCTCGTACTGCCGCCCCACCATGAACCCGGTGATGTTCTGGAGGAAGACGAGTGGAGTCTTGCGGGAGTTGCACAGCTGGATGAAGTGGGCGCCCTTCAAGCTCGACTCGCTGAACAGGATCCCGTTGCTCGCCACGACTCCGACGTCGTATCCCCAGATGCGCGCAAAGCCGCAGACCAGAGTCTCGCCGTACAGCGCCTTGAACTCGTGCAGCCTCGAGCCGTCGACGACCCGCCGCACGACCTCGCGCACGTCATAGGGCGTGCGGGTGTCCGTCGGGACGACGTCATAGAGCGTTGCCGGGTCTTCCTGCGGCTCCTCGACGCTGTGCTGCACCAGCGAGGGCGCCACCGGAGGGTCGAGTGTGCCGACGATCGACCGCACGATGTGGAGCGCACTCGCGTCATCTGCCGCCAGGTGGTCGACGACGCCCGAGGTGCGCGCGTGCACGTCACCGCCACCGAGCTCCTCCGCGGTGACCACCTCCCCCGTCGCCGCCTTCACCAGCGGAGGGCCGCCGAGGAAGATCGTGCCCTGGTGCCGCACGATGACGGACTCGTCCGACATCGCCGGGACGTAGGCGCCTCCCGCCGTGCACGACCCCATCACCGCCGCGATCTGGGCGATTCCCTCGGCCGACAACGTGGCCTGGTTGAAGAAGATACGACCGAAGTGGTCGCGGTCGGGGAATACCTCGTCCTGCATCGGGAGGAAAGCGCCGCCGGAGTCGACGAGATAGATGCACGGCAGGCGGTTCGCCCGCGCGATCTCCTGCGCGCGCAGGTGCTTCTTGACCGTGACGGGATAGTAGGTGCCGCCCTTGACTGTGGCGTCGTTGCCGACGACGACACACGTCCGGCCGCTCACCTGGCCGACGCCGGTCACGATCCCGGCTGCCGGTACCGCGTCCTCGTACATCCCGTACGCCGCAAGCGGAGCGACTTCGAGGAAGGGTGACCCGAGGTCGAGCAGCCGGTCGACGCGGTCCCGTACCAGCAGCTTCCCTCGCTGCACGTGGCGGGCCCGCGCCGCCTCGGTGCCCCCTAGCCGGACCGCCGCGACCCGCTCTCTCAACTCGAACACGAGCTCGCGCAGCGACGGTGCGTCTCCGGTCGAGACCGCGGGCCGTGCCGAGACGGTCATCGCGTCCTCCGGTTCGGGGCGGATCGGTCCGGGCCACCGAGTCGCCTGCGCTGCCCGCGCTGCCATGCTAGCGACCAGACCGGCTGGCGTACTGTTCCGTCGATGGCCAAGCGAGTCTTCCTCCACGTGGGCACGCCGAAGACCGGCACGACGTTCCTCCAGAGTGTGCTGTGGGCCAACAAGGACGTCCTGCAGGGCCAGGGCCTACTGCTTCCGCTCCAGTCGGTGAGTGACCACTTCCAGCTCTCGGTGATCGGTCGGCAGGCCAGTGCCCAGCTGAGCACGATGCCCGAACGCGGCCATACGTCATGGCAGCGAATGCTCGACGAAGTCGACGGGTGGAGCCACGACGCATTGATCAGCCACGAGCTGTTCTCGATGTGCTCGGCCAGGCGCGCCCGGTGGTGCATCGAACAGCTCAGGAGCGTCGCCGACGAGGTCCATCCCGTCCTCACCGGTAGGGACCTGGCCCGGCAGGTTCCTGCCGAGTGGCAGCAGACCGTCAAGCACGGCCGCTCACACGGGCTCAAGGACTTCTACGGCCTGCTGCAGACCAACGACCCGTCCGTGACCTTCTGGCGGGCACAGGACCTTGTCACGCTCCTCGCGGACTGGAGCCAAGGCCTGCCACCTGACCAGGTTCACCTGGTGACGGTCCCGCCTGCCGGGGCGTCCCGAGACCTGCTCTGGACGCGTTACGCGACGCTGGTCGGAGTCGACCCCCTCTCGGTCGACCAGCAGGTTACGCGGCTGAACGAGTCCCTCGGCCTGGTCGAGATTGAGACGCTGCGCCGGGTCAACCGTCATGTCCCCGCCGGGGCGAGCCTGCCGACCCGCCAGCTCCTGATCAGACAGGTGCTTGCCGAGGGGATCCTCGCCAGCCGTGCCGGCGCGAAGAAGTTCGCCCCGCCGCCCGAGGAGCATGCCTGGGTCGTCGAGCGCGGTACAGCCATGGTCGACGGCGTGCGGGCGACGCCGTACGACGTGGTGGGTGATCTCGAGGAGCTGCTACCACCCGCGGAGCCGCTGCTCGGTCCGAGTCCCGACGACGTCGACGACAGCGACGTCGCGGAGGTCGCCGTCGAGACGATCGCCCGAGTGCTCTTCCGTCGGCAGGTGCTCGAGAACCGTCGGCGCGTCCGGGAGCTCAACGAGCAGCTCGAGAGGCGGACTCAGCGGGTTCAGGTGCTGGAGAAGCAGCGCGACGAAGCACGGTCGTCGTACGAGCGCGAACGGGACCTCCCGCTGTGGAGGCACACGGCACGACGCGTACGCGGCGCGGCGAGAGCAGTCCTACGCCGGGGCGCGCCCTGAGACTTTCCTGAGAAGGACCCGCTAGGCTACCCTCGAGAGTCGAGGGAGCGATGGCGAAGCGCGTCTTTCTGCATGTAGGCACCCCCAAGTCCGGGACGACCTATCTGCAGGCCGTCCTCTGGCACAACGCCGGCCGTCTCAAGGCCGACGGCCTTCTGCTGCCCGGTCGCTTCCAGACGCACTATGCGGCGGCCAAGGGCGTGACGAACCGCTCCGGTCAGCTGCGGGACACGCGAGTCGCGGCCGACGAGGCGTGGCCCCGGCTCGTCAGGCAGCTCAACCGCTGGGACGGCGACGCTCTTATCAGCCACGAGCTCCTTGCGCCTGCCACGCGCGACCAGGCCGTGGCCGCCAAGGCAGCCATCGCCGGAGCGGAGATCCACCTCGTCCTCACCGCGCGTGCGCTCCATCAGCAAGTGCCGGCATCGTGGCAGGAGCAGGTCAAGGGTGGGTTCCCGACGCCCTACGACGTCTTCCTCGACCATGTGCGAAACGAGGAGGAACGGGGTGCCTGGTTCTGGGAGGTGCAGGACCTGCCCGACATCGCCCGCCGCTGGGGCGACGGCATAGACCCGGACCGCGTGCACGTCGTGACGGTCCCGTCCGACAGGTCCGACCCCACGTTGCTGTGGCGCCGGTACGCCTCGGTTCTCGACCTCGACCCTTTCGCCTACGACACCGAGGTCCCGATCAAGAACGTGTCGCTCGGGCCGGTCGAGTCTGAGCTCCTGCGCCGCGTGCACGCAGTGCGCGACGAGCGGTTCACCGACGCCGAACGACACCAGTGGACCCGAAAGCTGCTGGCCACCGAAATCTTGGGGCAGCGAGCGAAGGAGCGGATCGGCGTACCGGAACAGTCCCGCGAGTGGCTGTCCACCAGGAACTCCGCGATGGTTCAGGCGGTTCGCGACAACGGGTTCGACGTCGTCGGTGACCTGTCCGACCTCGCCAGGCGGCCTGCGAGCGAGCGAGCCCGTCCCGTGGGGTCGGTGACCGATGCCGAGCTACAGGAGGCGAGCGCCTGGACCATCTCACGGCTCAAGGAGGAGCTTGTGTCGCGACTCCCGAGCGCCGAGACGCCTCCTGTGCGTTCGGATGGCGGGGTCGAAGGGATACTCGAGCTGGTGGAGCACATCCGGGCCGCCGACACCGGGGCTGACCCGCGACCGGCCTCCAGCCGTTCTGTCGGGAGCCAGCGCGGGTGGTTTCGACGGTCACTCATCGCGTCGCGACGCTGAGCTCTCAGCGGCACTTCGGCGGCAGACGGCCCGCGTGCAGAGGTCTCAGCCAACTCTTCGGAAGTTGACTTGCACCTTCGCGAAAGCCGTGGTTGGCTGAGGCCACGTGGTCGAGACAACTGCCACAGAACCTTTTTTTCGAAGGGCTGTGCATGTCTCCCATCTTCTCCTCTTTGCACGTTTCGGAGCATCTGTACTCGGTCGAATTGGACCACCACGAGGTCGCCGACCGGGGGCAGCGGACCCATGCACTGCTATGTCAGGCGCAAGGAGCCGACCCGGCGAAGGTCGAACGGCTGCAAGAAGAAGTTGTGCTGCTCAACATCGAGGTGGCGGAGTCGATCGTCATGCGTTACCGCAACCGGGGCGTCCCTGTCGAAGACCTCGTACAGGTGGCCTGCCTCGGGCTGGTCAAGGCTGTCAGAGGTTTCGACCCCGGCAAGAGCGACAACTTCCTGAGCTACGCCGTACCGACCATCCTCGGCGAGGTGAAGCGCTTCTTCCGGGACAACGCCTGGGTCGTGAGGCCGCCACGCCGGATCCAGGAGCTACAGGCCGAGATCTCGGCGGCATCGGCCGCCCTCATGCAGGAGACCGGTCACGCACCCACGCCGCAGCGCATCGCCACCGAGCTCGACACGAGCGCCTCCGAGGTGGTCGAAGCCCTGGCCGCCGACGGCTGCTTCGCGCCGAGCTCCCTGGACCGGAGCTCGGGCGCCTCCGAGGAGGAGGGGGGCTCACTCGCCGACGTGCTAGGCGACGACGACCCCGGCTATGCGCACGCCGAGGCCCTTGTCGCCTTGGGGCCACTCTGCAGCCGGCTCAGCGATCGGGACCGCCGCATCATCTACCTCCGGTTCTTCCACGAGTGGACGCAGGCGCGGATCGCGGAGGAGTTCGGCGTCACGCAGATGCAGGTGTCACGGCTGCTGAGCCGCATCCTCCGCGACATGCGCCACCAGCTGGCCGACGAGTCGGACTCCATCCAGATCGCGAGCTAGCCCCGAGCCGGGCTGGGGGTGACCCGCCCGACAGACGGAGTGGACGAGCAAGGGTCTGAGGTCAGACCTTGACGGATCAGCGGCCATAGGTCCAGGATGCGGAGGATTCTTCTGCGGCTCACGAGTCGCCGTCCCAAGGAGTCCTGATGGCACCAAGCCCCTCCCCCTCCGCAGCGCAGACCGACGCCGACCAGCTCAAGGAGCTGGGGTACGAGCAAGAGCTCCACCGGGGGATGTCGGGGTTCTCCAACTTCGCCGTGTCCTTCTCGATCATCTCGATCCTGGCCGGCTGTATCACCACGTACTACCTCGCCATGGACGCAGGTGGTCCGGTGGCCATCAACATCGGGTGGCCCATCGTCGGCGTCTTCGTGCTCTGCGTGGCGATGGCGATGGCGGAGATCTGCTCGCGCTACCCCACTGCCGGCGGCCTCTACTGGTGGGCCGGCAAGATCGCACGCAGGAACAACCGGCAGTGGGCCTGGTACACCGGCTGGTTCAACTTCATGGGCGAGGTGGCCGTCACCGCTTCCATCGACTATGGCGCCGCAGTCACCTGGATGGCCCTGCTCAACCTGGTGTTCGGTATGACGGTCACGCTGGCCACCACGTTCATCGCCTTCCTCGTCATCATCGCGCTGCACGGGCTCCTCAACACCTTCGGCGTCACCGTGGTCAAGCTGCTGAGCGATGTGAGCGCCTGGTGGCACCTCGTCGGCGTTGCCATCATCGTCGGCGTGCTTTTCATCGTCCCCGACCAGCACCAGAGCCTGTCCTGGACGTTCACCCACTACGAGAACCAGACGGGCTTCTCGTTCGCTGGAGCGTCCGTCTACGCGTTCCTCATCGGCCTGCTCATGACCCAGTACACGCTCACCGGCTACGACGCCTCGGCGCACGTGGCCGAGGAGACCGTCAGCGCACAGGTCGAGGCGCCCAAGGCGATCGTGCGCAGCGTCTGGGTGTCGATTCTCGCTGGGTGGATCCTCCTCATCGCCGTCACCGCGGCGATCCAGGACTACGCGGCGGAGCGCGCGAGCGCGACCGGACTACCCCCGGCGCAGATCTTCATCGACGCGGCGGGGGAGAGGACCGGTGAGTTCCTCCTCCTCATCTGTGCCGTCGCCCAGTTCTTCTGCGGGATGGCGTCGGTAACGGCCAACTCACGGATGTCCTACGCCTTCAGCCGCGACCACGCCCTTCCCGGCTCTAGGCTGTGGGCGAAGGTGAACCCCCGGACAGGTACTCCGACGAACTCGATCTGGCTGTGCGTCGTCTGCTCGATCGTGCTGACGCTGCCGGCGATAAACAACCTGGTCGCCTTCTTCGCGGTCGTCTCGATCGCCGTCATCGGTCTCTACATCGCCTACGGCACGCCGATCTTCCTCCGGCGTACCAACCCCGAGTTCACCACCGGGGTATGGAGCCTCGGCAGATGGAGCGCCCCCATCGGCTGGATCGCCGTGGTCTGGGTCGTCGTGATCGTCATCTTGTTCATGCTTCCCCAGTACTCGCCAGGCACCACCTGGGCGACCTTCAACTACGCGCCGCTGGCGGTGATCGCCGTGCTGCTGCTGGCGACCGTGACCTGGTTCGCCGGCGGTAGGGAGAACTTCATGATCGCCAAGCCGATCGCCCCCGAGCTGGCCGAGGTACCGGATCCCACTTCTTGAGTTCGACGTCTCCTCTTGCTGCCATGCGAGAACGTGAGCAGAGCCCGTGCCCGGCGGAGAGCACCAGTCTGTCCGGGGTCTTGCTACGGCCGGTCCGAGGCACGAACGCCTTCGAGGCGACCGTTGAGCAGCTGGCCACGACGATCATGCTCGGCGTTTTCGCCGAGGGTGACCGGCTCCCTCCCGAGCGGGACCTCGCTGGTTCGATGCAGGTGAGCCGGGCGACGCTCCGGCAGGCGATCGCGGCTCTGCGACAGGCCGGACTGGTCTCCACCCGTAGCGGCCGCGGAGGAGGCACCGTCATCGCACAGAAGAGTCCGGGGGACGGAGCCGCGGACGAGCTCGCCCACCGCACTCGCGCACAGGCGCTGGTGGCCGGCGACCGCGACAGGTACCGGGACGCGCTGGTGACGAGACGGGTGGTCGAGCCGGGTGCTGCCTTTCTCGCCGCCAACAACGACCTCACGCCGGAGCAGCGCAGCTGGCTGCTCGATGCGCTGCACACCGTCGACACCGCGAGCGACCCGCTGCAGTACCGCCGGGCAGACAGCAGGCTGCACCTCGCGGTCGCCAAGCTGTCGGGCTCGGTACGGCTGCTCGGGCTGGTCGCCGACGTGCAGCGAGACCTGCACGACATGCTCGCGGCCATACCGGTGCTCGCCGTCAACATCTCGCACTCCAGCCACGAGCACCGCATGGTCGTCGACGCCATCCTGGCCGGCGATCCCGACCGGGCGCGCAGCGTGATGGAGCGCCACTGCGACGGCAGTGCAGCCCTGCTGCGCGGGCTGCTCGGCATGCAGCACACGACACCTCGAAGGGACGGAACCCTGTAATGGCCAACTCAGGCAACAGCCCCCCGCGACCGGGCATGCTCACTGTCGAGGAGCTGCGGGTCGAGATCGCCGGCGGAACGGTCGACACGGTCGTCGTCGCGTTCACTGACATGCAGGGCCGTCTGCAGGGCAAACGGATGCACGCGGACTTCTTCCTCGACCAGGTGCTCGGTCACGGCACCGAGGGCTGCAACTACCTGCTGGCGGTCGACGTGGACATGAACACTGTCGGGGGGTACGCCATCAGCTCGTGGGAGGGCGGGTACGGCGACATGGAGTTCGCCCTCGACCTCGACACTCTCCGCTGGATCCCGTGGCTGCCGGCCACGGTCATGGTCCAGTGCGACCTCGCCTGGCTGGACGACGAACACTCCGCGGTGCACCAGTCACCGAGGCAAGTGCTGAAGCGCCAGGTCGAGCGTGCCTCCGAGCTGGGCATGGTCGCCTTCGCGGGCACCGAGCTGGAGTTCATCGTGTTCGACGACACGTACGAGCAGGCCTGGGCTTCGGCGTACCGCCACCTGACGAACTCCAACCAGTATAACGTCGACTACTCTTTGCTCGGGACCTCGCGCGTCGAGCCGCTGCTGCGCGCGATCCGCAACGGGATGCACGGTGCCGGGCTGACCGTGGAGTCCGCGAAGGGGGAGTGCAACCTCGGACAGCACGAGATCGCCTTCCGGTTCGACGAGGTGGTCACTACGGCCGACAACCACAGCGTCTACAAGAACGGGGCGAAGGAAATCGCCTCGCTCCAGGGCAAGGCGCTGTCATTCATGGCGAAGTTCGACGAGCGCGAGGGCAACTCCTGCCACATCCATATGAGCCTGCGGGGGGAGGACGGCTCGATCGTCTTCGACGACGGCTCCGGACAGACCACGCTGTTCGACCGGTTCGTCGCCGGCATCCAGGCCACCATGGAGGAGTTCACGCTCCTGTACGCCCCGAACGTCAACTCTTACAAGCGGTTCGCGCCGGGGTCCTTCGCGCCGACCGCCATCGCGTGGGGCCACGACAACCGCACGTGCTCGCTGCGGGTCGTGGGCCACGGAGCGGGTCTCCGTGTCGAGAACCGGCTTCCCGGTGGCGACGTCAACCCCTACATGGCCTGCGCCGCGATGCTCAGCGGTGGCTTGTACGGCATCACCAACGAGCTGGAGCTGGAGCCACCGTTCACCGGCAACGCCTACGAGTCCGACAAGACGCACGTCCCGACTACGCTCGCAGCCGCCCGGGAGCTTTTCGCCGCGTCCAGCGTTGCGCGAGACGCTTTCGGTGACGACGTGGTCGACCACTACGTCAACGCCGCCGACGTCGAGCTCGCCTCCTTCAACGCCGCCGTCACCGACTGGGAGCGCTTCCGTGGATTCGAGAGGCTGTAGACGATGAGTACCATCACCCACGACGTCATCGACCCGGCGACGGAGCGTGTCGTCCGGACCCTCGCGCTGGCAGGTCTGGAAGAGACCGATGACGCCATCGCTCGCGCACGCACCGCCTTCGAGACCTGGCGACACGTGACTCCCGCTGACCGCGGCCGGCTGCTTCGCCGCTTCTCCGACGCAGTCGACGGGGCGGTCGAGGAGCTCGCGCGGCTCGAGGTCGCCAACTCCGGCCACACCATCGCCAACGCCCGCTGTGAGGCAGGCAACGTACGTGACGTGCTGCAGTACTACTCGGCGGCGCCCGAACGGCATCTCGGCCGACAGATTCCCGTCGCAGGCGGGATCGACATCACCTTCAAAGAGCCGCTCGGCGTCGTCGGCGTCATAGTCCCCTGGAACTTCCCGATGCCGATCGCCGGCTGGGGCTTCGCACCGGCTCTCGCGGCAGGCAACACCGTGGTGCTCAAGCCGGCCGAGCTCACACCCCTTACCGCCTTGCGCCTTCAGGAGCTGGCCGACGAGGCCGGGATCCCCTCGGGCGTCTTCACCGTCGTCGCGGGCAGGGGCTCGGTGGTCGGGGCCCGCTTCGTCACGCATCCGGACGTGCGCAAGGTGTGCTTCACCGGGTCGACGGAAGTCGGGACCCGCATCATGGCCGGGTGCGCCGAGCAGGTGAAGCGGGTGACGCTCGAGCTGGGCGGGAAGAGCGCGAACATCGTGTTCGCGGACGCCGATCTCGAGAAGGCGGCCGAGTCGGCCCCGGCCGGAGTCTTCGACAACGCCGGACAGGACTGCTGTGCCCGCAGCAGGATCCTCGTCCAGCGGTCCGTGTACGACCGCTTCCTCGAGCTTCTCGAGCCGGCCGTCCAGGCTGTCAACGTCACCAGTCCCGGCGACGACGCGGCCGACATGGGGCCGCTGATCAGCGGTCAGCAGCGCGAGGTGGTGCAGTCGTACGTCGAGGGGGACACGGTCGACGTGGCGTTCCGCGGGAGCGCCCCGGACGGCGCCGGCTTCTGGTACCCACCCACGGTTGTGCTCCCCAGGTCGAGGAGCGACCGGGTATGGCGGGAGGAGGTCTTCGGTCCTGTCGTCGCCGTCCTGCCGTTCCAAGACGAGGCGGACGCGATCGCCGCGGCCAACGACAGCCAATACGGGCTCTCGGGCTCGATCTGGACCCGTGACGTCGGACGCGCGCTGCGGGTCGCCAGGGGCGTCGATGCGGGGAACCTGAGCGTGAACTCACACTCGTCAGTGCGCTACTCGACCCCCTTCGGAGGCTTCAAGCAGTCGGGAGTCGGCCGCGAGCTCGGACCGGACGCACTCGACTCGTTCACCGACGTCAAGAACGTGTTCATCAGCACAGAGGACTCCTGACATGGCGAACCGCCGACGCCTCGAAGGTCGCACGGCTGTGATCACGGGCGGCTCGAGCGGCATCGGGCTCGCTACCGCGCGCAGGTTCGCCGCCGAGGGCGCCGGCGTCGTCATCGCAGACGTCGACGGCGGCCGCGGCTCAGCGCTGGCCGAGGAGATCGGCGGCACGTTCGTGCAGACCGATGTCACTGATCCCGAGCAGGTCACCGCCCTGTTCGAGGCCGCGAAACGGTGGGGAGGAAGCGTCGACGTCGCGTTCAACAACGCCGGAGTCTCGCCTCCCGACGACACGTCCATCCTGGACACGGAGCTGGATGCCTGGAGACGCGTACAGGAGGTCAACCTGACGAGTGTCTACCTGTGCTGCAAGGCGGTCATTCCCTACATGCGCGAGCAACGGCGGGGTTCGATCATCAACACCTCCTCGTTCGTGGCAGTCATGGGGGCGGCCACGTCGCAGATCTCCTACTCCGCCAGCAAGGGCGGCGTACTCGCGATGAGCCGCGAGCTGGGAGTGCAGTTCGCCCGCGAGGGCGTCAGGGTGAACGCGCTGTGCCCAGGACCGGTCAACACCCCGCTGCTGCGCGAGCTGTTCGCCAGCGACCCCGAGCGAGCCGAGCGACGGCTCGTGCACGTCCCTGTCGGTCGCTTCGCCGAGCCCGAGGAGATCGCGAACGCGGCTCTGTTCCTGGCCAGCGACGAGTCGAGCTTCGTCACCGCGTCGACCTTCCTCGTCGACGGCGGCATCTCGGCCGCCTACGTCACTCCGCTATGACCCCCCGCCGAAAGGGCGCAAACGCTCCGCCGAAAGGGCGCAAACGGTCCACCGAGATGGCGCTGCTATCTCCTGAAGCGGGCGGCCGATGAGCCGGGCCGTCATCGGCCTCACCAGCTACGCCCAGCCGGCGTCCTGGAGCCAGTGGTCCGGGGTACGTGCGGTGCTGGTACCAGAACGCTATGTCTGTTTCCTCCGGTCGGCAGGCGGCCTGCCCGTCGTGCTGCCACCCCTGGGTGAGGAGGCCAGGGAGGAGGACGCGAAGGCTGTCCTGGAGCGCATCGACGGTCTTCTCCTCATCGGGGGAGCTGATGTCGCGTCGAGCCGCTACGACGAGGAACCTCATCTGCTGGCCCAGGAGCCGCACGCGCACCGCGACACGACCGAGCTTCTCCTCGCGAGGTTGGCCCGAGACCGGATCCCGGTGCTCGGGGTATGTCGTGGCATGCAGATCATGGCGGTGGCAGCAGGCGGCGCGCTGGAGCAGCACCTGCCGGACCGGCTCGGCCACCTCGACCACGCCCCGGCACCGGCGGAATATGGGCGCCGGATCGTCGAGCCGAGACCTGGCAGCCGACTGGCCTCTCTGCTCGGAGAGCGACTCGAGGTGAACTGCCATCATCATCAGGGCGTCGCAAGCCACCCGACGTACGAGGCCGCCGCATGGAGCTCAGACGGCGTCGTCGAGGCGATCGAGTCACCTGGCTCGGCGTTCCACATCGGCGTGCAATGGCACCCGGAGACGGGAACGGACGGTCGTCTCTTCGATGCCCTGGTGGCAGCAGCAGAGGCCGGCAGCTGAGTCCTCGGTGACTGTGCGATTGGTGATGGGAGGCCGAGCACGGGAAGCTTCGGCGCTGTCGTGGACCCGATGCGTCCGGCCCGGACCAGCACGCATCGGGTCCACGTACACCAAGTGCCTCTACCACCGCTACACCGACGGATCCTTCCGACAGCACGTCCAAAGACATGGTTCCCGACAACCGTGGCACCTGGCTGTTCCACTGTCACATCGCCGCTGACATGCGGGCCTTGTACCGCGTCGTCTCATGACCACCGAGCGATGCACCGTATTCACAACGGTGGGTTGCGCTTCTGCGGGTAGATCGTCTCGTGCCGGGCCAGCATGGCGACGAACTCCTCGATCCGCCGTGTCCTGGTGTCGGACCGCTTCGCTGTCTGGAGCCGGTACAAGGTGGCATAGCGGTTCTGCGCGGTCAGCACGCCGAACATGGCCGTGGCCGCCGGGTCCGCATCCAGGGCCGCGGCCAGGTCACCGGGCACTTCGATGCTGGCCGACCCGGCGTACGCCGCCTCCCACCGCCCATCGGCCTTGGCACGCTCCACCTCGGCAGCGCCTGCCGGATGCATTCGACCCTCGCGCACCAGGCGGCTCACGATGTCGACGTTGCGAGCCGACCACTGACTACGCGCTCGGCGGGGGGTGAAGCGTTGGCGATACACGCGCTCGTCCAGGCGCTTGGTCTGGCCGTCGATCCAGCCGTGGCACAGCGCCTCGTCGAGCGCCTGGTCATAGCTGAGGCTGGTCGGTATGGTCGTCCCCTTCTTAGCGAGGACCAGCCAAACGCCCGGCACGTCCGTGTGGTGCTCGTCCAGCCACTGCCGCCACTCGGCGGCGTCCTTGACGGTCAGCTCCGGCAGTTCCACAGGCATCGCCGCGCAGCCTTGCAGATTGCGGTGGCCATTTCCACCGCGGTCGCTGGTCTGGTGCCCGCCTCAGGCGGCCCTCTGGCTGACGGACAGCTGAGGTCGGCCCACCCTTGAGGCGGTGAGCCGGGCCAACAGGCAGCGTGGGGATGAGGCGATGGTGGCGACGATGGCCTACGGTCTGTCTAGCGACAGTTCGGGCAAGGCGCTCTCGATGACCACGACACGACGACACGGCAGGGGACGATGAACTTCCCTTCACATGTCAAGGCATGGCTGGGTCGGCGGGTCCTCGCCAAAGCGCGCCGCAGCAGCGTGGACCTCACCAAGCTTCCCATGGTGCCCGAGGTCCTCCTGATGCCGTTGCAGCGCAATGGGCTCGACCCGGTCCCGGAGCTGGGGCAGATGCGGGCCGAAGACCCGGTGAGCAGGCTGGCGAGGCTCTTCGGTATGAACATCTGGCTGGTGACCGGTCACGAGGCGACTCGAACGTTGCTCGCGAACACGACGGACTTCAGCAACGACATCCGGCCGATGGTCGGCGCCAGCCAGGAGTCCGCTGACCAGTACATCGGAGGCTTGGGATTCACCGACCCTCCGCAACACACCCGGCTGCGGAAGATGCTGACGCCGGAGTTCACCATGCGCCGCCTCGAGCGGCTCAAGCCGCGTATCAAGGACATCGTCGACCACCAGCTGGACCTCGTCGAACGGGCCGGTCCGGTGGCGGACCTGGTGGAGCTGTTTGCGGCGCCGATCCCCTTCCTCGTCATCTGCGAGCTGCTGGGCCTGCCCGACGAGGACCGCGCCGGGTTCCAGGACCTCGGTCACGCCCGCTTCGACGTGTCGGGTGGAGGGATAGGGACCCTTGGCGCCGTGTCGGCGTCGCGCACTTTCCTGCTCGAGGCGGTGCGCAAGCAGAAGCGAAACCCCACCGACGGACTGATCGGCAAGATCATCGAGGAGCACGGCGACGACATCGACGAGCTCGATCTCGCAGGCCTCGCCGACGGCGTATTCACCGGGGGTTTCGAGACGTCGGCGAGCATGATCTCCCTCGGCGCCCTCGCCCTGCTTCAGCGCCCTGACTCCTTCGCCCTCCTGCGCGACGATGATTCCGCCGTCGACCGGATCGTCGAGGAGCTGCTGCGGTACCTCGCCGTGGTCCAGATATCCTTCCCTCGCTTCGCGAGACACGACCTGATGCTGTGCGGGCACAAGATTTTCGCGGGTGACGTGGTGGTGTCGTCTCTCAGCGGGACCAACCGGGACCCCGCACTCGGCGAGGCGATGGACGACTTCGACCCCATTCGGCCGCCGACCTCTCACTTCGCTTTCGGACACGGCTTCCACCGATGTATCGGTGCCGAGCTGGCCCGGATGGAGCTACGTGCCGCGTACCCATCACTTCTGCGCCGGTTCCCCGACATGACGCTCGCTGTCGACCCTTCGGAGCTGACGTTCCGCAAGCTGTCCATCGTGTACGGCGTCGAGTCCCTCCCGGTACGCATCCGCTAGCGTCGCCGCACCATGACCGACTGGGATCTGGCCGTCGTCGGTGCCGGCCCCGCAGGGGCTGCCACGGCCCTTGGTGCTCTGACGGCACGACCTGACCTCCGCGTGGTCCTGCTCGACCGCTCGACCTTCCCTCGCGACAAGGCCTGCGGGGACGGAGTCGCCCCCCACGTGCTCGACGTGCTGGCCCAGGTCGGGGTGACAGGGCTGCTCGACGACCAGGTTCCCGTACATCGGCTGCACCTGCAGCGTGGCGACGTCAGCGCTGTCCGTTCGATGTCGAGGCCGGCGTGGGTGGTGCCACGCACGGTGCTGGACAGTCGGTTGGTCGCCGCAGCCGTTGATGCGGGTGCCCGGCTTCGGCTGCATCGGGTACGGGAGATCAGGTCGCTCCCTGACGGAGTGGTCATCGACGACGACATCCACGCCAGAGTGGTGGTCGGTGCCGACGGCGCGAACTCGTGCGTGCGAGCGGCAGTCGGAGTCGCACCCGTTCCTCGTCGTGCCCTAGCGCTGCGAGGCTACACGCCAACTCCTCCCGCGTATCGCGGCAAGCAGCTCATCGTGTTCAGCCGGACGCGCCAACCGTCGTACGCCTGGTCGTTCGACCGTGGAGACGGGCTCTCGAATGTCGGGTATGGCGAGCTCCTGTCGGGCAATCGCCCCCTGCCCACTCGCGACCTGCTTCTCCGGCAGCTCGAGGCACTGGTCCCCGGAAGTGTGGCCGCCGGTGGGAGCTGGCTCGGCCATCACCTTCCGCTGTCGTCCTGGCGCTGGCACCAGCCAGACGGACGGGTTCTGCTGGTCGGCGATGCCGCCGGGCTGGTCAACCCCCTGACCGGCGAGGGCATCTTCTACGCGGTGGCCACCGGGGTACTTGCCGGCCAGGCAGCCGCCCAGTCCCTGGAGGCCGGCGCACCGGCTGAGGCAGGGACGCGGCATCGCCGTGGCGTGCGGGCCCTGCTCGGCCGCCACCTACGGCATACCGCGGTCGCTGCACGGCTGATCGCCCTTCCGACCGTCGCCGACCGGGGTCTTCGGGCCGCGGCCAACAGCCAGCACGTCTTCGACGACCTTGTGGAGATCGGGCTGGCTCAAGGGCTCCTCTCACCTGGCATAGCGTGGAGGCTCTGCAACATTTAGAGTGATTTAGATAGTTTCGTACTACTTCATCATGATTATTCATTACTATTGGTTATAGGTACATCACACCAAGTAACGAAGGATCCTGATGATGCCCCCACATTTCGCTCGCGCCATACCCAGCCTGGTACCCGATCTCGCCGGATCGTCAAGTCCTCAGCGGCGCTCGACACTGAGCCGACGCACGTTCCTCGCCACGACTGGGCTGGCCGCGATCGCGGTTCAGGGCCGTACCCAGGGAGCGTTCGCCGCCGCTACCCCGGTGGCCCGACGAGCCATCCGGTCGGACCGAGTCGTCGACTCCTGGGGCATCAACACGCACTTCAACTGGCAGCACGGCGTCTGGGGCGAAGAGGTGTTCGCTACGGACCTGCTCATCGAGCTGGGAGTCCGGCACATCCGCGGCTTCGTCGCGCCGCGTCTGAAGGCTCAGCAGTACGCCCTTCAGCGGCTGGCCGCCAGCGGTTGTCGGCTCGAGGCACAAATGGCAGCGCGGGTAGACGGCGATACGCTCGCCACGGCCCGCGCGGCAGTGAACTACCGGCTCGACGAGATCGTCAACTTCTACGGAGGCTGGAACTCGGGTGTCTTCTCTGCCCTGGAAGGCTGCAACGAGCCCAACAACGACGGTGTCGCCGAGGCCACCTGGGTCTCCCAGACGAGGAACATCACCCAGGCGGTCTGGGAGGAGTCCAAGAAGCGGCCCAGCTCGGCCCCGATCCCGGTCGTGGGTCCTGGGATCGCCCGCCAGGTCGCCCCAGGGGGAGATGCCCCCACCCCCGAGCACGACTTCGCGGTGCTGGGCGACCTTTCGCCATGGGTGGACTACGGCAACATCCATGTCTACCCGCGGGGAAACGCCCCGAGCGACGAGATCGACCGGGTGATGGCTGCTGCACGCCAGGCATACCCGGGCGGCGAGATCTACCACACCACCGAGGGTGGGTACTTCAACGCCATGAACTACACGGCCACCGTCAACCCACCGACGCCAGAGGCCGTGTCTGCCGTGTACGCGCCGAGGCACCTGCTCGAGCACGTCCTGCGGAAGAACCACCGGTTCTTCACCTATGAGCTGCTCGACGACCCGAACCCCAACAACGACGCCCGGGAGAACAACTTCGGTTACATCCGCACCCCGTCCCTCGACCCCTCCACCTGGGTCCGCAAGCCGGCCTACTACGCGATGAAGAACCTGCTCGCCCTCTACGCCGACCCTGGAATCAAGGTGACACCCGTCGACCTCCCGATGGCCCTGTCCGGCGGCGGGTCGGACTTCAGGAGCGTCTTGGTCCAGAAGCGGGCCGGTCAGTACCTGCTGGCCATCTGGCGCGACATCGACATCTACAAGTGGGACCGGTTCAGCTGCACCGGCGCGATGCTGCCCATCACGCCTGCCACCATCACCCTCGACCTTGCCACGGCTGCCCCGCTGTCCGTCTTCCAGCCGACCCAGTCGCCGGATGCCGTCTCGTCCTACGCAGCCAGCACCTCTCTTCAGCTCCCACTGAGTGGTGAGGTCGTGGTGGTGCAGATCGGTTGAGGAAGTCAAAAGCGAACGCACAGTGTCGAGCAATCTCTACTTTATGTAATTAGCCGACTACCTCATGCTACCGTTGATGAGTTCGCCATCCGCTCATATCAACGCCGAAGTCGCTTCACGCCCCACCATGTCGCAGTCCTGCGTGACGGTGGGCGGCAGCCGGCTTCTCGGGGGACCCGACATGCTGACCACCCGCCTTGCCTGTCTGCTGCTCGCGTCGACTGCAGGGGTGTCTGCCGCGGCTGCATCATCGCCCGACGCAGCCTCCGTGGCAGCCGCGTCCGGTCGCTCCAACGTCGTCGTCATCCTGCTCGACGACGCTCGCTACGACGACCTCAGCACCCTGCCACAGGTGGTGAACCAGATCGGTGACGCCGGCGCGACGTTCAGCGACTTCTACACCCCGTTCCCCCTGTGCTGCCCGGCACGCGCCACCTTGTTCACCGGACAGTACGCGCACAATCACCACGTGCTCGACAACAAGGCGCCACTCGGCGGCTGGTCCAAGTTCGACGACAGCTCGACGATCGCCACGTGGCTCGACCCGACGTACACCACCGGGCTCATCGGCAAGTACTTCAACCAGTACAAGGCTCCCTACAAGCCCCCGGGCTGGGACGAGTGGATGGTGCCGAAGTCCATGTACAACTACACCTACCCCCAGTGGAGCATCGACACCGGAGCCGGTGCGACGAATGTCAGCTACCCGGGCAACCAGACGGACACGATGGGCGCCCTGGCCGAGAGCTTCATCACCAGGCACGCGTCCGACAGGCAGCCGTTCTTCCTCTACACGTCGATCGTCGCCCCGCACGTCGGGGCTCCCGCAGACCCGGACGACCCGAGCATCCCGACGCCGTACGTCAAGCCTCTGTACCGCGACACCTTCGCCGGGCTGGCGGACACCGACCCGTCGTTCAACGAGGCCGACGTGAGCGACAAGCCGGTGAAGCCGAAGCTGCTCACCGACGCGCAGATCACCGACCTCACCGAGCGCAATGCCCAGCGACGTGAGTCCGAGCTGTCCGCTCAGGACGCCACCGTGCGGATCATGGACGCGCTCCGGGCCACGGGCCAGCTTGACAACACCTACGTGATCTTCATGAGCGACAACGGCTACAACCTGGGCGAGCACCGGATCCGCGGCGGCAAGGTCGGCCCGTATCAGGTGGACAACCGCGTTCCGTTGCTGGTTCGCGGCCCGGGAATCGCTCCGGGCACGACGATCAACCGCCTCTCCGCGCAGGTCGACTTCGCGCCCACTGTGCTCGGCATGACGCGCAACACCGGTGCGAACGGTCCCTCGTCGATCGACGGCATCGACATGCTGCCGGCCATGATGGACCCGGCCAACACGCCGGTCACCCGGCAGGCGATCGTCCTCGAAGCCGGGCCGCCGTCCACCGATACAAATATCTACCGATACCACGGCCTGAGAAGCGGCCCGTGGAAGTTCGTCCGACGCTCATCCGGCGCGAAGGAGCTGTACAACCTGACTGACGACCCCTACGAGCTCGACAACGTCGCGGCTCACAAAGGGTTCGAACAGACCCAGGCCCAGTTTGACGCGCAGGCAAAGCTGACGAGCATGCTCGAGACGTACCAGTGGTGCTCCGGACAGTCCTGCCAATAGCCCACCTGCGCCGCGAAGCCGCAGGCGCACCGCGATCGCCTCGGGATCGGGCTTCGTCCCGATAGGGACCCCTACTCGGTTCGTGCCAGTCGACCGGATCCTCAGGTTGACCGAACGGCTCACTGTGCACCGGCACGAGCACGGCAGCACCGCTTGGGTCTTCACTGTTCCCGGTGGCCGACTGACCCTAGTTCTCAGCCCAGGCCCCCAGGCGTCGCATCCTGACCAGACTGGACTGGAACTCGGGTCATCGACGCAAAGGCACTCGCTGCGGCAACGAACCTGCAAGAACCTCAGGTACGCGCCGGACTGGGATGGTTGTCCGCCTCGGGACGCCTCGGGTACGACCTCGACGAACAGGCCTGACTCCACCAAGAACTGCCCATCGACAGCGAAGCTGTGCAGGGTCGCAAGCCGCGGCTCATCTCGGCGCAGAAACTGCTCGACTCAGAGGGCGTCGGCGTCGGGTCAGCACCCGGGGAATGGCTGGTCCGAAGCAGCCGAGGAGTCACCTACACCATTTTTTCTGGACCGCACTCCACCTGCCGCTGGGAGGCCAAGCACCACGGCAGCCGTGGACCGTGCAAGCGCGTGCTGGCAGTGCTGCTTCTTGTCGATCCACGCCACTGCCATGCCCTCCAGGTAGGGCTGGTGCTACCCCCGTGCTACTGATCAAGCGCGAGAGCGGCCTGGATTGGACAAGCCCCAGGTCATCGGACCTGGGGCTCACTGTGCGCGAGGGGGGAGTTGAACCCCCACGCCCTTTCGGGCACACGGACCTGAACCGTGCGCGTCTGCCTATTCCGCCACCCGCGCGCAGACCGCGACGGGTCGGACGCGACCGAACGACGGCCTCGAAACCCGCTCACGGCGAGGGCAAAGGGTAACACGCACCGAGTCGGCCGCCCGCCGCTCAGGTCCGCGTCGGTCACGGTGAGGGCCCGGCCTGCGGCTACGATCGAGCGCGAGGACGCGTGCCGATGACGGTCGGACGGCTATCCGCGGTCCGAGAGGGTGTGACCATCGACAGCCGGCGAGGGAGGTGAAGCCATGGGTGCCCTGCACAGCTTCGAGCAGCGGCTCGAACACATGGTCACCGGAGCTTTCGCCCGGGTCTTCCGCAGCGCCGTACAGCCCGTGGAGATCGCCGCCGCACTGCAGCGAGAAGTCGACAACTCCGCCCAGATCCTCAGCCGCGACCGTCGGCTCGCGCCCAACGACTTCACCATCGAACTGTCGGGGACCGACTACGACCGCCTGTCGACCTACGGTCAGTCGCTCGTGAGCGAGATGGGGTCGATGATGCACGGCTACGCTGCCGAGCAGCACTACGTGTTCGCGGGGCCTCTCCAGATCAACTTCCGTCGCGACTCCGACCTCACGACCGGCAGATTCAGGGTGCGTAGCGCAGCCAACGCGACCGTCACGCCAGCGGCGAGGCGTGACCGCGGGTCGGCCGCCGGGGCCGCGAGGGCCGAGGCGTCTCTCGAGATCGGCGGCGAGCGCCATCGGCTCGATGCGCCAGGTGTGGTGATCGGTCGAGGTAGCAACGCCGACCTGCGAATCGACGACCCAGGAATCTCCCGCCGGCACGTCGAGTTCCGGGTCGAGCGCGCTGACGACGGCAGCCTCCACCTGAGCGTCGTCGACCTGGGATCGACGAACGGCACGTCGGTCGACGGCAAGCGAGTGCACCACGCCGTACTCCACGACAGCTCGCGCGTGCAGATCGGCAGCACCGAGATCCTCGTAAGGCTGGACGACCAGCCGGACCCGGTCTCCTCGGAGTCGCCACCTGCAGCCCCACGGCCGTACCCACCGTCATACCAGCCTCCATCGGTGCCCGGGCGGCAGCCGCCGCGAAGCGAGCCGGGCCGACGACCTCCGGGGGCGTAGGACGTGTCGGAGCTCACGCTTGCCCTGATCAAGATCGGTTTTCTGGCACTGCTCTGGCTCTTCGTGCTGTCCTCGGTATCTGTGATCCGCTCCGACATGTTTGGTGAGCGGGCCGACCAGGCCAAGGTTGCCGCTGCCAAGTCAGCGAAGCCACCGAAGGCCGGCCGGTCAGCCAAGAAGCGGCGCGGGGCTCCGACCCAGCTCGTCATCAGCGAAGGCACCAACGCGGGAGTCGCCGTCCCCCTCGGCCGGGACCCCATCCTGCTCGGTCGCGGTGCCGACGCGACCATCCGACTCGACGACGACTACGTCTCGACCCGCCACGCCCGCTTCGTGCCGCACGGAGAGGACTGGTACATCGAGGACCTCGGTTCGACCAACGGCACCTACATCGGCAGCCAGCGCATCACCACTCCGGTGGTGGTGTCGACTGGCGTGCAGGTACGCCTTGGCAAGACGATCGCAGAGCTGAAGAGGTAGCGGTGGCGCTCACGCTGCGCTACAGCGCGGTCTCCGACATCGGACGCACCAGGAAGAAGAACGACGACTCCGGGTACGCCGGCCCGCACCTCGTCATGGTCGCCGACGGGATGGGTGGTGCCGCGGCCGGCGATGTCGCCTCGGCGGTGGCGGTCGCGACCCTCCAACGCCTTGACGCCCCGGCGCCGGACGACATGCTCGTGGCTCTGGCCGGCGCCGTACATCGAGCCAACGACAGGCTGGCGGAGCTCATCGAGGAGGATGCCGCCGTCGAGGGCATGGGGACCACCTTGACGGCGGTCCTGTTCGACGGTGCCCAGATCGCGGTCGCCCACCTGGGCGACTCGCGTGGCTACCTCTGGCAAGACGGCGAGCTTCGCCGAATCACCCACGACCATACCTGGGTGCAGAGCCTTGTCGACGACGGCCGCATCACCGACGACGAGGCCCGGGTCCACTCCCACCGCTCGCTGCTGCTCAAGGTCCTCGACGGCCGCAACGACAACGACCCCGACCTGACGGTGTATGACGTGGAGCTGGGCGACCGCATCCTCATCTGCAGCGACGGCCTCTCGGGTTTCGTCGAGCACGACCGGATGGAACGCGTGCTGTCGATCGGCACGGCGGAGTCGGTCGCGCACGAGCTCCTGCAGCTCGCCCTCGAAGCGGGGAGCAACGACAATGTGACGGTCGTCGTCGCCGACGTCGTTGATGAAGAGTCAGTCGAAGAGGACGTCGAAGAGCCTGTCATCGTCGGGTCCGCAGCCCAGCAGGCGATGAGCTCGACGGGTCGGATACCCCCGTTGACGTACGGCGGCCGTGACGCGTCCGGCCAGCCGCTCGTCGGGTCCGACCTCGACCCGGAGGAGCTCCGCTACGCGCCACGCGCGCCCAGACGGTTCCGCTGGCTTGTACGCATCGTTGCCCTCGCGGTTGCGCTGGCCACACTGACGTTCGTCACGGTCCTCGCGTACAACTGGTCCCAGAGCCAGTACTACGTGGCGTCATACGGCGAGAGGGTAGCCATCTACCAAGGTGTGCAGGCCGACCTCCCGGGCATCAGCTTGCACCACGTCTACGCGACCGAGGACCTGCTCCTCACAGAGCTCCCGACCTTCCGGCGCAGCCAGGTCCTCGACGGCCTCCAGGCCGAGGACCTCGACCACGCTCAAGGCATCGTCGACGAGCTCACGACGTTCGCCGCCACATGTGCGACCCGGGCGGCGAGGTCGTCGTCGGCTACTCAGGCACCGACCACGACCACCCGGACGACCAACCCTGCCCCCCACCCGAAGAGGAGCGGCGCGACCAGCACTGACAGCACGAGGGGGCCGCAGACCCCCCGAGGCACCGCGGGGCCACAGGCCACCCGAGGCACAGCCGGGGCAACCCCAGCATCGAGAGGCGCCACGGGCTCGAAGCCACCGGCCGGCTCGGCGCAGCCACGCACGCCGCCCGCCTCGACAGGCGACGCCCAGACCACGTCACCGTCGAGCGGGGGCACAGACCACAACGCCGCTCAAGAGTGCTCGGGCGCCACACCCGTGCCCGGGACTACCTCGTGAGCAGCATCGGCGCTCCCGCCGGGCGTCTCGCCAGCGTTTTCGTCCCGCGCAAGCGGCGGGGAGCCGAGCTGTTCCTCCTCATCATCGCCCTCACGATCGGGGTCGGGGCCTACGCTCTCGTCGGTCTCGGCACCGAGGACCGCGTACCCGCCGACATCGCGGAGTACGGCGGAGGCATGGTCGTGCTGGCCGTGCTGTGTCACGTGGCGGTGCGCCTGCGGGCGCCGTACGCCGACCCGGTGATCCTCCCGGCGGTGGTGGTGCTGAACGGCATCGGCTTGGCGATGATCCGCCGCATCGACATCGCCCGGGTAGCGAACGACAGCAGGGCCCCCACCTACGCGACGCAGCAGCTTCTGTGGACGGCGTTGTCGGTCGCCGGCTTCATCGCGACCCTGGTTCTCATCCGGGACCACCGCCGCCTCCAGGCGTTCACCTACACGGCCGGTTTCGCGGGTGTGCTCCTCCTGCTCCTTCCGCTCGCACCGGGGCTCGGCGTGAACATCAACGGCGCACGTATCTGGATCCACTTCGCGGGCTTTTCGTTCCAGCCCGGAGAGGTCGCGAAGATCTGCCTGGCGATCTTCTTCGCCGGGTACCTCGTCGTGAAGCGAGACGCGTTGGCCCTCGCCGGTAGACGATTCATCGGGATCGACCTTCCCCGCGGCCGTGACCTCGGACCCATCGTGCTGATGTGGGTCATCAGCCTCGGGGTACTGGTGTTCGAGCGCGACCTGGGTTCGTCGTTGCTCTTCTTCGGGCTCTTCGTGGTGCTCTTGTATGTCGCGACGGAAAGGCCCAGCTGGCTCTTCGTCGGTGCGCTCCTGTTCGCGGGCGGCGCGTACGCCGGATATCTGGCCTTCGCACACGTGCAGTCACGCGTCGACGGGTGGCTTCACCCCTACAGCAACCCCGACGCCTACTACCAGATCATCCAGGGTCAGTACGGCCTGGCGTGGGGAGGGATCCTGGGGCGCGGCTGGGGCGGTGGGAGCCCGCAGCTCACCCCGTACGCCTGGTCGGACTTCATCGCCACCTCGCTGGGAGAGGAACTGGGCTTGACCGGCCTGATGGCAATCATCGTCATCTACGCGCTCATCGTCGAGCGTGGCCTGAGAACCGCGCTCGTGTGCCGCGACTCGTTCGGAAAGCTGCTCTCCGTAGGGCTGTCGCTCGCAATGGCCCTTCAGGTGTTCGTGGTCGTCGGGGGTGTCACCAAGCTGATCCCGCTGACCGGCCTGACTACACCGTTCCTCTCGTACGGCGGCTCGTCGCTGATCGCCAACTGGGTCATGATGGCGCTGGTCCTTCGCATCAGTGACCACGCACGCAGACCCGTACCCGAGCTGCATCTGCCCGGGGTGAACGAGGAGACCCAGGTGGTGAAGCTGCGATGAACAAGCCCATCCGCACCCTCGCCATCGGCTGTCTGCTCCTCTTCGCCCTTCTGCTCGTCAACGTCAACTATGTACAGGTCTTCCTGGCCGGCAAGCTCGACGACTCCAGTGCCAACAAGCGGGCGCGGGACGCGGAGTGCTCTCGCAAGCGGGGGCCCATCCTGGTCGACGGGAACCCCGTGGCGAGCAGCAAGCCTTCGCACGACAGTCTTACCTACATCCGCACCTACAGCGACCCGCGGCTGTACGCCCCGGCCACCGGGTTCTTCTCCTGTATCTACGGCACCAGTGCGGTCGAGGGCAGCGAGAACTCCATCCTGTCGGGCAGCGACTCGAGCCTGTTCGTGAACCGGGTCGTCGGCCTGCTGGGCGACAACCAGCCCGAGGGCGGGAGCGTGCTGCTCACACTGAACCCCGACGCGCAACGGGCGGCCTATTCCGGGTTGAAGGCGCTGCCCGGGCGGACCAAGGGCGCGGTGGTCGCCCTGGATCCAACGACCGGAGCGATCCTCGCGTCGGTCAGCTCCCCGACATACAACCCGAACAAGATCGCCACCCACGACGTCTCCGCCGCGCAGAAGGCATGGGACCGGCTCAGCAACAGTCCCGCCGACGTCATGCTCAACCGAGGAACACAAGCGATCTACCCACCCGGCTCGACGTTCAAGCTCGTGGTCGCCGCCGCCGCGCTGAGCAACGGATACACACCTGAGACCGCCGTGAAGGGGGGGACGGGTCTGAAGCTCCCCCAGTCGACCCACGTGATCCGCAACGAGAACGGGTCCGACTGCGGCGGTAGCTCCATCACCCTGACCCAGGCACTCGTAGTGTCATGCAACGTCGCGTTCGCCGACCTCGGGCTCAAGCTCGGCGCAGACACGCTCCAACAGCAGGCGGAGAAGTTCGGTTTCAACTCCGACGTGATGGACGACCTTCCGGCTGCGACGAGCAACTTCCCTACCAACCTGGACGAGCCCAGTACTGCCTTGTCCGCCATCGGGCAGTTCAACGTGGCGGCATCTCCGCTGCAGATGGCCATGGTGGCCGCGGGGATCGCGAACGGTGGGAACGTGATGCGCCCCTACATCGTGCAGCAGGTCCGGTCTCCGGATCTCGATGTCATCGGCGGAGCCGCCCCGCAGCCCGAAGTGCTCCATGAAGCGGTGTCCTCCTCCGTGGCAGACTCCCTCACACAGATGATGGTCGACGTGGTGGACAAAGGGACCGGGCTGCCTGCCCAAATTGATGGGGTTTCGGTAGCGGGCAAGACGGGCACAGCGAACTCGTCGACTACCAGGTCCCCGTATGCATGGATGGTCGCGTTCGCACCGGCCGACAACCCTCAGGTTGCTGTGGCTGTCCTGGTCGAGCGCACCGGTGTGACACGTGACGTCATCACCGGTGGGGGTCTGGCCGGGCCGATCGCGGCCGACGTGATGAAAGCGGTGATCAACCGATGAGCCCGGTGGAGCCCACCATGCTCGGCGACGGCCGCTACGAGCTGTCCGAGGTACTCGGCCGTGGCGGTATGGCCGAGGTCCGGATGGCCGAGGACCTACGCCTCGGCCGGAGGGTGGCGGTCAAGCGACTGCGACCCGACCTCGCCAGCGACCCGACCTTCCAGGCCCGCTTCCGACGAGAGGCGCAATCGGCCGCCTCGCTGAACCACCCGGCCGTCGTCGCCGTCTACGACACTGGCGAGGAGAACTCGACCGACGACAGCGGCCTGATGCTCCCGTACATCGTCATGGAGTACGTTGAGGGGCGCACGCTCCGCGACATCCTGCGCGAGGGCCGCAAGATCCTTCCCGAGCGGGCTCTGGAGATCACCGCGTCGATACTGGACGCGCTCGACTACAGCCACAGGGCAGGCATCATCCACCGCGACATCAAGCCCGCCAACGTCATGCTGACCCCATCGGGCGACGTCAAGGTCATGGACTTCGGTATCGCCCGGGCTATCTCCGACTCGTCCGCGACGATGACGCAGACGGCCGCGGTCATCGGGACAGCCCAGTACCTCTCGCCGGAGCAGGCCCGCGGGGAACAGGTCGACGCGCGTAGTGACCTCTACTCGGCCGGCTGTGTGCTCTTCGAGCTGTTGACGGGGCGGCCGCCCTTCGTCGGAGACTCCCCCGTCTCGGTGGCCTACCAGCATGTCCGCGAGGAACCGCCGACCCCGTCGACTATCGAGCCCGAGGTCACGGCGTCGATCGACGCCATCACCTTGAAGGCGCTGGCCAAGCCCGTGGACGAGCGCTACCAGAGCGCCGTGGAGATGCGAGCCGACATCGACCGGGCGCTCGAAGGCCGCCCCGTCCTGGCGCCGGCTCTGTTGTTGGCACCGTCTCTGGAAACGCAGCCCTTCCTGCCGCCGGCGGCCCGGCATGCGCCGCCCACGATCGTGACGACTCCCGCCCAGCGCTACGAGGAGCCCGAACCGGAGCCGAGCCGAACCGGCCTCTGGGCTCTGCTGCTGCTTGTGCTTGCAGCCCTCGTCATCGCCGGGTTTCTCGTCATCCCCAAACTGCTTGCCAACGACCCGGTGTCCAAGACGGCGGTACCGAAGCTCCTCGACTTGACGGTTCGGGAGGCCGACAACAAGCTCTCCGCCGCAGGTCTGACACTAGGCACGCAGGTGCCGAAGAACAGCCCTTCCGTTGCCAAGGGCCACATCCTCAGCCAGAGCGTCGCACCTGGAAACACGGTCGACGACGGCGCCACTATCGACGTGACCGTGTCCGCGGGAACTGAGCAGAGCGTGGTGCCCGACGTCAGCAACGGCTCCCTCGACGAGGCGACCACAATACTTCGGGCGAAGGGCTTCAAGGTCAAGGGAAAGCCGGCTACCGGGAGCACCGAACGCAAGAACCAGGTGACCGGTACAGATCCGGTACCGGGCACGTCGCTACCGGTGGGCAGCACGGTCAAGGTCTTCTACTCGACCGGGTACGTGAAGGTCGACCCTGTCGTGGGGACGTCCCAGGCCGACGCCACCTCGCTGCTCGAGTCGCACGACTTCAGGGTGGTTCCCTCGTTCGTGGTGTCCGACGTACCGAAGGGCACGGTGACCAAGCAGCGTCCGCGTGGCGGGTCCCACAAACCGTTCGGGTCCACGATCGTCATCTACGTGTCGCTCGGGCCGACACAGACGACGAGCGCGCCACCACCCACGACCAGCGCACGACCCACGACCAGCGCACCACCCACGACCAGCGCACCACCCACGACCAGCGCACCCCCCAGCACGACGAGCCCCCCATCCACCAGCACCAGCAGCCGCGGTGGCGGCTCCAGTGGCCCGTCGACCGGCCCATCGACACGCTGAGAGCGCCCCGGCGGGCGGCCTTACCCGCGGGGCGTGTCCAGTCCGGCTGCGCAAGCATGCGGATGGAGCAAGCTGTCGGGCTCGTGTTCAGTCCGGCTGCGGTGAGTCGGATGGTCGAGCGAACTCCAGAGCCAAGGCCCCGGCATACCTTGGCACCGTGAGACTGGCCGACGGACGCACCGACCATGCGAGGTTGTATGGCGCAGCCGTGTAGTCCCGGTAGGCCTGTACCTCCGGCGAGGCCACGAGCGCGTCGTACATCCGCGCCGAGTCGCCGACCGCCAAGATCCGGTACGGCGGAGAGTAGGGCACGCCTTGCAGCACGACTGTGTTGCCGACGCACTTGATCCCCGTGGTCGACACCAGCCGCTGTCCTTGCAGACTCACTCCCGTGGCACCGCCGGCCCACAGGGCGTTGACGACCGCCTGGATGTCCTGCTGATGCACCACGAGCAGGTTGGGGTCGGTGCCGGTCGGTACCGCCTGGTCCCGAGGAGCATCGTCGAGCACGACGGCCAGTCCGTCCCCCGTGAGAGGTGACAGCCCTGCCGGGACCTGGAGCGTGGCCAGCTGCCGACGTACGACGTCGGTCGTGGTACCACCGACCTCTTTGGTGAGCGCGTCGACTTCCGACTGCTGGCTACGGATCTGCGCGCGAAGGTCCTGCACCTTGGAGCGTTGCTCGCTCACGAGGCTGATGACGTCGGTATGACGGCCACCCCTCAGGTCCGTGCCGCGCGCGTTGATCATGGAGGTAGCGGCGAGAAGTCCGGCGAGCGCAAAGGCGACGGGCACACACACCCGCCAGAGCAGGGCGCGGCCGGCCGCTGTCGGTGGCTTCTTCCGGGGACGACCCTCGGTCTCGGGAGTGGCGAGGTGATCGCCGTCGTGCTGCATGAATGCCTTCCATCCGGTGATCGGTGCTCTGCAAGGCTATCTCGCGTCTCGCTCATCCTCGACCAGTGTCGGATATAGGCTGGCGACGAGTCCACGGTGTCCGACAGGAGTCAGAGTGCCCGAGTCACGTCCGCGCAAGAGGTCCGACTACACCCCTCAGCAGACCACGAAGAAGGCCGTCAGGATCGGGAGCCGGCGGTGGGTCGCACCTGTCATGGTCACGTGCTGGGTGATCGGCCTGCTCTGGATCGTCGTGTTCTATCTGGCCCCCGACCTGAAGTACATGCGCGACCTCGGGAACTGGAACCTGGTGGTCGGAATGGGACTCATCTGCGTCGGATTCGTCTTCGCCACGCGTTGGGAGTAGTTCCCTCCTCGTTCATCTCGCCGTCATCTGCCGGACTTACAGCGATGTAGTTACCCACAGCGGTTATCCACAATGTGGACAACGCGGCTCACGCTGTCAGCTGCGCCGTACGCAGGGCCACCAGCAGGATGCACATCACGAACAACCCGCCCATCGACCCCGCGTGCACGAGCGTCCGCTGCTGCCGGGGGGCGTACGCCAGCCCGGCACCGAGCAGCAGGCCGGCACCCAGGCCTCCGACGTGTGCCTGCCACGACACGTCCGGAACGGTGAAGGTGATGGCCAGGTTGAGAGCGAGCAGTACCAGCAGCTGCGTCACGTCTCGGCGCTGTTTCAGCAAGATGATCAACGCTGCCCCGAAGAGGCCGAAGATCGACCCCGACGCGCCGAGCGAGTAGTTGATGGGCTGCCCGGGAGCGAAGGCCGGGGTCAGGAGGTAGATGCTCACCGACCCGGCCAGACCGGTGAGCAGATAGAGGCTGAGGTACCGCCAGCGGCCGAGCTGCGACTCGAGGAACGACCCGAAGATCCACAAGCCGATCATGTTGAAGGCGATGTGGAGGAGCTGGACGTGCAGGAACGTCGAGGTGATGAGCTGCCAGTATGAGCCCTGTGCCACACCTTCGATGCCCTGGCGGGGGAAGTCGGCGTCGGGGATCATCGCCATGGTCGAGACGAAGCTACCGGGACCAGGGCCACCTGACGTCGCGTTCGCAATGACGAAGAACACGACATTGATGGCGATCAGGACCATCGTGACGAGCGACGAGCCGTCGTTCAGGCGGCCACCGAACGCTGTCCGGGCGCGCGGCGCCTCGGCAGCCCAGGCCCGCACGCACTCGGGGCACTGGAACCCGACGGACGCCTGCGTCATGCAGTCGGGGCAGATCGGTCGACCACACCGCTGGCAGGAGATGTACGTCTCGCGATCGGAGTGACGGTAGCAGTGCGGGACCGTGGCAGAGTCCTGTTGAGGCGCGCCGTACCCGCTCATCGCGTCATCCGCCCCACCGCGACCGGCGGCTCAGCGACGTTCGATATCGACACTGTTCATGACCACGTCGTCGACGGGTCGGTCCTGGCGTCCGGTGGGCGCGGACGCGATCGCATCCACGACGTCGCGGCTCGCCTCGTCGGCGACCTCGCCGAAGATCGTGTGGCGCATGTTGAGGTGGGGAGTCGGACCGACGGTGATGAAGAACTGCGAGCCGTTGGTGCCTGGACCCGAGTTGGCCATGGCGAGCAGGTACGGCTTCGAGAACGTGAGCTCGGGGTGGAACTCATCCTTGAACTGGTATCCGGGTCCGCCCCGCCCGTCACCGTTTGGGCATCCGCCCTGGATCATGAACCCGTCGATGACGCGGTGGAAGATCAGTCCGTCGTAGAACGGCTCGGTGCTCTGCGACCCCGCCTTCGGGTCCTTCCACGCCTTGGTGCCCTCCGCGAGGCCGACGAAGTTCTCGACCGTCTTCGGTGCGTGGTTCGCGAACAGCTGGATCACGATGTCACCGCGGTTGGTCTTGAGAGTGGCGTAGAGATCGTCGGCCACCTGGTCACTCCTCTATGTCTGCGCGCGGCGTCGGCTGCGCCCCTGCGTGGCGAATCGCCGGGATGGTTGATGTGCGCCGCCCTCGCTATCCTTACACGCCAGGCCAAATGACCTAGGCCAGACCCCGGTCGTGCTGCGCTTGCTCGGCATGCGAAAGAGTAGGCACCGCGGCAGGTGGGCACGCCTACTGTGTATCGATCGACGAGCGACTAGACGAGGAGTGGCGGTGGCCTTCACGAGAGCCCGCACCAAGTTGGGAATGAGATCCGATGGCAGGGACCGCGCCAAGCACGCCGCCGAGTCGGCCATCGAGAAGATCGGCGCCGCGGCCCAGGATGCCGTCAGCTCGGTCGCCTCGACCGTCGGGCCAGCCCTCGACGACACCCGAGACAGACTGAGCTCCGCCGCCCAGGAAGCCGTGACCTCGGTCGCCTCGACCGTCGGGCCAGCCCTCGACGACACCCGGGACCGCATCACGCCACTCGTCAGTGACGCGCGCGACCGTGTGACGCCTGTGATGCAAGATGCACGGGTTCGGCTGAGCCCCGTAGTCGACAACGCACGCGAGAAGCTCGCCCCCGCCGCGAGCACGGCCCTCGCAGCCGGCAGACTCCGAGGACGAAGGGCAGCAGTGCGGCTCGGATTTGCGGAGGAGGAGCCGGTGCCGCAGAAGAGCCACCGGCTGCGGAACCTGCTCATCGTGGTCGGTCTCGGCGGGGCTGCTGCGTTCGTCTACAGCAAGGTCACCGGTAGGGACGCGGATCCCGCGTGGACCGCTGGTCGAGACAGCGCCGCTGTCGACTCGCCCTCCATACCTACCGCCCCGGTCGCCCCCGCCCAGATGCAGCCGGCGGACGCCAACGGTGCGGAGGAGGACCAGTCCGACACCGCTCCCACGGCGCCTCTTGCCTCGGAGGAGACGGTCGAGTCACACACGCCCACGACACCGGACGAGCCGCTCGAGCGTAAGGATCTCTGACCGACAGGAAAGCGTCTCTACGTCTCTACGTCTCTACCGAGCGCTATGCCCTCGTGCCTGCGGGCGCCGGCAACGTCTGCCGAGCGCGCCGCGTTGCGAGCCTCTCGGCGACGAAGCTCAGGATCGGAACGGTTCCCAGAAGCAGCACGAGGGCGGCGAAGCCGAGCGGGAAGCGCGCCTTACGCGCCAACATCGCCGCTGCCACGAGGAACACCATGTAGAGCCAGCCGTGCAGGATCCCGAGGTACGTGGTGATCCAGGCACCGAGCTGCTGGGGGCTCGAGCCGTCCGAGGTCAGGTACTTCAACGGAACCCCGACGAGCACCAGCACGATCAGCAGGGTTCCCACCACATAGGCCATCACCCGATAGCGCAGTAGCACCGCGTCGTCGCTCACGGCGTGACGCTACCCGACGGTCTCGGCATCTGCGCTTTCCGCATCTGCTGCACGGGGCTCCGCGTTCGACGCGTCCGATACGATCCGCCACCACATGAATGCCACGAAGCCGGCGAAGACCCACCACTGAAGCGCGTAGACGAGGTTGCGCACACCCGCCCACCTCGACGGGTCGGGCAGCGGCGGAGGGACCTGGGTGAGGGGGTCGGCAGGGTTGCTCGACGTCCGCACGACGTAGCCGGCGTAAAGGTCCGGTGTCACGTCGTTCACGAGGCCGGAGATACGGATTCCGTCGGTCACCCGGGCCCGGTCGAGGGTGCTGCCTACGCTCTGCGAGGGCTCCAGGACGCCGACCAGTTGAACCCTCCCGTGGGGTACCTGAGACTCAGCCAGCGGATGGGACCCGCGTACGACGAGGACAGCCGATCCCGATGGCGTGACGAGCGGTGTCACGACTGCGAAGGAGTCTGCAACGCCAGGCAAGCCCCGCACGTACATCTGCTCGGACGCGTCGTACCGTCCCTCCGCCGTGACAGGGACACCGACGGAACCTGGGGGAAAAGGGTCGTCCGGCCCGAGAGCACGGTCGAGCGGAACCGGCTCGATTCGCAGCAGGGCTTGCGCGTCGGCCCGCTGGGAAGCGTCGTACACGCCGAGCTGCCACAGACCGAGCGCCACCATGACCCCGATAAGCAGGAGCGCGGCGACCAGGAGGGCGAGCACTCGAGCTGTCGTCAGACGGCCGGTCACACCACCAGTCTGCCAGCAGCGTCGAGGCTACCCGGGGCGAGAACTGCTCGGCACCGGGTCGGGCGAGCATCCTCGGGAGTGGTGAGCAGAGGTGCCAGCCAGAAGGCGACAGCGGGTCCTGGGCCGAGCGCCACCGGCTGAGCGTTGAAGCTGGCGGACAGCAGAGCACCGGCCGTGTCAGACGTCGCGGTGAAGCGGAGGTCACACTGGGACGCGATTGTGATGGCGATGACGTCGGTGTTGGCCAAAGGGGTGCGGTGGAACTGCGTCGAGACACTCGCCCAGTCGGTGGAGACGTGCACGAGAAAGGTGCGGCCTGGATAGTCGCCAGGGCCGCCGTCCTGCCGCGCCGCATCGTTGGCTAGTGTCTCAACGTGCACGAGCCGGTCCGTCTCGTTTTTCTCGGCTGCGGCTTCATCACCGGGGTGCACAGCAAGCAACTGAAGGCGCTCGGCGGCCAGCTCGTTGCCGGCTACGCGAGTCGCGACCCTGCCAAAGCCCAGTCGTACCTCCGGCGCTACGAGGGCTTCGCTGCTTACCGTGACTACGCCGCCGCACTTCGCGATCCGACGGTCGAAGCGGTCGTCGTGGCCGTGCCTCCGAAGTTCCACCGTGACCTGACGCTCGAGGCGCTGCGAGCGGGCAAGCACGTCCTGGTCGAGAAGCCGGCCTTCTTGAGCATGCAGGACTACGAGACGGTCCGGGCTGCCCGCGACGCTGCCGGAAGGATGGTTGTCGTCGGTGAGAACGACCACTACAAGCCCCTTGCCGTGTGCCTGCGCCGACTTCTTGCCGACGAGGCGATCGGCGAGCTCGTCTTCGCGCATTTCACGACGATCGTGCGGCGCCTCAAGGCATCGGGCGACTGGCGCAACGACGCGGGTATGGCGGGCGGCGATGCCTTCTTCGAGGAGGGCATCCACTGGCTCCATTTCGCCGGCAGCCTCGGCCCTTCGATCACCGCGATCCACGGGTACCAGCCGGCTTTGTCCATCGAGCATGACGCCCGTGCCGATACGCGCGTTAAGAGTATGCTGGTGGCGTTCAGCTACGACTCAGGGGCGGTGGGTGCGCTCTACTACTCCCGCGAGGTGCCATCGATGCTTCGGGGCCTTCGCCTGTCGACGCTGTTCGGCCGCAAAGGGGTGATCACGTTCGAGTCGAACGGCGCGGCCGTCTTCGTGCGCGCTGGTGGCGCGCCACGGGTCATCTTTCCCGGGCTGCATGACATTCGTGGGTACCGTGCCATGTATCGCGACTTCGCGGGGGCGATCCGCGGCGGCCCCCCGGCCGCGATGACGCTCGAGCGGGCCATGGACGACCATGTACTGATGAATCAGGTCTACGGGGGCACTGGCCATAGCCTCCACTGATAAGCACGATCACTTCGATGTCATCGTCATCGGCAGCGGGGCCGGCGGCGGCACCTTGGCGAACGCTCTCTCGGCTACCGGCGCCCGTATCCTGCTGGTCGAGCGTGGCGAGGCCATCCCCCAGGAAGCAGAGAACTGGGACCCGACGGCGGTCTGGAAACATCTGCGCTACCGAGCCAACGAGCAGTGGCTGGACGGTCGCGGCCGTAGCTTCCGCCCGTACACGCACTACGCCGTCGGCGGCAACACCAAGTTCTGGGGCAGCGTGCTCTACCGCCTGCGCCGCGAGGACTTCGAGACGATCGAACACGCCGACGGCCTCTCGCCCGCCTGGCCAATCGACTACGACACGCTCGCCCCGTGGTACGACAAGGCCGAGCGGCTCTACAACGTGCACGGCGCCCTGGGGGTCGACCCGACGGAACCGCCTCGTGGGCCATTTCCGTTCCCCGCGATCCCGCATCAGCCGCGGATGGCGGAGATCGTGACCGCCTTGCAGGCCCAGGGACTGCACCCGTCCCACCTGCCGCTCGGGCTGGTCCGACCAGGGGAGCTGGGCGGCTGCATCCTCTGCGACACCTGCAACTCGTTCCCCTGCAGGATCCACGCGAAGAGTGACGCCGAGGTGCTCTGCGTCCAGCCGGCCGTCGCAGCGCACTCGCTGACCCTGTGGACCGGAGCACGCGCCGATCGACTGATCACGGATGCGGGGGGAGATCGGGTCGAGTCCGTGGAGATCGACCGAAACGGTGAGACTGTCCGCGTCGGCGCCTCGACTGTCGTCGTCTCCTGCGGAGCCGTGAACTCGGCCGCGCTCCTGCTCCGCTCCGCCAACGATAAGCACAAGGACGGCTTGGCGAACAGCTCCGGCCTGGTCGGGCGACGGTACATGGCGCACCTCGCGACGATGATGGAGGGCTTCCACCCGTTCGAGGTGAACCCGACCGTCTTCCAGAAGACCGTCGCGATCAACGACTTCTACCACGCCGGCAACGGGCGGAGGTACCCGCTGGGCCACATCCAGTCCCAGGGGCGCGCGCACGGCGTGATAGCCCAGACCGTGGCACCGTCGATCCCCGTGTGGGCCTACAACGCATGGGTCGCGCGGGGTGTGGACTGGCTCGCGATGTCCGAGGATCTCCCGCGCGACGAGAACCGGGTCACGCTCGAACCCGACGGCCGTATCCGGCTGAGGTACTTCCCCAACAACCAGGCGCCTCATGCGGAGCTCGTAGCCGAGGCGACTCGGATGCTCAAACGCCTGGGGTTCTGGAAGGTGGTGACACACTCCTTCCAGATCCAGAACACTACTCATCAGTGCGGCACCTTGACGTTCGGCACCGACCCGGCGAGCTCGGTCCTGGACCCGTTCTGCCGGACGCACGACATCTCGAACCTGTTCGTCGTCGACGCGTCGTTCTTTCCGTCGTCGGCGGCGGTCAACCCGGGGCTCACCATTGCGGCACAAGCACTACGCGTGGCCGATCACCTGGCCGCGCGCGATCTCGAGTGAAGGAAGTCCTCCCGTGAGAGCGCGATCGTTCAGCCATGTGGGCATCACCGTCTCGAACTTCAACCGCGCGGTGCAGTTCTACTGGGACGTGTTCGGCTGCTCGCTCGTCGGAGTCTCGGACACGCCACCCGAGCGAGTACGCGGGTTCTTCGGCGTCGACGCTCCGCAGCCGACGTGCAAGATCGGCTGGCTCCGCGCGCGCGGCGGTGGCGTTCTCGAGATCTTCGAGTTCGCGCCGCAGCTACCCCCCGAGCAGGTGCGCTGGAACCGCGTCGGGCTAACCCACTTCGCCTTCGACGTCCGGGATACCCAGAAGTGGCACGAGTACCTCGTCGGCAAGGGCGTCGAGATCGTGAGCCCGCCCGAGCGATCTCCCCGAGGCCACACCTTCTTCTTCGTGAAGGACATCGACGGCAATCTTGTCGAGCTCACCGATCTGAGATACGTCTACCACGCGCTCAAGTGGCTCGGCCCGCTCGGCGGCGTGCTGTTCAGGCACGGAATGTACAGGAAGTACTACCGCAGTGTGGCACCGTAGGGGATGACCGAAGAACCTAGCCCACAAGCTTTCTCGTGGTTCATGTGGCTTACCGTGGCCGGATGACCCGCAGGTAGATCGGCGAGAGGACGGGGAGAAAAGTGGCGTGTCCTCTGCTGACGTCTCCCGCCGTCCAAAGGCGGATACCCCAGTGATCACGGCCGTCGTAGCTGCTCTCTGCTCCGCAGCAGGTTTCGCGGTCTCCACGTCGCTCCAGCACCGCGCGGTGACGTGGGCGCCTCCGGCCTCCGGTCGCGCCGTACCGCTGCTGGCCTATCTGGTGAGGCGCCCCGCGTGGCTGCTGGGCCAGATCATCGGTGTGGTCGGCTTCGGGCTGCATGCCCTCGCTGTCCGCTACGGCGCGTTGGCACTCGTGCAGCCCCTGATGGTGAGCGGAATGGTCTTCGCCGTCGCCGTCAGGGCCGCGTTGGACCGTCGTGTCCCGTCACGGTACGACGTCGTCTGGGCCGGGGTGGTCGCGACCGGGCTCGCCATCTTCGTGATCGTGTCCGACCCCCCGACCGCGACTGGTACGTCGAGCGAGGCACCGGCGGCGGGCGCCATCCTCGGGGGCGTGGTCCTCGTGGGCCTGTGCCTGTGGGGCGTCAGGCAGGATGTCGCGAACCGCACACGGGGTTTGCTTTTCGGGACCGCATCCGGCGTCTTGTTCGGGCTGGTCGCCGGCACCCTGAAGATGTCTGTGCTCTCTGCCGACCAGGGAGCGTTGATCTTGTGGCCCGTGCTGGTGCTGCCTCTGCTCGGCGGCTCCGGAGTCCTGCTCAACCAGAGGGCGTACCAAGTCTCCCCTCTCTCGGTATCGATGCCGATCCTCAACATCGTCAACGTGCTGGTATCCATCGCGTTCGGGCTCTTCGTCTTCGACGAGGTCCCCGCTCACGGAGCCGGACATCTTGCGGCCGAGGTGCTGGGCCTCGCGCTCATGGCAATTGGCGTCCGTTGGCTTGCCAGAGGCACTTCAGTCGTGCCTGTCGAAACAGCCGGCACCGATCCGATCTCGGGGGTGTCGGTCATGCCCGACGATGCCCACGGCGCCGGCCTGCCCGGTGCCTGAGCTGCCGGTCAGCGGGGCAGTGGAAGATCAGGACGGCCCGGGTAGAGATACCCGCAGCGGTCAGCGCGCGTTGGTGGCACTGGCCCGACGGTCAGTGCCGCTGCCTCGGCAGAGCGGGGGCCTCAACAAGGGGGAGCCGGACCGGCGTCCTGCCGGCAGGTTCGAGGATGCGCTGGTCGAACTCATCGATGAGAAGGGTTCGGCAGAGGTAGAAACCCTGGACCCGGTCGCTACCCAGCTTAGCTGCGGCCGAAAGCTGCCGCGCCGTCTCGACACCCTCCGATACGACGGACAGCTCCAGGCCGTGAGCCAGGTCGATGATGGCTGCCGTACTCAAGTGGCGTCTTTGCCTCGATCCAGCGTCTGCTCGCGGTGAGGTAACGGCCCGCAGTGCGTCTGTCACACGGCGGCCGACGCTGGCCTCCCTCAGATATCGACCGACTGAACGGGCACGAACGCCGTTGGCGGCGCAGGGGCCGGAGCCCTGCCCTTTGCGTCTGCGGTCTGGACGATCTCCGCCGCGACATTGTGCAAGGTGACGTGGCTGTCCTTATAGACCCGGAGCAGCAGCTCGAACGCACCGTTCTCGTTGAGGTCGTAGCGCTCCATGACCAGACCGATGGCTTGGTCGATCGCCTGGCGCGTCGTCGGCCCCCGAGCCGCGCTGGTATGACCCAGCGCCTCCGCTGCAGAGTCGGCGAACATCTGGGCGAACTCCAGCGTCGTATCGCTGATCGGACCGGCCGCTGTTGCGTACAGATTGAGAGCCCCAGAGTCGCCCTCCTCGTCATAAAGGCGCAATGCAATATGAGAGCCGATACCCATCGCTGCAGCCCGGGGACCGTACTCGGGCCAGCGGTGGTCTTTCGCCATATCGGTCGTACAGGTCAAGGCGGCGCCCAGTGCGGCGTCCAGGCAGGGCCCCTCGCCCAGGTCGTACTGAAGCTGGTCAGCCTCGACAACAAAACGGTCAGTGGGCGCCAATGTCTCGACGGCACCGTCGGAGTGAACGACCGAGACGCTGGCATGGTCGATAGAGGGGATCGTCTCTGCCGCCGCGTAGGTGATCGTGGCCAGGGACGGCCGCAGACCGTGATGCGATGTCAGCGATGTCGCGACTTCCTCCACAGTTTGCAACAGGCGAGATTTGGACCGAGAAGACATGTATGAAGTCCCTAGAAAGGACCGGGCTTGAGCGCCCAATAGGACGCACCCTATCACTGTTTGCATACGATAAATTACGTCCAGTAGTCGCGAAGCTGCTCGCTCCGAATGTGGGCACGCGTGCTTGGTGGAGACGAAGGGACTCGAACCCTCAACCCCTGCCTTGCAAAGGCAGTGCTCTGCCAGTTGAGCTACGTCCCCCGAGACGTGCGAGCTGACCGCTCCTTCACTCGGCGGGCTGGACGGGGTCGGTCGCCTCCGCCCACAGATCTGCGTCGTTGTTCGAACCGGTCAGCTTGTCCAACACGAATTTCGCAATTGCGCCGACCACGACCACGGACAGCAGCTTCTTCAACATGGTTACCCCTCGGAGTTGGTCCGGATTCGCCGTTCTTCGCGATGCTCTGACCTGGTCATGGCTGCTTGAGCGGGCACACGACCTGCGCAGCCGACTCTAGCAATGCCGATGCCCAGCGTCCCAGATCCTCCGGGCCCGACCAAGCAGAACAAGCGGCTGTCTGTGCCGGGCGGACGCCTGCGCTCCCGGTGTCACCCAAGTCGCCGGGCCGCCAGGTCAGCGGATCCGAGTCGCGCAGTAGGTGCTGTCAGGGCCGAACGGTCCGCCGCACTTGGCGGTCTGGGCGAATTGGCTGGCCTTGCCGAAGTCGTCGACCGTCGTCGGGTAGTCAACGCCGTAGCTGAAAGAGCCGTCCCCGTTCTGTGAGAACCACGGGTAGATGCAGAACGGGCCACCGTAAGTCGTACACGTCGAACCCGTCTCGGTGGAATCGGTGACCTCGGCCTTGCCGCCGTAGTCGGACACCACCGCCCAGCCGGTCGGTCGGGCTCCGCCCTTGAAGGTCACCGAGTCGATGTGGATGGGGGGCGACTGGTTCTGCCAAGCCGACGCGTCGTACGAGTAACAGCCTGGCTCGCCGGGCCAGCAGAATGCAGAAGCCGGGCTGGTGAACTGCGAAGTATGACCAATCTCCCAGACGAAGGATGCCGGTGCGTCCTTCACGCTGCCCCACTTGAGGGAGTTGCCCAGCTGCTGGCGCGAGTAGGCCGGCATCAAGGGGCCGTCCTTCTTGCTGTCGAGCACGATAGTTCCGGAGTTCCCACGTGTGCGGTCGGCGACCGTGATGTGCCAGCCGTCCCTCGCACCCGTCACGAAGAAGTGGACGCTGACGGTGTCGCCCGCGTGCATGACGAGAGGCGACGACGAGCCGGACTTGGTGAGCATCGCGTTGAACGCGGCAGGCTCGTGGTACACCGGCTTACGGCCGGTCGCATGGAGAGACCACACAGGCGAGCAGACGGTGTAGGCGCCGGTCACCCGCTTGACCTCTGAGCCACCGTTGGGGGTGCATCGACGGACGACCGAGTTGGGGTAGAACTGGAGCTCTGCGAATGCCTGCCCGAACAAGCTGCTCGGATCCTTCACCGGGCCGCCGAACCAGAATGTCGGTCCCACTGCGTTGACGTCGAAGTGCGACCCATTCTCGGGCAGCTCGAAGGTCCACGTTAGGTTCTGGGCAGAACCGGGCAGGTTCGAGAGCGGATTGAGCTCCGGTTCGTCGTGTCCGGAGCAGCCGGCGGAGTATCTCACTTCGAACTGGTTCTCGATATAGGCAGGTCGGTGCGCGATGCACGCTCCCTGGCCACCCGACGCCGCTGCTGGCCCGGTCGGGGCTGTCAGAGCCGCCGTGGACACCAACGCCGCCAGTGCTACACCGATACGCACAATGTTCATCAGACACTCCTACCCGTGCCGCGGTCCCCGAAGCTGGATCAGTATCTCGTCTGCTTCCCCATGGCACAACAGGGCCGCGCGCCTCCCGGCCGCAAATGACCGAGAGGCACGCCCTGCCCGCGTGACCTACTTGCCGAGGCCGGCCTTGTCGACCTGACGGTGGAAGTGCATCCCCGCCAGCCCGCCGAGAACGGCACCGACGAGTGCGACGACCGCAACCGCGACAGCGGCGATGAGGCCGCCAGTGGCGAGGTTCCCTTCGTTGACCGGAATCCGAGGGAAGCTGTTGATTTTCGCCAGAATGTTGTACTTGTCACCGGCAACCGCACCGAGAACGGCCACCACGATGGCGATCACGACTGCCCACAGCCATACCGCAAGGCCCTGCTGTATGCCGTTGAAACGTGCCATCCGCCCCGCGACGTATCCGCCGCAGTAGTAGGCAACGAAGAGGATCACCAGCAAGATGATGCCGCCGACGATCCCAATCGTCTGGGAGTCTTGGGCGCTTGTGCCGGACGTCACCTCACCGACGCTGGTATTGGTCGCGAGACCTACTGCCGTACCAGCGGCGGCAAGAAGCGCTGTGAGCAGGACCGCCGTACCGGTGGCAGTAAGCCACCCGAAGAACGCAGAGCCGATCTTGACTCCACCGTGCTCTTCCTTCTCACGCTCGACGACGCTTGCACGGTCGCGACCGACGAACTCGGGTGAGTGAGCACCCGAGGTATCAATCCTTTCGTTCGAGGCGGACGATTCCGTCTGCTTGGCCGGCTGGTAGCTGGAACTCATGTGTCATTTCTCCGATACGTGGATTGTGGGCTGCTCGATGAGGGGATGGTCGGGCCGGATTGGTAATAGACAGTCAGCTGCCGAACAGGCCACCGATGCCGCCACCTGCAAGCTTGGCAATCAGGTCTTGCGGGTCGATCCCGAATTTGGCCAGCAGGCCGGCGTCCTCGTCGGTGTCGACCTGACCGGGCAGTTCGCTCTCGGCCTGCGATGCCTTTGCTTCGTCACCTTCCGACTTCAGCATGTCGATGATCTGGGACTTGTCGAATTGCATGGCTATGCTCCGTTCGTCGTTGTCTCGGGGTCCCGTTTCGGGGGCTAGTGTCGTGTGAATGAAGTAGTTTTACCTCGCGGTATGATTTGGTATGTCGTTGACTGTTGTGGTGGAGATGCCGGCTGAGGATCGTGCTGAGTTGACCCGGTGGGTGCGGAGCCCGTCGTTGCGGGCTGGGTTGGCGC
>JBBRYJ010000006.1:0-178738 GCA_038237745.1 Propionibacteriales bacterium | reverse complement strand
AGCCGGCCCCAGCTCGACGTCAAGGGGTGGATGTGGGTTCCGCCGTGGCTGCTCGGGATGACGTTGATCGGTTACCTCGGGCGCTACGGCTCGCCGGGCCACAAAGCCACGAAGATCCTGCCTGAGTGGGTCGACCTGGGTGTCGTCGTCGTGTTCAGTCTCGTGGTCTTCTACTGGGCAGTCAGTCTTGCGGTCGACAGCGAAGAGGTCCGCGAGCTCGTGGACGCCGAGGAGGAGGAGATCCGGTCACAGCCGGACCTGAACGCATAACGCACCTCGTCGAAAACCACAGACCAACGGGAGCGTGAGGAGTCGACATGGCACACACCGAGAGTTCCGCAGAACGACAGGAAGCGCCGCCCCCGCCCGTCACGTCGATCGCCGACCCGGCGCCGCTTGGGCTTGCCGCCTTCGCGCTCACGACCTTCGTGCTCAGCTGCGTGAACGCCGGCTTCCTACCCGACACTGTCGAGCCGGTCGTGTTCGGGCTCGCACTGGCCTACGGCGGCATCGGCCAGTTCACCGCGGGCGTGTGGGAGTTCGCGAAGGGCAACACCTTCGGCGCCACCGCCTTCTGCTCATACGGTGCCTTCTGGGTGTCCTTCTGGTGGCTGACCGGGCACACCGACCTCACCGCGGCCGATCCGTCGGATGCGGCCCACGGCATCGGTGTCTTCCTGCTGGCCTGGGGCATCTTCACGGCCTACATGACCGTAGCCGCTACCCGCGTGAGCGGTGCCGTGTTCGCCGTGTTCGCCCTGTTGACACTCACCTTCTTCTTGTTGGCGTTCGGCGATCTCGCCGAGTCCGACAGCCTTCACAAGCTGGGTGGGTACGTCGGCCTGGCGACAGCGCTCGCTGCTTGGTACGCGTCGTTCGCCGGTGTCACGAGCTTCGCGTTCGGCCGCTCCGTTGTCCCCACCGCTCCTCGCTGACGTACGTGCCGGCCGACGAGCGGACCCTTGCCGTGGCGCTGTGGCTCGGCTGGTAGTCGATAGGGAACGCCGCCGACGTCCATGCGTCATCCGTTGCCCGTTAGCCGGGGGTAGTGAGGAGACACGATGAACGAGCCCGCTCTGTCGAACATGCTCCATGAGAACCGGCGGTTCGAGCCAGCCGAGGAGTTCGCCGCTCAGGCGAACGTACAGGCCGAGGCTTACGAGCGAGCATCGGCCGACCGGCTGGCGTTCTGGGAGGAGCAGGCGGAGCGCCTCACCTGGGAGACCCGTTGGGACGAGGTGCTGGACTGGTCGAACCCACCGTTCGCGAAGTGGTATGTCGGGGGCAAGCTCAACGCGGCGTACAACTGCCTCGACCGACACGTGGAGGCGGGCCGCGGCGACAAGGTGGCGTACCACTTCGAGGGGGAGCCCGGCGACACCCGCACCATCACCTACTCGGAGCTCACCACCCTGGTATGCCAGACCGCGAACGTCCTGACCGATCTCGGGGTCAAGGCAGGAGACCGCATCGCCATCTACATGCCGATGATTCCCGAGACGGTGGTCGCCATGCTGGCCTGCGCCCGCATCGGCGCACCACACACCGTGGTGTTCGGCGGTTTCTCGTCGGCGGCTCTCAAAAGCCGCATCCACGACTGCGACGCCCGGGTGGTCATCACCTCGGACGGCGGCTATCGCCGAGGCAGCCCGGCTGCCCTCAAGCCCGCCGTGGACGAGGCTCTCGAGGAGTGTCCGGACGTCCACCACGTGCTGGTGGTGCGCCGCACCGGACAGGACGTGGAGTGGACCGAGGGGCGCGACCTCTGGTGGCACGAGACAGTCGAGGAGGCCAGCGGAGAACACCGGCCCGAGGCGTTCGACGCGGAGCATCCGCTCTACGTCATGTACACGTCGGGGACGACAGGAAGTCCCAAAGGCATCCTGCACACCACAGGTGGCTACCTCACCGGGTGCGCGTACACGCACTGGGCGGTTTTCGACCTCAAGCCCGACGACGACGTCTTCTGGACCGCGGCCGACATCGGCTGGGTCACCGGTCACAGCTACATCGTCTACGGCCCACTGGCCAACGGCGCCACCTCTGTGATGTACGAAGGGACCCCCGACACCCCGCACAAGGGCCGGTGGTGGGAGATCATCGACAAGTACAAGGTGTCGATCCTGTACTGCGCGCCGACCGCCATCCGCACCTTCATGAAGTGGGGGAAAGAGATCCCCGCCAAGTTCGACCTCTCGACGCTGCGCGTCATCGGGTCGGTGGGCGAGCCGATCAACCCCGAGGCGTACATGTGGTACCGCGAGCACATCGGCCACGAAAGGGCCCCGGTCGTCGACACGTGGTGGCAGACCGAGACGGGCTCGATCCTGATCAGCCCCCTGCCCGGTGTGACGGCCGGCAAGCCCGGTGCCGCGATGACCCCCCTCCCCGGTATCAGTGCCACGGTGGTCGACGACGAGGGCAACGAGGTGCCCGATGGCGGTGGTGGGTACCTCGTGCTCACCGAGCCGTGGCCGTCCATGCTGCGCACCCTGTGGGGCGACGACGACCGCTACGAGAACACCTACTGGTCGCGGTTCCCGGGTCGCTACTTCGCGGGGGACGGTGCCAAGAAGGACGACGACGGAGACCTCTGGCTACTGGGCCGTGTCGACGACGTGATGAACGTGTCGGGACACCGCATGTCGACCACGGAGATCGAGTCCGCCCTCGTCTCGCACCCCAAGGTGGCGGAGGCCGCCGTGGTAGGCGCCGCCGACGACACGACGGGACAAGCGGTGTGCGCCTTCGTCATCCTGCGCAGCGAGGCCGGTGACGGAGGCCCCGAGGTCGTCCAGGAGCTGCGGGACCACGTGGCGAAGGAGATCGGGAAGATCGCCAGACCGCGACAGATCATGGTGGTCGCCGAGCTGCCCAAGACCCGCTCCGGAAAGATCATGCGTCGTCTGCTCAAGGATGTCGCCGAGCACCGTGAGGTCGGCGACGTCACGACACTGGCTGACTCCTCGGTGATGGACCTGATCGAGGCGAACCTGTCCGAGTCCTCACCGTCCGGAGACGAGTAGTTCCGGCTGGCGAGCCGTCCAAGACCTTGCTTGGGTCGGTCAGAACCACGTGCGCACCACGTCGATGACACGGTCGCCGTCGTCGATGAGCAGCAGGTTCGGCCAGCGGTCGAACGTCGTGCACGGGTGAGAGATGCCGAAGCCGACCAGGTCGCCGACTGCCACGTCGCTGTCGTCGGGCACGTCGACGAAGGCGTGTTGGTCGCTGAGCCCTGACACGGTGGCTCCGGTTAGCCGACGACGGAGGCGGTCGCCCTCGGGGACGTGCCACAGGGGCGTGGGAAGCCCCGCATCGTGCGAGAGGTCCCGCCGCCCGCAGTCGGTGAGGACGAGCCCCGGCTCCGGCCTCGACAGGACCTGCCCCCATACTTCGATCGCCGGCTGGAAGCGCTCGAGCGACCATCCCGGCTGAGCTGCCGGGGTAGCCCGTTCGTACATCCCGTGGTCGTGCGTCAGGTAACAGCCGCTCCGCAGGACGACATCGGCGTCGCTCACTCGACCGAGGATCTGCGGGACGCGGTCGAAGAAGACACTCCCGCCGGCCGATACGACCAGTCGCCGGTGTTCGGGCATCAGGCCGTCTCGCTGCACCGCGTGTGCGGCGTCGGCCATGCGGGTCAGGAACCCGTCGACGCGCGCCGTGGTATCCGCATCGCGCGACACGCCGATCGTCCCCTCGTATCCCGCGATGCCCGCCAGCTCGACGTGCTCGGAGGACGCGGTCGCCCTCGCGAGGTCGAGGGCCTCGGCATTCGAGCGGAGCCCGGTACGTCCCCCCTCGTGTCCCAGCTCGACCAGCAGGCCGGGACGCCGGGCGGCGCCGGCCATCGCCTGCTCTGCACGGGCGAGTCCGGCTCTCGAGTCGACGTACCAGAGAACCTCGAGATCGGGTCGGGCTTGCAGGGTCGCCGCCAGCCAGTGCAGCGCGGCCCGGTCGACGACCTCGTTGGCGACGAGAACCCGCCGCACTCCCATGTCGAGCAGAATCGCAAGCTGCTGCGGGGTTGCAGCACTGATGCCCCACGCGCCCGCGGCGAGCTGGCGGGCTATCAGCTCGGGGGACATGGTGGTCTTACCGTGTGGCGCGATCTGGACTCCCGACCGCATGCAGAAGGTGCGCATCACCTCGATGTTGTGCGCGACGGCGGAGTCGCGGAGCGCGGCGACAGGGGTCGCGACATGAGCGTCGAAGAGTCCCCAGCGCTTGTCGCGGACGCCCGAACGCGGCTGCCGTACACCCGCTGCGATCCCCTTGGTACGCATGTCGAGCACGACGTCGTCGCCGGCATCGGTTCGACCGGCCCCGCCCGGGTTTGCTGGCCACATCAGGTCAGCAAGACTAGCCAGACCACCGACTGGGGAGCTCCACGCTCACCGTCTCACGCAAGGAGAGGTACATGACCCGAACCACCTCGCCCACGGACGCCGCTCCGGCGCCGGCGGGCCCGTACAGCCAGCACGCGCGGATAGGAGCGGTGGTTGCTGCCGCCGGCCAGGTCGGCCTTCACCCGGATGGCTCGCTCGTTGACGGCGTCACCGAACAGACCGCGCAGGCGCTACGCAACATGTTGGCGGTGCTCGACGCGGGCGGTGCACGTGAGGAGGACATCGTGTCCGTCCGGGTGTTTCTCACCGAGCCTGACGCCTTCGACGAGATGAACGCGGTGTACGAGACCGTCTTCTCCGCGCCGCCCCCGGCGCGGACGACGGTCTACGTCGGTCTTCCGCCTGGCCTGCTGGTCGAGATCGACGCACTTGCGGTCATCGACAGCGACGCCTGAGCACCGACGAGACGCCCGGAGCAGAGTCGATCAGGACAGGAAAGGCGACGGTGCCCGCCCCCTGACACCCGGTCTATGGCTGAATACCGAGCCCGCCAGCGGCTGCTGCGCTCGTTCGGCGCCTGTCAGCCCGTCCCACGCGGTGGTGACGAACAGGTGGTCGAGGTCTGCACCGCCGAAGACGACACTGGTCACTCGGGACACCGGCAGCCGCAGCGTCCGGTCCAGGCGGCCGTCGGGAGAGTACCGCCGAACGCAGCCGCCGCCCCACAGCGCGAGCCAGACGAACCCCTCGATGTCGACCGTGATCCCGTCCGGTGCCCCCTCCGCCGGGTCCACGGACACCAGAGTCCGGCGGGCGGTCGGTGTACCGGAGTCGTCGTCGAAGTCCATGACGTCCACCGTCCCTGCGGCGGTGTCGACGTAGTACATGATGCTGCCGTCCGGGGACCAGTCGATCCCGTTCGAGATCGTGACGTCGTCGAGCACCTGCACGACCTGCTCGCCGTCGTACCGGTACAGGCACCCGGCGCCGGGAGCCTCGTCGTAGGAGAGCGTGCCGGCCCAGAACCGTCCCCGCGGGTCACAGAGACCGTCGTTGAACCGCGTGCCGTCCCGCTGGCCGGGTGCCGGCACCACAGGCGCTGTCGGAGCCCACCGGTCATCGAGGAAGAGGAAGCCCCGTTCGACCGCCGCGACCCAGCCTCCTGACATTCGCGGGCTGAGGCACCCCACCGGCATACCGATCTCGACGCACGCGTGGTCACGGGTCACCGGGTCCGCCGAATGAACTCGGCCGGCCAGGATGTCGACCCAGACGAGCCGTCCCGTCCGGGCGTCCCAGGTGGGACCCTCGCACAGCTCGCCGACAGACGGGAGGAGGACGTCGTCGTCTCCGAGCGAGGTCACGAGACGATGATCGCCTTCACCGGGTGGCTCGCGCCGTCCGCGAGAGCCATGAACGTCGACCGGGACTCCTCCATGCCCACCGACGTCGACCAGTCGAGGTCCAACCGTCCCGCCACGGCGAGCGCATCGGCGAACTCGGCGGGCGTGTAGGCGAACGATCCAGTGATCTTCTTCTCGAAGCGCACCAGCTCGTTGCCGTCGAAGGATGCCTCACCGTGGGCCAGTCCGATCCATACCGTCGTGCCACCCGGGCGCAGCCGCTCGACCGTCGCGCGGCGGGTGGCGCCGGCACCCACAGCGTCCACGATGGCGTCATACTCGCCCTCGAGCCGGCTCGCACACGTCGATGCCCCGAGCCGTTCGGCCAGAGCGAGACGTTCGGGGGAGGTGTCGACGACCGTTACGTCGGCGGCGCCGTTGTGCAGCGCCACCAGCAGACACGCCAACCCGATACTCCCGGCGCCGACCACGGCCAGCCGCTCGGACCGCTCCAGGTCGACCATCCGCAGCGCATGCACAGCGTTGGCGAGTGGCTCGACCATGGCGGCGACCTCCCAGGACAGGTCCGCCGGGATGTCGAGCAGCGCGCCGGCAGGCACGGCCACGCGCGGTGCGAACCCGCCTCCACGATGCACGCCGAGCAGCTCACGACGGCGACACAGCTGTGGCAGCATCCGGCCGCACATGTCACAGACTCCACAGCTGAGCAGTGGGTTGACGACGACACGCCGGCCGTCAGCAGTCGAGCCAGCGAACTCGTGACCCATCACCAGAGGCGGAACGCGAAAGCCTGCACTTCGGAAACCGTGCAGCTCGCTGCCGCAGATGCCGGCTGCCCGCACCTCGACCACGATCTCGCCCGGCTCGGGCCGTGGCTCGGCAACCTCTTGAAGCTCCATCTCACCGGGCGCGGTGAACACGAGCGCTCGCACGTCACTCTCCTGGGGTCGGGACTTCGTAGGGTACTGGTCGGCGGGGCCGCAGCGTCCTCACATGACAGCGCGCTGTCCGCCGTCGATGACCAGCTCCGCGCCGGTGATGAAGGCGGCCTCGTCAGAGGCCAGGAAGGCATACGCGGCGGCCACCTCCTTCGCCTGACCCACGCGCCCGAGCGGGATCTTGTCGCGTGCGTACGCCGCGACGAAGTCGTCGTCGCCGAGCCCGTCGACCACGGCGGCGTTCAGTGGAGTGTCGATGTAGCCCGGGCAGAGCGCGTTGACCCGGATGTCGTAACGCCCCAGCTCGACCGCCATCGTCTTCGTCAAGAGGAGCACGCCCGCCTTCGACGCGTTGTAGTGGGCGTAGTCTGCCTCGCCCGCGAGCCCGTTGGTGGAAGACATGTTGACGATCACTCCACCCGTGCCCTGCTGTACGAGGTGACGGGCGACGGCCTGGGCCACCAGGAACATCCCGCGAAGGTTCACCTCGATCGTCCGGTCCCAGTCCGTGGGTGTGATCTCGAGGAACGGGCTACGCCAGGCGACGCCCGCGTTGTTGATGAGTACGTCGATGCCGCCGAGCGACTCGACCGCCTTCTCGACAAAAGTGGAGACGTCGGTCTCCTTGCTCACATCCACCGCCGCTCCCGAGACGCGGCCCACAGAAGCGAGCGACTGCACTGCGGCATCGACCTCGTCGGCGTCGATGCCGCCGATGACGACGACGGCTCCCTCCTCGAGCAGTCTGCGAGCTGTCGCCTCGCCGATGCCGCTGCTGCCGCCGCTGACCAGTACGCGCCGACCGGCCAGACCTCGCATGGACGTCCTCCCCCTTCGTCGTGCTGAGACCGCAGACAGGCAGGTCCTCCGACGGCTCGCCGACAGACAGTATCCTCCGGGGCAGTTCCGGTACCCGACCGCCGGACCCGGGTACCTCTACGCTGGTGAGCCTTCGAGTCGGTGAACGGTGGAGACGATGAGGACGAGATGACGAAGATCGCCGTGATGGGCGCCGGCGGCTACGAGTTCCCCCTTCAGCTCATGAACGACTTCTTATCGTACCCGAGCCTGCAGGACGCGACCTTCGCGCTGATGGACATCGACGCCGTCGCCCTCGGCAGGACCGAGCGGCTCACTCGCCGCCTCTTGGAGTCACACGGGCTGCCCGCTCGCATCCAGCCGACGACAGACAGGCGGGAAGCGCTGGCCGGTGCGGACTTCGTTGTGTCCTGCTTCCAGGTAGGTGGCCGTGAGGCGTATGCGCACGACGTTGAGATCCCGCGGCGGTACGGCATCGACCAGACAGTGGGCGACACCCTCGGCCCGGGAGGGGTGTTTCGCGGGTTGCGATCGATGCAGGCGCTGCGTCAGATCACCGCCGACATGGCCGAGCTGTGTCCGCAGGCTCTGCTGCTGAACTACGCAAACCCCATGGCGATCAACTGCTGGTTCACCTCGGCCGAAGGAGTGCGCACGATAGGGCTGTGCCACTCCGTCCAGCACACGGCCGAGGAGCTCGCCGCGATCATGGGGTACCAGCCTGGCGAGTGGTCGTTTCTGGCCGCAGGCATCAACCACCAGGCGTGGATCCTTCAGTACCGTCACCAGGGTCGAGACGTCCTGTCAGAGCTGAGGGCCGGCGTGAACGCCTACCATCAGGGCGAGCGTGCCCCGAACCCGCCGATCGACGAATGGTACGCAGGCGGGCGCGAGACGGTCCGGACGGCGATCATGAACCTCACCGGCTATTTCCAGACGGAGTCCAGCCATCACGCGTCGGAGTACTACCCGCACTTTCGTCGCACTCCCGAGGACGTCGTGGCAGTCATCCCGGACCGCTGGGACTACCTCGAGATCACTCGAGCCAACACGGAGGAGCAGCTGGAGCAGCTTGCCGACAGCTTCGCCGACGGTGCGCTCGAGGTGAGTGAGGAGTACGCGGCCAGCATCATTGACTCGCTCGTGACGAACACTCCCCGGGTCGTCTACGGCAACGTGCCAAATACCGGCCTGATCAGCAACCTTCCCGACGGCTGCTGCGTCGAGGTCCCCTGTCTGGTGGACGGCGCCGGGGTGCAGCCGACCCACGTCGGTGCGTTACCGGCCGTTTGTGCCGGTGTGGACCTGGCCTCGGTCGGGCTGCAGGGTTGCGTCGTCGAGGCGTTCACGACCGGGTCCAGGGATCTGGTGTATGCCGCCGTCGCCCTGGACCGTCTGACGAGCTCGCTGCTCGACCTCGACCAGATCCGCTCCATGAGCGACGAGATGTTGGAGGCAGAAGCACAGTGGCTTCCGCCACTGCGCTGACCGGCTTCTTCAGGGCCGCAGAGCCGCCGGCATCAGCTCGCCATGAGCTCTGAGGAGTTCATCGCACATCTGTACCGTCTCTCGCGTCGTCAGTGTTGCGGCCGCGTTCGGGTCCAGCAGGGCAGCCTGGTACACGTGGTGGCGGTCGCCGTCGAGGACCGCGCGCACCGTGAGCTCGACGACGTTGAGGAACGTCCGGTTCAGCGCCGTGAGCTGAGACGGCAGCGGTCCGACCTGCTGCGGGTGAATGCCGTCCGGGTCGACGATGCAGGGCACCTCGACGCAACAGTCCTCCGGCAGGCTCGTCAGGAGTCCCGTGTTGCGCACATTGGCGTAGATCTCCCGCGTGCCGCCCCCCTGGTGGGCGTCGATGAACTCCGACGCCAGCTCCGACGTGAGCTCGAGGTCGAGTGGCGCGTCGGACGCAAGCTCGCGTTCCGTACGCTCGTACTCCTCGATGTTCTCGTCGGTGCGGTGCAGGTAGTCGCCGACGAAGATGCGGAAGTGCTCCACCTCGGCGTCGTGCCGCATGAACCACGGCACGTACTCCGCCGAGTGCTCGCTCGACTCCGTGGGGAAGAACCCGAAGCGGCGGAAGATCTCCACCCGCACCCGTTGCTGAAGTAACGGGTCGGCGTCGATCACCTCTCGCAGGCGAGGGTAGAGGTCTGTTCCGCGATGCTCGAAGCGCAGCACGAATGCCTGGTGGTTGAAGCCGGCCGTCGTGAAGTCGACGTCGGCGACGGCGTGCCCGACGAGACCGGCGAGGAACTCGTGAGTGTCGCGCACCGAGTGGCACAGGCCCACCACACGGTCGAACGCCGTACCCTCGTAGACCGCCCACGGCAGCATCGCCATCGGGTTGCTGTAGTTGAGCAGGTAGGCGTCGGGGCACACCTCCGCCATGTCGGTGCCTATGCCCAGCACGACGGGGATGGTGCGCAAGCCGCGGAAGATGCCTCCGACCCCGAGCGTGTCGCCAATGGTCTGACGCACGCCGTAGCGCGCCGGGATGTCGAAGTCGGCGCGCGTGGCCGTGTAACCACCGACCTGCACGACGTTGACGACGTAGGCCGCGCCCTCGATCGCCGCGCGGCGGTCGAGGCTGGCCGACACGGTGGCACCCGCCCCGGTCTGTTCGTTGATGCGCCGGGTCATCGCTGTCGCATGGTCGAGCCGGGGTGCGTCGATGTCGTGCAGGGCGATGTCGAGGTTGCCCCGCACGTGCTGAAGGCTGCACAGGTCGGTCACGAGGTTGCGGGTGAACTCGACGCTGCCTGCGCCGATGAATGCGACTTTGGCCATCCGGGCACTATGCAGGCTCGCGGCGATCTGAGCAACTTCGCGCAGCCGAAGCCGTTCACGTCTGCTCGGCGACAGCCCCGTTTCGGCTCCGGCCGCCGGCCGTGGCGGTGATGCCGGTGGGCACGACAATCACGTCGACCCCGGCGGCTCGAAACGCGTGCAGGACGGCGGGGTCGGCTCCGTCGTCGGTGACGAGGTCGTCGATCTCGTCGGTACGGCAGATCCGGGCGAACGTGACCTCGCCCAGCTTGCTGCTGTCGGCGACCACCACCGTTCGGCGAGCGCGCAGAATGAACGCGTGGTCGGTGTGCGCCTCCATCTCGTCATGGGTGCTGCCACCTTCGGCGACTGTGAGCCCGTCGACGCCGATGAACGAGACATCGAGATGGAAGCGGTCGATGGCCTGCTCCGCCGCAGGTCCGACCAGCTCGTAGCTGGCGTGTCTCGCGGTCCCGCCGACCACGACGACACGCAGCGTTGGTCGTAGTACCAGCTCGGTGGCGATGTTGAGGGCGTTCGTCACGACCGTCAGGTCTGCCCTCTGCAGCAGGCCTCGTGCGACCTCGGTCACCGTGGTGCCACCCGTCATACCCACGACGGCACCGTCACGAACGAGCTCGGCCGCCCGCTTGCCGATCAGGCGCTTCTGCGGCTGATGACGCGCCTCGCGGTACCGCAACGGCAGCTCGAACCCGATGTCCCCGGCGATGGCGCCGCCGTGCGTGCGGGCCAGCAGCCCTTGCTCGTCCAGGGCACGCAGATCGCGGCGCAAGGTGGCCTGCGACACATCGAGCCTCACGGCCGCGCGAGTGACGTCAACGCTGCCATGCAGGGCGATGTGGTCGAGGATCGCAGCCATTCGGTCCGCCTTGTGCATGCGTGACCTCCGGGCTGGCGAATGGGCGGCTGGCTCTGGCGGGTGGGGGATAGGTAAGAGGATCTTCCAAGGCATTGCCGTCTTGCGGCGGCTGTCGTAGAGTCCACCAACCAAGCGTGATCGCGCAAGTCTAGTGCCCGATTATGACCAGTACAGCCTGCGTCGAGGAGATTTGGCATCGTGAGAACCAGATTCATGGCGGCTGCGGCGGCAGCCACACTCGCCCTCAGCCTGGTCGGCTGCGGCAGCGGGTCTGACTCGTCGTCGACCGGCAAGACGGAGATCACCATCTGGCACGGCTGGACGGGGCCGGAGGGCAAGGCTTTCTCGGCGCTGGTCGACCAGTTCGGCCAGGACCACCCCGACATCCACGTCTCCGTGCTCCAGGTCAACCAGGACTACGCCCTTCAGAAGGTGTCGACCGCTGTTCGTGGCGGTAGCCCACCCGACATCTCGTACCTCTACGGGAGCTGGGCGCCGAACATCGCGGAGGTTCCCTCCCTGGTCGACCTGACTGCGACGGTCGGCCAGTCGTCGGTGAAGTGGGACGACTTCTTCGAGGGCGAGCGCAAGGTGGCGACCGTCGGCGACAAGGTAATCGGTGTACCGGCGCTCGTCGACAACCTCGCCATCGTCTACAACAAGCAGCTCTTCCAGCAGGCAGGTGTGCAGCCGCCCACGGCGGACTGGACGTGGGATGACTTCAGGGCCGCGGCCAAGCAGCTCACCGATCCCAGCACCAAGCAGTTCGGCTGGTCGATGCCTGCCAACGACAGCGAAGACACCGTCTGGCACTGGGAGGCCATGCTCTGGGAGGCCGGCGGCGACATCCTCAACTCCTCCAACACGCAGGCAACGTTCAACTCACCCGAAGGTCTTCAGGCGATGACGGCGCTGAGGGACATGGCAGTGGTCGACAAGTCGGTGTACCTGGACACCACCAACTCGAAGTACGCGGACCTGTTCAATGCCGGCAAGATCGCCATGCTCGTGACCGGACCCTGGGATCTGTCGGGCTTCCACGTCGACTACGGGGTGCAGATCATGCCCACCTTCGCGGGGTCGACAGCGGGCCACCAGACGATCGCCGGCCCTGACAACTGGGTGGTATTCGACAACGGTGATGCGCGCAGGCAGGCCGCGCTCACGTTCCTTACCTGGCTGACTGCACCAGACCAGGTGAAGCAGTTCTCGTTGCAGACTGGCGACCTGCCGACTCGACAGTCCGTCAGCCAGGACTCGGCGGTGATCGACCAGATGGACAAGAAGCTGCCAGGGGTGAAGACCTTCATCGACAACCTCTCGAATGTGAAGAACGCCCGACCCCAGACTCCCGTCTACCCGAAGATCTCGCTGGCGCTCAGCAACGCCATCGTCGCGGTCATGCTCGGCAAGCTCGAACCGCAGGCGGCTCTCGACCAGGCAGCAGCGACCACCAACCAGGTTCTCTCCGAGGGCTGACGGAACCTATGGCGACAGCCTCAACGGTCGTGCGACCACGGCCACCGAACCTGGTGCGCCGACTCTCCCGGTCCGAGCACGTCATCGGCTGGGCGTTCGTCACCCCGGCGACGGTGCTCATCGGGATCTTCGGGTTGCTGCCGATCGGGTGGTCGTTGGTGCTGTCGTTCCAGAAGTCCGACCTGCTCACGCCGGAGACCCCCTGGGTGGGCCTCAGCAACTACCAGCAGCTGGCGCACGACAGCCAGTTCGGCTCTGCCGTGCAGCACACGGTCATCTACACCCTGCTCTTCGTGCCGGCAACCATGCTCGTGGGGCTGGTGATCGCGGTTGCCCTTAACCGCAACGTCCGAGGAGTCTCGATCTATCGGACAGCTGCGTACGTGACGATGGCCGTTTCGACCATCAACGAGGCGATCATCTTCATGTGGCTCTTCGAGCCGTCGTTCGGGGTGGTCAACTCAGCTCTGGCCAAGGTGGGGATCCCCCAACAGCTCTGGCTGTCGAGCACGAGCGAGGCCCTGTACGTCATCGTGGTGATGACCGTGTGGGGCTGGACGGGCTTTGCCGTCGTCATCTACCTCGCCGCCCTGCAGGGCGTGCCGAAGGAGCTGCTCGACGCGGCGGCGATCGACGGTGCGAAACGGTTCACGGCGTTCCGGACGATCACCCTGCCCCTCTTGAGCCCGGCCTCGCTCTTCCTCGGGATCTGGCTGAGCATCAACGCACTACAGCTGTTCGACGAGGTATACCTGTCCACCCATGGAGGACCGCTGCGGTCCACCACTGTCGTGGTCTACTACGTCTACGAGCAGGCGTTCCAGGAATTCAACGCGGGCTACGCCGCGGCCCTGGCGTACGCATTGTTCATGGTGATCCTGGTGGCCACCTTCATCCAGTTCCGTGTCGGCCGACGCTTCGTGCACTACAGCAGATGAGTGCCGACCCACGATGACGACCGACACCGCACTGCTGGCGCCTCGGGCTCCCGAGCCCGCGGAAGACCAACCAGCCACGGATAAGCCCACCCGTACACTGCACCGGCCGAGCGCATGGCACCTCGCGCTGATACCCATCGCCTGTTTGCTGCTCCTGCCTCTCGTCTGGATGCTGATGACCTCGCTCGAGACGCCAGTGGAGACACACCAGTTCCCGCCGGTGCTGTGGCCGCACAACCCCCGCTGGAGCAACTACCAGCGCGCGGTGAACGCCGCACCGTTCTTCCGGTTCATGCTCAACAGCGCGTTCGTCGCGATCGTCACCGTGGTCACCAACCTGGCGCTGTGCAGCATCGCCGGGTATGCCTTTGCTCGGCTGCGGTTCTTCGGCAAAGGCCTGCTCTTCGGCGTCTTGATGGCGACGCTCATGGTGCCGTTCCAGGTGACGATGATCCCCGAGTTCCTTATCGTCAAGTGGTTCGGGGTACACGTGTGGACCCAGCTCGGGATCGATCACCTCGGCGCTCTCATCGCACCAAACCTGGTCACCGCTCTGGGGATCTTCTTCCTGAGACAGTTCTTCCTGACGATCCCGGTCGAGCTGGAGGAGGCGGCAAGGATCGACGGTACGTCGCGGCTGGGTGTCTTGTTCAAGATCGTCATGCCGTTGTCGCTGCCGGCGCTGTCGACCCTTGCGGCGCTGACCTTCCTCGACTCGTGGAACTCGTTCCTCTGGCCCCTGATCGTCGTGACGGCGCAGGACCAGATGACGCTACCCGTCGGTCTCACGACGTTCCAGGGCGCACACAACACGCAGTGGGGTCTGCTGATGGCTGCCAACGTGCTCAGCCTGCTGCCCATGTTGGTCGTCTTCTTCGCCGCCCAACGCTACTTCGTCCGCTCCGTGGCGAGCACTGGCTTGAAGGGGTGAGCGATGGCTGAGGTCGAGTTCCGCGCTGTGACCAAGCGCTTTGCAGGTGACGTGGTGGCGGTGAAGTCAATGGACCTCCACGTGGACGATGGCGAATTCGTCATCCTGGTCGGCCCATCGGGGTGCGGCAAGACCACGGCCCTCCGGATGCTGGCCGGGCTCGACAAGCCGACCTCCGGTGAGCTCTGCATCGGCGGCGAGGTCATCAACGCCCAAGGACCAGGCGAGCGCGACATCGCGATGGTGTTCCAGAACTATGCGCTGTATCCGCACATGAGCGTCTACAAGAACCTCGCCTACGGGCTGCGTCAGCGCAAGATGGCCAAGCCGGAGGTGGATCGCCGTGTACGTGCCATGAGTGAGACGCTGGGCATCATCGAGCTGCTCGACCGCAAGCCGGGCCAGCTGTCCGGCGGTCAACGCCAGCGGGTGGCGATGGGGCGTGCGCTCGTGCGTGAGCCACAGGTGTTCCTTCTCGACGAGCCGCTCTCGAACCTCGACGCGAAGCTTCGTGGTCAGGTGCGGGCAGAGCTCAAGCGACTGCACCAGCGCCTCGGGATCACGTCGATCTATGTGACCCACGACCAGGTGGAGGCCATGACCTTGGGCGACCGGATCTGTGTGATGAACCATGGCGAGCTCCAGCAGGTCGGTACGCCTCAGCAGGTGTATGACTCACCGGCGAACGCTTTCGTGGCCGGGTTCATCGGCAACCCGGCGATGAACCTGCTTCGGGCGAAGGTCGTCGACGGCTTCGCCGTACTCGGCAACCATCAGGTGGTCCGAGCTCCGCGAGGGCATGGCGAGGTCGTGGTCGGCATCCGCCCGGAGGCCTTCCGGCTCGCTCCCCCGCACGAGGCGGGAATCCAGGCGCATGTCGATTTCCATGAGCCACTCGGAAGTCACGTCCTGGTGCATGCTCTGATTGACGATGTCGTACCGAGCGGTGCCAACGACTCGGGAAGCGTCATCATGCAGGCCTCGCCAGACCTTCATCCTGAGCCAGGCGAGCGCTTGACGCTGACAGCAGCCCCAGAACGCATCTTCCTCTTCGATGCTGAGTCCGGCGAAGTCCGCGAAGTCCGCGAAGCTTCGGCCGCGGCGCCGTCGCTGGATGAGCGAGCGACCCGTGCCTGACCGCGACGACGAAGGGGCGCCCGCGTCGAGACCCGGATGGCGCGTGCTCGAAGAGATCGCCAGCCAGCCGGACTGCTGGGCGACGGCTCTCGACCGCGCCGGCGAGGCGGACAAGACGCTCCCAGGCCGCGGCGAGAGAGTTGCGTTCGTCGGCTGTGGTACCTCCTTCCACATCGCGACCGCCGTCGCCGCCGCACGTGAGGCCGCCGGACATGGCGAGACCGACGCGTTCCCGGCTTCAGAGCTCCCGGCTCGCCCCTACGACACGGTCGTGGCAATCACCCGATCGGGTACCACGACAGAGGTCTTGCAAGCCCTACGAAGCCTCTCGCCCGCGGTACGCAGGATCGCGATCACGACCGATGCGAACCTGCCCGTCGCTGACGTTGCCGACGACCTGCTCGTACTCGAGTACGCCGATGAGTCGTCGGTGGTGCAGACCAGGTTCGCCACCACGGTCCTGACCGTCGCCCGGGCACACATCGGCCATGACCTGGCTCCGGTCGTCAGCCAGGCAGCGGAGGTGATTTCCGCTGACATCGACGAGCGTCATCTCAACCGTCGGCACTACGTCTTCCTGGGTCGGGGGTGGGCCGTCGGCGTCGCCGCCGAGGCGGCTCTCAAGGTTCGCGAGGCGGCATCGGCTTGGAGCGAGGTCTATCCGGCCTTGGAGTACCGACACGGTCCGCTCTCCGCCGCCACCGACGAGTCACTGGTGTGGTGCTTGGGCCTCGACGACCACGCTCTGGTGGCAGACATCGAACGCACCGGAGCGACCGTCGTGGTCGGCACGCTGGACCCCCAAGCCGAGCTGGTGCGGGCGCAGCGGGTCGCTGTCGCCACCGCTGTGCAGCGTGGGCTGGACCCCGACCAGCCCAGGCACCTGTCGCGGTCGGTACAGCTGGAGGACCTGTAGCCGCCTTCCGCGACGGGGAGGCCGGCGGCGATCATCCAGATCTGCCGACCCCCACCCGCCGAAGCCCACTCGCCCGGACTATCGGCGTCGACACCGCCCGGCGTACGGCCGCCTCGCTGCCGATCACCCGCACGTGGTCCTTGGCCCGCGTTACGGCCGTGTAGAAGAGCTCTCTCGTCAACAACGGCGACTCCGCGGGCGGAAGGACGATCGAGACCCGGTCGAACTGGCTGCCCTGCGCCCGGTGCACGGTCATCGTGTGCACGGTCTGCACCCCGGAGAGCCGGTTGGTGCTGATGAGCAACGGGGCTTTACCTCGACCGATGGCGGCAATCGTGTCGTCACCCCTCCCTTTGACGACAACGCCCGTGTCTCCGTTGAACACCTGCAGCTCGTAGTCGTTGGCGGTGATCAGCAAGGGTCGACCCAGATACCATTCGCCCGCGGGGGCGTAGTCGTCGAGCCCGGCGGCCAGCCACCCCTCGATTTCGGCAGTCCAGCGCCCGACCCCGTACGGTCCGCGCCTGTGGGCGCAGAGCAGCCGGTGACGCTCGAGAACCGCCAGCGCATGTTCCGCATCGCCGAGCACCGCTGCGTCGATCAGATCACGTGCGGCCGCCACCACGTCATCTCGTAGGCGATCGAGTCGATCGGCAACGGGCGCGACACCCTCGGGGATCTCGACGAAGGAGAGGTGTGCATGTTCGGACCGAAGGAGCTCCAGTACTCGATCCCCGTCGTTGTCCTGCACTGCTCGGGCGAGAGCGCCGATACTGCTGCCGAAGCGGTACGTCTTGGTCAGGCGTACGACGCCGTTGCGTAGCTCGTTCGACTCGAGCTCACCAGAGCCGAGGTCCGAAGCTACGAGGTCCGGGAGCAAAGCGGGAACCTGGTATTCCTGAGCTGCTGGCCTGGCAACCAGGTCCCCCAGCACGGCACCCGCCTCAACCGACGCAAGCTGGTCCGGGTCGCCCACCAGGACCAGGCGGGTGTCCGAACGTACGGCCTCCATGAGGCGAGACATCAGTGTCAGCGACACCATCGAGCTCTCGTCGACCACGACGACGTCGAAAGGCAACCGGTTATGCCGGTCGTGCCGGAACCGGCTGCGGCTGTCCGGCCGAGATCCGAGCAGCCGGTGCAGGGTCGAGGCGCTGACCTCGCCGAGGTCGAGGCCGGCGTTTGCGGCCTCCGCCGTAACAGCCTCCTGGAGACGCGCCGCAGCTTTGCCGGTCGGAGCGGCCAATGCCACTCGCGGCGGGTAGCCGGGTTGGCTGCGCAAGAGAGCGAGAAGCCGAGCCACGGTCGTCGTCTTGCCAGTGCCCGGGCCTCCCGCCAGTACGGTCAAGGACCGCAGCGCAGTCATGGCGGCAGCGAGCCGCTGCCGGTCGGGGGCCTCGCCCGGGAACAAGCGGGTGACGGCATCTCCCAGTGCGTCGACGTCGACCGCCGGTGCGGCTTGCGTCGCCCGGCTGTCCAGCTCGGCCCGCACGACCTGCTCCTGACGCCAGTAACGGTCGAGGTAGAGCAGGCCGTCGACGAGTCGCATGGGGCGACCCTGGTCGGCCAGGTCGTCGGCCGCCTCACCCACTGCGACGAGCGGGCTTCCCGCGCAGGCGTCGAGCCATCCGTCGGGATCGGGCCAGCGGAGTTCGTCCGCGGCACCAGTGCTGAAGTCGGTGTCGGGAGCGACCCCCTGGCGGATCTCCCGCAGCATGATGCAGACCGAGCCGAGTCGTACCGCCCTTACGCCGAGCGCCACGGCAAGCAGGACCCGCTCGTCGCTCTCGTCGCCCAGACGACCAACGGTCCGCGCCACGTGGACATCAGCAGCCGACAGCACACCGGCCTGGTTGAACTCGCGGAGCAGCCCAGTCGCGTGCAGAGCGAGCCGTGCGTCGTACGGATCGAGCGTGCTTCCGTCCTCGGCGTCACGTGCGGTCAAGCTGACGGTCATACGTCGCCTCCACCCGCCAGCAGCGATGAGATTTCTTCGACCAGCCCCGCGGGCGGTGCCCAGCTGAAGACACCGCAAGAAACGCCGTCCACAGTGGGTGTCGTCGGTCCGCACATCCCACGTAGGAACAGGTACAGTCCGCCGCCGAGATGCTGCTCCGGGTCGTACCCTCGTTGGCGCCACCTCAGGAACCGATGCAGCGCCACCATATAGAGGAGCATCTGCAGCGGATAGTGCGCCGCGACCATCGCCTCACGGAGTGCGGGCTGGCGGTAGTCCCAAGCGGTGAGCATGCCGTCGTAGCTCGAAGGGGCGCCCAGCCAGTTCGTCTTGTAGTCCACGACCAGGTAGCGCGGCTGTCCGTCGTCGTCGCGGACCCGCAAGACGGCGTCGAGACTTCCGACGAGGTAGCCATGTAGGCCCTCGCGTCGAAATCCCTTCCCGGCGAGTACATCCGGGTAGTCCGCGAAGGGGTCTGTCGGCTGAAGATGTCTGCGGAGTACGGCTGCTAGCGCTCCCAGAGTCACCTCCTGATCCGACGGGTCGTCACCCCCGGCGAGCGGCAGCTCGAAGTCGAGCTCGGTGAGCCGGTCAGCGAGAGACACGTCGCGCAACCGCGCGCCTGCGGCGAGCGGGCCCAAGGGGGTCTCCAAAGCAGGCAGCAGACTGGCCCCCAGCCGCCCGGCGTCCAAAGTGGTGCCGAGCCGTCGGCCGAGGACGTCGCCGCAACAGTCGACGAGCTCGGCCGCGAGGTCGGCAGCAGAGGTGTCCACGGCCTCGAGTACCGAGTGCACAACGATGCCGAAACCTTTACCACTCGGTTGGTCGCGCATCGGCGACAACAGCGCCTGCATAGCGACGTCGCCCGCGGACTCGCCGGACTCGGGCGGCTCGATCTCCACCGTCGCGGGTGCAGCCCCCTCGTCCTCGAGCTGCCGCTCCTCCGGCTCGCTGCTGACGCCGGATTGGTGCTGAGCCGCCTCGTAACTCGCCGACGTCAGCGCGGTGTACGACGTTCGCCGCCAGGTCGCATCCAGCGCGCGGGAGAAGTCGGCCGCCTCGAGCGTCGCCGATGCACCGCTCGGCGGTTGCCATCGTGCTCCCTCCGCCGGGCTCACCGCTTCGATCGTGATGCACGCGTCGCTACCCGCGGCGAGCTTGTCCAGATGCCGCCTGGCATCGTCGTCGCTCGGCAACGCAACGCTCGTCGCGGGCTCCTGGCCCGCCTCGAACGTATCGAACAGCAGCCGGTGCATCGGCGCCGACGCGGTGGTGGTGGATGGCACCCACCAGGTGACCACCTGACACTGCGCCCGGGTCATCGCGACGTAGAGCAGCCGCAGATGCTCGCCGAAGTCCTCCTGGATGTTCAGTGTGGAGCAGTAGCCGAAGTCGGCACCTTCGTTTCCTCCGACATAGAGACTTCGTACTCCGTCCGGCGTGTGGAAACGCGGGTATGCCGGCGCGCCCGCGTGCTTGTCCCAGCCGTACGGAACGTAGACGATCGGGAACTCCAGGCCCTTGCTGCTGTGGACCGTGACGACCTGCACAGCTTCGGCGTCGGAGTCCAGCCGACGGCTACGCTCCTCGGTCAGGTCCCCAGTCGCGTCGATCATGCGCCGTTGCAACCACTCCACGAGTGCCACGACCCCGAGCGCTTCGTCGACGGCGGCGGCGTGCAGCAGCTGGGCGAGCTGTCGAAGGTCGGTGAGCTTGCGCTCACCTGATGTAGTCCCCAGCAGCCGCTGGAAGAGCTTCGCCTCCTCGGTGACGACCTCCATCAGGGCGGGGATGCCTCGCTGTCCGAGCACGGCGGCCCATCCCCGCAGCAGTGGGCCTAGCTCGTCCAGCGCCGCGTCACCGGCGTCGTCGAGCCGCTGTGCGTCCCATCCTACGAAGCAGCCAAGTGCGGCCGTGCGGAGCCGCGTTGCCCGGTTCGGCTGGTCGAGGGCCTGCAGGAGTACCAGCCACTCGTCGGCCATGTCGGTCGAGAAGACGCTCGCGAGGCCGGTGAGCACCGCCGGCACGTTCACTCCGGAGAGCGCCTCCCGGACCAGGTGCGCCTGCACGTTGGTGTGGACCAGGACGGCGATGTCACCGGGGGTTACCCGATTCGGCTCGGCTGATGTCTGGAGCACCGCGCCGCTGTGGAGCAGACGCACTACGTCACCCGCGAGGTCTGCGGCGACCAGGTCACGCGACGGACCGACGGTTGCCTTGGCCCTCGGGCCGACCTTCAGCTGGACCCGGGTGGCGACCCGGAGACGGAGCGGTGTGTCGCTCGGCGCGCCTGACAGCCGCCGGACGGGGTTGGCGGAGTCGACCGGCCGTACGACGATATCGGGGTCGCCCAGCGCAGCACCCCGAAAGACCGCAGCGAACGCAGCGAGCAACGCCTCGTCGCTGCGCCAGTTGCGCCCCAGAGTGTTGTGCGTCGTCGCATCACGCGACGCGGTGAGGTACGTGATGACGTCGCCACCGCGAAACGCGTAGATCGCCTGCTTCGGGTCGCCGATGAGGATCAGCGTGATGTGCCCGTGGAAGGCAAGCTTGAGGATCTCCCACTGCACCGGGTCGGTGTCCTGGAACTCGTCGACGAGCACGACCTTGTATCTGGAGCGGATCCGGTCCTGGGCCGCCTTTCCCCGTTCTGGATCCACCAGGGCGTCCCGCAGCCGGGTGAGGAGGTCGTCGTAGTCGCGCAGTCGGCGATGGCGCTTGCGCGCCTCGACCTCCTGCCGGGCCGCGGTCGCGATGCCGAACCGCTGGCCCGGTGTCGACTCCGGATCTGTGTCGCTCGGCTGCAACCGGGCATGACGATCCTGCACGGCCGCACGCGCGATGGCTAGTGCCTGCGCGTACGACGTCGTCGACTCCTCGGACTCGGGGCGGCCCCACTTGCGCAGGTACAGGTCGTCGACGACCTCCACGACGATGTCGTCTATGTTTTCGATGAAGGTCGCGCCAGGCTCGAAGTCCCCGGCGACGCCCAGCCCGGTGAGCATCTGTTGGCAGAAGCCGTGAGTGGTCGCGATGGTCGCGGCGTCGAAGTCCGCTAAAGCGGTGGTCAGCCGCTTCCTCCGGAGAGCCGCCTCGTCGTCGGACACGTTGGCAAGGAGGCGCAGCAGGTCGTCATCGCCGCCTCGTGCGTACGCCGGGTCGGCGAGTCCCTGCTCTGTGCTGACGAGCCGTGACCGCACCCGCTCGCGGAGCTCCTGGGTGGCGGCCCGACCGAAGGTCACCAGCATCAGCTCGTCGAGGGTCGCGTGGCCTTCTGCGACGTAGCGGGTCGCCAACGCCGCGATGGTGAACGTCTTTCCGGTCCCGGCGCTTGCCTCGAGCCGGGTCGTGCCGGTGGGCAGGGGTCCACAGATGTCGAAGCTGGTCGGTGCGTCGTTCACGGCGTTACCAACGTCTCGGCCTCGAGCATCGGCCACCACAGGCGGCAGGCGAGCGCCCCGAAGCGGTACTTCTCGTTCTCTCGCGCGCCTATGGCTTGGTCGTCGGCGGTGGCGCGCTGGTCGAGAAGCCTATCGAACTCCAGATCTGGGCCCCACACATAGGCGTGGTGGCGGTCTCGGTCCCCCTCGAACGAGTCCTTCCATGACCTCTCGGCTGCGTCGAGGCCAGCCTTCTCGTTGTCGCCCGTTCTTCGTACGTCGGCGTACGCATACGCTGGGCCGAGCGGGAGCGGCAGCGGTTCGCACAAGCCGCGGTCACGGAGCCCGACAAGCGTTGCGAGGGTAGCGGCCGCGGCGTCCGGAGGGGGCACACGCAGCACGGATCTGGCAATGCCCGGCAGGCGATTTCGTCCTATTGTCACCGCGCGGCAATCGGTGCCAGGCGAGGCAGCGGCGAGCACCAGCAGCTGGACCCAGGCACGAAGCCGGTATTTCGGACCGAGCTTGGAGAACACGGTGCGAGACAGGGTGGTTCCGTAGAGACCGGCCACCGTGCCGGTCAGCACGCGCCCATCCGGCAGCGGTACTGCGATGTCGACGCTGGCAGGGTCCCCCACCCTCTCGGTTGCACCGGCAGCCAGCAGCGGCTCGGCCTGCTCCTGGATGTTGTCGAGCAGGCGCTCCCCTAGCGCTCCGGGCGGCAGCTCGCCGCGGCGCCACTCCGCCTGGACGCAGCTGTCGACATCGGCGCCGCCGAGCCGGGTCTGCAGCCAGCGGTCGCCTACTGCCCATCTCTTCAAGGACCCGAGGTCGGCGTGCAGAGCGTCGTCGAGCTCGTCGCCCTCCTCGGGCACTGTCACACCGAGCCGCTGCCGCAGGAACTGTCTGACCGGGTGCTCGAGGAACTGGATGAGCGTCCTGAGCTCGACCGAGCCGCCATCCTCGGCTCCGGCGAGGGCGGCCGCGAGGAACGGGGGCTGCGCCACTCTGGGCTGTGCGGCCGCTCGCGCACCGGCCAGGGCGGATCGGTCGAAGCTGAACGGGCCACGTGCCCCGAGCGCCGCCGGGGTGAAGTTGCGGGCGTCGAAGGGCTGCAACGGCTGCCGTACCACCACTCGGTCGCGGGCTAGCGGGCCCTGGTCCGTACGCACGGTCGCGTCGACGACGTCCAGGATCTCCCCTACTGGCACCGCCGGTGGACGCACTGTGTTCGTTCGCTCGTTGGCTCCCGTGTAGAGGATGACCAGGTGTTCCTCCGCGGCGAGGATCGCGTCGAGCAACAGCTGGCGGTCCTCGCTGCGGCGGTCCCGTTCCCCGATGCACGGGTCACGAGCGAGGATGTCGTCGCCGTCGACCCCGGTCGTCCTGGGGAATACGCCGTCGTCCAGTCCGAGCAGGCAGATGACCCGGTGCGGTACCGAGCGCATCGGCACCATCGAGCACATCGTGAGGTCGCCGGTACGGAAGCCGGCGCGGGTCGGCCTACCCTTCAGCCGGTCGGTAAGCAGAGCCCGGACGTCGGCCAGAGCCAGAGTCACGGTGTCCGCTTGACCTCCCGCGGCAGCGGCGAAGCCAGCGAGCTCACGGCGTGCCTGCGTGAGCTGCCAGGCGTCCTGGTTCGAGACGGAGGAAAGCGCGTCGAGAGCCTGGCCCAGAGCGTCGAGCCAGTGGGTCAACGGATGTACGCCGTTCAGCGAGTCGAGCACCCCGGACAGCCTGTCGACGAGCTCGGCGAACCGGCCGGCCAGGTCGACGTCGTTGCTGTCCACGTCGTCGAGGGGTAGGGCGAGACCAACCCAGCGCAGGTCGTCCTCCGACATCGTGACGCCGAGCAGGACTCGGTCGAGACCTGCCCGCCAGGTGTTCTGGGTGACCCCCTCCATATGGAACGGCGCCCGATGCGCCGCGTCCAGACCCCAGCGGACTCCTGCCGTGCCCACCCAATCGCGTACCCGCTCGAGGTCGTCCTCGTCGAGGCCGAACCGCCTGCTGACCGAACGGGTCCCGGCAAGGTCGAGCACCTGCGAGGCGGTGACCCTGCCATCGGCCAGCTCCAGAAGCTCAGCCACCGTGGAGAGCAACGGGTTGGTCTGACGAAGCGATCGGTCGGCCAGCCGGACTCTTAGACCATGACCCGGGTGACTCGGAGGTTGGTCGGCGTCGGCGAGCCCGAACGTCGCCGAGATGAAGGGCGCGTAGGTCTCGATGTCGGGACACATGACCAGCACGTCGCGAGGTTCCAGCGACGTGTCCTCGTCGAGCAGCCCGAGCAGGACCTCACGCAGAACCTCGACCTGGCGGTCGCGGCCGTGACAGGCATGCACCTGGAGGCTCCGGTCCTTGGGGTCGAGCAGCGGCCTCGTGTCCTCGGCGTCCCCGAGAGGTGCGCCCGGTGGTGCAGTGTTCGTACGCAGACCGTGCTGCAGCAAGCCCAGAAGCGAGGGCCTCGCGTCGGGTACGGGATGGTACTCGTCGGTCGAGACCGCCTGATCGTCCGCCGCGAGAAGCAGCTGCATCTCGCGGGCGTCGCGGCCGAGCGACAAGAGCAGCGGGTGGTTGGCGGCCTCGACGGTTAGGTCCTGACGCCGCCGACAGTCGCCGCCACTCGCGACCGCGAGGGGGGCGACCGTGTCCCACAAGGCGACGGACGGGTGCAGGAGCCACAGGTGGACGTCGCGATGCTCGGCCAAGGCGCCCAGGACATCAACCTGGTCGGCTGTCATTCGCGTCGGACCGAAGAGTGAGAGGCTGCCCGGCAGCTCGATGAGCGTCCGATCCTGGCGTAGGGCTCGGCAGACGGCGCCGAGCCGCTCGGCGGGGCTGGGCTCCCCGATCCGGTCGCGGAGGCGCCGCCACAGCTCGGCTTGCCAAACGACGTCGTGCGCGAGCGGTGCCCCGACCCCGTCGGTGTCGTTGCCCTTGACCCAGCTCAGCAGCATGTTCGGTCGCTGTGCGCCGTAGGAGCCGAACAGCCCAGCGAGGTGCTGAGCTGCGGTGTACCGGCGTCCCCTGCGCGGTGACGCGTCCCCGTCGTTGATCCCGAGATGTCTTCCGAGCACTGAGCACCACGGCTCTGCGGCACAGCCGTCGATGACGTCGAGAAGCGTCCAGACCACCCGTCCCTCGCCCCAGGGGTCGTCGTCGGGGTCAACGCCGGTGCTTCGAGAGATTGCGTCGGCCACAACGGCCGACGGCGAGGGGAACTGAACGTTGGCACAGACGCCGTCGCCGTCCCCGCCTGCTCCAAGGCTGTGGGAGAGCCGCTGCGTCAGCCACCGCTCGACTCCCCGTGCGGGGACCGCGACCACCTCGGGTGTGAACGGGTCCTGCGTCGCATCTCCGAGCACCCCTGCGAGCGCTTCGACCAGCGCGTCCGCCCGCTCGGACCGATGGATGTGGAGCGCCATCAGAATGTGACCACAAAGGCGCAGCGGGCGGTGACTGACATCTGAGCGACCATACCGCGCAGATCCAAGGCTTGCGGCGATTGCGTGGTCCCATTGCGACCGATGCGATGTTGGTGCCGTCGGGAGCCTGCGGGGGAGGCCAGGCGGCTATCTGGGGGTCCGAGCGCTGGCGCAAGTCTGCTGTCAGGCAGCACCCTCCCGTAGCTACGGACCAGTCAACCAGGCGTTGTCTTGACGATCCATGGCAGTGATTCGCCTGACACCGAGCCCGGTGACGGAGACCATGGAAACGAAGGACATGCGAGGGAGAGAGATGTCGACACGATGGGTTTGTGACTATTGCGGGTACACCGACCGAGCACACGACGACGAGCCGATCGACGAAACTCAGTGCCCCATGTGTGGTGAACCGGTAACGCCGCTGTCTGCCATCCCGCCCCGGACCGGCTCGCAGCCGAACTGATGAGGTGAGTGACTGGGAGGGGGCCCGATTCAGGGCACTAGACTCCACCCATCCCGCCGTCCCAACGGCCGGCACGGCGCGCAACCTTCCGTCTAGCGGAATACTTGCTCATCCCGGCCGCGGCCCCCGTAGCTCAGGGGATAGAGCAACGGTTTCCTAAACCGTGTGTCGCAAGTTCGAATCTTGCCGGGGGCACACACTGCGATTCGCCTGCGCTTCATGCGGCGACGGTGATTGTCCTGGTCATCGCGTGTGGAGGGTGCAGTCCAAGTGACCGGGCGTCGCGCGTAACCATTGCTGGTGACTCAGGATGCGGGTCTGTAGCGCAGGTGAAGCACACCAGTGTCGAGCGTCGCCGAGGAGAGCAACTTAAGTGGGTGAGTGGCCGTGTCCTCGAACAGGCGTTGACCTGAGCCGACCACGATCGGATGCACCAGCAGGGCAAGCTCGTCGAGCAAGCCGTTGGCGAGCAGCCAGCGCGCGGTGGTGGCGCTTCCGGACATCGCGATGTCACCGTCGGTGTCCCCCTTGAGGGACCGAACGGTGGCCGCCACGGCTTCGGAGATGACGGTGGTGTTCTGCCAGGTCGGGTCCCTGAGCGTCGTGGACAGGACGTACTTCGGGATGGTGTTGATGAACTCGGAGAACGGAACGTCGGGACCCTGCGCCGGCCAGAACGACGACCACTCCTCGTACAGCTTTCTTCCCATCAGGAACGCCGTGCTGGTCGACATGCCCTCGCCGATGATCGCCCCCATGGCGTCGTCGAAGTACGGGAAGTGCCACTTGTCCGGCGACTCCACGACGCCGTCGAGGGAGGTGAAGAAGTTCGACACGATCTTGCCCATTTCGCGGCTCCTCTATCGTGTGGTGACCCTCCGCAACTTAGACCGTAGCGGTAGCCAAGAGTCGTCGCCGTGCTCGGTCAGACCCCGCGGGATACTCGACGACATGGCATATGACGAGGAACTCGCACAACGGATTCGCGCGCTGGTTGACAACGAAGTTGGCCTGAGCGAGAAGCGTATGTTCGGCGGGCTCGCCTTCCTGGTCAACGGCAACATGGCAGTGAGTGCCAGCGGCCAGGGGGGTTTGCTGCTGCGCATCGACCCGGCCCGGGCCGAGGCTCTCGTCAACGAGGCCCACGTTCGGCGTTTTGAGATGCGCGGCCGCGAGATGGATGGATGGCTGCGCGTCGACGGCCAGGCCTTGGAAACCGACGAGGAGCTGCGTCGCTGGGTGCATCGCGGCGTGGACTACGCGCGATCGCTCGTGCCAAAGTAGATCCGCAAGGCCACACGCCGGAGGGTGGGGCGGCTGACCTCCTCGAACCCGGCGTCCTTGAAGACCTGTCGGGCCTCGACGCGTCTTTTCAACCGCCAGGTTGACAACGCGGGTCGACTGCTCCTACCTTTGTGCTCAACCAAACGGTTGAATTTGTCGGAGGAGGAGACTGATGGCCGATGCGCTCTCCCGAGTGTTCTCCGCCCTCGCTGATCCCACCCGGCGCGACATGGTCGCAAGGCTCTCTGCGGGTGACGCCACAGTCAACGAGCTCGCTCAGCCCTACGACGTGACGCTTCAGGCCGTCTCCAAGCACCTCAAGGTGTTGGAGAGCGCCGGTCTGGTCAGCCGTAGCCGCGAGGCGCAACGTCGGCCCGTGCACCTCGAGGCCGAGGTCTTTGACCTGATGACCAAGTGGCTCGAGCGTTACCATCGCCAGGCCGAGGAGCGCTACCGCCGTCTCGACGATCTTCTGCGCTCGATGCCGGACACAGTCGGACCCATCGCCGTCGGCCCCATGCAAGAAGAACCGTCCCCACCTGAGACAGGAGAATCGAAGTGACCACCGCAAGCACCTACGAGACCCTGATCACTTCCGACCCCGACGTGCCCCTCGTCAGGATCATCCGAGAGTTCGACGCCCCGGCCGCTAAGGTCTTCCGAGCCCACACCGACCCGGAGCTTGTCGCGCAGTGGCTAGGGCCACGCAAGCATGAGATGCGCATCGACCACTACGACTGCCACACCGGGGGGTCGTACCGCTACATCCTTGCCAGCGACGGTGAGGAGTTCGCCTTCCATGGCTGCTTCCACGAGGTACGGCCGGACGAGCTGATCGTGCAGACGTTCACCTTCGAGGGTTTCCCGGACGCCGTTGCGCTCGAGCGGCTCGTTCTCGACGGCCTCGCTGACGGTCGCTCTAGGCTCACCGGCACGTCGCTGGTCGACTCCTTCGAGGGTCGCGATGCCTTTGTCGCCAGCGGCATGGAGAGTGGCGTCCGCGAGGGGTACCGGCGTCTGGACCAGCTGCTCGCCCGATGATCTGAGCAACGTGCGGATCGGCAGCACTCACGGCGCGGTCGACCACCACCGCATCGGCCATCATGGCCGTGATCCTTCACCAGCCTCGAGCTCAGCGCCGACACCTCGGGGCAGATGCTAGCGGTGGGAGGTCGGCTGCTCGGGTGAGCCTGCATACGGGCTGACAGACCTGTCGGCCGCCAAGGCGCCCGCTTAGCTTCGTCCCGCGCTCGAGGTCGTAGAAGGCGTCAAGTGGTCAGCCGAGCCCGTCGGGGGCACGCATCCGCCACGCGTCGGTCACGAGCTCCCCCAGGCGGTCGACGTCCACCTCCACCAGCCGCAGCAAGACCAGTGGCCAGCCGTCGTAGCCCGGCGCGGTGAAGAAGACTTCTGGCTCACCGAGCAGGAGAGCCTGCTTCTCGCCCTCGTCGCCGACGAACACTACTGCGATGTCGGTCCGGATGAACGCGCCGCATGCCCGGCCTGCGCTCCGGGTAGGACCAGACGAACCCCTTGCCAGCGACCCGGAAGTCGAAGCCGTCGCTCTCGATCTCCGCTACGTGAGGCAGAGCCAACGCAAGGCGGCGTACGTCGTCGGCGTCAGCCATCGAGCGCTCTCCCGGATCGCTCTCCCCGCACCCCCACAGGCTAGGCGTCGGCGCTCAGAGCCCGACCGGGGATACCTCATGACAGACGGCGCCTCCTGGCGTCATCCCGACAGGTCGATGTTCGATGTCGTCGGTGTCTGGGATCGCCTGCTTCCGACTACGCCGAGTTCGAGGAGTCCGTGCCCGAACCCATCTTCTCCGGCGAGTCATCGTCGTCAGGGTCCGAGCCCTCCGAGTCGTCGTTCGGCCGCGCCTCAGAGCTCGCGTCATGACCGTCAGAGTCCGAGCCCTCCGAGTCGTCGGCGTCGTCATCAGCCCCATCGCCGTCGGCCGTGTCATCGGAGCCGGGTTCTGAGTCGCTCCGGGACGACCCCTGCGAGTCGTCTCCAGAAGCGACGTCTACGTCCACCTGGAGCTGACTTCGACGACACCCGGGCATCTCCGCGGGCAGAGCGGCGGCCAGCATACTGTGGACGACCTCGTCGAGAGGGATGTCGTCGGCCGACTCGTAAGGGAAGTCATCATCGCTACTCCACGCCGATCGCAACCGCTCGAAGGCGGCCTTGCGCATCTCCGCGGCATCGTCGACGGTCAGCTCGAGGGCCACAGTGACGTGGATGCGGTCGGGCATGTTGCTCCCTCGGGCTTAGGCGCGTGGCTGGACCGGTGTGTGAATGGCAGGGTACGCCGAGCGGTACAGCTCCCGCCAGGGCAGTGACCAGGTGGCGTTCGGCGTTTGGCCGCCGTTCAGGCGTCGGCGTTGCTGAGTCGGACCAGGGCGCGCTCCGCTGCACTTCGGACTCGCGGAACCGGATCGTCTCGCAGCTCGGCTACGAGAGAACGGGCCTCGCCCATGATGTGCCTCGCCACCACCTTGGCCGCCATCTCCCGGACCCGCCACGAGCCGTCGCTCAACGCCTCGCGCACAGCGTCACTCGCGGAAGGGTCCCAGGACCAGAGCAACCCACGTAACGCCCAGACTCGGAACCAGTACGTGTCCTGGTGCTCGTTGCCGTCGAAGAACTTGTCGGCTTCACGGCCCACCAGACCTCGGAGCAGTTCACGATCGTCCGTCTCGCCGCGGAGTAGGGCGAGGCAGTTCGCAAGGAGAGGCTTCGTCCCCCGCTGAGCGCACTCGGCCGCAATCCTCTCCCGAGGTGTTATCCCTACGTGAGACTCCGACACCACTCCTCCATGGTCTCAGCACGTTCCGCGGGTGTCCGACCGGTGAGAGACCAGATCCGATCAGACACATTGTGCCCGACTCGAGATGCTGCGAGAACTCTTGCTCCTAGTGTCGGTAGCTAGATCTCCTGGAGATCCCACTCGATGCTGAGAACCTGGCAGGAAGCTGCGACCCATGCACAGGATGCCCTTCGTCGCTCTGCTTGTCGGCGTCGTGCTGCTCTCGGCCGGACCCTTGGCGATCGCGAACAGTGTCGAGCAGGAGCGCCGGCAGGACACAGCGTTGGAGCAGGATGCAGCGCAGGTCGCTTCCGCATTCACGTCGTACTTCGACCGCGCCCGCAGCCTCGGTCTGCTCCTGGCACAGAGCCCGACCTTCCGACCACCTGCTGGCGAAGACGTCGACAATGCGGCAGCCAACCGTGCCCTCGCGTACATGGAGCGCCTTTATCCCGGCGCGATCGGCGAGGCGTGCCTGATCGATGAACAGGGCGTGAGCTTGCCAGGGTCACGGAGGGCACTGCCGCTTCGGTGACCGAGCGGCGCCACACCGCCCTACGCATGGCTGCCCGTCTCGACCACCTCACCGGGCTGGCCAACCGAAGAGCGCTCGAAGAGGCCCTGAATGCTGCAGTCGTCGCGGCGTCTCAACCGGGTGGGGACCGAGTAGCCCTCCTGATGCTCGACCTGGACGGCTTCAAGCAGCTGAACGACACATTCGGCCATCACAAGGGTGACCTCGTTCTGCAAGAGATAGGCCGTCGCCTTCACGCCGACATCTTCGAGTACGACACCGCAGCGCGCCTTGGCGGGGACGAGTTCGCCGTCGTCCTTCGACACCTTCACCAGACTGCCGACGTCGCGACGGTTGCAGGTCGTCTCCGGGAGGCTCTCGTACGGCCGATCGCCATCGACGGTGTCGGCCAGTTCGTCGGCGTCAGCATCGGCGCCGCCGTCTACGCAGATCATGGAAGGTCTTCCGGAGACCTGCTGCGGGCGTCTGACGCCGCCATGTACCGGGCCAAGAGGAGTCGAGCCGGCGTTCTCGTCTACGACGTCGGGACACCCAGCGGAGCACAGGAGTCGTGGCTCGCTGCGCAGCTTCTCGTTGCCATAGAGAAACAGGAGATCACCCTGGCGTACCAGCCCGAGTACTCCCTGCAGACTGGGCGCGTCGTCGGAGTCGAAGTGCTCGCGAGATGGGCGCGGTCCGGCGATGCGGACATCCCGCCGTGCGTGGCGAGAGACAGGTACCCACATCCCCGTGAGCGTGAACCTGTCCTCGCATCTCGTCACCGACCGCACTCTTCCGGCTGACGTGACAACCATGCTGGCCGATCGGCAGCTGGACGGCGACGCGCTGGTACTCGAGGTCACCGAAGCCGCGGTGACAACGGACCCAGAGGCAGCGGAAAAGGTCCTTCGCGGTCTCCGTGCGATAGGCGTCCGTATCGTGCTGGACGACTTCGGCAGCGGATACGCATCGGTCAAGGCCCTCCATGGCATAGCGCTCGATGGCGTCAAGATCGACCGCGATCTCGTCAACGACTGCACGCCGGCCGGCCAAGATCTCCTCGCGGCCACCATGAACATGGCCCGGCTCCTCGGGCTCTCCATCGTCGCCAAGGGGATCGAGAACCAGGCCGGGCTTGACTCCGTCCGTCGACATGGCGCCGACAGAGCTCAGGGTTACCACCTTGCCCGGCCGATGAGCCCGGACGCCATAGGGCTCCTCGTGAGCAACGGGCGCGCCCCTAGGGAAGTCACCGCGACCGAGCGGCCGTGAAGGGAGTGGCGTGCCGGTAGCCAAGCTTCCAGGAGTTTGTCGTGCTGGCAGCGGAACCGAGCAGGACTGCCCGGCACGCCGAGGAGCTCGAAGGTGCGTCTGCGGCCTGATGAGCCCGTTCAGGCCGTACCACCGTGGGCTAGGCTCCCTTCTGTGCCGCATATGAGGGTTTATTCTCGCAGCCCGGTGGGAACTGTCCGGAACCACGCAATCGGGCACAGGAGTGTCATCAGACGTACAGTCAGCGCCGCTGCGGCCGTGATGGTCCTCGGTTCGCTGAGCGCGTGCGGCTCTGGTGACAACAGCTCCTCGAGTAGTGCCGACTCGACGACCCTTACCGTGTACGCGGCGTCGTCTCTCACCTCTGCGTTCACGCAGATCGGCAAGGACTTCGAGAGTTCGCACTCCGGAGTGACGGTGAAGTTCAGCTTCGCCGGGTCGTCCGACCTCGTCGCGCAGATCCAGCAGGGCGCACCCGCGGACGTGTTCGCCTCAGCCGACACTGCGAACATGGACAAGGCAGCGTCGGACAACCTCGTCGAGGGCACGCCTGTCAACTTCGCCTCCAACACCCTCGAGATCGCTGTCCCACCCGACAACCCTGCCGCGATCTCCTCCTTCGCCGACCTGGCCAAGCCAGACGTCAAGCTGGTGATCTGCGCCGCCGAGGTGCCGTGCGGGGCCGCCGCCCAGCAGGTCGCCAAGGTCGCTCACGAGACACTGTCGCCCGTCAGCGAAGAGCAGTCGGTGACTGACGTCCTCGGTAAGGTCGAGAGCGGGGAGGCTGACGCAGGTCTGGTCTATGTCACCGACGTCCTCGCCGCCGGGGACAAGGTGACAGGAGTGACATTCCCCGAGTCCACACAGGTGGTCAACACGTATCCCATCGCGACACTCTCAGGCAGCCAGAGCCAAGACATCGCAAAGGAGTTCGTCGACCAGGTGGCCGGCGCGGACGGGCAGAAGGTGCTCAGCGACTTCGGCTTCGCCAAACCCTGACGAAAACCCAGTACGCGGCAGTGTCCTGACTCTCTGACTGGTCCAGGCGGGGCGCCCACGTGCGCTGATGTCCCGCCACGTAGCGTCCTCGCCCATAGACACCTCTATCAGGAGGACGCATGAAGCTTTCCACCCGAAACCAGCTGGCCGGGACCGTCTCGTCCATCACTCTCGGTGAGGCAATGGCAGTCGTCAAGGTTGCCCTCGACGGCGGACAGATCATCACCTCGTCCATCACCAAGGAAGCGGTCATCGACCTGGACCTGGCCGAGGGCAGTCCCGTTGTCGTCCTCGTGAAGTCGACAGAGGTCACCCTGGGTGTTGAGTGACCAGGCCTGACTTTCGGCGGCAGTAACGGATGCGGACACGGAATGTATGACATCGCCGAGCAGGTGCTTGCCTGGCAGCAGAACGGTCGGTCCGTTCGGCTCGTCCGCGTCATCGAGTCTCGCGGCTTCAGCTCCCGACAGAGGGCCCGAGTCGCCGCCTTGACCCCGGGACTGCCACCGGTGGGTACCCTGCTGACCAACGGCAGTGCCGACCACAGCCTATGGTCCGCGCTCGTCCCCGACCCGCGTGACCGTCAGGACGCCCGCGAAGTCGTCGAGCTGGTGGTCGACGAAGCTCAGGCGGCCGAAGCCCACCTGTCGTGCGGGGGGACGGCCCGACTCCTCGTCCAGCCGTCGAGCGACGTACCTGCAGAGGTATGGGCCAAGGTGCTCGACCGGGAAGCGGTCTGTCTGGTCACCGTGCTGAGCGGCGATACCGTCGGCGGGACCGTGGCCTTCGACTCGGCGAGCGACGTGCCCGCTGACGCGGCTTACCGGCCGGATGTCGAGCGCATGCTCTCGCGCGGTCTCAGCGAGACGGTGTTGTTGGCCGAACTGGAGTCTCCCGTTGTCGTGACCGCACTTTCGCCGGTACCGGCCGTGCTCGTCGTCGGCGAGGGGAGCATCGCCGACGCTCTGGTCTCACAAGCCCGCCTGCTCGGTTGGAGCGCGGAGACGACGAACGACGCGGACTCAGCTGTGGAAGCGGCTGGACGGCTGGCGAGCGGTGACGCCGTCTTGGTGCTGAGTCACGATCGTGACGTCGACGTCCCTGCTCTCACGGCCGGCCTTGCTGGACGAGCACACTACGTGGGTGCCCTTGGTTCTCGCCACACTCAGACCGCCCGCGTCGCTTGGCTGACCGAACGCGGCGTCTCGTCGAACGACCTCTCGCGCATCCATGGTCCTGCCGGCCTCGACCTCGGGGCATACACCCACAGGAGATCGCGTTGTCGATCGCTGCCGAGATCGTCGCCGGCCGGTTCGGCGCCAGCGGGCAGCCGCTTTGCGCCAGGAACGGGCCGGTGCACCCCGGACCGGCCCATCCACCGCCCGCCACCTGACGCCCACACCAGAGTCAATGGGCCGAGATTGTCGGGTCCACGTGGTGAAGGTGATGGACGAGATCGTGGAGCAGGTACCGAGCGAACGACTCGACCGTGAAGGTGGCGCCAACCGGGTCCTGCTCGGCATAACGCTCGACGGCGGTCGCGTCCTGGTCCCAGTTCGCATACTGCGGGCCGTCCTGAGCGAGCATCAGGACAAGGCGCTCGTCGAACAGCGGAAAGACATCGCGGACGTGGCAGGCGTACTCGAGCGGGGACCACACGGTTGAGCAAGGTCGCTGGCGGGAGCCCACCGCGTCGAGCACAGGCCGCCAAGCTGACGTACATCCATGGCGACAACGGCAGAGGCACCACCCGCCAGGATCGTCGCTCAACCGGCTGGGCCGGCCCGCGATGATTTCCGTCGGCTCGCTCAGTCTTATCTGGGTCGGACCGAGGCAGCACACCGGAGGAGCAGAGGTAGATGATCATCGCCACGAGGGACCTGAGGAGAAGCACGAAAGGCTGTCGGCGTCGGCGGCTAAGGTCGCTGGAATGACGCGCGAGGCAGCAGTCGAGGCTCTCGACCTGGTCAAGCACTTCGGCTCCACGGTTGCCGTCGACGGGGTGAGCTTCACCATCCCGAAGGGCTCCGTGCTAGGACTGCTCGGCCCCAACGGTGCCGGCAAGACCACGACGCTACGGATGTTGACGACCCTGAGCGTGCCGACGAGTGGCACCGGGCGGGTTGCCGGCCACGACATCCTCCAGGCACCTCAGGCCGTCCGCCGCAACATGGGCCTGACCGGGCAGGCCGCCACCGTCGACGAGCTCCTGACAGGCAGGGAGAATATCCGCCTCATCGGGCGGCTCTACGGACTGCCGATGACCTACATCCGTGACGTGACCGACGAGCTGCTGGATCGCTTCTCTCTGACCGACGCCGCCGACCGGATCGCGAAGACGTACTCCGGCGGGATGCGCCGACGCCTGGACCTGGCGGTGAGCCTGGTCGCGAGACCACCGGTGCTCTTCCTCGACGAGCCGACGACAGGGCTCGACCCGCGCAGCCGAGCCGAGCTGTGGGAGGTGCTGCGAGGTCTCGTTCGCGACGGCACGACCCTGCTGCTCACCACCCAGTACCTCGAAGAGGCCGACCAGATCGCCGACCAGATCGTGGTGATCGACAGGGGCAGGGTGATTGCGTCCGGCACCCCCACGGAGCTCAAGGACCGAGCCGGCCAGGCGAGCGTGGTACTCACGGTCTCCTTCGCAGCAGACCTGCCACGCGCCGAACTGCTCCTCCGCACCTGCTCGGCAGAGGTGCGGGTAGATCCCGCCGCACGACGGCTCGTCGCCCAAGCAGACGGGCTCGAAGCGATGACCCGTATCGGAAGCGCGTTCGCCGAGAGCGGCATCGCCGTCGACGACCTGGGGCTGAAGCGTCCCAGCCTCGACGACGTCTTCCTCCAGCTCACCGGGCATCGGGCCGAGTCTTCGGAGGACGAGCCCGACGCGGACGTCCAACCTGAGGAGGCACTGCGATGACCGCATCCTACGGCTCGCCCGTCGAACTCGAGCGTCGTACGCCGCTCCAGCAGTCGCTCACGGTGGTCTGGCGCAACTTGATCCACATCCGTCGGATGCCCGAGATGCTGCTGGACGTCACGATCCAGCCTGTGATGTTCGTGCTGCTGTTCGCCTATGTGTTCGGTGGTTCGATCGCCGTCGCGGGCTCGTCGTACCGGGAGTTCCTGCTGCCTGGGATCATGGCGCAGACCATGGTGTTCTCGGCGGCTGTGGTGGCGATGGGGCTGACCAACGACCTCGAGAAGGGCATCGTCGACCGCTTCAAGTCGCTGCCCATCTCACGCTCGTCGGTGCTTGTGGGCCGCAGCATCTCGAGCCTCATCCACTCCAGCATCGGCATCGTGGTGATGGCGGTGACCGGACTGATCATCGGTTGGCGGATCCGCAACGGTCTCGTCGACGGCATCCTCGGGTTCGTGCTGCTCCTGATCTTCGGGTTCTCGATGATCTGGCTGGGTATCTGGGTCGGCTCGCTCATGCGGTCCGTCGAGGCCGTCCAGGGTTTCATGTTCACGGTCATGTTCCCATTGACCTTTGTGGCCAACACCTTCGCGCCGACCGACAACATGCCGAGCTGGCTGCGGGTGGTCGCGGAGTGGAATCCTGTCTCGGCCCTGACCGCAGGGTGTCGTCAGCTCTGGGGCAACGGCGCCATCGCCGACACCAGCGCGCAGCTGCCGTTGCGGCACCCTGTCGTCGCGTCGCTCATCTGGTCGGTCATCTTCACGGCCGTCTTCGCCCCGCTCGCGCTGGCCGCCTTCCGCCGGCGCTCACAAGACTGACCTTCGGCCTTGAAGGCGCCGCAAGCGGCAAACCCTCTCACCAGCGAGTTCGTTGACGGAGGCCGAGTAGACGGTCTGCTCAGCGCCGAGTCGGGCCGAAGCGCTGAATCGACAGGACACCCAGACTCGTCCAGGCCAGACCGAAGGCCCACCCGCCCATGACATCGGTGGGCCAGTGGACGCCGAGCCAGACCCGTGTGATGCCGACGGCTACAGCGCACACGACGGCGACGCCACACACAAGCACACGGGCGGACGGTCGCCAGCTCCGCCCTCGAAGAATGAGCCAGGCCAGCAGCCCAGCGGCCATGGTCGCCCCTGTGGTGTGGCCCGAGGGAAACGCGTACCCGGAGGCGGTGGCGGCCCATCCGGAGGGAGCCGGCCGCGCGCGCGCCACGACATCGGCAATCGCCAGGCGCAGGACAAGACCAGAGGCGATCACGAGCACCGCAAGGCCAGCGACCTGGAGTCTCTGCCTCACAGCTCCCGAGGCGGTGACCACGGCAACCAGGAACACGAGCGGCACAACCACCAAGGTCATACCGGCCCTTGTGACGAATGCGGCCACGTGCACCGACATTGCCGACCGGTGCGCCAGTATCCAGTGGTTGGTCCACGTGTCGAAGGAGTTCGTCCCCGAGTTCAGGACGGCGACCACGCTTAGCACGGCGAAGGCGGCCAGAGCAGCAAGGAACAGGATCTGCATGGGAGTCGGACGTCGTCGAACGTACGACATCACCGGCTGGCCGGTCAGCGGCTGTCCGGTCAACGCGTCTCCGCACCTGCGGTGGCGGACTCGCGGCGATGCCTCGAGACGCGCCAGACGACAAGGGCGACTACCACGATGACAGCGACGACGACGGCGGCGCCGCGGCCGACCGTCTGTTCGACCTTGGCGTAGGACTCGCCGGCGAAGTACCCGACGAGTACGACGGCGACACCCCAGACCACTCCGCCTGCCGCGTTGTACGCGAGGAACTTGAGATAGTGCATCTTGGCCGTGCCTGCCAGAGCGGGCATCACCGCTCGAAAGAACGCGACCCACCGGCCGAGGAAGACTGCGGACCCACCTCGGCGCCTGAGGAAGTCTTGCGCACCGTCGAGTCGGTGCCGATGACTGTCGAAGATCCGAAGCTCCAAGATCCGTACCCCGACCTTGCGGCCGATCTCGTAGCCGACGCTGTCGCCGATGATGGCAGCGGCTACCACCACCGCGATGACCGCGACAAGCCCGACGTGGCCGCGACTCGCGGCGACACCGCCGAGCACCGCCGCTGTCTCTCCGGGGATGACGAACCCGACGAAGAGCGCGTCCTCGGCGAACACGATCAACCCGACGAGCCCGAGCACTGTCCATGCCGGCGCGCTCAGGATGTTGTCGATGAACCCGGTCACCGTTGCGCCTCCGGCTCGCGGCCAGTCTGGCGCGAACCGGGCGACCGGTGCCGCACCACCGTGCCTGTCCCGAGCAGGGTCTGCGCGTTCATCGTGACTCCCGTTCCCCTCACGACCACGAAGGTCGCCAGGTCATCACGGTACGAAGTCAGGATGAAGGCGGGATGAAGGGGGTCTCCACAACGCTTGCGAAGACATCGCCCAAAACGTCGGTCGCCGGCAGGCGTCCTCTCTCGACGAACCACTCGTACCCGAACACGAGGGAGAACAGCGGGCGCGGGAGGCGCAGCGCCAGCGCGAGGGTACGCACCTCGTCGGCGGCCTGCGCCTGGCTGACGTGCGCGGCGAATGCCCGCCGCTTGGCGGCGAGGTGTCGGCGGACATCGATGCGATGCGTGATCTGATCTGGGGCGGTGAACACGTCGGTGTCGGCCTTCCACGGAACCCTGGGGAGCACCCATGGAAGCCAGGAGACGAACCGCAGCGCGCGAAGCAGCAGAGCACGGTTGATCGTCGCCTCGAGCACCACAGGGGTTCCCGCAAGCTGCGCAGCCAGCCGGCCCACCCGGTGCACGGCGACGTGGTCGGGGTGGCCGTAGCCGCCGAAAGGGTCGTAGCTGGTGAGGACGTCGGCCTGCTCGTCACGCAAGACCTCCGCCAGCCGCGCCGCGACCACCTCGGTGGGCATCCTGCTGAAGGCGGTCGGACCACCGCGATGCCCGTCCGACCCTGAGTCTGCGTAGCCGAGCACCTCGACTCGTGCGCACCCGAGGGCCCGCGCGGCATGGCGCAGCTCCTCCTGTCGGCGCCTTCCGAGATCATCGGCATTGCCGGGCGAAGTGAGGCCGCTCTCGCCCGCGGTGGCCACCACCAGCACGACCCGGTGTCCCTCTGCAGCGGCGCGGGCAAGTGTTCCACCCGTCAGAAGAGCCTCATCGTCGGGATGGGCGTGAAAGGACACCAGCGTCCTGGATGCTGCGTGGGTCAAGAAGCCACCGTGAACCGGCGGCGCACACCGGCCCGGCGACGCTCGGGCTGTGCAAGCTCGGCGGCCGCCTCGTACAGAGTCGATGTCTGGCCGACAACCCGGTCCCAGGTGAAGCCGGGAGTGGCGGCCGACGCGTTCGCCGTCATCTCGGCCAGCCTCGGTCGGTCCAGGGCCAGCGCAGCGAGAGCATCCGCCATGGCGACGTCGGAGCCCAGGAGCATCCCCTCGACGCCGGTCGTGACGAAGTCAGCTACCCCGCTGCCCGCACGGGCGAGGACGGGCAGGCCGGAGAGCAAGGCCTCGAGCGCGGCGATGCCGAATGACTCCAGGCGGGCGGGAGCAAGATACACGTCCGCATCGGCCAGAGCCCGGCTGACCCCGCCGCGGTCGAGCCTTCCGCTGAGTGTGACGCGGTCCTCCAGGCCCCGGCGCCGAAGCAGTCTCTGCACGCCTCTGAGCCGCGGGCCGTCCCCGACGATCTCTGCGGTGATCGGAGCTGCACCGCCGAGAGTGCGGTCCGCCCGACTGAGGATCTCGATGAGGGGAAGGGGCCTCTTGCGAGCTACCAGTCGCATCACGCTCACCACGCGCAGAGAGTCGACGCTGCGGCTAGTCGTCCTCGAGCTCGCCACAGCCTGCCACGGTTCGGGGTCAACGGCGTTAGGAAGCACCTCCACGTCGACATCACCTCCCAGTACCCGGGCGAACGACACAGCAGCGGCGCCGCTCACGGCGGTCCACACCACCGGCCACTCACGCGCACCAAGGGGGAAGACGAGCCACCGCGGGATCCCGTTGAACTCCTCCCAGATGCTGTGCATCGTCACCACAGCGGGGATGCCGGCCCTCGCGGCAGCCCGCAGCACACCCACCGAGAACGGCGAGAAGAGCGACACGTGGACGTGGATCGCGTCGACGCCTTCGGCCCGCATGAGCCGTACGGCATCGCCGGTGGCCAGAGCGGTCGCCAATGGTGTCGTCAGACCTCGAGCGCTGAAGCGGTGCACGGGCACATCGACAGAGTCCGCTCGGCCATGGTCATCACGGCGCCCGCCTTGCGACACGGTCATCACTTTGCTGTCGTGGCCGAGGCGGCGCTGCTGTCGTGCGAGATCGTGTACGTGCAGCTCGATCCCTCCAAGCGCTGGCAGGTAGACGTCGCTTACATGGACGATTCGCACGAGACCGCCCTCCGCGGAAGTCGGGTAGATCGATGTTGCGACCATAGCCACGACAGAAGCCACACGCCGCCCACCGGGATCTCGAGGCCGAACACGAAGGCGCGGTAGATGAGGACTCCGGCAGCGGTCGCAGCTGGGCTCCCACCGAGCCCGAGCAGCACCCCCGTCATCCCGACCTCCACGAGCCCGGCACCGCCGGGTGTCAGAGGCACGACCGTGAGCAGTCGCTCGGCTGCGTATGCCGCGAGGATCCCCGCCGGGCCGACAGGGCTGTGCACCGCATGCAGAGCGATCCACAGCAGAAGCACGTGCGACGCCGAGTAGGCGGTCATGCCTGATGTCAGATGCCACCATCCGCGACTCAGAGCCCGTCCTGTGTCATAAAGCGCCTCCCGCGCCCGGGCCGCGAATGCCCCGGCAGCAAGGCGCCCACGGCGGCGGCGAAGGTGTTCGCCCCCGCCGTGGCTCCGCACGTGTTCCCCGGTGCCCGCTCGTCGCACGCCGAGTGCGACGAGGCCGAGGCCGACACACAGGACGGCCACCGCGACCAGAGCCGTGATCGTGAACCGCTGGTCGGGGAGGGTGCCGGTGAGCGCCAGGAGCGCCACGGCAGCGGCGGGAAGGGCGAGCTTGGCTGCGACGTTCACCAGGTGGGTGACGACGGTGAACGATACGAACGCGCTCGTGGGAAAGCCCCAACTCCTCACCATGCGAAAGTTCAGCCCGACCCCGGCAGCCCCTCCCAGCGGCAGCAGGTTGCTCACGGCGCTGCCGGTCAGATTCAAGGTGAGGGCGCGCGTCCGGCTCAGCCCGGGAAGCGCAATGGTGAGGACCGTGGAGTACGCCAGCAGTCCCAGCGCCCATACGGCGGTCATCGCGACCAGCTCCGGAACGCTGATTCCCATCACTATCGCAGCGATGGTGCCCCAGGCAGCTCCGGCCTGTCGCGGGATCACCACGACACCCGCGACGACGGCCAGAGAAAGCGAGGCGAGCGTCCAGACCTTCCTCCAGGCAGAACCCCTGGAACCGGCGACGGAACTGAGTCTCACCGCGGCACCCAAGGCTGTACGTCCGTCGGTGTCACCGTTGCCATCGTGACTCCTGTCCGGGCGCGCGCCGACCTGCCGTCTAGGTAAGAAGGGTACAAAGCCGGGATGAAGGAGGCGTGAAGGCGTGCCGCTGCCTTCACGGCGCCTTCACGTCCGAAGATTAGTCTGCCCCTATGCAGGGACCAGATGTCGGAGCACCCAGATGCGCGTCCTGGTAGCCGAGGACGACGAGCGTCTGGCGACGCTGTTGCAGCAGACCCTGACCGAGGCAGGTTGGGATGCGCAGATCCACCTCGATGGTCTGAGTGCGTTCGCCGCGGCGGCGCCTGGGAGTCATGACGGAGATTTCGACGTCCTCCTGCTCGACTGGATGTTGCCGGGCCTGGACGGTGTGAGTGTATGTCAACGGCTGCGTGGCATGGGGTGCTCCACGCCGGTCCTGATGCTCACGGCACGTGGGGCAGTCAAGGAGAGAATCACCGGCTTGGACGCCGGCGCCGACGACTACCTGACCAAGCCTTTCGACCTCGACGAGCTGCTGGCCCGGCTACGGGCTCTGCACCGTCGCTCGACCCTGGAGGACGATACCGCCCCTGTAGATATTGACGGCCTGGTCGTGGATCCGCTGTCACGTCGGGTCACTCGCGACGGGAGGGAGATCGGGCTCTCCGCGCGGGAGTTCGACATCCTTCATCTGCTTGTCGAGCGGGCCGGGCAGGTCGTGACGCGGTTCCGGATCCTGGACGAGGTGTGGGACGGCGAGACAGACATCCGCAGCAACGTGATAGACGTCCATGTCGCGGGCCTGCGAGCCAAGATCGACCGCCCCTTCGACACAAACACGATCACCACTGTGCGGAACGCCGGCTACCGCGTGGACGTCCCACGCCGATGAGGGCACCGGGCCGTCTCAGCAGGCTGTCCCTGCGAGTTCGGCTGGTCGCCGGCTTTGCCGCCACCATGCTCGTCGTGCTGGCGGCCGCCGGCAGCTTTGTGTACTGGCGCGTGCAGTTCGCGCTCGACAGAGAGCTGAACCGTGAGCTCATCGATACCAGTGGGCGCCTGGCGGCACAGATAGGTGCTTCCGGTCAGCCCAACAGCGAATCCGCCCTGCTGAGCGGCGAGGACTACCAGGTGCTCGACGCCGTGGGACAGGTCGTCTCCCACAACCCGTCAGGACCGACCGAGCCGCTACTCGAACCGTCGGCGGTGCGGGAGGCGTTGACAGCGCCGTTGTTCCGCGACAGCGGGGAGCTCTTGTCGAGCAGCAGCGACGGCGTGCGCGTCTATGCCACCGCGTTGGGCTCCCAGCCCGGCACAGTGCTCCTCGTAGCCCTCGAGCGGCGCCAACGGGACGAAGCTCTGCGCGAGCTGCTGGGGCAGCTTCTGTTCGCAGGACTCGTGACGCTGCTGGTCACGGCTGTGGTCGGCGACCGGCTGGCCAAAGCATCCCTCGGGCCAGTCGAGCGGTACCGTCGCCAGGCCGCCGAGATTGCGGGTGGAGCAACCGGGATACGGCTCGATGTCCCGCCCGACAGGCATGACGAGATCGCCCGGCTCGGCCACACGCTCAACGACATGCTCCAGGCACTGGAGGCCGCACTCGAGCACGAGCGTCGATTTGTCAACGATGCCAGCCACGAGCTGCGCACGCCGCTGACCCTGATCGTCACGCGGGTGCAGCTCGCACGTCGTCGCCCGCGCAGCACCGAAGAGTACGAAGGGGTGCTCGCTGAGATCGAGACCGACATCGGCCGGTTGTCGCGGCTGGCAGATCAGCTCCTCGACGTGGGAACCCTGAGTCAAGGGCCGCCAGCCGCCGGCTCAGCCGACATGGCCGCCATCGTGCGCGCAGAAGTGGAGAGACGCCGGACGCTGGCGCCGGTAGACAGCCCCTTCCGCCAGACCGGGTCTCTGCGCGCAGTCACGTCCGGTACGACCCACGTCGCGGTTGATCCCACCCGGTTGCAGCAGCTCGTGGGCAATCTGCTCGACAATGCCGCCGTGCACGGGGTCCCTCCGGTCACCGTGGCTGTCGACCAGGTCGGAACATTCGGCCGCCTCGTCGTCACCGATGTCGGTCCCGGTATGGACGACCTGACCCTTGCATCCGCTCCGGATCGCTTCGCTCGCGCGCCAGAAGCCAGACGCAGACCGGGTTCGGGACTCGGCCTCGCACTCGTCTTCGCTACGGTCGCCGGAACGGGAGGGGAGCTGCGCCTGTGCTTTCGAGGGTTGCATGAGAGCTTCGGGAGTGCGCACCACGTCGACTGCGAGCACGGTGACGAAATGACGGTGACCGTGCTACTGGGCCTGCCTCTGCCGGCCCAGTCGGGCACGATGGGGTGATGTGACTGGGGCGCCGCGCAGCCGACAGCCGCAGACCATCGCCTGCGTGTACCGGGTCGCCGAGTGGCGACACAGGAGGTCGAGTTGGCAGCGCACTCCCTGCTTCAGCTCCTGGACGGCACGAGCGCGTAACCGCTTGACACCCTGCTTGCGTCGAAACACCGACGCGGTCAGACGGATGCGCAGCCTCATACCGGCGAGCGCGCGTCCTCGGTCGCCTGTCCGAGTATCGCACCGGCAAAGTCCGCGTTATCCTGGCGCCCGTGCCGCAGATACGGATACGCGATGCCGCCTCGTATCTCGGTGTCAGCGACGACACGGTTCGACGATGGATCGAGCAGGGCCTCCTCGCCGCCCGGACCGACGCCAGCAACCGGATGGTGGTCGACGGTCATGACCTAGCCAAGCTGTCACAGGCTCAGGCGACCCCCGCCACAGATCCCTCCCACGTGGAGCGCTCGGCACGCAACCGCTTCGTCGGGCTGGTCACCGACATCGTGGTCGACAAGGTGGTCGCTCAGGTCGAGCTCCAGTGCGGTCCGCATCGCGTCGTATCCCTGATGACCAGCGAGGCGGTTCGCGAGCTCAAGCTCGAGCTCGGATCGGTCGCGGTCGCGGTCGTCAAGTCCACGACGGTCATCATCGAGACGCCGCAGGAAGAGCCATGAGGCGTAGCGCCCAGGCAGCCGAGGCAGCCCCGGGCAGCTTCGCCCAGCCGCCGAGATGAGCGGCGGCGTCCAGTACTCCGGTCTGCCTCGGTGGGTCAGGTTGCCGGCGGTGCTGGCGGCGCTCTTCGTCCTGCTTCCTTTGATGGCGATGGCCACACGGGTGAGCTGGCCCCACTTCTTCCCGCTCGTCACCTCGCATTCCTCTCTGACGGCCCTTTGGCTCAGTCTCAAGACCTCCGTGGCCAGCACCGCGATCTGCCTGGTCCTGGGCGTACCGATGGCCCTCGTGCTCGCTCGGACCTCCTTCCCGGGGCAAGGCCTCGTGCGCTCCCTGGTCCTGCTACCGCTGGTGCTGCCGCCGGTGGTCGGAGGTATCGCACTGCTCTACACGTTCGGTCGTCGAGGTCTGCTCGGGCACTCCCTGGATGTCCTCGGTGTCCAGATCGCGTTCTCCACAACGGCGGTGGTGATGGCTCAGGCGTTCGTCGCGATGCCTTATCTCGTCGTCAGCCTGGAAGGCTCCCTGCGAACCGCCGGGCAGCGTTATGAAGCAGTGGCGTCGACCCTGGGCGCCTCACCGACGACCGTTCTCAGACGCGTGACCCTGCCCCTGGTCATGCCCGGCCTGGCATCAGGCGCGGTGCTGACATTCGCGCGGTCGCTGGGCGAGTTCGGTGCCACGCTCACCTTTGCGGGAAGCCTGGAGGGGGTCACCCGCACGCTCCCGTTGGAGATATACCTCCAGCGGGAGATCGACCCAGACGCCGCGGTCGCCCTGTCGTTGGTGTTGGTGGCTGTTGCCGTGATCGTCATCTGGCTCGTCCGAGGGTCGCGGCCGAACCTGTGACTCTCGAGGTTCGCGCCCGTGTCCATGACCGCGACCTGGATGTCGCACTGCAACTCGACGGCGTCGAGACGGTCGCTGTTCTCGGGCCGAACGGAGCGGGGAAGTCCTCGCTCCTCGCCATCCTCGCGGGTCTGCTGAGACCAGACACCGGCAGATGCGACCTGGACGGTCGCGTCTTGTTCGACCTCGGGCCAGGCGCCTCACAGGTCTTCACACCGCCCCACGACCGTGGCATCGCCCTGATGGCTCAAGAGCCGCTGCTCTTCCCTCACCTGAACGCACTCGACAACGTCGCATTCGGACCGCGTAGCGCCGGTCAGCGGGTCGCGTCCGCACGGTCGACGGCGCTGCGCTGGCTGGCTGAGGTCGACGCGACCGACCTGGCCGACCGAAGACCGGCCCAGCTGTCAGGAGGCCAGGCGCAGCGGGTCGCCATCGCTCGGGCGCTCGCGGCGCAGCCACGGCTGCTGCTGCTCGACGAGCCCATGGGCGCCCTCGACATCGGGGCAGCGCCACTGATCCGGAAGGTTCTGCGCAGGGTTCTCGCGGACCGCGCCGCCATCATCGTGACGCACGATCTCCTCGACGCGCTCGTGTTGGCGCAACGCGTTGTCGTCGTCGACAATGGGCGCATCGTCGAGTCCGGACCGACCCGCGACGTGCTCGAGCATCCGCGTAGCCCGTTCACCGCCCGGCTCGCCGGATTGAACATGGTCACGGGGACTGCCTCCGGCTCAGGGGTGCACCAAGACAACGGGCACCATGTCGAAGGTATTGCGGCTCGACGCGTCGAACCCGGTTCGCCAGCCATCGCGGTCTTCAGCCCGAGGGCCGTCTCCGTGTTCAGGGAGCGCCCTCGTGGAAGTCCTCGAAACGTCCTCCAGGTCGCCATCTCGCAGCTCGAGCCGCGTGACGAGCTGGTGCGCGTACGAGCAGACGATCTGTCCGCCGATATCACCGCCCCTGCTGCGGCAGAGCTCGACCTGGCTCCTGGCACGGTCGTCTTCTTCGCGGTCAAGGCCAGTGCTGTAGCCGTTTACCCATTCTGACGCCCGTGACCCTGCGGCGGTGCGGTGACGGTCCCCGATGTTTACTCAGAGTTTATAACCATTTACACAGCGTAACTGTCAGAATAGTGGTCACACCGTCTCACATCAGCCGACTTCACCCCGGCTCGGACAAGGCGCACATGACAGGTACCAAGGCTACGAGGTCGAGGCTGAGTAGCTCATTCAACTACGGCGTTGCGGCATCGGGTCTTGGACTCGGCGCAGCGTCGCTGTTGGCGTTCCTGCTGACTGCGCAGCACCCACCTCTTGTCTACCTCGCTGCCTGCCCACTGTTGATCATGGTGATGGCCTGGTTTCCCATGCTCATCGGCCGCACAAGCGGCGGGATAGAGATCGGGTTCGAGTCATGTGTCCTGATCTTCCTCGCTCTGAGCGTCGATCTGGTGGCGGCGCAGGCAATCTGGTCGGTCGGGATCGTGCTCACGCAGCTGACGGCGGACAAACGTGCATGGATCAAGTTCTTCAACACCGGCCTCGGGATGCTCGCCAGCGCCCTTGCCCTCGTCGTCATCGACGCGAGCCGAGGAGCCGTCCAGAACCCCGAGCTCTTCCACACGTTCGCCGCCGCGATGCTCGGTGCGGCCGTCTACTTCCTCGTCGACTTCGCGCTGTCTGCGGTGGCGGTGTCGCTCGACGAGCGCTCCGACCTGTGGGCGGAGCTCGCGTCGCCCGGCACGATCACGGCACTGGCAGTCTTCCTTGCCATCGATACCGTCGGCTACCGGGCAACCGAGATCGTCAAGAACGAGCCCTGGTGGTCGGCGGCACTCCTGTCCGTACCGCTCGCCACCATCATGGTCGCCGCACGGGCGCGCTCGAGAGGCGCGGAGCACGCCCGGCGGCTCGATGTGATGCTGAGGACGGCTGTCCGCGTGCAGGCGCTGGGGGACCGCGGAGAGGTCCTGGACACCCTGCGCGACAGCTCGCAGGCGCTGTTGCGTGACTCGAGGGTGGCGCTGAGGTCTGAGCCACCCGAGGCCGGGGAGGTCGGCGCGTCGGTTCGAGATGGTGCCGACATCGTCTGGGTCATCGGACCGTCGCGCAACAGGGCTCGCTCTACGGCCGCTGACGACCAGCAGGCACTTGACGCTCTCGTGGCCGTCGTAGACGAAGCTCTTGCCCGGTTGGCCCTCAGCGAGAAGATGGCCTACCAGGCGCAACACGACGCACTCACCGGGCTGGCCAACCGGACCATGTTCCTCGACCGGGTCAACCACGCGCTGACCCGGCAGCGGCGGCACGGCGGGAAGCTGGCTGTCCTCTTCTGCGATCTCGACTCCTTCAAGCGGATCAACGACAGCCACGGCCATGCCGCAGGCGACGAGCTGCTCATCGAGGTCGCCAGGCGCATCGGATCCGGCCTCCGTGAAGAGGACACCCTGGCACGCCTGAGCGGCGACGAGTTCGCGGTGCTGATGGAGTCGGTCGTTGACCTGGATGACGTCGAGGGTGTCTGCCGTCGCCTCCAAAGCGTGCTCCGAACCCCGATCGAGGTCGCCGGCCAAGAGGTACTGGTCACTGTCACCATCGGGGTCGCGATGTCCTCGGGCGACGACTCGGCCGAGGTGCTCCTCGGTAACGCCGATATGGCGATGTACCACGCCAAGTCTTGTGGGAAGGACCGCTTCGAGATCTACGAGATTACCCTGGGCGACGAGAGACTGAGGCGTCTCGAGCTCGTGGATGCCCTTCGTCAGGCCGTCGACAACCGGGAGCTGAAGGTCTACTACCAGCCGATCGTCGACATGGTGACCGGTGAGGTGAGAGGTCTCGAAGCTCTTGCCCGTTGGCGGTGGGACGACACCTGGGTGTCTCCGGAGATCTTCATCCCTGTCGCCGAGGATACCGGCATGATCGTCAAGCTGGGCGATCTCATTCTCGGACTGGTGTGCGCGGACGCTCCCAAGCTGCGCGCGGCGGCAGGTCGAGACATCTCCATCAGCGTCAACGTGTCCGCACGGCAGCTGGAGCTCGACAGCTTCGCCGAACGTGTTCTCGATGTCCGCGCCGACATGGAAGGCGTAAGACTCATCCTGGAGGTGACCGAGCACGCCTTCGTGAGTGACAACCCCCGCACCTTCGCCTCGATGACGGCCCTCGCAGCTGAGGGGATCCGGTTCGCGGTCGACGACTTCGGCATCGGCTTCTCGTCGATCGGCTACCTGCGACGACTGCCTGTGCACATCCTCAAGATCGACAAGTCGTTCGTCAACGGACTGGACGAAGACGCCACAGCGTGCTCACTCGTCCGCTCAATGGTCACGATGGCACGCGGGCTCGGCCTCGACGTGGTCGTTGAGGGAGTCGAGCGCGTGGGTCAGGTCGAGCACCTGACCCGCCACTGCGATGCCGTTTTCGGCCAAGGTTTTCTCTTCGCCCGACCGCAGCCATGCGAGGAGACACTCGAGGCGCTCACTCGTCCGCCCTCGTACCGCGCTCTGGTCACGCCAGCCGGAAGTGGGGCGCCGCAAAGCCTTGGCGCCGCCTCCTGAACCGGCGGAGCGGTCAGCGTTCGCTGAGATAGGTGGCGGCCGTCTCGCGTAACCGAGCATGGACTCCGTCATACGCCTGCATGCCAGGCAGGTAGCGTTTCGCCACCTTGGCGACCATCGTGTAGTTGGGGTCGCACACATTGCCTACCGGCGCCTGCCCGGCCTGGCTGACGAGCTGGTAAGCGTCCAAGAGGTCGAGCCCGATTCCGTCGCTTACCCAGCTGACCAAGTCGTGCTGGCTCACCCGATATGCGTCCTCCAGGGGTCTCGTGGAGCCGGTGCTCATGAGCGCGTCGTCGGTCTCCAGCCGCGGCCACGGGGTAGAGGAGCGGCCGCCCCTGACGAGCTCCACCGCCACAACGGTGTCCATCGCGGCCTCGACGGCAGTGCCGCAGAGCTCCCCTTCACCTTGTCGGCAATGACCGTCGCCCAAAGAGAACAGAGCACCCGGTTGGTTGACCCCGAAGTACACGGTCGTCCCCGCACGGAGCTCAGGCGTGTCCATGTTTCCCCCGTGTGCTGCCGGGGTGATCGTGTCTCTGACCTCGAACCCGGCCGGAGCCACACCCACGGTCCCATGCATGGGGTCCAGCGGAAGCTCGACGGACAGATCGCTGCTACGTGCCCGGTAGGTGACGGTGCGGCGTTCCCGGTCGACGTCGTAGACCCAGACCCGTTCCTCCAAGGGCGGGTGCAGCATCGCCGTCTGGTGCGTCGCTGTCAGTGCGCCGAAGTGCGGGAACGTCGACGACACCGCCCAGTCCCGGGCTGGCTCGATCGACACGACGTGGAGAGCGACAGTGTCCCCCGGCTCTGCGCCCTCGACATGGAAGGGCCCCGTCACCGGGTTGAGGAAGGGAAACTCGCACACCACGGACGGCAGCTCGTCGGCGCTGCGAACCCGGCCACCGAAGCAGTCTTCAGTGAAGAGCTCGAGGACCGTACCCGGCCTCACCCGGCGAACAGCCGGTGTCCCACCAAAAGCCCACACGAAGTCATCCGGGCCTGGTCGGTACGACACCACCTCGATGCCCGTCACCACGCCTCCTCAGCTACACCCACCTGCAGAAATGTATCGTCGCCTCGGCTTCTTGTTACATCCGGTTCCCCGTCTCCTGAGTCGGAGGAAGACGAGAGGTGGGTTTACTGTCGGGATGAGCCCGAAGGCAGTGAGTCGAGGGAAGGCGCTGGATCATGACACAGCAGGACGTCATCGAGGACTTCGTCGATCTCGACGACCGGTTTCGACCGGAGCTGATCGCACACTGCTACCGCATGATGGGCTCCATCCACGACGCCGAGGATCTGGTCCAAGAGACCTACCTGCGCGCCTGGAGGTCCTACGACAGGTTCGAAGGGCGGTCCTCGGTGCGCACCTGGCTCTACCGCATCGCGACCAATGCTTGCCTGACAGCGCTGGAGGGCCGCAGCAGGCGGCCTCTGCCGACAGACCTCGGCGCACCTAGCGCCGATCCGACAGCCCAGCTGGTACAACGGCCCGAGGTGCCCTGGCTCGAGCCCGCATCGGACGCCATGCTCGGGGCCGAGCACTCCGACCCCGCCTACATTGTGGCGTCACGGGAGAGCATCCGGCTGGCCTTCATCGCAGCCCTACAGCACCTGCCGGCACGCCAGCGGGCCGTGCTGCTCCTGCGGGACGTGCTGAGATGGCGGGCCGCCGAGGTCGCCGAGCTGCTCGACACCACGACAACAGCGGTCAACAGCATGCTTCAGCGCGCACATGCGCAGCTTGCGGAGGTGGCGCCTGCCGAGGAATCAGTCGTCGAGCCGACCAGCCGAGACCTGCAGGAACAGCTCGACCGTTACATGGCGGCGTTTGAGAACTACGACATCGCCGAGATCATCAGGTGCTTCACAGAGGAGGCCGTCTGGGAGATGCCCCCCTACACAGGCTGGTACCAGGGACCGGAGACCATCGGCCAGCTGATCGCACAGAACTGCCCCGCGAGCCGGGCAGGCGACATGGTCCTGGTGCCGACAGCGCTGAACGGCCAGCCTGCTTTCGCCGTCTACATGCGTGACGACGACGGGGTCCATCGAGCGTTCCAGCTTCAGGCCCTCACGGTCGGCGTGTCGGGTGTCGCGCACGTCGCCAGCTTCTTCGACCTCCGCCTCTTCGAGACGTTCGGACTCCCGCAGGTACTTTCGTGAGGTTCCACGCGACCCTCGAGTCCAACGGCAAGACGGCGACGGGGTTCAGTGTCCCCGAGGAGGTCGTCGCCGGTCTTGGCTCAACCAAGCGGCCACCCGTTGTAGTGACGATCAACGGACACACGTACCGCAGCACGGTGGCGGTCATGGGCGGTCGGTTCATGGTCGGGGTGAGCGCAGAGAATCGGAGGAGCGCCGACGTGAGCGCCGGGCAGGAGTTGGAGGTCGACCTGGAGCTGGACACGGCACCTCGCGAGGTCACGGTGCCCGCTGACTTCAAACAGGCCCTTGACCTCGACGCGGAGGCCTCGCGTTGCTTCGACAACCTGGCATACAGCCACCGGCGCCGCTGGGTGATGTCGATCGAGGACGCCAAGACACCCGAGACAAGGAAGCGGCGAATCTCGAAGGCGATCGCCTCCGTCAAAGAGGGTCGGGGATAGGCCTCTGCTTCGATGCCTCGCGCATCTCGGCACCGGCGATCGCCACGAGCCATGGACCCGCGCCCTCGCACGATGCGTCGAAGGAGGGGGCCGACTTCCATGCGGAGACATATACCTCTTGGGTGAGGGCCTGGGCGCCGCCTCGGTCCCCGACCACACTCAGGGCCATCCCGAAGACCCGGTGGGATGTGGCGTCGTAGAAGCGTCCGAAAGCATCCTGGTCTCCACGGGAGGCCAGTGAAAGCAGCGTCGACAGGTCCGCCGACGAGACCATCCACGCCTGCTCCCGGATGCCTGGGGTGGACCAGGCGGCGCGTTGCGTCTGCCTGCCGTTGTGTGCCGCACTCTGACGCGCTTGCAGAACCGTGTCGTGGCGCGCCTCGACTCCCCCGATACCCACGCTTACAGACAGTAATGCTTACAGCACTGACTCGCGTGAGTCTGACCAACATCCGGCCGCTGCATAGGTTCCGGCCTCGACTGCGATCGGGGCTGTCCGCAACGCTCAGGACAGCGAATCGTGGTAGCGCCCCTCCACCAGGAACGCCAGCCGGCGGAGCGCTTCGCGGTTACGAGGAACCACTGCCGCCTGCCGGATCTGGCGCGGGAGCAGCATGCCGGGTCCGGCGACGACGTCCTCCTCGATACTGACCACGGTGCCGTCCCCGTCGCCCAGCAGCACGAGCCGCACGTGTGCCTCACCTGCCGGCCAGCCACGGGCCTTCATCACCAGCTCGCGTCGGGGATCGGCGGACAATACCTCCGTGGTGTCGCTGATCACGGCAGGCCATAGACCGAACGAGTGGTGGACCAGGCTGCCCTCGGCCGGCCACGAGTCCTCGACGTCCCTGACGCGGGAGGCCCCGACGACCCAGGTTGCGTACATCCAGCCGTCGGACAGGACCGCCCACACAGCATCGGGCGGGGCGTTGACTCTGTGGGTAACGACCGCGCTGCCCTCCAGTTCGCCTCTGTCTGTCATCTCTCTCCTCTCGTGCCCCGGCGACGACGACGCGACGGGGCTGCGAAAGCCCAGTCTCCCCCAGGGGCCATGCTCTCGGTCACCCGAGGGCTCAGCGACGAAGACGTTGCCGGAGTGTGGCTGGATGCTGCGGCGGGACAACCCCCCTACCCGCATCAGCGGTGTCACCAGGACGTCGAAGACATCAGGGAGCGCCCGGAATCCGAACACCGCCAGCGGGTTAGGCAAGCCCACTGAGATGTCCCGACGGGGTCGCTCCACCGCACGCACGATCGCCTCTGCCACCTTCTCCGGAGGGTCGATAGGAGGCGGCGGCCGTCCCTCCCAGCCGGTGTAGTTGGCGGCCTGGGTGTACGCCGGGGTGTTGACACTGCCGGGTGACACGACGCTCACGTGAATGTCCGGTGTCTCGCGCGCCTCGATCTGCAGCACCCTGGCGAGGCCGTGTACGGCCCACTTGCTCGTCACATACGAGCCCATGTACGGCACGGCGATCTTGCCGAGCAAAGATCCTGTCAGGACGAGGCTCCCGCCCTGCTGGGACCTGAAGAGTCGGAGTGCAGCTCGCGAGACGTTCGCGGTACCGGTCAGGTTGGTCGCCATGACACGGTCGAAGACGTCGGGGGGCAGATCGTCGAAGCGGCCGTACGCGACGACCGCGGCCGCGTGCACGACCGCGTCCACCCGACCGCACCGTCTGGTCGACGCCTCGAAGAGGGCACCGACGGCCGCGTGGTCGGTGACGTCGGTCGGGACGACCAGCACCTCTTCGGCGCCCTCGTCGAGGCAGCTCCGCTCGGCAGCGGCAAGGCTCTCCGGTGAACGGGCCGCTAGGACGAGACGTGCGCCTCGTCGCGCGAACGCACGCGCGGCAGCCAGCCCGATGCCGCTCGAGGCTCCGGTGACGACGACGACGAGCCTCTTCGGCGACGAAGGCGCCGTCACGGCGTGAGCAGGACCTTCACGCAGTTGTCCTCCTTGCGCTGGAAGATCTCGTACCCCTGGGGCGCGTCTTCGAGCGGCAGTACGTGGGTGGCGAGATCCTCCGTCCCGAGCGGGTCGGAATCGTCGAGGACGAGGGGAAGAATGTCGTCTATCCAGCGCTTGACGTGGCACTGGCCCATCCGCAGTTGAACCCCACGGTCGAACATCTCCATCATCGGCATCGGGTCCGTCTCGCCGCCGTACACACCGGACAGGGAGACGGTTCCGCCGCGGCGGACCGCTTTGAGCGCAGTATGCATCGCGTCGAGCCGGTCGACTGCGAAGCGGTCGGTGAGAGGCTGAGCAACAGCGTCTGGCAGCAGCCCCACGAGCGACTGCGCGACCTTGGCCCGAGGAGAGCCGTGCGCCTCCATACCGACCGCGTCGATGACTCCGTCGGCGCCCCGCCCATCGGTCATCTCGATGAGAGAGTCGGCGACGTCGTCGACGTCGCGCATGTCCAGTACCTCGGCCCCGTGCGCTGCGGCCATCGCGAGCCGCTCGGGCACCAGATCTACCCCGATAACCCTGCCGGCGCCCAGATGGCGCCCGATGCGTGCCGAGAACTGCCCGACCGGGCCGAGCCCCAGCACGACGAGCGTGCCTCCTGGCGGCACATCGGCATAGCGAACCGCCTGCCACGCCGTGGGCAGGATGTCCGACAGATAGAGGAACCGCTGGTCGCTGGGCCCCTCCGGGACCTTGATGGGCCCGAAGTGGGCTTGAGGCACGCGCAGATACTCCGCCTGGCCACCAGGCACCTCACCGTAGAGCGACGTGTACCCGAACAGGGCTGCCCCTTTGCCCTCCTCCCGCACCTGGGTGGTCTCACACTGGGCGAAGAGCTGGCGGGAGCACATCCAGCACGAGCCGCACGAGATGTTGAACGGGATCACGACCCTGTCTCCGGGGGAGACGTGCGAAACGTCGGCGCCGACCTCCTCCACAACTCCCATCGGCTCATGACCCAGCACGTCGCCCGGCGTCAGGAAGGGCCCGAGGACCTCGTAGAGGTGCAGGTCCGAGCCGCAGATCGCCGTCGAGGTGATCCGCACGATCGCGTCGGTGGGCTGCTCGATGCTCGGGTCCGGAACGGTCTCCACCCGTACATCGCGCTTGCCCTGCCACGTCAAAGCTCTCATCCGAACTGCCCTCTCCCTCGGGTGAGCCGGTCGATCCACCGACCCCGCTTTGCCAATACCCGCTTTGTTGCGACCCACCCGAGTTGGTCACGTGCGAGGTTCGTGCTGCGGTAGCTGCACAAGTTTCGTCTCGCCCAGCCGCCCGGCGTCCACACCGACGGTCATGAAAGTGCAACGCGGCTGGCGGCGCCGGTCCGTCGGGGACCCGGGGTTGAGCAGCCGTAGTCCGGACTCGGTGGTGGTGTCCCATGGGATGTGACTGTGACCGAACACGACGACGTCCATGTCGTCGAACCTTCCAGCCAACCGGCGCTCGCGCCCTGCGGCGGGACCCGTCTCGTGGATCACAGACATCGTCACGCCACCCAGCTCGACCACTGCCACCTCGGGCAGTCGCGCTCGCAGCGTCTGACCGTCATTGTTGCCGTACACGGCGACGACACGCCTGGCTCGAGCCTCGAGCGCGTCGAGTAGGGCGACATCCACCCAGTCCCCGGCGTGGACCACCACATCGGCAGCGTCGACCGCCTGCCACAGCTGCGCGGGCAGGTCGCGAGCACGGCTCGGTACGTGGGTGTCGGCCATCAGCACCAGCCGCAGCGCGGCGCTCGAGTGGCGAGGCGACACTTCGGTGACTCGCTAGCCCAGAACCGGGGAGCCGCCGACCATGGAGTCGCCGCGCTCCCCCTCCACGGCCGTCTCGGGAGGCCCCTCGGTCTCCAGCTCCTCCTCGTCGACATCCTCCATCAAGGCCACGACAGCACGCACGTCGGCATCGGACGGGAACCCCCAGCCCGGCTGGTACGCGTAGACCTGGTCGAGAAGCTTGCCGTCGGCGAGCATGTCGATGATCTCGACCGAGTCGGGTCCGATCATCGACGGGTGCTCGACGCCGCATGCCTCCGCGACCTTCAGCAGATCCCGGCGGAGCGTCCTTATGTAGTTGGCTGCCCGCTCGGACTTGAGGCGGGGGTCGAGTCCGTGAGCCAGCCACGGGTGCTGCGTGGCCACTCCGGTAGGGCAGTTGCCGGTGTGACACGTCTGCGCCTGGACGCACCCGACAGAGAGCATGGCCTCGCGCCCCACGTTGACCATGTCGACACCGAGCGCGAAGGCGACCACGGCGTTGTCGGGAAGCCCGAGCTTGCCGGCTCCGATGAAGACGACCTTCTCGTGCAGGTCGCGCTCGGCGAAGATCGAGTACACCCGGCTGAAGCCCAGCCGGAAGGGCAACGACACCGCGTCGGTGAAGATCATCGGGGCTGCGCCCGTGCCGCCCTCGCCCCCGTCGATGGTGACGAAGTCGACGCCCCGGTCGCCCGTCGCCATGGCGTCGGCGAGGTCTCGCCAGAACTCGAGATCACCGACTGCGGACTTGATGCCCACCGGCAGGCCCGTCTCTGTGGCGAGCATCTCGACCCAGTCGAGCAGGCTGTCGACATCGTGGAACTCGGCATGACGAGACGGCGAGATGCAGTCCTTGCCCGCAGGTACTCCGCGCGTCTCGGCGATCTCGTCCGAAACCTTGGCGGCTGGGAGCACTCCTCCGAGGCCAGGCTTGGCCCCCTGGCTGAGCTTCACCTCCAAAGCCCTGATCGGGGCGCCCGCAACGAGCTCCTTCAACTTTTCGATCTCGAACCTCCCGGCTTCGTCGCGACAGCCGAAGTACGCCGTGCCGATCTGGAAGATGAGCTCGCCGCCGTTGCGGTGATACGGCGAAACCGCCCCCTCGCCGGTGTTCTGCAGGCAGCCCGCCAGCTTCGCACCGCGGTTGAGGGCCTCGACGGCGTTGCCCGACAGCGACCCGAAGCTCATGCCCGAGATGTTCACGACCGAGCCGGGGCGGAACGCGCTCGGGCGACTCCGTGCCGCCCCCATCACCTTGGCGCAGGGAAGCCATGCCTCCTGGCCGGGCTTCCCGTGGGTGGCCTGCTGTCGCCCGAACGTACGGTGATGGATGATCACGTTGCCGGCCGTGTGCTCGAGATCGTTGTCGGTGCCGAAGCCGAAGTAGTTGTTCTCCAGCTTGGCCGAGGCGTACACCCAGCGTCGCTGGTCGCGACTGAACGGCCGCTCCTCGTCGTTCCCGGCGACGATGTACTGGCGGAGCTCCGGCCCTATCGACTCCAGCCAGAACCGCGCGTGTCCGACGACGGGAAAGTTGCGCAAGATGGCGTGACGACGCTGCAGCAGGTCGTGTGCTGCGACCGCCGCGACCGCTGCGACCGGCGCCGCCGTCCAGAGCTTCTTCACAGCGCCAGTGTCCCCCCGGAACGACCTGGGCGCCATCGGACACCAGGCCGAGCCGCATCGCCGCCATCGGGCATCCCAGCAGGCTCGCGTTGTCGCGTGCTCCAACCTCTACGATCGACTCAGTCTCACAGGAGGTCGAGTGACTGCCAGTCCGCGGACCAGATCCGGCTCCCCCCAACCCATCGGGGGCGAGGAGCACGACGTCGCCGCCGTCCGGGCCGAGTTCCCCGGCCTTCGTGAGGGCGCGGCCCACTTCGATGGGCCCGGTGGATCGCAAGTCCCCGTCGCCGTCGCCGACGCGGTGGCGCAGACACTGCGCTCGGCCGTCTCGAACCGCGGTCGGTCGACTCCTGCGGAGCGCCGAGCCGATGACATCGTCACGGGAGCCCGGCTCGCTGTAGGTGAGCTTCTCGGAGCAGACCCACAAGGGGTGATCTTCGGCCGCAGCATGACCCAGCTCACGTTCGACTTCTCGCGCACGCTCTCGAAGATGTGGAATCCCGGCGACGAGGTCGTCGTGAGCAGGCTCGACCACGACGCGAACATCAGACCGTGGGTGTACGCCGCCGAGAGGGCGGGAGCGACCATCCGATGGGCCGAGTTCGATCCCGGCACGGGAGAGCTCGACGCCGACGCGGTGCGTGCAGTGGTCTCGGACCGGACGCGCCTGGTGGCCGTCACCGCCGCGTCGAACCTCATCGGCACCAGACCGCCCATCGCCGAAGTCGCGGAGTTGGTGCACGATGCCGGAGGTCTGCTCTATGTCGACGGGGTGCACCTCACACCGCACTGCACCGTCGACATCGCCGCACTCGGCGCGGACTTCTACGCGTGCTCGCCGTACAAGTTCTTCGGTCCGCACTGCGGGGTGCTTGCCGCGGACCCTGACCTCTTGGGCACGTTGGCACCCGACAAGCTGCTCCCGTCGGCGGACGTCGTCCCCGAGCGCTTCGAGCTCGGCACGCTCCCTTACGAGCTGCTGGCCGGCTGCACCGCAGCCGTCGACTTCATCGCCGACCTGGCCCCTCAACGGGTGAAGGCGGCAGGCCGCCGGGAGCGCCTGGTCGCTGCGATGACGCTCCTCGAGAGCTATGAGGACGGGCTGCGTGGTGCCCTCGAGTCGAGGCTGTCGGAGCTGCCCGGCCTCGTGTTGCACTCGCGCGCGGCAAGCCGGACGCCAACGGTGCTTGTCTCATTCGGCGGGAAGACGTCGGCGGCGGCGCAGCTGCACCTGGCCGAAGGTCTCGTCAACGCCCCTGCCGGCTCCTTCTACGCGCTTGAGGCTTCCCGGGCCATGGGGTTGGGCGACGCCGGCGCGCTCAGGGTCGGACTCGCGCCCTACACGAACCAGTCCGACCTGGATCGTCTCGTCGACGGGCTCCGTGCCTTCGTGTCGGCGCCGTGATCTCGTCGCGTCGCTGGTCGCCGTAAGCCGACGATGCGCCCCCGGGCTGGCTTGCGGACAAGCCCTCGCGCCACGCCTGCACAACGGTTCCTCGCGGTCTAGCGTGACGGGATGCAACAAGCGCGCGGCGTACTGGGCCTGCTCTTCCTGCTCCTTGTCGCCTTCCTGTTCTCGAAGAACCGCAAGGGCATCGCCTGGCGCACGGTCGGGGGAGCTCTGCTCCTCCAGGTGGGTTTCGCCGCGCTCGTGCTCAGGTGGGGGCCCGGGCGTACCGCCCTCGGCTGGGTTGCCGATCGGGTCACTTCCCTCATCGACTACGCCCAAGAGGGAACGGCATTCGTCTTCGGACCACTGACAGGCGTCGGCGCCAAGGGCGAGACCATCTTTGCGCTTCAGGTGCTGCCCGTCATCATCTTCCTCGGAGCGCTGATCGGCCTGCTCTTCTACCTCCGGGTCATCCAGTACGCGACGCATGTCCTCGGGGGCGCGATCTCCTGGGCGCTTCACGTCAGCAAGATCGAGTCCCTCTTCGCCACCACCGTCATCTTCCTCGGCCAGAGCGAGGCCCCGCTGATGATCGCGCCGTACCTGCGCGGACTCAGCACCGCCCAGATGTTCACCGTCATGACCAGTGGGTTCGCCGCCGCCGCAGGCTCGACTCTCGTCGGATACTCCCTACTCGGGGCTCCTCTGACATACCTGCTGGCAGCGACCGCAATGAACGCTCCGGCCGGTCTCCTGATGGCGAAGATGATGTGGCCGGACTCGACCCGAGAGGCTGCAGACACCGACCCCGCCACCCGAGCGGCGTCTGACGAGGACACCGTCGAGCGAGCGGGTTCGACGCGCGCCGACGATAGTGCCCCGGAGTCGCAAGGCCGAGTGCCCGAGAGCAAGGGCGGATACCGTTCGTCGGACTCGGCGGAGGTCGACGTCCGCGACGTCCGCGACGAGGAGTCCGCCAACGCCATCGACGCCATCGGGCGCGGTGCCCTCGCCGGGGGCAGGATCGCGGTGACGGTCGGCGCGCTCCTGGTCGCCTTCGTTGCCCTGATCGGGCTGGCAAACGGCATCCTGACAGGCGTCGGCGGCTGGTTCGGGTACGACGGCCTGACCTTCCAGCGCCTGGTTGGCTGGGCGTTCTCTCCCCTGGCGTGGCTTCTCGGGGTCCCGTGGAGCGAGGCGGTGCAGGCAGGCTCGTACATGGGGCAGAAGACGGTGCTCAACGAGTTCGTGGCCTATGCCTCGTTCGGGCCTCACGTGCCCGACCTGTCGACCGGGACCGTCATCATCGTGACCTTCGCCCTCGCCGGATTCGCGAACTTCGCCTCGATAGCCATCCAGATCGGGACCATCGCCAGCCTCCAGCCCGACCGGCGCGCGCAGGTCGCCAGGCTCGGCTTGCGAGCGTTGCTCGCGGGGAGTCTGGCCAACCTTGCGAACGCTGCCATCGCCGGTGTGATCGCCTCCAGGTAGCCGCGTCGCCGGCTCACGCCTCGATCGGCTCAGCCCGCCGGTCTGCCGAGCGTCAGAGAGCCGAGTGACAGACTGTGCGGCCGGATTGTCCACAGCCGCTTGCCGGGGTCCACAGACCATCTCTGCCGCACGCTGCCGGATCACCTCTCGGGTCACCATTCTCGGGTCGTCATTCCCTCGATCCGGGAGGCAGAGATGCCCACCTCGCCTGTTCCACAGCTACGCCGTCGACTCGCTGTGTCCCTGCTCTCCGGCTGCCTGGTGACGGTGGTCGGCCCCGTGGTGCCCGCCGCGGTCGGGTCCCGAGCCGCGCCGTCCTCGAGCGTCAGCGCCAGTACGGAGACCGTCCCTGTCAGGGCGCCCGTCGCACAGCGCGCGCAGATCACGTCCACCCGTCCCATCTGGCCCTCGGGAGAGACCGCCGGCGGGGGACGGGTCACCTGGTCCGTTCGTCCTGCCCGCCACGCGGCGTTCCGGCACTCCACGAGATGGTGGGGAGCCGCAGGCACCAGAGTCAGGATCCGAGGTCCCCGTGCCCGCCATGTCTACGCGTTCCGGATGCGGCTGCCCAGGCATGTGTCCCTAAGGGCGAACCGCTTCGGCGAGGTGATGGCTCGGCGACACGGACACCCGGTCGGCATCCTGGCCCGGCCCTGGGCGAGGAACGCCCGGGGGCACCGGGTCAAGACGTGGTACACGGTTCGCGGCGACGTCGTCAGGCAGCACGTCGTCTTCGGCCGTCACTCGAGGTACCCGATCACGGCCGATCCCTGGTGGAACCCGTTCACCTGGCGCTGGGGAGAGGCGTTCCGCGTGGCGTGGGACGAGGTGACGACGTGCGGAGAGGGCGCGATGCGTTCCGTTCTCAGTGTCGGAGGCACGACCGGTACGACCAACCTCTTGATCAAGCATGTCGCGGGAAGAACGGCACTGATGATTCCCGGAGGCGCCTATACGTACGCTGGCTTCGCTGCGTGGGGCTGTATCGGCAGCTTCTTCTGAGCGGCGACGATCCCAGCGAGACAGAGGAGGCTCGGCGTGCGCACCGATAGGAGCGTTCACGCGCTCGTGGTTGTGACCATGGTAGCTCTACCCAGCGTCGCGGTAGGCAGGTTCCTCGACCACCAAGGCTTCGGTGGCTGGACTCAGTTCGCCGGCCAGTTCGTCACGACCTGGGTGTGCCTCCTGGTACTGCTGCGTCGCGACCTCGCCATCATGCTCCGCAGGCAGCCGCCTGAGCCTCCTCATACCTCGACGGAGCGCGACTCGGAGAGTCCCCGAGCCTGACAAGGCCTGTCACCCAGACGCGAGCGTCGCCAGGTGGAGCCCCGCGCTGACGGGGCATGTCGCCCGAGGCGAGCATTCACCCGGCGCGGCTGAACCGCTCCGCGCTGCGGGCCCTTGCCTTGGCCGCCTCGACGTCACGGTCGCGGGGCGGTGCCGACGTGACCAGCTCGTCGAGCAGACGCGAGGTTGCGGCCTCGACGGCCTCGATCGCCCGAGCGAAGGCGACCTGGTTGGTCGCGGAAGGCTTCGTCGTTCCGGCGACCTTGCGGACGTACTGCGTGGCGGCAGCCTCGACCTCGTCCGCCGTGGCAGCCGGCTCGAAGTTGTGCAACGTACGAATGTTTCGACACATGGCGTCATCCTATTGCCTCGCCCAACTGCCATTTCGCTCGGCGCCGACAAGCAGCAAAGGCCATGTTGTAGCTCGACGGGCTATGTCGATCACCCGTCGCGGGACCTGTCCTCGGGACACTAGACTTCGGAACCAGGTTCTGGACATTCACGGGAGCCACCGCTTCCAGACTTTCGTGTGAGTGTTGAGCCAGGAGGCCACGTCGGCAGGTCCAACGTCATACCCGCTCAGGGCGATGAGCTCCAGGATATTGGCGACGCTCGCGGGATCGAGCCGGTAGTTGTACACCAGCGCATAGGCCGGGTTGCCGGAAGATGCGAAGTCGGCGTTCGCGATCTTGAGGTACTCGAAGTCCGCGAACGAACACAGCGTGGACTGCCGCGAAGGCTGGCAGGGCTGAGCGGCGGAGCCCGGTATGTCGACCGCGTGTTGGCCGGGCCGGTCACCCAGCAGACCGCGTGGGCCCTCGACCAGATAGACGTTCGGCACGTTGTGCGCGTCGTCCCGCCGAGCTTGCTGGATCAGCGAACCCATACCGCGAGTCACGCCTACCTGGTTGTAGTCGCGAACCACGTAGTCGAGGCGCTGGAAATCGACGAACGCGTGAGCCAACGGGAGAAGTGCCGGCACGGTGGTCACCGCGGGCGTCACGATGCCCCAGCCGATGCGTTCGACGTCGGCGAGATCGTGGGCTGTGTCGAGACCGTGCTGTCCCATGAAGAACGGAGCGAGCATCTCGACGACCCCTGCGACGCCGTTCTCCCCTGCGACGGTGACGGGACCTCCAGGCTTGGTCAGCCTGCGCCGCATGCGCCTGTCACCGAAGGCATCCAGGTAGACGTCCGCCCGGCCGCTTGCCACCAGCCTCCAGGCTTTGCGTGTCGTCGTCTTGACATACGAGACGTTGCATCCCAGTGAGTCGGCCGCGATCGCCCCGACGATGAAGGCGCTCGCTTCGTACCCGTTGCCCGGGTCGTAGGCGATCGTGAAGTCGCCGCACTCTCCTGTGGCCGTCGGCTGGACGGCAACGGTCTTCGGCGCTGGGTCGCCGCCACTGCCACCGCTACAACCGACGACGGTCGGGCCAACCGCGACGAGCGCGACGGCGACGACGCCGAGTCTTCGCAGGCCGTGGTGCCACCTCATCGCTCGTTCACTCTTCTCGTCCTCCGCAAAGGCCAGGTTATTGGCGTCACGCGCGCACCAGAGTCTCCGGCATCCTGAGCGACATGAGCGTGGACGCCAGCATGACCAGGGCACAGGCAGCGAACGCGGCTCCGAAGGAGGCGGAATCCGCCAGCCAGCCGGCGACCAGCGGTCCGCTGATGGCGCCGGCATCTGACGCCATCTGGAAGACCGCGACCACCTTCCCTCCACGACCCTGCATGACATCACCGACGACAGCCCCGGGAGCCGTTCCGACAAAGGCTCCCCCGGCCCCGACGGCCGCCATGGCCACCAGGAAGAGCGGCAGCGCCGTCGTGATCGCGAGGAGGCCCAGAGCCACCCCCGCGACCAACGAGCCGGCGATCATCGCCGGCTTGCGGCCACGCCGGTCGACGAAGCGCCCGGCCGGTGTCAAGAGCAGTACCTGTGCCACCGAGGAACACAAGAAGCCGACGCCGGTCCACAGCGCTCTCTCGTGCAGCGACTCCGCCACGAACAGGGGGACGAGGCTTACCCGCACACCGAAGAATGACCATCCGATGGCGAAGTTGACAGCGATGGCCGCGCGAAAGGCAGGGTTGGCCCAGGCCTGTGCCACCGACGTTGCCTGAACCTCTTCGGCCTGCACCCCGTCCTCGTCAGCAGGTGCCACCTCGGCGCCCGGCTCGCCTCCGAGGTGACCGTCCTGCGGTGCTGCCATGCGCAGCGCCGCCGCTCTCAGGAACACCGCAGCGATCGATCCGGCCGCGATGAGCGAGACGGCGTAGACGAAGAAGGGCAGCCGCAGAGAGTAGTCCGTGAGGAAGCCACCAACGAGTGGCCCGAGCAGCCCTCCGATGAGGAAGCCCGACTGGAACAGCCCCGTTGCGCGACCCCGGCTGGAGCCGTCGACCACACGGAAGAGCAGAGCCGTTGCCGAGACGGTGAACATCGCTGAACCGACGCCCCCGAGCCCACGCAGGACCAGGAGCTGCAGGTAGCTCTGGGACAACCCCGCCAGCCCTGTTGAGACAGCAACGATGCCGATTCCGGCGGACAGGATAAGCCTTTCCCCGACCTTGTCCACAAGGCGGCCGCCTCCGAGCGCCGAGGCGAAACGCATGAGCGCGAAGGCGGAGATGACCGCTCCCGCCGCTGTCTTCCCGACCCCGAAGGAGCGGGCGAACTCGGGGATCGCGGGGGCGACCACCCCGAAGCCCACGGCCACGGCCACCGCGACCGCGACAAGTACCGCGACCTCTCGGGGGAGGTCCTCGAAGGGGCTTCTCACCTCTCAGAGTCGTCGCACGAAAAGGTGACTGGCCGCTTCGCCGTCGATCTCGGCCGTCTCGCCAGCGCTTCCGATGAGCACGCCCTCGGCTCCTCGAGCCACGGTGACGACCTTGCCGGGGAGCGCCCCCACCCTGCGCAGGACCGACATCAGCTGTTCGTCGGTCTGGATCGGCTCCGCGATCCGGCCGACCACCACACGCTGCTCGGTCGAGCCCGCAATGGCGTCAAGTGCCTCTACCCCGTCGAGGAACTCCTCGGCGATCGGACCCTCGCCAAGCTCGTCCAGGCCAGGGATGGGGTTGCCGTACGGCGACACGGTGGGATGGCCCAGGATCTCGAGCAAACGGCGCTCTACGGTCTCCGACATCACGTGCTCCCACCGGCAGGCCTCAACGTGGACGTCCTCCCACTCGAGCCCGATCACGTCGATGAGCAACCGCTCGGCCAGCCGATGCTTGCGCATCACCCGCGTGGCCAGCCGCCGTCCCCCCTCGGTCAGCTCCAGATGTCGATCCCCCTCAACGGTCAGCAGACCGTCGCGCTGCATGCGGGCAACCGTCTGGCTCACGGTGGGCCCGGACTGGTGCAGACGCTCGGCGATCCGCGCCCGCAGCGGCAGGATCCCCTCCTCCTCGAGCTCGAACACCGTGCGCAGGTACATCTCGGTGGTGTCGATGAGTTCGGTCAACTCGGCGCCACCTCTCGCCCATCGACTCGTGCCCCGTCCGGGCCATTGTGTCGTATCGCACAAGCGGAGGGCACGCGAGGCACCGGAGTGCCGCTAGGTGAGTATGGGGTCGTGACGACTGCCTTGATGTGGTTCCGCCGCGACCTTCGCACGGCGGACAACCCCGCACTCGTCGAAGCGTCCGAGGGTGCCGAAAGCGTCGTACCGGTGTTTGTCATCGACCCCAGACTCTGGGAGCCGGCAGGCCCCTCCCGGCGTGCGTACCTGCTCGCGAGCCTGGCCTCACTGCGGGATGGGATAGGCGGTCTGGTGGTCCGTCGCGGCGATCCGGTCGATGTCGTCCCAGCCTTGGCTGCGGAGACCTCCGCCTCACACGTGCACATCGCGGCCGACTTCAACCCCTACGGCTCCGAGCGTGACTCGCGGGTCGAAGAAGCGCTCCAGCGGCACGGTACCCAGTTGGTCCGAACCGGCTCGCCGTACGCCGTCGCACCCGGCCGGGTGCTCAGCCAGCACTCGTCGCGGTACCAGGTCTTCACGCCCTTCTCGAAGGCGTGGCGGCAACACGGTTGGCGCTTGCCCCCCGCCGCGCCGCCGGATGTGGCGTGGAGAGCTGACCTGCGGTCCGACGATTGGCCGACGGTCGAACTGCCGTCCGGACTGACTCTCCCCCGCGCTGGCGAGCAGGCGGCCCGCGAACGGTGGCGTGCCTTCCTCGACGACCACCTGACCGCCTACGACACTCACCGCGACCGCCCGGATCTCGATGCCACGTCACGGATGTCGGTGCACCTCAAGTGGGGTGAGATCCACCCTCGGACGATGCTGGCCGACCTGGCCGAGTCGAAGGCCACCGGCTCGGCTGTCGACCGGTTCCGGCTGGAGCTGGCTTGGCGCGAGTTCTATGCCGACGTGCTCGCGCGGCGCCCCGACTCCGCACGCGAGTACTACCGGCCCCAGCTGGCAGCGATGGCCTACGACGATCCCGGGGAGCGCTTCGACGCGTGGCGTGAGGGGCGTACGGGCTATCCGATCGTCGACGCGGGGATGCGGCAGCTGCGGGCCGAGGGCTGGATGCACAATCGTGTTCGGATGATCGTCGCGAGCTTCTTGGTCAAGGACCTTCACATCGAATGGCAGCACGGTGCTCGCCACTTCATGTACTGGCTCGTGGACGGCGACCTCGCGTCGAACCAGCACGGCTGGCAGTGGACCGCGGGCTCCGGTACAGACGCCGCGCCGTACTTCCGGGTGTTCAACCCGATCGAGCAAGGAAGGAAGTTCGACCCGGACGGCGTCTACATCCGCCGTTGGGTGCCGGAGCTGCGCGACCATCCCGACAAGGGTCTGCACGAGCCGCACGACCCGATCGTCGACCACGCCGCGGAGCGTCGAGAGGCACTGTCGCGCTATGAGGCGGTGCGCGGGCACTAGTCCCGCACCGCCATGGCCTCCTCGACTCCGCATCTGGTTGTCGCTGCCCGGTTCGCCGGCCCTCCCGGCTCTGGGAACGGCGGATACACGGCTGGACTACTGGCCCCGCGCGTCGGCGGCCACGAGCCGGTCACCGTCACGCTGCGGAGACCGCCGCCGCTCGACATCGCGCTGGTGGTCGAGCCCGGGGCGGGCGTCGTACGGCTGCGCGATGACGGCTCGCTGGTAGCGGAGGCCGCGCACGGCGACTTCGCACGGCAGCCGCCACCAGCGGTGGGTCTCGAGCAGGCAGCCTCGGCCGAGGCGTCATACCGCGGTCGCGGGCACCATCCGTTCCCTACCTGCTTCGTGTGCGGCACGGCGCGAGAACGCGGCGATGGGATGCGGCTGGAACCGGGGCGGTACGCACGCGACGTCACCGCCTGTGTGTGGACGCCCGACCCCTCCCTGGCCCGTGCCGAAAGCCCGGAGGTATCGGGTGAGTACGTCTGGTGCGCGCTGGACTGTCCGGCCGGATGGACGTCCGACCTCGAAGCCCGTCCCCTCGTGCTCGGCCGCATGACGGCGTCGTACGACCGGCTCCCGCTCGTCGGGCAGCCGTATGTCGTGGTCGGGGAACTGGTCGGGACGCAGGGGCGCAAGAGCTTCACGGCGTCGGCGATCTACGACCCCAGGGGCAACCGTCTTGCGCGCGCCGAGCACACCTGGATCGCGGTCGACCCGGCTGCCTTCTCCCCCACCACCCCACCCGACCGACCCCAGCACCCCACCCGACCGACCACCGCTTAGCCCCCGACTCGACCCCCGATTTGGCCCCGACCCGCGATTGGCGGTGCCCGGTCGGTGGTGGGTGTGCTCGCGACGAAAGCCTCTTGTCTGCGCTGGTGCGTCGACGTACGGTGTAGCCACACGTGAAGGGAGGTGGTCCTACAGATGCATTCCCATAGGACTTGTGAGGTGGCTGGCCGCTAGGCAGTCGCACAACCGGACGCGTAGCGAATCCACGTTGGCTACCCGAGTCCGCGGGTGCTGGATCAGTCCGTCCAGCCGTGGCCCATGCCACGCAAGCCCGCGGACTTGCCATACCCGCGAGAGGGCGGGAAATGTCCCCTCGAAGGGGGCGAAGAGGCACCGCCGTCGATCCCCGCGCCGCATCCTCGATAGATTCGCCGCTATGACGTTCGACGAGGTCCGAGACATCGCATCGTGGCGCCGTGAGTACGCAGACCATGGCCTCACCGAAGCAGACCTCGGCACCGACCCGATCGCTGCTTTCACCCTCTGGCTTGGGGCCGCCCAGGTGGCTGAACTGTACGAGCCCAACGCGATGGTCGTCTCGACCAACGACTCGCGGGGTGTCCCGTCGTCCCGCATGGTGTTGTTGAAGACGATCGACGAGCGCGGGTTCGTCTTCTTCACCAACCTCGACTCGCGCAAGGGACGTGACCTGCGTGCGAACGACGCGACGGCACTTCTCTTCCCCTGGCATCCGCTCGAACGGCAGGTGCGGATCGAAGGTCTCGCGGTGCAGGTCGACGACATCGAGGCCGACGCCTACTTCGAGTCCAGGCCGCGTGGCTCGCAGCTGGGCGCGTGGGCGTCGCCACAGTCGGAGATCGTCTCCGGCCGCGACTACCTCGACGAGAGGTACCGAAGACAGTCCGACCGCTTCGAGGGCATCGACGTCATCCCGCGGCCGTCGCAGTGGGGTGGGTACCGGGTGCGGCCCCACCGGATCGAGTTCTGGCAGGGCCGGCCGGGCCGGATGCACGACCGGATCGTGTTCGACCGAGCCGACGACGACACCTGGTACTCGGAGCGGCTCGCCCCCTGAGAGCGAGCATGGCTTGAGGTCCACAATGGTCGAGCAGGTGAGGAGTCGTACATGGTGGAGATCCATCACGGGCTCGAGGGCGTTGTCGCGTTCGAGACCCAAATCGCCGAGCCCGACAAGGAGGGGTCAGCGCTCCGCTACCGAGGTGTCGACATCGAGGACCTCGTCGGCCGGGTACCGTTCAGCCGGGTCTGGGGTCTGCTCGTCGACGGTGCGTACGAGCCTGGCCTGCCGGCTGCCGAGCCGTACCCCATCCCTGTGCACTCCGGTGACATCCGGGTCGACGTGCAGAGCGCCATCGCCATGATCGCCCCCGCCTGGGGCATGCGCCCTCTGTACGACATCAGCGACGACGAGGCCCGCGACGACCTTGGACGCACGGCTGTCATGGTGCTGTCGTACGTCGCCCAGGCCGCTCGAGGTGTCGGACTCCCGATGGTGCCGCAGCGGGAGATCGACCAGTCGAGCACGATCACCGAGCGCTTCATGCGGCGCTGGCGAGGTGACCCGGACCCCGACCACGTGAGAGCGGTGGACGCCTACTGGACATCCGCGGCCGAGCACGGCATGAACGCCTCGACGTTCACAGCGCGGGTCGTCGCCTCGACTGGCGCCGACGTTGCTGCGAGCCTTTCCGCCGCGGTCGGTGCCATGAGCGGACCGCTACACGGTGGCGCACCGTCACGCGTGCTGGGGATGATCGAGGAGGTGGAGCGTCGCGGCGACGCGGCGGGGTACGTCAAGGAGCTTCTGGACCGGGGCGAGCGGCTGATGGGTTTCGGCCACCGGGTCTACCGGGCCGAGGACCCGCGAGCCCGAGTCCTGCGGCGTACTGCTCGGGAGCTGGGAGCACCGCGGTACGAGGTGGCCGGAGCGCTCGAGCAGGCAGCGCTCGCTGAGCTCCGCGAGCGCAGACCCGACCGGGTGCTCGAGACAAATGTGGAGTTCTGGGCCGCGATCGTGCTGGATTTCGCCGGCGTACCGCCGCACATGTTCACCTCCATGTTCACCTGCGCACGGACCGCCGGGTGGAGCGCCCACATCCTCGAGCAGAAGCAGACCGGGCGGCTGATCCGCCCATCGGCGCACTACGCCGGACCATCCCCTCGCGGCGCAGACTCCATCGAGGGCTGGCAGTCGGCATGGGCCGAGTAGCCGGCGTCAAGTAGTGGCACGCCCACGACAAACAGCCAGAACTTCGCGGGGGGTGCTCGCGTCGCCTGAGCCGAACACAGCGGAGAAGTCGGCGTCCGAATCCTCATGACCGCGTGGCGATACGGCGCATACGTGAGGGAGCGCCGACTGCGAGACTGACCGTCGCTCATGTCGCAGGGCGCCTGTACTACCCCTGAGGAGTCCTCGTGACCAACTCGTACGCCACCATCCCCGCGGAACTCAGACCCGCGGACGGCCGGTTCGGTTCGGGTCCCAGCAAGGTCCGGGTGGAGGCTCTCGATGCCCTGGCTTCGACTGGTGCGCACTTGCTCGGCACCTCCCACCGCCAGCCCCCGGTGCGGCAGCTCGTCGGCAGGGTGCGGGAGGGGATCACCGCGCTGTTCTCGCTCCCGGAAGGGTACGAAGTCGTCCTCGGCAACGGCGGGGCGACCGCGTTCTGGGACATCGCCACGTTCTGCCTCATCCGCGATCGTAGCCAGCACCTGTCCTTCGGGGAGTTCTCCGCGAAGTTCGCGGCAGCCGCGAAGTCGGCTCCGTTCATCGACGACCCGACGACGCTTGTCTCACCGGCAGGCTCGCGGCCGGACCCGTACGGCGAGCGCGGCGTCGATGTCTACGCCTGGCCGCACAACGAGACCTCGACCGGCGTGATGGCACCGGTGCGAAGGGTCGAAGGGGCCGACGGCGACGCGCTGGTCGTCGTCGACGCCACATCTGGAGCCGGCGGCCTCCCGGTCGACATCGCCGAGACCGACGTCTACTACTTCGCTCCGCAGAAATGTCTCGCCTCGGACGGTGGGCTCTGGCTGGCGATCATGTCGCCCACCGCCCTCGAGCGCACCGCCTCGATCAGGGCCGGCGGGCGCTGGATTCCAGCATTTCTCGACCTACAGACCGCAGTCGACAACTCGGCGCTCAACCAGACATACAACACTCCGTCGCTCGCGACTTTGTTCCTGCTCGCCGAGCAGATCGACTGGCTCAACGGACTCGGTGGACTTCCCGCTGCCGTCGGCCGGGCCACGCGGTCGTCCGACATCCTCTACGGTTGGGCGGAAGCCTCGGAGGTGGCGACACCTTTCGTGACGGAGCCTGCCGATCGTTCCCTGGTCGTCGGCACCATCGACTTCGACGAGATGGTCGACGCCGCCGAGGTCGCCGCAGTGCTGCGGGACAACGGGATCGTCGACGTCGAGCCGTACCGCAAGCTCGGCCGCAATCAGCTCCGCGTTGCCATGTTCCCTGCCGTCGACCCGGCGGACGTCGAGGCGCTGACCGCCTGCGTCGACTGGGTCGTCGACCACGTCGGACGCACCTGACCGTCGGGCGTCAGTCCTCGCGCGTCAGGCGTCAGGCGCCAGGCCTCATGCGGACCGGCCATGCCGCTCCCGCAGCGCGGGGAGCAGGGTCGACTCGGAGAAGTCCAGGAACTCCTGCTGCCCCTCGTCGCCGACCTGCACCAGTGCCACGTCTGTGAAACCCGCCTCGATGAAACCTCCGACAGCGTCGAGGATCGGTTCGACCTCGGGGCCGCACGGTATCGACGCAGCGACGTCCTCCGGCCGAACGAACTGGCTCGCACCGGTGAAGCCCGCGGTTTCCGGCAGCTCGGCGTTCACTTTCCAACCGCCGCCGAATGAGCGGAACTGGGCGTGCGCGCGCTCGGTCGCGACCGCTGTGTCGCGATGCCCAGAGATCGGCAGCTGCCCGATCGAGCGGGGCGCCGCAGGGTTTGCCTTCGCCCATCGCTGCACAAGATCGGCGTAAGGTTCGAGGGCCACCAGGGCGTCGGCAAGCGGCGTGAACCTGTCGACGGACTGCGGCCCGGAGACTGCCTGCGCGATCGGCACGCGCGCCCGCTCGACAGAGCATATGCGCCCGCTCGACGGGAGATCTCCGCCCGCTCGACGAGGGGTTGATCAGAGCAGTTGGCGATGCCGACGGTAGAGCCAGAGACCAAGGCCGACTACCAGGACGAGGGCCGAGCCCGCGACGACCACCACACGCCACGCGATCGACTGCATCAGCTCCCGGTGCTCGGACGTCGCAGTCTCGGTGCTCGCGGTCGGCGGGGTGGACGTACCGGCCGATGTGCCGGTAGCCGCCGAGGGCCGGGGGTTAACCAGGTCAGGCACCCGGACCCTCAGAACCTTGGAGCCGTCCCCTTCGGAGCCGACCCAGAGGAACTTGCCTCCCGTCGGCGCGCCCACCGACTCACCCTGCGGCTGCGGCGGGAGGTCGAAGCTGTCAGCCTTCCGCCAGGACGGGTAACGGTAGACGACGGCACTGAAGTACGTGCGGACCACGGCGTAGCGATACCCGTCGAGGAACGTGGCATCGGTGGCGAGGGCCGGTGCGGCATGCAGGGGCGTCAACGTCGCTCTGGAGCGCGAGAAGACATGGGTCGGCGTGCTGTACAGCTTCGCCCCTCCGAGCAGCTTGCTCACCACGAACATGCGGCCGGTCCGGGCGTCGTAAAGCAGGGACTCCGCGTCACGTGGGCCGTCTGCGTACGCCAGGGTCACCGCATCGGGAGTCGCCGTCGTCTGACCCCTCCCCGGCTGATCGATCCGATAGACGGCGACCGTTCCGCGCTCCGCATGGTTGTCTCCGATGTCACCGACGAGGAGGCTTCCATCCGTGCCGACAGCAAGCGCCTCGACGTCGACGGCGGCGACTCCCGTGAGCGTGGTCTGTCCGACCAGGTCTCCGGTCGACGCGTCGAGCACGTAGACGGTCGCGGAGTCGCCGGAGTCGTTCGCCGTGTAGACGAGACTCGGGTGTGTAGTGCTGACAGCGAGCGAGCTCGACTCCGTGACCAGGCCGGAGGAGATGGTGAAGATCACGTGCCGCCTGCCTGTGTCGCCTTTGACAACCGGGTGCGGAACGTACGACGCGGCCGCCGCCTGACCCGCAACCGCGCCGAGAACACCGGCCAGGGCGGCGACGACCAGCCCGCTAGCGACCCGCATCGCCCGTGTCTGACGATAACGCCGAGCCGCCGTCCGTCAGCGCAGGATGCTCGTCGACAAGCAACTGTGCCAGAGCAGGCCGGACACCCCAGTCGCGGACGAGGGAGAGGTAGGCTGCCACGGTCTCGTCGCTCGGCCGTGACCCGGTGCGCACCCCCCTGATCAGGGCGTTTCTCGGCGTGTGCTGGGAGTCGACGAACTCCACCACCTCGACGCGGTACCCCACCATCCTCAAGATCGCGGCTCTCAGAGCGTCGGTGAGCACGTCGGCGAAGCGCTCCCTCAAGATGGCGTGGCGGGTGACCAGACGGTAGGCCGCAGGAGCCTCGACGCCGGCAAGCTGACGCTGGATGTCGTGGTGACAGCAGGGGGCCGCCAAGATGACTGGCGCCTGCCACCTCACGGCGCGAGCCAGGGCGTCGTCGGTCGCGGTGTCGCAGGCGTGCAGGGCGAGAACCAGATCGGGGCGCGGATCGACCTCGACGTCTGCGATCGCACCGCCGATGAAGTCCATGGATGCCTCGACACCGAGTCGACGGGCGACCTCTGTGTTGTGGGAGCGTGCGCTGGCCGAGATGTCGACGCCGAGCATGTGCACCGGGAGACGCTTGACGGTGCCGAGGTAGCGGAAGGCTGCGAAGGTGAGGTATGCGTTGCCACAGCCAAGGTCGACGACGCGCACCGGAGGCTCGTCGGTCTCTCCCCTGGTCATGGCGAGGTGTCCGACAAGCGGGTCGAGCGCTGAGAGGAAGTCCTGGACCTGGCGGTACTTCGCCGTCCGGGTGGGCTTGATCCGTCCCTCCGGAGTGGCGATCCCGAGGGCCGCGAACAGCTCGTCGCTCTCGTCGAGCCGTCGACGTTTCGTTCGGTCGTGGCTCAGGTCAGGCGCGGTCGCCGACCCTTTCGCCGCGCGGTGGATCAGCGGTCTGCCCTTCTTGGACACTCGTACCTGCAGCGTCTCCGTCACGGTGTCGACCTGCCAGTTGGCATAACCCGCCGCCAGCAGGGAGTCGATCTCGACCGCGGCCGGCGCGCCCGGCTCGATGTTGCGCGCAGTGGCCCGGGTGTCGTCGTACGACGTCACCTGGAGCCGGCGACCCGCCTTGAGGTCGACATAGCGGATCTCGACGCGGCGGAAGCTTGGCGCCATGTTGCGCTGGCGGCCGGACAGCGTTCCCCTCACTAGGCCCGAGTCCTCGAGCAGAGCCGCCCTGAAGGTCGCCGTCGCGTCGCCGAGCGCCTCCCCCCCGGGTCCGTTCATCTCAGCGCCTCAGCGCCGCAGCGATGACGATGACCAGCAGCAGCCCCAGCACAGCCGGGACGAGAAGTCGGCGGTACCGCGGGTGCATGCGCAGGAGGCTACCCGGCTCGGCCAGGTGGACCATCAGACGACGACCCGGTCCGTGCGCGCTGACACGTCGCTCAGCGAGATGTGCTCCGCCCGCATCAGCCACACCGTCGCCCCCAACACCACCGCCAGTGTCGCTACGCCGCCCCCGAGGAGCGTCCAACGTGCTCCGAACGTCTGTCCGACCCATCCGATGACCGGAGCACCGAGCGGCGTGCCGCCCATCAGGATCATCATGTACAGCGCCATGACCCTCCCGCGGATGTCGGGATCGACAGAGAGCTGTACGACGGTCTGTAGCGAGTTGAGCATCGTCAGGGCCGACACCCCGACGACGGGCAGCCAGGCTGCGAACAGCCAGTACGTCGGCATCAGGCCCGCCACGATCTCGGCCAGACCGAACCCCACCGCGGCGAGCACCAGCACGAGGCGGCGGGGATGGCCGCGGCGAGCCGCGAGGAGTGCTCCGGTGAGTGACCCGATCGCCATGAACGACCCGAGCAGACCGTATTGACCGGCCCCTTTGTGGAACTCGCTGGTCGCCATCAAGGCGGTCGTCATCTGGAAGTTGAGCCCGAAGGTGCCGGCGGCGAAGGCCACTACGAAGACGAAGACCAGGTCGGGCTTGGCCAGCACATAGTGGACTCCCCCTCGGAGAGCTCCCTTCGCGCGCTCGAGCGGCACCGAAGGAGAGAGCTCCGAGGCGTGCATGGCTCGCAGGGACCCGACGACCGCGAGGTAGCTCGCCGCGTTGAGCAGGATGACCCAGCCCGTCGCCTCGACACCTGACCCGAGGCTGGCGATCAGGAAGCCGGCGAGAGCGGGGCCGATGATCCGGCCGAGGTTGAAGGACGCGGAGTTGAGCCCGACGGCGTTCGGAAGGTGTTCCCGGCCCACCATCTCCACCACGAAGGACTGCCGAGCAGGCGCGTCGAACGCCGTTCCGACCCCGAAGAGGAGGGCGAGACCATAGACGTGCCAGACGGTCGCCGTACCTGTCACCGCGAACAGCCCGAGGAGCCCGGCTGAGGCCGCGAGGCCCAGCTGAGTCAGCACGAGGAGGCGGCGCTTGCTGTACCGGTCGGCCAGCAGCCCCGCGAAGGGCGTCACGAGGAGGAACGGGAGGAACTGCAGGCCGGTCGTGATCCCAAGGGCGCTCCCCGAGTGGGTGAGCTCGAGCACGAGCCAGTCCTGGGCGACACGCTGCATCCAGGTGCCGGTGTTGCTCACGACCCCGCCGAGGGAGTAGAGGCGGAAGTTCCGAATTTTGAGGGCTTGGAACGTCGGGCTCATGCGTGGGACAGGCGCTCGAGGATCGGCGCGGCGTCGCGCAGTACCTGCCGCTCGGCGGCGGACAGCTCGCGAAGCCGCTGGTCGAGCCACGCCTCCTTCCGGCGTCGCGACTCGGCGATCACCGCGGCCGCCGCCTCTGTCAGCGAGACGACTACCAGCCGCTTGTCGGTGTCGTGCGCGCCGCGGCTCAGCAGCCCCTTGTCGCACAGACAGGTCACTGTCCGCGTCATGGAGGGCGGCTGCACCTTCTCGGCGGCGGCGAGGTCACCGATGGTCAGGGGGCCCTGACGCCACAGCGTCCCCAGCACGGCCAGCTGGCTGGCACTCAGGTCGTCTCGCGGATCCCGCTCGTTGCGCAGACGGCGCGACAGGCGCATCACCGAGACGCGAAGGGTGCTGGCGAGTCCTGCGTCGGTGCGGGCGAGCTGAGCGGTGTAGTCAGGCATTGTCGTTACTGTACCTCATTAGCATGGGTAATGATAATGATCGTGTCGGCCGATGACCTAGGGCGGCGTAGGCTTGGGAGCGTGACTGATCGCAAGTCCAGGTTGACCTACCGCGCGGACGAGCGGATTCCCGACCCCGACCCGTTCAGCGGCCGACCGCCGATCGACCACATCGACATCGGGGCCAACACGTACGTCACCGCCGCCGTACAGCCGCTCGACGTGACCGGCATCAGGACCGTGACGGTCGGTGCGGCACTCTGGCTCGTGGCGCTGCTGTGTCTGCTGCCGAACTACTCCAGACTTGCCGACGACGGGCATACCTGGTGGGTGTGGACGTGCGTGGCAGGGCTGGGACTCGGCGTGCTGGGGCTCGAGTACTGCCGCCGCCGGCTCAAGCGGTTGGCCTCGCGGCCTGAGAACCCCGAGACGGGCCCGCTAGGCGCCGCCGGGCTCTAGCGCTCGATGATCTCCACCTCGGCATCGACCCACGCATCCCACGTGAGCGTGTCATGCACCGGGAGCGCCGCTACCGGCTGATGCTGGGACTGCTCGGGCAGGCGTACGTCGGAGTGGGCCCCGCAGCCGTGGTCGTAGGAGACCGCTTGGCCGTCACTGGGCGACGCCGCGTTGGCACAGACGCCGAACTGCGCCGACAGAGCGCCGCTGAGTCGTATAAGGAAGCCACAGGAGGCGCATCTCGCGGGGGCCGCCTTGGCGATGGGCGAGTCCGGCCCGTTGTCGCTCTCGAACCACCGAGCGGCGGCCTCGTCGCGCCCTTCGACCGACAGGACACGCTCCCGTCCGAGTCCGAGCTCGCGAGTGACCTCGCGTAGCTCGCGTGACGCCTGGGCGTCCAACGCATCGTCGCCGGTGAGATAGCCGGGCACGAGACGCAGGTCGTCCCCGGACACGGGGACCAGGTCGCCGGGACCGAGGTCCTGCTTGTCGACGCGGTCCTTCCAGGGGACCCACGGGGGTGCGCTGAGCGCCTCGTCACCGGGGAGCAGCACGATCTCGTTGACGGTGACGGCCTTGTGTCGGGGCGCCCGTGCCAGCGTGACAGCCCAGCGCCATCCGACGTAGCCGACGGAGGTGGCCGCGAAGAAGTGGGTCACCACGCGCTCGGCCTCAGCCTCTGTACCCACGTGCTCGCCTACATCGGCTGCGTCGATGACCGTGCCCAGGGCGTCGCGCGCCTCGTCGACGGCGGCCACGAGGGCCGTGTCCGGCTTGGGCTTCTTCGTCGTGGTCGCCACTACGAGATTGTCCCCCATCGTGGCGTCGAAGCCCAATCGCGTCCGCAGAAAGCAGTGGCCCCCTCACGGTGCCCGGCTCAGTGCAAGATAGGCACGTGCAGAGCGAGCCGGAGGACCGAGCCGCAGAGACCGCAGGCGCTTCGCCGATCGCCGAGAGCCGTGGACGCAGAGCGGCGGAGCGGGCCAGGCAAGCCGCCGCGCTCTCGGGTCGGGCGGCCACCGGCGCGGCGCGCTTCGCCCGCAAGGCGTCTCGCGCGCAGGGAGCCGGCGAGAGCGGTCTGTATCGGTTGATCGAGCTGCACGCGTGCAACGCGGCAGGGGACGCGGCATTGGCCATCTCCTTGGCCGGCACCTTGTTCTTCCAGGTTCCGAGCGACCAGGCGCGGGGCCAGATCGCCTTGTTCCTCGGCATCACGATGCTGCCGTTCGCTGTCATGGCTCCCCTTATCGGCCCGTTCCTCGACCGCTTCCGGCGCGGCCGACGATGGGCGATCGGGGTGACGATGGCCTTGCGCGCGCTCGGTTGCTGGTCGCTCGCCGGCGCGGTCGCCCACGAGTCGGCCTGGATGTTCCCTGCCGCCCTCGCCTGCCTCATCGCCTCCAAGGCGTACGGCGTCACGCGCGCCTCGGCAGTCCCGCGGCTCATCCCGGCAGGGCTGACGCTGGTCAAGGCCAACTCCCGGATCTCGCTTGCCGGCATTGCGGGGGCTGCGGTCTCCGCTCCCCTCGCCGGGCTCACGTCATGGGTCGGGCCCGACCTGTCGTTGCGTTACGCCACTCTGGTGTTCGTGGGCGGCACCGTGCTCGCCATCCTGCTACCGGCTCGGGTCGACTCGTCGGAAGGCGAGGAGCCGGTCGACCTCCGAGACGTTACAGAGTCCGGGAACCGCTCCCGACGCGCCGGCATCACTCCTGTCGTCGTCACGGCGCTGCGGTGCAACGCCGGGTTACGGATGCTGTCGGGCTTTCTCACCATGTTCATGGCCTTCTTGCTACGCAACGAGCCGATCCACGGATGGGAGAACCGTAGGACACTGCTCCTGGCTCTGGTCATCGGCTCGGCCGGGGCGGGGAGCACGCTCGGAACGGTCGCAGGGTCGATGGTCAAGGCGCGCACCCCAGAGGTCATCGTGCTGGCCACCCTCGTCGTCGACGCCACTGCCGCTGTCTATGCGGCGTTCTTCTTCGGGTTGGTGCCAGCCATGATCCTCGGTCTGGTGGCGGGCATGAGCCAGTCGCTCGGCAAGCTCTCTCTCGACGCCCTCATCCAGCGGGAGGTGCCCGAGGCGGTCCGCACGAGCGTCTTTGCAAGGTCCGAGACGTTGCTCCAACTCTCGTGGGTGATCGGGGGCTTTCTGGGCGTCTTCATGCCCCAGGTCGCGAAGCTCGGACTCTCCATCGTGGCCGTGGTACTGCTCGGGTGGCTGGTGTTCGTGCTTCGAGGGCTGGCCGTGGGCAGGAGGCCCGCCGCCAGGCCGGCCTGATCAGCTGAGCTCGAGCTCGTCAGCGAGAGCTCGCAGCAGGGTCGCGGTCTGCTTCGCGGCGCGGGGGTCCGTATGACGGCCATGGCGATAGCCCTGCTCGAGCCGCTCCAGAAGCTTCATCAGGTCCTCGACGATGTTCACCATCTCCTCGGGCTTCTTGCGCAGCGCCTTGGCGACGGAGGGAGTGGGGTCGAGCACCGTCACCTGAATGGCCTGGTCGCCCTTTCGTCCCTGGACGAGGCCGTACTCCACCCGAGTCCCCGCCTTGAGCGTGGCCACCCCGGCCGGCAGCGAGTCGGACCGTACGAAGACGTCGCCTCCCGAGTCGGTGGTGAGAAAGCCGAAGCCCTTCTCAGCGTCGTACCACTTGACCTTGCCGGTGGCCACTGTGACACCTCTCCAGGGTCGCTCCGACGCGACGTCGTGTCGGGACATAGCAAGACCTCCGTCAAACGGAGGCACGAGGTCAGCCTACAGTCCTCGACATCTCGGTGCTGGTCTCAGCGGTACCGGTCCGGTTCGTCGAGCAGCTCGTTCATCGAGCCCGACCTGAAGCCGGCAGGGTCGACCACTGCGTGCTCGAACCCGGTGCCAACGACCGCTGACACCAGCTGACGCTCCAGGTCGGGATCGGAGGTGAGCGCATTCAGGTATGCCGCGTCGAGCTCGACGCGGCCGACACCACCGAGATCGCGCACCCTGAGCTGACCCACGGGTTGACGGTGCTCGTCGAGCACCGCGCGCACCTGGAGCTCGGCTCGCTCGACCCTCGCGAGCCGTTCGGGGGTGACCTCCAGACCGAAGGCGATCCGCGACGACAGGCAGGCGGCCGCAGGCTTGTCCCACGTCACGAGGCCCCAGCGCCGCGACGCCTCGCGAATCTGGTCCTTGGTGAGGCCGACGTCGAGCAGGGGGGTGACCGCAGAGCGATCCGCAGCCGCGCGGATGCCCGGCCGGAAGCCCGCGGCTGCGTCGTCGGCGTTCGTACCGGTGGCCACCGCAGCGAGGCCGAGTCGGCCGGCGATAGGGATCAAGACCTCGACCAGTTCAGCCTTGCAGAAGTAACAGCGGTCGCCTGCATTGGCGCGGTACCCGTCACGGTCCATCTCGTGTGTCGTCGCCTCGACGTGCCGGACTCCGAGCCCAGCGGCGAACTCCCTGGCAAGGACGAGCTCGGCCGCCGGAAGCGAGGCGGAGCTGGCCGTCGCGGCCACCACGCGGTCGGGCCCCAGGGCTCGAGCAGCCGCCGCAAGCAACAATGCGGAGTCGGCGCCACCGCTGAAGGCGACCAGGATGCTACCCAGATCCTGGAGTCGGGAGCGCAGGTCGGACATCCGCCTGACGAGAAGATGCTCGTAGAGCCATGCGGGGAACTTCGTCAGGTCTTCGAGTACGAAATCGGCACCGGCGCAGGTCGGGCCGTCCTCGCCTCTCGCGCCGGACACCAGGGCCACCGAGACTGCACCGGCTGCTCGTGCTGCGGCCACGTCGAGACTTGTCGCACACACGTGAACGCTCGCACCGTGCTCGAGCAGGGCTGCCGCCTTGTGCGGTCCCTGTGCGTCGACGACGACGGCATCTGCGGGCAGCCCAGCCTCGGCGACCAACTGTCGCGCACTCGCCAGCGGGGCGTCCGAGACGACCAGAGCATGCCCACGCGCCTGGTCGACCGCGGCGAGGGCGGCGAGGGCGCCCGGCCGCACGGTTACGTCAAGGGAGAACCCGACAACCAACAGGTACGGCACAATGGTGAACTCTACGATGCCGGCTGCGACGCCCTGCGCGATCAGACCTGAGCAGTGCCGTCCATCCGAGGGCGAGAGGAGTGGCTTGTGCGACGCAGCATCTCGAGCGCTGCTGTGTGTGCGCTGGGCCTGAGCCTCGCCCTGGTACCCCCGCCGACTGCTGTGGCCGTCGATGCGAGCCATCTCAAGTCCGCGACGAACGCGTATGTCGTGATCTTGCACGCGCAGCCGCTGGCGACGTACGACGGGCACCTCGCCGAATTCGACGCAACCGCCCCCACCGACGGACGCCGCTTCCGAGCGGGCAGCCCAGCGGCGCGGGCATACGGCGAGCACCTGACCGAAGGGCAGCAGCGGGTCCTCGCTGGCCTCGGTCATCCCGAGGTGCTCTACTCCTACACGACTGCTGTCGACGGCTTCGCCGCCCGCCTGTCTCCAGGGCAGGTCAAGCAGGCTCATTCGATGCCCCGAATCCTGAGCGTGGAAAGGAGCGGGAGGTCCCACCTCGACAGCGTCAGGGCCACGGCATCACTGCCACTGACCGCCATTCAGCAACGCATCGGCGTCGACTCTTCTCCACCACTCGGACATGGTGTGGTGGTCGGAGTCGTCGACACCGGCATCTGGCCCGAGAACCCGTCCTTCGCCGGTGTGCCCACGAACGCGGAGGCGGTGCGCCGCGCGTACCCGGGGTTCAGCGGCAGGTGCGCCCGCGGCGAGCGCTGGAGGCGTGGCCTGTGCAACGCCAAGGTGATCGCCGCGCAGTACTTCGTCAAGGGCTTCGGACGCGAGAACGTCGCGGCCGCCGACTTCACGTCGCCGCGAGACGGCAGCGGGCACGGCTCGCACACGGCGGGATCGGTGGCCGGTAACGCCGGAGTGGACGTGAGGATCGACGGACAGCACTTCGGGCATATCTCCGGTGCGGCTCCCGGTGCGGCGCTGTCGATCTACAAGGCATGCTGGACGGCACCTGAGCCAGCCGACGACGGCTGCGCCACGGCCGACCTGGTCAAGGCGATCGACCGAGCGGTCAGCGACGGTGTCGACGTGATCAGCTTCTCCATCGGGGGGAGCGACACCGCGACACGGTCGCTGGAGCTTGCCTTCAAGTCTGCGGCCAACGCAGGAGTGTTCATCGCGGGGTCTGCCGGTGACGACGGCCCAGGCGCGTCGACCGTCGCGCCCCACGGCCCCTGGGTGACCACGGTCGCCGCCACCACTCACCGCCCCTTCCGCGGCGACGTCGTGCTCGGAAACGGTCGGAAGCTCGTCGGCTCGATGGTGTCCGACCACCGCGTAGGCCCGCTGCCCCTGGTGTACGCAGGCGACGCAGCAGCCAACGGCGCGACGGTCCACGAGGCCGCGCTCTGTGACCCCGGCGCGCTCGACGCGCGAACGGTCGACGGCGCAATCGTGGTCTGCGAGCGCGGAGCCTTCGCGCGCGTCGGCAAGAGCAGCAGCGTCGAGCAGTCAGGCGGCAGTGCCATGGTGCTGGTGAACGCCGCTCCGGGCGGCACGGATGCCGACGTGCATGCCGTGCCGACGGTGCAGGTGGGCAGCGCGGACGGCAGGGCCATCCGGTCCTACATCCGCAGGAGCACCCGACCCACAGCATCGCTGCACCCGGTGGCATCGGGCAGCATAGGTCGGCGACTGGTCGCCGACTTCTCGTCCAGAGGCCCCGAACGCAGCAGCACCGGCGACGTCTTGAAGCCCGACGTGGCGGCGCCAGGAGTCGGCGTCGTCTCCGCCGCGGCGCCCGCCTCTGACGGTGGCCGGCTCTGGGACCTGTCCTCGGGCACCTCGATGGCGGCGCCGCAAGTGGCGGGCATCGCAGCCGACATCATGACCGCCCATCCGGGCTGGTCGCCTGCAGCCGTCAAGTCGGCGTTGATGACGACCGCGCTCCCCGTCGACGCCAGCGAGGGACCCTTGGCCAGTGGCGCGGGTGAGGTGTCGCTGCGCCGCGCCCTCGACCCTGGTCTCGTCTACGACGCGCCCGGCCGCGGCTGGGCCGACGTGGCCTCGATATCGATCGGTGACCTGGTCGCTGAGCAGACCGTCACTCGCCGGGTCACCAACGTCAGCGAAAAGGCCGAGACGTACACCTCGCACGTGCATGGCCTACCCGGTCTCGGTGTCTCGGTGAATCCGCCGACCTTGTCACTGTCGCCGGGTCAGTCGAGAACCTTCGCGGTCACGTTCACCGCTCGGCGCTCAGCGAGGTACCAGAGATTCGTGTCCGGCGCCCTCACGTGGGCAGGTTCTCTCGGCCACCGGGTGACCAGCCCACTCGTGGTTCGCCCGTCCTATGCGAGGGCGCCGATGGAGGTGCACGGCTCAGTTGCAGACGGGGGTCTCACCATCACCGCCCGGGCAGGGGTTACAGGAACGATCGGCACGAGTCTCGTCGGGCCTGTGCCTGGCCACAGCAGACCGATCCTCCTGCACTCCGGAGTCTTCGCAGAGGCCAACCCGAGGCGCGCTTCCGGTGCCTGGGGCAGGGCATACGTCCTTCCGCCCGGGATTGCTGCCCTCCGTCTCGGGGTATCATCGGCCGACGGCCACGATGTAGATCTCTACGTCTACCGCGAGGGCGTGCTGGTGGGGTCGGCAGTCACCACCGCCAGGAGCGAACAGCTCACGCTCGCGGAGCCGGCTGCAGGTCGCTACCACGTCTATGTCAACGCCGCTGCCGGCTCGAACCCGGCGCATAAGGTGCCTGCGACGTTCACCAGCTGGGAGCTGCCGCAGAACTCTCGCAGCACCGACTTCTCGGCGCCGCGGCGGCTCAAGGTGACTGGAGGACGACGGTTCGCTGTGGAGGTCGTGTGGTCACACCTGGCGGCCGAACAAAAGTGGTTCGGCCGGCTCGACTACCAGCACTCCGACGCAGGCACGTTCATCACCGTGAAGTGACGGGTGGACCCGGCGCCACCGCGCACTTCATCGGCGGGCTGCTCTTGGTCACTCGGCAGGAGGAGGCGGCTCGTCTGCCTTGACGGCTCCTCTGCTGCCCATCGGCTGCGGCGCCCCCTTGGTCGTGTCCTTTGCCGTCTGAGCCTCGGACTCGGCGTTTATCTCGGCGCCAAGCAGCACGACCAGAGCAGTGATCCAGAACCAGAGCAGCAGCACCACGACTCCTGCCAGTGCCCCGTACGTCTTCCCATAGCTTCCGAAGTTGTCGACGTAGAAGGAGAAGGCCAGCGACGCAATCAGCCAGATCACCGTGGCGATCACCGCGCCCTGCGACACCCACTTGATGGCGGGCGCGTCGCGGTCGGGGCCGACGCGGTACAGCAATGCAAGGGCAATGACACCGGCAGCGATGAGGAGCAGCCATCGCGCGATCTGAGCGAGGATCGCTACGAGGATGCCTGTCCCCAGCTTGGACAGCACCACAGGGAACACCGCCACGAGGCTGACGGCGACCGCCAGGAAGATGATGAAGCCGATCGTCAGTAGCAGGGCCACGCCTCGCTTGACGACGAAGTTGCGCTCCTCGTCCTCGTCGTAGGCGATGTTGAGAGCCTCTACCAGTCCGGCCATGCCCGCGGAGGCGCTCCACAGGGCGAGCGCGATACTGATGACGAGCCCGATACTCGCCCCGCCGCCGCTGCCGCCGGCGATGCTCTTGAGCTGGGTGGTGAGGAGCGACTGGGCGTCGTTGGGAAGACCGCCGGAGATGTTGGCAACCTGGGCGGTGACCTCTGCGGGTGTCGTCAAAAGGCCGTAGATGAGGACTGCGGCGATCAGCCCGGGAAAGAGCGCCAGGAACCAGCTGTACGCGACCCCGCCGGCGACGAGCGTGAGGTGGTCCTCGCCCATCTCCTTGAGACTGCGCTTGAGGACCTGGAACCAGCCCTTGGCCGGGATCTCGGTGGGCTTGTCGGCATCGCGTCCTGGCACGTTGCGGGCAGCCGATGGTGGTGCGGACGAGGCGCGCTCGGACGACGACATCGGTGACACTCCCAGAGAACGGCGGCAGGGTGGCTCACAGGCACCTTACATGGTAAGGCCCTTCGCTGCGAGGTCCCTCGCAAGCGAAGCGTCAGGCTACCGCCTCCCCGCCGAGTGTCAGGCGTCGCGCGTGACGAAGAGAACCGACCCTGCGACAAGCGCCGCGGCAACTCCGATCGCGAAGACGAGGAAGCTCGCCGGAAGGGCCCACGTGTCGACGTTGCCGCCGTAGCCCGCCCACACGTCATAGGGGTCGAACATGGTGCGCCGGCCGGCCGCGGCCGGCAGCAGGTTGGTCAGCTTGTCGACACCGGAGTTCGAGTTCGCCGAAATGACCGCCAAGATGCCGTAGATGATCGGCTCGATCACATACGGCCAGATGAGGACCGCGACGATCGCACCCGTCTGGTTGCGGAACACCGACGCGAGTCCGAGGCCGGTGATGGCGAAGCCCTCGCAGTAGAACAGGTAGGCCAAAACGGGACGGATCGTCGCTGTCCCGATCTTGACGTGGTCCAGGAAGAGCCACGCGATGATGATGTCGAGGACGACGACGGCCGCGACCACGGCAGCGACCCAGATCGCCAACACGATGACCTTGGCGGCGATCACGGCGACTCTGTCGGGCAGCGCGGACAGGGTTGCCTTGTTGGTGCCGTAGCGATACTCGTGCCCCATGGACAGGGCGCCCAGGACCGACATGAAGGCTGCCGCCAGAACCGGGATCGAGGTCAACGAGCCACCGGCGAGGATGACGATGTTCGTCACCACCGAGTTGGTGATCCCCACCTGCTCGAAGTCCGAGCGGGAGATCGTGGTCGCGATCAAGACGGAGATGGCCGCCGTCAGGACGATTGCGAAGCCGGACATCCAGAAGGACGAGGCGATAGTGCGGATACGCATCCACTCATACCGCAAGGCACCCGACATCATCGGCTGTCTCCCTCATGGTACTGGGGCGGGGGCGAGCCGGGAGGCTGCGACGGAGGGCCATACCCCGGCGGGGGCGGGCCGGGAGGCTGCGACGGGGAGCCATAGCCCGGCGGCGGGTCGAAAGTGCCCGCTCCGTCTACGGGGCCGGTCGTGGTGCCGAGACCCATGGAGGCGCGGAACTCCTCCGATGCACCTGTCGCGTCCAGGAACGCCTCCTCGAGCGTCGCCTGCCGGTCGGACAGCTCGAAGACCCGCACGTTCAGGGAGTGAGCAAGCCCTCCGACGGTCTCGGAGTCCATGCCGGTGACAGCGAGTCTGCCGCCGGGCTCGTCCACGACCGCGGCGTTGCGCGCCCGCAGCTCCCGTGTCATCAGCTCCGGGTCGTCGACCCTCATGACCACCGCGTTGCGGCGGCTGGTCGAGATGAAGTCCGACATCCTCCCGCTGGCGATGAGCGCCCCCCGTCCGATGACGACGAGGTGGTCCGCCATCAGTGCCATCTCCGACAACAGGTGACTGGAGACGAAGATCGATCGCCCCTGTCCGGCGAGCGCCTTGAGCATGTTGCGGAGCCAGTGCACGCCTTGCGGGTCGAGGCCGTTCGCGGGCTCGTCGAGGATCAGGGTGCCCGGGTCACCCAGCATGGCCGTCGCGATCCCGAGCCGCTGCCCCATACCCAGGGAGAAGGTCTTCGGCTTCGCGTTGGCGACCTCCCCCAGGCCGACGACGTTGATGACCTCGTCGACGCGGGTGACCGGAATGCTGTTGGAGACGGCGAGCATGCGCAGATGGTTGACCGCCTTGCGGGTCGGGTGGAAGGGCTTCGCGTCGAGGACCGAGCCGACGTGGCGGAGCGGCTCCTTGAGGTCGCGGTAGGCGACACCGTCGTACGTCGTGACGCCCTCACCGTTGTCCAGGCCCAACATGAGCCTCATCGTGGTGGACTTCCCGGCGCCGTTGGGGCCGAGGAAGCCAGTGACCGACCCTGGAACGACATCGAATGACAGGCTCCTGACGGCGGCCTTGCCCTTGAACGTCTTGGTCAAACCACGCGCCTGAACGAGCGCCATAGAGCGGATCCTCCTCGATGTCAGGGATATCCTGCCATGACAAAGGTGCAGATCACGGTGTGACTGCGGCTACGGTGGGGAGTGATGACCCCCTCCAGGACGGCACCTTCGAGCACTACTCCTCGTACCCTGACGCAGATGTTGCGCGAGCGAGATGACGCCGCGATCACGCGGCTGCTCGGCCTCAGGCCGGATCTGGCGGTACCGCCGCCGACCGACTTCAGCCAGATCGCCTCGCGGGCCACGACTCGTCACTCCGTAGCAGAGGCACTCCACCTGCTGACGACTTTCGAGCTGTGGGTGGCAGCCCAGGCGAGTAGCCAACCGGGGTCCTTCACCGCGGTAGACCTCAGCGCCGAAGACGTGGACCCGGCAGAGCTGGAGTCGGCCCTCGACCGACTTCTGGAGCTCAGTCTCCTGTGGGGTGACTCGTCTTCACTGCGACCGGTGAGAGCGATGGCAGCGATGCTCTCCGACCTTGTGCCGACACAGCCGCCCCCGACCCGTCCGCCCCTCCCCGACGCAGCAGCACGCCAGTCGGCGTCGCTCGTCGACAAGGTCGCCGCAGGGTCGGCGTTCGAGCTGGTACGCCGGATGGACGTCCTGGTGGAGCACTGCAACCATCAGCCCGCGAAGCTCGTGCGCACCGGAGGCCTGGCCACCCGGGAGGTTCGGGCGTTGGCGGCCCTACTCGACGTCTCCGCGCTGGTGACGACGGCCCACCTCGAGATCGCCCGCGCCGCCAGGTTGCTCAGCGTCGCCCCTCGGGGGAGTGACGACGTGCTGCTGCCCACCAACGAGTACGACGCCTGGCAGGGCCTCGAGCTTGCCGATCAGTGGGAGGCCCTCGTCGCGGCCTGGCTGCACCGCCATGCACCCAGTGGACCCTTCTGGCTCAAGCGGCTCTGCCTCCAGGCCTACGGCGACCCAGGCGACGGGCTCGTACTGACACCGACCGAGCTACGCCGCTGGCTTGCCTGGCAGCGTCCTCGACGGCACACGTCCGCCGACAAGGAGTCGCTGACCATGCTGGACCAGTCAGCCTGGCTCGGCGTCACGGCTCTGGGCGCCCGTTCGAGCTTCGTCGCGGCTGACGCGAGCTCGGTCGACTCCACACACCTCGCTGAGCAGCTCCCACCCCGCGTCGAGCATGTCCTGGTCCAGGCCGACCTCACAGCGATCGCCCCTGGCCCGCTGAGCCCGGATGCTGCCCGCGATCTCGGCGCCCTTGCCGACATCGAATCTCGCGGCGGCGCAACCGTCTACCGGTTCTCTCCCTACTCACTGCAACGAGCGCACCGGCTCGGATGGACCAGTGACGACATCCTCCACACACTGCAGACGCGCTCGACGACTCTGCTGCCCCAGCCCCTCGTCTATCTCGTCAACGACCTGTCGCGCCACAGCGGTGGCGTGGATACCAGACCCGGTGCCGCCGCGCCCTCGCCGCACCGCCGCGCAGAGCGGGCGAAGGTCGTCCTTCTCGAGACCGCCGATGTGCTCGACTCCGACACTGTCGACTCAATACTGGCTTCGCTGCGTCACGACGAGCCCAACGACGTCGGCGCCTCGTCCGACCGCTCATCCGAGATGGTCTTCGACTCACCGGTCCTCACGCTGCGTGAGGCCGTCGAGAGCGGTGAGGCAGTGTGGTTCGGGCTGGTCGACGCCCACGGTGCCTCCGCGGAGAGAGTCGTGTACGCGCTCTCGGTCGACGAGGGACGGCTCACCGCACGCGACGTGAAGACGCGCGAGAGAGTGAGCATCGCCTTGCACCGGATCACCGCAGCGCACATCATGCGGCCAGACTCCGGACACGTGGCGTAAGGCGCAACCCTCAGGCTGATCATTACCGCTACCCGCCAGGGCCCCGTAGCCTTGCCAGGTGGACTTCGTACGCTACGCCGACCTGGCCGCCGGCCTGGTCAACGCACCTTTGGAGAGTCAGCCGGACCTGGCCGCCTACCTGGACGACCGGACCTGGTTGCAGCGCCGTATGTCCGAGCGCGACCTCGCCCCCTTGAAGCGGTTGCGTCGCGAGCTGCGCCCGATCTTCGAGGCGGCCGACACAGCTGACCCCGAAGAGGTGGTGTCCCTCGTCAACGGGCTCCTCGCCAAGTATCCGGTGTCCCCGTACATCGCCGGACACGACAGCGAGTCCTGGCATCTCCACGTCGCCGAGCGTGGGTCGAGCGTGTCGGCACTCGTGACGGCTGAGTGCATCATGGGGCTCGCCATGCTGATCGTCGACTTCGGACCGACCCGCCTCGGTACCTGCTCGGCGGCGGGCTGCCGCAACGTGTTCGTCGACACTTCGCCGAACACGTCGCGCCGATACTGCTCAGACCGCTGCTCGTCGCGGGCCAACGTCGCCGCGTACCGGGCCCGGCGAAAGGCAGGGTCCCTCGCGTGAACGACGGCCCGCTCATCGTCCAGTCCGACAAGACCCTTCTGCTCGAGGTCGAGCATCCCCGAGCGCGGGAGTGCCGCCGTTCCATCGCCGCGTTCGCCGAGCTGGAGCGATCCCCTGAGCACGTGCACACCTACCGGCTCACGCCGTTGGGACTGTGGAACGCTCGCGCGGCCGGCCACGACGCCGAGCAGGTCGTCGATGCGCTGCTCAGCTTTTCCCGCTACCCCGTGCCGCACTCGCTGCTAGTCGACATCGCCGACACGATGGGGCGCTACGGCCGGCTGCGCCTCGACAAGCACCCCACTCACGGGCTGGTGCTGTCGAGCACCGATCGTGCCGTATTCGAAGAGGTGGTCCGGGCCAGACGCATCGCCCCGATGCTCGGGGAGCGGGTCGACGCCGACTCGATAGTGGTGCACACGTCGGAGCGCGGGAACCTCAAGCAGGCACTGCTCAAGCTCGGTTGGCCGGCTGAGGACTTCGCAGGCCACGTCAACGGGGAGGCTCACCCGATCGCGCTCGTGGAAGAGGGGTGGACGCTCCGCCCCTACCAGCACGAGGCCGTGGAGTCGCTGTGGGCGGGGGGCTCCGGTGTCGTGGTCCTACCGTGCGGGGCGGGCAAGACCATGGTGGGCGCGGCGATGATGGCGCAGGCGCAGGCGACCACCCTGATCCTCGTCACGAACACCGTCTCCGCGCGGCAGTGGAAGGACGAGCTGATCCGGCGCACGTCACTGACTGCCGACGAGATCGGCGAGTACTCCGGGGCCGTCAAGCAGGTCCGACCTGTCACGATCGCGACCTACCAGGTGATGACCACCCGTCGCAAGGGTGTCTTCTCGCATCTGGAGCTGCTCGAGGCGCGCGACTGGGGCCTGGTGATCTACGACGAGGTGCATCTCCTGCCGGCCCCTGTCTTCAGGATGACCGCGACCTTGCAGGCTCGTCGCCGGGTTGGACTTACCGCCACCCTGATCCGCGAGGACGGACGAGAGGGTGACGTGTTCTCGCTCATCGGGCCGAAGCGGTACGACGCGCCCTGGAAGGACATCGAAGCCCAGGGCTACATCGCCCCCGCCGAGTGCGTCGAGGTGCGCGTCGAGCTGACGAGCGGGGAGCGCTTCGCGTATGCGACCGCGGAGCCCGAGGACCGATACCGCCTTGCTGCCGCCTGCGGCAGCAAGGCAGAGGTGGTGGAGCAACTGGTGCGCCATCACAGCGACGAACCGACTCTCGTGATCGGGCAGTACATCGACCAGCTCGACGAGCTCGCCGAGCACCTGGCCGCTCCACTCATCAAGGGCGAGACGCCGGTTAAGGAACGAGAACGCCTGTTCGCCGCGTTCCGCGTGGGCGACATCTCACTGCTGGTGGTCAGCAAAGTGGCGAACTTCTCTGTGGACCTACCCGAGGCGACCGTCGCTGTGCAGGTGTCCGGCACCTTCGGCTCGCGCCAGGAGGAAGCTCAGCGGCTCGGCCGTCTCCTGCGCCCGAAGTCGGACGGCCGTGCTGCCCGCTTCTACAGCGTCGTGGCCCGTGACACGGTCGACGCCGACTTCGCGCAGCACCGCCAGCGGTTCCTCGCCGAGCAGGGCTACAGCTACACGATCGTCGACGCCGACTCGCTGCCCGCCTGAAACGCCTGACCAGCCGACCGGCTGTTTCCACGGCAGCTGGGGACGCAACCGGCCCACTGCCCCGCCGAATCCCGGTAGACCGCGACAGCCGGATCGGAGAGGATGAGCGGATGCTCCCAGACGATCCGATGGCAGCCGCACGCCCGGATCTGGTCGAGGAGCAGCGGCATCTCGTCGAGTCGCGCCGTGCCCTCGCCCGGATGCGGGAGCGGACCGCGGCCATGCCGGCTCTCGGCGGCGACCGGGTCAGCAACGAGTACCTGCGGTTCACCCTGTGGAAGCGGATGAAGGCCCTCGAGGACGACCCTGACATCCCGCTGTTCTTCGGCCGGCTGGACTATGGCTCCGCGGCCACCGGGTCACTCGGTCTGCCTGGTGAGCTCTTCTATATCGGACGCCGCCACGTCACCGACGAATACGGCGAACCCATGGTCGTCGACTGGCGCGCTCCGGTCTCGCGTCCGTTCTACCGGGCGAGCTCGACAGACCCCATGGGCCTGCGGCTTCGGCGCCGGTTCGGCTTCTCTCACGGCGTCGTAACGGCGTACGAGGACGAGCAGCTGGCGCCGGGAAACGCCCGTGGTACGGAAGACTCGTCTTCCCCACCCACCGACCTCCGCAGCTCGATCCTCGAAGCCGAGATCGAGCGCCCCCGCGTTGGGCCGATGCGCGACATCGTCGCGACGATCCAGCCGGAGCAGGACGACATCGTACGGGCGGGCCTCGGCTCTACCGTCTGTGTGCAGGGAGCGCCTGGCACCGGCAAGACGGCTGTGGGACTTCACCGCGCTGCCTACCTGCTGTACGCGCACCGCGACCAGCTCAACCGCCAGGGCGTACTCGTCGTCGGTCCGAATGCGTCGTTCCTGCGCTATATCGGTGACGTCCTGCCTGCCCTGGGAGAGATCGACGCCAGGCAGACGACGGTGGAGGACCTCGTCGCACACGTCCCCGTGCGGTCGACTGACAACGCTCAGGTGGCACGGATCAAGGGCGACGCCCGGATGGCCGCCGTCATCGCCAATGCACTGTGGTCGCTTCTCCAGCCCGCAACGGAGAGCCTCGTCGTACCCATCGGGGCACGACGCTTCCGGGTCCTGGCACACGAAGCCGACGAGATCGTCGATGAGCTACGCCGGCGAGATGTGCGCTACGGCGCCGGCCGGGCGATGCTGCCGCAGCGCCTCGCCCACGCGATCCTCGTCAAGATGGAGACGGCAGGCGACTCTCCGGACGACCGGGTACAGAGCTCGGTCGCGAGGAGCCGGCCTGTCAAGCAGTTCAGCGACGAGCTGTGGCCGTCGGCAGACCCTCGTCGGCTGGTGATAAGGCTGCTCGGAGATCCCTCGTTCCTCGCGTCGACCTCGGCCGGGCTGCTCACCGACGCCGAAAGGAAGAGCCTGGCGTGGTCGAAGCCCCCCAAGGGGCCAGGCAGCGCTCGCTGGTCCCTTCACGACGCGGTGTTGATCGACGAGGCCCAGGACCTGATCGACCGGACGCCCAGCCTCGGACATGTCGTACTCGACGAGGCCCAGGACCTGTCGCCGATGATGCTGCGCGCGGTCGGCCGCCAGTGCTCGACCGGCTCGGCCACGATCCTCGGGGACCTGGCACAGGCGACGACGGCATGGGCGGTGAGCTCCTGGACCGACGCGTTGGCTCACCTCGGAAAGTCGAACTCCCTGCTGGAGGAGCTCACGCTGGGCTTCCGGGTGCCCGGTGACGTCATCGAGTACGCCGCTCGCCTGCTCCCGACGATCGCCCCGTCGCTCGAGCCGCCCACCTCCGTACGACGCGCTCGGGGCGAGCTGAAGCTGCTCGCGTCGTCGCGGCCCTTCGAGGCAGCCGCGGCAGCGGTGTCACGTGCCCTCGCGACGCCTGGCTCGGTCGGTCTGATCGTCCCCGACGACTCCACGAGTGTCGGTTCAGCGGCCCTCGATGCCGCCGGGGTCGCGCACAGCATCCTCGGAGCCGACACAGGTGTCGACGGCACCGTCGAGGTCGTCCCGGCGTCTCTTGCCAAGGGGCTCGAGTTCGACCATGTCGTCCTGCTCGAACCGGCTGCGCTCGTGGATGCTGAGGCCGACGAGATCATCGGGCTGCGACGTCTCTACGTATGCCTGACTCGCGCCGTGACATCGTTGGTCGTCGTGCACTCGCGTCCGCTCCCAGCCCTCCTCTCCGAACGGAGCACCCTCACGCGCTGAGGCCGCGCGCGTCCTGCTTGAGCGCCGTGTCGATACCGAGCGCCGACGCGAGCACGAGGCTGTGCATGGGTTGCTGCAACGGCTCGTGGATCTGCACGACGTAGTTGTCAGCGGTCGTGAACATCGTCTTCGCGAGCCCTTCCCACGTCTTGGTGATGCGGGCCACCTCTTTGCCGGTGTGGTCCTGGATGTTGAAGTTCCATGCGCGCCAGTTCTCGGCGCTCAGCGAACCGATGGGCTGCCCATCGACCTCCAAGGCGAAACGAATCTTCCCGATCACGTTCTGTTGCACGATCTGTCCGATCTCCTGGCCGTTGCCACCCTCCACGACCAGCCGCGACTTCATCAGCTTCGCCGGTCGGGTCAACGCCAGCACCACCTGCCCGTCCGCGTCCACGACCTGGAACTTGTGGGTCAGGTACTGGTCGATGTTCGAGACTAACCGGAGCACCTTCTTCGCCGCGCTCTGCCCAACCTGCCGAACGGCGCCGATCTGCCGTCCCTGCTGGTCGTAGACAGCGAACTCCTGGTTGATCTCTATCAGCTTGGCCTTCTGGTTCACCACGAGCACAGGTTCGGTGAAGAGGGTGCCACCCCCGTACACCTGACCGCTCTGGATACCGGCGCGCGACACGTCCGAGACCACCTTGTCGGTAGCGCGGTTGACCGTCGGGACATGTGCCTGTCCACCCGGGGGGTCGGTGGCTTGCCGGCCGTGGTTCGCGACATGCTCGGTCCAGTTGGTCCCGTCGTAGTACCGGTGCTCATGGCGGCCCCACGGGTCGGGGTACCAGTTCGGGGCGTAGCTCGACGTGTCAGGCATGGGCACACCATAAACCGGTCGGCCATGATTGGGCTCAATGGACCGAGAACGGCTTCTGCTCTCGCGGTGGAACCTGCTACTCCCGCACTGCCAGGCCCTCGGGACTGACCTGGTCCGACGCTACGCCGACCCGGCACGGCACTATCACGGTCTCGATCACCTGCTTGCAGTTCTCGAACGCGTCGACTCGCTCTCCGGTGAGGCTGCCCAACCACGACTTGTGACGTTGGGCGCCTGGTACCACGACGCTGTGTACGACGTGCGACGAGATGACAACGAGGAGCGCTCGGCGGAGCTCGCTCTGCACACCTTGCGAGAGTCCGGCCTCGACATCGCCGATGTCAGTGAGGTAGCCCGCCTCGTCCGGTTGACGGCGTCTCATGACCCTCGGTCCGGTGACTCGAACGGGGCGGTACTGAGCGACTCCGACCTGGCGGTGCTGGCCGGTGACCACGCCGCATACTCGTCCTACGTATCCGCGGTGCGGGCCGAGTACGCCCACCTCGGCGACGCTGAGTTCCGGCGAGGGCGGGCGGCTGTGGTCGAGCACCTCGTCGCCCTGCCTGCCCTGTTTCGTACCTGCCGCGGCGCCACAGTCTGGGAGGCGCGAGCCCGGAACAACCTGAGCACCGAACTTGCTCGCCTCCGGGCCGAGATCACCCGTTCTCCCTGACGTCGACGGCTGCGAAGCCGCCGTCGCTCCGACCCGTAGGCGTCACCACGCCGGCTCCAACGTCCGGTGATCGGTGTCGAGCGTTGCCGAGACGCCGAAGGGCAGGCTGACCATGCTGTCGATGTGGCCCGCTACCAAGCCCGACATCAGCGGCACCCCGAGCGGGGCGAGCCGATCCACGAGCACCGCTTCGACCTCGTTCGGCTCACCGCAGTCGGTGAACTCGCCGAGCACGACACCTCGGACACCGTCGAACCAACCGGCGCGCAGGAGGTGGGTCAGGAGACGGTCGATTCGGTAGGGCGGCTCGGCGACATCCTCCAGCACGACGATGCCGCCGTGTGCCGGTCTGCTGAAGGGCGTGCCGATCTCCGCGTCCAGCAGAGCCAGGTTCCCGCCCAGCAGGACGCCCGTAGCTCGCCCCGCCACATGCACACGTACCTCGGCTCCCTCGAGCAGGTCGGCGACCGTCTCGGGGGCCATCAGCAGGCGCCGCAGGGACTCGGCGCTTGCGGCGTCGGCTCGTCCGAGGGAGGTGACGCCGTGGCTGTGCACGGTGGCGAGTCCGAGTCTGTTGGCGACGGCCTGGTGGAGGGCTGTCAGGTCAGAGAACCCGACGAGCACCTTGGGTCGGGCCTCGGCGAGGCGTCGCCAGTCGAGCAGATCCAGCAGTCGCTGCGTTCCGTAGCCGCCTCTTGCAGGCATCACGGCTGCTACCTCGGGGTCCAGCCACGCAGTCGCGAAGTCGGCCGCACGGTGCGCATCGGTGCCCGCCAGGTAGCGCAGGGTCGGATGGGTGTCGAACACATGGTCAGCGATGCGCACGCGCAAACCCCAGCTCTCCAGACGCGCCAACCCAGCAGCCAGCCGTTCGGGTGGCACGACGCCCGCCGTCGCCGGGATGGCAACCAGGTCACCGGCCTTGAGGCGCGGAGGACGCAGGAGCTGTCGGCCCGGCGCGCGCCACCCCAGCGCAGCGGACCTGCGCCGGCGCAGCCCCGCAGCGTGCAGGCGCCGGACGACCTCACGCGACGAGACCGGTACGGCACCTGCCGCGAGCAGGGCGTCGTACATCTCGCCCGGTACGTCGTAGTGGTCGCGCTCGAAGCCGCGGCGCGGGACGCCATGGTGGTCGGCGAAATCGTGCAGCTCGGCCAAGGACACGTCGCTGGCCAGGTGCGACCACAACCGGCCGTGCGCCGGCCACACTGCCGGGTCGATCAGGATCGCCACACCCGTCAGCCGACCAGCCCGCTTCGAGGCGCCTGCCCGGCTATCGCGTCGTCGAGGAGCAGCCGCCAAGAGCGTACGAAGCCGGCGTCGACGTGCGCCTTCGCCCATGAGCCACCGGGCCGCACAGTGGCACCGAGGTGGACGCGGGAGATCCCCGCTCGCACGAGCCAGGGGATGTGCTCGGCCTGCACCTTCCCTGCAGCGACTGCCGCGCTACCGAAGGCCGGCTCGGCGATTGCGAGACTGATCAGGTCGTCGACCCCTGAGCCCATCCCGAGTGCGGCACCCGCGGTATGGACGCTGTCGACCCCGGCGACCGTCAGCAGCTTCCGCCAGGCCCTGCGGGTGTCGAGAGCGGAGTCGAACGAGCGGTCGAACGTCCACGGTGCCCCGGCTGTCGCCTCGGCCAGAGCACCACAGATCTCGACGTCGATGTCCAGGTCCGTGGTCAGGAAGCCGAACACGAAGCCTTCCACGCCGAGTGACAGATACTCCCCGGCCAGCCCTAGCAGCCGGGTGAGCTCGCCACCGGAGGTACTGAAGCCGTCGGACAGGCGCAAAGTCACTCGCACGGGTATGTCGACCGAACGCACGATGGCGCTGACAGCGGCCGGCTCGACGGACCTGGCCTGGCCGTCCGACCACGCGAAGACGTGCAGGCGGTCAGCCCCGCCCTCCTGGGCGGCCTCTGCGTCGACCGGATGCAACGCCACGACTTCCAGGCAGCCAGCACGTCCGTCTCTGCTCGTCATTTGAACAGAGTGCCAGGATGGATGCCATGACGTCGGGAGACCCGCTGCTGAACGCGCGAGCGCTCGTACTCCGCGACCTCGCCGCTCAGGGTCTCGTCGATCCGCATACGGTGTCCGTCGTCGAGGACTGCGTGGCGAGTCGGCGGTGGTGGCTGTCGCAATGGCAACGCGGAGCGTCGTTCGTCGACGGGCTGGTCGCTCAAGACGTGCAGGACGCCCTCTTCGACGAGGCCCGGCGCTGGCCGGTGTGTTCGGGCTGCCCCGACCCCGTCGAGCACAGCCTGTCCATCGACCCGGAGCTAGGCCCGGACCCTCGCTGGGTGTGTTCGGAGTCGGGGGCGGTCGTCGCGCCACTCGGTCACCTTGGCGGCCCTCGGACCGCGCCTCCGCAGAGCCTGGACGAGACGAACTGACCCATGCGCTGACGCGATACACCAATGCCGCCGAGAATGCGGGGGCGCGGGAGTCAGCGGCGTACGCGTCTTCTCAGCAGCCAGAGCACGACAGCTCCGACGATGAGCTGCACGGCGTAGCGCCTCGCCAGCACGGGCAGCAAAGTCGAGCCGAGGCTGAGCTCGGCTGCTGGCGTTGACGTCACCAGGCGCGACGTTGGCGTCCCTGCGGGGGCTGCTGTGCTGTCGTCGGCCGCTGCCTCCTCCGGGGACGCCCGATGCTTCGGGCCCCCGGGCGAGGGGTCAGTTGTCTCGTCGACCGGAGCCCGGTCAGCAGGCTCCTGGTCAGCAGGCTCCTGGTCAGCAGGCTCCTGAAGAGTTGGCGTCACCGGCTCCCCCGACTCCTCCGCCAGCAAGGGTGCAGCGGCAGGTCCGACCTCCGTCTGCTCAGCCAGCCTCGACTCCAGGCACGTCGCGAACTGGCCGAGGAGCTTGTCACTGACGTCCTGCATGACGCCCCGACCGAATTGCGCAGGCTTGCCGGTGATGTTGAGGTCGGTTCGCACGATCACGTCGGTCCGCGCTTCTCCCGCGGCGACGAGCTCTGCCGTGACGGTGGCGGCCGCAGTGCCGTTACCGCGCTTGTCCTTGCCCTTCGCTTCGATGACCGCCCGGTGGCCCACCTCGTCACGTTCGACGAACCGGCCGGTGCCGGTGTACTGCATCGAGATCGGACCCAGCTTCACCTTCACCCCACCGGCGAACGTGTCACCGTCGTAAGACGTCAGCGCCGCCCCGGGGAAGCAGGGTGTCACCCGCTCGAGGTCCATGAACACCCTCCAGGCGGCGTCGACAGACGCGGGCACGGAGAATCGATGGCTCAGCTCCACTGACTCGGGTCCCCCTCACTCGGTCGCATTCATCGCCGTGCGTCAGCTCGCGACGGCTGACAAGACTGCACGACCGGTCAGGACCGTCGCGAGGTGACGACGGTACGCCGCGTCGCCGTTGGTGTCGGACGGTGGGTTGGTACCTTCGGCGGCGCGTGCTGCTGCCGAGGAGACCGCATCTGGGGTGGCTTCCTTTCCGAGGAGAGCCGCCTCGACAGCGGTGGCCCGAAGCGCCGTCGACCCCATGTTGGTGAAGGCGATCTTCGCCTCGGTGATGGTCTCCCCATCGGTCCTGACGTTCGCAGCGACGGCGACGATCGACCACTGCTGGGCAACTCGGGTGAACTTCTCGTAGTGACCCTTCCACGAGGTGTGCTTCGGGATGCGTATCTCCTTGAGGATCTCCCTCTCGCCGACCGAGGTCGAGAAGAGGTCCTCGAAGAAGTCGGACGCGGGCACGGTGCGCTCACCGTCGGCACCGGCGATGACCAGCTCGCCGTCGAGCGCCAGCAGAGGCGCCGGGAGGTCACCGGCGGGATCGGCGTGCACCAGGGCGCCACCGAGCGTGCCTAGGTGCCGCACCTGCGGGTCGGCCACGCTCTTCGCGGCCTTGGACAGCACCCCTGCGTGCTCACCCACCATGGAGTCGCTCGCGACGTCTGCGTGAGTCGTCATGGCTCCGATGACGAGGGCGTCGCCGTCGTCGCGCACGCCGACGAGTCCAGGGACCCGGGCCAGGTCGACGATCAGCGTCGGAGCAGCAAGCCGCAGCCGCAGCACCGGGATGAGGCTCTGGCCCCCGGCCAGCACCTTGATCTCCTCGGCATCTGAGCTCAGGGCGGCCAAGGCGTCGTCCATGGACTCGGGCGTGACGTAGTCGAATGCGGCGGAGATCATGACAGCCCTCCTCGGGAGTCGTTGCCGCCGGCTTCCGGACCTTCGCCTGGGCTTTCGCCCGTCGACCCTTCACTTACCGCGGCGTTGTGCGACGGCAGGCCGGCGTCGTCACCCGCCGGGTTGTCAGCAGGCGTCGCGGCTCCTGCCGACGAGTGCTGGATGGCCGACCACACCCGATGAGGGGTGCACGGCATCACGATGTCGTCGACTCCGAGATGGCGTAGTGCGTCGACGACTGCGTTGACGACGGCTGGGGTTGAGGCGATGGTGCCGGCCTCGCCGACACCCTTGACCCCCAGCGGGTTCGTGCTGGACGGCGTCTCCGTACGGCTGGTCACGAACGACGGGAGGTCCGCCGCACTCGGGACCAGGTAGTCGACGAAGGATCCCGTCACCAGGGTGCCCGCGTCGTCGTAGACGGCCTCCTCGAAGAGGGCCTGTGAGATGCCCTGTGCGAGCCCCCCGTGCACCTGCCCCTCGACGATCAGTGGGTTGACGACGTTGCCGACGTCGTCGACGCAGGTGTAGTTGCGGAGCTTGGTGCCGCCGGTCTCGGTGTCGACCTCGACCGCGCACAGGTGGGTGCCGTGCGGGAAGGAGAAGGTCTCCGGGTCGAAGGTGGCGTCGGAGTCCAGCGACGGTTCGGTCCCGGCCGGCATGTTGTGAGCCTGAAACACGGCGAATGCCACCTCCCCTAGGCCGAGTCCCGCCTCGGTGCCCTTCACGCCGAACCTCCCGGCCGCGAACTCGAGGTCGTCCGGGTTCGCCTCCAACAGATGGGCGGCGATGGGGCGAGCCTTCTCGATCACCTTGTCGGCGGCGGCGAGGACCGCCATCCCTCCCACCACAAGTGAGCGGGAGCCGTAGGAGTCGAGACCGCGCGGGGCGATCTGCGTGTCACCGTGCAGGACCTCGATGTCGTCGAACGGCATGCCGAGACGGTCGGCGACGATCTGGCTCCATGCCGTCTCGTGGCCCTGGCCGTGCGGGCTGGTGCCGGTGATGACCTCGACCTTGCCGGTGGGAAGCATCCGGATGGAGGCGTGCTCCCACCCACCGCCCACGTAGCCCTGAGAGCCGAGCCAACGTGACGGGGCCAGCCCGCACATCTCGGTGAAGGTCGACACGCCGATGCCGAGCTGGACCGGGTCGCCCGCCTCGCGCCGCCGTCGTTGCTCGGCCCGGAGCTCGTCGTACCCGAATGCCTGCCTCGCCTGCTCGGTGGCCGCTTCGTAGTTGCCAGTGTCGTACTCGAGTCCGCACACCGTCATGTACGGGAACTCGTCGTGCTTGATCCAGTTCTTCTCACGGATCTCGAGAGGGTCGACGCCCAGCTCGGCCGCGAGCTCGTCCATCAGGCGCTCGATCGCAAAGGTCGCCTCCGGCCGTCCCGCACCGCGGTAGGCGTCGGTCCACGCCTTGTTGGTGAACACGTTGGTGCACTGCAGATGGTAGGCGGGGAACTTGTAGATGCCGTTGTACATGAACGCGCCGAGGATCGGGATCGCCGAGGTGACCAGGCCGAGGTAGGCGCCCATGTCGGCCACGAGCTCGATCTTGAGCCCGGTCACCTCACCTTCCTTCGTCGCTGCCAAGGTGAGCTTCTGCCACTGGTCCCGGCCGTGGTGGGCGGCCTGGAGCGACTCCGAACGGGTCTCCGTGTACTTGCACGGCTTGCCGGCGTGCCGGGCCGCGATGACCGTCAGCACCTCCTCCGGGGTGAACTGGAGCTTGCCACCGAACCCTCCACCCACGTCCGGCGCGATGACGCGGATCTTGCTCTCGGGGATGCCGAGCACCAGCGCGATGAAGACCCTGACGAAGTGCGGCACCTGGGTCGAGGTCCACACGGTGAGCTGCTCGCCGGTCGGGTCCACCACGATCGACCTCGGCTCCATGAAAGCCGGGATCAGCCGCTGCTGGCGGAGCTCCCGCTCGATCAGTACGCCGCCTGTTCTGGCGGTGGAGATGGCCTGCTCCACGTCGGAGCCGGTGCCTGCCTCCGCTGAGTCGAAGATCCAGACTGCGGACACGTTGGTGCCGAGGTCGAGATGTGCGAGGACGTCGTCGGTCGCTGCGGCCCTGGAGTCCAGCACCGGAGGCAGCTCGTCGTACTCCACGTCGACGAGCTCGACGGCGTCACGCGCCTCCGCTGCGGAGCGTGCGACGATCACGGCCACGATCTCGCCGGAGAAGGCGACGGTGTCCACGGCGATGGAGGGATGGGACGGCGCCACCTGGTCGGGGATGATCGACCAGGCATTCGGCAGTGCGCCCTGCTCCTCGGCCAGGTCGGCTCCCGAGTAGACCGCGGCGACCCCTGGAGACGAGAGAGCGGCGGACGTGTCCACCGAGGTGATGGTCGCGTGCGCGAAGGGGCTGCGGACCATGGCGAGGTGCAGCATGCCGGGCAGCTGCATGTTGTCGGTCCAACGGGTGCGTCCGGTGATGAGACGCTGGTCCTCCTTGCGGCGTCGAGGCGCACCCACCTCGGAGGCGGGACGTTCTTCGGTGACGGTCATACCGACGCTCCCTCTCCCAGACTCATCACTGCCTTGACGATGTTGTGGTAGCCAGTGCAGCGACAGAGGTTGCCCTCCAGTCCCTCGCGGACTTCGTGCTCGGTCGGCGAGGGGTTCTCCCGTAGCAGGTCGATGCTCTGCATGATCATGCCCGGCGTGCAGAAGCCGCACTGCAGAGCGTGGTTCTCGTGGAAGGCCTGCTGCATCGGGTGCAGCTCGCCGTCGTGGGCCAGTCCCTCGATCGTCGTGACGTCGCGCCCGTCGGCCTGGACTGCGAACACCGTGCAGGACTTCACGCTCTTGGAGTCCAGGTGGACGGTGCACGCTCCACAGTTGCTCGTGTCGCACCCGACGACCGTGCCGGTCTTGCCGAGGCGCTCGCGAAGGTAGTGGACGAGAAGCATTCGAGGCTCGACCTCGTCCTGGTACGAGGTCCCGTCGACCGTGACGCTGATCCGAGTCATCTTCCACCTTCTGGCGAGTAAGGGTCGCGGTGCCGCCCAACAGCGGTCGGCGGGCCTCACGACGGTTAGGCTCGCCACACAACCCCACTCCGCCCGAGCGCACAAGCCCCCGCGAGATTTCTTCTGGATTGCAGCACTTCCGGGTCAGCGTCAGCGGGGGGCGCTGTGGTGTATCGGCCCCTCCTCCTCGATCAGACGACGGCCGAGGCCACCCCACCTGAGTGCGATGATCTCGGCCGCGATGCTGACGGCAGTCTCCTCTGGCGTGCGGGCTCCGAGGTCCAGACCGATCGGGCTGGAGAGTCTCGAGAGCTCGGCCTCGGTCAACCCCGCAGCCCGAAGCCGGGCGACCCTGTCGTCATGGGTGCGCCTCGATCCCATCGCCCCGATGTAGGCGACCTTCGGCAGGCGCAGCGCCGCTTCGAGCACGGGTACGTCGAACTTTGGGTCGTGCGTCAGCACGCACATGACCGTGCGCTCGTCCACCCGCCCGGCGGCGACCTCGGCGGCGAGGAACTTGTGAGGCCAGGTGACCACGACCTCGTCGGCCTCTGGAAACCTCGACGCCGTGGCGAAGACCGGACGCGCGTCACAGACGGTCACGCAGTAGCCGAGAAACGAACCCACTCTCGCGACCGCCGCCGCGAAGTCGATGGCCCCGAACACGAGCATCCGTGGCTTGGGAGCGTACGACGAGACGAAGACCGCCATCCCGTCGCCGCGGCGCTGGCCGTCCGGTCCGTAGTGAAGCGTCTCGTTGCGTCCGCCCGCGAGCAGGCCACGTGTGTCAGCAACCACGGCGTCGTCGGCCCGGGCAGAGCCGAGCGAGCCGAGTGTCGGGCGCGGGTCGTCCTCCGGCCTGACGACGAGACGGCGCCCTACCCTGCCGCCGTCCTCGTGCGAGACGATGGTGGCCACAGCAACCGGCCTTCCCGCCTCGACGTCGGCAGCGATCTCGGCCAGCTCGGGGAAGCTCGCCTTGTCGACCACCTCGACGAAGACGTCGAGGATGCCGCCGCAGGTCAGCCCTACCGCGAATGCGGCCTCGTCGCTGACGCCGTACCGCTGCAGGACCGGCCGGCGGTCGGTGAGGACTTGCTCGGCGAGCTCGTAGACGGCGCCCTCGACGCAGCCGCCCGACACCGACCCGACCGCCTCGCCCTCGGGACCGACGAGCATCGATGCGCCGGGCAGCCGAGGGGCGGACTGGAACGTCGCGACGACGGTGCCGAGACCGACAGACGCGCCGTCGTGCCACCAGGGCAGCAGCTTGGGCAGCACGTCACGCATGTGCAACCACGTCCAGCGCCTCCTCGAACGTCGCAAACGAGTGTCCCGCGACGAAATGGTCAACGAACGGCCGCGCTGCGACAATCCCGCCCTGCACGGGCGAGTACCCGCTCTTGCCCTGGTGCGGGTTCACCCAGACCACGCTGTGCGCCAGCCGGTGGAGTCGGCTCATCTGCTCGCCGAGCAGGCTGCAGTCCCCCCGCTCCCAGCCGTCGCTCATGACCACGACGACAGCGCCCCGCGCCACTCCTCGCCGACCCCACCGGTCGAGGAACACCTTGACAGCCTCGCCGAGGCGCGTCCCACCGGACCAGTCCGGCACCACGTGACCTGCAGCGTCCAAGGCCGCATCACCGTCTCGGAGACGCATGGCGCGGCTGATCCGCGTCAATCGAGTGCCCATCGTGAACACTTCCGTGCCGCTTCGGTTAGCGCGGGTGAGCGCGTGCGCCCAGCGCAGCAGGCTGTCGGCGTATGGAGCCATCGAACCGGAGACGTCGATGAGGACGACGGCCCGCCGCGGCCGGGTGGCTCGGGCGCGGTATTCGAGCCGGGACGGCTCGCCACCTCGGCGCAGCTCCTCTCGCAGCGTACGACGAGCGTCGATCTCACCTGAACCGGCAGGTCGACGGCGCGACGACCTCCGGACCGGAAGACGCGGCCGAAGAGAGCCGAAGAGGCGAGCCACGGCAGCCCGCTCGGCACTGGACAGCGCGGCGACGTCGCGATGCCTCAACACCTCGGCGGTGCTGGCCGATACGCGCAGCATCGCCGCCTCGGCGCTCTGCGCTCCGTCGCCGTAGTCGTCTCCTTCCAGATCTGCCTGAGTGGTCGACCGCGCTCGAGCGCGCCTCACACCTGCTCGAGGGACATGTCCGCTGAACCACGTGTCGAACACGAAGCCGTATCGCTCCAGGTCGTCGACATTCGCGCACAGCGTCGCCCGTCCGGCCCAGTAGACGCCACTCGCGTCGCCGGCGCCGACCAGGCTCGCCGCCTCGAGGAATGCCCGGGTGCGTCCCGGCGTCACAGCCACCCCGGAGGCTCCGAGGGCGACCGCGAAAGCGGCGAGCACCTCGTCGGGCTGGTGCGGCGACTCCGGGTCGAGGTTGTTCACGGGGCCAGGATGGAGTCGAGGGACGACCGGACGCGCTCAGCGTCCTCGCGATACTTCAGGACCGCCCCGAGAGTCAGGGCAGCGCTCTCGAGGTCGAGCTCTGACCGAGCGAGGGTATGGAGCGCCCGCGTCCAGTCAAGCGTCTCCGCAACTCCCGGCGGTTTGATGAGGTCGTCTCGGCTTCTCAGCCGGCTGATCGCCACCGCTACCTGCTCGACCAGACGCGCCGAGACTTCCGGTAGCCGCCGCCGGACGATCTCGATCTCTCGCCGCAGACCCGGGTGGTCGACCCAGTGATAGAGGCATCGGCGCTTCAGCGCGTCGTGCACCTCTCGGGTGCGGTTGGACGTCAGCACGACGACCGGCGGTGTCGGGGCAGCCACGGTGCCGTACTCGGGAATCGTCACCTGGTTGGTCGACAACACCTCCAGGAGGAACGCTTCGAACTCGTCGTCGGCCCGGTCGATCTCGTCGATGAGCAACACGACAGGACTTTCCCGGAGCGCCTGGACGATCGGCCGCGCAAGCAGGAACCTTTCGTCGAACAGCGACTTCTCGACCTCAGCCTGGTCGAGATGATCACCGCCCTTGGTGGCCTCGATCGTGCGGAGGTGGAGAATCTGGCGGGCGAAGTCCCAGTCGTAGAGCGCCTGACTCGCGTCGATTCCCTCGTGGCACTGCAGCCTGATGAGGCGCAGGTCGAGGGCGGAGGCAAGCGCCTCGGCCAGTGCGGTCTTTCCGGTGCCCGGCTCCCCTTCGAGCAGGAGGGGGCGTTGCATCGCGAGCGCGAGATAGCCGATCGTCGCCAGCCCGGTGTCCGTGAGGTAGCCGGTCTCCGAGAGTCGGGTGGCCAGCTCGTTGGCAGAGCTCACTGCGTGCACGCTGTCAGGATCGCCCACGCGTGGTCGTTCTCCAACCGCCGACAAGTACTTACGCCTCGAGACTGACTGAATCATACTGATTCGAGTATGACGGCGGCGGGGCCACGGCGGGCACGGCGGTCACGGTCGGATGACCGTCCGCGGCTAGGGCTTTAAGGCACGCCACGCGGCCAGCAGATCGGGTGTGTCGATGTCGGCGCCATCGCCGATGTCGGCACACTCGACGAGCGTGACGTCGCGGGTGCGCAGATAGTCGCGAGCTCCACGGTCAGCCGCTGCCGACTGGATAGCTCCGGTCCAGTGGTCGCGACCTACCAGCACCGGATGACCGGGCTGCCCGTCGAACGACGCGCGAGCCAAGACGCCCGGCGAGGTCAGCCTGGCTAGGCGACGCAGCACCGGGGCACCCACACCTGGGGTGTCCACGAGCATGATGACGACTGCGTCGCTCTCCGGCTGTTCGGTCGCCACCGCGCGCACCCCGGCTCGCAGCGACGCTCCCATGCCTTCCCGCCAGTCCGCGGCCACGACCACCTCGCATCCCGATGGGACGGCTGCCCTTACCGCCTCCTCAGCGGCACCCACCACGACGTACACCTCTGCCATGCCTGCGTCGCGCAGAGCGTCTACCGACCTCGTGAGCCACGTGCGGCCTGAGGAGTCTGTGACAAGGGCCTTCGGCTGACCCAGCCGCCGGCCCTCTCCGGCGGCCAGCAGAACTCCCACCGGCGCCGGACCACTCATCCGGACCCCTCATCCAGCACGCTGAATGCGCCGATCGCGTTCTCGTGAGGTGGATCCTCAGCCAGCATGTCCCTCCTATCCTGCCAACCCAAGCGGCCGACAAGGTCTGCCATAGTGCCTTGGATGGACGACCTGAGCCCCGCGGAGGCAGCAGTTCTCGACCTGGTCGACGAAGCCGAGATAACCCACGACCTGGCCGCGCTCGTGGCCATCGGCTCGGTCGACGGTACGCCTGAGGAGTCCGAGGCGCAGCGCTGGTGCGCCTCGCGCTTGAGCGCCCTCGGACTGGACGTGGACTGCTGGGACATCGACGTCGCCGAGGCGCGGCAGCAGTCTGACTTCCCAGGCATGGAGGTCGAGCGGAGCCAGCTGCTGGGCTGCGTCGGTGTCCTCGGCGCCGACGGTAGGACGCCCGGGCTGGCTCTGTACGGACACACGGACGTCGTGCCACCGGGCGATCTGGATCTGTGGGAGGAGCGCGAGCCGTTCACTCTGCGGGTCGTCGACTCGGTGGCCTGGGGGCGCGGGGCCTGTGACATGAAGGCCGGCGTGGTCGCAGCGATCGGTGCCGCCGCCGCGCTTCGACGCTCCGGTGTCAGGCTGGCCCGCCCGCTCGCCGTGCACTGTGTGAGCGGTGAGGAGGACGGGGGAATCGGCGCGTACGCGACGCTTCGGCGGGGACATACAGCTGCGGCATGCCTCAGTGGGGAGCCCACGTGCGGTGACCTGGTTCCGGCGAACGCCGGCTCCCTCACCTTCCGACTAGAGCTCGCCGGCCGCGCCACACACGGCTCGACCCGCAGCCGCGGGGTCAGCGCCATCGAGAAGTTCGAGGTGGTGCACCGGGCGCTCCGCGACTTCGAGGCGCGCCGCAACCGCGAGGCTCCGCAGCTCTTCCAGCACCTGGATCTCCCCTGGCCGCTGTCGGTCGGAACCGTCCATGCCGGTGACTGGGCAAGCACCGTGCCGGACCGGCTCGTCGCCGAGGGCCGGTACGGCGTTCGCATTGACGAGACCGTCGAGGAGGCTGTCGCGGCGTTCGAGGCAGCTGTCGAAGCTGCGGCCGCCGGCGACCCCTGGCTGCGCGACCATCCCGTCAGGGTGACATGGCCGGGCGGGATGTTCGCACCGGGCGCGCTGCGGGAAGGCCACGCTCTGCTTGACGACGTACGTGGGGCGGTGCACAGCGTGCGCGGGTCGACGCCCGCGTCGACGGGCGGGGCCTGGGGGTCGGACCTACGTCACTACGCACGAGCAGGGGTCCCCATGCTTCAGTACGGTCCCGGTGACGTGAGGCACGCCCACGCGATCGACGAGCATGTCGAGCTCGCCGACGTCTTCGCGTGTGCCCGGGTCTACGCGGTGACGGCGATGCGGCTCTGCACGTGAGGCGGGGCAGGGCGGTGCAGATACGGGCTACGTGCGCCTGGGCTACGTGCGCCCGCCTTACGTGCGCCAAGAAGCGGCCCCGACTGTGAGGTCGGGACCGCTTCCGTGCAGCTTCGGGTCGAGGCGCGAGACGCCCTGATGGGAACTTCTAGAAGTCCATCCCGCCCATGTCGGGTCCACCCGGTGCGGCCGCAGCGGCCTTCTCGGGCTTGTCGGCGACGACAGCCTCGGTGGTGAGGAACAACGCGGCGATGGAGGCGGCGTTCTGCAGCGCAGAACGGGTCACCTTCGCCGGGTCGATGATCCCACTGCTGATCATGTCGACGTACTCGCCGGTGGAAGCGTCGAGGCCGTGACCGGACTCGATGTTGCGCACCTTCTCGGCCACGACTCCGCCTTCGAGACCCGCGTTGATCGCGATCTGCTTGAGCGGTGCCTCGGCGGCGACCTTGACGATCGCGGCGCCGGTGGCCTCGTCGCCCTCGAGGTCGAGCTTCTCGAAAGCGGCTGCGGTGGCCTGGACGAGAGCGACGCCGCCTCCGGCGACGATGCCCTCCTCGACGGCCGCCTTGGCGTTGCGGACGGCGTCCTCGATGCGGTGCTTGCGCTCCTTGAGCTCCACCTCGGTCGCGGCACCGACCTTGATGACCGCAACGCCGCCGGCCAGCTTGGCCAGCCGCTCCTGCAGCTTCTCGCGGTCGTAGTCGGAGTCGCTCTTGTCGATCTCGGCGCGGATCTGGTTGACCCGGCCGGCGATCTGGTCGGAGTCACCGGAACCCTCGACGATGGTCGTCTCGTCCTTGGTCACGACGACCTTACGTGCCTGCCCGAGGAGCTCGACGCCGGCCGACTCCAGCTTGAGGCCGACTTCTTCGCTGATGACCTGGCCACCTGTGAGGATGGCGATGTCCTGGAGCATGGCCTTGCGACGGTCGCCGAAACCGGGAGCCTTGACGGCGACCGACTTGAACGTGCCGCGGATCTTGTTGACGACCAGCGTCGCGAGAGCTTCTCCCTCGACGTCCTCCGCGAGGATCAGCAGAGCCTTGCCGGACTGCATGACCTTCTCCAGCACCGGCAGCATGTCCTTGACGGCGCCGATCTTCGAGTTCACGACGAGCACGTAGGGGTCATCGAGGACGGCCTCCATGCGCTCGGCGTCGGTGACGAAGTACGGCGAGATGTAGCCCTTGTCGAAGCGCATACCCTCGGTGAGCTCGAGCTCGAGTCCGAAGGTGTTGCTCTCCTCGACGGTGATGACGCCTTCCTTGCCGACCTTGTCCATGGCTTCGGCGATGATCTCGCCCACCTGGCTGTCACCGGCGGAGATCGAGGCCGTCGAAGCGATTTGCTCCTTGGTCTCGACGTCCTTGGCCATCGTCAGCAGCTGAGAGGTGACCGCCTCGACGGCGGCCTCGATCCCGCGCTTGAGCGCCATCGGGTTCGCGCCGGCGGCGACGTTGCGCAGACCTTCGCGCACCATGGCCTGGGCGAGCACCGTGGCCGTCGTCGTGCCGTCTCCGGCGACGTCGTCGGTCTTCTTGGCAACTTCCTTGACGAGCTCGGCGCCGATCTTCTCGAAGGCGTCCTCCAGCTCGATTTCCTTGGCAATGGAGACACCGTCGTTGGTGATCGTCGGTGCGCCCCACTTCTTCTCGAGAACGACGTTTCGGCCCTTCGGGCCAAGCGTCACCTTCACGGCGTCGGCAAGGGTGTTCATCCCTCGCTCGAGGCCACGTCGGGCTTCCTCATTGAACGCAATGATCTTGGGCATGTACGCGATTCCTCCGCGCTCGAGGTATGTGGTGGAAGGTTGGCGCGACGCCCGCGACGGACGGGCCAGACCTGAGCCACGGACCCTTCCCCGCAGCGCGCCCTTGCCCTCGCCGAAGCCAACCGGCTGTCACTCTCGGGTCGAGAGTGCCAATCCATTATTAGCACTCGCCCCACCCGAGTGCAAGCGGCTCGGAGGTCGCGGGGTTGTCTCTTCTCAGCCGCCCGCGACAGCGGGGATGACGGAGATCTGCGCATTCTCCGCGACCGGCGTGGCCAGTCCGTCGAGGAAGCGTACGTCGTCGTTGCCGACGTACACGTTGACGAAGCGCCGAAGAGACCCCTGCTCGTCGACGATCCTTCCCTTGATCCCGGGAAACGACGCGTCGAGCGACTCGAGGACGTCGCTGAGCGTGGACCCCTCCGCCGTCACCTCGGACTCTCCCGCCGTGTACGTCCGCAGGATCGTCGGGACCCGTACGCGTGCACTCATCTGTTTCTCACAATCTCGTCGCGGTGAAGGCAGCGTACGTCGGCTCGATGGTCGCCGCCGGACCGACGCGGTCGGCGACTGCGTCCAAGGTCTTGAGTCCGTCGCCGGTGTTGAAGACGACTGTCTCGGCGTCAGGGTCGAGATCGCCGTTCGCCAGGAGCTTCTTGAGCGTCGCGACGGTGACACCTCCTGAGGTCTCGGCGAAAATGCCTTCGGTGCGAGCCAGCAGCTGGATACCGTCGCGGATCTCTTCGTCGGAGACCGACTCGACCGACCCGCCCGTCCGGCGGCAGACATCGAGCACGTACGGACCGTCCGCGGGGTTGCCGATGGCTAGGGACTTGGCGATGGTGTCGGGTCTGACCGGGGACACCACGTCGCTGCCGGCTCGGAAGGCTGCCGCCACGGGCTCGCAGCCCTGCGCCTGAGCACCGAAGATCCTGTACGGCGTCTGCTCGACCAGGCCCAGCTCGGCCAGCTCGCCCAGACCCTTGTCGACCTTCGTCAGCTGCGAGCCGGACGCCACCGGGATCACCACCTGTTGAGGCAGTCGCCAACCGAGCTGTTCGGCCACCTCGTATCCGAGGGTCTTGGAGCCCTCCGAGTAGTAGGGGCGCACGTTGACGTTCACGAAGGCCCAGCCATCCTCTTCGCCGGCGATCTCCGAGGCCAGCCTGTTGACGTCGTCGTAGTTGCCCTTGACGGCGATCAGGGTGCCGCCGTACACGGCCGTAGTGATGATCTTGGGCCTCTCCAAATTGTCCGGGATGAAGACGACACTTCGGAATCCCGCGCGCGCGGCAGCCGCCGCCACGGCGTTCGCGAGGTTCCCGGTGGACGGGCAGGCGATCACCTGGAGTCCCAGCTCGCGGGCTGCGGCGATCGCCACCGCCACCACGCGGTCCTTGAACGAGTGCGTCGGGTTGCCCGAGTCGTCCTTGACCCACAGTGTCCTGATACCGAGCTCGCGCGCCAGGTTGTCGGCTCGTACGAGACGGGTCGACCCCGGTTCCATGTTCGGGATGCTCGCGATGTCCGGCCGGACCGGCAGCAGGTCGGCGTACCGCCAGATGTTCTTCGGACCGGCCGCGATCGACTCCCGTGTGACGGTCGGGAAGTCGTAGGCCACCTCGAGCGGACCGAAGCACTCCGGGCACGCGTAGAAAGGCCCGAGCAACAGCTCTGTGCGGCACTCTCGACACACCAGACAACGTGCGTTCCCGAAGGGATGTGCGGGACGTTGCCCCACCGCCGTCGGGGGCGCGGACTTGAACGTTGTGCTCACGAAGCCTCCTTCTCATCTCTCCCACGGCGGCGGTCGACGTGAGTCGGATTTGGCACCGTCCGGTGAGCATGCGCCTTTGCACGCGCTCTCCAGTGGTTGCCGGGGCTTCAGCGGGCCGGTCCCTCTGCCCCTCTCGATGAGTCCCGCCAGACTACCGCCGTGCTCTCGCCTGCCAAGACGACCCGTCCACCACCCGGTCAGATGGCACACAACCCACAACCCAAAACCCAAAACCATCACCCCCACACCCGTCGAAAGGGCGCAGATGTCCCGTCGAAAGGGCGGGAATGTGCTCTCGAGAGGGCGCAACGCCCTGCCTCGCGAAAGGCGAACATGCCCGTCGAGGGGGCATACCCGCCCGCTCGACGATAAATTGAGGATCAGGACGGCCCGAGCTCCGCCAGCAGATCAGCGACGAAGGTGGCGACACCGGCCGGGCCGCCGACGACGACGTCTGCCAGGTCGGCCAACGCGGTCACCTCGGTCGAGCCGGAGCACACCAACAGGCCAGCCAGACCGCTCGAGCGCCGCCGCTCCACCTCACGGAAGGCGGAGACGTCCCCCAGGTCGTCGCCTGCGAAGACCAGCGTCCGAGCGTCGGTCTCGTCAGCCAGCGAGCCGAGCGCCTGACCCTTGTCCATCCCGGCTGGGCGCAGCTCCACAACCATGCGCCCCGGTTCCACGACCAGACCCTCGTCAGCGGCCAGCCGCCCCAGCACCGGCTCCATCCGGGCGAAGGCGTCAGCGGGGTCAGGCAGCCGCCGGACGTGGACGGCGAGCGACAGGCCCTTGTCCTCCACGTCGGCTCCGGAAAGGTCCAGCGATGCCAGCACCTCACCGAGCCGGGACCGGACCACCTTCAGGCCGGCAGGCGGATCCACCGTCTGCAGCTCTCCCGTAGCGGCGTCCCAGCGCTCGGCCCCGTAGTGGCCTAGGACGACGAGCCGCTCGAGACCTGCCCTCGTGTCGAACTCGGCGAGGTCGACGACCCACTGTGCGGGCCGCCCCGTCACGATCGCGACGAGTGCGACCCGCGACGACATGGCCACCAGCCCGTCGACCACCTCGGGGCGGGGAACCGCCTGGGTGGGGTCGTCGACGATGTCTGCCAGGGTGCCGTCGTAGTCGAAGGCCACCAGGGCACGGGCAGGGTCTGCGACCAAGGCGTCCAGGCCCGCGCGCCCCTGCGCCGTCAGGAGATCGATGCTCATAGCACCAGTCAACCGCAGGGGTCAGCCCGAGGTGAAGATGACCGTCAAGCGGTCGTACTGCATCGGAGAGACGGTGGGATGCACTCGGTCCACGTGGAGGAACGCCGCGAGGCGCTCGGTGCCCTGCCGCAGTCCCGGTGCGAAGTACACCGTGTCGGCCGGTATGGCGCCGTACCAGTTGTCGGTACTCGCGACGTTCCAACCGGCGGCCTTGAGAAGCGCGGTCTTGTCGCCGGCGAGCCCCACGACGCCTGAGTTGTTGTAGACATCGACAGGCACATGAGGGACGGCAACCGGCGTGCTGTGACGCGTCGGGCTGCCGTGAGCATGACGGACGGGTGGGCCCTGGGGCTTCTCGGCGGCTGAAGCCCCAGCGGCAGCCTTCGCACCCGCAACGGCCGCCGGACCGTCCGGGTGCCCAGGCTCCGACGCACTCGACGCGGCAGCCGCCAGCCCGGCGCCGGCCGCGATCACGACAGCGGCACTCGCCAGGGTGACAGCGGAGGGCAGCGCCACGGGTCAGGTCTCGAGACCGAGTCGCCTGGCCGATCGCTGCCGCTGGCGGGCCGCGCGGAGCCTACGCAGGCGCTTGACCAGCAGCGGGTCGAAGGCGATCGCCTCGGGCCGGTCGATGAGCACGTTGAGCACCTGGTAGTAGCGGGTGGCGGACATCGCGAACTGCTCGCGGACAGCCTGCTCCTTCGCTCCGGCGTACTTCCACCAGAGCCGCTCGAAGGCCAGGATCTGCTGGTCGCGCTCGGTGAGGGCATCGGCTGCCCTTGCCGACTCTCCCGAGGTGACGACGTTGGCGGCGTCCATGCATCTGCTCCTGACGACCTGGGCGGCTGGGAGACGACACCCGACTGCTGCACATCGTACGCGAGGAACCACAACGGTGTCATTCGCCTCGCGCAGCCGTATCCTTCAAGCGCGCGGCGCCGCACCACGTCATCCGGATCGTCCGAGCCATCCGACAGGACGCCTGTCTGATGTGCGCCTCTCGGCCGTAGGGTGAGGCCGTGAGCATGCCGACAAGCGCGTTCGTCGTCGTCGCCAACAGGTTGCCCGTCGATCGCATCCCCGGCACAGATGGCAACGCCTGGCGTACATCCCCGGGAGGGCTGGTCACAGCGCTCGAGCCGGTACTGCGCCAACGTGAGGGCGTCTGGGTGGGGTGGCCCGGTGACTCCCTGGCCAGCTACGAGCCGTTCACCGCCGACGACCTGACCCTCGTGCCGGTACAGGTCTCCGAGGAGGAGATCAGCCTCTACTACGACGGAATGTCGAACGCCACGCTGTGGCCCCTGTACCACGACGTTGTCGTGAAGCCGGTCTTCCGTCGTGAGTGGTGGGACGCCTATGTCACGGTCAACCGCCGCTTCGCCGACGCCGCGGCCGAAGCCGCAGCGAAGGGCGCCACCGTGTGGGTGCAGGACTACCAGCTTCAGCTCGTACCGGCCATGCTGCGGCAGCAGCGGCCGGACCTCCGGATCGGCTTCTTTCTTCACACGCCCTTTCCTCCGACCGAGCTGTTCAAGCAGCTGCCATGGCGTGACGAGGTCCTGGAGGGGCTGCTCGGAGCAGACCTTGTGGGGTTCCAGCGACCAGGGGGAGCCGCCAACTTCGCGCGGCTGGTCAGGCTTCGGCTGGGCCACAAGACCCATCGGGACAAGATCGAGCTGAACGGCGGCCGAGAGGTGGCGGCTCGCTCATACCCCATCTCGATCGACTTCCACCAGCTCGAGTCCCTCGCCGCGACCCCGGACGTGACGAAGCGCGCCGAGGAGATCCGCACCGAGCTGGGCCATCCCGTCCATGTCCTTCTCGGGGTCGACCGGCTCGACTACACGAAGGGGATCCGGCAGCGTCTCCGCGCCTTCGGGGAGCTCATCGTCGATGGGCACATCAGCGTCGAGGACGCCGTCTTCGTCCAGGTCGCCTCGCCCAGCCGCGAACGCATCGGGGACTACCAGGTGGTCCGCGACGACATCGAGCGCTGGGTCGGACGCATCAACGGCGATCTCGCCCGCATCGGTCGGCTTCCGATCCACTACCTGCACTCGTCGTACCCACGAGACGAGATGGCTGCGCTCTACCGGGCCGCAGACATCATGGTCGTCACCCCGTTCGCGGACGGCATGAACCTGGTGGCGAAGGAGTATGTGACATGCCGGACCGACAACAACGGAGCGCTCGTGCTGTCGGAGTTCGCCGGGGCGGCGGACGAGCTGAAGCAGGCTTTCCTCGTGAACCCGCACGACATCAACGGGCTCAAGGACTCGATGCTGGAAGCGATGCGTGCTCCGCGGCAGGACCTGCGCAGACGGATGCGAGGCATGCGACGACAGGTCCGTGAGCACGACATCGCGAAGTGGGCGGAGAACTTCCTCAACGACCTGCAGAAGCGGTGACGAGCCCGAGCCACTTCGAGCCAGACACGCCCCCGGGGATACACTCCACTGGCACCGACAACCACTAAACTACTGACCAGTTCAGCCGGCGAACTGAATTCACATACCCTTGTGCTCCAAAAGGGTGGAGGCTCCGCAAAGTATGAGTTTGCGGAGCCTCCGAATGTCTCGACGGTGACGCGTCGCGACGACCGACCTTCAAAGACGACCTCATCGCCCGCGTCACCAGACGACTCCGAGCAGGTCTCCCCGCTCAGCGCCGACGAGCCGGAGCCCGCCGGACGGATCGAATCTTCCGATCTGCCCGCGAACCCCGTTGCCGAAGTTCGTGTGTAATTTCTACATCGGGGTCAAGACGACGCGCAAGAGTTTGGGCGACATTTTTCGCTGAGTTTCTTTCCGTCCACGGCGTGTTCGGCACAGACGCGCTGCGTACGCCGGCCCTGGCGGTCGGGGGTTGTCGGCGTACGACAAAATCAGCACCGTGGGGCGCGCCGAACTGACCGATCTCGTCGCGGCGGACTGGGCGACGGTCCTGTCGCCTGCGCAGCCCGCGGTCACCGCGATGGGAGACTTCCTCCGCCACGAGACATCGCAGGGCCACCACTTCCTTCCTGCCGGAACCGACATCCTTCGGGCGTTCGCCCGGCCGCTCGCGGACGTTCGCGTGCTGGTGGTGGGGCAGGACCCCTATCCCACACCGGGCCACCCGGTCGGGTTGTCGTTCTCGGTGAACCGGAGCGTGCGACCTCTCCCACGGAGCCTCGCCAACATATACCGCGAGATGACCGACGACGTCGGCGTGACCGCACCGGAGCACGGGGACCTTTCGGGGTGGGCGGACCAGGGCGTTCTGCTACTCAACCGGGTGCTCACCGTTCGGGCGGGCGCGCCCGGCTCTCATCGCGGCCGGGGCTGGGAGGCCGTTACCGACCTGGCGATCCAGGGACTGGTCCGTCGCGGCGGCCCACTCGTCGCGGTTCTCTGGGGGCGAGACGCTCAGTCCCTTCGCCCCATCCTCACAGGTATCCCGGTGATCGCCAGCGCCCACCCCTCGCCGCTCTCGGCCGCCCGCGGCTTTTTCGGGAGCCGCCCCTTCAGCCGTGCGAACGACCACCTGCTGGCTCAGGGTGGTCACGCGATCGACTGGTCCCTGCCACTCGAGTGACAGGCTCCCGAGCATGGCGCGGTCGCCGGACGAGGCTGTTGGACGCGTCTGACAAAGTGGATCCATGACCGAGATCGCAGACGAAGTGCCGGAGCAGTCCGAGCAGCTGGACCAGATCCAGGAGGAGGACTCGCTTCTCGACCGAGGCACCGCAGACGTGCTCGACGAGGGCTACTCCCCGCCGGAGAGGTATTCGGCGGCCGAGAAATTCGGGAACACAGCTGAGGAGCAGCTCGAGGGCGAGACGCTCGACCAGCGGCTGGCTCAGGAGGAGCCGGAGCTTCCGGTCGAGGTGGACGACGACGTTCTGGACGACGGCGAGGTCGGAGATGTGCGGGCCGGAAGGCTCGTCGACCCCGACGAGGGCATCGGCGAGGACGTCGACGCCGAGCTGATCGGCTCGGACGTGGGCATCGACGGCGCCGGCGCCAGCGCTGAGGAGGCGGCCGTCCACATCGTCTCGGACTTCGACTACGACGAATGACCGCGACCGACTCGAAGGACTCCTCCGGCAAGACCGGGGACGAGTCGACCAGCACTGTCCTGCTGGCCGGTGGCGTCAACCTCGCCATCGCCATCGCCAAGACCGTCGGAGGCCTGCTCTCCGGCTCGACCGCGATGCTGGCCGAGGCGGCGCACTCGGTGGCCGACACATTGAACCAGGTGTTCCTGCTCACCGCCCTCAAGCGCAGCCAGAAGCCGGCTGACGCGCTGCACCCGTTCGGGTACGGGATGGAACGCTACTTCTGGTCGCTGTTGGCTGCGGTCGGCATCTTCGTCCTCGGAGCCGGTTTCTCGGTGTACGAGGGGATCTCGGCGATACTCGCACCTGAGGACGTGACACATCTGGTGCTGGCCTACGCCGTCCTGGGCTTCTCGTTCCTCTTCGAGGGCGCATCCTGGCTGAAGGCCGTGCGTCAGGTGCGGGGTGAGGCGGCAGGTAGCGGTCGCGGGGTCGTCCAGCACCTTCGCCTCACCAACGACCCCACCGTGAAGACCGTCGCCTTCGAGGACACCGCTGCGTTGATCGGGATCATCCTCGCCGCACTCGGCCTGACTCTGCACGAGCTGACCGGCCTGGGCTTCTGGGATGGAACCGCATCGGTCGCGATCGGGTTGCTTCTCATCGCCATCGCCTACGTGCTCGGCAACGAGAACAAGACTCTGCTGATCGGGCAGTCCGTTTCCGAAGACGTTCGTGACGGCATCCATGCCGAGATCACCGACTCACCCGGGATCGAAGCGGTCGTGGAGCTGCTGACGATGCGACTGGCACCCGACGAGGTCCTCGTCGCCGTCAGGGTCGATATGGACGACGAGGCAAGCGGCCAGACCCTCGAGCGCTACGCAGAAGACGTCGACCAACGGGTACGCCAGAGGTACCCAGAGGTCAAGCACGTCTTCCTGGACCCCACAGACGCCCAGCCGGCCGTGGACGACCCCGCGCAGGGAGCGCTACCAGGATCCGCCTGACTATCCGGCGTTCGATGTCCCGAGGGTCCTTCCGACGACTCGACATTGAGGTCGAGAACCGCGTGGTCGGCGGCCGGCGGTCGGCGGTCAGCGGGGCCACCGGGGAGCCTGGCACAGTGTCCGCGTCGGCCTGTTCGGCCAGACATGGGTCACGTCGTCAGCGAGGTAGGGCGGATATTTCATGAACAGGGCAGTTCTTGTGACCGGCGGCGCTCGAGGGATCGGACGCGCTGTGGTGCAGGCCTTCGCCGAGCTGGGTGACAGGGTGGCCGTCCACTACGGCTCGTCGCACGCGGCGGCAGAACGCACCGTTGCCTGTCTCCCCGGCACCGGGCATGTCGCCGTGCAGGCGGAGCTGACGTCGGCGGACGACGTACGGCGGGCGGTTGACACGGCGGCCGAGCGGCTGGAGGGGCTGGATGTGCTGGTCAACAATGCCGGCGTCTTCGTTGCGCACCCTCCGACGGCCACGACATACGAAGAGTGGCAGGCGGTATGGCGGGAGACGTTGGGGGTGAACCTCATCGGAGCGGCCAACGCCACCTTCTGCGCCCTGCCCCACCTGCTGGCCGCAGGCGGGGGAGCGGTCGTGAACGTGTCGAGCCGAGGAGCGTTTCGGGGCGAACCGGAGTCTCCGGCATACGGTGCGTCGAAGGCGGGACTCAACGCTTTCGGACAGTCTCTTGCGGTGGCTCTTGCGCCGCATGCGATAACCGTCGCGACGGTGGCTCCAGGCTTCGTCGAGACGGACATGGCCCGTGAGGTCCTGGACGGACCGCGCGGCGAAGCCGTTCGCGCACAGTCGCCGTTCGGTCGGGTGGCCCGCCCGGACGAGGTAGCGGCGGCGGTGGTATGGCTCGCTTCACCGCAGGCACGGTTCGCGAGCGGCACGATCGTCGACGTCAACGGAGCGTCGTACCTTCGCAGCTGAGGCTCGCCGCCCATCTGGTCGGTCCAGACCGGTCACGTCCCGGTGTGTCTGGCTGCACCCAGGCTAGCCGCCGGCCATGGCTCCGACGATGAGGAACGGCTCAGCGCCCGACGTCACGGCGTCAGGCAGTGAGTTGCTCGGCTCGTCGTGAGAGAGGTCCTCCTCGCACGCGAAGAACCGGACGAAGGCTCGGCGCTGGTGAGTGTTGCGGTCACGGATCGTTCCGCAGAGCATGGGATAGCGAGACTCCAGGGCATCCAGGACCGACCCCACCGTGACATCACCCACGACGGAGAGCTGCACCTCTCCGTCGACCTGCGCCAGTGTCCGTAGGTGCGCTGGGAGTGCGACGCGGATCATGTCCGCGTCTGGACTTCGACGGAGAGCACCGCGGGCAGGTCCCGCACGATCGGCGCCCAGCTGTCGCCGGCATCGGCGGAGGCGTATACCTGCCCCCCCGTGGTACCGAAGTAGATACCGCAGGAGTCGAGCGAGTCGACGGCCATGGCATCGCGAAGGACGTTGACGTAACAGTCCTTCTGCGGGAGGCCGTTGGTCAGCGGTTCCCACTCGTGACCTCCGGCACGGCTCCGGTAGACCCGGAGCCTCCCTTCGGGCGGAAAATGCTCCGAGTCGCTCTTGATCGGCACGACGTAGACCGTGTCCGGCTCATGAGCGTGGACGTCGATCGCGAACCCGAAGTCCGTGGGAAGGTCGCCGCTGACCTCGCTCCAGGACTCCCCTGCATTGTCGCTTCGCATGACATCCCAGTGCTTCTGCATGAACAGGACGTCCGGTCGGGACGGATGCATGGCCAGCCGGTGCACGCAGTGGCCCACCTCGGCGTCGGGGTCGGGGATGCCCTCGGACTGGAGGCCCCGGTTGATAGGTCGCCAGGTCTCCCCGGCGTCGTCGGTGCGGAACGCGCCGGCCGCGGAGATCGCGACGAACATCCGGCCCGGGTCGTCGGGATGCTGGAGAATCGTGTGCAGGCACATACCGCCTGCACCGGGTTGCCACGCATGGCCGGTGTCGTGATTTCGTAGCCCTGCCAGCTCCTGCCACTGCTGTCCGCCGTCCGTCGACCGGAACAGCGCGGCGTCCTCGACCCCGGCGTAGACCAGGTCCGGGTCGGTCAGCGAGGGCTCCAGATGCCACACGCGTGCGAACTCCCATGGATGAGGGGTTCCGTCATACCACTGGTGAGTACCCGGTACGCCGTCATACTCGAAGTGGTTGTCCACCTGGTTCCAGGTCTCACCACCGTCGTCGGACCGCTGGATCAGCTGCCCGAACCAGCCAGTTGACTGTGAGGCAAAGATCCGGGTCGGGTCAGCAGGAGACCCTGCAACGTGGTAGACCTCCCAGCCAGCGAAGTGGGGACCGCTGACGTCCCATCGATCTCGCCTGCCGTCCGCCGTGAGCACGAACGCACCCTTGCGTGTGCCGACCAACACCCGTACACCACTCATCGTGTACTCCTTCCTCGACCAGTGAGATTACGGGACGAAGGCCCGCCGCATCTAGCCGAACGCGGCTCCACGATCGGCGGAGCCGTTGGCCCGAAAGGCTACTACCCGGCGTAGTCGTGTCGCTACACTTAGTAACATGATTCGTCCACGTAGTCCTCTGATGATCACAGCGCTGGCTGCCACACTGACGACTGCGGCTCTACTTCCCCTCGGGACGCATCAGCTGAGCTCGGCCGCCAGCTTCATGCCTGCCATGTTGTCGGTTGTTGCTTGCTTCGACGTCCTGTCGGTCTATCTGCTGCTCGGCGGCTACCGCGACCGCGGGGACCTTCGGCTGCTGGTGATGTCGTGGGCGTACACCTGGTCGCTGGTCTCGATGGCCGGGTACGCCCTGGCATTCCCGGGTGTTGTGTCGGACAACCCGCCGCTCGCCGTGACAGCCTCCATGGCGCCGTACTTCTACCTTCTCTGGCACGTCGGCTTCCCCGTACTGCTCGGAGCGGCCTGGGCGCCCTGGCCGGTGAGCTGGTCGACCTCTACGCCTCCGCCCAGACGTCGGCGGCTCTCTGCCGCGAGCACGGCTGCCGTGGCAGTGGGTAGCGGCGCCGTCGTCGCCAGCCTAGCCGTCCTCGCGCACCGACTCCCGGTGCTCATCGTCGGTCTGGACTACTCAGCGATGACGTCCCTGACCGCCCCCGTCACCACTCCCCTGGTCTTGCTGGCCTTGGTGGCGGCCGTCCGTGGCACACGACTACGCGGCGGCCCTGAGCGGTGGTCCACGATCGCCATCCTGGCGTGCCTGTGCGACCTGGCTCTGACCTACACCTCGGGAAGCCGGTACAGCCTCGGCTGGTACTGCGGCCGCTCTCTCACCCTGGTCGCTTCAGGTGTCGTGCTCATGTCCATGCTTGCGGAGTTCCGCCGGCTCAAGGCTCGGGCCGAGTATGACGCTGCCACGGACCAGCTCACCGGGCTGCACAACAGGCGCAGCGTGTACGAGGAGCTGGAACAGATCGTGGCCCGCAGCAGCCGATCGGGCTCTCCGCTCGGCGTGCTCAGTCTTGACCTCGACATGTTCAAGCAGGTGAACGACATATTCGGGCACGCCGTCGGCGACATGGTGCTCTCCGAGGTTGGGCTCCTGCTGACTCAGTCGTGCCGTCGTGGCGACGTCGTCGCGCGAGTCGGAGGGGAGGAGTTCCTGATCCTGCTGCCCGACACTGACGCCGCGGGCACGCTCACCGCAGCGGAGAAGATCCGCGGCGCCGTCGAGCTGATGACGATCCCCGCCTGCAAGGTCCGGATGACGGCCAGCCTGGGAGTGGCCAACCTGCGTGCTGACGACATCGGCACGACCACGTTGTTGCGTCGTGTCGACACAGCTCTCTACCAGGCGAAGCAGGACGGCAGGAACCGGGTCGTAGTCTCCGCGAAGGATGCCTACCGCTCCGACGACGACCTTGTCGAGGAGCCCCTGAATGCACTGGTGGCCGCCAGGTAGGGCGGAGTCGAGATCGCCCCGAAGCGGGCGTAAAGCACCAATTTCAGCGTAGACAGGCAGCGCCACCTCACCTGAGGTAGCCTCAGTAACACAGGGTATTCATACATGCACAGCGGGTAGCGAACGATCCGCGGACACGAAGGGTGTGGGGTCGCATGGTCACGCAGGCGCCGACGGCTCTCTCCCCGACTGCTCCGGCGCATCCGGCAGTACCTGGTCCGGCACCGGAAAGCACGGTGACAATGAGCCCAGCGCCGGCCTCTGGGCTGCTGGACTGGCGGATTCTCACGGTGCTCTACGGGGTGATGTGGCTGGGCTTCGTCACGACGTACTACTGCTTCCCCGGTATGCACTCGTTCCTTTACGCGGCGATCGGTCTGGTTGGCACCGCCGCGGTCGTGCACGGTGTCCGGCTCAACCGACCCAGCAGCCTCCTGCCTTGGGCTCTCGTCGCCGCCGCTCTCGTGACATTCGTGCTCGGCGACAGCACCTACAACCTATTGACCACCGTCCTGGGGCAGGTCAACCCGTTCCCCTCCGTGGCCGACGCCTTCTACCTCTTGACCTATCCGGCGTTCACAGCAGCATTGGTCGTGTTCAACCGACGGGTAGCCGCGCATCGCGACGGCGCAGTCGTCCTCGACTCCCTCATCATCAGCGTCGGGCTTGGCCTTCTCGTCTGGATCTACTGGATCGGCCCCTACGTGTCCTCGGGCGACCTCGACACGTTCCAGAAGATCGTGTCGATCGCCTACCCACTGGGCGATGTGCTGCTGCTGGCGATGTTGTCACGCTTGCTGCTCTCCGTAGAGTCGCGCCCATTGTCGCTGAAGCTGCTCACCGCTGGTGTCGTATGCCTGCTCGCGGCGGACGTACTGTACGGCCTCATCCAGCTGAGTGGATCCTGGGCCAACGGGGGACCCGTCGATGTCTTGTGGTTCGCGTGCTACGTGCTGTGGGGCGCCGCGGCTTTGCACCCGTCGATGCGCGAGCTCACGGTCCGTCAGCCTGCTGTTCAGTCCGAGCTGCGCTGGTCACGGCTGGGCATGATCGCTGCCGCGAGCCTCATCGCACCAGTGGTGCTCTTGCAGCGCTCTCTCGCCGGGAAGACGCTGGAGACCGGTGTCATCGCCGTCTTCAGTGCCGTCCTCTTCGGGCTGGTGCTCACTCGCCTCGCCGGGGTGGTGCGTCAGCAGCGCCGCTCGGTGGAGCGGGAAAGAGCACTTCGTCGGGTATCGGGCGACCTGGCCCGGGCGACCACCCGCACGAGTATCAAGACGGTCGTCGAGCTCGTGCTGCCCGACATCGCAGACAAGAAGATGGTGTCCTGGCTGATGCTTCGCGACGAGTTCGCCGTCGCCGAAGGGCTCCCCAGAGAGTTTCTCGACGTCTATGGTCGGGCGCCTCGAGGAAAAGTGTCCCAGCCCCGACTTCCGGTGGCAGAGGAAGCCGACGGCTCGTCTGTACTCATGGTTCCGGTGACTTCCAGCGACGATGCGGAGCTTCTTGGCCTTATCTGTGTCACCGGCCGTCAGAGCGCTCTCGCGTCCGTCGCGGACGCATTGCAGACGCTTACCTCCCAGGTGGCCCTCGCACTCGTCCGAATCACGCTGGACAACGAGCTGGTGTCGCGACGAAGTGAGGAGCACTTCCGGGCGCTCATCCAGAACGCGACCGATGTGATCATCGTCCTCGACGAGGGCGACCACGTCAGCTACGCCACCCCCTCGGTCCACGGGATGATGGGGCAGGAGCCGGAAGCCATCCTTGGGCGCCCCCTTCTCGACCTGTTGCACACCGACTCTCGCGGAGCCGCCAAGACGGCGCTGTCGCGACTGCGCGAGCGCGGGCGTCGAGCCCAGGACCTCGACGACTGGCAGGTCGTGGCCTATGACGGCCGCCCAGTCGAGGTCGAGGTCTTCCTCGCCGACCTGCGCGACGTAGACGTCGTCGACGGTGTCGTGCTGACCATGCGAGACGTCACGATGCGACGCCAGCTGGAACGAGAACTGACCCATCGCGCCTTCCACGATCCGCTGACCGGCCTTGCCAACCGCGTGCTCTTCAACGACCGCACCGAGCAGGCCCTCCGGCGCAACCGCCGCACGCAACAAATGGCGGCGGTGCTCTTCTGCGACCTCGACGAGTTCAAGGACGTCAACGACCTGCTGGGACACGTGTTGGGCGACCAGTTGCTCCAGCAGGTGGCCAAGCGGATCGGAGAGGTCATCCGACCCGCCGACACGGCCGCTCGCCTCGGCGGCGACGAGTTCGCCGTGCTCGCCGAGGACATGGAGTCCATCGAAGAGGTGGAGGCCCTCGCCGAGAGGCTCGTGACCGCCTTGGGCCAGCCGTTCCTCGTGAACGGCGAGACGATCACCGTCAGCGGAAGCGTGGGGATCGCCACCAACAGGGACGGCAAGGACTCCACGGAACTGCTGCGCTCAGCAGACCTTGCTCTGTACGCGGCCAAGGATGCGGGCAAGAAGACCTGGCGCATGTTCGCGCCCGAGATGCAGGCGGTTGTCACAGCGCGGATCGAGCTCCGTGGCGACATCGAGGCCGCCCTCGAGAACCACGACTTCCACCTGGCCTACCAGCCGCTGGTCGCCATGGGCACCAACCAGGCCACCGGCGTCGAGGCACTCGTGCGTTGGGAGCACAGCCGGCGAGGACCGCTCATGCCGGTCGACTTCTTGTCCGTCGCGGAGGACACCGGCCTCATCGTCCCGCTCGGCGCGTGGGTCCTCCGCACCGCTTTGCAGGAGGCTTCCCAGTGGCGACTGGCCGACGGCACCCGCCCCCACGTGCACGTCAACGTGAGCGCCCGCCAGCTTCAGGTCACGGGCTTCCCTGACGTCGTCCGCGAAGCGTTGGCGGCCACGGGCTTCCCACCTGAAGCCCTGGTGCTCGAGCTCACGGAGTCGCTCTTCCTCGACGACGACGTTCAGTCCGTCGGGACCATCGCCGAGCTGAAGTCCCTCGGCGTTCGGCTGGCGATGGACGACTTCGGCACCGGGTACTCGTCCCTCGGCTACCTCCGAAACTTCCCCGTCGACCTCCTCAAGATCGACAAGGCGTTCGTGCGCGGGCTCGCTCTTCCCAGTCAGAGGGCCCTCGTCGACGCCATCGTTCGCATCGCTCTCGTGCTCGACCTCGACCTCATCGCCGAAGGCGTAGAGGACGCCTACCAACGCGAGATCCTGCTGGGCCTCGGATGCGACATCGGCCAAGGCTTCTACTACGCCGAACCCGTTGGCGCCGGAGACGTGCCAGCGCTTCTGACTGAACCACTCCCACTAGCCGCCATGATCCACGCCTCGCCACTTCCCTTCGAAAAGGATGCCGCATGACGACCAGCCCCACACGACTCGATCCGACCGGATACCTCAGGGAGGACGACCGTTGGCAAGACCTCGAGCGACTGCGAAGTAGCAACCGCATGTACGACGCCGTCATCGAAGAGCTCCGTGGGCGCAGGATCCGGATCGGGGACCAGTGGCTCTCCGACTTCGCGTCCTGCAACTACCTCGGCTTCGACCTCGAACCCGAGATCATCGAGTCCGTGCACGAGCAGCTGATGCGCTGGGGAACCCATCCGTCGTGGTCGCGGCTGCTGGGCAACCCGCGCCTCTACGTCGACATCGAGGACCGGCTGACGGCCCTGCTCGGAGCTGAGGACACTCTCGTCCTGCCGACCATCACCCATATCCACATGACGGTCATCCCCATCCTGGCCGGCAGAGGGCACGTCCTCATGGATGCCCAGGCCCACAAGACGATCTACGACGGCTGTGCGGTAGCCCGTGGCCGCGGGGCTCGGATGCACCGCTTCAGGTCGAATGACGTGGCGCACCTTGAAGAGCTGCTCGCGGCCCTACCAGCCGGCGAGGCTCGAGTCGTCTGTATGGACGGCGTCAACAGCATGACGGGCAATGTCCCGGACGTCCGCGCATTCGCGGCCGTCTGCCGGAAGTACGACGCCCTGCTGTACATCGACGACGCGCACGGCTTCGGGGTCATCGGGGAGATGCCGTCACCATCGGTCCCCTACGGTCTGCGCGGCAACAGCATCATGCGGCACGCCGGAGAGACGTATGACAACGTCGTGCTCGTCGGTGGCTTCTCGAAGGCGTACTCATCGTTGCTCGCCTTTCTCGCCTTGCCCACCTACCTGAAGAACCACCTCAAGGTCGCTGCTGCCCCCTACCTCTACTCGGGCCCGTCTCCCACAGCCTCACTGGCAACGGTGCTTGCGGGGTTCGACGTCAACGAAGCCCGCGGCGACCGGATACGGCGCACACTGGCCCAGAAGACCAGAGCGATCCTCCAGAATGTGCACGCTCTCGGACTGAAGACTCCGAACGTCACAGGCTTCCCGATCATCGAGCTCCCGCTCTCTCATGCAGAAGACCTTCCCGCCGTCGGCGACTTCCTCTTCGACAACGGCATCTACGTGACGCTCGCGGCCTATCCGCTGGTGCCGCGTGATCAGGTCGGATTCCGCATCCAGGTCACCGCCGCCAACGAGGACGACGAGATCGAGGAGCTCAACGACACCTTGACCCGCCTGGTGGAGCGGTTCGAGCTGCAGCACGAGGAGTGACCCGAGGGTGAGCGGCAACGGCGCAGGCCGGGGCGGGGGAGTGCTCGCTCCGCTGCGCAACCGAAGCTTCCGGCTACTGTGGACCGGCGCATCGGTGAGCCTGGTCGGGGACGGAATCTTCCTGGTGGCGCTCGCTTGGCAGGTCTACAGCATGTCGGCGGGTGTCGGCGCAATGGCCTGGGCCGGCGTGGCCCTCGCCGCACCGCAGCTGGTCCTGTTCCCGCTCGGTGGGCTGCTTGCCGACCGAGCCGACCGGCGGCTGGTGATGCTGGGAAGCGACATGGTCCGCGCAAGCTGCCTCGGATTGCTCGCGGCCATGGCGTGGTGGAACCACTCCAACCTGCTCGAGGTCTACGTCGTGGTCGGCGTCTACGGGGCCGCCACGGGCGTGTTCGGGCCGGCCTTCGACGCGATCATCCCAGAGCTGGTGCCTGCTCATCAGCTCACCCAGGCCAACGCGCTCGACCAGCTGGTGCGCCCGATCGGTCTTCGGATGCTCGGTCCTGCCGTCGGTGGTGTGATCATCGCGCTGGCGGGCACAGGCGGAGCGTTCCTCCTGGACGCGGGCTCCTTCGTCATGTCCGCCTTGCTCGTTAGGTCAATTCCACGACTGGCACACGCGGCGTCGACAACCAGCGCGTGGCATGACCTCCGAGAGGGGGTTGCGTACGTCTGGTCCCAACCCTGGCTATGGGCGACCCTCTCAGCCGGCGCCGTGGGCCTCTTGTTCTTCCTCGGTCCGTCTGAGGTTCTCGTGCCGTACCTGGTGAAACAGGTCTTCGAGCAGTCGGCCGGGGATCTGGGGCTGGTGTACGCCAGCGGAGGTTTGGGAGCGGTAGCCGCCGCTGCAGCGCTCGGCCATACCGGACTGCCCCGGCGACACCTGACGCTGGCATATGTCGCGTGGGCCGTCGCGACGTTTGCGGTGGCCGGTTACGGGTTGGCCTCGAGCTCGTTCGGCCTCGCCGTTGCCTGCACCGTTGTCAGCGCCGGCGAGGCGGTAGGGATGATCGCCTGGTCGACTGCGAAGCAGCGACTTGTCCCGCTGGGCCTCCTCGGCCGGGTCTCGAGCGTCGACTGGTTCGTGTCCACAGCGCTCGTCCCGCTTTCATACGCCGTCACCGCACCCGTTGCCGCCCAGTTCGGTGCACAGACGACGCTGGTATGGGCCGGTGCCGTCGGCGGGTGCGTCACGCTGCTGTTCCTACTCGTGCCCGGCGTGCGTAGCGCCGAGGTCACCGACCTGGCGTCGCAAGCGGAAGCTCTGGCAGTACCTGGCCCCCATCCAGCACGAGAACCTGCCCGGTGACGAAACCCGCATCTTCGCTCCCGAGGTAGAGACAAGCCGCCGCCACGTCAGCGACTGTTCCCATCCTGCCGGCCGGTATCGCCGCCAGGATGCGCTCCCGCTCAGCCTCTTCGAGGCATTCATAGGACTCGGTCGCGATACTCCCCGGTGCTACAGCGTTCACCGTTGTCCCGTCGGGCGCTAGCTCAAGGGCGGCGCTCTTCATGAAACCGAGCTGTGCCGCCTTGCTGGCGCCGTAGTGGGACCAGCCCGGCCACCCGGTTACCGGGCCGGTGATCGAAGACACGAGGACCACCCTCCCCCTTCGCGAGCGGGCTAGGAGTGGGGCACATGCCTGCACAGAGAAGACAGTCGACCGGAGGTTGACAGCGATCACATCGTCGAACTCCTTCTCGGTCATCTCGCTGAGTAACCGCTCGGGGTAGATACCAGCGTTGGCACACAAGACGTCGACGCCGCCCAGCACGGCGTCGGCGTGGGCCGCCAGGGCGTGGCATGCGCTTGCGAAACGCAGATCCACCGACAGGTACGCGACGGGGTTCCCAGTCGAAGCGGTCAGACTGTCAGCAGCAGCTCTGGCGACCTGCTCGTCCCGCCCGACCAGCAAGACACGTGCACCTTCCCGCGAGAAGGCATCGGCGATCCCGAGGCCGATACCCCGGCTACCTCCCGTGACAACAACAGCGCGGCCCTCAAACGACTGCATGTGCCTCCCTTTCACCGATTCCGCCTCGAAAATTCACCAGTTGGTGCTGAGATATCCGGTAAGGGCAGATCCATTGCCATCGAGCCGACGGCGTGGGCCACCAACGCGTCACTCGCGTCGATGCTGGGCGGCGAACACTGCCGCCTGCGTTCGCCGAGCGAGTCCAAGCTTCACGAAGACACTCGAGACGTAGTTCTTCACGGTCTTCTCGGCGAGGGACATCGCCTCCCCGATCTGCCTGTTCGTCATGCCTTCACCGATCAGCTCGAGGACGCGCCGTTCCTGCGTGGTCAATGGGGCCAGGGCCTCGTCTTCCTCGGGCCCGCGACGCAGCTTGTCGAGCACCTGTTGGGTGACGGCGGGATCAAGGATCGACTGTCCGGCCGCCACCTTACGTACCGACTCGACCAGGTCGTTGCCCCGGATCTGCTTCAGGGCGTAGCCGGCGGCCCCTGCCATGATCGCCGAGAAAAGCGCCTCGTCGTTGTCGTACGACGTGAGAATGAGAACGGCGATCTCAGGGTGGCCCGAACGTATCTCGCGGCACACGTCGATCCCGGACCCGTCGGGCAGCCGACCGTCGAGCACGGCCACGTGCGGCTTCAGTGCAGGTATACGCCTGGTGGCCTCCTTCGCGAGCCCGGACTCCCCGACGACCTCGATGTCGCCGTCCTGCTCAAGCAGGTCCCTGAGTCCGCGTCGTACGACCTCGTGGTCGTCGAGGAGGAAGACGCGAATCTTCTCGAGACCTGCGGTCGAGCCGTCCATGCAGCCAAGGTATCCAAGTCGTGCGCTGCTGCGCCGCTCGAAAGGGCCGTGCGGGCGGGACTTTGGTCCCGGTGGGTCAGGACCTTGGTCTCCGACAGCAAGGTCGTCTGCCACCTGTGCGGTCGTGATGGAGGCGCGAGAATCGAGGTGGTGGGAAGCGACGCCTTCCGCAATCGATGCGAGGAGTACACGACATGGTCATCCTGACGCGCCACAAGACGGCAGTGCCACAGGCCGAGCAGTCGCACAGCGGCCTGCCCCATCCTGAGGTTCCCGTTCGAGCCGCCGAGTACGCCATGGGGGTCTTGCGGTTGGTGGTCGGCTGGGCATTTCTCTGGGCATTCTTCGACAAGCTCTTGGCCCTTGGCTTCTCTACCGGAACCAACCCAGAGACGGGCGCCATCGACCGGTTCGGAGATGCCGCCTGGATACACGGGGGGAATCCGACGCTCGGCTTCCTCTCGTTGGGAGCAAGCGGGCCGTTCGCTGGTCTCTACCACGCGATCGCTGGTGACGCCTGGACGAACGGTGCGTTCATGCTTGGCCTGCTCGCCATCGGCGTCAGCCTGACACTAGGCATCTTCACGAGGTTGGCCACGATCGCCGGCGTCACGATGTACCTCATGATGTGGACTGTTGTCCTACCTCCCGACAACAACCCCCTGACCGACGACCACATCATCGGAGCCGCAGCAGTCCTGGTCCTCGGGCTCTACGGTGCCGGTCGGTACCTGGGCCTCGGTGGCTGGTGGGAGCGCCAGACAGTGGTACAGCGGTTCCCCATTCTCAAGTAGCAGGCCGCACGTCGCGACGGACGGGCGATGTTGGTCGGCTCGCCCGCCGCGATATCACCCACGGCCAAACGCGCCGGACTACGGCGGGCGGGCTATCGCCGACTACGCAGGGAGTGAGCCATGACACGGATCTGGACGGAACTGTCTCCTGGTGAGTGTGCAGAACTCATCGCAGCGGGCGGGGTCGGGCGCCTGGCGTTCTGTACCCCAGCCGGGCCACAGATCGTCCCCCTCACGTTCGTCGTGAGCGGTGCATCGATCATCTTCCGCACGTCGCCGTACAGCATGGTGGGCACTCAGGGTACGGAAAGCGCCGCCGCGTTCGAGGTGGACGATCTCTCTCCTTCCGAGCAGAGCGGATGGAGTGTCGTGGCGTGCGGAGCAGCGCAGGCAATGTCCGACCCAGACGAGATCGCGGAAATTCGTGCGCTCAGCGATCCTCAGCCCTGGGTGGACGGCTCCCGCACGTTGTACATCCGACTGAGTTGGCAGACGATCACCGGCAGACGTATCGACACGGAGGTCGTGCGCCCGGCCGACACAGGGGTCAGCCTCGTCGGTTGAGTGCTCACCACTGAGGTGGATGTCTACGCTGGGTGCGTGGCCAGTGACCCGAGCGTCGACGTAGTTGAGCTGGCGCCGAAGGTGCGTGCGCTGCTGAACGCTGTCATGGCGATCGGCTCCGACCTCGACCTCCACGGCGTACTCAACCGCATCGTCGTCTCGGCCTGCGAGCTCACCGATGCGAGATACGGCGCGTTGGGTGTGCTCGGCCGACACCGGAGCCTGTCGGACTTCGTCACCCATGGCTTGGCCGACGCGGAGCGCCTCGCCATCGGATCACTCCCCAGCGGCCTTGGCATCTTGGGCCGTGTGATCGACCACCCGGTACCGCTGCGACTCGCGCGGATCCAGGACCATCCCCAGTCGATCGGATTCCCACCCCACCACCCGCCTATGAGCACATTCCTCGGGGTGCCGGTAAGGATCCGGGGAACGATCTTCGGCAACCTCTACCTCACGGAGAAGGCGCACGGTGTGGAGTTCACCGCCGAAGACGTCTGGATGGTCGAGGCGCTGGCCGCGGCGGCCGGCTCCGTCATCGAGAAGGCGCGAGTCTACGAACAGAGCGAGCGTCGGCGACACTGGTTGGAGGCTTCCGCCCAGATCATCGAACTGCTGCAACCAACCGTCCTGACCACCGAGGCACTCGGACAGATCGCTGCTCAAGCTCGCCGGGTCTCAGGCGCCAACGTCGTCTCTGTTGTGCACATCGTCGACGAGTCTGGAGTCAACGTCGAGGTGACGGCCGGCCCCGGCGGCGATGAAGCCCTGGACGAGGCCGCATTGCACGCCATGATCAAACGCTTCGCAGCCCAGGTCGACCTCGCGACCCGCACGGGTGAGGTGGTCATGCCAACTCGCGCCGACCCCACAGTTCTGCTGGTCCCGCTGCGCTCCCAACTTGCCGACCATGGAGTGCTGTTCGTGCTCTTTCTCCACGACCAGCGCCTCGAACCCGAAGAAGTCGAGTTGCTTGCCGCCTTCGCAGACCAGGCATCTCTCGCTCTCGACCGCGCCCAGGCTGTCTCGAACAGATCAGAGCTGGCGGTGCTCACCGACCGAGACCGTATCGCTCGGGATCTCCACGACCTCGTCATCCAGCGGCTCTTCGCCACGGGTCTCCAGCTACAGGGGGCGTTGCGACTCGCCACCTCGCCGGACACCCGCGATCGGATCGAGACGGCAGTGACCGATCTAGACCTCACCATCCGCGACATCAGGTCCACGATCTTCGAGCTCCATCACCAGCAGCCTGACAAAAGTCTCTACGACGACGTCAGCTCACTTGTCGCGGAGTACGTCTCGACGCTGGGGTTTGCGCCGGTCATGCAGACGTCCGGGCCGATCGACGACGCGGTCGCAGCCGAGATCCATGAACAGCTGTGTGCCGTGTTGCGTGAGGCTTTGTCCAACGTCGCCCGTCATGCCCGAGCCGCCTATGCGCTCGTGACCCTAGACGTGAGGCCAGCTGAGATCATCCTGACGGTCACCGACGACGGAGTGGGCATGGAGGAGGGCGTGCGCGAGAGCGGGCTGGGCAACGTCAGGGCTCGTGCCCGGAAACTAGGAGGAACTGTGAAGGTGACACCTCGGCAACCACGCGGCACCCAAGTCAAGTGGCGTGTCCCTCGACGCCCGTAGCGCCTTGCGAACCCCGGATGTTCCCCTCCTCGCTCACCGATCTGGTCGGAAGGAACCGCTTGTTGTCAGGTGCCGTCGGTAAGCGGCTCTGTCAGGACCATCCTCCGGTGGTCGCCCGACGCTGAGCACACTGCGAGCCTTCTGCAGTTCGGTGTCTTACGTTCGCGTCTTGGTCGCCCTACAGCAGCGTTCCTGCCCGACGAGCTAGCAGGGACAATCCAAGAAGTGGCCCGCTCGGGTACGTCTCAGAGGGGCCTCGGACTATGACACCAGAGTCGTGTGTCCACACCCGTCGAGGAGGCGACAAAAGCTGTCAGTGTTCCGCCCGGCCAAGCCACCACCGCCGGCAACCTCAGCGGTTTACTGGGGCCGTGGGCTCAGCCGCTGAGGGTGGCGCAGAAGTCGCCCTGGTTCTTCGCCACTCCGGTGTCGGGGGCCACGATGAAGCCGGGAGGTTGAGCCAGAACTTTCACTCGGCCAGCACCCATAAAAGTGCGCCCATCAGGCAGCAACACTTTCTCCAGCACGCCAGCGCCGAAGTATCCGGTCACATCGCCGCTGCTAGAGAACGTCACCCGAGTGTTGGTGCGATACGCATCTCCGCGCAGGGTGACTCCGTTGGCCGAGAACCTGTCGCGCTCGGTGACGTGCAACTGCTGCCGAATCTAGTCTCCAGCGTCATTGAAGAAACTGATGTTGAACCCAGAGGCGTGGATGGTGACCTGGATCGGGAAGCCGCAAATGCTGGTGTCGGTGAAGGTGGCACTGGCATGGAAAGGTTCCTTGGTTGGCTGCACTGCCGCCGAAGCCTCCACCGCCGAGGTAGCCAGGAGGCTCACCGCCGCTACCGCGACACCAAGGGCCGTTGCTCTCACCTTCATGGACGGGCTCATCACGCCAAACGATTTGGTCGTGACTCTAGAGCCGCGCGCCTAACTTCAGCAAGGGGATAACAGCTCGCCACCGTCCAGCGGTCGTCGCGGCGGACGAGGACGAGCTTCGGCGGGTGGACGCTGCGCATGTGCCAGCGCAGGTCTGTCCACTGACGAGCCGGCGAACGCCTCGACAACGGCGGGGCCAGCGACGATCCTCGTCTCGCGCGCAGTAAATCGCGCTGGGCATGAAGGTCGAGCCGGACGTGCGGGAGCGGGCGCGGCTGCGGCCTACGCGGAGACGAGGCCACCGAAGACGACGACAGCGAAGGTCACAGTAAGTACCGAGGGCGACACCACGGACGGTTTGGTAGCCCAGATGCTTGTCAGAGGTCGTTCTGGAAATCGACGGCGTATGACCTCCCTATGCAAGTGAGTCTCAAGAATTGACCGAAGTAGATGTCAACCACCAGCCGCCACACTGACGCGGATCCACCGAAGTCCAATTGTCCAGCCTCAGCCGAAGTCGTACAGCCGGTTAGGAGCCGGCGAGGGGACTCGAACCCCTAACCTTCCGATTACAAGTCGGATGCGCTACCAATTGCGCCACGCCGGCATGTGCCGGCTCATCGTAGTAGGCGGCTCCAGCGTGCACGAGCCAGAGACCAGCCCGCCGCCCTCGCCCGGACGTGGCTCACGCGCACGTCGCCGGATACGCTCGGAGGATGGACCAGGGAGCCGTCGTTGTGATAGGCGCGGGACCGGGAATCGGAGCGGCGGTGGCCCGACGCTTCGCTCAGGCAGGGTTCGCGCCTGCGCTGGTCGCACGCTCGCCGGGCCCTCTCGAGCAGCTGGGTAGACAGCTTGAGTCGGAGGGCTTCACTACCGGTTGGACGCCTGTCGACGTGACAGACGCCTCCGCCCTCTCGGTCGCCATCGAACGGTTAGCGGAGCACACCGGCTCCATCGGTCATCTGCACTTCAACCCCAGCGCGTTCACGTCGAAGGACGCGCTTTCCCTCTCGGCAGAGGAGTTGCTGACGGATCTACGGCTAGGAGTCGCCGGACTGCTGACTGCGGTCCAGGCAGCTCGGCCGTACATGTCCACTGGAGCACGGGTGACGGCGACCGGCGGCGCAACCGCCGACCGGCCCTGGCCGTCAGCCGCCTCCCTCGGCGTACAGAAGGCCGCCCTTCGCAACCTGGTCACGTCGCTCGACGCCACACTCGCAGCCGATGGCATCCGCGCCATGTCGTTGACGGTGGCAGGTGACGTCAAGGACGGAACCCCGTTCGATCCGGCGTTCATAGCAGACGCTCTCTACCGCGCGAGCCAGACCGACAGCGACTTCTGGGCGACGGAGCAGCGGTTCACCGGGCACGAATGAGCCCACACCGACCGGTCAGCCGAGCCGCCAGCGAACCGCAAGCAGGCGCTCGTAGCTGGGTCGGCACGACTCGGCTACCTCAGCCTCATCGGTCGACAGCGTCACGTCTGAGGGCCGGTAGGGCTCGAAGCCGGTCGACCGCCAAACAGAGTCGTACCAGTACCGGCCCCAGACACCGTCAGAGCTGCGCGGACCGGACGGCCACGTCAGCATGGCGTCGGTGAACGGCACGTCGACGTGGCTGCACAACGCCCGCGAGTAGCCTTCCGGGTCGCGAAGGAAATCACTCGAGTCGATGACCGGCGGCGGAGCTCCCGACTCGCTCAGCTCGTCGTACAACCGGCTCTGCTGATGTAAACCGATATCGTCGGCGGTCACGGTCCGCCGCGAGCGGAGGTACGAGGCGACCACATGGCGGGGTTCGCGGATGAGCAGCACGTTCGTCAGGCGTGTGATCCAAGTCCGTTCGATGTCCGGAGTCAGATGAAGCGCCATCTGCTTGTGGTAGAAGACCCGCGATCCGTCCGGCACCGGCCCGAGCAGCGTGTCTACAACAGCGCGCCAGTCCGGCTGGCCCGCGGCGATGACCTCGTCACGACCAGGATGGTCGATACCGGTGACGGCGAGGTAGTGCGCGTACAGAGGTTCGTCGACGACCGTGGAGTCGGTTCGGTTCTCCCACGAGCGCATGAGCGCCGTCGAGATGTTTCGCGGCCCAGACCACACCGCGAGCCGAACGATGTCCGTCACGCCGACCCGCGGCGCCTCGCCACGTCGGCAGCGACGTCAGCCTGGTACAGCTGCTTCACGCGCGTAGTCATCGGGCGAGACCCCGCCTCGCCGATGGTACGGCCGTCGACCTCATACACCGGTACGACACCTGCGAAGGTGCCCGTCACGAAGGCCTCGTCGGCGCCATAGACGTCGGTAAGGCTGAAGCTCTTCTCCACAGTCTCGATACCTGCGGCTCGCGCGGCCCTCAGCACTGTTCCCCGGGTGATACCGCCCAGGCAGAAGGCGCCCGACGATGTCCACACCTCCCCGTCGCGCACGATGAAGAAATGCGTCGAGTTGCAGGTTGCCACGAATCCATGCGGATCGAGCATGAGCGCCTCGTCAGCTCCTGCGGTGTAAGCCTGGATGCACGCCGTGATGTCGTTCAGCTTGCTGTGCGAGTTCAGCTTGGGGTCGAGCACGTCGGGATAGGGGCGCCGCACGTGCACGGTGAAGAGTCGGATCCCTTGGCTCAGGACGGTGGGGTTCGGCTCCTTGTATTCGGGGATCATCACGACCGTCGCTGGACCGCTCGTCATCCGGGGGTCCTGGTAGGGCGTGGTCTTCAGCCCGCGAGTGACCATCAGGCGTACATGGACCCCGTCACGCATGCCGTTCGCGGCAAGGGTCCGGTAGATCGCAGCGGTGAGCTGCTCCCGGCTCAGCCCCACCGTGAGCGCGAGCGCCGACGCGCCCTCGAACAGGCGGTCGAGGTGCCGGTCGAGAAACGCCGGGTGCCCATCGTGGATCCGTAAGCCTTCCCAAACGCCGTCGCCCAGCACGAACCCCGCGTCGAAGACCGAGACCACGGCCTCGGCACGGGACTTGAGCTCCCCGTTCACGTAGATGAGCACGTCCTGGTTGCGGGCGTCCTCGACGTACTCGTGCGTGCCTCGCACCGACGGTCCTTCCGACTGGGGCAACCCGGCTCGGCCCTCCTTGCGTGCGACGACAGGACGGGCGCCGCTGCACGGCACGCTACCGGTGACGACCCGGGCGGGGGACCCCCGCCACCCGCCCGGGCCCTGGCCGCTACCTGGTGACCTTGACCAGCTGCACCGAGGGGAGCACGTCGAGCTGCACGTGCGCGGCACCTCGCACGGTCTTGACCGGCGTGAGACCCTTCCGCAGGTCGATCACCTGGACAGACGATGCGGCGAACGGCAGGTTGAGCGTCGCCCGAACCGAGCTCGGGTAGAGGTCATGGCCGGTGGCTCCACCCGACTGCCACACTGACACTGGTCTCCACACGGCGATGTAGTAGGTGCCGTTGCTCTTCTCGAAGAGCATCTTGCGCAAGGTGCTGCCCGAGCTGATCGAATACGACAGCCCTCGCGTCGTGAACGCGTTGCCGTTGTCGGCCAGAGCCTTGAGCAGGGTACGCATCTCGATGAACGAAGGCTTGGGTGAGAAGTCCTTGTTGAGGAGACCGAAGTAACGGTTGCGCGGAACGAGGCTGCCGACGTTGTCCTCGTTGAGAAGCTGGTACAGGTACGTCTTCTTCACCCCGAGCCGGAAGTACTCCAGCACGAGCCGCGGGGTGTAGATCCCGGCGGCGCGCTCGGAGTACGGCAGGTTGTACTGCCTGCGCAGTGCGTCGCTCGCGTTCGACATGCCGGTCTCGCTCACGACGATCGGTTTCGACCCCGACGTGATGCGCGCGTTCTTGACATAGGCGGCCGCGTCGGCTTCCGGTGTCTGTCCATACGGGTAGGCATGGATGGCCCCCATGTCGAGGTACTGGCTGATGTTGCCCAGAAGGGTCTCGTCAGTCGCCGTCCGAAGCGACGGACCCAGGACCGGGACGCTCTTCAAAGAGGTGACGGAGTTGACCCTCTTGAACAGCCGACTCTGGAAGCTCTCCAGCTTCGACGCCCAGCCGGTGACCGTCGTCTCGTACTCGTTGGGTCCACCGATGCTGGACAACGCCGGCCGCCATTGCTTGGCATTGTCGATGACCTTGGTCAGCTCGGCATCCGTATCCGCCCCACGGGGGACGGTCGCCGAGACCTTGATCCCGGCGCGGTTCAGGTCGAGGTACTTCCGAGCGTCCCAGCTGAGGTTGTCGCGGATGTGGTGGATTCCGAGGTTGAGCAGAGCCTTCTTCACCGAGGCATAGTTCAGGTAGGAGCTATGGCGTTGCTTGAGGTGGACGCCGACTCCGACGGAGTTGACAAACGTCTCGGAGCGGACGACAGCAGTGCTCGAGATGGCGCCGGTCGTGGTGTTCAGGGCGGTCGAGGCGGACGAGAAAGCCGGGCTGCTCCCGGTTGTCAGGACGCTGTTCGGAAGTGAGGCAGACGCCGGTAGCGCGGAGAAACCCGCTACCACGACACCTGCAGCCGCGACGGCTCGAAGCCGTCCGAAGGGGAGTTTGGACATGCGAGTAGACCCTCTCCACGCCTACGAGATGAGCTGTCGGGTTCGGGTGAGAAGGTACCCGGCCGTCCGTGGACGGCTACACCCCAAGCGATGCGGTTCAGCATCGCGTCGATCGGTGGGTCTCCCGCTCCTGCCCTGGTTCGGGGGTCGGCCCTCCGGGGGGCAGGACTAGGCATAGCCCGGAGGTATCCTCCGCAAGAGGACGGCGCAACCCTAGAGGCGGATGGAGGCCAGACGCAAGGCCGGTCGCCGCAGACTGCCGGTACGTCCCGAATGTACTTCGCCCGCAGTCCACGAGAGCTTCCCTCGTGGACTGCGGCGAGTGAAGGAAGCGCTGTGGCAACCGGGCGATCGACCGAGCCGTGTGGCGATTGCGGCTGACCCAGGCGGGTACCGAGTGGTAGGCAGGGTATGTCCTGCAGCAGCACATAAGCGAGGAGAACTTCATGGGACTCGGAGACAAGATCAAGCACAGTGGTGAAGAGGCCACCGGCAAAGCCAAAGAGGCCACCGGCAAGGCGACCGACGACGAGAGCATGCAAGCCGAGGGCCGGGCCGACCAGAGCGAAGCAAAGGCCAAGCAGGCGGGCGACAAGGTCAAGGATGCCGCCTCGGACGCCAAGGACGCGCTCAAGAAGTAACGACAAGGGTCGCCCAGACGTGGCTCGCTCCGGCGCAGAGGCGCGCTGGGGCGAGCCATGTGCTATATCAGCAGGGGGCGGACGCCTCGGGACGATCCAGGCTGTCGCCGCTGCGGGCACCTCCCACATGGGAGAATCGCCGTTATGGCGCTGCGGATCATGGCGACGATGCCGCACCCGGCACTCGTCACGCTGCTGCCGTGGCATCTTCCCCTCGACGAGTGGGACGGACCATGGCTCGTACCTCTTCCTCGCGGAATCTCACGCCATATCGTCCGGTTTGTCCGGGTCGAGGACGACATCTATGCCGTCAAGGAGACACGGGAGTCAATAGCACTCGGCGAGTACCGGCTCCTTCGCGACCTGAGGCGGATCAAGGTGCCCGCGGTTGAACCCGTCGGTGTCGTCACCGGCCGCCAGACGTCGGCGGGAGCCGAGATCGAACCTTGCCTGGTCACCCGTCACCTGGTGTCGTCGATGCCCTATCGGGAGATGTTCTCTCGTGGCGTACGAGCCGACACGATGCCGCGACTGGTCGACGCGCTCGTCGTCCTGATCACCAAACTGCACCTCGCCGGCTTCTTCTGGGGCGACTGCTCGCTGTCCAACACGCTGTTCCGGCGCTCGGCCGGTGAGTTCGCCGCGTACCTCGTCGACGCCGAGACCGGCGAGCTCCACCCCCAGCTGAGTGACGGCCAACGTTCGTACGACCTCGACATCGCCGGTGCCAACCTGTACGGCGAGATGCTCGACCTGCAAGCGGGCGGTTTCATGGACGAGGGCATCGACCCCCTGGTCATCGTGGAAGGGCTGACCGGGCGGTACGAGAGCCTATGGGCAGAGCTCACCGGCGTCGAGGACTTCACGACCGACGAGATGTGGAGGATCCAGCTCCGCATCGAGCGGCTCAACGACCTCGGCTTCGACATCGACGAGCTCGACATCGTGACCGACTGGGACGGGGCGACTGCCCGCATCCAGCCGAAGGTCGTCGACGCAGGCCACCATCACCGGCGGCTCCAAGGACTCACCGGTCTCGATGTGGAGGAGAATCAGTCCAGGCGACTGCTCAACGACCTCGACGCGTACTCCGCGGCCAACGGGCAGCAGAAGGAGGAGCCCTCCATGGTGGCGCACAAGTGGCTCACTGAGATCTTCGAGCCGATCATCCGGATGGCCCCTCTCGACAGGCGCTCACCCGTCGAAGCCGCCGAGATCTTCCACGAGATCCTGGAGCACCGGTGGTATCTGTCCGAGACGGCTGGAAAGGAGGTCGACACGTTCGAGGCCGCCCGGGACTACTTCCGGAGCGAGCTCAAGGTCGAACCTCTCGAAGCAGGCTCCGTGCGATGACCAACCGCTGGATCTGGTTGGTGCCCTCGAAGATCTGCGTCACCTTCGCCTCGCGCATGTACCGCTCCGCCGGAAACTCGCGGGTGTATCCGTAGCCGCCGAGCACCTGCACGGCATCCGTGGTCACCTTCATCGCCGAGTCGCTCGCCACCAGCTTCGCGATGGAAGCCTGCCGGCTGAAGGGTCGACCTGCGTCCTTGAGCCGGGCGGCGAGCAGGTACGTCGCCCGCGCGGCCTCGACTGCCGCGGCCATGTCGGCGAGCATGAACTGAAGCCCCTGGAACTCGGCGATGGCGCGGCCGAACTGGTGTCGCTCGGTGGCGTAGCGAGTCGCCAGGTCGAGTGCTCCCTGTGCCAACCCGGTGGCGCAGGCGGCGATCCCGAGCCTGCCGCTGTCGAGGGCGGACAAGGCGATCGACATACCCTGCCCCTCGTCCCCGATACGCAGCTCACCGTCGAGACGCGCATCGTCGAGGCTGAGCTGAGTCGTGGTCGAGGACGTCATCCCCATCTTCTGCTCCGGCGCGCCGAAGCTCAATCCCTCGGTGCCCGCAGGAACGTGAAAGGCGGTCAAGCCACCCTTCGGATCGGCCGAGGTGCGCGCGAACAACAGGAAGAAGTCAGCATGCGGGCCGTGGCTGATCCAGGCCTTTGTGCCGTTGACCACGTAGTGGTCGCCGTCGCGAGTCGCCTTGGTCGAGATCGCGGAGACGTCTGAGCCGGCCTGCGGCTCTGACAGGGCATAAGCGCCGAGCTGGTCGCCGCTCAGCATGCCGGGCAACCACCGGTCTCGCTGGGCGGTGGAGCCGAACTTCGCGAGCGCCGAGGACGAGAGCGTGTGGACGGACATGTCGACGGCAACGCTCATCCAGACACTGGCGACCTCTTCCAGGACCTGCAGGTAGACCTCATGTGGCTGGCCGCCTCCTCCGTCGGACGCGTCGAAGGGCAGTGACAGCAAGCCAGTCCTGCCGAGCAGGTCGAAGACGTCGCGGGGAAACCTCGCATCCGCCTCGTCCTGGGAGACCCGGGGCGCCAGCTTGTCCGCCACGATCTCGCGAACCAGCGCGATGAGGTCGGCGGCCTCCGATGTTGGCAGCAGCCTGTCGACAGTCATCAGAACTCCCTGGTCATCTCTGCGGTGAGCTCACGACAGTCGCGGCCGAACGTTGCCGGTCGATCTCGTAGAGTGCGATGCCCGCGGCGACCCCGGCGTTCAGCGACTCCGTCGAGGCGGTCATCGGAATTCTCACAAGGACGTCACACGTGTCGCGCACGAGGCGGGACAGCCCCTTGTCCTCGCTTCCGACGACCAGCACCATCGGCTCCGTGGCGGAGTCGAGCTCCCCGATGTCGACCGAGCCGCCCGTGTCCAGGCCCACGACGGCGAGACCGCCATCTTGATAGTTCCGGAGCTGGCGGGTCAGGTTGGTCGCCCGAGCGACAGGCACCCGGGCAGCGGCACCGGCGGACGTCTTCCACGCGCTCGCGGTCATGCCGGCTGCCCGGCGCTCCGGTACGACGACCCCGTGCACGCTGAACGCGGCTGCTGACCTGACGACTGCCCCGAGGTTGCGAGGATCGGTGACCGAGTCCAAGGCGACGAGCAGCGGTGTCTGGCCGCTGTCTGTCGCCAGGTCGACGAGGTCGTGCGGGTCGGCATACTCGTAGGCAGGGATCTTGAGTGCGAGTCCCTGGTGGACGGCGCGGTCGGTGAGCCTGTCGAGCTCGTAACGGCTGACCTCCAGCATCGAGATCCCGCGGTCTGCCGCGATCCGGAAGGCTTCCCGCAGGCGGTCGTCCCGCTCAGCCTGGTCGGCCACGTACAGGGTGGTGACGGGGATACTCGCCTGGAGCGCTTCTACCACGGCGTTGCGGCCGGCCACCCACTCCGATGCGCTTGCCGCCGAGTGGGAGCGGCCCGACCGAGGCCGTCGCTGCCCCTCGTCCGGTTTTGGCTGGCGGCGTGCCTTGTGACCGTCGCGCTCCGACGCCTTCGGGGTCGGCCCCTTGCCCTCGAGCGCCTTGCGACGGCGACCGCCCGATCCGGCGGTGGGATTGCCACCCTGGCGCTTGCGGATGGCACCCTGTCGCTTGCTGTTGCCGGCCATCAGGAGCTCACCGTCCAGCGGGGGCCTTGCGGCGTGTCCTCGACCTCGATGCCCGCCGTCCGTAGCCGGTCGCGGATGGCGTCAGCCGTCTCGAAGTCACGCCGCGCTCTGGCAGCGTCTCGTTGCTCGGCCAACCCCTTCACCAGCGTGTCCAGAGCCGAGCGGGTGGCTGAGCCCCCGTTGCCACTCGATGCCCAGGTGTCCGCAAGCGGGTCCAAGCCGAGCAGGCCGAGCATTTTGCGCACCGCGGCGAGGTTGCCGCGCAGGGCGGCAGAGTTCCCCTCAGCCAGCAGCCTGTTACCCTCCCGAACCACACCCTGGAGCGCGGCCAGAGCTGCGGGGACGGCGAGGTCGTCGTCCATGGCCTCGGCGAACTCTGCGCAGAGCATGCCGCCGGACACGTCGACGCCCCCCGTGACCTCACTGGCACGCCGGACATACCCCTCGATGCGCTGGAAGGCGGTAGCCGCCTCTGTGAGCGACTCGAAGGTGAACTCGATGACGGACCGGTAGTGCGGCGCCAGGAGGTAGTACCGGAGGTCGATCGGCCGGACCTGCTTGACCACCTCGCTGACCAGTAGCGAGTTCCCCACCGACTTGCTCATCTTCTCGCCGGCCAGGTTGACCATCGCGTTGTGCATCCAGATCCGGGCAAAGCCTCGACCTGCTGCGCGGGACTGGGCGAGCTCGTTCTCGTGATGGGGAAACCGGAGGTCGAGGCCTCCCCCGTGAATGTCGAAGTCGTCACCGAGGTACTTGCCGGCCATGGCCGAGCACTCCAGGTGCCACCCGGGACGACCGAGCCCCCAGGGAGCCGGCCACGCCGCGGTCGCAGGCTCCTGCTCCTTCTTGAACCCCTTCCAGAGGGCGAAGTCGTGCGGGTCGCGCTTGCCGCGCGGGTCGGCGTCGGACGCCGACTCCATGTCGTCGACCCGCTGGTTGGAAAGCTCCCCGTACGACGGCCAGGACCGGACGTCGAAGTAGACGTCACCGGAGCCGTTCTGCGCGACATAGGCGTGCCCGTCGACCATCAGCCGGCCGATGAGCTCGAGCATCTCGGGGATGTGCCCGGTGGCCCTGGGCTCGTACGTTGGAGGAAGGCAGCCAAGGACCTGGTAGGCGTCGTGCAGGGCACGCTCGTTCGCGTAGGCGATCGCCCACCACGGACGACCGTCCTCGGCCTCCTTGGCCAGGACCTTGTCGTCGATGTCGGTGAGGTTGGCGACCAGCGTGACGTCGTAGCCGATGTGCTCGAGCCAGCGACGAAGCACGTCGAAGACGACCTCCTTGCGAATGTGTCCGACGTGCGGCGGCCCCTGCACCGTGAGGCCGCAGTGGTAGATCCCGACATGGCCGGGCACGAGCGGCACGAAGGCGCGGATCTCGCGGCTTGCGGTGTCATAGAGGCGGAGAGGCACCGGGTCAGGGTATCCACCCAGGTTGTCGATCAGCACATTCGGAGCGTTCGGCGCAATACAGTGCGTGACATGACGGTACCCCGGATGATCACCTCCGTCCTCGTGGCGGGATTGTCCGTCTCGGGGTGGGCGTGCGTGTCTTCACCGTCTCCCGCGACGGCCGCGACGGTGCGGGCGAGGACCGTCGGGCATCCGACCACGGCATTCACCAGCTGGGGTGTGCCGTCGTTCGGCCAGGGCAGGTTCGTGCACACTCGGACGCGTCTCGGTCTCGTGATCGCTCGCCACCCGGACGCCACCTCCTACCGTGACCCATACGGCCGCTCCCGCCCCGTCCCGTACGACCGCGGGAGGTGGTTCTCACCGTGGACAGCCCAGACATTCGACCTGACCGAGCTCATCGCCTCCTACGACGCCACCACACCTCGAGGAACCTTCATCGAGGTGTCGGTGCGCGGTCGCGTCCCGGGCGGCTCGACAGCTCCTGCTCGGACCGCACTGGGTCGGCGCTCCTCGTGGGACAGTCTCGGGCGCTGGGCAAGCTACGACCAAGGCTTCCACCGGATGTCGCTCGGCTCCCAGGCAGACGACTACGGCAAGGTGGCGACCGACACGCAGTTGACCACGGGCGGGTACTCCTACCGGTCGTGGCAGCTACGGGTGACGCTCATGCGCCGTACGGGCAGCACCGAGTCCCCCGTCGTCACGAGTATCGGTGCGGTGTTTTCGCGCCGGCCAGGCGGCCCGGCGACGACGAGCGCGGCTCCCAACAGTCCGCGCCGGGACCTCATGGTGCCGCGCTACTCCCAACAGATCCACGCCGGTGAGTACGCGCGCTGGAACGGTGGTGGCGAGGCGTGGTGCAGCCCCACCTCGACGGCGATGGTGCTGGCCTACTGGCACCGCGGGCCGACGCCGAAGCAGTACGCATGGGTGAGGGACGCCTACCACCAGCCCTGGGTCGACTACGCCGCACGCTCCACCTTCGCGTCGGGGTATGACGGCACCGGGGACTGGCCCTTCAACACCGCCTATGCGGCCCGTTTCGGACTCGACGCCTTCGTCACCAAGCTGGCTTCGCTGCGGCAGGCGGCGCTCTTCGTGGAGGCCGGCATCCCGCTCGTCGCGTCGATCTCGTTCGGACCCGGTGACCTCGACGGCGCACCGGTCGGCTCGACAGCCGGCCATCTCGTGGTCATCAGGGGCTTCACCGGTACGGGCGACGTCATCGTCAACGACCCCGCCGCCGGGTCGGCGAAGGGTGTGCGCCGGGTGTACCGCCGCGGCCAGTTCGAGGATGCCTGGGTGGGTGCGACCGGAGGTGTCGTGTACGTCATCCGACCTGCGAGCCGGTCCCTACCCGCCCGTGGGGTGGGACGCGCCTGGTGAACTGGATCGACTGCATCATCAACGTGACCGTCGTCAGTCCGAGCGGAGGTGGTCGTTCTGGGCGCAGCCGTCGGAAGCCACACCGGGGTCTGGCGCGTGATGAGTTCGCCAAGCAGGCTCCCGTTCTGCCTCGTCGCCCGGTCGGAGCAGCATCGCGCACTGGCCGCGGTCCGTTGGGCGGACGCGCACGCGAGCCGGCTGGAGCAGTCCTACCGCCGCGAGTTCGGTGGGAGTCGCCGGTCGACCTCAGCCGACGGTGACGTCGATAGTATGCCAACCTGTTGCGCCGTCCGGGACGACGTTCGCGAGGTCACCGGTCTGGGTGTACCCCGACCGGTCGGTCGCCCGTACCTGGATCTGGTGCTTGCCAGAGGTGGCCGACCAGACGTACTTCCACTGGCGCCAGCTGTCGGTCGTCGGGTCCGTCCCGAGCACCGCCCGCGCCCACTCCCCGTCGTCGACGCGTACCTCCACGCTCTCGACGCCGGTGTGCTGCGCCCACGCGACACCACCGACGGCGACGTCTCCGGCGTTGACCCGCGCTCCGCTCCGGGGTACGTCGATACGGGACTCTGTCTTGACCGGGCCCTGTGGCGACCATCCCCGGTCCGTCCAGAATGCGGAGAAGTCGTCGAACCTGGTCACCTCCAGGTCGACGACCCACTTCGTGGCGGAGACATAGCCGTACAGGCCGGGCACGACCATCCGAACCGGGAAACCGTGCTCAGGTGTCAGTGGTTCACCGTTCATCGCGATCGCAAACATGGCGTTGCGGTCGTCGGTGAGTGCGCCGAGCGGCGTCCCGCAGGTCCAGTCATCGTCCGAGGTGGACAGTACGGCGTCGGCATCGGCCTGGACACCGGCTTCGGCGAGCACGTCGGCGATCCGGACGCCCGACCACCAGGCATTAGAGATCAGCTCGCCGCCGACCTCGTTGGAGACGCAGCAGAGTGTCAGCCATCCTTCGGTGATCTTGCGGTCGAGCAGATCCTGGTAGGACAGCTCGAGCTCGTGGTCGACCATCCCGTGGATCCGCAGCCGCCAATTCTCCGGAAGGATCTGCGGGATCGACAGCGCCGTGTCGATGCGGTAGAAGTCGCTCTGAGCCGTGTTCCAGGGCGCGATCCCGCCGACCCCGACATTGACGCCCGCCGGCTCGACCGGGGTGGTGACGGGTAGCCGCAGCTTGTTGCGAGCCGAGTCAAGGGCCGCCCGTCCGTGAGCCAGGACGCGTCCGGTGGCCCCCACGACGACCGCGCCGACGACTGTCGCGGCTGTAAGCAGCAGGAAGCCGCGTCGTGACTCTTGCCGGGCAGCAGACGACCCGGTTGCCCGGCCCGTAGGTGGCATGCCGGGCGACGCGCTCACCGCTCGAGGAATGAGCGCTGCCAGCATGACGACGGCGACCACCGCCCCGGCGATGGCGGGGAGGTAGGTCGCCTGGGACGACGTCAGCCGAGCGTGAACGGCAAGGACAAGGACGAATCCGATCGCGACGAACACGGCCTCGGCGATCGCCAGGGACCGCATCGCCACGATGCCCACGATGCCACTGACGACCAACAGCCCGGCAAGCGTCAGACCGATCAGCAACGGCTTGTCGTTGCGACCCACCAGGGAGATCACGCGCTCGATGACTGCGCCTGGAGTCAGCCTGATGATGCTCTCCGCGACGGCGCCGATGGGAGAGACCCGCTGGTGCAGATAGCCGCTGACGAGCTCCGACACTGCCAGGCCAGCCCCGGCTGAGGCCGCGCCGGCCAGAGCTCCGAGGCGCCGCTGCGAGGTCATGTCTTCGATAGTGCCTCACGCCGCCCACGTCCGGTGCCGATAGCGGCAGTCCGCGCCAACCGTCACCATCTCGTCACAACTACCTGACAGAATCGGGCGATGAAGAGTGCTGAGTCGCTCCGGGTGGGGATTGGTGTCGACGTCCACTCTCTGGCCGTCGGTCACCCGATGTGGCTCGCAGGTCTGTCCTGGCCGGACGAGCCGATGGGGCTGGTCGGCCACTCAGACGGAGACGTCGTGGCGCACGCCATCTGTGACGCCCTGTTGAGCGCCGCCGGACTCGGCGACCTCGGAAGCCAGTTCGGCACCTCGGAGCAGACCTGGTCGGGGGCGAGCGGAGCGGGCCTTCTCGCCGAGACAGCTGGCCGGCTCCAGCTGGCAGGCGCTCAGATCGGGAACGTCGCGGTGCAGCTGATCGGGCCGACACCGCATGTAAGCCAACGCCGACGGGAGGCACAACGCGTGCTCGGCGACGCGTGCGGAGCAACTGTCACCCTGTCGGCGACCAGCGCCGACGGACTGGGGCTGACGGGCCGAGGAGAAGGGCTGGCAGCTGTCGCGACGGCCCTTGTGTGGGTCAGGATGGACTGAAGGCCCGTGTCGACTGTCGAGCCGAGCGACGGATCTCGTACTGCTGTCCGCACCGCGGTTATCCTCCTTGCAGCGGGTTCGGGGTCGAGAGTAGGCGGCGTGACCAACAAGGTGCTGCTGCCCCTGGACGGCCGGAGCGTCCTCGGGTACTCGATCCAGGCCGTCTCAGCCCTCGGATGTGTCTCGCGGGTGGTGCTCGTCGTTGCCGAGGCGGACCGTGCCGAGGCAGAGTCCGTGCTGGCGCGCGAGACGGCTGACGTCGACGTACACCTCGTCATCGGCGGAGCGACCCGGCATGCGTCGGAGTGGCTCGCTGTGCAGTACCTGGCACCCTCGATCTGCTGTGGTGAGATCGACGTCGTCGTCGTGCACGATGCGGCGCGGCCGCTCGCACGGTCGGCCCTCTTCGCCGAAGTCATCGCACAGGCTGACGCCCACGGCGGAGCGGTCCCGGTACGCCCGATGTCCGCTCTCATCCCCGCCCGGTCTGGTACCGAGCCGCCCGCCGACGTCGTCGTCGCCGTGCAGACTCCTCAGGCCTTCCGGGCCGGACCGCTGCTCGCGGCCTTCGAACGGGCTGACCGAGCCGGGTTCACCGGTACGGATACCGCAACCTGCATCGAGCGGTACGCCGATGTCGAGGTCGTGTCGGTGGCTTCGACGGCCGACAATCTCAAGATCACCTACGCCGACGACCTCAGCATCGCCGAAGCGCTCCTCCGCAGAGCTGAGCTTCCGTGAGCCTCCGCACGACGCACGTCACCTCGACCGATCCCGCGGGCCCAAGGGCCGCGGTCAGCCGAGGAGGTCCGCGGCCATCATCATCCGGCTCGACGACAGGTCGGTGATACGGCCCGAACCTGCTGGTGCCATGACCAGACGGACGTGGACGCGCTCTCGCAACCATTGGACGAGGAGGGCGGGCTCATCAAGCGTTAGTGCCGGATCGAGGCTCTCGTCGAGAAGGGCAGCCGGCAGCACGACTGGCGAGATGACGACCCGGAGTGCCTCCCGGTCCACGGTTGCCGTGATCACACTCCGGACAAGTGTCTTCAGGGTGTCGACCACTGGCCGGACTGCCACGGCCGCTTCTCCAGTGGCTGTGGAAGCGAGCACCTCGACCAGCGACTCGGTCGTGACCAACGGACACAGCGGGTCGTGCACCAGTATCAGGTCGGTGACTTGGGCGGCTGCACGCAGTCGTTTTATGTCGCGAGCGACGTCCACGTCCCAGATGTCGACCGGAACCGAGCACCCGTCGAGAGCATCCATCGCCGACATCACCTGCCCGCCTTCCGCCAAAATGACGACGGGGCGGCCGACGACGGGCGCAACGGTCTCGACCGAGCGACGCAGGGGCGTCGTCTCGTTGAAAGGCCCGAGGGCCACCTCGGCTCTACCCACCAGCGGCACGATGCCGAGGACGCTGGGCATCAGACCTCCCGAAGAGGCGCCGGTCGCCGTGGGACTGCGAGAAGCGTTCGCCGCCCAGGCCGACATACAGAGCGACCCCGCCCGGAGGCGGGGTCGTCATGTGGTCAGGAGGCGAGAACCTCGTCAAGGATCGTCTCTGCCTTGTCCTCGTTAGTGCGCTCCGCCAGAGCAAGCTCTGACACCAGAATCTGCCGGGCCTTCGCGAGCATCCGCTTCTCACCGGCCGACAGGCCTCGTTCGCGCTCGCGTCGCCAGAGGTCGCGAACCACCTCTGCGACCTTGAGCACATCGCCGGAGTGGAGCTTCTCGAGATTGGCCTTGTACCGTCGCGACCAGTTGGTGGGCTCTTCGGTGTGCTCAGCCCTCAGGACGTCGAACACCCTCTCGAGCCCGGCTGCGTCGACGACATCGCGAACTCCCACGAGGTCGAGGTTGCAGGCGGGCACGCGCACGACCAAGTCGTTCTGGGCCACGATTCGGAGGACCAGGTAGAGCTTGTCCTCCCCTTTGATCTGACGGGTCTCAATATCTTCGATGACAGCGGCACCATGATTGGGATACACAACCGTCTCGCCGACCGTAAAAGTCATGTGTCAGCTACCCCTTTCCAGGCCTCAAGAATAGCACGACTTTGTGACCTGACAGACACGTTATCGCAGGTCAGAGCCCATATTGAGGGTTGACAAATGGGCAAACTCGTGCCTTCCGCCAGTCGAACGCAGGTCGCTGGGCCACTGAGACGGACCTTCGATACGCTGTGCCGTGCCTCGCCTCGTCGAGGTTAGTGCCGCACGCGACCGAGGAGGACCGTCATCGTGGATACCACAGCTCCCGGCCGGCACTCGAGTCGTTACACCGTCCGCCGTCCGGTTGTCATCGCGGTGTCCCTGGCTGCGGTCGGCTGGGCCGTCTCCGGCTGCGGCGCGGGTTTCAACGCCCAGACCAACCAGCAGTACCAGGGTGCCGAGGGGATCAACAACCGCGACGGATCAGTCTACGTACTGAACGCCCTCGTCGTCACTGACGGCCAGGGGAACGGGACCCTGGTAGGGACCCTCATTGACCAGAGCAGCACTGCTGACGCCCTCGTAAGCGTCACGGCGACGGACTCACACGGCACCGCCGTCAAGACCACGAAACTGTCCAACCCCATCGCGCTTGACTCCCAACAGGCGGTCAAGCTCCAGACCGACGCAGCAGTCCGGCTCAGCGGGAAGGCCCTGGTGGCCGGCGACATACTCACAGCCACGTTCACGTTTCAGAATGCGTCGCCCGTCGAGATCGGCATACCAGTCGTGGTCGGCGGCCGCGGCACCATCTACACCGGCATACCGGTCGGGTCCACCTGACGGACCAAGGACAAGCGCGCTACCTGGGTACGGGTGCGTCGAACTTGTAGCCCAGTCCGCGCACCGTCACGAGGAAGCGCGGGTTGGCAGGGTCGGCCTCGATCTTCGCGCGGAGCCGCTTGACGTGGACGTCCAGGGTCTTGGTGTCGCCCACGTAGTCGGACCCCCATACCCGGTCGATCAGCTGCCCTCGGGTCAGTACCCTTCCGACGTTGCGCAGCAGCATCTCCAGAAGCTCGAACTCTTTGAGCGGGAAGCGAACGTCATCACCGCGAACGGTGACGACATGTCTCTCCACGTCCATCCGGACCCCGCCTGCTTCGAGCGTCGCCGGGGCGAGGTCGGGCTCGACTCCGCGGCGCAGCACAGCGCGGATCCGGGCCACCAGCTCGCGCGGGCTGTACGGCTTGGTCACATAGTCGTCGGCCCCGAGCTCGAGACCCACCACCTTGTCGATCTCCCCGTCCTTGGCGCTCACCATGATCACCGGGACACTCGAGATCTGCCTCAGCTGTCGGCACACCTCTGTACCGGGAAGGCCTGGGAGCATCAGGTCGAGCAGCACTATGTCGGCTCCGTTGCGCGCGAAGTCGTCGAGTGCGGCCGGACCCGTTGATGCCAACGCGACATCGAAACCCTCCTTGCGAAGCATGTACGCCAACGCGTCGCTGTAGCTCTCCTCGTCCTCGACCACGAGCACCCGGGTCATGTCACCTCCTGGCGCATTGCGACGGTCGCCCCCGTAGCCGGCTCCCGAACCCCGCCACCCTCGTCGGTGATGGGGCGTTCGACGTACGGCGGCAGGGCGAGCGTGAACGTCGATCCCTCGCCCTCGACACTCCACACCCGCACCTCACCACCGTGGGTGGCTGCCACGTGCTTCACGATGGACAGTCCGAGCCCCGTACCACCGGTTGCCCTGGCGCGTGCGGGGTCCACCCGGTAGAAGCGCTCGAAGATCCTGTCGATCTCGTCAGCAGGGATGCCGACTCCGTGGTCTGTGACGACGATGTTCACCCGCATGGCGTCGCCACGAGCAGAGACGGTGACCCGTGCGCCCATCTCGCTGTAGGCGACTGCGTTCTCGACGAGGTTGCCGAGGGCCACGATCAGCTGGTCGGCGTTGCCCATCACCCGCAGCCCGTCGTCTCCGACGAACTCCACCGAGACCTCGTTGTCGGCCGCGTCGACGCGGACACGGTCGATGGCACGCTCGGCCAACATCTCGACGGAGACCGGGTCGACATGCTCGAGTGGGTCGTCCCCCTGCAGCCGCGACAGCTCGATGATCTGCTGGACGAGCCTCGTCAGGCGCTCGCTCTCCGTGCGCATCCGGGCGGAGAATCGCTGGACCGCCTCGGGGTCGTCCGACGCCTGGGCCACCGCCTCGGCGAGCAGGTTGAGGGCTCCGACCGGGGTCTTGAGCTCGTGGCTGACGTTGGCCACGAAGTCGCGGCGGATGGCATCGACGCGCCGCTCGCGAGTCCGGTCGTCGACGAGCACAAGGATCAGCCGGCTGCCCAACGGCGCGACCCGGGCGACGACATGCATGCGCCGACCTCGGCTCGGGCGGAGAACCAGCTCGTGCTCACGGATCTGTCCGTCGCGACGTACTTGGTGGACCAGCGCCATCAGCTCCGGTACGTCGACGCGGGTACCGTCGACGAGACCCATCATGTGAGCCGGGGCGCTCGCCTTGAGCACCTCGTCCGCGGGGCCTACGACGAGTGCCGACGACCGGAGAACCGAGAGCACGGCCGCTATCCCGGGCGGCACCAGCACCTCCGGCGACTGCGGTGTGCGGCCCTGATCCCGCTCGCTGAGGCGCCACGCCAAGACGGTGACCGCTCCCAGGAACGCGCCGATGAGGCCGACGACGACGACAGCCGCAGACGACTCCATGCTGCGATCGTACGCATGCCGGTCGGCTCAAGAAGCCCTTCGCGGGCAGACGTCCGCCCGGGTTTCTGCACCTGTTCACTCTCCGTTCACCTCCCCTGTGCGACTTTTTACTCAGTCCAACTACCGTCGGGGTATGCGAAACGCGTATCAGCAGCAGCTCGACAGTGTCCTGACCGAGCTCGTGCAGATGACAGGTGGGGTTCGCGCTGCTCTCGCGCAGGCTACGACTGCCCTCCTCACGGCCGACATCGCTGCGGCGGAGGCTGTCATCAGTGGCGACCTCGCTATCGACGAGGCCCGCGAGCGCATCGAGGACGAAAGCTTCGACATCCTGGCGAGACAGGCACCTGTTGCCGGCGACCTCCGCATGCTGGTCGCCTCGCTTCGGATGGTCGCCGACCTGGAGCGGATGGGCGACCTCTCGGTACACGTCGCCAAGGTTGCCCGGCTGCGCTTCCCCACGCGTGCCGTTCCCCCGGTGCTGGTGCCCACGATTCAGCAGATGGCCCAGACCGCGGACGAGATGATCGCGTCCGCGGCTCAGATCGTCGCATCGCGCGACGTTGACGCGGCCCGCGAGCTGGAGGCCGCCGACGACACGATGGACACTCTGCGGCGCTCGATGTTCCGGACGTTGCTGAGCGAGAATTGGGACCAAGGCGTCGAGCCCGCGGTCGACATGGCTCTTCTGGGTCGCTACTACGAGCGGATCGGCGACCACGCCGTCTCAATGGCACGCCGTGTCGTGTTCTTGGTGACGGGGCAGCACCCAGCCGCTGTGTGAGCTCGACGCTACGGTGTCTCGATGACGACCGATGCGCCGTACCGACTCGTACTCCTCCGCCACGGTGAGAGCGACTGGAACGCCAAGAGTCTCTTCACCGGTTGGGTCGACGTCGACCTGACCGACCAGGGTCGACGCGAGGCCACGCGCGGCGGGTCGCTCCTGACGGAGGCCGGGGTGCTGCCGGACGTCCTGCACACGTCTGTGCTGCGGCGGGCGATCCAGACCGCGCAGCTGTGCCTGGACTCGATCGACCGGCACTGGCTCGACGTACGCCGGTCGTGGCGGCTCAACGAGCGTCACTACGGAGCGCTCCAGGGCAAGGACAAGAAGGCGACACTCGAGGAGTTCGGCGAGGAGCAGTTCATGCTCTGGCGGCGGTCCTACGACACCCCGCCCCCGAGGATCGCCGACGACGACGAGTACAGCCAGACGAATGACCCTAGGTACGCCGGCCTGCCGGACGAGATCCGGCCACGCACGGAGTGCCTCGCCGATGTCGTCGACAGGATGCTTCCCTACTGGTACGACGCGATCGTCCCCGACCTGCGCACCGGCGCTACCGTGCTCGTGACCGCTCATGGGAACTCGATGCGCGCTCTGGTCAAGCATCTCGACGGGGTGTCTGCCGACGATGTGGTCGACCTCAACATCCCGACCGGGATCCCCCTGCTGTACGAGCTCGACTCGAACATGCGCCCGGTCACCGAGGGTGGGACGTACCTCGACCCAGACGCTGCGGCGGCAGCGATCGAGGCAGTCAAGAACCAGGGGCGGTGAACGTACGAACGAGCCGGACCGCTGTCCGGCCCGGCTCGTTCAGTGCTGTCTGTCGAGCAGGTTCAGCTGTCGAAGCTCTGCCCGGCAAGTCGTTCCTCGACTCGCCTCCTGCGACGTTGGATCCGCCGCTCGCGGTTTGCCAGGCGGATGGCGGAGGAGACAACTGACTCCCGGGCCGCGGCTCGCCTGGACACGCCGATCTCGCGCGCGACGTCCACTGCGCTGAACATGTCTTCCTCGTCTCTACGCCCTGTTCACGGGGCGCCTGATGTGATGGTGGAGGGTAAGATACAAGATCACGTCTTACCTCTTACAGAGTAGGCAGAGGGCCTGACAGTTCCAAGCCTTAGCGACGTGACGCTCGACACCCCGAGTCGCGCGTCGCACCCCCGTGTCACCCGTGCTCGCCCGCCGGCATCTCGCCGTGCTCGAGCCATCCCCGGAACGCCTCGAGATTGCGGGTCGACTCGCCGTTGCCGACCCTCCACTCCCACTCCCTGCGGATCGACGATGCGAAGCCGAGTCCGAGGATGGTGTTGAAGGACTCGTCAGAGCACGCCAGGACGGCACCCAGCATGCGGTCCACCTCGGTCGTGTTCACGGCGGCGAGGGGTAGGCGGCCGGTGAGATAGATATCGCCGGTGCCGTTGAGCGCGAACGCGACTCCGTACAGGCTGGTGTTGCGGCTCAACAGCCAGCGGTAGACCTCGGCGTGGTTCTCGTCGGGCTTTCGGCAGACGAAAGCCTGCACCGCGAGCGTGTAGTCGCCCACCACAAGACGACATGGCGTCGAGAGGCGGCGCTCACCCGGTAGCTCCACCAGGAAGACGCCGTCGTCAGGTTCGGCGGCCGCGAGACCGCATTCGGCCAGCGACGCCCTGACGGTGGCGACGGCATGGAATCGCGAGTCTTGGAGCGTGTACGTCACTTGGCGATGGCCAGCACGTCGGCGCGCATCGCGTCAGCGGCTACGACGTACGCGTCGAGGGTGCGCCGTGCCGTGACGACCCAGCCGAACTGGCGCGCGTGTCGGGCGCCCGCTGCCGACATCCGGGCCCTGGTCTGCTCGTCGTCGAGCAGGCGCCCGATCACATCCGCATAGTGACGGGGATCGTGGCCGTCCACAAGGACACCTGTCACCTTGTCGAGGACCGCGGTGGGCAGGCCGCCGACATTCGACGCGACCACCGGGGTACCGCATGCCTGTGCCTCGATGGCGACGAGGCCGAAGGACTCGTTGTATGACGGCACGACCACCAACGAGGCTGCTCGGTAGTAGTCGACGAGACGCGACTGCTCGACGGGCGAGACGAACCGAACCAGGTCACCGACTCCGAGCGAGGCAGCCATCTCGACAAGCCTTCGCGGGGTGTCGAGCCCGCTGCCGGACGGGCCACCGATGACGGGCACGACCAGCCGCCGCCGAAGAGTGGGCTGGCGCGCGACCAGCTCGGCCGCCGCCTGGATCACGACGTCAGGCGCCTTGAGCGGTTGGATCCGCCCGGCGAACATCACCACCAACGCATCGGGAGGCAGCCCGAGGCGGGTACGGGCCCGCCGTTTGTCGCCAGGCTTGAAAACATCGAGGTTGACACCCGGCTTGATGACCCGCAGCCGGCTCGGGTCGGCGTCATACAGGTCGACGAGCTGACGTGCCTCCTCAGCCGTGTTGGCGACGATGAGGTCAGCCGCCTCGACCACCTGCTCCTCGCCGATGACACGAGCGGCGGGCTCCGCCGCGTCACCAGCGGCCAGTGAGTGGTTCTTGACCTTTGCCATGGTGTGCATCGAGTGCACCAGCGGAACGCCCCAGCGGTCCCGGGCGAGCGCTCCTATCTGACCGGACAACCAGTAGTGCGAATGGATGACGTCGTAGTAGCCGGGTGCGAACGTCGCTTCCGTACGCATTACCTCGCGAGCGAAGGTGCACAGCTGGCCGGGCAGCTCGTCCTTCGTCAGCCCCTCGAGCGGGCCTGCGATGACATGTCTCACCGTGATGCCCGGCGCCATCTCGAGCAGGGGAGGCAGGTCACGAGAGGTGGCCCGGGTGAAGATCTCCACCTCGATGCCAGCGGCGGCGAGCTGACGGGACAGCTCGACCATGTACACGTTCATACCGCCGGCATCGCCCGTGCCCGGCTGGTCGAGAGGGGAGGTGTGGACGCTCAACATCGCCACCCGGTGCAGCGGTCGCGCCGAGACAGCCGCGACCGGCTCGTCTGCGCGTACTGCTCGTAACCTCACCGCTGTGCACCTCCGTGAAGCGTCAACAACCGCCGAGTCTTCCGCATTTCATCAGCGCCCGCGAGCCGAACGCCGGACGTCACCGGCACCGCAGCCACACGCTGGCTGTCATCGCGAATGCCCCCCGGCGGTCGCTACCCCGTTAGACTTCTCCTGCGCGCCGCTCGTGCGACCTACCCCACTGACAGGACCTTTGCTCCGCCATGCCTGCACTGACCGTCCTCCCCACGGCGACTCGAGACGATCTTCGCAATGTCGCCATCGTGGCCCACGTCGACCACGGCAAGACCACGCTCGTCGACGCCATGCTCTGGCAGTCGGGGGCGTTTCGGGTGGGTGCCGACATCAACGTGCGCGTGATGGACTCGGGTGACCTCGAGCGCGAGAAGGGCATCACCATTCTCGCCAAGAACACGGCCGTGCACTACGCAGGAGCGGCTGCGACGAAGGGGCCGGTGACCATCAACATCATCGACACTCCCGGCCACGCCGACTTCGGCGGCGAGGTGGAGCGCGGCCTGTCCATGGTCGACGGAGTGGTGCTCCTCGTCGACGCTTCGGAAGGACCACTGCCGCAGACCCGGTTTGTCCTGCGCAAGGCGCTCGCACGGAAGCTTCCGGTGGTCCTCGTCGTCAACAAGGTGGACCGTCCCGACGCCCGGATCGCGGATGTGGTCGACGAGACGTACGAGCTGTTCCTCGACCTGCTCGACTCCGACTCGGCGGAGGACTCGCTCGACTTCCCGGTGGTCTACGCCTCGGCCAAGGCAGGCCGCGCCTCTTTGACCCAACCAGTGGACGGCGAGTTTCCCGAAGGCGACGACCTCGAGGCGCTGTTCGCGACGATCATCGATACGGTTCCCCCGCCGGTGTACACCGAGGGGGCGCCTCTCCAGGCTCAGGTGACGAACCTCGACGCGTCACCGTTCCTCGGCCGGCTGGCATTATGTCGGGTTCACGAGGGCACGCTCCGGAAGGGGCAGAACGTCGCATGGCTCAGGCGCGACGGCTCTCGGCGCAACGTCAAGATCACCGAGCTGCTGGTTACAGAGGCGCTGGAGAGGGTGCCCGGGTCGTCGGCCGGTCCGGGCGACATCATCGCGGTTGCGGGAATCCCGGAGATCAACATCGGAGAGACCCTGGCCGACCCCGACGACGCCGTAGCGCTTCCTCTGATCACCGTCGACGAGCCCGCAATCTCCATGACGCTCGGCATCAACACGTCTCCGCTGGCGGGGCGGTCGAAGGGCACCAAGGTAACCGCCCGCCTGGTCAGGGACCGGCTCGACCGCGAGCTGGTCGGCAACGTCTCGATCAGGGTGCTGGAGACGGAGCGGCCGGACACCTGGGAGGTACAAGGACGCGGCGAGCTGGCCCTTGCGATCCTGGTCGAGCAGATGCGACGCGAGGGGTACGAGCTCACGGTCGGCAAGCCGCAGGTGGTGACGAGGGAGATCGACGGCAAGCTGCACGAGCCGGTGGAACGCCTGACGATCGACTGCCCAGAGGACTACCTCGGCACGGTCACCCAGCTGTTGGCGATACGCAAGGGCCGAATGGAGCAGATGATCAACCACGGCACCGGATGGGTCCGGATGGAGTTCCTCGTGCCGGCCCGCGGGCTCATCGGCTTCCGGACCGACTTCATGACCGACACACGCGGTACGGGCATCGCCAACCACGTTTTCGAGGGCTACGAGCCGTGGTTCGGCGACCTCCGCACCCGCCCCTCCGGTTCGTTGGTCGCCGACCGCACCGGCGTGGCGACGTCGTACGCCATGTTCAACCTGCAGGAGCGGGGCAGCCTCTTCGTCGAGCCAGGCACCGAGGTGTACGAGGGGATGCTCATCGGTGAGAACAGCCGGTCCGACGACATGGACGTCAACATCACCAAGGAGAAGAAGCTGACCAACGTCCGGTCAGCGACCGCGGACGAGCTCGAGCGGCTTGTACCGCCACGTCGGCTCTCGCTCGAGCAGTCGCTGGAGTTCTGCCGCGAGGACGAGTGCGTCGAGGTGACGCCCGACGCCGTCCGGCTCCGCAAGGTGATCCTGGACCAGACCGTGCGGGGGCGCGCCCTGGCCCGCTCGCGGCGCAACTGACGGTCAGCCCTCGCGCTCCATCGCGTTTCCGAGAGCGTTGTAGACCATCTCGCTGTACGCCATCAGGCGCACGTCGGCAACCTGCGTCGCCGTCTGGCGCAGGGTCTCGACCGCTGCGGATGCGGCGTCCGCCAGCGGCCATCCGTAGACACCTGCCGATACGAGCGGGAACGCGACCGAGGCGGCCCCCAGCTCGTCGGCGACGCCCAGGGCGTTGGCATAGCACGAGGTCAGGAGCGTTCGATCGGTCTCACCGCCGGCATAGTTCGGGCCGACGACATGGATGACCCAGCGAGCCGGAAGCGCTCCACCTGTCGTCCAGCCGGCCTGTCCGGTCGGGAGGCCGCGCGGGAAGCGTGCGATGCAGTCCCCAAGCACAGCCGGTCCGCCGGCACGGTGGATGGCCCCGTCGACGCCGCCACCACCCCGCATGGCCCGGTTGGCGGCGTTCACGATGGAATCCACGCGTTGCCTCGTGATGTCGCCACGCTCGATGCTCAGGTCCATGGCGGCTACCCTCTCAGCCGCTCGGCTTGCCTCAGCGGTCTCGGCTCAGCCGTTGAGAAACGAGCTGACAAGCGTCCGAACGGCTCCGCGATGGCGCCACAGGACACCACCGGGTGCGAAGACCTCTGCCCTGGCGTCTGGCAGCGCCTCGGCGAGCTCGGAGACGACCCGGCTCGGGTGCGCCTCGTCATCCTCCTGGCCGATCACGAGTACGGGGCAGGTCACTGCGGCCAGCAGGGACCGGTCGTCAAGCGGGAACAGCGCCGGAATCTTCTGGATCACGTCACGCAGGCCTTCGCCCGACAGCCGCTGGGCCTGTGCTCGTGCCCAGATCTGCACGACGCGCCGCGTCCGCACCTCGACAGGCTGCTCGGCTAGCAGCAGACCGGTCAAGCCCTCGACGTCGCCACGGGCAGCCCGCTCGGCCATCGCCTGCACCCGGTCGACGGCTCGGCCGTTCCGCGGCGCGTCGATCGCCGGCGGCAGAATCACGACCAGGCGCTCGTAGTCGTCGTGGTGGTCCACGGCTGAGCGCAGCAGCGCCGCGGCACCGAGGGAGACACCAAGGCCACGCCGAGCCCCATACTCGCGTCTGACCGATGTCAGCTCCGCCTCCAGATCCCCGTACGTCCAGGTCGGGTGTGCCGCGCCGGTCTTACCGTGTCCTCTGAAATGGAAGAAGACACGACTCCCGAGAACTCCGGAGCCGAACGGGCGAGTCTCGTCAATCGAGCCCGCGAACCCGTGAGCGAAGAGCGTCACCGGTTCGCCAGATCCCGTCACCAGGCACTCGATGGGGCCGTCGGGACCGCGGACGAAAGGCACAGCCGGGTGAAGCGCTGTCAGCGCCGCTGCATCGACCGCAACACGGGCCGCACGTCGGCCAGGTAGACCAGCGCGACGACCGCACCGATCAGGCTGAGCAGCCCGAACCCTGTGCGATTGTCGAAGACGTGAAGCAGCAGGGTCACGCCTAGCATCGCCATCCAGAGCAGCTTCGTCTGCTTGTCTGCAGCGACGAAGAGCTGATTGGGGCGAAGAGCGGCGTCAAGGAGTGCGAACAGCTTCACCACAAGCAGCACCGACCAGATGGCGAAGTAGATCTGGCTCTCGATCTCGAAGACCACCGAGCCGCCCAAGGCCACCATCACCTCGCAAGCCTAACCGGTCGGCGAGGCCCCCACGAACGCCGCGGCGTCGTTCTCGCGACGAAACGAGGCGTAGATGTCCAGCAGCACCTGACGTTGGCGCTCACTGAGCGCTGGGTCTCCGAGCACAGCTCGCTGTACCGAGAACTCCCCCAGCTCGGCCGGGTCGAGGATGCCCGCTCGCACGTACAGCGTCTCGGCCGATATCCGTAGCGCCTTGGCCAGCTGTTGTAGGACGTCGGTGGACGGTCTGCGCAGCCCCCGTTCGATCTGACTCAGGTAGGGGTTCGATACGCCCGCCTGGGCGGCCAGCTGACGCAAGGTGAGCTGGGCGCCCCGGCGCTGGTCGCGTAGGTAGTCTCCGAGGCTCTGGGCCCTGCGGCTCACCCTCGCGGTGCCCGCCCGGGCTGACGAGCCGACCTTCCGCGGCCGCGTGGCAGGTCGAGCCTCAGTGGACCGGATCGTGTGGGTCTCCATGCTTCCATAGTGCTTGCAGGAGCAAGCAGGTGCAAGCGGATTGCAAGAACCCGCGCGCTCAGTCGTGTGCTGCGGAGGCCAGATCCCATCAGAAAGCAGGCCGGAGCTCGCCAACGGCGTCACCGCCTCCGAGGAGCACAGCCACCCCGGTCGCGTTGAGGGCGTCCGTGTCGACACCGGGTTCGCGATCGACGCCCAACCTGCGCAGCACCTCGGCCATGACGACCGGTCGAGCCCGAGACGACCCGTCGTCGATCTTGAGTGCGACGGCACGGCCGTCGGGAAGCGCCAACGCGTAGCACGCTTCGGCTCCGGCCTTGGCGAGCGCACCGGGGATCGCCCGCAGGAGGGCTGCCTCGTCGCGTCGGCTTCCCGATGCGTACTCAGGAAAGGAGGCGACTGCCTGTGCCACCCGGATCTCAGCGCTCGCTTCGGGAGCCGTGACCAGGGCACGGAAAGCGCGCGCCAGGCCGGTGAGAGACGAGGAGAAGAGCGGAGCCCCGCACCCGTCGACCCCGACCGACTCGACCCGTTCGCCTGTCAGCTCCGAGAAGGTCAGCGCCAGCGCAGCCTGCAGCGGGTGTTCAGGTTCGAGATAGCTCTCTGTCGGCCAGCCGTTGAACGCACAGGTGGCGAGCATCGCGGCGTGCTTGCCCGAGCAGTTCATCGCGATCGGCGACTCGGCTCGGCCGCTTCTGATGAAGTCGGCCCGCGCCTCGGCATCGAGCGGGTAGTCGGGAGGAGTTCGGAGCGCCGACTCCGAGAGGCCGGCGCCGGCCAGGATCTTGCGGACGCCGTCCACGTGGAAGGTCTCGCCCGAGTGGCTGGCGGCTGCCAGCGCCAACAGCTGGCCCTCCAGCGCGAGTCCGAGTCGCAGCATGGCGACGGCCTGTATCGGTTTGTTGCAAGACCGAGGATAGATAGGCGCCTCGACCTCGCCGATGGCCAGGTCGACGTTCCCGTCGGCATCCAGACACACCACGGACCCACGATGATGCCCCTCGACGAAACCGGAGCGTACGACGTCGACGAGGATCTCAGGTGCGGCCACGAGTCGAGACGGTACCCGCCCTGGTCGCACCAGAGATACCTTCGGCTCGGCCCGCCTGTCCGTTCGTCGGTCTCTGCGGAACCCGCGGTCCCCGACGGCCCGAGATGGCACAATCACCCTCGTGTTCGAACGCCGCGAGTCGATCGCGCAGTGGACCCCCACGCAGCGAGAGCTCGACGACCTCGACCTGCTCACCACTGCGGCCTTCTCTCCGCCGCTCAGCGGATTCGTCGACCCCGGCGATGCAGGTGACGCCGCGCCCGTCACTCTTCTTGTCTCACCCGAGACCGCCCAACTCGCGACAGAAGCCGGCAAGCTCGACCTCGTCGACCCCGAAGGCGCTCCGCTCGCGCGTCTCACCTTCGCCGGTACCTGGGAGAGCCCCGGCGGCCGCGTGGGGCTGGTCGGTTCGGTCGAACGGTTGGCACACAACGAGTTCGGGCCGTTTCGACGACTGCACCTCTCACCGGACGAGGTGCATGCCTCCCACCCCGCCGACAGCCTTCTCGCCGTGCCCGTCACCCGTCCACTAACCGAGAAGGACATCGCCGGCGTCACCCGGGCAGCTGCGGAGTCCGGTCTGAAGCCCCTCCTGTTGGCTTGCGTGGGAGAGGGCATGCCGCAAGGCGTCTCCGGGCCGGCCCTCGTCCGTGCTGCCAGCCTGGCCGCCCAGCTCGTGCACCCACATGCTGTCGTTGCGTCGGTGGCGGCGGCGGACCACGGCTGGACAGGTCCGCACGGGACCTGGAAATCACCGAACCACTGGCTGCTCAGCAGCGTTGCCAAGGCCTACGCGGACTCGACACTGACGCTGTCTGACGACCCAGTCGGCGACCTTCCCGGCTCCATCGCGGCGATCGTGACGAAGGACCGACCTCCACGCGACCAGCAGGGCGTCGTGGTGTTCTTCACCGGATTGTCCGGCTCGGGCAAGTCGACGCTGGCTCGCGCGCTCGTCGACGTAGTCCTCGAACGCGGGGATCGCACTGTCACGTCATTGGACGGCGATGTGGTGCGCCACCATCTCTCGAAGGGCCTGGGGTTCAGCCGTGAGGATCGGGAGACGAACATCCTGAGGATCGGATTCGTGGCGGCGGAGATCTCGCGTCACGGCGGACTCGCCATCTGCTCGCCGATCGCGCCGTTCGCCTCGACCCGGGCCGAGGTGCGCCGGATGGTCGAGGGGGCGGGTGGCGGTTTCGTGCTCGTGCATGTTTCCACGCCGCTCGAGGAGTGTGAGAGACGTGACCGCAAGGGCCTGTACGCCAAGGCCAGGGCGGGCGAGATCCCCGACTTCACCGGGATTTCGTCCCCATACGAGGAACCGCACGACGCCGTACGAATTGACACAAGCCATAGAGACATAGCATCTTGTCTCGACGAACTAATGGTTGTCCTGACATCCGAAGGATGGCTCCGCCACCCATGACGACCGGAGAGCACATGCTGACAGCTGCGCAGCACCTCTTAGCCGACGGGGGAGTGACGGGGCTCGAGATCAAGACCGCCGTCGCCGCGTTCATCGTCGGCATCGTGGTCGGCATCACCGGTATGGGCGGGGGTGCGCTCATGACCCCGGCCTTGATCTTCCTGGGCGTGGGTGACGCGTCGACCGTCGTGACCGCAGACCTCACCGCCGCCGCCGTCTACAAGTCGGGAGGAGCGGCTGTCCACTGGCGGGAAGGGTCACCGAACTTCCGGTTGGCGGGCTTCCTGATCTGCGGATCCGTACCGATGGCGTTCCTGGGACCGCATGTCGTGCGTTGGATCAACCCCAACGCAGACATCGACAACTTCTTGAAGCTGTGTATCGGGTTCGCCCTCCTCTTCGCGGCGACGACGTACGCGCTGCGGCTCTACGTCGAGCTGAGACGCCGCGCGAGAGGTCTCACCCGGAGCGCTGTCGACCCGGTCGTCCGGCCAATCCCGACGGTTTTGGTCGGGGCGCTCGGCGGCTTGCTCGTAGGGATCACGTCCGTGGGTTCAGGATCGGTCATCATGATCGCCCTGCTGATGCTCTACCCAACGCTCTCCGCAGTGAAGCTGGTCGGGACAGACCTCGTACAGGCTGTTCCTCTCGTGCTCTCAGCCGCAATCTCGAACATTCTGGTCAACGGTCTGGTCTGGAGCATCGTGATTCCGCTCACGATCGGGTCGGTTCCCGGGTGCATCATCGGAGCCAAGATCGCACCCCGGCTGCGGGCCACGTACATCCGCCGAGGCATCATCGTCGTACTCACGATGTCGGGACTCGCACTGCTCGACAAGGCGGGCTGGGCGCCGCTTGGCGCGGCCGAAGACGACACCCATCCCAAGCTGATTGCGCTGGTGGGGGTAGTCATGCTGCTCCTTGTCCCGCTCGTATGGGCGGGCCTGCGTCGTAACCTCGGGCTACCGATGTTCGGCAAGCCCACCGTCGAGCAGATCGAGGAACCGAGCGGAGCCGAGACGCAGCAGCTCGCCGGCTGAGAGACGCGAGGAGCTGGCCCCGCGGTTCGCACCAAGGGCTCCTGGGCGGCTTCCCAACTTGCGACTACGCCAAATGCTGAGGCATTTCCCCACTAGGATTGGCGCGAATCTCTTCCCGAGGAGCTCTACATATGACCGTGCACGCCGACTATCGGCTCAGCCAGCTCGAGGAGCTGGAGGCGGAGTCGATCCACATCTTCCGTGAAGTCGCGGCAGAGTTCGAGACGCCGGTGCTGATGTTCTCCGGCGGCAAGGACTCCATCGTGATGATGCGGCTGGCGGAGAAGGCGTTCTTCCCGGCGAAGATCCCGTTCCCGGTCCTGCAAGTCGACACGGGCTACGACTTTCCCGAGGTCCTGGAATGTCGCGACAGATGGGTGAGCCGGCTGGGCGTGCGCCTCATCGTCGCGTCCGTCGAGGAGGCAATCGCCAACGGTGTGATCGTCGACGACGGCAAGACCAGCAGGAATCGGATGCAGACCGGCACGCTTCTGCACGCGATCGAGGAGGAGGGCTTCACGGCCGCCTTCGGAGGCGGCCGCCGTGACGAGGAGAAGGCGCGCGCCAAGGAGCGCGTCTACTCGCACCGCGACGAGTTCGGGCAGTGGGAGCCGAAGATGCAGCGTCCCGAACTGTGGTCGCTGTACAACGGCCGCATCCACGCGGGGGAGCACATGCGGATCTTCCCGCTGTCCAACTGGACCGAGCTGGACGTCTGGGACTACCTCGGCCAGGAGCAGGTCGAGATCCCGGGCATCTACTTCGCGCACCGTCGCCGGGTGTTCGAGCGCGACGGGATGCTGATGACCGAGAGCGAGCACAACCCGCTCAGGGTCGGCGAGACGGTGACGGAGCGCACGGTCCGCTTCCGCACTGTCGGCGACCTCACACTCACCGGATGCGTCGAAAGCGACGCGTCCACCATTCCCGAGGTCATCGCCGAGGTCTCCGTCGCTGTCTTGACCGAGCGCGGCGCGACCCGCGGCGACGACCGCTTCAGCGAGGCCGCGATGGAAGACCGCAAACGAGAGGGCTACTTCTGATGGATCTGCTCAGGTTCGCCACAGCGGGCTCCGTCGACGACGGTAAGTCGACGCTGATAGGCCGGCTGCTGCTCGACTCGAAGTCGATCTTCGCCGACCAGCTCGAGGCGGTCGAGGCCACGTCGAACGCCCGCGGCTACGACTACACCGACCTGGCCCTGCTTACCGACGGTCTTCGCTCCGAGCGCGAGCAGGGCATCACGATCGACGTCGCGTACCGGTACTTCGCCACGCCTAATCGCAAGTTCATCATCGCCGACACACCTGGGCACGTTCAGTACACCCGCAACATGGTCACCGGCGCATCGACCGCAGACCTGGGCCTGGTGCTTGTGGACGCTCGTCAGGGACTCACGGAGCAGTCGCGTCGACACGCGGTGATCCTGTCGCTCCTACGCGTGCCGCACCTCGTGCTGGCGATCAACAAGATGGACCTCGTCGACTTCTCCGAGGAGCGGTACGACGCCATCCACGCGGAGTTCACCTCGTTCGCGACCAAGCTCAGCATCCCGGACCTGACGATCATCCCGATCTCGGCTCTTCAGGGCGACAACGTCGTGACCCGGTCTACCAACATGGACTGGTACTCCGGGCCCTCGCTGCTCCACCACCTCGAGAACGTCCACGTAGCCTCCGACCGTGCGCTCGTAGACACCCGCTTCCCGGTGCAGTACGTCGTGCGCCCCAAGTCCGACGACTACCACGACTACCGTGGGTACGCCGGACGCGTGGCCGGGGGTGTGCTCAAGCCGGGTGACGACGTACTTGTGCTGCCGTCGGGCATGCCCTCCAAGATCGCAGCGATCGACCTCTTCGACACCGAGCTCGACGAGGCCTTTCCACCTATGTCGGTCACCATCCGCCTCGAGGACGACGTCGACGTATCGCGTGGCGACATGATCTGCCGTCCGCAGAACGCGCCGCAGCCCAGCCAGGACATCGACGCCATGATCTGCTGGATGGCCACTGCGCCGCTGCGTCCCAGGCAGAAGCTGGCGATCAAGCACACGACGCGCGTGGCGCGCGCCATGATCAAGGACGTCCAGTACCGCCTCGACGTCAACTCGCTCCACCGCGACCTCGAGACCAAGGAGCTCTCGCTCAACGAGATCGGGCGAGTGCAGCTCCGCACGACGGTTCCGCTCCTGTGCGACCCCTACGAGAGGAACCGCACGACCGGGTCGTTCGTGCTGATCGACGAGGCGACCGGCGTCACCGTCGGAGCCGGGATGATCAACGCCACTTTTTGACCCATCTCCCCCCGTCGAGAGGGCGAGAATGCCCCGTCGAGTGGGCAAGAATGCCCCGTCGAGTGGGTGAGAATGCCCGGTCGAGTGGGCGAGAATGCCCCGTCGCGATGGAGAATCTCGGCCCCTGAGGACATTTCCGCCCTCTCGATGGGGAACTTGCGCCCTTTCGAGGGGGTATAAGCGCCCTTTCGGCGGCTGAGGGCGGTACCCGGCGGTCAGAGGCGGGCCCGGACGTGGAGCCCGACCTCAGGATCGACCACGATCTCCTGCGAAGCGGCGACCCCTCCGGCCAGCAGCTGCGCGTCGGTCGGCACATTACGCTTCATCAGGCCGAGGGCGATGGGGCCGAGCTCGAAGTGGCGGGCCGAGGAGCCGACAAAGCCGACATCGCGACCGGCTAAGACGATCGAGTCGCCGTGCAGAGGCAGGTGGTCCACCGAGCCGTCCAAGTGCAGCTGGACGAGTCGGCGGGGCGGTCGGCCGAGCGTGTGCACACGCGCCACGGTCTCCTGGCCGCGGTAACAGCCCTTGTCGAGGTGTACGGCGGAGCCGATCCAGCCGACCTCGTTGGGGATCGTCCTGTGATCGGTGTCGAAGCTGAAGCGCGGCTCGCCTCTGGCGATACGCAGTGCCTCGTAGGCCCACATCCCGACCGGAGTGCCGGCCGCTGCAGCGGCGAGCCGCTCACGACGGACGAGCTCGACACTCGACTCGCCCGGTGCGATCACGGCCCATTCGTCGGAGACATCGCTCACCTCCACACGCAACATGAATCGCATGGCATCGAGCCACGAGACGAGATTCTGCGCCTCACCCGGCTCGACGTGGCCCCAGAACGACTCGCCGTCGTCGTAGCCGTGGAGCGCATGCTCGACGTGCCCGACCGGAGACAGGACCAGGGTGGTGACGGGTTGGTACGGCGGTAGTCCCTCCAGGAACTGGGTCGTCAGCGAGTGCAACCAGCTGAGCCGGTCTGGCCCCGTGATCCTCACGACACCACGTTGCGACAGGTCGACGAATCCGCCGCCCGCGAGCAAGACCTTCTGCTCGCGCAGCGGATCCCCGTAGTGCGCGGCCACTCCCGAGTCGACACCGTCGGCCTCGACGGCGCCGGGTAGGTCAAGCTGCGGACTGCGCCAGGCCCCACCCCGACCCATCATGGACAGACCTCTGACGCCACGCAGTCCCCGCACTCGCCGAAGACGGTGAGGTGGCCGACGTCAGCGACGAAGCCGCGCGCATGGCGCAGGCTTTCGACCATCGGCGCGATCTCCGAGGGATCGACCTCGATAACGGTGTCGCACCCCCGGCAGACGAGGTGGACGTGCTCGGGGGCAGCGGCGGCGTGGTACGTCGGGGCGCCGTGGCTGAGGTGAGCGTGGTTGACCAGGCCGACCGCCTCGAGCAGCTCGAGGGTGCGGTAGACGGTCGAGGCGTTGACTCCGGCCGAGCGCTCCCGTACCCAGCCGGACACCTCGTCGGGGGTGGCATGTCCGAGCGTCGTCACGGCCTCGAGCACGAGCTGGCGCTGGGGTGTGAGCCGGTACCCCCTGGAGCGCAGCTCCGTCTGCAGTTGGTCCACCCGACCAGTCTAGGCTCGGCTCGGGCGTCCGGGTCGGGTCCGCCTCTCGGACCTCTCGGACCAGTGCGGCAACTCGACATCAAGCTCGTTGGAGACGGGCCCAGATGTGGGACTGCAGCGGTTCGCCGACGGCCGCCATGTCGAATGTCCAGAGCAGGTCGCCCTCGACGAGCCCGTAGAGCCGCTTGCCCGCCGTGTACTCCTTGGCGGTGGCCGTGCGTACGACGGCGTCGGTGACCAGCTCGATCTTAGGCCCCTCGATGGTCCCGTAGTAGATCTCGACGAAGCCAGTGGGATGGGCCAGGACAAGCTCAAGCCCTCCGTCCGGCTGCGGGCGGAAGAACCCTGTCTCCAGGGCCAGCGGCCTGACCTCCGAGCCGTCCTCGTCCACCAACCACGTGCGGCTGAAATAGTGGAGGAACGGCCGACCGTCGTGTGTGAAGGCCGCCTCCTGACCGAACGCGAAGCCGCCGACCGTCGGGTAGTCGCCATGACCGTTGCCCTGCCAGTGGCCGAGCAGGTACGCGATCGGCGTGAGGGCAGGGTGCAGATTGGCAGGGATCTCGAACGACACGGTCAGCGCCCGGTGACCGGAGCTGGCAGGCCGATGCCGGCAGTCACGACTTCCCGCGGTAGAGCGAGTAGACGACGTACCCGGCAAGGCATGCGAGAGCGACAAGCGCTACCACGAGCAGGCTCACGAAGAAAGATTCCACGCGAATGAGTCTAGTCAGCGGCAAGCGCTCCAGCGGCCGCAGAGACCCCAGCCGCGCCTGGTGTCAGCGAGACTTGACCTGCAGAAAGTCGCGTGCCTCATCCGTCGACATCGCCGGACGCTGCGCCAGCTCGCACAGGCTCCCCGCGCGGCTGACGAGCTCGACGTTGTGGGTGACCGGCACACCCCGAGCCAGCGTCAGCGTGTCCTCCATCCCAACCCGGAGGTGACCCCCCTTGGACAGCGATGCGAAGGCCACCGCGAGCGCTGTGCGGCCGATTCCCGTGGCCGACCACGACGTCGTCGCCTCAGGGAGTGACTGCACGGCGGACACGAGAGCGTCGGCCGTACCGGGCATCCCGCCGGGCACCCCCATCACCAGATCGCAGTGCACCCGCTCGCCGAAGGGGAGGCCGTAGGTCTCCAGCAGCCGGTGCAGCGCTGCGACGTGCCCTAGGTCGAACAGCTCGAACTCGGGTACCACCTCACGGGCCTGGGACAGCTGGTACAGCTCTGTGATGAACGGCCACGGGTTGAGGAACACGTCATCGCCGAAGTTGGTGGTACCCATCGTGAGTGAGCAGGAGTCGGGCTCGGCATCGAGCACCTTGAGGCGGTCGGCGAGCGCATCATGCACGGACCCTCCCGTCGACAGCTGGACGACCAGCGAGGTGTTCTCGCGCATGGCCACGACCGCGTCGAGGAGGCGACTCGGCTCGAGAGTCGGTCGGTGCTCGTTGTCGCGTATGTGCAGGTGGATCATCGCCGCACCGGCCGCCTCGCTCCTCTTGGCGGTCTCGACCTGCTCCTCCAGTGTCGTCGGCAGGGCAGGGAAGTCGGCTTTCGCCGTCTCCGCGCCGGTCGGTGCCACGGTGATGAGAGTGCTGGGATGCGGCCGGTGGGTCATGGCGTCATCGTGCCAGAACGAAAGGCGGGTCTGCTCCCCGAGAGCCTCGCGCGGGCTGCTCGACGAAGGGGACGATTCTGAACAACCCCTGAGTTGATTTCTAGTGGCTGTGGGGATTTGGCAGACTGAAGCCGACCCCCTGGACCGATGAAGGATCACGAGACCGCCGCATGAGCGAGAGCACGCCGACCTCCGGCGAGACGAGCGAGGCTTCAGCAGCGGGACACCTGAACGGCGGAGTCGTCCGCCCTGCCAGCGGGTCGAGCACTGCCGGCACCGGCCCGAGCCATGTGAAGCCGCGGGGGTTCGTTCGCCGACACTGGGTCCTCCTGAGCCTGGGAGTCGTCCTGGCGCTCATCGTAGGGTCGGCAGGCGGCTACTACTACTGGCTTCAGCACACGCTGAGCAACACGGCGCGAATCGACATCTCGACCTTCAATAACAACCCCCCGCCGGCCGGAGGGGCGGAAGAGAAGGACCGCGCTCTCAACATCCTGCTTCTGGGCGCCGACAACGGCGCCAACACCCAGTCGGTCGCCGATGATCTCAAGGACGGCAAGTGGACGCCGTTCAGCCACCGCAGCGACACGCTCATGATCGTCCACATCCCGGCGGACCGAAAGAGCCTCCAGCTGGTGTCGATCCCGCGTGATACCTGGGTGCCGATCCAGGGTTACCCATACAGCAACGGCCACGGCAAGATCAACGCCGCCTTCGCCTACGGGGGGCCAGATCTCGCAGTATCAACCGTCCAGAAGCTCACCGGCATCCAGATCGACCATCTCGCGGTGATCGACTGGCAGGGGTTCCGCGAGCTCACGACTGCGTTGGACGGGGTCCGGGTCTACATCCCCCAGACCTTCTACGACACCTACCAGCACATCACCTGGCAGAAGGGCTGGACGACGGTCCAAGGCAAGGATGCACTGGCCTACGTCCGTACCCGCCACGGGCTGACCAATGGAGACTTCGACCGGATCGCCCGCCAGCAGAACTTCCTGCGGGCGACCCTCAGCAAGATGCTCACCAAGACGCACAGCATCATCGGGGTGACGAAGATCATCAGCGTGGTCACGAAGTACCTGACCATCGACAAGGGCTGGGACAACAGCGAGATCATCAACCTCGCGCTCTCGCTGCGCAACATCAAGGCCGACAACGTCCAGTACTTCACGGCTCCGCTGGGTCGCTATGACACCAGTCCGGACGGCGAGAGCATCGTGCGCCTGCAGCCGAAGCAGAGCCGCGAACTGTTCACCGACGTCAAGAACGACGACATCGCCCAGTACGTGCGGAAGTATCCCGACGCCGAGCTGCACGGCAACAAGTCGGTCAGCTGAGCTAGAGCGTCAGGTGTCGCCGGCGCGGTCATAGTCGTCATCGAGCCGCTCGATGTCGTCCTCACCGAAGTAGGTGCCGGTCTGCACCTCGATGAAGACAAGGTCGTAGTCTCCGTCGTTCGCCGCCCGGTGTGCGGCACCGACAGAGATGTCGACCGCCGCTCCCGGCCGGACCGGAATCTCCCGGTCTTCCAGCGTGACGACACCCTGCCCGGCAACGACGTACCAGTGCTCCGACCTCTGGGTATGGCGCTGATAGCTGATGCGCTGTCCGGGGTCCACGGTGATCCGCTTCACCCGGAACCCCTCGCCCTCGTCGACCACCTCGTAGTCACCCCAAGGGCGGTCCTCGCGCTCGTTCGCCACGGATCCCTCGCTTCCTCTGTGGGCGTCGGCCCGCGCCGCGTGAGCCGTCGGCGGCGCACTGCCGGACACAGTCTAGGAGGCCAGGCATCGGAGTCAGACGCTGATACGCACCTCAGCGACGTCACCGCGGGACGCTCGCACCGGCTGGTCGACGGGCGCCGCGCGCGGTGCGAGCGTTCGAAGCGTCCAAGCGCCGGGGGCTGCGAAGAACCGGAACTGCCCAGTGGCACTCGTCGGGACCTCGGCGGTGAACTCTCCACTAGGGTCGAGAAGCCGTACGTAGGCCCCGCCGACCGGCTCGTCGTCGTGCACCACGACCCCTTGGATGATCGACTGCTTGGAGACGTCGACGCCTTCCACACTCGGGCCGCCGGGGACGGCACCGCACATCAGGCGGTGCCCGGCTCGTCGCCCACTGCGACGGGGACGCCTACGAGCGAGCCGTACTCGGTCCAGGAGCCGTCGTAGTTCTTGACATTCGGCTGGTCGAGGAGCTCATGCAGCACGAACCATGTGTGGGCGCTACGCTCCCCGATGCGGCAGTAGGCGATCGTGTCGGCGCCGACGGTCACCCCCGCCTCGCTGTACAGCTTGTTGAGCTCGTCGTCGCTCTTGAACGTGCCGTCGTCGTTGGCCGCCTTGCTCCAGGGAACATTCGCGGCTGTGGGGATGTGGCCGCCTCGCTGCGCAGACTCCTGAGGCAGGTGGGCCGGAGCCAGCAGCCGACCCGCATACTCGTCCGGTGACCGGACGTCGACGAGGTTCTTGGTGCCGATGGCCTCGACGACCTCGTCGCGGAAGGCGCGGATCGACAGGTCGGGCTCGGAAGCCTGGTAGCTCGTTGGCTCGCGGGTGGCGACCTCGTCGGTCAGCTCACGGGACTCGAGCTCCCACTTCTTCCGCCCGCCGTCGACCAGGGCCACCCTTTCGTGCCCGTAGAGCTTGAAGTACCAGTAGGCGTAGGCCGCGAACCAGTTGTTGTTGCCTCCGTACAGCACGACGGTGTGGTCGTTGCCGATGCCGCGTTCGGACAGCAGAGCCTCGAACTGCTGCTTGTCGATGAAGTCTCGGCGCACCGGATCCTGCAGGTCCTGCTTCCAGTCGAGCTTCAGAGCACCACGGATGTGGCCCTTGCCGTAGGCCGATGTGTCCTCGTCGACCTCCACCAGCACGATGGTTGTGTCGTCGAGGTGGCTCTCGACCCAGTCAGCGTCGACAAGTACGGTGTCGCGGCTCATGCGGATACCTCCGGTGATCTCTCACGTGCGTACGACGTGAGGTGATGGCGAACGGATGGGGAACAACCGTGTCTCGACAAGCAACAGGCTTGCAGACCGAGGGGTTCGCCGCTGCGCTGAGCGAGCAGGGGGCGAGGGGGTTCGAGGCCGTCAGGAGACTCGACACAGCGCAGCGGCGGTACGGCAGTGGTCCACCTCGCGGCGCTTCGTCAGAAATGCCGAGTGCATATGAGCGAGCCTACGCGCTCACGCCGACAAGGCGCGTCCAGGGCCACAGGTCGAAATCGTCACCACCGTCTGCCGGGAGACGCACAGCCTCGCTGACCTCGATCCGCGGGACCCCTAGCGTCAGCCGCCCGCGAACGGGGGCAGCACCTCGATCACGTCGCCCTGCGCAACAGTCACCCCGGCCAGGTCACGTGACCCGACCGGCTGGTCGCCGAGGAGAAGCGACGAGACGCCGAGTACCTGCTCGAACCGGCCGTCTCCGGCGTGCGCCAGCCGAGCCTGGTCGAGGACCGCCTCAACGGTCGCTCCGTCGAACTGCTCCTCGGCTCGACCAGCGGCTGCCCGGGCAGCTGCCCAGTAGCGCACGGTCACCCGTGACGTCCTCGTGGTCGGCTCGTCGGCGCGACGACCAGACACCTCGGACTCCATGTCGGGTAGTGTCTCAGGCTCAGCGAGCGGCGGTGAGCCACCGTCGCCGCGCGATGACCACTGTCCCGCGCACCGAGGGGGTGGGCGATGCGGGCGCTGCTGCTGCTCACCGACACTCCGCAGCCCTCCGTCGAGGTGCTGCCTGCTCTCGGGTTCCTGCCCCACCATGTGCGGGTGCTGCCCGCCGAGCCGACCGCGCTCCTCCAGGCACCGGACTGCGATGTCATCCTTGTCGACGGACGTCACGACCTCTCAGCCGCGCGTAGTCTCTGCCGGCTTATGCGTACGACCGGAGCCAACGCCCCGGTGGTCTTGGTCGTCACCGAGGGCGGCCTCACGGCGGTCGCGGCCGACTGGGGGGCCGACGACGTTCTCCTCGTCAGCGCAGGCCCGGCGGAGGTCGAGGCCCGGTTACGGCTGGCGATCGGGCGACTTGCCATCTCCGGTCCGGGCGGGCAGCCGGAGACCATGATACGCAGGGGGGCGATGGAGATCGACGAGGCGTCGTACACCGCCCGCCTCGACGGACGCAGCCTCGATCTCACGTTCAAGGAGTTTGAGCTGCTCAAATACCTGGTCCAGCATCCAGGCCGGGTGTTCAACCGGCAGCAGCTGCTCCAGGAAGTGTGGGGGTACGACTACTTCGGCGGTACCCGCACCGTAGACGTGCACGTGCGCCGGCTACGCGCCAAGATCGGACCGGAGCGGGACTCGCTCATCGGCACCGTCCGGAACGTCGGGTACCGGTTCGTGCTGCCTGCGCCGGACCGGACCAGCGGCGGAGACGAGCCCGCCGAAGAGTCGCTTGCCGACCGGCAGCGCAGATGACCCAGCCGGTCTTCCACGTGGTCGGCTCCGCGCACGGGATCTCGTCAGCGGAGGCGGAGCAGGTTCTGGCTATCGACTCCGCTTCATCCGCGGTGGACGGCGCCGCAGCCCTCGACGATCAGGTGCGCTTCGACCTCGCCGTCGCCGACGGCGCGGCCTACCACGTGATCGCTCGTTCGCTGGGCGATAGCGATGTCATCGGCTACGGCCACGCCGATCTTCGCTCCGACGAGGTCAGCGCCCACCTCCTGGTCGCACCAACTCATAGACGGAGCGGCGTCGGTTCGGCGCTGTTGTGCGCCATTTCTGCTACCGCGGACGAGCGCCCCCTTCGCGTGTGGGCGCACGGGAACACCTCCGACGCTCAGGCGATGGCGGCTCGGCGCGGGTTCGAACCCGCGCGGGAGCTCCGGCAGATGCGGCTCACCAACGATGTGCCGCTTGCCCAACCGTCCTACCCCCCCGACGTCACGGTCCGGACGTTCGTCCCTGGCGACGACGACGAGGCGTGGGTAGCCGTCAATGCGGCGTCGTTCGACGCACACCCCGAGCAGGGGCGCCTGGGGGTCGGCGACCTGCGCCAGCGTGTCGCGCAATCATGGTTCGACCCGGCGGGGTTCTTCCTCGCCGAGCGCACCGGACACCTGATCGGCTTCCACTGGACGAAGGTTCACCCGTCGGGGGGCGCGGGGGGTGCACCGATCGGCGAGGTGTACGTGCTCGGCGTGCATCCCGACGCCCAGCGGCTCGGGCTGGGCAAGGCACTGACACTTACCGGCCTGCATCATCTGCGTGATCGCGGTCTGGACGAGGTGACGTTGTACGTCGAGAGCGACAATCTGCCGGCTGTCGCGGTCTACGAGCGGCTCGGCTTTCGCAACGTCTCGATCGACGTGATGTACGCCCGTAGTTGACACCGGCCTTCGACACGTGCGAGCCCGCCCGTCCAGGGGCTCGGACTGCACCGACGCCAGCATCCGCGCGACGTCATACGTTGTTCACAGAACGATGAGACCATGTTTGGCATGTCCATCGAGCAAGCAGCTCCGAACACCGGCACAACCGCCGGTACGCGCCCGGTCACCCTTCCCGCGACCACCGCGGCTGGGACGACTGAAGGGCCGAACGAGCTGCGTAGCCGGATGACAGGCAACGACTCGTTCGACATCGACCCGCCCTACCAGCCCGACTTCGACGACCTTCCCCACGACAGGTTCCTCGACCGCGAGCTGTCGTGGTTGCGCTTCAACAGCCGCGTGCTCGAGCTGGCCGAGGACCCCACGGTGCCGATACTCGAGAGAACACGCTTCCTCGCCATCTTCGCCGGGAACCTCGACGAGTTCTTCATGGTCCGGGTGGCAGGGCTCAAGCGGCGGCTGGCAGCCGGCGTGGCCGTACCCGCCGCGAGCGGGATGATGCCACGAGAGGTGCTCGAGTCGATCTGGCGCGAGGCCCGCATGCTGATGCACCGCCATGGGCAGCTGTTCTGCGCAGACATCGTGAAGGCCCTCGCCGACCATCACATCGGCGTCCTGCGTTGGGACGAGCTCGACAACGACGAGCAGAAGCGGATGCAGGACCTGTTCACCGAACGCGTCTTCCCAGTCCTCACCCCGCTTGCGGTCGACCCCGCCCATCCGTTCCCGTACATCTCCGGCCTGTCTTTGAACCTCGCAGTCACGATCCGCAACCCGGAGACCGGCGCCGAGCACTTCGCGCGGGTCAAGGTGCCACCTATCTTCCCGCGATTCGTGAATCTCGGCGACGAGCGCTTCGTACCGCTCGAGGACGTCATGGCCGCCCACCTCGACCAGCTCTTCCCCGGCATGGAGGTGCTGCAGCACCACGCGTTCCGGGTCACCCGCAACGAGGACCTGGAGGTCGAGGAGGACGACGCCGAGAACCTGCTGAAAGCGCTCGAACGCGAGCTCCAGCGCCGCCGGTTCGGCTCCCCGGTACGCCTGGAGGTGGAGCAGACGATCGACCCGCACGTGCTGCACCTGCTGGTTTCCGAGCTCGACGTGTCCGAGAGCGAGGTGTTCCACCTTCCCGGCCCGCTCGACCTCACCGGCCTTCATGGGATCGCCGACCTCGACCGGCCTGAGCTCAAGTACCCGGCGTTCGTGCCGCACACGCACAGCCACCTCGCGGAGGTCGAGTCGTCGAGTCCCGCCGACCTGTTCAGCGCGATCTCCCGGCGCGACGTACTGCTGCATCACCCGTACGACTCCTTCGCGACGAGCGTGCAGCGCTTCATCGAGCAGGCCGCGGCCGACCCTCACGTCCTCGCCATCAAGCAGACCCTGTACCGCACGTCGGGTGACTCCCCCATCATCGACGCGTTGATCGACGCAGCCCAGTCGGGCAAGCAGGTGCTCGTGCTGGTTGAGATCAAGGCACGCTTCGACGAGCAGGCGAACATCAAGTGGGCTCGGAAGCTCGAGCAGGCCGGTTGCCACGTGGTCTACGGGCTCGTCGGGCTCAAGACCCACTGCAAGCTCGCGCTCGTGGTGCGAGACGAGGGCGTCGGCATCCGTCGCTATGCGCACATCGGCACCGGCAACTACAACCCGAAGACGGCCCGCATGTATGAGGACCTTGGGCTGCTTACAGCTGACGAGGGCATCGCCTCGGATATCAGCCAGCTGTTCAACAACCTGAGCGGATTCGCCCGGCAGCGCGACTACCAGCACCTTTTCGTCGCCCCCGAGTCCGTGCGGGCCGGACTGCTCGACCACATCCACCGAGAGACCAACCATCATCGGGAGGGCCGCCCCGCCAGGATACGGATCAAGGCCAACTCGCTGGTCGACGAGGCTCTGGTCGACGCGCTGTACCACTCGTCCCAGGCAGGCGTTCCCGTCGACCTCTGGATCCGCGGGATCTGCACGTTGCGCCCGGGCGTCGAGGGCATGTCGGACAACATCTCGGTGTGCAGCGTGCTCGGACGGTTTCTCGAGCACAGCCGCATCTTCTGGTTCGAGAACGGCGGCGAGCCCCAGGCCTGGATCGGGTCCGCCGACCTCATGCACCGCAACCTGGACCGTCGGGTCGAGGTCCTCGTACAGATTCCGAGCCGCGACCATGTCCGTGCTCTCGGGGAGCTGCTCGACCTCGGGTTGGATGACCGTACGGCGTCATGGCGCCTCCAGAGCGACGGCACATGGGAGCGACATCATCTCGGACCCGACGGCGAACCGCTGGTCGACCTCCAGGCGGCACTCATCGCTGCGCATCGTCGGCGCCGCGAGGCAGCCTCGGCCACGCGCCGCTGATGGCGGCGCAGGTCGGCGCCCGTACCGGACCTGTTCTCGCCGCCGGGTGTGTCGTCTGGCGGACGACCGGCTCCGATACCGAGGTGTTGCTGGTGCACCGACCGCGGTACGACGACTGGTCGTTCCCGAAAGGCAAGCTCGACCCCGGTGAGGACGATCTCGGCGCCGCTGTGAGAGAGGTCGCCGAAGAGACCGGGCTGCCCGTTCGCCTGGGTCCACGTCTGCCCGATCAGCACTACACGATCGCGACCGGCCAGGAGAAGGTGGTTGCCTATTGGGCGGCGCAACCGCTCAAGCATGCCGACATCTCGTCGTACGAGCGAAACGACGAGATAGACGACTTGCGCTGGCTGCCGTTGCCCGAGGCGGTTCGCAGGCTCACCCACCCGCGCGACGCTGAGCTGTTGGGCGCCTTCGAGCAGGTCGGGTTCGACAGCGCCCCCCTGCTGGTGGTCCGGCATGCCCACGCGCGGAGCCGAAAGGGGTGGCGGGGTGACGACTCCGAGCGCCCGCTCAAGGCACTGGGCAGACGGCAGGCCCATGACCTTGTCTCCCTGCTGGGGGCCTACGGCGTCACGCGTGTGCTCTCGAGCGACGCCGCCCGGTGCGTCGAGACCTTGTTGCCATACCTCAACTCGGCCCGGGTGGAGGTACGGCTCCAGGGTGCGCTCTCACAGGAACGCGCCGACCGTGCCACCATCGATCGCGAAGTGAGCCGGGCGATGCAGACGAGCAGACGTATCGCGCTGTGCTCGCACCGGCCGGTCTTGCCCTTCATCTTCGACACAATCGGCATCGAGCCGATTGCGCTCGAGCCGGCGGGCGTGGTGGTCGTACACCGCGACGACCAGGGAAAGGTCGTCGGTGTCGAGCAGCACCGACCGTTGGTCGGCCATTTGTAAAGGGTCGGCCTCGAGCTCCGACGACCGGTGATGTGCCTCGATTGCAGGCGCGCGCCACGTCGCACAGCTAGGCAACAGCGAACAGGCGCAACAGCCCGTACACCAGGGCTGCCACCAGACCCGCTGCGGGGAGCGTAAGGACCCACGCGACGACGATCGACCTCGCCACTGCCCAGCGCACCGCCGACCATCTCTTTGTCGCCCCCGCCCCCATCACCGCCGATGTGATCACGTGCGTCGTCGATATCGGCGCCTGGAATGCGTAAGCCGTGACGTACAGGATCGACGCAGCAGTGGTCTCGGCCGCGAACCCGCGTGGGGGGTCCAGGGCGATGACGCGGCGGCCCAGAGTCCGCATGATGCGCCAGCCACCCGACCATGTGCCGAGCGAGATGGCGCTCGCGGCAGCGGCGATGACCCACCAGGGCAGTCCGTCCGAGGCGTTGGCATAGCCGGCCGTGACGAGCACCAGGAACATGACGCCCATCGTCTTCTGAGCATCCTGGAGACCATGCCCGAGTGCCATCGCTGCCGCCGATACGGTCTGCGCCAGCCTGAAGCCCCGATTGGTGCTCCCCGGATTGCGCTGGCGAAACGTCCACATGATCGCCACCATCAGCCCGAACGCGACGGCGAAGCCGACGAGCGGCGACAGCACCATCGGTACGAGCACCTTGACCCTTATCGCCGACCAGGCCACCACACTTCCGGACGCCAGCGCCGCTCCCACCAACCCGCCGATCAGGGCGTGCGACGAGGACGACGGCAGTCCGAAGTACCAGGTCATCAGGTTCCAGGTGATCGCCCCGAGGAGGCCCGCGGCGACCACGACGAGACCGCGGCTGCCGTCGGGTGGCGTGATGACGTCGCTCACCGTCGTCGCGATCCTCTGACCGAGGAACGCGCCGGCGAAGTTCATCACGGCTGCCAGCAGCAGTGCCCTCCGGGGGGTAAGCGCTCTGGTGGATACCGAGGTCGCGATTGCGTTGGCGGCATCATGGAAGCCGTTCGTGTAGTCGAACCCGAGGGCGACGAGGCTCACCGCAATAACGAGCGCGAGCTCCACGCTCAGGACTCCTTGAGGGCAATCTGTTCGACGATATTCGCGACAGTCTCGAACCCGTCGATGGCACCTTCCAGCGAGTCGACGACATCTTTGAGCTTCATCACCGTCAGAGCCTCGAACTTGCCGCTGAACAGCTTCGCCAGAATTCGCCGGTAAGACTGGTCACCGTCGTTCTCGAGCCGGTTGACCTCGATCCAGTAGTCCTCGAGCTGGCTCATGGTGCGCAGCCTCGACATCGCGTCGGCCGTGAGCTCAGCGGCTCGCTGGATCACCTCGACCTGCTCGGCAAGCTCGCCCGGGAGCTCCTGGAGCTCGTAAAGGCTGACCAGGTCGACGGCCTCGTCCATGGAGTCCATCACGTCGTCTAGGCCGGCGGCGAGCCGGTAGATGTCCTCACGGTCGAAGGGCGTCACGAATGTCGTGTTCACCCGCCGCACGATCGCGTGGGTGGTCTCGTCGCCCCGGTGCTCGGCATCGCGCATACGGTTCGCCAGGCCGGGTCGGTCCATGTCGAACTGAAGCATCTCGGCGAGAAGCTCTGCTCCGCCCACGAGGTTCTTCGCCGACTCGACGAAGAGATCGTAGAACGTGGGATCAGTGGGTCGGAAACGCAGCAACGGCACGCCCACTCCCCGGTCGATGACGACGTGATCACCGCAATGCTAGGGGTGCTGCACCCGCCCACGCACCTGACGATGCCGGGCCGAGTCGAACCGGTGGAGAGTTCTAGGGCCGCCGCTGGTGGGGTACTGCAGGTCGGACTTCGAGAATCTCGTCGATCCTGGCCTGCGAGAGCTTCGCGGGAGATTCCGAGGAGGCGATGATCAGATCGGTCATCAGCTCGATCTCCGCGAGAAGCTCGGGGTCGTGAACACTGACGTCCAGCTGGTCGTTCACGGACCGTCACTCTCCTAATCCCACGGCAGTAGGACGTTCACGCTGCTGATGCCGTCGATGCGCCCATCGCGGTCAGTCCACCACTGCGGCGGCCTCCCAAAGCTGCATCGGTTCGCGTCTGTCTCATCAACGCTTCTGACAGTGTCGCTGCCTTTGGGCTTCTGAGGACCATGAACCAGCAAGAATGACACAAAGTGACTAGAGACTTCGCCTTATGTATTTGTCGGTGAGAGCCTGAAGGACCTAACGGCGGGTGCCGACGTACGCCGCGAGGTGCTCTGCGGTGAGGGTGGAGCGGTCGGCGACGATGTCGGCGGGTGTGCCCTCAAAGACGATCCGGCCGCCGTCGTGGCCGGCGCCGGGGCCGAGGTCGATGATCCAGTCGGCGTGCGCCATGACCGCCTGGTGGTGCTCGATGACGATGACCGACTTGCCGGAGTCGACGAGCCGGTCGAGCAGGCCGAGCAGATTCGCCACGTCTGCGAGGTGCAGGCCGCTGGTCGGCTCGTCGAGGACGTAGACGTCGCCCTTCTCAGCCATGCGGGTGGCCAACTTGAGCCGCTGCCGCTCGCCCCCGGACAGCGTCGTCAGCGGCTGACCGAGCCGTAGGTAGCCGAGCCCGACGTCGGTCAGCCGGTCGAGGATCTTGTGCGCGGCCGGGAGCTTGACCTCACCGTCGCGGAAGAACTCCTCGGCCTCGGCCACCGGCATCGCGAGCACCTCGCTGATGTCCTTGCCGCCGAGCGTGTAGTCCAGCACGTCGGCCTGGAACCGCTTGCCTTCGCAGACCTCGCAGGTCGTGGCGACACCGGCCATCATCGCCAGATCGCTGTAGATCACGCCGGCTCCGTTGCAATTGGGGCAGGCACCCTCAGAGTTGGCGCTGAACAGCGCCGGCTTCACGCCGTTCTCCTTTGCGAACGCCTTGCGGATTGGGTCAAGCAGCCCTGTGTACGTCGCCGGGTTGCTGCGTCGCGAGCCACGGATCGCGCCCTGGTCGACCGACACCACGCCTTCCCGCCCGGACACCGAGCCGCGGATCAGTGAGCTCTTGCCCGAGCCTGCCACCCCGGTGACGACGACAAGCACGCCGAGCGGGATGTCGAGGTCGACGTCCTGCAGGTTGTGGGAGTCGGCGCCGCGGATTCCGAGCGTGCCGTTCGGAGTCCGTAGCTCGTCCTTGAGAGCGGCCCGGTCGTCGAGATGGCGCCCGGTGATGGTGTCGCTTTCCCGCAGCCCCTCTACGGTGCCCTCGAAGACCACCTCACCGCCCTCCCTGCCGGCCTTCGGGCCGAGGTCGACGACATGGTCGCCGATCGCGATCGCCTCCGGCTTGTGCTCCACGACGAGTACCGTGTTGCCCTTGTCGCGCAGTTGCAGCAGCAGCGCGTTCATCCGCTCGATGTCGTGCGGGTGCAGCCCGATCGTGGGCTCGTCGAAGACGTAGGTGATGTCGGTGAGCGCCGACCCGAGGTGGCGGATCATCTTGGTGCGCTGTGCCTCGCCGCCCGAGAGAGTGCCCGACGGCCGGTCGAGGCTGAGGTAGCCCAGTCCGATCTTCACGAACGAGTCCAGGGTCTCCCCCAGCGCCTTGAGCAACGGCGCTACCGACGGCTCCCTGAGTTCGCGGACCCACTCGGCCAGGTCGCTGATCTGCCTCGCGCACGCGTCGGCGATGTCGACTCCGTTGATCTTCGAGGACCGAGCCTCCTCGCTCAGGCGGGTGCCGTCACACTCGGGGCAGCTGGTGAACGTCACCGCCCGCTCCACGAAGGCGCGGATGTGCGGCTGCATCGAGTCGACGTCCTTGGACAGCATCGACTTCTGGATCTTGGGGATGAGGCCCTCGTAGGTGAGGTTGATGCCGTCGACCTTGATCTTGGTCGGCTGCTTGTGGAGGAGGTCGTCGAGCTCCTTTCTGGTGAACTTCTTGATCGGCTTGCCCGGGTCGAAGAAGCCGCAGCCGATGAAGATCCGCCCATACCAGCCGTCCATGCTGTAGCCGGGGACCGTGAGCGCGCCCTCGTTGAGCGACAAGCTGGCGTCGTACAGCTGCGTGAGGTCGATGTCGTTTACCGAGCCGCGGCCCTCGCAGCGCGGACACATGCCGCCGAGGATACTGAAGCTTCGCCTCTCCTTGGTCGTGCGGCCACCGCGTTCGAAGGTGACCGCGCCGGCGCCGCTGATCGAGGCGACGTTGAAGGAGTACGCCTGAGGCGGCCCGATCTGCGGCTGCCCGAGCCGGCTGAACAGGATCCGCAGCAGCGCGTTCGCGTCGGT
>JBBRYJ010000005.1:0-213133 GCA_038237745.1 Propionibacteriales bacterium | reverse complement strand
ACGCCATGGCAGACTCGCATTCAACGGATGCCCTTCTGTGAGTTGAGTTTGTAGCCGTCGCAAGCCACATTCTCTTTCCACAGCAGGGCATTCGTACGTCACGACCCGCCGCTCAGCTCAAGCGAACGGTGGATCCGGGCTAAGGACGCCATCAGCTGCAACGGCACCGAGGGATTGGCCTACACCCGAAGCCTGCTCGACCAGACGGCCTTCACGCACGACCTGATGGCCATCTCCGACACCAAGACCCGCGTGATCCGCCACTGGTACCTGCCGGCCCTGTAAGGAGCCGCAGGCTACCCTTCACGATGTCGGCGGACCCGGTCCGCTCAGGAACGCGAGTCGGGAGGCGCGGGTGCGGGTCGCGGTGATCTCCACCTACCCCCCGCGACCCTGCGGCATCGGAACCTTCTCCCGCGACCTGCGGTCTGCGCTACTGAGCACGGACTCGGCGACCGCGGTCGACATCGTCTCGATCGTCCGCGACGAGCACGAGCACTACGGGGACGAGGTCGTGGCCTCGATCCGTCAGGACGTCCGCGGCGACTACGCAGCCGCTGCAGGGATGATCCACTCTCGCGGCACCGACGTTGTGCTCGTGGAGCACGAGTACGGCATCTTCGGCGGCGAGGCCGGGTCCTACATCCTCTCGCTCGTCGAGGAGCTCCGTCAGCCGCTCGTCGCCACGCTGCACACGGTCTTGTCCGAGCCTTCCGTGCAACAGGTCGAGGTGCTCCGAGCTCTGTGCATGCGAGCCACGCTTGTCACGGTCTTCACCGAGACCGCGCGCCGGATGGTCGTCGAGGCCGGGCTGGTCCCGGCCGAGCGCATCCGCGTGGTGCCTCACGGCGCACCTACCGCACTGCTCCCTGAGTCGAGACAGGGCCCAGAGGGGGAAGCAGGCAGTGAGACGCCAGGGCTTCCGAGGCCGGCGCTCGAGCGCCTGGAGAACCGGACCGTCCTGTCCACCTTCGGCCTGATCTCCGCCTCGAAGGGCATCGAGGTGGTGATCGAGGCGCTCGGCACCATCGTCGCGAAGCACCCGCAGACGCTGTACCTCGTCGCGGGGCAAACCCATCCCGAGGTGGCGAAGCACGAAGGGGAGCGCTACAGACTAGGTCTCGAGCGGCTGGTGCGAGACCTCGACCTGACAGACCACGTGCACTTCCTCGACCGCTTCCTCACGATCGACGAGCTGGCGCTCCTTCTCTCCTCCACCGACCTCTACATCACGCCCTACCGCTCGCGTGAGCAGATCGTGTCGGGAGCGCTGACATTTGCCGTCGTCGCTGGCTGCGCCGTCGTCTCGACTCCGTACTTCTACGCGGAGGATCTGCTCGGATCCGGTGCCGGGGAGCTCGTGCCCTTCGGGGACTCTGACGCCCTCGCAGCCACCGTGGTCCAGCTTCTGGACGACCCGAACAAGCTCTCAGCCGCCCGCGCCGAGGCGCGCCGCATCGGGGCCGACCTGGCCTGGCCGGCCATCGGCGGGCAGATCATGCAGGTCATGGCCGAGGCGGTGGACCTCGGCGTCGTACGGTCGTCGCGGGACGTCGCGACGGCGGTCTCGTCACCGCACTTCCGGCCGGACCACCTGCTGGAGATGGTCGACGACGTGGGTATCGTCCAGCACGCGCACGGGGTCATCCCGGACCGGGCGAGCGGGTACTGCGTCGACGACATGGCGCGGCTCGTCGTGGTGGCGATCGGTCTTGGCCGCAACCGCAGCGACATCGCCTACAGCCGAATGCTCACGCTGAGTCTGGCCTTCCTTCGACATGCCTGGGACTCGCAGCGTCCGGGGATGCACAACCTGATGTCCTACGACCGCCGCTGGCTGGACGAGCCGCACGAGGGCGACCATCTCGGCCGGGTCGCCTGGGCGCTCGGCGAGGTCGTCGCCGCGCACCCACCGCTGGCTGCGTCGGCACCGAGCCTGCGGTTGCTGGAGGAGATGGCCCCCGACCTCGAGGCGTCGCTGAGCCCACGATGTGTCGCCTTCGCGGTCATCGGACTGACCCGGCCGAGCCCGGCGGCACTGCCCCAAGCTCTCCGGACCCTGCTGCGGACCTTGTCCGACCGTCTAGCGGGCTGGTACGCGGGCACTCGGCGAGACGACTGGCGCTGGTTCGAGGACTACCTGACCTACGATAACGGCAGGCTGCCGCAGGCCATGCTCGCCGCGGGGCACCGGCTCGATGACGACGTCATGCTCAGCCAGGGACTCGAGGCTCTCGAGTGGTACGCCGAAGAGTGCTCACTCAGCACGTCGATGGTCCGCCTGGTGGGCAACCGGTGGCGCACCAGTACAGAGTCGTCACCGGTCACCGTCCCTGGAGACGAGCAGCCGCTGGACGCGGCCTCCCTGGTGGAAGCCTTCATCGAGGCGATGGCCTCGACCGGCGACCGGCTCCACGGGCAGCGTGCGCTGCGCGCCTTCGAGTGGTACTTCGGCCGGAACCGGCTGAGCGTGCCTGTCTACGACTTCGCGACTGGAGGGTGCCACGACGGACTGGGCGCCCACAGCGTCAACGACAACGAGGGAGCCGAGTCGACGCTGGCCTTCCTCCAGGCTCTGCTAGCGCTGGACGGAGCAGGGCTCCAGTCCTCTCCGACCCGGCCGTGAGAGTCGCTCTCCTCGGTCCGGTCGCGTGGCGCACACCGCCGCGGCACTACGGCCCCTGGGAGCAGGTCACCAGCCTCATCGCGGAGGGACTCGTCGCGCGGGGCGTCGACGTGACCCTCTTCGCCACCCTCGACTCGATCACCGCAGCAGCACTCGACGGGGTCTGCCCCCGCGGCTACGCGGAGGACCCGTCTCTCGACGGCCGGGTGTGGGAGGCGATGCACGTCTCCCATGCGTTCGCCCGCTCCGGCGACTTCGACCTCGTACACAGCCACCTCGACTGGCTTCCCCTCGCCTTCTTCCAGCACTGCAGCGCGCCGCTGCTCACCACGGTGCACGGTCTGTCCGACGAAAGAATCCTGCCGGCGTACGCCCAAGCCGGGTCGTCCTACGTCTCGATCTCGGCCTCCGACCGCGTACCAGAGCTCGACTACGTCGCCACGGTCCATCACGGCATCGACCTGGACGCCCTGCCGTTCGAGGCAGCGGGAGGAGACGACCTGGTCACCCTCGGACGCATCCATCCGGACAAGGGCACCGCTGCGGCCATCGATATCGCACGGCGGGCCGGGCGACGCCTGCGGATCTGCGGAATCGTGCAGGACGAGCGATATTTCGCCGAGCAGGTCGAGCCGCATCTCGACGGGGAGCGGGTCTCCTATCTCGGCCCGGTGGGTCCCGAGGAGAGAGCCGCGGTACTCGGGTCGTCGCACGCTCTGCTGCATCCCATCAGCTTCGCCGAGCCGTTCGGCTTGTCTGTCGTCGAGTCGCTGGCCTGCGGCACACCCGTCGTCGCCTACCGGCACGGGTCGCTTCCAGAGCTCGTGGACGACGGCGTCACAGGGTTCCTCGTCAGCGGGCCGGACGAGGCCGCGGCCGCGGTCGCCCGAGTACGGGACCTGGACCGAGCCGGCTGCCGCGGCGTGGCGGAGCGCCGCTTCTCGGCCGAGCGGATGGTCGACGACTATCTTGCCGTGTATGGGGAGCTCCTGGACCGCCCGAGGTAATCAGCTGTTCCGGCGCGACGCGGGCAACCCGCTCCTTGCCCCGAACCGGTGGCCCTACCCGGTCAACTCGGTGATGAACGCTGGGGCGGCCCTCCTTGACGACGAGACGGTCCTGCTGTGCCGGGTCGAGGACCGGCGCGGCTTCAGCCACCTCACGGTCGCTCGGTCGCGTGACGGCGTCTCCAACTGGGTGGTCGACGAGGAGCCGCTGCTCGCTCCGGACCCCTTGCGTCCGGAGGAGTCCTGGGGGGTCGAGGACGCGCGGGTTAGCAGAGTTGACGAGCTGGACGCCTGGGTCATCGCCTACACAGCCTTCGGGCCAGGGGGACCGTCGATCTCGCTGGCAACGACACGCGACTTCGGCACGGTGGAGCGGCTGGGGGTGGCCCGCCCACCGGAGGACAAGAACGGTGCCCTTCTTCCCCGCCGCGTTGGCGGCGATCACATCCTGTTTCACCGGCCTGTCAGCGTGACTGGCGGTCGCGCAGACATCTGGCTGTCGCGCTCTGCCGACCTCAGGGCATGGAGCTCGCCCGAGCCGGTGATCGGCGCTCGCCCGGGTGGATGGTGGGACTCCGCACGAGTCGGCATGGGGCCGCCCCCGCTGGAGACGGCAGAAGGCTGGCTGGTCGTCTACCACGGGGTCCGTCAGACGGTCGCGGGGGCCCTGTACCGAGCAGGTCTGGCGCTGCTCGACCTTGAGGACCCCACCAAGGTCGTCCGGCGGTGCAGCGAATGGGTACTCGGACCTTCCGAGACCTACGAGCTCACAGGCGACGTGCCTGGCGTGGTCTTCCCGTGCGGCATGGTCCATGACACCGCGACCGACGAGCTGAGGCTCTACTACGGGGCCGCTGACACCTGCGTCGCCATGGCCTCGGCGGCGCTGACCGACGTCGTGGACTACCTGAGCTCCTGCTCGTCTGAACCGGACTGAGCTCAGAGCCCCGGATGCCCGACCCGCCGACGACGACGCGGCGACCGGCCGTCACAGCCCGGCGGGTTCCAGCTCCCCTGATGCCTTGCGCCGCACGGGCCTGCGGCTGAAGTGGTTCCCCGTGCCCAGTGCGCCGATCCACGCCCCGGCGACTCCCAGAGCGGCACCGCCCAAGGCGTCCACGAGGTAGTGCCATCCGAGGTAGACGGTCGCGACCACCGTGAGGAACAAGAAGACCCAGAGGGCGAGCCGGAACCAGACGTTGAGCCGTAGCAGGTGGGCGATGACGCAGACCGTCACGGTGATGCCCACGTGCAGCGACGCGAAGGCCGCGATCGTCTGCACGGCCTCGGTCGCGAACGGGTTCTCCAGCACCTCGCTGCGCTGGGCCATCATCGTCGCCTGGATGCCGGCCACGTCGGTGTGCGGCAGCTGGCTGAACACCTGCGGTTCGACGTAGATCGGTCCCAGCGACGGCACCAAGTAGTAGGTGGCGACGCCGAGGACCCAGTCGACGGCGATCGCGGTCACCAGCCAGGACCCGCCCGACACGTCGCGGGACCAGACCAGCGCGGCCGCCAGGATGACCGGCACAAGAGCTATCCACGCGATGTAGACGGCCGAGGAGACATGGGCCGCCCAGCCAGTGCCGAGCAGGTCGTGCAGGAGGACCGCCGGGTCGTGGCCGAACATCAGCTTCTTGTCCAGGCTGGCAAGCGACGAGTCCCACAGGTGGGGGTTGACGAACGGGACGTAGCTCTTCAGGTTCCGGAAGGAGACGTACGTGAGATACCAGCTGGCCAGGCCGAGCGCCGCGAACCTGACGTGCTCGACCGGCCAGCGCTCGATCGTGATGTCCACGAAGTGTCGGCGGAACTGCCCGGTCGACGCGTTGCGGTACCCGCGAAGGACGGCTCGCGGCACCACGTCGGTGAGGAAGCCGAGCGCCAGTACGATCGGGAGAAGGACGAACGTGGGTCCGACGACGCCGTCCGGGTCACGGTACGGGAGGTCCTTCGCCACGGCCACCATGACCGCAACCGCTGTCAGACCGAGCGCGAGCATCGTGGCGAAGCCGAATCGTTGCCTCCACACCGTCGCAGCGTACCGACCCCGCCGAGGTCACGCACCGCAGCGCGGCCCAGGCCACAGCTGTGTCGGAGCAGTGCCGTGTCGGAGCGAGCGCGACCTCGCGCCGGGGAGTTCGGTCAGCGGGCCGGATCAGGCCCAAGGCGCGAGCATGTGAGCGGCCGCGTCGGCGAGGGCCTGCTGCAGGAAGGGGCCGAAGCTGATCCGCGCCACCCCGAGCGAAGCCAGGGACTCGCGAGCGTCGACCGCCGGCCGAGCGATGGCGTTGACCGGCAGAGGCAGCTCGTCGACGAGGCGACGCTGGACGTCTTCGCTGTGCACGCCCACCGGGTACAGGACGTCCGCCCCGGCCTCAGCCGCCGCCACGAGCCGGGTGATCGCCCGGTCGAGGCGGTCGTCCTCGGGTCCGATCTGCTTGAGCAGGATGTCGGTGCGGGCGTTGATCACCACGTGCACATCGCTCTGGTCCGCCGCCGTGCGCACGGCGGCGATGAGGTCGGCATGCTCGGCGTCGCTGCGCAGCCTGCCGCCCTCGCTGTGGACGGTGTCCTCCAGGTTGAGCCCCACAGCGCCGGCGTCGAGCAACCCCTGAACGAGGACGGACGGCTCGACGCCGTACCCGGACTCGAGATCCGCCGAAACCGGTACGTCGACGGAACCGGTCACCAGCGCGACCTGCGCGAGCATCTCGTCGAGAGACAGCTGCTCGTTGTCGCCCCGGCCGAGCGTATCGGCGACCGGATGGCTGCCCGTCGTCAGGGCGGCGAAGCCGCGTTCGACTGCGAAGGCAGCCGACCAGGGGTCCCAGACCGTGGGAACGACGACCGGGTCCCCCGGTACGTGAAGAGCGAGCAGGGTGTCGGCCTTGGCTGCCAGGGTCATACGGGGTCCGCCTCGAGTGCTTGGGAGTGGTCAGAATTACGACTACCCATTGTGGTCGATAAGGACACGAGACGCGAACCCGTCGCGGTCAGGGGCGCCGGTGGAGCAGCAGGGGCAGTACGGTCGAGGCGCCAGCACGGCGAACCATCGCAGCCGCCACCGTGATCGGCCACAGGGTCGATGTCGCATCGACAACCAAGAGCACCGGCCGCCCGGTGACAACCTCCGCGGTGGACGCGTCGACGTGGAGGGCCTGGTCCCAGAACGCTGCCTCCTGGGCCGAGCTCAGGGCAGGAAGGTCAGCCGGATACGACTCCGCGACAAGATCACCGCGCTGAAGCCGCCCCACCGCCGTGAGATGGTCGGCGACCGCGTCGACGAGAGAGCGCATCCCGGCGGCCGGCAACGACAGCACCACCTCCGGTCGGGCGGACCATGTCGACCGCCACTTCGCCATCAGGTCGACGCACGCGGCAAGGAGCTCGTCCGACGGAAGTGCGCTGGGGCCGAACCCGCGGATCTCCTCCGCCCACTCCGGAGCGTCGGCGAAGACGAGGGTTCTGCCAGTCTCCGCCATCGACTCAGCGGGGATCCGGCCTCGGGAGCCGAACTCCCCGCCTGGCCACATCTTCCGCGGCGGCAAGGGGTGGGTCTCGCCGCGCAGAAGCGCTGCCACCTCCGCGACGCCCGACGGGGAGGGCCTCCCGGGGAGGTCGGTAGGCAGCTCCCCTCGACAAGCCGAGCAGCGCCCGCATGGCGTCGCGCTGGGGTCGTCCAGCGACTCCTGCAGCAGCTGCATGAGACAGGTACGACCTTCGAGATAGCGGTCCATGATGGCGGCTTCTCGCCGGCGCGTGGCCACCACCGACTCGTAGTGCTCTGCGTCGTATCGCCACGGGAGCGCCGTCCGCCGCCAACCTCCGTCGACCCGGTCGACCACCCCGTCGACGGCGAGCTGTTTGAGCAGAAGCTCCGCGCGGCCGCGTCGAAGCCCGGTCTCAGCCTCCAGGGCGGGGACCGACCAGGCAGCTTCGGCGCCGCCCGACCCCGCCTCCAGACAGGTGAGCAACCGGTCGACCTGTTGAGGATCGGGGATCGTCGCTGTGGCGAAGTACTCCCAGACGGCACGGTCGGCGGGAGATGGCAGCAGCACGACCAGGGCATGCTCGATCGCCCGCCCGGCGCGACCCACTTGCTGGTAGTACGAGACGGGTGACGGTGGCGCACCGACGTGGACGACGAAACCCAGATCGGGCTTGTCGTAGCCCATCCCCAGGGCCGAGGTCGCCACGAGGGCCTTCACCGCGTTGCCGCTCAAGGCGCGCTCCAGATGTTCGCGTGACTCAGAGTCGAGCTGTCCGGTATAGGCGGCCACCTTGACCTCGCCTCCGTGCACCGCATCGAGGACCGCGGTCAACCGCTCGGCGTCCGCCACGGTCAAGGTGTAGACGATGCCGCTGCCGGGAAGCCGAGGAAGCTGCTCCGCAACCCAGGCGAAACGTTCCAGCGGGCTCATGGGTGGCACCACCGCCAGCTCGAGGCTGCCTCGGGCGAGCGGCCCTCGCAGCACCAAGGTGGCCTTCCCCAGCTGCTGGGCCACGTCCGTGGTCACTCGCTGGTTCGCCGTCGCCGTCGTGGCCAACACTGGAGTGTCAGGGTTGAGCCGTCGGAGCACGTCAGAGACCCGTCGGTAGTCGGGGCGGAAGTCATGTCCCCAGTCGGACACGGAATGCGCCTCGTCGATCACGAGTAGACCGAGGCGTCCGGCGCATGCGTCGAGGACCCGCCGCCCGAACCCGGGGTTGGCGAGCCGCTCGGGGGACACCAGCAGGACGTCGAGCTCGTCGGCGATGAGCTCGTGTTCCACGCGTGACCACTCGCCGACGTTCGACGAGTTGACCGTGGCTGCCCGCAGTCCCGCCCGAGCCGATGCGGCTACCTGGTCACGCATCAGGGACAGCAGGGGGGACACCACCAAGGTCGGTCCGCCATTCTCCGCCCTGATGATCGCCGTCGCGGCCCAGTACACGGCCGACTTCCCCCAGCCCGTGGCCTGGACCACCAGCACCCTGGACCCAGGACGGCACAGGGCCGCCACGGCAGTCTCTTGGTCCGGCCGCAGCAGCGCCCAACTGCCGGCGATCGCCTCGACCAGGTCTGCTGCAACGCGGCTCCGCTCAGGGCTCAGCCTCGTGTCGGCCGCCGGTCCGCTCACCAGGAGCGCTGTGGCTTCGGCGGACCTGTGGTGGCACGGACGACCAGCTCGGTGGGCAGCGTGACATGGACATCCGGTCCCCCGACCTCGTTCAGCAGATCGATCGCCAGTCGGCCGGCCACCGCTCCCTGCTCCTCGACGGGCTGGCGGACCGTGGTCAGCGCGTTGAACTCTGACATCGGGTGGTCGTCGACCCCGACGACCGACATCTGGTCGGGAGCGCTGAGCTGGGAGCGGCGCAGACTGTGCAGCGCCCCCATGGCCACCTCGTCGGAGTGGGCGAACACCGCCGTCGGCGGGCAGTCGAGGGCCAGCAGCTGGTCCATCGCCGCGGCGCCCCCCTCGATCCCCCAGTCCACCGTGGTCATGTAGTCCGGGCGCAACGCTAGGCCCGCGCCCTCCAGCGCCTCTCGGTACCCCTGGGACCGTGACAGGTCGGCAGCCCAGACCGAGCCCTGGGTGTCCTGGGTGCGGATCATCGCGATGTCGCGATGACCCAGCTCGATGAGGTGGCCGACGGCCTGGTGCCCCACGTTCACGTCGTCCACCTGCACGTGCGGATAGTCGCGCATCGCACCTCCAGCGACGACGACCTGAACACCCATCAGGTCAAGGCGCTCCGCCTGCTGGTCGGGCACCGGCAACGCGATGACGATGACTGCGTCGGCCTTTCGTCGGGCGGGAAGTCGGTCGAAGAACCAGCGCCTCTCCTCGGCGCCGTCGACGTGGTAGATCAACACGTCCATGTCTGCATCTCGCAGGACCGCCTCGATCCCGGCCAGCATGGTCGAGAAGAACCAGCGGTTGATCGTGGGGACGACGACTGCCACCCGACCGGTCGTACCGGTGGAGAGTCTCGACGCCTCGGGCGAGATGACATAGGAGAGGTCGTCCGCGAGCCGCTTGATGCGTGCTCTGGTGGCCGCTGACACGCCAGGCCTGTCGCGAAGTGCTCGCGACACCGTCGCCGTGGAGACCCCCGCTTGCCGCGCTACCTCCGTCATGTGCACGGCAGGCCCCTGTCCCTCGACACCCGGGGGCAGGTGGATCTCCTTACCAGTCATCTGATCGGTCCTCGGGCGAACGGCATCGGTTGGCAACGGTCCGGCAACATTCCCGGCATCTGGCGGACATGTTCTTGACATTTGAGTGTGACCCTCGACACTCTGTTCGCGCAAGCGTTTACGTAGCTCTGGAGGTTCCCCTGTGCCTGCCACCGACGTGGTCTCCACTGTGTCGGCAACCGAACGCGAGGCTGCCTGGTGGGAGACAGCCGTGGTCTACCAGGTCTACATCCGCAGCTTCTCCGACGGCGACGGCGACGGCATCGGCGACATCTCCGGGATCCACGAGAGGCTGCCGTATCTGGCAGCGCTCGGTGTCGACGCGCTGTGGATCAACCCGTGGTACCCCTCCCCGATGGAGGACGGCGGCTACGACGTCGCGGACTACCGTGACATCGACGCGATGTTCGGAACGTTGGAGCAGGCGGAGTCCCTGATCCGTCAGGCTCACGGGCTCGGGCTCAAGGTGCTCCTCGACGTCGTGCCCAACCACACGTCGTCGGCCCATCCCTGGTTCGAGGCTGCCCTGGCGGGCGACCGAGCCGCCCGGGAGCGCTACATCTTCCGGCCCGGCCAGGGACCGAACGGCGAGGAGCCGCCCAACGACTGGCTGAGCAACTTCGGGGGACCTGCCTGGACGCGCACCGTCGACGCGGACGGCACGCCCGGCGACTGGTACCTGCACCTCTTCGCACCCGGACAGCCCGACCTCGAGTGGAACAGCACCGAGGTCCGCGGCGAGTTCGAGGACATCCTGCGATTCTGGTTCGACCGCGACGTCGACGGCTTCCGCATCGACGTCGCGCACGGCTTGGCCAAGACCGAGGGCCTGCCGCACGCAGGGCCCCGCCCAGACGGTCCGCAGCACGGTGGAGCCCACCCGGCCTGGGACGTCGACGAGGTCCACGAGATCTACCGCCAGTGGCGCAAGGTCGCCGACTCGTACGACCCTCCCCGTATCTTCACCGCGGAGGCCTGGGTACAGACCAACGAGCGACTGGCGCTGTATCTGCGGCCCGACGAGCTGCACACCGGCTTCCAGTTCGACTTCCTCCGTGCACCCTGGCGCGCCGACGTCCTGCGCCAGGTCATCGACGACGCGACCGAGACGGCCCATGCGGTCGGCGCTCCCAGCACGTGGGTGCTGTCCAACCACGACGTCGTGCGCCACGTCACCCGCTACGCCCGGTCGCAGCCGGACCACCTCGTCGAGAGCCGGTGGGACCGAGCCCGCTGGCACAGCGAAGCCGCTGACCTCGACCTCGGCACCCGACGTGCTCGTGCCGCCATCCTGCTCGCGCTGTCACTGCCCGGTGTCGCCTATCTCTACCAGGGCGAGGAGCTGGGTCTGCCCGAGGTGGAGGACATCCCGGCCGAGGCGCGGCAAGACCCGACTTGGGAGATGTCGGGGCACACCGACCCCGGACGTGACGGCTGCCGCGTGCCCCTCCCCTGGTCGGGAACCGAGCCGCCCTTCGGCTTCAGCCCGTCCGGAGCCTCCGCCGACCCATGGCTCCCTCAGCCCGACAGCTGGGGTCCGATTGCGGCGGAGCCGCAACACGACGATGATCACTCCATGTTGTGGCTGTATCGCAGCGCGCTGCACCTCCGCAGAGAGCATCTGGCCGGGCTGACTCCGCCTTCATGGCTCGCGTCACCCGACGGCACCCTCGCCTTTCGGCGAGGACGCGTGGAGTGCTGGGTGAACACAGGAGAGTCCGACGTAGAGCTCCCGGCAGCGCGGGTGCTGCTGGCCTCCGGCCCGGGCCCCGAAGCAGGACTGCTCCCCACCGACACAGCCGCCTGGCTGGTCGACCGATGAGCAGCCGAGCAACGCCCGTCGATGTCACCACCGGTCACATCGCGATCCATCGCAAACCCGCCAGGGAGGCAAGCAATGCCCGTAATGCGTAAGGCCGGAGTCGTTCTGGCCGCAGTGACACTCATACCGCTCGCGGCATGTTCGAGCAGCAGCAGCGGTGGCAGCAGTACCAGTAGCGGAGACGCCGCCGCGAACCTGACGGCTCGTGGGCCCTTCAGCTACGTCCAAGGCAAGGACAACAGCAATGTCGTCAAGCCGCTCATCGACAAGTGGAACGCTGATCCGGCCAACAAGGACCAGCAGGTGACCTTCATCGAGCAGTCGGCTGACGCCAACGCCCAGCTGGAGGACCTCAAGCAGCACTTCCTCGCCAAGTCGAGCGACTACGACGTCGTAGACGTCGACGTGGTGTGGACCGCGGAGTTCGCCGCCAACGGCTGGCTACAGCCGCTCGAGGGCAATCTCGCCCTCAACACCGACCCACTCATCCCCGCCACCGTCGACAGCGCGACCTATGCCGGCAAGCTCTACGCCTCCCCACAGACCACAGACGGTGGCATCCTCTACTACCGCAAGGACCTCTTCCCCACTCCGCCGGCGTCCTGGGACGACATGACGGCCGACTGCCCCAAGGCCAAGCAGGCTGGCATCGATTGTTACGCCGGGCAGTTCCAGAAGTACGAGGGACTCACCGTCAACGTGGCCGAGGCGATCAACACGGCCGGCGGGACGATCGTCGGTCCCGACGGGTCCACACCCACCGTCGATAGCCCGGAGGCCGCGGCCGGTCTTCAGAAGCTGGTGGACGGCTTCAAGAGCGGCATCATCCCTCCGGACGCCATCCAGTTCCTCGAGACCGAGAGCCTCAACGACTTCGAGACGGGCAACCTGGCCTTTATGCGAAACTGGCCCTACGCCTACAGTCTCCTGTCGACGGATGCCAGCTCCAAGGTCAAGAACACGTTCGGGATGGCACCGCTGCCAGGTGACGGCAACGGGCCTGGCGCCTCTAGCCTCGGCGGCCACAACATGGCCATCAGCGTCTACTCGCAGGCGAAGGCCTCCGCCTTCGACTTCGTCAACTTCATGACGAGCGCGGAGACGGAGAAGTTCTACATCACCCAGGGGTCGTTGGCTCCGGTGGTGACTTCCCTCTACGAGGACAAGACGCTGGCCAAGAAGTACCCCTACCTGCCCGTTCTGAAGCAGTCCCTCGACAGCGCGGTCCCGCGCCCGGTCACCCCCTACTACCAGGCGGTGAGCACGGCCATCCAGGACAACGCCTATGCGGCGCTCAAGGGCGACGTGAGTGTCCAGCAGGCTCTGTCCGACATGTCCGACGCCATCAAGGCAGCGTCGTCGGGAGGCTGACGACTGTTCCGGGAGCCGGCGTGCGTGCGTCGGCTCCCGTAACCACCGCTGCCTTGCACCCTCATCTCGGCACCCATTTACAGCCCCACTGCAGGAGGCGAGTATGACCGCGACGTCAGGCGAGGCCGTAGCCGAAACGGCCCGAGCGAACCAACCTGAACCTCCGAAGAAGCGCGAGAGCCTCGACCCGGGACAGGGACGGCGAGGTCTGCTCCTCGTGACACCGACGATCATCATGCTGTCGGTCGTCATCCTCTATCCGATCGTCCGAGCCATCATCATGTCCTTCCAAAAGGACCAGCAGCTCGATCCGACAACCGGACAGTTCGTCGCCGGTGGCAGTGCCGGCTTCTCCAACTACTCGGACTGGCTCCTCCAGCAGTGCGGCGGTGTCGACTGTCCACCGGGCACGCTTGGGGCCGGCTTCTACAACGCCGTGTTCATCACCTTCATGTTCACGATCATCACCGTGATCCTCGAGACCATTCTCGGTTTCTGGTTCGCGATGATCATGAACCGCACCTTCAGGGGCCGTTCGCTGCTGCGAGCCGCCGTGCTCATCCCCTGGGCCATTCCCACCGCTGTGACCGCGAAGCTCTGGTTCTTCATCTTCGCACCCACGGGAGTCGTCAACAGCCTGTTCAACCTCCACACGCAGTGGTTCAGCGCTCAGTGGCCGGCACGGTTCGCCATCATCATCGCCGACACCTGGAAGACCACACCGTTCATGGCGCTGCTCATCCTGGCTGGACTTCAGGTGATCTCCGCCGACGTCTACGAGGCCGCCAAGGTTGACGGCGCGTCGGCCGTGCAGCGCTTCCTGCACATCACCCTGCCGCTGGTGCGGCCCGCACTGATGGTCGCGATCCTGTTCCGCACCCTCGATGTTCTCCGGATGTTCGACCTTCCCTACATCATGACGCACGGCGGCGGCGGTTCCGGAAACGCCACGACCACGCTTTCCATCCTCGTGGTCGAACAGATACAGCAGGGCTTCAACAGTGCTGCTGCGCTCTCGACGATCACATTCCTGATCATCTTCCTGGTCGCGTTCATCTTCGTGAAGTTCCTCGGAGCGAACGTGGTCGACAAGCCCGAAGCAGCAGGGAGGCGCTGACATGGCCACCGCCACAACATCGACACCGACGACCACCTCAGGTGGTGGCGAGCGGCGAGACGTCACTCCCGGCCGGGAGAAGGGTGCCGCGGCTGCTGCGTTCCGCACCTACCTCGGCGTCGCCATCATCGTGATCTGGGGGCTCGTCCCGTTCTACTGGATGGTCGTGACCGCGTTCAGAAACAGCGCGTTCACCTTCGACACCACGCCCTGGCCCACCCACGTCACTCTGGACAACTTCCGGGCAGCATTCGACACGAGCACCGGAAACGACTTCGGCAAGGCGCTGGTCACCAGCCTCATCATCGGCATCTGCACGACGGTGATCGGCCTGCTCGTGGGTATCTTCGCCGCCTACGCACTGACGAGACTGGACTTCCCGTTCAAGTTCGTCATCCTCGGAGTCATCCTCGGGGCGTCGATGTTCCCCGGCGTCGCGCTGCTCACCCCGCTGTTCCAGCTGTTCACCAACATCGGCTGGATCGGGACCTACCAGGCCCTGATCATCCCCGACATCTCGTTCGTGCTGCCGCTGACCATCTACACGTTGACGGCGTTCTTCAGGGAGATGCCGTGGGAGCTGGAGGAGTCGGCGCGCATCGATGGCGCCAGCAAGTCGCAGGCGTTCCGGCTGATCATCCTGCCGCTCGCGGCACCCGGGCTGTTCACCACGGCGATCCTCGCGTTCACCGCTGCGTGGAACGAGTTTCTGCTCGCCCAGCAGCTGTCCGGTCAGAGCATCAAGCCCGTCACTGTGGCGATCGCGAACTTCCAGGGCACCGTTCCCCACGTCATCCCTTACACAGCGATCATGGCCGCCGGCACCATCGTGACGATCCCCCTCGTCATCATGGTCCTGCTGTTCCAGCGCAAGATCGTCTCCGGCCTGACCGCCGGCGGCGTCAAGGGCTGATGGCACCACCCGCTCCGCCACCCTCCGGAACCCCCCGACCACGTCGGGGGGTTCTCGGTTGGTGGGAGGGACTCCACCCGAAGGCGCGACAGCAGCGTCTAGAGGTGCTTATGGGGATCCTCGGCGTCTTCACGGCGATCGCACTGGTGACAACGGTGGTCGCGGAGGTCCGCGGCGAGCCAGCGATCAAGGAGGTGCTCGTTCTCCTCCTGTTCGGCATTCCGCTGGGGTTCGTGGTCAGGGCCTGGTTGCGCTCCTGAGGCCCCGCCGGTCCTGAGCTGGCCGCCACGCCTGCCGGTCCGGCTACTCTGCTGCAACTCCTTCCCGCCGTCCGGGCGATCCGCTACGTGACTCCTCTCCGTGAGGGTGAATGCCCGGAATCATGGAGGCCGACGACCTCGGGACCTACCTCGCGAAGTTCCGTGGGTCCGGTCAGGGACGAAAGGCGCTGGTCTCGGAGGTCATCGTCACCGAGCCGGGTCGCCGTGTCGGCGTGCAGACCCCCGAGCTGTGCGTACTCGAGCTCGACGCGCCCATCGCGGGTGCTGTGGCTCGACGCCTACGTGGCCAACGTCGACCGCACGTGGCGCAACCCCAACTTGCCGATGTGGCACGGGCGCCTCTGGGCGATCGACCACGGTGCCGCGCTCTACTTCCACGACAGCTGGCCGAACGGCGTCGGATCCACGGCGAGGTTCGCCGCCCCGCCGTATGACGTCTCCCAACACGTCCTGGTTGCGTACGCATCCGCCATGGGCGAGACCCACGAGGCGATGAGCGCCCAGGTGGACGACGACCTGTTGAGCAGCGTGGTCGACCTGGTGCCCGCCGACTGGATCGAGCCGGCACCGGCGTCGACAGCGTCGCGAAGGTGAAGGCGGCGTACGTCGACTTTCTCAGCGCTCGCCTCGCGGAGCCGCGTGCCTGGCTTCCCCGAACGGCGCCGGTATGAGCACCGACGGCTCCATGGGCTACCAGTACGTCGTCCTTCGGTGCGTACCGCGGGTCGACCGCGGAGAGTTCGTCAACGTCGGCGTGGTGCTGTACTGCCAGGCGCACGAGTTCCTGCGCGCGGCCACCCATCTGGACCACGGAAGGCTCGGGGTGCTCGACCCGGGCCTGGACGTCGCCGCAGCCGACGCGGCGCTCTCGTCGGTAGGCGACGTCTGCAACGGTGGTAGGGCGGCAGGCGCCCTGGCAGGTTCCCCGCTCGGAACGAGGTTCGGCTTCGTCACCGCACCCCGAAGCACCGTGATCCAGCCGAGCCCCGTCCATGGTGGCCTGACGACCGATCCGGTGGCCGAGCTGGCCTCCCTCATGCAGGCGCTGGTGTTCGGGTGACCCCGCCCACAGTCGATACCCTGGCGGCATGACTGCGGAGTCGTGGGACGAGCGCTACCGAAGCGCCGAGCTCGTCTGGGGAGCCGAGCCCAACCAGTTCATCCGGCAGCAGTGCCAGGGATTCACCGTCGGCGAGGCACTCGACCTCGCCTGCGGCGAAGGACGCAACACCTTGTGGCTCGCACGTCTGGGCTGGCGGGTGCTCGGACTCGACTGCTCGCCCGTGGCCATCGAGCGCGCGAGGAGCCTGACCGCGAACGAACCTGACGACGTCGCACGCCGCACCACGTGGCGTGTCGCCGACCTGACGACCGACCCCCCGCGGCCGAGATTGGCGGACCTCGTGGTCATCAGCTACCTGCACCTCCCGTCCGCCCAGTGGACCTCGCTGTCGAGGTCGGCGGCTCGGGCCGTCAAGCCGGGCGGCCACCTCGTCGTCGTCGGACACGACGTCAGCAACCTCACCTCCGGTGTCGGCGGACCGCAGGAGGCAGGTCTGCTCTACTCCCCCGCCCACCTGGCTCTTCTCGTGACCGGTGAAGGACTCCGTGTCGAGCTCGCCGACACCGTCGAGAGGCGCACCGCTCAGGGCACCGCGCTGGACACACTCGTCCGCGCGCAGCGGCCGCTTGACCGAGGCTGACTCCCCCGAAGAGCTGAGTCCGGCAGGCGGGTGTAACGGTACGTGCCAGTGCCGCGTCAGTCGCCCCAAGCACGCCAGGCGATGCGAACCAAAGGGACCTGCAGCGGCAGTCGGACGCAGGCCAGCACCTTCGCCACTGGCCCCCGGCTTCTCCATACACCGACCGCCATCGTGACGTTCGCGGGGAAGATCGCCAGCAGCAACCCCGCGCTGGCGAGGCCTGCGATCCGGCGCGTCGAGGGTGCGGCGAGACCGGCCGCGCAGACCAGCTCAGCGACCCCGCTGGCGTACACCAACGCACGCTTGGCCGGGAGCCGGCGAGGCACGATCGGCTCGAACAGCCATGGCCGGGTCAGATGCAGACAACCGGAGACCGCGAAGGCGGCGACGAGGGCGGTCAGGTCCTTCGGTGCTCGACGGTCCATCGGACCAGGCTAAGGCCCCCTGCGCTCAGCGCTGGTAGACCGCGACCCCGTCGACATAGGTCGCCTCGACCACAGCCGAGCACAGCTCGTCGGCCGGCGCCGCGAGAATGTCGCGGTCGAGCACGACGAGGTCGGCCGCGGCGCCCACGACGATGCGCCCGGTGTCGTCGAGGTGGTTGACCCAGGCGGACCCCGCCGTGTAGGCGGTCAGGGCGGTGCGGACGTCGAGCGCCTGCTCAGGCAGGAACGGCTCGCCCGGTGGGCCGCCGTCACTCGACGGCACCGAGCGGTTGACCGCCACGTGCATCCCCCACAGCGGGTCGGGACTGGTCACGGGCCAGTCGCTCCCGGCCACGAGGGTGGCACCGCTCGCAACCAGCGACCCGAAGGGGTACTGCCACGACGATCGCTCCGATCCGAGGAACGGGATCGTCAGATCGTCCATCTGAGGCTCGTGGACCGCCCAGAGCGGCTGCATGTTGGCTGCGACACCGAGCTCGGTGAACCGGCGGATGTCGTCGGGGTGGATGACCTGGATGTGCGCGATATGGTGCCGGTTGTCCGAAGGACCGTTGGCCGCCCTGGCAGCCTCGAAGCCGTCGAGCGCCTCCCGGACGGCTCGGTCACCGATCGCGTGCACATGCACCTGGAAGCCGTGCCGATCGAGCTCCGTCACATGGCTGCGCAAGGCGTCCGGGTCGATCATTGACAGACCGCGGTTGTGGGTCTCGTGACCGCATGCGTCGAGGTACGGAGAGATCATGCCGGCGGTGAAGTTCTCGGCGACGCCATCCTGCATGAACTTCACCGAGGTGGCCCGGAAACCCGGCAGGGAGAAGCGCTCGCGTCGCTCGAGCAGCTCGGCAACCTGTTCGGAGCCGCGGTGGCGGTCCCACCACAGGGCCCCGACCACTTTGGCGGTGAGACTGCCGTTCTCGGCGCACGCGCGATACACCGGCGACGCGTCGGTGATGTTCGAGTAGTTCCCGAGGATGGCGTCCTGCCAGGCTGTGATGCCGAGCGAGTGGAGGTAGCGCTGGGCCTCCAGCAACGCCTCGACCTCGTCGTCGAACGTCGTAGGAGGCAGCAGCCTGCCGACCAGGTCCATGGCTCCCTCGTGCAGAACGCCCGTGGGAATGCCGTCGGCGCCGCGCTCGATCCGGCCATCGGGAGGGTCGGGCGTCGCTGCGTCGATGCCGGCGAGCTCCAGTGCCCGGGTGTTCACCCAGGCGCCGTGGTGGTCACGGTTGGGGAAGAAGGCCGGGCGGTCAGCGATCGCGGAGTCCAGCGACTCTCGGCTCGGCAGCCCGCCCGGAAAGGCCGCCATCATCCACCCGCCGCCGCTGACCCACTCGAGCGTGGCGCGGCGCTCGGCGTACGACCTGATCTCGGCGAGGTAGGCGGCTTCGGTGTCGACCTGCGACAGGTCGCAGCCGAGACGCTCCAGCCCTCCACCCACGGGGTGGACGTGGGCGTCCTGGAATCCAGGCGCCACGAGCCCGCCGTGTACGTCGACGACCTCGGTGCGAGGTCCCGCTGACTCGCGTAGGTCGTCACCTCCGACCGCCGTGATACGACCACCGCTCACGGCAACGGTCGTGTGGCGGCCGGCTTCTCCCTGCGTGTGCGGGACGAAGACGGAGCCACCTGTAAGCACCAAATCCGGGTGGTCCATCGTCATCCTTTCGCCACCGTCACGCCGAGAATACTGATCGGCTGGGCCGGAGCACCGTCGGGCTGGCCTCCGGCGACACCCGCCTGCGCGAGCGCCTTGACGATACCGAGGCCGCCCGAGACCGTCCCGAAGATCGAGTAGCCGCCGGCGTCGGTCGGAAGCTTGGTGTCCTGGTAGACGAGGAAGAACTGGCTGCCGTTGCTGTCGGGGGAGCTACTCCTGGCCATCGCGACCGTGCCGGTCGGGTAGTCCCCGCTCTTCGGCGCGTTCTCGATTCCGAAGCTGTAGCCGGGGCCGCCGGAACCGACGCCTGTGGGGTCGCCGCACTGCAGCACATAGATACCACCGGTCGTGAGCCGGTGGCACGGGCTGTTGTCGAAGAAGCCGTGCTGCGACAGAAAGATGAACGACGATACGGTCTGCGGAGCCGCGTTGCCGTCGAGATGCAGGGTGATGTCGCCGCAGTTCGTGGCTACGGTGGCCACCCACGCCGCATGCTCGGCCAGGGAGGGCGGCGGTGGGCTGCTGAAGCTCTGGGGGCTGGTCGGGATCGGCGGCGCGGGCTGACAATGAAGGCTGGTGGGCACGGAGCTTGCCACGCTGGACGGCGTCCCCCCGGAGGTGGTCGGCGCTGCGGTGGTCGGCGCTCCGGTGGCAGCCGACGTGGCCAGCGCCCCTGCGGTGCCTGGCTGGTCGGCGCCACCACCGCGCAGGACAAGGCCGAGCGCGACGACCGCGCCGACGCAGAGGAGTGCGACGACGACCACGACTGACTGCGTCGTCCTTCGGGTGGCCTGCGCCTGGCCCAGGGACGGATTCTTCGGGCGCCGGGTGTTCGACATGAGCCCTACCCTAATGAGGCGCCGGGCCGACTCGACGCACATCCCCTCCGCGCCTCGGGTCCGCACCGGGACCGCTCACGCCGATCGCGGCGACGCCCCCGAAGTACGAGTCCAGCCCCGGCCAGGGGACGACCTCGTCGTCGATCGCGAGCCGCTCGAGAACGTCGCTCGAGAAACCTGGCTCGACGTGGACACGCCCCGGAACCGGGTTCAGTCGAGGAGCCAGGATCGCCTCAGCCACCGTCATTCCGCTGTGGAGCACGTTGACCAGGACTTGGAGCAGCGACGAGCGGATCCGGCTCCCTCCGGCCGCTCCGGCGACCAGCACCGGACCGTCGGCCGAGACGACCACCAACGGTGACATCATCGACCCCATCCGCTGACCCGGGATCTCGTCTCCCCGCACGAGCTCGCCCTCACCCATCATCGAGTTCAGATGAATCCCCAGGCCCGGGAGCCAGACGCCCGAAGACAACCCCAGGCTGGTCGTCACCGCGCAGGCGTTGCCGTCGGAGTCGGACACGGCGATGCTGGTTGTGTCCCCCCGCTTCGCGTCGGCGCGCAGAGCACGGACGATGAGCGAAGCGGTCTCCGCAGGGTCGTCGCTGAGCTCCAGCGCCTGGACCGTACCCAGCAGATCATCGAGGTCGTCGCCTCGGGCGTGGATCACCTGGTCGCCGAACTCGGCAGCCCGCGGTGGCGACTCGTGCACCCGGTAGGCGTCCAGGTCAGGCATCCCGAGGTCTCCCTGGTCGCCGATGGCTCCGACGATGGCCTCGGCGATGCTCCCGGTGTAAAAGGCCGCAGCGCCTTCGTCGGCGAGCGTCTGCAGTGCCTGGTCGAGTCCTGGATGGAAGAGCCGCGCCCCGCCGGCAAGGATCTTGCCGTTGCGTGCATAGGCCCGCTCGCCCTCTCCGACGAGCATGGCCGCAGCGACCTTGCCGAGGACGTGCGAGTGCAGCGGGGCGAACGGGACGCCGTGGGCGGCATGGGAGACCGCCGGTGCGACGAGCTCCTTCCACGGCCGACGTCCCCAGTGTCGGTGCAGCGCCTCCAGACCTGCCGGCACACCGGGTACTGCGACCGTCGACGCTCCGATGGCGTATGGCACGAGCTGCCCGCCGAAGTCGATGGAGATGGCCAGCGGAGCGACGTTCTTCCTCCCGCCGAGTCCGGGCACCGTCACGAAGAAGTCGAGGCAGGTCGTGGCGCCTGAGGACGCGTCGTAGTACGTAGCGAACCCACCGCCCCCGAGCCCGGTGAACACGGTCTCGGCGACGCACGACGCCAGCACCATGGCTACGGCGGCGTCTGCCGCGCTGCCTCCAGAATCGAGGACGTCGGCGCCCACCTCGGCTGTCAAGGGGTTACCGGCTGCGACACAGACCGGAAGCTTGGCGGGCACGATCGCCGGGTCCAGGACGAGTCAGCGAGCGCCGGAGTAGTCGCCGACGATCGGCTGATCCTTGCCGAGGACGGTGATGCCCTCGTCGGTGACCGTGAAGCCCGCCTTGCGGTCGGTCTTGGCGTCGACACCTATCTGATAGCCGTCAGGGACGATCACGTTCTTGTCGATGATCGCGTTGACGACGCGGGCGCCCTGGCCGATCCGGACGTGGTCCATGAGGACGCTCCTGTCGACTGATGCTCCTGTAGTGACGTGAACGTCGGTCCCGAGGACGGACGACGAGATCGAGGCACCGGAGACGATCGACCCACCGCAGACGATCGAGTCGTCCGCCGACGCCGACTCGACGAACTTGGCGCCCGGCATCTGAGCGTGAGACGTGAAGATCGGCCAGGCCCTGTTGTAGAGGTTGAACGTCGGCTCGACGGACACCAGGTCGAGATGAGCCTCGTGGTAGGACGCCAGTGTCCCGACGTCGCGCCAGTAGTCGCGGTCCTTCGTCGTCGAACCCGGCACGTCGTTGCGCTTGAAGTCGTACACAGCCGCGTCGTTGCGTTGGACCATGGCCGGGATGATGTCGCCACCCATGTCGTGCCTGGACCCTTCGTCGGCGGCGTCGAGTCGAAGGGCCTCGACGAGAGCGTCAGCCGTGAAGACGTAGTTCCCCATTGACGCGAAAACCTCCTCGGGGCTGTCGAACAGACCCGGTGGGTCGGAGGGCTTCTCGAGGAACTCGGAGATGCCCACACCGTCGGTCTCAGTCGTGATGACCCCGAACTGGTCCGCGTCGCGTCGCGGCACCCTGATGCCGGCGACCGAGACACCCGCCCCGGACTCGATGTGGGCGTCCACCATCTGTGAGGCGTCCATCCGGTAGACGTGGTCCGCGCCGAACACCACGATGATGTCGGGCTGCTCGTCCCTTATGAGGTTCATGGACTGGTAGATGGCGTCCGCGCTGCCCTGGAACCATTGCTTGCCGAGGCGCTGCTGCGCCGGTACCGGAGTCACGTAGTTGCCGAGGAGGGTCGACATCCGCCAGGTGACAGAGATATGCCGGTCGAGTGAGTGCGACTTGTACTGGGTGAGCACGCAGAGGCGGAGGAACCCGGCGTTGACGAGGTTCGACAGCGCGAAGTCGATGAGGCGGTAGTTTCCTCCGAACGGCACCGCCGGCTTGGCCCGGTCGAGCGTCAGCGGCATCAGCCGCTTGCCCTCACCGCCTGCGAGCACGATCCCCAGGACCTTCGGCTTCACCATGAGGCGACCCTACTGTGCGACCGGCCCGTCGCCCACAGTTCGTCGCCCTCCATGGCCACCCCATCGGACGACTACTGTCTGGGGATGCGAGTCGGTCTTCTCACCCGCGAGTATCCGCCCGACGTCTACGGCGGAGCCGGAGTCCACGTCGACTTCCTGGCCAGGCACCTGCGCGACCTGGTCGACGTCGACGTCTACTGCATGGGCGCGGAGCGGCAGGGCGCAATGGCGTTCGACGAGCACGACACCAGGTTCCCGCAGGCGAACCCCGCGCTGCAGATTCTGTCGACCAACCTCGCGATGACTGCTGCCTGCGGCGGCAGCGACCTCGTGCACTCCCACACGTGGTACGCCAACCTAGCGGGCCATCTCAGCTCCCTGCTGTACGACGTACCGCACGTCGTCAGCGCGCACTCGCTCGAGCCGCTGCGGCCCTGGAAGGCCGAGCAGCTCGCAGGAGGCTACCGGCTCTCGTCGTGGGCGGAGCGGACCGCCTACCTGGCGGCGGCGGCCGTGGTGGCCGTGAGCCGGGGGATGGCGCGGGACATCCTCTCGTCGTACCCGCAGATCTCCGAGGATCGCGTGCACGTCATCTACAACGGTATCGACGCGGACTTCTACCACCCCGAGACCGAGACCGACCTCGTGGAGTCTCTCGGCATCGACCTGTCGCGACCCTACGTCACGTTCGTCGGCAGGATCACCCGGCAGAAGGGTGTTCCTCACCTGTTGCGTGCCGGCCTGTCGTTCGACCCGGAGGTGCAGATGCTGCTGCTCGCGGGAGCGGCTGATACGCCCGAGCTGAAGGCCGAGACCGACGTGGCGATCCGGACGCTCCGGGAGAGCCGCGACGGGCTCGTCGTGGTCAGCGAGATGCTTCCCCGGGAGAGCGTCCGTCAGGTGCTGTCCCACGCCTTGGCCTTCCTGTGTCCCTCTGTCTACGAACCACTCGGCATCGTCAACCTCGAGGCGATGGCCTGTGCGACGGCGGTCGTCGCCAGCGCAGTCGGCGGGATCCCCGAGGTCGTCGCCGACGGGCAGACCGGCTACCTGGTGGAGTACACGCCCGACGACTCCGCTCGGTTCGAGGCCGGGCTCGCCGCCCGGGTGAACGACCTGGTGGCCCAGCCCGACCTGGCAGCGCGGATGGGAAGGGCCGGACGGCAGCGAGCGGTCGCTTCGTTCGGCTGGTCGGCGATCGCTGCCCAGACGGTCGACCTGTACCGCAGCCTGCTGTGACGCGCGGTCCTGACCCCCCGCCTGGCGTCGCCGCTCCCGGTATGCTTGAACTATCAACTAATCTCTTGAAGGGCCACACGCGATGGACCAGGCTGTCACGACCCAGATGCCGGCGATCTATCTGAGCCACGGTGCTCCTCCGCTGGCCGACGACGCGCTCTGGACCCGCCAGCTCGCCGACTGGTCCGCTGCCCTGCCCCATCCCACCGCGATCCTGGTCGTCTCGGCTCACTGGGAGGAGGCTCCGCTGACGCTCGGCGCGACGGCGACGGTACCGCTGGTCTACGACTTCTGGGGCTTCCCGGAGCGCTACTACCACGTGACCTACTCCGCGCCCGGAGCGCCCCCGCTGGCCGAGACCGTCCGCAAGCTGCTCTCGACGCCTCGGCACACGGTGCACGATGCTCCTCACCGGGGGCTCGACCACGGCGCCTACGTGCCGCTCGTGGAGATGTTCCCGGCCGCTGACATACCAACACTCCAGATCTCCATGCCGTCACTCGAACCCACGGAGCTGTTCGCCATCGGACGACGGTTACGGCCGCTTCGCGACGAGGGCGTGCTCATCCTCGGGAGCGGGTTCACCACACACAACCTGAGCCTGATCGACATGCACCGTCCCTCCGACGCAGCGGCTCCCGGCTGGTCGGCCGAGTTCGACGACTGGGCCGACCGCACCATCGCCTCGGGGGACGTCGACAGCGTGATCGACTTCATCCATACCGCTCCGGCCCCCACCCTGGCGCACCCGCGCACCGAGCACCTCGCACCACTGTTCGTGACGCTCGGGGCGAGTGCCGACGACTCGGCGCCCGGGCGCTCGGTCGTCGACGGGTTCTGGTACGGGTTGTCGAAACGGTCCTGGCAGTTCTCCTGAGACGGTCCGACCAAGCGGTGGGATAGCGTCGTCGAGTGGACGAGCTCCCAGCCGGCGGTACGGTGCATGCCATCACGCGATGGGGCGAGCGGGTCATGCATTCCGGTTGTCAACCGGTCACGATGTTCGACGACGAGCTCCTCAGCCTCGTCGCCGACATGGCCGCGACCATGTACGCCGCGGACGGCGTCGGTCTCGCAGCCAACCAGATTGGCGTGTCGGCCAAGGTCTTCGTCTTCGACTGTCACGACGACGACGACGCCCGCCATGTCGGCCTCGTCTGCAATCCCGTGCTCACGCTGCCCGAAGGGCGTGACCGCCGGCTCGAGGACATCGAGGAGGGCTGCCTATCGCTGCCCGGGGCCTTCATCTCCTGTCTGCGGCCGGACTACGCCCGGGTCGACGGCTTAGATATCGAGGGCGACCCGGTCACCTATGCGGGGAACGGCTTGTTCGCGAGGTGCCTGCAGCATGAGAGCGACCACCTCGAAGGCATGGTGTTCGGCGACCGCCTGCCTACGCCGGCGCGCAAGAGACTGGCAAAGGAGGCGGCCAGAGTGGCAACGGACTTCCCTGGCGGTTGGCCGGTGGGGGTCAGCCGGGTCTCCTGACTGGCCTCGACATCGGCGCGTTCAGGCTAGTGCCCCCGAAGCGCGTAGAAGGCGACCGCCGCCGCAGCAGCGACGTTGAGCGAGTCCACGCCGGCAGACATCTCGATATGCACCGTAACGTCGCAGGTCGACAGCCAGCGCCCCGACAGTCCGGCCCCCTCCGAGCCCAGCACGATGCAGACCTTGTCGTGCCGATGGCCCTCGACGAACTCGGCCAGCGACAGCGAGCGAGTGTCGGGAGTCAGCGCCACTGTCGTGAAGCCAGCCGCCTTGACGCTGTTCATGCCGTCGTACCAGTCCTCCATTCGCGTCCAGGGAACTGAGAAGACCGCACCCATGGCCACCTTGACCGACCGGCGGTAGAGCGGGTCGGCGCAGCGCGGCGACAGCACCACTGCATCGATCCCCAGCGCGGCGGCGTTGCGGAAGACCGCCCCGACGTTCGTGTGGTCGACGATATCCTCCAAGACGACGAGTCGTAGCGCCCCGTCGAGGACCCGGGCGAGCGTGGGCAGAGGCCGCCGCTGAAGGGACGCGAGAGCGCCTCGGTGCACGTGGAAGCCCGTGGCAGCCTCCGCAACGGCCTCGGTCACGACGAAGCAGGGCACGTCACCGGCCATGGCGAGCTCGGTCTCGAGTCCGGCGAGCCAACGCTCGGTCATCATGAAGGACCGGACCCGGTAGCCCGCCGCCACGGCGCGGCGCACGCCTTTCTCGCCTTCGGCCAGGAACAGCCCGTGCTGCGCCTCGATGTGCTTGCGTAGCTCCACGTCGCGCAACGAGAAGTAGTCGGCGAGCCTGGGGTCTGTCGGATCGCCGACCGCGACGATACTGGCCACGACGGAACGCTACGCCGAGGCATCCGTCTCGGCTCCCAGCTGTTGCGCGACGCCTACCACCTCGCCGATGACCACTACTGCGGGCGGCCTCACCCCCGCCGCTGCGACGTCCGCAGCGAGCCGGCCAAGCGTCGTGAAGACGGAGCGCTCGGAGGTCAGCGTGCCGTCCTGCACCACCGCCGCGGGTGTGTCTGCCGGCTTGCCTTCTCTCAGCAGAACGGCCTCGATGACACCGATGTTCTCCACCGCCATGAGGAGTACCAGGGTGCCTCGCAGTCTGGCGAGGGCACCCCACTCGACGAGAGAGTCCGGGTGGCCGGGCGCGAGGTGCCCCGACACCACCGTGACCTCGTGGGACACGCCGCGATGGGTCACGGGGATGCCCGCCAGCGCAGGCACCGATAGAGCACTGGTGACGCCAGGGACCACCCGGAAGGAAACCCCCTCCGCCGCGCAGGCCAGCGCCTCCTCGAACCCGCGGCCGAAGACGAACGGGTCCCCGCCCTTCAGCCTGACGACGTTCTTGCCCATCCTGGCCCGCTCGACGAGCAGCGTGTTGATCGCCTGTTGGCTCGCTGCCCTGCCGCGGGGCAGCTTGGCGGCATCGATCAGCTCTACGTCAGGAGCGAGCTCGGCGAGCAGCGCTCGTGGCGCCAACCGGTCGGCGACGACGACGTCGGCCTCTTGGAGGGCCCGGCGGCCGGCGACCGTGATCAGGTCGGGGTCGCCTGGTCCCCCTCCCACGAGCACGACCCCGGGCATCCTGAGCCGGTCCTTGGGGGCCACGATCTCGCCGCTGTGCAGTCGGGAGACGATCTGGTCGCGAACCGAGGCGGACCGTCGCGGTTCCCCACCGCCCAGCACAGCCACGGTCAGCGGGCCGTGCCGACCCGTCGCGGGGGTCCAAGCGGTCGCTGCGACGGCGTCGTCGCCGCGCACGCAGAAGATGCGTCTGGTCTCCGCCTCCTCCGACACCGAGGCGTTCACCTCGCGCTGGTCGGTGGCTGCGACGACGTACCAGGCGCCCTCGAGGTCGCCGGGTCGGTAGCCACGCCGGTGCCACCGCAGATCACCGGCGAGTGCATGGCCCTCGACCGCCGGTGTCGTCTCGGGGGAGACGAGCTCGACCCGGGCGCCGGTCGCGAGCAGGAACGGCAGGCGCCGCTGGGCGACCCGGCCGCCACCGACCACCACGACCCGCCTCCCCTGCAGCCTCAGCCCGACCGGGTAGGGCGGCGAGTGGTCCGAGACGGTCACCCGGTCACCGTAGGCTCGTGCCGAACGCTGGTCGGATCAGTCTCACTTGACGGATCCTGCGGCGCCGCAAGGATGGGTGCATGAGCCTTGAGCGACCCACTGCCGAAGACCCCTACGCCAAACTGCCCGTGGTGCCCAGCTTCTCCGTCACCAGCACCGACGTGACCGACGGTCAGCCCCTTGCAGACGCGCAGGCCGCAGCGGGTGGGAACACCTCCCCGCAGCTGTCCTGGAGCGGCTACCCCAACGGGACGCGGAGCTTCGTCGTGTCCTGCTTCGACCCGGACGCTCCCACCCCCTCCGGCTTCTGGCACTGGACCGCAGTCGACCTCGGAGCCGATGTGACCGAGCTGGCCACAGGCGCGGGCAAGGGCGACGGCTCGCTGCCAGGTGACGCCTTCCATGTCACGATCGACGCGGGCGCGGCCGCCTACGCCGGCGCCGCGCCGCCCGGAGGCGACCACGTCCACCGCTACTACTTCGTCGTGCACGCGGTTGGGGAGGAGACGCTCGGTGTGGACTCCGACGCCTCGCCCACGGTCGTGGCCTTCAACCTCGCGTTCAAGACCCTGGCCCGCGCGATCCTGGTCGCCACCTACCAGCTCTGAGCGGCAGATCCTTTGCTCTCGTGACCCGAAGCCTCTCCGATGCCCGTGCTACGGGGTCGCTGTGGTGTGCCGTAGCCCTGCGCAGCTATCGGCGCCACTCGACCTACCGCGTCGCAACCCTGGCGGGCGTGGTGACCAACATCGCGTTCGGCGTCATTTCGTCGTACGTGTTCGTCACGCTCTGGGGTCAGCGGCCGCACCTCGGCGGGTACGACGTCGTCGACGCCGTCACGTTCACCTGGATAGCGCAGGCGTTGCTGATGCCGGTCGCTGTCTGGGGAGGCGGGTTCCAGGAGGACTTCACCGAGCGCATCCGGTCGGGCGACATCGCCATCGACCTCTACCGGCCGACAGGACTGGTCCCATGGTGGCTGGCGAGTGACCTTGGCCGGGCGAGCTTCCACTTCCTCGCCCGGGCTACACCGATGATCGTGGCCGGTGCACTACTCTTCCGTCTTCACTACCCCCCGAACCCGCAGCGCTGGGCCGCCTTCGCCGTTGCGGCCTACCTCGCTGTCTTCGTGAGCTTCGGCCTTCGGTTCCTCGTGAGCCTCACGGCGTTCTGGCTGCTCGACTCGCGAGGCGCCGAGGGGATAGCCGCCGTCCTCGGCATCTTCTGTTCCGGACTCGTGCTTCCCCTCGTGGTGTTTCCGTCAGGACTGCGGCAGCTGTTGCTCCACCTCCCGTGGGCTGCCCTGGTGCAGACGCCCGCCGACGTGTGGCTCGGCAAAACCGGTGGAGTCGTCGGGACCGTCTCGGCCCTCGGCCTCGAGCTGTTGTGGGGGTTGGCGCTCCTCGCCGCCGCCTATGCAGTCCTTCGGCGCGCCAACCGCCGTGTGGTGGTGCAGGGTGGCTGACATCGTGCAGGGGGTCCGCGCCTACCTGCTGCTCGCTGGGATGTGGGTACGGGCCACGATGACGTACCGCGCCTCCTTCGCCATGATGACGCTCTCGCAGTTCCTCGTCACCTTCATCGACTTCGCCGCGATCCTGGTGATGTTCTCCCATGTCGACTCGCTCGGCGGCTTCGACCTGGCGGAGATGGCGCTGCTGTACGCCGCCTCGTCGCTCGCGCTCGGTCTGGCCGATCTCCTCGTCGGCAACTGCGAGCGGCTCGGGCGAGACGTGCGTAGCGGGTCGTTCGACGTCATGCTGATCCGGCCCGTGCCTGCGTTGGTCCAGGTGGCGACGAACGCCTTCTCCCTGCGCCGGCTGGGCCGCATCGCGCAGTCGGCGGTTGTCCTCGGCTGGTCGCTCGGCACTCTTCACATCGACTGGTCGCCGGCGAGGGTGGCCATGCTCCTGCTCAGCGGCGTGTGCGGTGTGTTGATCTTCTCGGCCGTCTTCGTGCTCGGGGGAGCCTTCCAGTTCTGGGCCCAGGACAGCGCCGAGGTGGCGAACGCATTCACCTACGGAGGCAACTACCTGACCCAGTACCCGCTCTCGATCTACCCCGGGGACGTCGTGAAGGCGGTCACGTTCATCGTGCCGGTGGCGTTCGTCAACTGGTACCCACTGCTGTACGTCCTCGGGCGCAGCGTGCCAGGTGCCATGCCGGACGTGCTCCGGTTCGCCGCGCCCGTCGTCGCGGTCGTCATGTGTGCGGTTGCGCTTCTCGTCTGGCGGCGGGGACTGCGGCGCTACCAGAGCACGGGCAGCTGACCTGCGTAGGAGCCGGTCGCGCGGCCCATCGTCACCTCGAGGCCGGGACAGGGAGCCGGATCGGCGCACCGTGTGCGGGCGCGAGGACTCGTTGGTCCATCTCGTCGACGAGCAGGGGGTGGCAGAGATAGAAGCCCTGAGCCCGGTCCGCTCCCAGCTCGACCACCTCGGCCAGCTGCCTCTGGGTCTCGATCCCCTCGGCGACCACCGAGAGCTGCAATCCGTGGGCCAGGTCGATGATGGCCGCGACGATCGTCCGAGTGCTCGGGTCCTCATCGAGGTCGTCCATGAAGACGCGGTCGATCTTCAAGATGTCGAAGGGGAAGAGCCGAAGGTAGTTGAGCGAGGAGTAGCCAGTCCCGAAGTCGTCGAGGATGAGGCCCACTCCCAGGTCACGCGTCTGCTTCAGGACCGCGAAGGCGCGTGGCCCGTCCTCCAGAAAGGCGCTCTCGGTGACCTCCAGGAAGATGCTGGCAGGGTCGGTGCCGGTGGTCTCCAGCACGTGCTTCACGGTCGCCTCGAAGCCGGGAGCCATCACCTGGTACGGAGAGACGTTCACGGTCACGCGTGGGATGGCCGAGCCGAACTGCTGCTGCCAGTGCTGGAGGTCATGGCAAGCCTGGGTCAGCACCCACTCCCCCATCGCCAGGATGAGACCCGTCGGCTCGGCGATGGGAAGGATCTCGTCGGGCATGACCAGGCCCCGGTCGGGATGCTGCCACCGAAGGAGCGCCTCTACTGCCACCAGGCCGCCGTCCTCGACGTCGACGAGCGGCTGGTATGCCAACCGGAACTCGCCACGGTCCACCGCACCTCGGAGCTCCCGGGCGAGACGTCCACGGCCGTCCACGACGAGGCGGGCAGCATGGTCGATCACCTGGTGCTGCGCCCCACCGGCCTGCTTGGCCTGGTACATCGCGAAGTCGGCGTCTCGGAGCAGGCTCTCGGGGAGCTCCTGCCCCGGGCCGCAGAACGCCAGCCCGACGCTCGCCGTGAGCTCCAAGGTCCGGCCCTCGAGCTCGAAGGGCGGCACGAGCGAAGCGCCGAGCCGCTCTGCCACCCGCTCCGCCAGCGCCGGCTCATCCAGGCTCTCGCAGATGATCACGAACTCGTCGCCGGACAGCCTGGCGAGGGTGTCCCCGGCTCGCAGCACCTCCCTGAGGCGACCGGCGACGGCCACCAGCACCCTGTCACCGATGTGGTGACCGAACTGGTCGTTGACCGCCTTGAAGCGGTCGAGATCGACGAAGAGAACGGCCACGAGTTGGTTGGAGCGCCCCCCGCGTGCGACGGCCTGCTCGAGCCGCTCCTTGAGCAAGGTCCGGTTCGGTAGGCCGGTCAGCGGGTCGTGAAGGCTTCGTTGGCGCAGCAGGTCGAGGTTGTCCGCAGCGTTGGAGCGCTCCTGTGCGTTGTGGAGGTACGCCGCCGCCACGTCGGCGAGCACCTGCGCCGACTTCATGTCCGCAGGGTCGAGACTCCCGCGCTGGTCGCGGTACAGGTCCAGGGCGCCGAACCGCTGTCCCTCCACGACCATCGGAAAGGTGAACACCGCGGCAAGACCATGCTCGAAGGCCCGCCGCGAGAAGTTCGGGAAGCGCTCGTCGTGCTCGATGTCGGGGATGGCGACCGGCACACCCGAGCGGTAGGCCTCCAGGCAGGGGCCCTCTCCCAGCTCGTTCTGCAACGTCTCGATCTCGCCGATGCCGTCGTTCGACGCGGCAACGAAGTGCAGGTCGTCGTTCGGTCCCATCACCATGACCCCCGCCGCGGTGACTGGGAGCATCTCGACGATCTTCTGGACGAGGTGGTCGAGGATCTCCTGGACGCGGAAGCCTTCGTTCAGGTTCTGGGCGAACTCGGCTAGTACCTCTGCCAGCTTCTCGTTACGGTCCACAGGATCTCCGAGATACGAACGGGGCCATCTCCCGGCGCCCGGCGCGCGATCCGTCCCTCCTGCCGGAGAGCACGGTCATTACGGTGTGTAACAGTATCATCACTCCGACGTGACCGGGAGACGTGAGATCTCAGCGCGTCGCACCTGCGTCGGTCGGCGTTCATGCGTGTCGCGGTCCGGCCGAGTGGTGCCTTCTGGTGAAAGGGCCGATGATGGATGTCATGGAGAAGCGCAGACTCGGCCGACTCGATCACCAGAGCTCCGTGCTCATCTATGGGGCGGCAGCTCTGGGCGAGGTGAGCCAGGATGTCGCCGACGAGTCGGTGCAGGAAGCGCTCGACGGCGGGATCAACCATCTCGACGTCGCCGCCGGCTACGGGGACGCGGAGCTTCGCCTGGGCGCACTCATGAAGGAGGTCCGGAGTCGCGTCTTCCTCGCGACGAAGACAGAGGAACGCGGACGCGAGGAGGCCTGGGCGCAGATCAACGCCTCTCTCGAGCGACTGCAGACCGACCGGGTCGACCTGCTACAGCTGCATGCTGTCGGCGACCTCGACGAGCTCGACCGGGTCACCCGGCACGGCGGCGCTCTGGAGTCCGCCGTCAGGGCACAGGAGGAGGGTCTGGTCGGCGCGGTCGGCATCACCGGACACACCCACCAGGCACCGGCCACCCATCTCGAGGCGCTGCGGAGGTTCCCGTTCGCCACGGTGCTGACGCCGCTCAACGTGGTGCTCTGGCGCGACGAGCAGTACCGGGCCGACTACCAGGCGCTCGTGGCAGAGGTGCAGCGCCAAGACGTCGGCCTGATGACGATCAAGACCGTCTCCAGGCGCAACTGGCCGGTGGAGAGTGAGCAGCCTTACGCCACCTGGTACGAGCCGTACGACGACCAGGCGCGGATAACCGCTGCGGTGTCGTGGGTGCTGGCCCACGAGGAGGTGACCGGTATTGCGACCGCGGGAGACGTACGGCTCCTCGGTCGGCTTCTCGCCGCCGAACGCGAGCGCATTCCACCAGAGGCGGCCGAGGCGCGGCTCGCGAGTGACGAGCAGTACAGCTCGCCGTTCGTGTCGATGCCCTTCTGAGCCAGCCGCTGCCGCTCGGCGTCCGGAGGAGGTAGTCGCTTCATGCCTGTCATCGGCGCTGAGGGCGTGAGCCGCGACTTCGTCGTCAACGTCAGGACTGGCCGCTTGCGCCGTACCCGACGCGTCGTCCACGCCGTGAGCGACCTCGACTTCTCGGTGGAGCGAGGCGAGATGGTCGGCTACATCGGCCCCAACGGTGCCGGGAAGTCCACGACGATCAAGATGCTCACCGGCATCCTGGTGCCGACCTCGGGGAGACTAGCCGTTCTCGGCCTCAGCCCCTCGAACGAGCGGACCAAGCTCGCCCGGCGGATCGGCGTGGTGTTCGGGCAGCGGACCACCTTGTGGTGGGACCTCCCCCTCCGCGACTCATTCGAACTGCTGCGACGCATATACCGCATTCCTGACGACACCTTCCGCCGCAACCTCGCCACCTTCGTCGAGCTTCTCGACCTCGGACCGACGCTCGACACCCCGGTTCGACAGCTGTCGCTCGGCCAACGGATGCGCGGCGACATCGCGGCGGCGCTCCTCCACGACCCCGACGTGGTCTACCTCGACGAGCCCACGATCGGCCTCGACGTGGTGAGCAAGTCGCAACTCAGGGAGTTCCTCCGGCAGACCAACGCCGAGCGCGGGGTGACGGTCCTCCTCACCACCCACGACCTCGTCGACATCGAGCGGCTCTGCTCGCGAGTGCTCGTCATCGACCACGGCCGGGTGGTGTTCGACGGCGGGCTGGACGCGCTGAGCAGCCTGGCGGGCGCCCGCCGCACGCTCGTCGTCGACCTGCTCGACGCGGCCGAGCCGATCGACCTTCCGGGAGCGGTGACGGTGAAGGTGGCCGGTCCTCGCCAGTGGCTCTCGTTCCCGGCGGAGGCGAGCGCGGCCCCGCTGATCGCCCAGCTGACCGCACGTCATCGCATCGCCGACCTGTCGATACTCGAGCCCAACATCGAGGACGTGATCACCCGCATCTACTCGGGCTCCCATCACTAAGCAGTGACCGGATGGGTCGTGCAGACTTGACCCATGAGCGAGACCGACCTGCTGGGGGCGCCGTACACGCGAGAGACGATCGTGCTCCCCGACGACGACGAGGGTGAGGTCGTGGCGACACTCGTACGCCGCGGCTGCGACACGGCGAGCGCGCGCGGTGCTGTGCTGCACCTGCACGGCTTCTGCGACTACTTCTTCCAGGAGCCGGAGGCGGAGTTCTTCACCGCGCTCGGCTACGACTTCTACGCGCTCGACCTGCGCAAGTACGGTCGTTCGCTGCTTCCGCACCAGACGCCCAACTTCTGTCTCGACCTGACCGAGTACTACGAAGAGCTCGACGCGGCTCTCGCCCTGATCAAGGATCGCGACGGCCACGACATCGTCGTCGTGTCAGGACACTCGACCGGCGGCCTGATCGCGTCGCTGTGGGCGGCCGCCCGGCTGGTCGACGGCGTGAGAGTCGCCGACGCGCTCGTGCTGAACAGCCCCTGGCTAGACCTGCAGGGGCCCTTCTACATGCGCACCGCTGGAACGGAGGCGATCAACAGGCTCGGGCAGCGCAGACCGTACGCGGTGGTGCCGCGCACGGTGACGGCGGTGTACGCCGAGACGATGCATCGGGAGCTCCGCGGGGAATGGGACTATGACTGGACCTGGAAACCCCGTGAGAGCTTCCCTGTGCGGGCCGGCTGGTTGCGGGCTGTGCGGATCGGGCACCGGGCGGTGCACCGGGGACTCGATGTGGGGGCTCCGGTGATCACGCTGTGCTCGACGAAGAGCCTGACGACGCAGGCCTGGACCGAGGACGCCGCAACGGCCGACACTGTGCTCGACGTGCGGCAGATCGCCAAGTGGTCCTACCAGCTGGGTCCGGACGTCACGGTGGTGCGCGTGGGCGGAGCCCTCCATGACGTCTTCTGCTCGCGCAAAGACGTGCGCGACGTGGCGTTCGGCCACGTCGCGAGGTGGCTCGGCTACGCGCTGACGTGAGCACCGTAGCGCAGATCCATTGGGGCGCTCAGGCGAAGAAGACGAGCTTCACGATCGCGACGATCCCGACCAGTGCGACGAACCCTCGCAGCACCGGCGGCGGGAGCCTACGCCCGGCGGTTGCCCCTACCTGCCCTCCGATGAACGAACCGACCGCAATGACGCCGGCAGCCTGCCAGGCCACCTCGGAGACCAGGATGAACACCACAGCCGCGACAGCGTTGACCAGGCCCGCAAGCACGTTCTTCGCCGCGTTGATCCGTTGCAGGCTCTCCGTCATACCGATACCCATGACGGCGATGAGCAGGACCCCTTGAGCGGCGCCGAAGTAGCCGCCATACACCCCGGTCAGAAACACCAGGGCCCAGACCGCGACCGACCCGTGCGCGGGGGCGTTGGGACGGGGCCGGACGTGCCTGGTGATCCACGGCTGGGCGACGACGAGAACGCAGCCCAGCCCGATCAGGACCGGCACGATGGACGAGAACGCCGAGGCAGGAAGTCGCAGCAGGAGGAGCGCCCCGGTGATCCCGCCCAGCACAGACGCGGCCCCCAGCCGAAGCAGCCGGCTCAGCTGGCCGGAGAGCTCGCGGCGGTACCCGATAGCGCCGGACACCGAGCCGGGCACCAGCCCGACCGTGTTCGACACGTTGGCCAGGACCGGCGGGTAGCCGACGGCCAACAGCGTCGGGAACGTGATGAGCGTTCCCGACCCGACGATGGTGTTGATGGTGCCGGCCCCGACGCCGGCGATGAAGACGGCGATGCTCTGGGCCAGTGTCACCGGCCGGGCGGCCGTGATCTCGACGGGGGCGGGCGCCGGGTCACGGTGCGTCCGGGCCGGTCGACTGCGGGCCTTGGGTGGACGGCGGGATCTGGGTGGACGGCGGGATCTGGGTGGACGGCTGGTCCTGCTGCGATGACGGACTACTCGGCGACGGCGGGACTTGGGACGACGTCGGTTCGGGGGTGCGCCCCGACGGCGGCGCAGCCTCCTGTGCGGAGGCGATAGCCTCGGCGGCCGCTGCCTGCGCCGCAGACAGTGAGGAGCTCGCGTCGTCCGCCTGCCGGACGTCGACCGGCGGGCCGTAGTCGACCCGGTCCTTCGGCCCGGCGCCGTCGCTCTCGATGCCCTGGATCGAGCCCAGGGTGGTGCCGAGGCCTTCGAGGGCGCGCCCGATCTCGCTGGGGACGATCCACACCTTGTTGGCGTCGCCCTCCGCGATCTTCGGGAGCATCTGCAGATACTGGTACGCGAGCAGTGCCTGGTCGGGCGAGCCGTCGTGGATCGCCTGGAACACCGTGAGGATCGCCTGTCCCTCACCCTGCGCCCGAAGGATGCGGGACTCGCGGTCCGCCTGGGCCCGCAGGATGACGGCCTGACGGTCGCCTTCGGCCATCAGGATCGCCGACTGCTTCTGGCCCTCGGCCGTGAGGATCGACGACTGCCGCATCCCCTCCGCTGTCAGGACGGTGGCTCGCTTGTCCCGGTCGGCACGCATCTGCTTCTCCATGGAGTCCTTGATCGATGCCGGCGGGTCGATGCCCTTGAGCTCGACGCGGTTGACGCGGATTCCCCAGCGGCCCGTCGCCTCGTCGAGCACGCCGCGCAGCTCACCGTTGATCTGGTCACGGCTGGTCAGGGTCTGTTCGAGGTCCATGCCGCCGGTGATATTGCGCAGCGTCGTCATCGTGAGCTGCTCGATCGCCTGGATGTAGTTGGCGATCTCGTACGTCGCTGCAACCGGGTTCGTGACCTGGAAGTAGATGACGGTGTCGATCGAGACGACCAGGTTGTCCTCAGTGATCACCGGCTGCGGCGGGAACGACACCACCTGCTCCCGCAGGTCGATCAGGTAGCGCACCCGGTCGACGAAGGGTGTCACCAGGTTGAGGCCCGCCGACAGCGTGATCCGGTACTTGCCGAAGCGCTCGACGATGCCTGAGTAGGCCTGCGGAACGATCCGAACGGACCTCGTCACGATCACGACGCCTAGAACGACGACGATGGCCAGGATAATCAACAGCACCATGTGGCTGACCCCCTCAGGTCGACGATCGGGCGCTGTGCCCGAACGCTGGCGACCGGGCGCCGAGCCCGATCGCTGGGTTCGACGGTCACGGCGCTGCTAGAGCACCGGGTAGACGACGGCCGTCGCGCCGTCGATCTGGGCCACCGCAACCTTGGAGCCCGGCTCGATGACGGAAGACTCCTCGAGGCTGCGTGCCGACCAGATCTCTCCGCTCAGCTTCACCCGCCCGTTGTGGGCCGTCACCCGCTCGAGCACCAGCCCGCTACGGCCGATGAGCCCGCCGGGCCCGTTCTGCAGGGTCGGGGCCGCGTGCAGACGGCGGACGATGTTGGGGCGCACGAACGCCAGCAGCGCGACCGCGACGACGACGGCCACGAGCACCTGGACGACGATGCCGAACCCGAGCGCCGCCACCAGGCACGCTGCGATCGCTCCTACTGCCATCATGAGCAGCGAGAGATCGAGCGTGGCCATCTCCGCGCCGGCAAGGAGCATGGCCGCGATCAGCCACGACTGCCAGGCGTGGTCCCGCACCCAGTCCATACGACGACCTTATCGGACCAACGTCGCTGTCAGCGCCGGTGCGAGCTGACCCGCCGACGGGCGCTGTACCGGTCGTCGGACGTCGAGAGCTCGAGAGGGATGCCGAAGGTACGCGAGAGATTCTCCGCGGTGAGGATGTGCGGCAACGGTCCTGCCGCGACCACCTCGCCGCGCCGCATGAGAAGCACATGCGTGAAGCCCGGCGGGATCTCCTCGACGTGGTGGCTCACCAGGACAGTGGCCGGAGAGGCCTCGTCGAGGGCCAGCACCGACAGCGTGCTCACAAGGTCCTCGCGGCCTCCGAGGTCGAGTCCGGCCGCGGGCTCGTCCAGGAGCAGCAGCTCCGGATCGGTCATCAGTGCCCGGGCGATCTGCACGCGCTTGCGCTCCCCCTCGCTGAGGGTCCCGAAGGTGCGGTCGGCGAGATGCCCCACGCCCACCTCCCCGAGTAGCTGGCCCGCCCGGTCGTGGTCCAGCGCGTCGTACACCTCCCGCCAGCGGCCGAGGACGGCGTACGACGCCGAGACGACGACGTCGCTGACCCGCTCCTGGCGCGGGATCCGATCCGCGAGGGCCACGCTGGTCAGTCCGATGCGGGGCCGAAGCTCGAAGACGTCGACAGTGCCGACCACCTCGCCGAGGATCCCGACGACGCCGTCACTGGGGTGGATGTGCGTGCTGAGCACCTGGAGCAGGGTTGTCTTTCCTGCCCCGTTGGGTCCGAGGACGACCCAGCGCTCGTCATCCTCGACCTCCCACGTGACATGGCTCAGCAGGCGGTTCGCGCCCCGAACCACCGAGACGTCAGCCAGCTCAATGACCGAGCTCATCGCACTCCTCGCCGAGACACCGCTCTGTGCTCCAAACCTATTGCACCCTTCCCGCGTCGAGATGTCGCCTCTTACTCTTGTCGACGTGTTGCGAGTGCCTGCCGCCGTCCGTATCGGGTGCTGGCTCAACGCGTGGATCGCGGGTCGGGCGTCCGCCGACGACGCGATCAGCGGGATTTCAGCAGGGGGGCGGAGCGTCCTGTTCCGTCTCGGACCGGAGCCTGCCGAGACCGCAGCAGCCCCGGCGATGATGCTCGGTGAGATTCGTCGGCGTGGGGTCTCGAGCATCAGCGCTGCCCTACCATCGCCCGGTGACCTTCTCGGGCTTGGTGGGCCGAGCGCCTTCAACATCGACGCCCTGGAGGCCGGGCAGGCGCTCGTCCTGCGGGGCATCGGGCTCGGGCTCGTGCCCACCGAGCGGACCGTCGAGACCACCTGGGTGGCGTCCGCGGCATCCCCACCGGCGTACCTGCCGGATGTCGCCACCGCCGACCGCGAGCTGAAGGAGAGACTCATCGAGACAGCCGACGCCCTGGCGGCCCTCGACGTCGCGTCATGGAGCTCCGACGCCGCCGACGCACTGATCAACCTGCAGACGCCGGTCGCGTTCGACGCTCCTATGACGTTCGGGTCACCGGCCGCCTCGCGCGTGATGGCAGCCGGCCTGCGGTGCCGCGAGATCGTCCGGCTCGGCCTTCGGGACGAGGGTGGGTCGCTGACGGCGGCGCAGTCGTCAGCTCGCCGCGACGCCCTCCTACCGCTGCGGCAGGTGGCCTCGGCCGCGGTGGTCGCCGCATGCTCGTCGCTCGATGGTCGCTAGCGTGAAGCCCTGATGGACGACGCAACGCTCCTGCTCACCGTGGTGGGCAAGGACCGCCCCGGTGTCACGGCCGCGATGTTCAGCACGCTCGCGGCGTACCGGGTCTACGTGCTCGACATCGAGCAGCTCGTGCTCCGGGGAAGGCTGGTGCTGGGCATTCTCGTGACCGCACCCCCCCGCGACTCCGCGGCCCTGTTCGCCGCCGTGCAGCGTACAGCCGAGGCACTGGAGATGGAAGTCGAGATCCTCACGGGCACTGGTGACACCGGCCGTCGCGGCTCGGACCGGGCTCACGTCACGCTTCTCGGGCGACAGCTCACGCCGGCCGCTGTCGCAGCGATCACAGGCCGCATCGCCGACACCGGCGCGAACATCGACCGAATCGTCAGGATGGCGCCGTACCCGGTCACCGCAATCGAGTTCGAGGTGTCCGGCACCAGGATCGACGCACTACGAGAGGTGCTCGCGCGGGAGGCCGCTCAGCAGCGGGTCGACGTCGCAGTGCAGAGAATGGGCCTGCTGCGGCACGGCCGACGCCTCATCGTGATGGACGTCGACTCCACCCTGGTCCAGGGCGAGGCGATCGACATGTTGGCGGACCGCTGCGGTGTGGGGGCCGAGGTGGCGGCGATCACGGAGCTCGCTATGCGCGGCGAGCTCGAGTTCGAGGAATCGCTGCGGCAGCGCGTCGCTCTGCTGGCTGGCCTCGAGACGCCTGTGCTCGAGGAGGTGTACGACGCCATGGAGCTCGCCCCGGGCGCTCGTACCCTGGTCCGCACACTGAAGCGCCTCGGCTACCGGTTCGGCATCGTGAGCGGCGGCTTCACCGATCTCACGGACCGGCTCAGCGCAGATCTGGGAATCCACTACTCGCGCGCCAACGTCTTGGAGGTGGCCGGCGGGCGGCTTACCGGCCGGATCGTAGGGCCGGTCGTCGACCGGGCAGGTAAGGCGGCCGCCCTCCGGGACTTCGCGGCCGACTCCAAGGTGACCCTGGACCGTACGATCGCCATCGGCGACGGCGCGAACGACCTCGACATGCTTGCCGCTGCCGGCCTTGGAATCGCCTTCAACGCCAAGCCACTCGTCAGAGAGGCCGCGGATACGGCCCTCAACGTGCCGTACCTCGACGCGATCGTATACCTGCTGGGCATCAGCAGGGAAGACCTGGAGGCCGACGACGCCAGTCACGGGGTGCAGACCCCACGTCCCGACCTGGTGTGACACCTCGCACTGCAGCCCTGTTCGCGGCGGTCGTGTGCTGATTGCGAATCGTCGCACGAGGTGCGCGGGTGCAGCGCAGACTCGAGGCCCCACGGAGTTGTGACACTGGCTTGCTCCCGGGCCCGCGAACCGATCCCTGGATGTCCGACTCGTGGCACTCGACCTTGTGAGGACGACGGGAGGTGCGGTCGATGCGGTCAGCCGCGCGGCGTGTGGTGGTGAAGCAGCAGCCCTTTGCCCGGTTCCAGCTCAGCCCACGGTGACTCGACCGACAGCACCGCGAAGGCGGCGGTGGGGAAGGACAGGCTGCCTCGTCCGGACTCGGGCTGTAGCAGATCGGCAGTACCCGCGATCGTCGGGTTGTGCCCGACGACGAGAGCCGTCACAGCCGCGGCAGGAATCTCGGCCACGCAGGCGGCGATGACGTCGTACGCGTCGGCCTCGTAGAGCGACTCGAGGACGCGGATCTCGGGGGCCGGGCTCTCGTCGAGGCCGGCACAGACCTCTGAGACGGTCGAGCGCGCCCGCGCGGCCGACGACACCAGGATGAAGTCGGGCGTGAGTTGTTCGCGGGCCAGCTGCTCTCCGGCGGTGCGAGAGTCCCTTCGGCCACGCTCGGTGAGCTCCCGCGCAAGGTCATCAGACGCCGATGGCTCCGCCTTGCCGTGGCGCATCAGCACAAGACGTCTCTGTCCGGGCTGGGTCACGGACGCCATCCTTCCCGACCCTTCGCCCGTGTGCGAGTCCCACCCCCGCTCAGCGGGCGATGGCGGCTCGGTGCGAGGCAGGGATTGTCTCCCAGAAGCGCTGCCGCAGGGTCGCGAGGGCCTCGGCGTCGACCTCTCCGTTGCACCGCAGCCGGGTCAACCCGCCGTCGGGGTAGACGTCGAGCCGCAGATGGGTCGCCGGAGTACGGTCGGCGACCAGGAAGCGGTGACGCGTATCGGGCTGCACGCGCGTGCGGGGCACCACGTCCCACCAGGCGGCCGAGTCTTCGACCGGCCCCGCCGTGTCGTCCGCAGCGCTGACCCGTACCTCGCCGGGCGCGTTACCGACGAAGTACGACGTGTCCACCTCGACGTCACGAATCAACCCCTTGACGGCGAGCCGGAAGGTTGCGAAGTCGTTGCCCTCGCCGCGTCTGCGCGCGTTCTCCCAGCCCTCCCCCATGATGCGGGCCCGGCCCGGCAGGATCAGGTTCGCCGGCGAGGAGTAGAAGGCGTCCGACGTATCAAGCAGGCGCCCACCGTTCTCCGCAGCGGCCAGATCGACGGTCCCACCGAGGAAGCGAGGATCGAGCACCACTTCGCCGTGCACCCGCAATCGCGCCACACCACCGTCGGGGTAGATCGACAGTCTTACGTGGGTCCAGCGACCGGGATCGTCCACGCGATACTCGTTGGCGCTGTCACCATGACAGGCCGTCCTTCCGACAAGGGTGAACCACTCGGCCTCGAGCAGCTCGCCGGGAGACGGGTACGCCTCGACCGACGCGGCTTCCACAGAGATCTCCGGCGGATAGTTGCCCTTGAACCAGGCCGTGTCGACGACCACACCGCGTACGATCCCGGCAGCCCCGAGGCGCACGATCGCCCAGTCGTGGCCGGGCTCACGCCTGCGACGGGTCTCCCACCCGTCGTAGACCTTCCCCTTATGTCCGAAGTCCGCGGCGGAGAACGTCGCCGCCTCGGGCTTGACCAGGTTCTCGCGCTGGGCGAAGAGCTCGTCGTTGGCACTCACCACGCTCCCGCCGAGCGTCCGAGAGGCGAGATCGGTCAGCTGGGTGAAGTCATCCATGTCGCGGTCCTCCAGTCCTCTTCAACGTCCCCTGCGGCACCGGCTGCAGGGCGCTCCTGCCGCGGAGGTAGGTGGTGCGAACGACGCCCGTGAGCTCACGGCCGGTGTACGGCGTGATGGTGTGGCGGTGGTGCAGTGTCTCGGGGTCTACGGTGAAGGTGTCGTCAGGAGCGAAGACGACGAGGTCCGCGTCGCTGCCCACGGTGATGCGGCCCTTGCGGTGGACCCCGACGATGTCCGCGGGCCGCGCCGACATCCAGCCGACGACCGTGGCGAGGTCGAGGCCACGCCTGCGGGCCTCGGTCCACACGAGCGGAAGACCGAGCTGGAGCGACGACACCCCTCCCCAGGCCGCCCCGAAGTCGCCCTCGTCGAGCATCTTGAGGTCGGGCGTCGACGGCGAGTGGTCGGAGACGACGAAGTCGATGTGGCCGGCGGCCAGCGCCTCCCAGAGCAGGTCCTGGTTCACGGAGTCACGGATGGGTGGGCAGCACTTGTACTGGGTCTGCCCGTCTGCGATCTCCTCGGCCGTCAGGGTCAGGTAGTGCGGGCACGTCTCCACGGTGATCGCGACCCCCTCCGCTCGGGCGGAGGCCAGAGCGGGTACGGCCCGGGCGCTCGACAGATGCACGATGTGGGCTCGCGCCCCGCTCCGGCGTGCGGCTTCGATGACTGCGTCGACGGCCACCGTCTCCGCCTCCGGTGGCCGGGAATCGAGGAACTCGCGGTAGTGGACGGTGTGCGGTACACGGCGTGAGTCGATGACGGCGGCGTCCTCGGCATGCACGGCCAGCAGCCCGTCGAACTGGGCCACCTCGCACATCGCCTCCTCGACCTGAATATGCGTCAGCGGCGGGAACTCAGGAGCGCCAGAGTCCAGGACGAAGCACTTGAAGCCGTAGACGCCTGCCTCGTGCATCTCACGCAAGGTCCCGAGGCTGGACGGCACGGCCCCGCCCCAGAACCCGACGTCGACGGCGCACTGGCCTTGGGTCGACGCACGCTTCGTCTCCAGGGCGGCGACGTCGGTCGTCGGGGGGATGGAGTTGAGCGGCATGTCGAGCAGCGTGGTGACACCACCTGCGGCGGCCGCCTTGGTGGCGCTCGCGAAGCCCTCCCACTCGGTACGGCCGGGCTCGTTCACGTGGACGTGCGTGTCGACGAGGCCGGGGAGGAGGACCTCGTCCGCCGCGAGCTCGACCACCTCGACCGCCGCCACTGCTGCGTCGAGGGCGTCGAGGGCCACCACCTCTCCGCCTGCGACGGCGACACTGCAGGGGCGGAACGCACCGTCGACCAGCACCCGCGCGCCGCGAACCACGAGGTCGTAGCGCCTGTTCACCGGTGCCACTCTCGCGCGATCCGCTCGCCTGTCCGCTCGAGCAGCGCGGCGGCATTGGCCATGCTGCGATCGGCGTCCGGCTCGATGTCCGACAGCGGAAAGGCGGCGGATATCCCGGCCGAAGCGAGCTGCTGTGCGCTCAGCTGCGATCGGCCGGCGACGGCGACCACGGGTACGCCGCGAGAGGCCGCCGCTCGCGCCACGCCCACCGGGGCTTTGCCGGACAGCGACTGCTCATCGAGTGACCCCTCGCCCGTCACCACCAGGTCGGCGTCGTCGAGGGCCTTCTCGAAGTCGAGCAGCTCCAGCACGAGCTCGATCCCCGGCCGGATCTGCGCCCCGAGCAGGGCCAGGGCCGCGAAGCCGGTGCCACCCGCCGCGCCCGAACCCGGCCGTCCGGCCATGTTGCGACCTGTGACCTCGGAGGCGACCCGGGCCCAGGCAGCGAGGCCTGCCTCGAGGCGGGCGACGTCGTCGGGCGACGCGCCCTTCTGCGGCCCGAACACGGCCGCAGCGCCCTCCGGTCCCAGCAGCGGGTTGGCCACGTCGCTGGCGACCACCACCTGCGTCGACCCGACGAGCGAGATCACTGCCGTCGTGTCGATCGAGCTCACCGTGTACAGAGTCCCCCCGCCGCGGCCAATCTCGTCACCGGCCGCGTCTGCGACGCGTGCTCCGAGCCCCTGGACCATGCCGGCGCCGCCGTCCGTCGACGCACTGCCTCCGACCCCGAGCACGACCTCCCTGACACCGTCGCTGCTCAGCGCATCACGCAACACCAGCCCGAGCCCGTACGTCGAGGCACCGAGTGGGTCGAGCCGGCCCCGTGGAAGACGGTCGAGCCCCACCACGTCCGCCAGCTCGACGACCGCCCGGGTGGCGTCCCGCGCATACGTCGCCACGATGGGCTCGCCGGTCGGCCCGACCGCGTCGACGCTGACCGGCTCGAAACCTACCGAGAGCGCCGCCTCGACCGTCCCGTCCCCACCGTCCGCGACCGGGATGAGCTGCGTGCGAACATCGTCGCGGTCTCGGGCAAGTCCCGTTGCCACCGCCTTCGCCACCTGGAGGGCGGTCAGGCACCCCTTGAACTTGTCCGGAGCGACGACGACTCGCACCGGCTCAGTCCAGCATGGCGATGGCGGTGGGCGCGTCGTCCCCGCTGATCGCAAGGTCCTCGAACTCCGTGACGTTGTCGAGCTCGGTGCCCATCGAGATGTTGGTGACTCGCTCCAGGATCACCTCGACCACGACCGGCACGTGGAACTCCTCAAGGAGCTCCTTGGCCTCCTCCAGCGCTGGCAGTATCCGGTCCGCATCGAGGACCCTGAGCGCCTTGCAGCCGAGGCCCTCGGCAACCTTCACATGGTCGACGCCGTACGCACCGAGCTCAGGGGTGTTGAGGTTCTCAAAGGACAGTGATACCTGGAAGTCCATCTCGAAGCCCCGCTGGGACTGTCGGATCAGGCCAAGGTAAGCGTTGTTCACCACCACATGGATGTACGGGATCTGGAACTGCGCCCCGACCGCCAGCTCCTCGATCATGAATTGGAAGTCGTAGTCGCCGCTGAGCGCCACGACGGTGGAGTCCGGGTCGGCGACGCACACTCCGAGGGCAGCAGGTGCCGTCCATCCGAGCGGTCCGGCCTGTCCGCAGTTGATCCAGTGCCTCGGCTTGTAGACATGCAGGAACTGCGCGCCCGCGATCTGTGACAGACCGATCGTGCTCACGTAGCGGGTCTCGCGGTCGAACGCGCGGTTCATCTCCTCGTACACGCGCTGCGGCTTGATCGGCGAGTCGTCGAAGTGGGTGCGGCGTTGAAGGGTGTGCTTGCGCTGGGCGCATTCCTTGACCCATACGTCGAAGGCACTGAGCCGGTGCTGCTCCTTGCGCTCCCGCGCCACCGAGACGAAGAGCTCGAGGGCGGCGTGGGCATCGGAGACGAAGGAGTAGTCGGGGGCGAAGACACGGCCGATCTGGGTCGGCTCGATGTCGACGTGCACGAACGTGCGGTCCCCACGGTAGACGTCGAGCCCACCGGTATGACGGTTCGCCCAGCGGTTGCCGATGCCGAGCACGAAGTCGGCCTCGAGCATCGTGGCGTTGCCGTAGCGGTGCGAGGTCTGCAGTCCCACCATTCCGACCATGAGCGGGTGGTCGTCCGGGATCGTGCCCCAGCCCATCAGGGTCGGGACCACTGGTACGCCGGTCAGCTCGGCGAACTCCACCAGGAGGTCGGACGCACCCGCGTTGACGATGCCGCCCCCGGCCACGATGAGCGGCCTCTCCGACGCGGAGAGCATGTCGAGGGTCTTCTCCACCTGAGCGCGGGTGGCGGCCGGCTTGTAGATGGGGAGCGGCTCGTAGGTGTCGGGGTCGAAGTCGATCTCCGTCATCTGAACGTCGAGAGGGAGGTCGAGCAGGACCGGCCCGGGTCGGCCCGACCGCATGAGGTGGAACGCCTGTTGGAAGGCGCCGGGCACTTGCGCCGCCTCCAGGACCGTAGTCGCCCACTTCGTGACAGGGGCGGCGATCGAGGCGATGTCCACGGCCTGGAAGTCCTCCTTCGCCAGCTTGGCGACGGGGGCCTGTCCGGTGATGGCCAGGATTGGGATCGAGTCGCCCCAGGCCGAGTAGAGGCCGGTGATCATGTCGGTGCCGGCCGGCCCGGACGTACCGACGCACACGCCGATGTTGCCGACGACGGCCCGGGTGTAGCCCTCGGCCATGTGCGAAGCCCCCTCGACATGGCGAGCGAGCACGTGCCGGATGCCACCGTGGCGGCGCATCGCGGCGTAGAGGGGGTTGATCGCGGCGCCTGGCAGGCCGAAGGTCTGCGTTGCGCCCTCGAGCTCGAGGATCTTGACGGCGGCGTCGGCGGCGGTCATGCGAGGCATCGGGATTCTCCCGTCACGTGAGGTGGGGTCGGCGGCGTCAGTCGGCAGCGCGGCCGGAGAGCTGCTCGACCACCTTGAGCAGCGCCGAGTGGTCGAGGTCACCGTGACCCTGCGCCCGCAGTGACGCGATGAGCTGGGCGACGGCAGCTCCCAGTGGGATCACCACGCCCTTGTCGCGAGCAGCCGTCGTCACGATGCCCATGTCCTTGTGATGCAGGTCGACGCGGAAGCCAGGCTCGAACTCTCGCTTCAGCATGTTCGCTGCCTTACGGTCGAGGATGCGGTTGCCGGCCAGTCCGCCTGCAAGGACCTCGACGGCGGCGGCGGTGTCGACGCCGTACGCCTCGAGGAAGACGATCGCTTCCGCCACGAGCTCGATGGTCCCGGCCACGATCAGCTGGTTGGCCGCCTTGACCGTCTGCCCCGAGCCGGCCGGGCCGCAATAAACGACGGTCGTCCCGACGGCGTCGAGGATCGGCTTGACCTCGTCGAAGTCCGCTCGGTCACCACCGACCATGACCGACAGGCTCCCCTCCTCGGCGCCTGCCTGTCCGCCGCTCACCGGGGCGTCCATCACCCGGATGGAGCGCTCCGCACCCGAGGCCGCTAGGGCGGCCGAGACGGTGGGTGAGATGGAGCTCATGTCGATGTGGATCGTCCCCTCCGCGACCGAGTCGTAGATGCCGCCGTCGCCCAGCGCGAGCGCCTCGACGTCCGGCGAGTCCGGCACCATCGTGATGACGACGTCGGCGCCGGCAACCGCCTCGGCGATACTGTCGGCGCCCTTGCCGCCAGCCTCGACGAGACGTTCGACAGGCTCGGGGTGCGGGTTGTAGCCGGTCACGGTGTGGCCGGCTTCGACCAGGTTGGCGGCCATCGGCCCGCCCATGATGCCTAGCCCGATGAAAGCGATGGAGGTCATCTGTACTCCTTCGAGGTCACGCTCAGCCCGCATGGGCGGACCGGCGGTCACGAGGGAGCCAGTCCAGGCTGCTCGTGGTCGATTCGGTGGGGTTGTACTCCAGGGCGACGTAGCCGTCGTACCCCGCTGACTCGAGCCGGGTCAGGTACACGTCGAGGCCGAGCTCCCCACTCCCGGGCTCACCTCTGCCCGGAGCGTCGGCGATCTGCACATGGGCAATACGGGCGGCGTAGCGGTCGATGACATCGTCCACGTCGTCGCCGTTGCTGGCCAGATGGAAGATGTCGCAGAGAAGCCCGACGTTGCGGGACCCCGCGGACTCGACGCGTTCGAGGATGCCGACGACGTCCGACGCCGTCCGGAGGGGGTAGGCCTTCGGACCGCTCACCGGTTCGACGAGCACTTGAGCATCGATCGTGGCCGCGGCCTCGGCGGCAAGGACGAGGTTCGCCACGCCCAGCTCGTCCTGCTGGTCGGGGGCGACGCCGTCGACCCGGTTGCCGAACAGCGCGTTGAACGCCCCCACGCCCAGCTCACGTCCGATCCCCACAGCCACATCGAGATTGTCGCGGAACTGCGACGAACGCTCGGGGATCGAGAGCACACCGCAGTCCGGGCCGGCAAGGTCGCCGGCGAAGAAGTTCAGTCCTACCAGCTGGACGCCCGCGTCGTCGACCGACCGCACGAACGCATCGACCTCCTCGTCGGACGGCACCGGCTGCTCGGGCCACGGCCACCAGAATTCCACGGCCGTGAACCCGGCCTCGCGAGCCGCAGCCGAGCGCTCCAGCAGTGGGGACTCCTTGAACAGCAGCGAGCAGTTCGCCGCATAGCGGAGACCGTGGATCATCCGACCTACTTCCACAAGACGGAAACAAAGTTTTGTCTAATGGAAAGCGTACGGAGCGGCTCGAACGGTGTCAACACCAGCGGCTCACCCGACTCGGCGCGCAGCCAGCTTGGTGAGCGAGCCGAGGTCCGACCCGGTCAGCTGCTCTGCCTCCCCAGCGCCTACAGCGCCACACTGCACTCCCCGGAGTAGGAACCCGGCCAGCGCCTGCGCCGTCGCGGGTTCGTCGATGACACCACCTTCGCCTCCGCTGAGATAGGCGGCGAGTCTCCGGCCGACGACTGGAAGATCCTGGCGGAAGAACAGGTAGGTACTCAGGTACCTCGTGGGAAGCTGCGCAGGATGAAGGTCCCAGCCCTGGTAGAACCCGCGTTCGAGCGAACGACGCACGAGCGCGGCGTGCAGCCTCCAGGCGGTGTGCACCTGGGCAGTCGATCCCACCGGGGCGACGTTCGTCGAGCCGTCGGACACGCGCGCGCCTGTCCCGGCGGCGGCGAGCTGCATGGTGGCCTTCGCATGGTCGGCAGCCGGATGGTCCATGGCCTGGTCGCTCCCGGAGACACCGAGCGCCGCCGTGTAGTCGTAGGTGCCGAAGTGCAAGCCGCTGCAGCGTCCCCCGGCGGCGTGCACCATCGGCGCGACCGTCGCAGCTCCGTCAGCCCCGAGGATCGCCTGCGGTGTCTCGACCTGGATCTCGAAGCGCAGCCGGCGTGAACCAAGCCCGTACGCGCCCTCGAGTAACGAACAGATCTCCACCATGGCGGCGACCTGCGCGACGGACGTCACCTTGGGCAGGGTCAGGGTCCAGCCGGCGGGCAGATCGCCGTCGGCAAGCAAGGCGCCGAGCAGGAGGTCGAGTGAGCGCAGGCCGCGCCGACGGGTCGCCCCTTCGAGAGACTTGAAGCGGACTCCGCTGAACGGCGGAAGAGTGCCGCCCGACGCGGCAGCGGCCAGGGCGGCACCCGCCATGACGGCGTGAGTGTCCTCCTCGTCGTCGCCGCGGTCGCCGTACCCGTCCTCCAGGTCGACGCGGAGGTCCTCGATCGGCTCGGTCTCGAGCTTGCGGACCACCGCCGGCCACACGTCGGCCACCGCCTCCACAGGCTGGCCGGTGGCCGCGGCCAGAATCGCAGGCGTCGGGGCGTGATCGGTGAGCGCAGCCGCAGCAGCGGTTCCCCACCTCTCACGGACTTGTGCGTCCAGACGGTCGGCGGGTACGTACACGGTATGCACCGGCTGACGGCTCACGGCGTCGCCGGGGTACTCCTCGAGCCGGAGCCGATCCGCTCCTTTCAGCATCGCGTCGACGTGGTCGAGGTCTGCGTCGGTCAGACCGGTTGTCATGTGGCCCACGGAGGCTCCTCGCGTCTGCGGAACCTCGCGGGGAGGCTAGGCTTATCACCTAAGTTCCGACAGTCGAAAGTCGGACTCCGCCAGGTGGAGGCATCGGAATGCCGGGAGAACGTGTCCAGTCCGTCGACCGAGCCTTCATTCTGCTCGAGCACCTGGCCGACGGCGGCGGCTCGCTGAGCCTGTCCGAGCTCGGTGCCCGCTCGGGGTTGCCGATGCCGACGATCCACCGTCTGCTCCGGTCGCTCGTCAACCAGGGGTATGTGCGTCAGGAGCCGTCGCGCCGCTACGCGCTCGGCCCACGGATGATCCGCCTCGGTGAGCTCGCCGGCCGGATGCTCGGGTCGTGGGCGATACCGCGACTCAACACGCTCGTCGACCGGTTCGGCGAGACCACCAACATGGCGATGCTCGACGGGGATGCCGCCGTCTACGTCGCCCAGGCGCCGTCGCCGCAGTCGATGAGGATGTTCACGGAGGTCGGCCGGATGGTCACGCTCCACAGCACCGGCGTCGGCAAGGCGATCTTGTCGATGATGCCTGACCAGGAGGTCACCGCCCTTCTCTCCCGGACCGGCATGCCCTCGCGGACCGTCCATACGATCACCGACCCCACCGCCATGCTGCGGTCGCTCCAGACCGTGCGCAAGGTCGGCTACGCCCTCGACGACGGGGAGCAGGAGCTCGGCGTGCGCTGTGTGGCCGTCCCTATCACCGGGCTGCCGTTCAAGGCCGCCCTGTCGGTCTCCGGACCCAGTAGCCGAGTGACTACCGCACAGGTCGCACAGATCGCACCCGTCATGGTGGAGACCGCGACCAGCCTGCGGGACGGGTTCGTCTCCGGCCACTGAGCCCGGACGCCGACAGGCTCCGCCCGACGCGGGAGCCGACCTACCCGGTAGGAAGGGCCGGAACACCGGCAGCGCCGGCCCGGTCGGCGTCACGTGCCCGTGATGTGCTCAGGACGTACGGGTACCCGGGTCAGCGGCAGGCCGGTGGCCTGCCGGATCGCCGCGGTCACGGCAGGCCCCGACGAGATCGTCGGCGCCTCCCCGACGCCACGCAGGCCGTAGGGCGCATGGGGGTCGGCGTACTCGAGCACGTCGATCGGCATGCGCGGAGTGTCGAGGATGGTGGGGATGAGGTAGTCGGTGAACGACGGGTTACGGATCTTGGCGTCCCTCACCACGATCTCCTCCATGATCGCCAGGCCCATACCCTGGGTGCTGCCGCCCTGGATCTGACCCTCGACCGCCTGCGGGTTCAGCGCCTTGCCGACGTCCTGGCTGCAGGCGAGCTCCACCACCTTCAGCAGGCCGAGGTCGACGTCGACGTCGACGACCGCCCGGTGGGCGGAGAACGAGTACTGGACGTGCGCGAAGCCCTGCCCCGTCTCCTCGTCGAGCTCCTGGGTCGGGCGGTGATGGTGCTCGCGCGTCTCCTCGACTGCACCGTCACCGAGCACGTCGGCGATCGAGATGAGCACTCCCTCGGAGTCCGAGACGACGTCACCGTCGGCAAGCCGCGCACCAGGGATCGGACGCCCAAGCTTCTCCGCGGCCAGGCTCAGGACGCCGTATCGGACCGCCTCGCATGCCAGCTTGACAGCCCCGCCTGTCATGTAGGTCTGGCGAGACGCCGACGTCGACCCGCCCGACCCGACGTCGGTGTTCTTCGGGTGCACGATGACGTCGTCGATGCCGAGCTCGGTCCGGCAGATCTGCTGCTCCACGGTCACCAGGCCCTGCCCGACCTCGGCGGCGGCTGTGTGGACCACCGCAACCGGCTTGCCACCTGCAGCCTCGACGCGCACCCGGGCCGTCGAGTGGTCGTCGAAACCCTCCGAGAACGCGACGTTCTTGTACGTCACCGCATACCCGACGCCGCGCTTGACCCCTTCGCCGTGCGTGGTGTTGGAGACGCCGCCGGGAAGCCCCCGGATGTCGTCGCCCCGCGGGGCCGGCAGCGGCATCGCCTGGAGCCGGCGAAGCAGCTCCGCGACGGGTGCGGCGCTGTCGACAACCTGTCCGTGGGGAGTGACAGAGCCCTCCTCCATGGCGTTGAGCACGCGCAGCTCCACCGGGTCGATGCCGAGCTCTGCCGCCAGCTTGTCCATCTGCGCCTCGTAGGCGTAGGCAGTCTGGACCGAGCCGAACCCCCGCATCGCGCCACAAGGTGGGTTGTTGGTGTAGACGCCGTACGCGTCGACGCGGACGTTCGGGACGACGTACGGGCCGATGCCCATGGTGCCTCCGTTGCCGACTACGGCAGGGGTGCTCGACGCGTAGGCCCCGCCGTCGAAGTAGAGGTCGCAGTTGACGAAGACGAGCCTGCCGTCCCTTGTCGCACCGTGCTCGTAGCGCATCTCGGCGGGGTGGCGGTGTACGTGCCCGAAGAACGACTCCTCTCGGTTGTACACCATCTTGACCGGCTTGCCCGTACGCAGGGCGAGCATGCAGCCGTGCACGTGCATCGAGAGGTCCTCGCGACCGCCGAAGGCACCGCCCACCCCTGCCAGGGTCAGTCTCACCTGCTCCGGCGGAAGGTCCAGCGCGGTGCAGAGCTGCCGCTGATCGACGTGCAGCCACTGCGTGGCGACGTAGAGGTCCACGCCGCCCTGATCGTCCGGAACGGCCAGGCCGGATTCCGGCCCGAGGAAGGCCTGGTCCTGCATGCCCACCGAGTACTCCCCCGACACCACGACGTCCGCGCGCGCTTCGGGGTCGCCCTTGCGGATCTTGAGGTGGCGCACCAGGTTGCCCTTGGGATGGATCGGGGCCGCCGACCTGCTGAGCTCGACGTCCTCCGCAGGGTCGTCGTGCAGACGGTTCCAATTCGGGTGGCCGAGCGCGTCGCGGGCGTCGGTGACCGGCTCCCAGACCTGGTAGTCGACGCGAATCCTCTTCGCGGCCTGTCGAGCGATCTCCGGGTGGTTCGCGGCAACCAGCGCGACGGCCTCCCCCTGGTAACGCACGACATCCTTCGCGAGCACCGGCTGGTCGGACAGCTCGAGACCGTAGATGTTCCTGCCCGGCACGTCGTCGGCGGTGAGCACGGCGAAGACGCCGGGTGTCGCCAGCGCCTCGCCGATGTTGACGGCCCGGATCCGGGCGAAGGGGTGCGGACTGCGCAGGGTGACGCCCCACAGCATGTCGTCCATCCACAAGTCGCTGCTGTAGGCGAACTCGCCGGTGACCTTGAGGGTGCCGTCGGGGCGAAGCGGGCTCGCGCCGATCCCGCCCGTGGCCGTGTTCTCCAGACTGCCCGGCGCCCCGGTAGGGGTCCGAGGAGTCGCTTCTGGCGGTGTCGTCATCGGTTCACTCCCACTCGTTCGACGAGCGTCCTGCTCGCACTCAGCACGGCGGCGGCCACTTCGTCCTCGTCGACCCCGACCAGACGGTCCTTCTCCACGACTGCCCGGCCGTTGACCAGAAGAAGCTCGAGGGGCGGCGGCGCACCCAGCACCAGGGCAGCCACCGGGTCCGCGATGTCGATGTGAGGCAGGGTATCCAGCCGCCACACGGCCACGTCGGCAAGCTTGCCGGGCTCGAGCGAACCGATCTCGCCCGCGCGCCCGAGCACCTGCGCGCCGCCTCTCGTCGCCATGTGCAGGGCGTCGCGAACGGTGAGCTCGTGCGGTCCGCCGCGAGCGCGGGCGAACAGCACGGCGTGGCGGACCTCCTCGAGCAGGGCGCAGGCCTCGTTGGACGCGGCACCGTCGACACCGAGGCCGACCGTGACACCCGCGTCGCGCATGTCCCTGATACGTGCGATCCCGGAGCCGAGCCGGGCGTTCGACGAGGGGCAGTGCGCCGCGCTGGTGCCTGTCGCCGCCATCGCGGCGATGGCCTCGTCGTCGAGGTGCACGGCATGGGCGAACCAGACGTCGTCGCCGAGCCATCCGACGGACTCCATGTACTCGACAGGGGTGCGGTCGAAGTGCGCGCGGCAGTACTCGTCCTCGTCGATTGTCTCGCACAGGTGCGTGTGGAGCCGGACCCCCTTGTCGCGGGCTAGCTCGGCGGCTTGCTTCAGCAGATCCCCGGTGACCGAGAACGGCGAGCAGGGTGCGACACCGACCCGCAGCATCGAGTCGAAGGAGGTGTCATGGTGGGTGTCGATCGCCAGCTCGGTCGCAGCGAGGATTGCGTCGATGTCCTCGACGACGTGGTCAGGGGGAAGTCCGCCCGAGCTCCGGCCCAGGTCCATCGAGCCTCGCGTGGGATGGAACCGCAGCCCCACGGAGTGTGCTGCCTCGATCTCCGCGGCCAGCACGTCACCACCGTCGTGGGGGAAGACATAGTGGTGGTCGGTCGTCGTCGTACAGCCCGTCTTGGCCAGCCACGCCAGCGCCCCGGTTGCCGCAGTGCGCACGATGTCGGCGTCGATGCGGCCCCACACGGGGTAGAGCGTTGTCAGCCACTCGAAAAGAGAGCCGTCGACTGCGAAACCCCGGGTCACCCACTGGTAGAGGTGGTGGTGGGTGTTCACGAGTCCGGGCGTCGCGAGGCAACCGGTCGCGTCGACATACCTGGCGCCCTCGATGCCCGCCGGAGCGCGGCCATCACCCACGGCCGTGATGATCTTGTCCTCGACGACGACGTGACCGGAGGAGTACTCCGACGAGGTGTCGTCCATCGTGGCGACGGCGCAGCCGTCGAGGACGACGATACTCACCGGTCGCTCCCAGCCATGCGTCCCGCCGCCAGCCGGACGGCGTCGAGGATCTTCTCGTAACCTGTGCACCGGCAGAGGTTGCCAGCGAGAGCTTCCCGGATCTCGGGGTCGCTCGGGTTGTCGACCCGGCTCAGCAGGTCGTGCGTCTGCACGATGAGCCCCGGCGTGCAGAAGCCGCACTGCACAGCACCCGCCTCGAGGAAGGCCTGTTGGACGGGGTGCAGGCCGTCGTCACCCGCCAGGCCCTCGACGGTCACCACGTCGCGACCCTCGATCTGCCCGCCGGCGACCAGGCAGGCGCAGGCGGCGACACCGTCGAGGTAGACCGTGCACGAGCCGCACTCACCCTGCTCACAGGCGTTCTTCGACCCTGGCAGCCCCATCCGTTCACGCAGGACGTACAGCAGGCTCTCGCCCTCCCACACGTCGTCGATCTCCCGATGCTGCCCGTTGACGGTCGCCGTTATCCGCATCTGTCAGTCCCTCCTCGTCTGGTCGCAAGCCGTGCTGTACTCGTTCCAAGCCCAGGTGAGCGCGCGACGCGCCATCACGGCCAGGGCGTGGAGCCGGTAGGCCGCGGTACCGCGGACGTCGTCGATGGGTGACCCCGCGGCTCGGACCCGCTGACCGAACTCGTCGGCCAGACCGTCGGGCAGCGCCCCGCGCGACTCCCAGAGCCCACCCTCGCCGAGAGCCGCGGCGAGGAAGCTCTCCGCCTCGTAGGCACGCCTCGGCGTCGGTGCCACGGACCCGATACCGGTACGGACCTCCGAGCGGTCCGGATGCAGGGCGAACCCAAAGGCAGCCACCGAGATCACCATGGCGTTGCGGGTACCGATCTTGCTGAACTGCTGCGGTCCGGACGGCGGCGTCACATAGATGGCGGAGATCAGCTCGTCCGGGCGAGCGGCGTTTCGCTTCACCCCGAGGTAGAAGTCCTCGGCACGGACGGTCCGGGTGCCCTCGACCGACTGGAGCTCGATTTCGGCATCGGCCGCGAGCAGAGCCGGGTGCGCGTCCCCGGCTGGCGATGCTGCTCCGAGGTTGCCGCCGACGGTGCCGCGGTTGCGGATCTGGGGCGACCCGACCGTGCGCGAGGCCATGGCAAGCCCTGGAAGACGATCAGCCAGCTCGTCGATGATGCGTGAGTACGTGACGCCGGCGCCGATCCTGACCTGCTCCCCGTCGGTACCCCACTCGGCCAGCTCGGCGATCCTGGTGAGATCCATCAGCGCGCGGGGTCGGTGCCTGTCGAAGTTCATCTCCACCATGACGTCGGTGCCCCCCTGCATGGGCACCACCCCGGCGTGCTCCGCCTTCGCGGCGAGCGCGTCGGCCATCGTGGCGGGTCGCAGGAAGTCCATCGGCAGCTCCTCGTGTCTTCGGTCTCGCGGGTCGGCTCAGCAGAAGCCGGGGATCGAGTCCCAGGCACGACCGGCCGATGGTGCGTCGTCGCGCATCACGGTGGCCTCGATCAGCCCGTAGGGACGGTCGTCGGCGTGGAACACCTCGTTCGGGTTGTCGAGACCGAAGGGTGACAGGTCGTAGACGAAGTGGTGCTTGTTGGGTGCCGAGAACCTGATCTCCGCGACCTGGGGGTGCGCCTCGAGAGCCGCTCTGCCCATCTCGTAAAGGGTCTGCTGGAGAGCCAGGCTGTGCACGGTCGCGAACTGCTCCAGCATGGTCTGCCTTATCCCTGCGTACGACGAACCCCAGTCGACGTCGGTTCCGACGTAGCGCCACCGAGCCGTGAGCGACGTCGCCATGACCCGGTCCGTCGTGGGGGCGAGCGTCGTGTACTCGTCGACGAGGAAGTCATGGAACTCCGAACCGGTCGACTTCAGCACCACGAGGTCCTCGAGACCCGACACGAGCGTCTCCGCACCGCCCTTGCCGTCGATCGTCAGAACCGTCGTACGTGTCTCCTGCCCCTTTCGCACCCAGCTGTGGTCATGCTCGGTGCCGTCGACGCTGATCCGCTCCCAGGCGTACTCCTCGACCGCGATCCGGGCACCCTGCACGGGCTCGACGTCGCCGACGAAGTGCCGCCCAAGGGCGAGCGCGAACTCCTCAATCTCGCCGACGCCGACCTTCTTCGCGAAGGCGTACACGGTCTGCTTCTGCGTGTCGGTCGGCAGCACCCGTGACTGGTCGCCGGCCAGGTGCGCGTCGGAGAAGTCGCCCCGCAGCGACGTCGACACGTTGATGTCCCTGATCTCGTGTCGAGGCCTATCGCGATAGATCCGCACGACGCGGTTCTCCGCCTTGCCGTACTGGTTGGGACCGAGCACGATACTCATGACTTCAGACCTCTTCCTAGCTTCCCCTGTATGTCGAGTACGCGAACGGGCTGAGCAGCAGGGGCACGTGGTAGTGCGGTTCGGACTCCAGGGTGGAGAACGTGACCTCGATGGTCGGGAAGAATCCCGGATCACCCGATGCCGCGAAGTACGCCGCCGTGTCGAACCTCAGCCGGTAGGTGCCGACTGGCAGAGAGTCCGGTCCGAGGTCGTCCACCCTCCCGTCGTCGTCCGTCACGCCGGCGGCGACCAGCTCCGACGGCTCCGCCACCCGTTCGAGCCTGAGGGCGATACCCGTCCCGGGACGACCCCGCGCCGTGTCGAGCACGTGCGTCGTGACGTAGCTCACCGCGTCACCGCCCGCGGTTCCGGCCGGTTGGCGAGGACACGCTCGAGCCGCAGCGAGGCGATCTCGGTGAGCTGGCCGACGACTTCTCCCGTCTCCACCTCGGGAGCGTTCTGAAGCCGGCGGCGAAGCTCGTCGAGCACCTCCCGAAACGTGCGACCGGCTGCCCGGATCAGGAACACCCTGCCGAACCTCGCCTCGTACTCCCGGTTGCCTTCCGCAAGCTCGTCGCGCACCCACGTGTCTTCTGCCTCGATCGTGGCCTGTTCCCGGCGCGAGTGCTCAATGTCGTGCGCCGCCCCGGCATCCTCACCGATCCTGGGGTGGCGCGCCATGGCGGCGTCGACCTCGTCGGCTGTGAGCTCACCCGCCAGGGCGCGCGCTGCGCCCACCAACTGCTCTCCCGACCGGTACGGACGCCCGGCCAGGACCTCGTCGACCCATCGCGGCACAGCCAGGCACGACTCGAGCAACGTCCTCGCCTCGCTCTCCGGTGTTCGGTTGAAGTGGTCGACGTCGGCCTCTGCGTCCCGTGTCGTATGCGTCATCGCCACTCAGGTGTCCAGAGAGTCGAACCGCTGGGTGCGGGAGGTGTGGATCGGGTTGGCGCCGGCTACCAGGTCGTCGAAACGGCTGTTGACGATCTTGGCCACCTCGATCAGGGCTGTGGCGCGCTCCTGGTTCGGTGAGTGGCTGAGCCGCTGGTGACCGATCTCGAGCACGCGGTCTCGGCTGTCCATGTTGCGGACGGACACGATGAACGGGAAGCCGAACCGCTCTCGGTATGCGCTGTTGAGGGCCGTGAACTCCTCGTAGTCCTCGTCGTGCAGGTTGCCCAGCCCGAGATCGGCCTGGTCCCGAACGGACTCCGGTCCGGCGGGACCCTGACCGAGGTCGGGGTATGACTGGAGCAGGGCCGTCTGCTCCTCACGTGACGCGGAGAACATCGCCTCCTGGAAGGCCAGTCGGAGATCCTGCGTGTCAGCGAACGGTCGCTGCTGGTACGCCCGCTCGACGGCCCACGGCGACCCTTGAAAGAGGCCGGAGAACGTCGAGGCGAACTCCTCGGAGCTCATCGTGTTGACCTGGTCGAGACGGACGACGCCGCCTCCGGGCGTTCCGGCCACCGCCGGTCCGAAGCTCTTGCCGACATGGAAGAAGATCAAATTGAGCAGGATCGCCGTGATGCTGCCAAGCGTGATGCCGCTGTTGAAGATCATCGCGCTCCAGCGGCCCCCCGGCACCACCGTGTACAGGTCAGGTTTCACCGTGACGAGGACGGCGAGGCCGATACTCGTCGCGACGATGACGACGTTGCGGTGGTCGTTGAAGTCGACTCGCGACAGCGTCTGGAACCCGACCACGGCGACCGTCGCGAACATCGCCAGGGCGGCACCGCCCAGCACCGAGAGGGGGATGCTTGCCACGATGGCGCCGGCCTTGGGGATGAGGCCGATGACAATCATGAACCCGCCTGCGGCCGCCACCACGAAGCGGCTCTTGATGCCGGTGAGCCGCACGAGGCCGACGTTCTCTGCGAAGCACGTGTAGGGGAAGGAGTTCAAGACGCCGCCGATGGTGGTCGCCAGTCCGTCTGCCCGCAGGGCACGTGACACGTCCTCCTGGCCGACGCGCTTCTGCACGATCTCCCCTGTGGCGAACACGTCGCCGGTGGTCTCGACAGCCGTGATGAGCATGACGACGATCATCGACAGGATCGCAGTGATCGAGAACGTCGGGATCCCGAAGAAGAAGGGCCTCGTCACACCAGCCCAGTCACTCTGGCCGACGCTGTCGAAGTGCGCGTCGCCCAACATGGCCGCCACGACCGTTCCGATCACGAGGCCTGCAAGGACGGCCACCGTCGCCATGAACCCCTTGAACACGCGCTGGATCAGCACGATGATCGCCAGCGTGAACAAGGCGTACGCCAGGCCCTTACCGCTCAGGGCGCCGACCGGGTTGCCGTCCTGGACGGCGTCCGTGGCCGCAACGGGCAGCAGCGCGATGCCGATGATGCTGATGACCGAGCCTGTGACCACCGGCGGGAAGAAACGGATGAGCCTGCCGAAGTACGGGGCCATGAGGAAGGTGAAGAGTCCCGCGACGATGACGGCGCCATAGATCTCGCGAAGCCCGTCGGTCCCACCACCGGCCGCAACGCCGATCGCGATCATGGGCGAGACGGCCGTGAACGTGACGCCCTGCAACAGGGGCAGCCTCACGCCGATCTTCCAGAAGCCCACCGACTGGATGATCGACGCGATGCCGCAGGTGAACAGGTCGGCGTTGATCAGGTGGATGAGCTGCGTCGTGCTCAGGCCGATGGCTCCGGCGAGCAGGATCGGCACGATGACTGCGCCTGCATAGAAGGCGAGTACGTGTTGGAAGCCGTAGATCGCGAGCTGCGGAACTGGCAGCACCTCGTCGACAGGATGCTTGACGCTGGTTCGTGGTACGGGGGCTGGAACGGTGGCTGATGACATAAGGGCCTCTTCCGGAGTTCCGCGATGCGGACTTTTGATTCCGTCTCGCGGAGCAGCCTAGTGAGAGCGCCGAACCTCGTCAAGAGGCTCGGCTCACCGGGCAGGCGTGGGCAAACCGTCGTCCCTACCGCGGTAAGAGACGACGGTTGCTAGGCGCCCATCGCGTGGTAGCCGCCGTCGACGTGCACGATCTCACCGGTCGTCGCCGGCATGAAGTCGCTGAGCAGCGCCACGATCGTGCGGGCAGTGGGTTCGAGATCCTCCATGTCCCAGCCGAGCGGCGCTCGCTTCTTCCACTCCCCCTCGAACAGCTCGAACCCCGGGATCGCCTTCGCGGCGAGAGTCTTCAGCGCGCCGGCGGAGATGAGGTTCGACCGGATCCCCATCGGCCCGAGGTCTCGGGCCAGGTAGCGGTTGCACGACTCCAACGCGCCCTTCGCGAAACCCATCCAGTCATACCCCGGCCACGCAACGCTCGCGTCGAACGTGCAGCCGACGACGCTGCCTCCCCTCTGCATCAGGGGGAGACAGGCGAGGGCCAGTGACTTGTAGGAGTACGCCGAGACACGCACTGCCTGGGCCACGTCGTCCCAGGGTCCCGAGAGGAACTTCCCGCCGAGGATGGTCTCGGGGTTCCCGTAGGCGATCGCATGCACGACGCCGTCGAGGCCGTCGACATGTTTCCCCAGCTCGTCGGCCAGCCGGTCTAGGTGAGCGTCGTCGCTGACGTCGAGCTCGATGACCGGTGGCTCCGTGGGAAGACGGCGGGCGATGCGCCTCGTGATCGACAGGGCCCGGCCGAAGTTGGAGACGACCACCGTGGCGCCCTGCTCCTGGGCGACCTTCGCCGTCGCGAAGCCGATGGACGAGTCCAACGTCACGCCGGCGACGAGGATCCGCTTGCCCTCGAGTATGCCCATCGTCATCAACCTTTCCTATCTGTGGTGGACCCGGCGGCGTACGCGGTCTGCGTCAGTGCCCCATACCTAGCCCGCCGTCGACAGGGATGACTGCGCCGGTGATGTAGGCCGCTTCGTCGGACGCAAGCCAGCGCACGACTCCGGCGACCTCCTCACTTGTGGTGAAGCGTCCCAGCGGGACCGCTTTGGCGTACTCCGCCTTCTTCTCGTCCGACAGCTCCGAGGTCATGTCGGTGTCGACGAAACCCGGTGCGACGACATTCGTGGTGATCGAGCGACTGCCGAGCTCCCGCGCCAGTGAGCGAGCCATGCCCACCAGACCTGCCTTGCTGGCGGCGTAGTTCACCTGGCCGGCCGAACCCAACAGGCCGACCACCGATGAGATGAGGACGATCCGCCCGCGCTTGAGCCGGAGCATGCCCTTTGCAGCCCTCTTGGCGACCCGGAACGACCCGGTCAGGTTCGTCTCGATGACCGACGACCAGTCGTCCTCCGCCATCCGGAGAACTAGCCCGTCGCGCGTGATGCCTGCGTTCGAGACGAGAACCTCGACCGGCCCCTGTTCTGCTTCGATCTCCGTAAAGGCAGACTCGACGTCCTCGGACCTCGTCACATCGCACCGCACCGCGAGGAAACCCTCAGGAGGCTCACCCGACCGGTAGGTCACGGCGACGTGGTCACCGGCCTCGGCGAACGCCGCGGCGATCGCCCGCCCGATACCGCGGTTCCCGCCCGTGACGAGCACAGACCTGCTCACGTCAGCTTCCTCTCGACCATCGGCGCCCGACGCTACCGGTACGGTCCCCGAAGGCGAACACGGGAGCCGTCACCGCGAGGCTGGAACCACCTCGATGTCGTCGGGAAGACCAGACAACCGAGCGGAGTTTGCGTCGACACTCAGCGTGGTGCGGTGTGCGCCGAGTACCAGTCCGTCGATCGTCAGGACACCTCGGCCCCGGGGCCATGCGGGGGTGAGCTCCACCAGGCGCCTGGGCATCGCCGGCTCCAAGCCCGCCAGGATACGGATGAGCTGCAGCGGGGCGGCCGATGCCCACGCCTGCGGCGAGCAGGTCGTCGGATAGGCGATGGGAGTGGGGTACTGCGAACGGTCGAACCCGCAGAGCAGCTCGGGCAGCCGGCCCTCGAAGCATTCGGCGGCGTCGAGCACACCAGCCGCAACCTGCTGGGCACTCTCGACGAAGCCGTAGCGCATCAGCCCGGTGGCGACGAGCGCGCTGTCGTGCGGCCAGACGGAGCCGTTGTGGTAGCTCATCGGGTTGTATGCACCCATCGAGGTAGCCAGCGTGCGCACTCCCCAGCCCGAGAACATCTCCGGTGACATCAGCCGCTCGGCCACCTGTGGCGCCACGCTCTCATCGACGATCCCACTCCACAGGCAGTGCCCGATGTTGCTCGTCAAGGAATCGACGGGCCGTTTGTCCGCGTCCAGGCTCACGGCGAACCAGCCCTCGTCGGCGAGCCAGAACCTGTCGTTGAAGGCCGCTTTGAGCCGGTCCGCCTTGGTGGCGAGGTGTCGCGCTGTCGCGGTGTCGCCGGCCGCCTCAGCCAGCTCTGCCCGAGCCCGGTAGGCGGCGTAGGCGTAGCCCTGAACCTCGCAGAGCGCGAGGGGCGGCCGCGCCAGCCTTCCGTCCGCGAAGCTGATCGCGTCGTAGGAGTCCTTCCAGCCCTGGTTGACGAGACCGTTCGGGGTCATCCGTTCGTACTCCACGAAACCGTCTCCGTCGCGGTCGCCGTAAGTCTCCACCCACTGGAGAGCGCGGTCGGCATGTGGGAGAAGTGCGCTGACGTCGTCAGCGGCGACGCCCCAGCGCGCCAGCTCGGCCAGCAGCACGACGAAGAGCGGGGTCGCGTCGGCGGTGCCGTAGTAGACACCGCTGCCGCCAGGGGCGAGCGGGAAGTCGACCCCCCGGCGAGCCTCGTGCAGGATCCGGCCGGGTTCCTCCTCGGTCGAGGGGTCGACTCGGCTCCCCTGTCTCCTGGCGAGCGCGCGGAGCGTACCCAGAGCATGCCTCGGGCCGAGCACGAGCGACAGGTACGACGTGAGCAGCGAGTCCCTGCCGAACAGGGCCATGAACCAGGGGGCCCCCGCAGCGACGGCGACCTCGTCGACATGGTCAGGGTCGACGATGCGCAGCGCGCCGAGGTCCTCACGGCTTCTGTCGAGCGTGCGCTGGAGGCCGTCGTCGGTCTCGAACGTGGAGATCGCTCCACACCAGCCCCGCATGCGCAGAGCGGGCTGCGAACGGTGCGGGTCGTCGCCGGAGAACGACCCGGGTACCTCCTTGCCGCCGACGACAGGCGTGACAGTGAAGCTGGTGCGCCACTGGCTGCGAGGGGCGATGGTCGCGAGGAGCGCGAGCGCGCCAGGCTCGGCCGTGGCACCCTGCGCGCTGACCCGCACACCGCGCCTCGCGTCGCCAGAGCCCGAGCCGATTGCCACGAAGCCGTCGCCGAAGGTCCCGGAGACCTCCCTGCGCGGTTCTGCTCGTCGGTCCTTGACCTCGAAGAGGCCTGCGAGGTCGGCGCCGACCGCGAGCCTCACCGCGACTTTGACGGGGGTGGCGCCGAGGTTGCGCAGCACGACGTCCTCTCGCATCCCCTGACCGACGAACCGCCGACGCTCGACGAAGAGCTGCGTCGCCGGGCCGCTTGGCGGCACGCGACTGAGGAAGACCGCCGCGTACGGCTCTACGGACACGACCGTAAGGGGCTCGGGGCGGGCTCCGTCGAGCTCCAGGCGCCACTGCGACAAGACCCTGGTGTCGTGCAGGAAGAGGCCCTGGGTAGCCGTGGGCTCGATGTCTCCCGAGCGGCCGGAGACGCAGAAGGCCGACCCTTCGATGAGCGTGACCGCTTCGGGTGAGTGACCGGCCGGCTCGACCTTCCCGTCGACCACCGCCCCGGGCTGTCTGTGACCCTGGCTCACTGCGACGGCGGCGCCGGCGCGTGGGCCAGTGTGCGTGCATGTGCCCAGGTCATGGCAAGACGGTATCGCGCACGTGCATAGCCTCGGGCGCGTGTCCGGGGCAGGGGCGGCGTACCGTGGAGACTGAAGGAGAGTCCGTTGAACTCGCACTCAGAATCGCCAGTCGCCATCACGTCCGCGCGCCCAGGTCGGAGCGCCGACATCCGACGGCGGGAGATCCGCTACCTCGTCTCGATGGGGATACGAACCGCCTGCTTCGTGCTGGCGATCGTCACGGCCGGGCCGTTGCGCTGGGTGCTGGTCGCCGGTGCGGTCTTCCTGCCGTATGTCGCCGTCGTGCTCGCCAACGCGACGGACCGACGTCAACTGTCCGGTCCGCCAGCCTTCTATGCCGAGGACCGGCCCCTCCTGGAGCAGGGGACGCCGGGCCAAGGTGACGACCTGCGGGGGTAGACCTGCGACACGAGCCGTGCAACACTGACACCCGGCCGTTCCGTTCCCCCCGTCGGAAGGCCATCGCGAGTGGTGCCGGGTAGCCTCCCCCCGTGGCTGTCCGGCATCGCTTTTTCTCATCTCGGTCCATGACCTTCTCCTTCACGAGAGGCTGGACCCGCGCGAGGGGGGCACTGCGATGACCTTGAGCGGCCGGGAGGCCGAGGCGCCGACCTGCTCGGCGCGAGGCTGCACCCAGCCCGCCACCGTCGCCCTGCGCTGGAACAACCCAAAGCTGCATACGCCCGAGCGCCGCAAGACATGGCTTGCCTGCGCCGACCATCAGGAGTCGCTGACGGCCTTTCTCGACGCCCGCGGCTTCATGCGCGGCGTCGATGCGGTCTGAGGCCTCAGCCTCCGATCGCGCTCATCGGCCTGCTGGGCTGGAGGAAAGACGTGTCGTCGATGCCATGGCCCGGCCGCTTCGTCCACATGGCGGCCCTCCATCGATCGGCGATCTCGTCGTCACCGGCGCTTCGACGAAGCGCCGACCGCAGGTCGGACTCCTCGCGCGCGAAGAGGCAGTTGCGCACCTGACCGTCGGCCGTCAGCCGGACTCGGTCGCATTCACCGCAGAAGGGCCGGGTCACCGACGCGATCACGCCCACCGTCGCTGGGCCGCCGTCGACCAGGAAGAGCTCCGCCGGTGCGCTACCACGCTCGTCGGGGTGCGCGGTCAGGTCGAAGCAGGTCTCCAGACAGGCGAGGGTCTCGTCCGCCGTGATCATGGACTCCCGGCTCCACCCGTGCTGCGCATCGAGGGGCATCTGCTCGATGAACCTGAGCTCGTAGCCCCTGTCGACGCACCAGCGCAGCAGCTCGGGCGCCTGGGTGTCGTTGTGGCCGCGCAGGAGGACCGCGTTGATCTTGATGGGAGTGAGCCCAGCACCGGCTGCGGCCTGAAGGCCCTTCACCACGTCGTGGAACCGGTCCCTGCGGGTGATGGCAGCGAACGTCTCGGGGCGAACCGTGTCGAGGCTCACGTTCACTCGGTCGAGTCCGGCGTCGGCCAGGGGACGGGCGACCTTGTCGAGCCCGAGCCCGTTTGTCGTGACGGCGATCGTCGGCCGGGGCCGAAGGGCCGCGGTCCGGGCCACGATGTCGACGAAGCCGCGCCGGATCAGCGGCTCACCCCCCGTGAACCTGACCTCGTCTACCCCGAGATGGTTGACGGCGATGGAGATCAGCCGCACCACCTCGTCGTCGGTCAGCACCTCCGGCGTTGGGAGCCAGTCGAGTCCCTCGGCCGGCATACAGTACGAGCAACGCAGGTTGCACCGGTCGGTGAGCGAGACCCGCAGGTCGGTCCCGACGCGGCCGAACTGGTCGAGCAACGGCAGCGTCGGCACCTCCTGGATGGTCACCCGGCCCAGCCTACGGGACCTCGACCCACACCGTCGGGGACCGTGCTCATAGTCCCCGGCGTAGGTTTGGTCGAGCCGTGTTCCGATTCCTCCTCACCCGACGCTGGCTCGGCCTGCTGCTTGCCGTGACACTGGTCGGCGTCGCCTGCGTCGAGCTGGGACTGTGGCAGTTCCGTCGCTTCCACGAGCGCAGCGACTCCAACGCCTCTATTCGCTCCCACCTCGCCGAGTCAGCCGTCCCGGTCGACGAGGTGATGAGCACCACGAGCGCCGTGTCGGAGTCCGACGAGTGGACGAACGTCGTCGCCACCGGCAGGTACGACGTCGCCCACCAGGTGCTCGTGTTGTACAGGACGAGACAGGGGTCGGTCGGCGTCGACGTCGTCGTCCCCCTCGTGACTGCGAGCGGCACTGCCCTGGTCGTCGACCGGGGTTGGGTCCAGACGGCCGGCAACGGCAACGAGAGACCAGATGTCCCCGCTCCTCCGACAGGACAGGTCACGGTCACCGGATGGGTACGCCGGAGCTCGACGGGAGACTCGGGACAGGTGAGCCCGTCCGACGGCTTCGTGCGTGCCATCTCGTCCGACGCCATCGGGACCACGGTGCCGTACGCCGTCTTCGACGGCTTCCTCGACGCGACCAAGGAGGATCCCGTCGTCACACCGGCCCCCGCACCAGCGGAGGCGCCGGACCTCAGCTCCGGGCCGTCCTTCTTCTACGGGCTGCAGTGGTTCTTCTTCGCCGTGCTCGCGTTCGGTTTCTGGGCTTACTTCGCCTGGTCGGAGTACCGCGAGTCGCAGGCGCCGCCCCGTATCGGCATGAAAATCACAGTGCCCGAGTAAGGCCGCCGTCGACCGGAAGCAGAACCCCCGTGACATAGCCGGCAGCGGGCGAGAGCAGGAAGGCGGCGGTGCGGCCGAACTCCACGGGCCGACCGTAGCGGCGCAACGGGATCGTCGCGGCCGTGGACGCCCGGGTCTGGTCGGGGTCGCCGCTCAGCACGTCGAGCTCGCGGACGCGCTCCGTGTCGACCCGACCGGGTAACAGACCGTTGACTCTGACTCCGCGAGGGCCCAGCTCGTCGGCCAGAGTCTTCGCCACCATCGCAAGCCCTGGCCGGAGCCCGTTGGAGATCGCGAGGCCGCCGATCGGCTGCTTGACGGAGGTCGAGAGCACGAAGACCAGTGACCCCTCGCGGCCGAGCTCGGCTCCTACCGCGGTCGCGAGCCGGACCGCACCGAGGAAGACTGCGTCGAAGGAGGTCCGCCAGTCCTCCTCGCTGGTGTCCATCACCCCACCGGGCGGGGGCCCGCCGACGCTGATCAGCGCGCCGTCGAGGCGACCGAACCGGTCGCGGGCGGTCGAGATCAGTGCAGCCGGCGTGTCCGGGTCGGCGTTGTCGGCTGCAACCCCCACGGCAGCGGCCTCTCCGAGGGAGGCCACTGCGGCATCGACACTCTCACGGGACCGTGACGATATGACGACCCGCGCACCTTCGGCCACAAGCACCTCGGCCGTAGCCCGGCCTAGCCCCCGGGCTGCGCCGGTGAGGATGAAGACGCGGTCCTGAAGTCCCAGGTCCATGGCCGCCATTGTGCCATCGCCGGACGTCAGGCGGTTGGCACCGGCTCCGGGACGTCCTGGTCGGCGAACTGGGTCCGGTAGAGGTCGCGATAGAGCCCACCAGCGGCCAGCAGCTGCTGGTGCGTACCCTGCTCGACCACCCGGCCGCGGTCGAGGACGACGATCCGGTCTGCATGCCGGACGGTCGAAAGCCGATGGGCGATGACGAGCGACGTGCGTCCCTCCAGGGCGACGTCGAGAGCCCGCTGGACCGCCGACTCCGATTCGCTGTCCAGGTGCGCCGTGGCCTCGTCGAGCACGATGATCCGGGGTGCTTTGAGGAGCAGCCTGGCGATCGCGAGGCGTTGGCGCTCTCCGCCGCTCAGTCGGTAGCCGCGGTCGCCGACGACAGTGTCGAGCCCGTCGGGCAGTGCCGCGACGAGCCCGCCGACCTGAGCCGCATCCAGGGCGCCCATGAGCTGGGCATCGGACGCGCCCGGCCGTGCGTAGAGCAGGTTGGCGCGGATCGTGTCGTGAAACATGTGGGCGTCCTGCGTGACGTATCCGACGAGGTCGTGCAGCGAGGACTGCTGCACGTCTCGTACGTCGTGCGACGCGACCCGGACAAGACCGCCGGAGACGTCGTAGAGGCGCGCGACCAGATGGGTGAGCGTCGTCTTTCCTGCGCCCGAGGGCCCGACGAGGGCTACCATCTGGCCGGGCTGCAGCGTGAAGCTGACGTCGTGCAGCACCTGTTGGCTGACCATGCCGTCGGGGCCGGACACCGTCTCGAGGCTGGCGAGGGAGACCTCGTCGGCCGTCGGGTAGCTGAAGTCGACCGAGCGGAACTCCACCGTGGCCGGGTCGTTCGGGTTGATAGGCACGGCCTCCGGCCGATCCTGGATCATCGGCTCGAGGTCGAGGACCTCGAACACCCTCTCGAACGAGACGAGCGCGGTCAGTACGTCGACGCGCACGTTCGACAGCGACGTGAGGGGGCCGTACAGCCTGCCCATCAGGGCAGCGAGTGCCAGCAGCGTGCCGACCGACACCGTCTCGCTGACGGCCAGCTGGCCGCCGATGCCGTAGACGAGCGCCGTGGCGAGAGCGGCGACCAGCGTCAGCGCGCTGTAGAAGATTCGGCCCGTCATCGCGATCTTGATGCCGAGGTCACGAACCAGGGCGGAGTTCTCCTCGAACTGACTCTGCTCCTCGGCCGGTCGTCCGAACAGCTTGACGAGCATCGCGCCACCGACGTTGAACCGCTCGGTCATCATCCCCGACATCGTGGCGTTGGTCTGCATCTGCTCACGCGTGAGACCGGAGAGCTTGCGACCCGCCCACTTCGCCGGCAGCAGGAAGACGGGGACCATCACCAGCGCCAGGCCGGTGATGAGCGGGGAGAGGATGAGCATCGCCGTGGCGACCAGCACCAGGCTGATCACGTTGCTGACCACACCCGACAACACCGACGTGAAAGCCCGCTGAGCTCCGATCACGTCGTTGTTGAGTCGCGACACGAGAGAACCGGTGTTGGTCCGGGAGAAGAACGCCAGCGGCATCCGCTGCACGTGCCCGAAGACCTTCGTCCGCAGGTCGTAGATCAGGCCCTCGCCAATCTGTGACGAGTACCACCGCTGGACGAGGGTCAAGGTGGCATCGGCGACCGCGATGGCGGCGATGACGAGGGCGAGCACTGTCACGACACGGCGGTCACCTCTGAGCACCCCGTCATCGACGATCTTCCGGAACAACAGGGGCGTCGCCACCACGAGCATCGCGTCGACGACCACCAGCGCGAGGAACCACAGGAGCTGGCTGGTGTAGGGACGGGCGAAGGCCATCACGCGTCGGGTGGTGCCTGGAGTAAGGCCGTCGCGGCCCTTCGTCGGGTCCTCGCGACTGAACTTGTGCATCATGCGCACGGCATTGACGGGACTACTCATCGGGGGGCGCAACGCCGTGCAGGGTCGGTTTGTTCCCCGATCTGGGCGGATGGAGACCGCGGATGGCCGACACCTGGGCGCTCCGTTCGGCCGCCAGCTGGTCAGCGAGGCTACCGATCGGCACCGACTGGAGCAGCGCCTTGGTGGCGGCCACGACCTGAGCGGGGGGACCGGACACGGCAGCGACCAGGTCGTCGACCGCCTCGTCGAGGTCCGAACGCGGTACGACGAGCGTCGCCAGGCCGAGATGTCGCGCCTCCGCCGCGTCGACGAGTCGGCCGGTCAGGCAGATCTCGAGCGCCCGAGAGTAGCCCACCGCCTCGACGAGTGGCTGAGTGCCACCGAGGTCCGGCACCAGCCCGAGGGATGCCTCCCGCATGGCCAGTTTCGCGTCCTGAGCCAGCACCGTCAGGTCGCACGCCAGGGCCAGCTGGAACCCCGCCCCGACCGCATGGCCCTGGACAGCCGCTATCGTCACCAGTTCTGGCCTTCGCAGCCAGCTGAACGCTTCCTGGTATCCCGCGATCACGCCGTTCATGACCGGGTCGTCCAACCGGCTGAGGGCGAGCAGCGAGTTCGGATCGGGGGCGGCGTGGGGGTCGGGGTCGGCTCCGGTGGACAGCATCCGCCGGTCGAGGCCCGCGCTGAACGACTCACCCTCCGCGCGTACGACGACCACCCGGACCGAGGTGGGCAGCGACCTGCCGATCTCCCGCAGCGCCGCCCACGTCACCGGCGACTGGGCGTTGCGAGTCTGGGGGCGGCACAAGGTGACGGTCGCGCGAAGGCCGTCGACCTCCAAGCGCAGACCCGCGTCGGCGAGCTCCTGCATCATCGCCGTAACCTACCTACGCCGGCCGACGCCGGCGCCGCGCCGCCCCCATCAGGCCAGCGCGACGAGCTCGGCGTAGTCCTCGCTCCAGAGGTCCTCGACCCCGTCCGGCAGGATCAGCACGCGGTCGGGGTGCAGCGCCGTCACGGCCCCCTCGTCGTGGGTGACGAGAACGATCGCTCCTTCGTAGGTCCGGATGGCTGCCAGGACCTCCTCGCGGCTGGCCGGGTCGAGGTTGTTGGTCGGCTCGTCGAGCAGCAGCACGTTGGCCGTCGACACCACCAGGGTGGCCAGCGCAAGCCTGGTCTTCTCACCGCCGGACAGGACTCTGGCGGGCTTCTGGGCGTCGTCGCCGGAGAAGAGGAACGACCCGAGCACGCTCCTGGCCTGCGTCTCGGTGAGCTGCGGCGCCGCCGACTGGAGGTTCTCGAACACCGTGCGGCTGAGGTCCAGCGTCTCGTGCTCCTGCGCGTAGTAGCCCAACCTGAGGCCGTACCCAGGGAGGACGTTGCCGGTGTCGGACTCGTCGAGTCCGCCCAGTATCCGCAGCAGCGTGGTCTTCCCCGCGCCGTTCAGGCCGAGGATGACGACGCGGCTACCCTTGTCGACGGCGAGGTCGACGTCGGTGAAGACCTCGAGCGAGCCATACGACTTCGACAGCTCCTCCGCCATGAGTGGGGTCTTGCCGCACGGAGCAGGCTTCGGGAAGGCGAAACGCGCCACCTTGTCGACCCTCCGCTCCGACTCCAGACCGGAGAGCAGTCGCTCGGCACGTCTGGCCATGTTCTGAGCCGCCACCGCCTTGGTGGCCTTCGCCCGCATCTTGTCGGCCTGCGCCATGAGCGTGGTGGCCTTCTTCTCCGCGTTTGCCCGCTCCCGCTTACGGCGGCGCTCGTCTGTCTCGCGCTGCTGGAGGTAGGTCCGCCAGCCCACGTTGTAGACGTCCAGCTCGGCACGGTTGGCGTCGAGATGGAACACCTTCGTCACCGTCTCGTCGAGGAGCGCGACGTCGTGGCTGATCACCACGAGCCCCCCTCTGTGGACCTTGAGGAACTCGCGCAGCCAGCCGATCGAGTCAGCGTCGAGGTGGTTGGTGGGCTCGTCGAGCAGCAGCGTCTCAGCCCCGGAGAACAAGATGCGCGCAAGCTCGACCCGACGTCGCTGACCGCCGGACAAGGTGGCGAGCGGCTGGGTCAGCACCCGGTCGGGCAGGCCGAGGCTCGCGGCGATCTGGGATGCGTCCGCCTCGGCGGCGAAGCCCCCGGCAGCATGCAGCTCGGCGTCGGCGCGGGTGTAGCGCTGCATAGCCCTCTCGCTCGCAGCCTGGTCGGAGCTGCCCATCTGCTCCTCGGACTGCCTGAGCCTCCGCACGACGTCGTCGAGGCCGCGAGCCGACAGGATACGGTCACGCGCGAGCACCTGAAGGTCACCGGTGCGCGGGTCCTGCGGCAGATAGCCCACCGATCCCGACCGGGTGACGTTTCCGGCAGCAGGCTCTACCTCGCCGGCGAGAATCCTTGTCAGGGTCGTCTTACCGGCGCCGTTACGGCCGACCAAGCCCACCTTGTCGCCGGGGCCGATCCGGAACGACGTGTCGTCCACGAGGATGCGAGCGCCCGCGCGGACGTGCAGGTGGTGTGCGGTGATCATGAGTGGCTGTACGCACTTTCGTGACGAATCGGCCCATCCGAGGCGTCGGGGACACGATTCGCCTAGGCTACAGGCGCGCCGACGACCGGTCGGCATCAAGACAGCAGTGCGCGCCCGGAGTGGCGTCATACGGAGGACGCGCGATGAAGTACAACCCCAGGGCCAGGCTCGATCGCAGTCAGGTCCAGGACAGGCGAGGGCAGCGGTCCGGCGGTGGCGTGTCGGGGATGCCCGGCCTTGGTGGCGGCGGTCTCGGAGGACTGCCGGTCGGCGGCGGCATCGGCGGCGTCGTTCTCGTCATCATCCTGCTGGTCGTGGCTGCCAAATGTGGCGGGATCCCCGGTGTCGGCAGCAGCTCCAGTGACACGTCCAGTATCGACAGCTGTCAGTCCGGTGCAGACACGACCCAACAACAGTGCCGGATCCTTGCCGACGTGAACTCGATCCAGGCGTTCTGGACAGACGGCCTGCCGCAACAGGCGCCGGGGGTCGACTACCAGGAGGCCGACATCGTCTACTTCACCGGGGCGACCGACACCGCCTGCGGCCAGGCCACCACCCAGACCGGTCCCTTCTACTGCCCGGGCGACAAGCTCGTCTATCTCGAGCTGAGCTTCTTCGACGACATGCTCAAGGGTCAGCTCGGCGCCGCTGGAGGCGACTTCTCTGACGCGTACGTCGTGTCCCACGAGTACGGTCACCACGTGCAGGACCTGCTCGGGACACTGGCGAAGAACCAGAGCCGGCAGACCGGGCCGACGAGCCCCTCGGTACGGATCGAGCTCCAGGCCGACTGCTACGCCGGGATCTGGGCCCACTTCGCCACCACCGCGAAGGACGCCGACGGCAACGTGTTCATCGAGGGGCTCACCGACGCCGATATCCGACAGGCCATCGACGCTGCGACCGCGGTCGGGGATGACCACATCCAGAAGCTCTCGAACGGTCAGGTCAACCAGGAGCAGTGGACCCACGGCTCGTCGGCGCAGCGGGTCAACTGGTTCATGACCGGCTACCAGTCCGGGAGCTTGACCTCGTGCGACACCTTCGCCGCCAGCGCCCTCTGACCCGCCTGGTCCCGCCGCGCCGCCCCCACCTCGCCCCGGCCTCTCTCGACTCGACACCGCTTAGTCTCCAGATCGCGACCTTCAGGGGCTGGATCCCGGGGAACGCGGTGTCCAGTCAGGGATGGTGCGGCTAGGTAAGCGGGTGTCCGGTGGCTGTGACGCAGTGGCACCGTGCGTGGTGACTAGGACAGTGCCGAGTTGGCCTGCGTACCGAGGCAACAAACGCGGTCTGGTTCGACGCCGCAATCGACCGGATCGCCGACGGCATCGGGCTGCCCGGTGACGCTTCCACGAAAGACATCCGCAGAGCCCGCGCTGTGGGTATCATCGCCAATCCGCACCCGACGCCGAACACGCCTTGACCCGCGGATCAGTGCGTTCGCGGCCCGATCCTGGGGTCAAGCCGTATCCGGTCGGGGAAAGGGGACGGTGGTGTCGACGATCTCGACCGATACCGAGCACACGACGCCGACGGCCCGGTCGAGTACCGCCCGCTTGGGATCGGGCAAGCCAGCCAGCCACTGCTGAGGGACGACGCTGAGGCCCGCCAGCTCAGGCATCTCGAGCACCGCTCGGGCGGCGGCCTGGTCGCCACCGACCGCCAGCAGGTCCAGCGTGCGCACGTGAGGCATCAACAGTGAGTTGACGTACCCGCCAGCGGCGTCGTATGCCGCGCGGGCCTGGTTGTCGCGGCGCCGGGCGAACCGGTGCTGGGACCAGCCGCCCGCCTTGGTCCGACCTTGCACATGTCGCTGCCCGACCTTCGAGTCGACCACCTTGTCGCCGACCAGCTTGGCCACGGCGAACCCGCCGCGGCGCACCAGAAGCACGCCGATCTGCCAGTCTCCTCCGAGGTGTTCGACGAGGCCGGACAAGGTCGGGTCAGCGAGGGGCGCCACTGGCACGTTGAAGGAAACCGACGAGCCATCGGCACTGTGCGCTGTGATGAGGGTCGGCGAAACGCCCCAAGTCGTCGCTGGATGCCGGGCCTCGTATCGCCCTATCCATCCATCTACACGTCGCCAGGGAACAGCTACGACCCTCGCCGCCGGAGGAGACTCGGTCAACAGTCCCCCGCGTTCCGGTCTGAGGCACCCGCGTCAGGGTGCACGGCGGCCCAGGCGGTTCGATCCTGCACCCGCGACCTCTGCGCCCGCGTCGAGCACCACGCGGTTGATCGATCCACCAACACGTCCGGCCCACCAGCGAGGCGGCCATGGTGACTACGCCGAAGGTCAGACGTTGAAGCCGAGGGCACGCAGCATCTCGCGGCCGTCGTCGGTGATCTTGTCGGGTCCCCACGGCGGCATCCAGACCCAGTTGATCCGAAAGCCGTTGACAAGCCCCTCCAGTGCAGTGTTGGTCTGATCCTCGATGACATCCGTCAGGGGGCAGGCGGCCGAGGTGAGCGTCATGTCGATGATCGCGGTGTTGGCCTCGTCGACCGTGACGTCATAGATCAGGCCAAGGTCGACCACATTGATCCCGAGCTCGGGGTCGACGACGTCCTTGAGCGCCTCCATGACGTCGTCGGTGGCTACGGCGGAACCCGCCGGAGCAGCGAGGTCGACCTCGGGCAGGTCGGTGGTGTCGTGGCTCATCGTCATACCTCCACATCGGCGACGGCGCGTGCCGTCGCATCTTTCCAGGCCATCCAGCCGAGCAACGCGCACTTGATGCGTGCGGGGAACTTCGAGACACCCGCGAACGCGACGGCGTCCTCGAGCAGGTCTTCGTCGGGTTCGACCTGTCCACGGCTCTGCATGAGCTCCAAGAAGGCCTCGTGCACCAGCATCGCGTCATCGACCTGCTTGCCGATCAGCAGGTCGGCGAGCACCGATGTCGAGGCTTGCGAGATCGAGCAGCCCTCGACGTCGTACGAGACGTCCTCGACGACACCGTCGACCACATGCACCCGGAGTGTCACCTCGTCGCCGCAGGTGGGGTTGACGTGGCGCACCTCCGCCTCGAACGGCTCCCGAAGGCCGGCGTGATGCGGAGCTCGGTAATGGTCGAGGATGATCTCCTGGTAGAGGCTCTCGAGATCCATCACGCGACCTTGAAGAAGCGCTTGGTGTGCTCTATTCCCTCGACGAGTGCGTCGACCTCGGCGGGCGTCGTGTAGACGTAGAACGACGCTCGCGTCGACGACTGGACGCCGAAGCGCGCATGAGCGGGCTTCGCGCAGTGATGCCCGGCCCGTACCGCGATCCCGAGCGAGTCGAGCAGCTGGCTCACGTCGTGCGGGTGCAGACCGTCGATCTCGAAGCTGACGGCGCCTCCGCGGTCGACCGCCTCGGTGGGTCCGAGGATAGTGAGTCCGCGGATGTCGCGCAGCTGCTCCAGCGCATACGCCGTGATGGCGTGTTCGTGGGCGGCGACGTTGTCCATCCCGAGCGAGCCCAGGTAGTCGAGAGCCGCGCCGAGGCCGACCGCCTGCGCGATCGGCGGGGTGCCCGCCTCGAACTTGGAAGGTGCCGAAGCGTACGTCGACACTGCCATCGTCACGTTCTCGATCATGTTGCCGCCACCGTGGAACGGCGGAAGTGCCGTCAGGACGTCGCCGCGCCCCCACAGGACGCCGATGCCGGTCGGGCCCACCACCTTGTGTCCGGTGAAGGCGACCAGGTCTGCTCCGAGTGCGACGACGTCGACAGGCATCTGTGGTACTGCCTGGGAGGCGTCGACGACCACGAGAGCACCCACCTCGTGGGCCCGCCGGGCGATCTCGGCTACGGGGTTGACGGTGCCGAGCATGTTGGACACCCAGACGACAGAAACCACCTTAGTGCGCTCGGTGATCAGCGAGTCCATGTCCGAGAGGTCCAACCTGCCCTCGTCGGTGAGCCCGAACCAGCGAAGCGTCGCGCCCTTGCGCTGGGTCAACAACTGCCACGGAACGATGTTCGAGTGATGCTCCATCTCGGTGATGACGACCTCGTCGCCCGGCCCGATCGCCAAGTCGCCGCGCGCCCACATCAGCGTGTTGGCGACGAGGTTGAGCGCCTCGGTGGAGTTCTTCGTGAAGACGATCTCGTCACGTGATTCTGCCCCGATGAACGCCGCGACGGTGTCGCGGGCGCCCTCGAACGCCGCCGTCGACTCGGCACCGAGCTGGTGGACTGCCCGTGCGACGTTGGCGTTGTGCATCGCGTAGTGCTCGACCATGGCGTCGATCACCTGCTGAGGCTTCTGGGAGGTGTTTGCACTGTCGAGATAGACGAGCGGCCTGTCGCCGTCGAGCCGCCGGGACAGGATCGGGAAGTCGGCGCGGACCCGGTCGGTGTCGAGCAGGCCTGACAGCCTGGCGGTGTCGCCGGACGCTGACAGCAGCGTCATGAAACCACCGGGGCCTTCACGTACTTGTCATAGCCCTCGGCCTCGAGCTGCTCGGCGAGCTGTGCACCACCCTGTTCGGCGATCCGGCCGGCCACGAACACGTGCACGTAGTCGGGCTGGATGTAGCGAAGGATGCGCGTGTAGTGGGTGATGAGGAGTACCGCGCGGTCACCCTGGCTCCGGAACCGGTTGACCCCCTCGGACACCACCTTGAGGGCGTCGATGTCGAGACCCGAGTCGGTCTCGTCGAGGATTGCGAACCTGGGGTTGAGCAGCTCCAGCTGCATGATCTCGTGGCGCTTCTTCTCGCCACCGGAGAAGCCCTCGTTGACGTTTCGCTGCGCGAACTCACGGTCCATCGAGACCTTGTCCATTGCGGCGTTGACGTCCTTCATCCAGGTGCGCAGCTTCGGCGCCTCACCGTCGAGTGCCGTCTTCGCGGTGCGGAGGAAGTTGGAGACGGAGACGCCTGGCACCTCGACCGGGTACTGCATCGCCAGGAAGAGTCCGAGCCGGGCCCGCTCGTCCACCGACAAGCTCAGGACGTCGACCCCGTCGAGGGTGACCGAGCCGCTGGTGATCGTGTACTTCGGGTGGCCTGCGATCGAGTAGGCCAGCGTCGACTTGCCGGACCCGTTCGGGCCCATGATGGCGTGCGTCTCACCGGACCTGACGGTCAGGTCGACGCCTCGCAGGATGGGCTTCTGTCCGTCCTCGACGTTGACTGCGACGTGCAGGTCCTTGATCTCCAGCGTGGCCATGAGTCTCGGCTCTCCGTATCAGTTCAGCGGGTTGGCGAGGTCGACGACGACTGCCTTGTCGTCGGTGACCTTGCAGGGATAGACCGGGACCGGCAAGTAGGCCGGAAAACCGGTGGGCTCGCCGGTACGCAGGTCGAACCGCGAGCCGTGCAACCAGCACTCGATCTCACAGGCCTCGACGTCGACGTCGCCCTCGCTCAACGCGATCGAGGCGTGGGAGCACTCGTCGCGGATCGCGAAGACCTCGTCGGCCGCCCGGACGATCGCAAGATCGGTTCCCTCGACGTCGACTGCCAGCACGCCCCCGACGGGTACGTCGTCGAGCGCGCAGGCATGCGTGAACGGCGTCATGCCCCGACCGCCAGGGCGGGGGCACCGACGGTCCTCGCCAGCTCGGCCTCCACTGCGGCGAGCAGCCGCCCCTCGACCTCCGGGACCCCGATCTTGCGGATGATGTCGGCAAAGAAGCCGTGGACGACGAGGCGCCGGGCCTCGTCCGCTGTGACTCCTCGCGACTGCAGGTAGAACAGCTGCTCGTCGTCGAACCGGCCCGTCGCCGACGCGTGTCCGGCACCCTTGATCTCGCCGGTCTCGATCTCGAGGTTCGGCACCGAGTCGGCGCGGCAGCCGTCGGTCAGCACCAGGTTGCGGTTGGTCTCGTACGTCTCGATGCCTTCGGCAACTTTGCGGATCAAGACGTTGCCGACCCACACCGAGTGGGCGCCCGCGCCCTGCAGGCCGCCCTTGTAGACGACGTTGCTCTTGGTGTGCGGCTGGTTGTGGTCGACGAAGAGGCGGTGCTCGATGTGCTGGTCGGCGTCTGCGAAGTAGAGGCCGTACATCTGCAGCTCGCCGCCGGGGCCGGCGTACTCGGTGTTCTCCACGATGCGTACGACGTCACCGCCCAGGCTGGCCTGAAACGTCCGCACGGCTGCGTCGCGGCCGACTCGTACGCCGAACTGTCCGAGGTGCACGGCGTCGTCGTCCCACAGCTGGAGCGACACCAGGTCGAGATGGGCGTTGTCACCCACGAGCACCGACGTGGAGGCACAGTAGACCGCGCTGCCGTTGTGCTCGAACACCACGGTCGCCTTGGAGTGGCGACCGATGCGCACGACGATGTGGCCCCACACCAGGTCGTCCGCCGACATGCCGTTCAGACGGATCACGAGCGGCTGAGCCAGCTCGGTGTCCGCAGGGACGTCGACCAGAACGGCACCGCCGCCGTTCGCGACGGCGAGTGCCGAGGGCCGGTCGGCCGGCATCGTCTCTCCGAGCTCTACGGCCCGCTCGGCTGAGATCTCGGTGATGGTCACGCCGTCCGGAACCTGGGCGTCCCACTTGAGGGTGCCGTCGGACGGCTCACCTGCGAGCACTCCGCGGAGCCGCTTGAGGGGTGTGAAGCGCCAGACCTCCTCGCGCCCCGTGGGGAGCGGGTGGTCGGCCAGGTCGTATGACGGGACCGGGTGGAGGTGGCTCTCCACCGTCTCCACTGCACCCTGCACGTTGTTGCTACTCAACGACGTTCCACTTTCCTATCCATGCGCATGACATCTCGTTCGTCACCAGGCGACCAGCGCCGAGCCGACCTGGCGCCCTGGGCGACGCCCGTCGGCTGAGGCCCGTGGAGCGTCCTTAGCCGACGGCCCCTTCCATCTGGAGCTCGATGAGCCGGTTGAGCTCGAGGGCGTACTCCATCGGCAGCTCACGGGCGATCGGCTCGATGAAGCCGCGCACGATCATCGCCATCGCCTCGTCCTCGGCCATGCCACGGCTCATCAGATAGAACAGCTGGTCGTCGCTGACCTTCGAGACCGTCGCCTCGTGCCCCATCGACACGTCGTCCTCGCGGACGTCGACGTAGGGGTACGTGTCGCTGCGGCTGATCTGGTCGACGAGGAGCGCGTCACAGCGCACCGTGCTGGCGCTGTGGTGCGCGCCGTCGGCCACCTGCACGAGACCGCGGTACGAAGTCCGGCCTCCGCCGCGGGCGACGGACTTGGAGACGATCGAGCTCGAGGTGTAGGGCGCTGCGTGCACCATCTTGGCGCCGGCGTCCTGGTGCTGGCCCTCGCCAGCGAACGCGATGGACAGCGTCTCGCCCTTGGAGTGCTCGCCGAGCAGGTAGATCGCGGGGTACTTCATCGTCACCTTGGAGCCGATGTTGCCGTCGACCCACTCCATGGTGGCGCCCGCCTCACAGGTCGCGCGCTTGGTCACCAGGTTGTAGACGTTGTTCGACCAGTTCTGGATCGTCGTGTAGCGGCAACGGCCGCCCTTCTTGACGATGATCTCGACGACGGCGGAGTGCAGCGAGTCGGACGAGTAGATGGGAGCGGTGCAACCCTCGACGTAGTGCACGTAGGCGTCTTCGTCGACGATGATGAGAGTACGCTCGAACTGGCCCATGTTCTCGGTGTTGATGCGGAAGTACGCCTGGAGCGGAATGTCCACCTTGACGCCCTTGGGCACGTAGATGAACGAGCCGCCTGACCACACCGAGGTATTGAGGGCGGCGAACTTGTTGTCACCCACCGGGATGACCGAGCCGAAGTACTCCTTGAATACGTCCTCGTGCTCACGCAGAGCGGTGTCGGTGTCGAGGAAGAGCACGCCCTGCGCCTCGAGGTCCTCGCGGATGGAGTGGTAGACCACCTCGGACTCGTACTGCGCCGCGACACCGGCCACGAGCCGCTGCTTCTCGGCCTCCGGGATGCCGAGCTTGTCGTAGGTGTTCTTGATGTCCTCCGGAAGCTCCTCCCAGGACGTCGCCTGCTTCTCGGTCGAGCGCACGAAGTACTTGATGTTGTCGAAGTCGATCGCACTCAGGTCGGAGCCCCAGGTCGGCATCGGCTTGCGACCGAAGAGCTTGAGACCCTTGAGTCGCAGATCGAGCATCCACTCCGGCTCGTTCTTGCGCGTCGAGATGTCGCGGACGACTGTCTCGTTGAGACCACGGGTCGCAGCCGCACCCGACACGTCGGAATCGGACCAGCCGTAGTTGTAGCGGCCGATGCCTTCGAGCTCGGGGTTGAGCTGCTCGACGGAAGTCATGAGGGGTTCCTCCCTGTTGCGGTGAAGGCGCGGACGGCTGTGGGCGCCGGGTGCGTGGTGGTGGCGTTGGTAGCGATACGGGGCACGTTGGTCGTGCAGACGCCGTCGCCGTGGGCGATGGTCGCCAGCCGTTGGACGTGTCGGCCGAGGAGTCGGGCGAACACTTCGGTCTCCGCCTCGCACAGCTGGGGGAACTCGGCGGCGACATGGGCGACGGGGCAGTGGTGCTGACAGATCTGGTCACCGTTGGGCGTGGTGTGCACCGACGCCGCGTACCCGTCACCGGTCAGGGCACGAGACAGCACCTCGACGCGGTCGTCGGGGTCGGCGGCTGATACGACGGCGCGGAAACGATCCTCCAGCTCGGCAGTACGACGTCGCGCGAACTCGGCCACCGCGCCGGGCCCGCCGGACTCGCCCAGGAAACGCAGGGCGCTCGCGGCGAGGTCGTCGTACGACTGGAGGAAGGTGTCGCGCCCGGAGTCGGTGAGCACGAAGACCTTGGCGGGCCGCCCGCGCCCGCGGGCTGGGTCGACCCGAGGCTCTCGAGCCTCCAGGTCCCCGGCGGCTACTAGGTGGTCGAGATGGCGTCGAACGGCGGCTGATGTCAACGTGAGCCGCTCGGCCAGAGCCGCGGCGGTGGAGGGGCCGTTCTCGAGGACCGACCGCGCGACTCGCTCGCGAGTGGGTGCGTCGTCGGACCCGCCGGTCGTGCTCTCGCTATGGACGGCGACCGGCATGTTCGCCGGACGCAGCGCCACCGCTAACGCCTCCACGCTTTTCACAACACCATTGTGTCGTAATTAGCCGACAGGCTCAACTGAGGCCGCCCTAAGCCGCGCCCGCCCGGACTGTGCGGCTCTGCTGTACGGCTGGCCGGTGTCCTGCCTACGTGGCGGAGACGAGGTCGAAGTCGCCACCGCGGAAGGCCTCGACGAACAGCGCGTGGTCGTTTCGTGCCTTCGCGGCGTACCTCAGGCCGAACTGGACCAGCTCGTCGACGAACTCGCTCGGGTCGTCGCCCATCGCAGCCGCGATCGCGTGCTCGGTCTGGAAGTTCACGAGATCCTCCTCGCTGTCCTCGTCGGAGACACAGTGGACCTTCGCCGTCGCGTGCCCGAGCGCGTCGAGAACCGGAGCAATCTGATCGGGCTCGGTGAGGTTCGACCAGTCGAGGTCTGCCTCGTACGGCGACAACTCGGCGACGACGAACCCCTTCCCGGCGATCGTCGTGTGGCCAAGGAACGGGTCGGTATGGACCTGGAGGGCACGTTGGCTCACCACTGTTCGATGGCCCTCGTGGTCGAAGAGGCTCCGTACCTCGTCGTCCTCGACGATCCGGCTCGCCGCGGCGACGTTGCCCTGCTTCATCGTCAAGACGATGTCGTTCTCGAGGGCCTGGTTGTAGCCCTCGATCAGCACGTTGTATGCCGGAAGGCCGGCGCTGCCGATGCCGAAGCCCTTACGGCCGACGACGTCCTTGACGTCGTAGAACACGTCGTGCCGCTCGCGCTTGGACTCGGGGATCGTCTTCAGGTAGCGGGTGAACGCGCCGAGCACCCTGCGCCGCTCCGCCTTTCCCAGCTCGCGCGCCCCACCACCCGCCTGGCTGAACCTGCGCTCGGAGTCGACGACCTCGGTCATCGAGTCCAGTAGCCCGAGCCGCGTCGATCTTCGCGCCATCAGCAGCACGTCGTGGATGGCCCCGTCCGTGTTGTCCAGGCGCAGCGCGTAGCTCTCGTCGGAGGGCTGCTCGACGTAGTACCCCACCTGCTCGACGTACCCGCGCAGGTATACCGCGGAGAGCTCGCGGAGATCGTCGTCCGGAAGTGCCTTCTGCCACCCCATCAGCGCGAGGCTCGCCAGGAACCGCCTGAGGTCCCAGGAGAAGTGCCCCACGTACGCCTCGTCGAAGTCGTTCACGTCGAACACGAGCATGCCCTCGGAGTTCATGTACGTCCCGAAGTTCTCCATGTGAAGGTCGCCGTGTATCCACACCCTGCTGGTCTGGTCGTCGGCGAAGCGGTCGCGGAGCCGCTCCATGTCGGCGTAGAAGAGGCACGCGCTCCCACGGTAGAAGGCAAAGGGGTCGGCGGCCATCTTGCGGAACTTCATGCGGAATCCGTCGGGGTCGGACTCCATCAGGGGCTCGAATGCGTCACTGAGTACGTCGACGATCAGAGCCCTGCGCTTCGCGTTGGACGCGGGCACGACACCCCCAGGGCGAATGGGTGGACACGGTCCTCACTACCCTAGCGACGCTTCTGCTCACGCCGGCTCTTCGCAGAGGGTCGCGACCTAGACTCCTCGCGTGAGCGCGCCCGCCGTAGAGGTCTCCAACCTCGTCATGAGCTATGGCGGCACTCGTGCGGTCGACGGCCTCTCGCTCACGGTCGAGCGGGCCACGGTCACCGCCATCCTGGGACCGAACGGCGCGGGCAAGACCACCACGCTGGAGACCTGCGAGGGCTACCGCAAGCCGCAGTCTGGGACCGTACGCGTGCTCGGCATCGACCCGGTCCGCGAGCACGCGCGCCTCGCACCTCGCCTCGGGGTCATGCTGCAGTCGGGCGGCGCCTGGTCGGGCGTACGGGCCGGCGAGATGCTGAGCTACGTGGCCTCGCTCTACCTCAACCCGCTGCCGGTCCATGAGCTCGTCGAGCGGCTCGGGCTCGGGTCGTGCGGTCGGACGTCGTACCGCCGGCTCAGCGGCGGACAGCAGCAGCGCCTGGGGCTGGCCATGGCCATCGTCGGTCGGCCGGAGATCGTGTTCCTCGACGAGCCGACGGCCGGACTGGATCCTCAGTCAAGGCGCGCCGCCTGGGAGCTGGTGGAGCAGCTGGCCGCAGACGGAGTGACCGTCGTCCTGACGACGCACTACATGGAGGAGGCCGAGCGGCTCGCCGAAAGGGTGGTGGTGGTCGATGAGGGACGGGTGCTCACCTCGGGTTCGCCGAGCCAGCTGATGTCGGCCGGCGCCCAGAACACCATCCGCTTCCACGCTCGGCCGGGACTCGAGGTCGACGCACTGCTCGCCGCCCTGCCGGTGGGCTGCGCCATGACCGAGCGACCGCCCGGGAGCTACCGGGTGGACTGCGAGGTCACTCCTCAGGCCCTCGCGGCTGTCACGGCGTGGTGTGCAGCGCTTGGGGTCATGCCGGAGAACCTCGTGGTGGAGAAGCAGACGCTCGAAGAGGTGTTCATCGAGCTGACCGGCCGAGCGATGCGTCCGTGACGAGCCTCAGCTTCACACCGGCGCCCGGTGCCGCCGGCCTGCGGCGGATGGTGCTGGCTCACGCGCTCATGGAGACCCGGCTGCTGGCTCGCAACGGCGAGCAGGTCATCCTCGCACTGGTCATCCCGCTCCTGCTGCTCGTCGGCGGCGCCGAAGCAGGACACGTCATCGACCTCGGCGCGGGGCGCCGGATCGACGTACTCACACCGGGCGTGCTGGCGCTTGCCGTGATGTCGACCTCCTTCACGTCGGTGGCCATCGCGACGGCCTTCGAACGCCGCTACGGCGTGCTCAAGCGGCTGGGAGCCTCACCGTTGCCGAGGGGCGGGCTGCTGGTCGGCAAGGTGCTCTCCCTGCTTGTGGTCGAGGTGGCTCAGCTTGTCGTGATCTGCTCGGCGGGGCTGGTGCTCGGTTGGCGACCGCAGGGTGGCATCGAGACGGTGTCGTCCGGACTGGTCCTCGTCGCGACGGGAACCGCTGCCTTCGCGTCGCTCGGTCTGCTCATGGCGGGGACGCTGCGCGCCGAGGCCACGCTCGCGGGGGCGAACCTGGTGTACGTCGTCCTCCTGGTGGCGGGCGCGGTCGTCGTACCTCTGTCGTCCTACCCGTCGTCGCTGCACCCGCTGGTGGCGGCGCTCCCCTCCGGCTCGCTGGCCGAGGGGCTGCGCGAGGCGTGTTCCGGCGTCGGACTGATGTGGTGGCGGGTTGGTGTGCTGGTCGCGTGGGCAGCGGTCGGTGGTGCTCTGACTGTCCGGACCTTTCGCTGGGAGTGATCCGGCTCGGCCCCGGGCGGCGCGCCTACCGGGCGTGGACGAAGACGTCGGCCCTGCGCCCGTTCTGGTCGGGCACGACGAAGTTCCGCGCCTGGGAGTCGAACCCGACGATATGCCCGTCGGCTGAGATCACCGGATCCTCGCTGTCGCGGCCAGGGCTTCCGACGCCGGCCGAGTTCACGGACATCTTCTCGGTCACCCCCTGAACGCGGTCACGCAGGAACACCTGGTCATGAACATGGGGATTGTTGAGACGGCAACACGGCACCAGATTGAGCGCTGACGAGGTGAAGGCGATGTATCTGCCGTCCGCGGAGATCGACGGATCCTTGCTGAAGATCCCACGCCCGAACACGGTGTCCGTGCCGGCCTGCTGGCCCGTCGACGACACCGAGACCCGCCCGGTCACGCCGGACGCCGCGTCGTGGAGGAAGACGTCCTGCGCGCGGTTCGTGTCGTGGGCCACCAGGTTGTCCGAAGACGACTCGAAAGCCACATAGCGGCCATGGGCGGAGATGGCCGGGTCGTTGCCGCCCCGGTCGGCCTGCAGGTTGCCGGTGGCGACGGAGACCCTGCTCGTGCTCTGGCTCACCCGATCGCGCACGAAGACGTCCGGCCTGTTGTTGGTGTCGCTGGGGACCAGGTTGGCGGCAGCCGACGTGAACGCCACGAAGCGCCCGTCCAGCGAGATCGCCGGGTTGTAGCTTGGGTGGTCCGTTTCGCTTCCCGACGACGGCACCGACATCCGCTGCGTCTGCCCCGAGACGAGGTCGCGAACGAAGATGTCATCGACACCGTTCGTATCACTTCCCGCCAGGTTGGACGCCGCGGACCTGAAGGCGACAAACCTCCCGTCGGCGGAGATCGACGGGGACCCCGACGCCCCGTCCGCCAGGCTTCCGTCTGCGGCGACCGACACCAGGGTGGTCGTTGCCGTCGCGAGGTTGCGGACGAAGACGTCGGTGAGCCCGTTGGTGTCGCCGGCCACGACGTTGGTCGCGGTCGACTCGAAGGCGACGAATCGCCCGTCGGCGGAGATCGCGGCCTTGAACGCCCGACCGTTGGCATGGCGGCCGCCTTTGGCGGCCGAGACGAGGGTGGTCGTCCCCGCCGTCAGGTCGCGAACGAACACATCGTAGATGCCGCCGCCGCCCGCGCCGAAGATCAGGTTGTTCGCCCCGGACACGAACACCACTTTCGAGCCGTCGCGGGAAAGCGATCGCATGCGGCTGAAGTCCTCGGCTTGCTGGCCGGCGGTGTTCACCGACACCAGGATCGTCTGGCCGGGAGACACGACGGCGCCGCCGAGCCCCGCGCCTGAGGTGGCGGCCGCGACCGCAGCCGGCAGCACCAGTGCGCCGGCAGCCGCTCTGAGTCCCCGTACTCGCCACCGTGTCGATGCCCTCATCGAACGCACGATATACCGACGCGGCACCCGGCGGCGGCACCCCGCACGACCCGCCCGGGACAACGGGTGGCGTCGAGCGCTGGTCAGCGGACGCCGAAACTGGTCTTGGCCAGGACGTCGTAGCCGTCGTCCTTGAGCAGAAAGATGCTGTAGTCCCCTTGTTTCAGCGGCCAGTCGATCCCGTTGATCTTTGCGTCGATCCAGGTTCCCCCGGACACCTCGGCGCCGATGTAGGTCCAGCCGAGATATGAGTCAGTGGCGGGGTCACCACCCTGCTTGTACAGCCCGAGCCAGTCGTTGCGCTCACCCGGCGCATCCCACCAAGAGACGCCGACTCGGGCGCCCGGCCGGTATGAGCGACGGCTAGTGCGCAGAAGTGCCGTTGCGCCCGGTTGCTCCACCGAGAACGCCATCCGGGCCACGATCGTGCCGCTGCCGTCCACCAGCCCGGCCTCGTACATCCCGGGTCGCAGTGATGTCGTGTCGATCCGCTCGGTGCCGCTCGCCGCGTCCGTTGCCGACACCTCAGCGAGAGGGTCGGCACGGGGGTCGGCGGCGAGGGGGGCGAGGTCTACAGGCGTCACGACCACCGACCTGGCGTCCCCTGCGTCAGACGCGTAGTCGACGACGAGTGACCTGCCCCGAGGGACGAGCCGCGATCGCACCGATACCAGAGTCGGGGCTGGCGCTGGAGTGACCTTGAACTGCGAGACCACGGCACGGTGGTCGCTCGGCCAGGGCGACACGACGATGTCGGAGTACCGGCTTCCACGCTCTCCTACGATGCTGGACTCGACGGCGCGTGCCGGCCCCCCACTGAACAGCAGGTCGATCCGGTCTGCTGCCTGCCCCGCCGGGCCGGGGTTGTAGCCCTCGACGAACGGGCGGCTTGCCGGCCAGGTCAGACCCTGGCTGGTCACCGGGTTGGGGTGCACGGCTCTGTACGAGTCGACCAGCCCGCTCGACTCGGCGGCCCTGCTCGCGGGCCAGTGCAGCGGATAACGGACCTGGTCGCGGAGCCCGACGGCTGCCTTCGTCCAGTCCAGGTCGGACGGCGAGTTGAAGTCCCCGAGCACGAAGACAGGCGTATGGGCGGCGACCAGCTGCCGCGCGGTCATGAGTGGCCGACGCAAGGCGTGCACCCGAACCCGCTTCTCCAGCGCAACGATCTCGCCGGCCGGCGCTCCGTCCTCCACCTTGAACGGCGAGTAGGGCGCCGACGGCAGGTGCACGTTGACGATCGCAGCCACGTGTCCGGGCGTGATCTCCACGAAGACGGCCCGCCCGTCTGTCGTACGAGCTCCCCGATCGAGCGTGAGCCCATCGCTCATGGGCGGAGTGAGCAGAGGCAGGCGGGACATGACCTGTGTCCGGACGTCGTAGTAGCGCCAGCCCAGTTCGGCGGCGAGTCTTGGAATGTTCCCATAACCCTCGTTGACCGCCACCACGTCGGCGTGGGCGGCCTCGACTGCCTTCGCCACGCTGGAGAAGTCGACGCCGGTCCCGCCGTACTCGATGTTGAACGTCATCACACGCAGGGATGCGGTCCGGCGCGGAGCCGCAGCCGACGCTGGGCCTGATGGGTCCGGGGTCGAGCTCGGCGGCGCCAGCGTCGGGTTCGAGGGCGACGAGCCCGACGTCGGGGTCGTGCGGCCCGTGGCCGGACCCGACGTCGGGTCCGACTGCGCCGTGGTGCACCCGGACAGGCCCAGGACGCCGATCAGCAGCAGTGACAGTGAGCGCCTTCTTGAACGGCTGTACAGTCGCACAGGCCCCATAATGTCGTGCCTAGGGCATTCGCGCGAGGGGTCTCGCCGGCCGAGTGACGTCCCACAGCATCCGAGACGATCGTCGATACCTGGAAGGGGTGGCGTGGCCGACCGACTTCCGGTTCCCCCGCGACGAGTTCTGAAGCGGTTGGCCGTCGCAAGCCTGGTCGCCAACATCGTCATCGTGGTGACCGGCGGCGCTGTGCGTTTGACCGGCTCAGGCCTGGGTTGTCCGAACTGGCCCCGGTGTACGAACTCGTCCTTCGTCGTGCACGGCACTCTAGGGGCGCACGGTCTCGTCGAGTTCGGGAACCGGATGCTCACGTTCGTGCTCGCCGCGCTGGCGATCCTCACCTGGGTCGCCGCGATGCGGTACTCGCCGAGGCGGCCGCCGATCCGGCGGCTGGCGACGGTGCTCGTCGTCGGAGTCCCGGCTCAGGCGCTTCTCGGTGGGCTCACCGTTTTGAGCGACCTCAACCCTTGGGTCGTTGCGCTCCACCTCCTTCTCTCACTCGCGCTCATCGGGGTGGCTGTGACTCTGGTGCGGCGGGTCGACGAGCAGGACCGGCCACCCCAGCCCACGGTCCCCCCCGCAGTGGTGGTGCTGACCCGTGCCACGTTCGTGTCGGCGTGGGCGGTGCTGTACGTCGGTACGGTGGTCACCGGCTCCGGGCCGCACGCAGGCGACGCTGAGTCACCACGCACCGGACTTCACCCCGCGGGGGTGAGTCAGCTGCACGCCGACCTCGTGTTCCTGCTCGTCGGGCTGACCATCGGCACCTTCGTCGCGTTCAGGGCGGTCGAAGCACCCGAGCGGGCACAACGTGCTGTCTCCTGGCTGCTCACCATTGAGCTCGCTCAGGGGCTGGTCGGCTTCACGCAGTACTTCACGGACCTCCCGATCGTTCTCGTCGCTCTGCACGTCCTCGGCGCCGCCCTGGTCAGTGCGTGCGTGACCTGGGTGTTGCTGGGCACCCGCGACCGCGGCCTCGAGCAGCCTGAGCCCCGGCCCTCGTCCTGGTCCGGCACACGGCGGAAGGCGGAGCAGGCCGGACCGCCGCGGGGCTAGCGCGTGACGAGAGGGTCGATGGCCACAGCAAGGAACAGGAGCGCGAGGTAGGCGTTGGAGCCGTGGAAGAGCCGCATCGCCTTGAGCGCGACTGCGTCCTGCGTGGTTCGGGCCCGGTTGCGCAGCCCGTGTGCCTCGACGAGAAGAAACGCCCCGAGAGCCGCAGCTGCCGCCGGGTACAGAAAGCCGGTCGACGCGACAGGCCACACGAGCAGGGAAGCGGCAACCGTGAGCCAGCTGTAGCGGACTATCTGTGTACCTACGTCGAACGCCGATGCCACCACGGGCAGCATGGGCACCGCCGCAGCCGCGTAGTCGTCTCGGTAGCGGATCGCCAACGACCAGAAGTGCGGGGGTGTCCAGAAGAAGACGACCAGGAAGAGCACCACCGGCGGCCAGGCCAGTGAACCGGTGACGGCCGTCCACCCGATGAGTGCGGGGAAGCAACCGGCCGCCCCGCCCCAGACGATGTTCTGTGGCGTGCGACGTTTGAGCACCAAGGTGTAGCCGAGGACGTAGAAGGCGTTCGCTGCAAGCGCCAGCGCGGACGACAGCCAGTTGACCTCCACGCCGAGCAGCACCGTGGCCACGGCTCCGAGCACTAGCCCGAATACCAGCGCCGAGCGGGTCGACACCTGGTGCCGCGGCAGTGGCCGACGTCGCGTGCGCACCATCTGTTCGTCAATGTCGCGGTCGAGCACGCAGTTGAGGGCATTCGCGCTACCGGCCGCGAGAGTGCCCCCCAGAACCGTGGCGACCACCAGGCCGAGTGTCGGGACACCACGTTCTGCGAGGAACATCACGGGCACGGTGGTCAGCAGGAGCAGCTCGACGATGCGGGGTTTGGTGAGGGCGACGTAGGCGCCCACGATGTCCCTGACGGGACGAGGAGTGGTCGAGGTGGCCGATGTCAGCAACGGATCCACCGCCCCTACCCCGAGGGCAAGCAAAGGGGCTGAGCGGTCGACGGTGGTCACGCACACCTCGAAGATCAGAGACTGTCGCGCTCCGGCCGCGCGTCCGAGGACACGCCGCTGAGCCTGGCTTTCGTCGAGAAGTGTAGGCCTGGCTCTGTCACGAAGTCCGGGTCGGGGCATGGACCGACGCGGGGGACCGCTCATCCCGGGTGCCTCGTCACCGGGGAGGCCCTTGACCCCGGTTGGCAGTAGGCTCGACCGCGGCGGTCAAGACGCGCCGAGACCTGCGATTCGCAGACCTGACACAGACCCCGAGGAAGGACTCGCAGCTGTGACCAGCGCCTCCCGGAAGACGTACTCCGACCTCGAGTGGTCGGAGGTCGACGACCGTGCCGTCGACACGGTGCGCACACTCGCGATGGATGCCGTGCAGAAGGTCGGCAACGGCCATCCGGGTACGGCGATGAGCCTGGCACCCGCCGCGTACCTCATCTGGCAGAAGCTCATGCGTCACAACCCCGCCGACCCCGACTGGAGCGGTCGCGACCGCTTCGTGCTGTCCTGCGGCCACTCCAGCCTGACCCTCTACATCCAGCTGTACATGGCCGGATACGGGCTCGAGCTCGACGACCTCCAGGCCTTGCGGGTCTGGGGAGGTCTCACCCCCGGGCATCCCGAGCACGGCCACACGACCGGAGTCGAGACGACCACCGGGCCGCTCGGCCAAGGCGTCGGCAACGCGGTCGGTATGGCGATGGCGGCGAGGCGCGAGCGCGGACTCTTCGACCCGGACACCGCGGTCGGACAGAGCCTCTTCGACCACGACGTCTTCGTCATCGCTAGCGACGGCGACCTCGAAGAGGGTGTCAGCGCGGAAGCAAGCTCCATCGCCGGGCACCAACAGCTCGGAAACCTCGTCCTGCTCTACGACAACAACAAGATCTCGATCGAGGACAACACGGCGGTCGCGTTCAGCGAAGACGTGGCCAAACGCTACGAGGCATACGGCTGGCACGTCCAGGAGGTCGACTGGACCCATGGGGGCAAGGGCTACGAGGAGGACGTCCCCGCCCTCTTCGAGGCCTTCCGGGCTGCGAAGGCCGAGACCGGACGCCCCAGCTTCATCTCCCTCCGCACGATCATCGCCTGGCCGGCACCGTCGGCGCAGAACACCGGCAAGGCTCACGGCTCGGCTCTCGGAGCGGACGAGGTGGCCGCCACCAAGAAGATCCTCGGTTTCGACCCCGACACGACCTTCGAGGTGGACGACGCGGTCATCGACCACACCCGTGAGGCGATCCAACGGGGCAAGGCGCTTCAGGCTCAGTGGCAGCAGCGTTACGACGAGTGGGCCGGCTCTGCGGGCGACCGCAGGGAGCTCTACGAACGCATGCGCACCCGCACGTTGCCGCGGGGTTGGACCGATGCGCTTCCGACGTTCGACGCCGACCCGAAGGGCGTCGCCACGCGTAAGGCGTCGGGGGAGGTCCTCACGGCTATCGCACCCGAGCTGCCCGAGCTCTGGGGAGGTTCCGCCGACCTCGCCGAGTCGAACAACACCACACCCAAGGGCGAGCCGAGCTTCATCCCACCCGAGCACGCCACCAAGGAGTGGAGCGGGGACTGGTACGGGCGGGTCCTCCACTTCGGCATCCGCGAGCACGCCATGGGCTCGATCCTGAACGGCATCGCCCTCCACGGCGGGACCCGCCCCTACGGCGGGACGTTCCTGATCTTCTCCGACTACATGCGTCCCGCCGTACGGCTCGCGGCGCTGATGAAGCTGCCGGTGGTCTACGTCTGGACCCACGACTCGATCGGTCTAGGCGAGGACGGCCCCACCCACCAGCCGGTCGAGCACCTCACGGCGCTGCGCGCCATACCAGGGCTCGCCGTCGTCCGTCCGGCTGACGCCAATGAGACCGTTGCCGCCTGGCAGGCCATTCTGGAGCGCCCGGACCGACCCGTCGGCCTGGCCCTGACCCGGCAGAACGTGCCGACCTTCCCTCGGGGCACCGACGACTACGCCGACACGACCGGCGTCGGGCGAGGTGGCTACACCCTGCTGGACGTCGACGGAGGCGCTCCCCAGGTCATTCTCATCGGCACCGGGTCGGAGGTGCAGATCGCTGTCGCAGCCCGCGAGCAGCTGGCGGCCGACGGCATCCGCGCGCGCGTGGTGTCGATGCCGTGTCGCGAGTGGTTCGACGAGCAGGACAAGTCGTACCGCGACCAGGTGATCCCGCCCATCGTCAAGGCACGCGTCTCGGTCGAGGCCGGGATCGCGATGTCGTGGCGCGACCTCGTCGGCGACTACGGCCGGAGCATCTCGATCGAGCACTTCGGAGCGTCGGCCGACTACCAACGTCTCTACACCGAGTTCGGCATGACGGCGGAAGCAGTGACCCAGGCGGCCAAGGACAGCATCCTCGCCGCGTCCGCAACGCACTGACCCCCAGCCAAAGGACACCACGATGAACGACCGACTTCAAGCACTCTCCGACCAAGGTGTATCCGTCTGGCTCGACGACATCTCGCGTGGGCGGCTCAAGAGCGGCAACCTCAGCAAGCTCATCGAGTCCCTGCACGTCGTCGGAGTCACCTCCAACCCCACGATCTTCGCCAAGGCAGTCGCCGACGCCGACGACTACGCCGACCAGGTCGCCGACCTCGCCGTCCGTGAGGTGTCTCTCGAGGAGGCCATGCGCGCCATCATGACGTACGACGTCAGATGGGGCTGCGACGTCCTGCGCGAGGTGTACGAGGCGACGGACGGAAAGGACGGCCGCGTCAGCATCGAGGTCGACCCGCGCCTCGCGCACAACGCCCATGCCACCTTCGCCGAGGCTCGCGCGCTGTGGTGGCTGGTCGACCGCCCCAACGTGATGATCAAGATCCCTGCCACCAAGGAGGGCCTGTCGGCGATTGCCGACGCCACAGCCGAAGGCATCAGCGTCAACGTGACGCTGATCTTCAGCCTCGACCGCTACCGCAAGGTGATGGACGCCTACTTGAGCGGACTCGAGCGTGCCAAGGACGCCGGCGTCGACATCTCGACGATCCGCTCGGTCGCGTCCTTCTTCGTCAGCCGGATCGACACCGAGGTCGACAAGCGCCTCGACGAGGTCGGGACGGCCGAGGCGAGGCAGCTGCGCAGCAAGGTGGCGGTCGCCAACGCGAGACTCGCGTACCAGGCCTACGAGGAGGTGGTCGCATCCGACCGCTGGCAGTCGCTCGAAGAGGCCGGCGCGAACCGCCAGCGTCCACTCTGGGCGTCTACCTCGGTCAAGGACCCCGATCTCCCGGACACCATGTACGTCACGGAACTGGTCGCCCCGGACACGGTGAACACCATGCCGGAAGCCACGATCGAAGCGACCGCCGACCACGCAGACATCACCGGTGACAGCATCACCAGCAACTACGCCGACGCGCAGGATGTGCTCGACCGCATGGAGAAGGTCGGCATCTCGTACGACGACATCGTTCAGGTGGTCGAGGACGAGGGCGTCGACAAGTTCGAGAAGGCAGGGCAGGAGATGATCGACACCGTGAGCGCGGCGCTCGAGCAGGCCAAGCGGTGAAGCGGCCTCTGGTCGTCTCCACGTCGCAGAACCATGACGACGTACTTGCCACGATGGTGGCCGACCAGGTGGCGAGCCGGCTCGCAGCGCAGGACCCGAGCCTGTGGGGGGCCGACGCCGAGTCCGAGGCCTCGATCCGGTTGTCGTGGGTCGACCTTCCCCGCTCCTCGCGAAGCCTCCTTGCCGAGATCGACGCACTACGTGCCCAGCTGTGGTCCGAGGGTGTCGACCGCGTCGTTCTATGCGGCATGGGAGGGTCGTCGCTCGCTCCCGAGGTCATCTCGAGGACGTACGACGTACCGCTCGAGATCCTCGACTCGACCAACCCCAACGTCGTCCGGCGGGCACTCGGCGGCGACCTGGCAAGCACCGTGATCGTGGTGTCGAGCAAGTCCGGGGGAACGCTGGAGACCGACAGCCAGCGGCGGGTGCTGATGGCCGCTTTCGAGGAGGCGGGCATCGACGCGGCCTCGCGCGTCGTCGTCGTGACCGACCTCGGGTCCGACCTGGAGAAGCTCGCCACGGAGGGGGGCTACCGGAAGGTCTTCACGGCAGACCCCCATGTTGGGGGGCGCTACAGCGCCCTGACCGCGTTCGGGCTTGTGCCGACAGGCCTCGCGGGTGTCGACGTCGCAGAGCTGCTCGACGAGGCGGAGGAGGTCATGGACAGCCTCGCCTCTGACACCGCCGACAACCCCGCGCTCGTACTCGCCGCCGGTATGGCCGGCTCCCCGGAGCGCGACAAGCTTGTGCTCGTCGACGTCGGCTCCGGCATCGAAGGCTTCGCCGACTGGACCGAACAGCTCATCGCCGAGTCGACCGGCAAGCTCGGCAAGGGCGTTCTTCCAGTCGCGCTCGAAGGCGTGTCGGCGCCGGAGATCACCCTCGAGGCGCCCGACATCACCGTCGCGATGCTGGCTGGAGACGACGACGTCCCCCTCGACACCGCGGGTAAGCCCGTCCTCACGGTGTCGGGCACGCTCGGCGCACAGATGCTGGTCTGGGAGACGGCCACCGCCATCGCGGGACGGCTCCTCGGCATCAACCCCTTCGACCAGCCGGACGTGGAGAGCGCCAAAAAGGCTGCCCGTGGCCTCCTCGAGGCCCCACCGGACGAGGAGCCCGCCACCATCACCGAAGCGGGCATCGAGGTGCGAGGGTCGGCCGGACTTCTCGAGGGTGCCGACACCCTCGGCAAGGCCCTCGACACGCTGATCTCAAAGCTGGGGCCGGACGGCTACCTCGCCGTCATGGCCTACGTCGACGCCGAGCGCGACGCCGAGCTGCGAAACGTGCGGGTCAGCCTTGCGGACCGTACGGCGAGACCGGTCACGTTCGGATGGGGGCCGCGGTTCCTGCACTCGACCGGCCAGTACCACAAGGGCGGCCCCGCTCAGGGTGTCTTCCTCCAGATCACCTGCGACGAGGCGACCGATGTCGACATACCCGACCGCGAGTTCTCCTTCGGCACATTGATCGCGGCCCAGGCGGCGGGCGACGCGAAGGTGCTTGCCGACCACGGTCGGCCCGTTCTGCGCCTGCACCTGCTGGACCCTGAGTCCGGAGTCGCCGTCGTAGAGGGGGCACTGCGATGACCTTGACCGTCGAGCCGTCGGACAACCCGCTCCGCGACCCACAGGACCGTAGGCTCCCGCGCATCGCCGGTCCCTGCGGTGTGGTGATCTTCGGAGTCACGGGCGACCTGTCGCGCAAGAAGCTGATGCCCGCTGTCTACGACCTCGCGAACCGCGGGCTGCTGCCGCCGGGCTTCTCTCTCGTCGGGTTCGCCCGGCGTGACTGGGTCGACCAGGACTTCGCCCAGATCGTCCACGACGCCATCCGGCAGTACTCGCGCACCCCCTTCCGAGAGGAGGTGTGGGCGCAGCTCGCCAAGGGCTTCCGCTTCGTCCCGGGTGACTTCTCCGACGACGTCGCCTTCGAGCAGCTCCGCGACACCATCGAGGCGCTGGACCGCGAGCGCGGTACGGCGGGTAACCACGCGTTCTACCTGTCGATCCCCCCGCGATTCTTCCCCGACGTCATCGGTCAGCTGAAGGAGCACGGACTCGCCGAGAACCACGCGGGGGCATGGCGGCGGGTCGTCGTCGAGAAGCCCTTCGGGCATGACCTCAAGAGTGCCCAGGAGCTCAACGCCACTGTCTCGGAGGTGTTCCCGCCCGAGTCGGTGTTCCGTATCGATCACTACCTCGGCAAGGAGACCGTGCAGAACATCCTGGCGCTGCGGTTCGCCAACCAGCTCTACGAACCAGTCTGGAACTCGAACTACGTCGACCACGTGCAGATCACCATGGCAGAGGACATCGGCATCGGGGGCCGGGCCGGCTACTACGACGGCATCGGGGCAGCCCGCGACGTCATCCAGAACCACCTGCTGCAGCTGATGGCGCTCATCTCGATGGAAGAGCCGGTCTCGTTCGAGGCGCAGAGCCTGCGAATCGAGAAGCAGAAGATCTTGCGCTCGGTGCACCACCCGCACCGTCTCGACCTGCACACGTCGCGCGGACAGTACGCGGCAGGCTGGGCGGGCGGGGAGAAGGTGGGCGGCTTCCTCGAGGAGAAGGACATCCCGAAGAGCTCGCGGACGGAGACGTTCGCCGCGATCAAGCTCGAGATCGACACCCGCCGCTGGGCGGGCGTGCCCTTCTACCTGCGCCACGGAAAGCGCCTTGGCCGACGTGTGACCGAGGTAGCCGTCGTGTTCAAGCGGGCTCCCCACCTGCCATTTACGAGGACGGCGACCGAGGAGCTCGGCCAGAACGCGCTCGTCATCCGTATCCAGCCTGACGAGGGCGTCACGCTGCGATTCGGCTCGAAGGTGCCGGGCACAGCGATGGAGATCCGCGACGTCAACATGGACTTCGCCTACGGTGGGGCGTTCGTGGAGTCCAGCCCGGAGGCGTACGAACGCCTCATCCTCGACGTCCTGCTCGGCGACCCACCGCTCTTCCCGCAGCACGAGGAGGTCGAGTTGTCGTGGAAGATCCTCGACCCGATACTCGACTACTGGGCCGAGAACGGGAAGCCCGAGGCGTACCCGTCCGGCACCTGGGGCCCGCAGTCGTCCTTCGACATGCTTGCTCGTGATGGCCGCGTCTGGCGACGACCCTGAGGAGAGTGCGATGAGCATCGAGCTGACAGCCACCAACGCGAGCCAGATCGCCAGCGCGCTGATCCGAGCACGTCGCGAGGCGGGTTCCCCGACCATGGGCATGGTGCTGACCTTCGTCGTGGTCGCCGACGAGGGTGAGCACTACGACGCGCTCAAGGCGGCACGTGCGGTGTCGCGTGAGCACCCGTCCCGGGTCATCGGCGTGATCAGGCGCTCGGCCCGCGGCCCGGCCAACCTCGACGCCGAGATCCGGATCGGAGACGGCTCGTCGGGAGAGCAGGTCCTGCTGCGGATGTCGGGCGAGCTCGCCCACCACCCGGAGAGCGTCGTGCTCCCCTTGCTGCTGCCCGACTCCCCGACGGTGATCTGGTGGCCCGGCAAGCACCCGGACGACCCGGCCACGGACCCACTGGGCGCTCTGGCACAGCGCCGTATCACCGATGCCGCGGCCATCGAGCGGAACCGCGCGGCGGCCATGCTCACCCAGGCCGCCAACTACGCCCCGGGCAACACCGACCTGTCGTGGACCCGTCTCACCCCGTGGCGGGCCCTTCTTGCCGCCGCCCTCGACCAGTACCCGGCGGCGATCACCGGCGGCGTGGTGGCCGCCGAGAGGATCAACCCGAGCGCGGACCTGCTCACCGCGTGGCTCAGCAACTGCCTCGATGTGGAGATTCTGCGTCAGGTGTCGAAGGGTCCCGGGATCACGGCTGTCACGCTGTCGACCGGAGGCGGCGAGATCGAGATCGCGCGACCGGACGGACGGCTCGCGGAGTTCTCCATCCCGAACGCCCCCAAGCGACCCGTCGCCCTCAAGCGGCGCGACATCGCCGAGCTGCTCGCCGAAGAGCTACGACGCCTCGACCCCGACGACGTGTACGAAGACACGGTCAAGACGCTCTGCGAGAAGAGCGACAACGCGCGCGCCCTCACCAGTCGCCAGGTCGCCGCCCGGAAGGCTGCGGTCGACGAGGCTGCTGCGAGAGTCGGCACCGCGCCCCCTCAACCCGGACCCAGGGAGGACGATGTGGATGCTGACGGCGTCGGTCCCACGGAGGGTGCCGGGCCCGCTGCAAAGCCGGCGACGGCCGCTGCATACACGGCGGAGGCGTCGACACGCAGTACCGCCAAGCGGAGTGGAGCGAAGCAGGGCGCTGCCAAGAAGGGCGCGACGTCGAAGTCGAGCACGACACGCAAAAGCGCCACGACGAAACGAGCGGCCACGACGAAGGGCACCGCTAAGGCAACGTCAGCGAAGCGCGGCACGGCCAAGAGGACCGCGTCGTCGTGACGCCGACGACGACGGTCGGGGTGTACGGCAGCTCCGACGAGCTGGCCGAAGCCGTGTGCTCCCGTCTTCTCCGCACGATCGCCGACCTCCAGTCCGACGGCAGGGTAGCCCAGGTCGTCCTCACCGGCGGGAGCATCGCCGACAAGATCCACGCAGCCGTCGCGGCGTCGCCGGCTCGCGAGGCCGTCGACTGGGCCCGCGTCGAACTGTGGTGGGGCGACGAGCGCTTCCTTGCGTCGGGTCACCCCGATCGCAACGAGACACAGGCCAGGCTCGCGATGCTCGACCACCTACCCGTCGCTCCGGCGCGCGTACATCCGATGCCTGCCAGCGACGCCGTCGGCGACGATCCCGACCGGGCGGCTGACCTTTACGTCGAGGCGCTGGGGTCGGGTGTGCCGGCCGATGTCTCGAGCGACGTCCCGGCATTCGACATCGTGATGCTGGGAGTGGGCCCGGACGGGCACGTGGCATCACTGTTTCCCGGCCACCCGGCACTACAGGACGACCGAGCTGCGGTTGCGGTGCGGGAGTCGCCGAAGCCGCCACCTACACGGATCACCTTGACGATGCGAGTACTCCGCCACACCGGTGACGTCTGGTTCGTGGTCGCCGGTGACGACAAGGCCGATGCGGTCGGACAGGCCATGAGCGGAGCCGACGTTGCTCAGGTACCCGCTGCCGGCCCGAGCGGGACCCGGCGAACTTTGTGGCTGCTGGACGAAGCAGCGGCCGCTCGGGTGCCGGCGGAGGTGGCTCGTCTCGTGGAGTCCTGACGGATCCATGGCGTGAGCGGAGCCGACAGACACCGGAGGCACAGGTCAGTAGATGATCTCGCCTGACTTGCGTCGTGCCCGAAGGGTCTGGAGAGCCTCGTTGAGGATCTCCCTGGCTTCGGTGTCGGAGCGCCGCTCCTTCACGTAGGCGAGGTGCGTCTTGTACGGCTCGGTCTTGGGCGGCGGGGGCGGGTTGTCGGAGTCACGGTTCGCGGGCAGCCCGCACCGTGGACAGTCCCAGTGCTCCGGCACGGGCGCGTCCTCCGCGAACGTCGGGGCGGTCTCGTGTCCGTTGGCACAGAAGTAGGCGACGCGCTGCCGTGGAGCGGTGTCGCCTCGCTCCGCCTCCCCCATCGGCCCTGCCCCGACGCGGCTCCCTCGAATAGCGCTGCCACCCACTAGATACTCCTCGACATCGTGTCCCCCACCCGGCGAGGGGCGCGTTCTCGCATCCTACGTGCAGGCTCTCAGGTGGTCTTCATCAGCAGTCCGAGCGCCACGATGCAGGCGAACCAGATCACGGCTACCCCGATCGTGATCCTGTCGAGGTTCTTCTCGGCGACCGACGAGCCGCCCAGGCCGCTCGACATCCCGCCGCCGAACATGTCGGAAAGACCGCCGCCCCGACCCTTGTGCAAAAGGATCATCACGATGAGGAGCGCACTGGTCAGGGCGAGAAGGATGCTCAGGACCAAGATCACGAGACGAGACTCTACCCGCTTGGGCGCCTCTCAGAGGACCGGCAAGTCGTAGAACCGGCAGATGCCGCCGAACTCCTCCACCTGAAGGCTGGCACCTCCCACCAGGCACCCGTCGACGTCGCTCTTGGCCATGATGCCGACGACGCTCGCCACCTTCACCGACCCGCCGTACAGAATGCGGACCGCACCCGCGGTCGTGTCGCCGTGGACCTCCCCGACGCGCGCCCTGATCGCGGCACACACCTCCTGAGCGTCGTCGGGTGTGGCGACCTCGCCGGTACCGATGGCCCAGACCGGCTCGTAGGCGACGACGAGCGCGGCCACCTCCGACGCCGTGAAGCCGTCGAGAGACCCGTCCAGCTGAGCCAGCGTGAACGGGACCTGCTCGCCTGCCTTGCGTACGTCGAGGCCCTCTCCGACACAGACGATCGGCGTGATGTGGGCGGCAGCCGCCTTGCGTGCCTTCGCGTTCACCAGGGCGTCTTCCTCACCGTGGTACTCGCGCCGCTCAGAGTGGCCGACGACGACGTAGGAGCAGCCGAGCTTGGACAGCATTGCGGAGCTGATCTCCCCCGTGTACGCCCCGTCGTCGTGGACGGAGACGTCCTGCGCGCCGTACTTGACGTCGAGATGGTCACCGTCGACGAGCGTCTGCACGCTGCGGATGTCGGTAAACGGCGGGAGGACCACCACCTCGGCCTTGGCGAAGTCGTGCAACTTGTCGGAGAGCACCCAGGCGAGCTTCTGGACGGCGACCACGGCTTCTTGGTGGTTGAGGTTCATCTTCCAGTTGCCTGCCATCAGAGGTAGGCGTGGGGTAGCTGTCATGTCAGTCCTCGAGTACGTCGAGACCGGGGAGCGTCTTGCCCTCGAGGTACTCCAGGCTCGCACCCCCTCCGGTCGAGATGTGGCCGAACTCGGAGTCGGAGAAGCCCAGCGTGCGCACTGCGGCGGCCGAGTCGCCTCCACCCACTACCGAAAGCCCGTCGACTTGGGTCAACGCCTTGGCCACCGCTTCAGTGCCGGCGGCGAACGGCGCCAGCTCGAAGACGCCCATAGGACCGTTCCAGAAGACGGTCTTCGCGTCCGCCAGTGCTGCCGCGAACGCCGCACCCGACGCCGGGCCGATGTCGAGACCGAGCTGGTCCCAGGGCATCGAGTCTGCGGCGACGACCGTGGCCGGTGAGTCGGCGCTCGCCTCCTGCGCCACCACGATGTCTGTCGGAAGGACGATGTCGACCCCCGACTCCGCAGCCCGGTCGAGATAGCGCCGTACGGTGTCGATCTGGTCGGGCTCGAGCAGGCTGTTGCCGACCTCGTGCCCTTGCGCCTTGAGGAAGGTGAAGACCATTCCCCCACCGATCAGCAGCTTGTCCGCCTTCGACAGCAAGTTGTCGATGACGCCGAGCTTGTCGGACACCTTGGAGCCTCCGAGCACCACAACGTAGGGGCGCTCGGGCGACTCGGTGAGACGCCGAAGCACCTCGACCTCGGTGAGCACCAGCCCGCCCGCAGCATGCGGAAGCCGCTGCGCCACGTCGTACACGCTCGCCTGCTTGCGGTGCACGACCCCGAACCCGTCGCTCACGAACGCGTCCGCCAGCGCAGCGAGCCGGTCTGCGAAAGCGCCCCGCTCTGCGTCGTCCTTGTTGGTCTCGCCCGCCTCGAACCGGACGTTCTCAAGCACTACCACGTCACCGTCGCTCATCGCATCGACAGCCGACCTGGCCTCGTCGCCGACGGTGTCGGCGGCCTGGGTGACCGGTGAGTCCAGCAGCTCTCCGAGGCGCTTCGTCACGGGGGCCAGTGAGAACTTGGCCTCCGGAGCTCCCTTGGGGCGACCCAGATGCGCCGCCACGACGACCTTGGCTCCGCGTCCCGTGAGATCGGAGATGGTCGACACACTCGCTCGGACCCGGCCGTCGTCGGTGATGGTGGAACCGTCCAGAGGCACGTTGAGGTCGGACCGGACGAGCACCCGCTTGCCCAGAAGACCTCCGAGCTCATCGGAAAGCTGTACGACGTCCTTCATCGGAGCGACACCTTGGGAGGTACTGCCAGGTGCCTGCTGGGGCGACTCTGCCCGGCCGCATACCGCGCGGCGCTGTCCGCCGTCATCCTCAGAGCGTGTCGCCTACGTCGGCGACCAGGTCGACGAGGCGGTTCGAGTACCCCCACTCGTTGTCGTACCAGCCGACGACCTTGACCTGGTTGTCGAGCACCTTGGTGAGCCCGGAGTCGAAGATGCAGGAGTGCGGGTCGGTGACGATGTCACTCGACACGATCGGATCCTCGGTGTACTTGAGGTAGCCCTTGAGGTCACCCTCGGAGGCTGCCTTGACGGCGGCGTTGACCTCCTCGACGCTGGTTGAGCGGCCGGCTTCGAACGTCAGATCGGTAGCCGAGCCTGTCGGCACCGGTACGCGGAAGGCGAAGCCGTCGAGCTTGCCCTTGAGCTCGGGCAGCACCAGGCCGATGGCTTTCGCCGCGCCGGTCGACGTGGGCACGATGTTGAGCGCCGCTGCCCGGGCGCGGCGCAGGTCCTTGTGGGGGCCGTCCTGCAGGTTCTGGTCCGCGGTGTACGCGTGGATCGTCGTCATCAGACCCTTGACGATGGTGAACTCGTCGTTGAGCGCCTTCGCCATCGGGGCGAGGCAGTTGGTCGTGCACGACGCGTTGGAGATGACCTGGTGGGTGGCTGGGTCGTAGTCGGTGTGGTTGACACCCATCACGACGGTGACATCCTCGTTCTTCGCCGGCGCCGAGATGATGACCTTCTTGGCACCAGCTTCGATGTGACCCTTCGCCTTGGTCGCGTCCGTGAAGAGACCGGTCGACTCGATCACGATGTCGGCTCCGAGGTCTCCCCAGGGCAGCTTGGCGGGGTCGCGCTCCTCGAGGGCCGCGAAGCTGTGACCACCGACGCTGATGGCGTCATCGGAGACCTCGACGTCACCGTCCAGCCGACCCAGGATCGAGTCGTACTTGAGCAGGTGCGCGAGGGTGGTGTTGTCGGTGAGGTCGTTGGCCCCCACGACCTCGATGTCGGCTCCGGACGCCACCACAGCCCGGAAGAAGTTGCGACCGATCCGGCCGAACCCGTTGATACCTACGCGGACAGTCACGCGACGATCTCCCTCAAGCTTTCGGAACGGCACTGGCGTATCGACCCTACCCAATGGCCGTCGATCGTGTGTTCGGCGTCCGGTATGCGTATGGCGGCCTGGCCCGCCTCTAGGCGGGGCATATCCGCCCTCTCGGCAGAGCGCATTCGCCCGCTCGGCGGGGCTGGGGTCAGGGCGTGTCGGTGAGCATGTCGGGTGTCAGCGATGCCTCTGTATCGGGAATGCCGAGCTCCTGGGCCCGTTTGTCCGCCATCGCCAGGAGTCGCCGGATCCGGCCCGCGATCGCGTCCTTGGTCAGCACCGGGTCGTGCAGCTGTCCCAGCTCCTCGAGGCTGGCCTGCTTGTGCTCGACGCGGAGCGAGCCTGCCAACTTGAGGTGGTCGGGCACCTCTTCACCGAGGATCTCGAGCGCTCTGTCGACCCGGGCGCCGGCAGCCACCGCGGCGCGGGCCGAGCGCCGCAGGTTGGCGTCGTCGAAGTTCGCAAGCCGGTTGGCGGTGGCTCGCACCTCGCGACGCAGCCTCCGCTCCTCCCAGGCCAGCAGTGCCTCGTGCGCGCCGAGCCTGGTAAGCAGGGCGCTGATCGCGTCACCGTCGCGGATGACGACGCGGTCGACACCGCGCACCTCACGCGCCTTGGCCGAGATGCCGATCCGGCGAGCGGCACCTACGAGAGCCAGCGCTGCCTCCGGTCCGGGACACGTGACCTCGAGCGCCGACGACCTACCAGGCTCCGTGAGCGAGCCGTGCGCCAGGAACGCCCCCCGCCACGCAGCCACGGCGTCGCAGGCCGAGCCGCTCACGACCTGCGGAGGTAGTCCCCTCACGGGTCGCCCGCGTCCGTCCAACAAGCCCGTCTGCCGGGCCAGCGCCTCGCCGTCGCGCGTCACCCTGACGACATACCGGCTGCCCTTGCGAAGGCCACCGGCGCTGATGACCACGACATCGCTCGGGTGACCGTATACCTCGAAGATGTCCCTACGGAGCCGCCGTGCGGCGGCTCCGGTGTCGAGCTCGGCCTCCACGACGATCCGGCCACCCTGGACATGCAGGCCTCCGGCGAACCGCAGCATCGAGGACACCTCGGACTTGCGGCAGCACGTCTTGGTGACCACCGTGCTGGAAAGCTCGGCCTTCACCTGTGCCGTCATCGCCATGAGGCCGATCCTCCCACGCCGCAAACCGGGATGTTCAGGTCGCGTCCGCTGCTGCGTCGTCATCGGATGATCCCGGCATAGGCAGCTGCGAGCTTGTCTATGTCATGGCGAGGTGAACCGTCCTGAGCTGCGATGTCAGCGATCACCAGCTCTGCCCCCAATCCATCGGCCGTCTCTTCCAAGATGGCCATGTCCACCACACCGGCGGCGTCAGCCAGGACGACGTCGATCTGAACTTCGGGCGCATGAAGGGCAAGGACCTCGAGATAGGTACTCGAGGAGAATCCGTCGGTCTCCCCCTGCTGCGCCACGAGGTTCAGTGTCACACACCGTCGCGCTTCCGCCACGCTCAGCGCGGTCCGAAGGTCGGGAACGAGAAGATGTGGCAAGACACTGGTGTACCACGAACCGGGGCCAAAGATCACCCAATCGGCGGCGCCAATTGCGTCGACCGCCTCGACGCAGGCGGGTGGGTCGGCGGGCACCAGCTCGACCGACTCGACGAGCCCAGCCGTCGTCGCCACCTCGACCTGCCCCCGGACCGTCGACACGTCGGCCGGTCGGTTGCTGTCCGCGCCCCTCACACGGGCTTCGATGTCGAGGGGTACGGCGGACATGGGCAGCACCCGACCTTCAGCGCCGAGCAGCCTGGCGACCCAGTCGAGCCCCTCCACATGGCCGCCGAGCAGCTCCCACAACGCCACGATGAGGAGGTTGCCGACGGCATGGCTGTGCAGCTCCCCGGTGCTCTCGAACCGGTGTTGGAGCACCCGGGCCCATGTCCGGCCCCAGTCGTCGTCACGGCACAGGGCGGCCAGCGCCTGTCTCAGGTCACCCGGCGGGAGGACCCCGAGCTCGCGACGCAGCCGGCCGGACGACCCCCCGTTGTCCGCGACGGTGACGACCGCGGTCAGGTCCGGACAGAACGTCCGAAGCGCGCTCAGGCTCGCCGCAAGCCCATGGCCGCCCCCGAGGGCCACCACGTGTGGGCCAGGTGGCCTCGTGTCGGAGCCCAGCCCACCCGAGGGGTACGTCGAGGAGGTCACTCTCGGCCCAGGTCGCGATGCATGACGCGCGACTCGACTCCCCGGGCACGCATGCTCTCGGCGATCGCCTCCACCATCGCGACGCTGCGGTGCTTGCCGCCGGTGCACCCCACGGCCAGGGTGAGGTAGTTCTTACGTTCCTTGAGGAAGCCCGGGTAGACGGTCTCGAGCAGCGACTCGAGACGGCTCAGGAAGTCGACAGCAGAGGGCTGGCTGAGCACGTAGTCGCTGACCTCGCCGTCGAGGCCGGACTGGGGCCGCAGCTCTGGAACCCAGTGCGGGTTGGGCAGAAAGCGCATGTCGAGGACCATGTCGGCGTCTACGGGAATCCCGTACTTGAAGCCGAACGACACGATGGTCGCGCGGACGACGGGACGGTCTGCCTCGGAGAACGCCGCCTCGACCCTTGCGGCGAGGTCGTGCACGTTGAGGGTCGACGTGTCGATGAGCACATCGGCGTCTCCACGCAGGTCGCGCACCCGTTCCCGCTCCCGCGCGATGCCGTCGAGCAGCCTGGCGCCCGCCTGCAGCGGATGCGGCCGGCGAGCCGCGTCCTGGCGGCGTACGAGGACGTCGTCGGAAGCCTCGAGGAACAGGACCCTAGGCCGGGGGCCTTGCGCAGCCATCGCTTCGATCGTGTCGCGGAGGTGGCTGAAGAAGCCCCTCGAGCGAACGTCGACCACGACGGCGATCCGTGTCGGCGCGTCCTCCTCCGCGTTGATCAGCTCCACTGCCTGCACGAGCATCTGCGGCGGCAGGTTGTCGATGACGAACCAGCCAAGGTCCTCCAGCGCCTTCGCGGCGGTGCTGCGGCCGGCACCGGTCATCCCCGTGACGATGATCAGGTCGCCGGTCCGCTCGTTCACAGGTGCCCGTTGGCGGCGCCATCGACGCCGGCCGGGTCGTCGTCGAGGATCTCCCCTGTGGCCATGTTCACAGCGGGAGAGCGCGGCGCCGTCGACGCCGCCAGGGCCGCGGCGATCGACTCGGCACTGCGCGGCCCGAAACCTGGCAGCGCCGCGATGTCCTCGACAGGGGCCGCTCGGAGCTTCTTGAGCGAGCCGAAGTGCCTGAGCAGCACTTTGCGACGAACTTCGCCCAGGCCGGGCACGTCGTCCAGAACGCTCTCGACCATGCTCTTCGACCTGCGGCTGCGGTGGTGCATGATCGCGAAGCGGTGGGCCTCGTCTCGGACCCGCTGAAGCAGGTACAGCGCCTCGCTGGTGCGGGCGAGGATGACGGGGTTCTGCTCGCCCGGTCGCCAGACCTCCTCGAGCCGTTTCGCGAGCCCGATCACCGGGACGTCGTCGATGCCGAGCTCGTCGAGTGCCCGCTGGGCAGCGGCGACCTGTGGCGCGCCTCCGTCGACGACGACCAGACCCGGCGCGTAGGAGAACTTACGAGCCCGACCAGTGTCCGGGTCGACGAGCACCGGGCCGCTCTCGGCGTCGAGGCCGCCCAGGTCGACTGAAGTCGACTCGGCACGCTCGTCGAGTAGGCGCTTGAACCGCCGGGTGATGGTCTCGTGCATCGCGGCGACGTCGTTCTGGCCGTCGAAGCCACGGATGACGAACCGTCGGTAGTCGCTCTTGCGCGGCAGTCCGTCCTCGAAGACGACCATCGACGCCACTACCTCGGTGCCCTGGAGGTTCGAGACGTCGTAGCACTCGATGCGGAGGGGGGCATCCTCGAGTCCCAGAGACCGCTGGATCTCCTCGAGAGCCCTATTCCGCGTGGTCAGGTCGCTCGCACGCCTCGTCTTGTGCACGGCGAGCGACTGACCGGCGTTGCGAGCGACCGTCTCCATCAGCGTCCGTTTGTCACCCCGCTGAGGTACCCGTACGGAGACCTTGCTCCCTCGCTTATCGCTCAGCCAGGCGACGAGCGCCGGGGTGTCCTCAGGGGGCTGCGGGATCAGAACCTCGCGGGGTATACCGTCCGACGTCTCGGCGTCGTAGGCCTGGATGAGGAAGCGCCGGAGCAGCTCCGGCAGCTCGGCATCGTCAACCCGGTCCGCGACCCACCCCCGCTGCCCCCGAACCCGGCCGCCGCGGACGTAGAACACCTGGACGGCGATCTCCAATGGGTCCTCGGCGACTGCGATGACGTCGGCGTCCGTGCCGTCGGGCAGGACCACCGCATTCTGCTCCATTGCTCGCCGCAGCGCCCCGATGTCGTCGCGCAGCCGGGCAGCCCGTTCGAATTCGAGCTCGTCCGAGGCCGCCATCATCTGGCGTTCGAGCCGCCGGACGTGCTGGCTGCTCTGGCCAGCGATGAACGTGCAGAAGTCGTCGACGATCGCCCTGTGCTCGTCGCGTGTCACCCGACCAACGCAGGGGGCCGAGCACTTCCCGATATAGCCGAGCAGACACGGGCGGCCGATCTGGGCGCTACGGGTGAAGACCCCGTTCGAGCACGACCTCATGGGGAAGACCCGCAGGAGCAGGTCGACAGTCTCCCTGATCGCCCACGCATGCGAGTAGGGACCGAAGTAGCGGACTCCCTTCCTTTTGGGGCCGCGTCCCACCATCACGCGCGGGAACTCCTCGTTGAGGGTCACGGCGAGCCAGGGGTACGACTTGTCGTCCCGGTACTTCACGTTGAAACGTGGGTCGTACTCCTTGATCCAGGAGTACTCCAGCTGCAGTGCCTCGACCTCGGTCTGCACGACGGTCCACTCCACCGAGGCAGCTGTCGTTACCATGGAGGCAGTGCGTTGATGCAGATTCGCAGGGTCTTGGAAGTACGAGGAGACCCGTGACCGCAGCGACTTCGCCTTCCCGACGTAGATCACGCGACCTCGCGGGTCACGGAACCGGTAGACGCCCGGGGCGTCCGGGATCGCTCCCGGCGAGGGCCGGTAGGTTGTCGGGTCGGGCACGTCCCCACCCTACGAGCGCTCGCAAGCGCCGGACCCTCGGACGACGCGGCGGCAAGATCGACCTGTGAGGGACGAGAATCACTAGACTCTATCCATGCTCTCGAGCACGACGACCCCGTCGAAACCCGCTCGCGACCTCTACGACCTGAGGCTCTCCACGTCGCAGGAGGCGGCCGACGCCTACAACGCCGGAGTGGCGGCGCTGCTCAAGGTGCAGTCGGGGGCACTCGAGGCGGTCGCCAGTTCGATCGCTCATGACCCGACGTTCGCCCTCGGTCATGCGGCGCTGGGGCTGCTGGGGCACGAGTACTGCGCCGCCGTCGACGTCGAGGCGCGGATGGCCTCAGCCAAGCGCCTCGCCCTCCGCGCGAGCGAGCGCGAGCGCCGCCACGTGCATGCGGTCGCAGCACACATCGGTGGTGACTCAGGACCGCTGATCGCCCACCTTCGCACCTACCCGCTCGACGCGCTGCTGCTGTCGGTCGCCGTGCCTACGATCGCATTTGCCGGGGTGACCACGGTGCCCCAGGAATCCTGGTCGATCGTCGAGCGGGCCAGGCCGGCGTACGGCACGGACTGGTGGTACAGCGGTCTGCTGGCCTTTGTCCGGCAGGAGCAGCGGCGGTGGGACGAGGCGATGAACCTCTCGTGTGCCTCCCTCGACGTCGAGCCGGCAGCAGGCCACTCGGTTCACGCCCGCACGCACGTGCACTACGAGACGGGTGACCACGTGGGCGGCCGCGACTGGCTCGATGGTTGGATCCACGGGGCGGGCGAGTCGTCGGACAACCTGGCGCACTACTCATGGCATGCGGCTCTGCATGAGCTGTCGCTGGGAGACTTCGCGGCGGTGCGAAGCCGTTACGCCGCAGAGTTGGCGCCACCAACAGTCGTCGGGTGCCGGGCTCTGGTCGACTCGTGCTCGCTGTTGTGGCGCTGGGCCATCACTCCCGGTGCGGCGGCGGTACCCGGTGTCGACACTGTGATCGACGACATCGACCAGCACCTGCTCGACCGCCCGCCGACCCCCTTCGTGGCGTTGCACTCGGCGGTGACGTTGTGCGCCCTCGGCCAGTCCGACCGGCTCGAGGCTCTGGAGAGGTGGGCACGCGAGCACAGTGACCCGACGTACGCCGAGGTCGTCTCACCCCTCACGTCGGCTCTGCAAGCCCTTGTGGAAGGCGACGCCGGGCTCGCTGCCGACCGTCTCGGGGAGCTACTGACGTCGATCTGGCGCCTCGGCGGCAGCGACGCGCAGCGCGAGATCGTCGAGGACACCCTGATCGCGGCGCTGCTCGCGGCCGCCCGTTTCGACGAGGCACGGACGGTGATCGACCGACGGCTCGACCGCCGGGTGTGTCGTCGCGACCTGGCCTTCCTGGGCGCGTCGGCCCCCTAGCCGCAAGCAGTCGGCCGATGTCCTACAGAGTCAGGCGAGCGCGATGTCCTTGCCCGACACCACGATCGGCATCTCCGGCAGGGGCTTGGTCGCCGGGCCGGTGACGACGCTGCCATCCTCGATGGAGAACTGGCTGCCGTGGCAGACGCAGTTGATCGTCTGGGTCACATCGTGAAGCGTGCAGCCCATATGCGTACACGTACTGCTGAAACCTTTGAACTGACCGGCTGACGGCTGGGTGACGACGACCTTGTCGGCCTTGAGGATGACCCCGCCACCCTTGGGCACATCGGTGGTTTGAGCGATAGCTGCCGTGCCTCCGCCACCGCTGGAGCTGGGTGCGGTCCCGCCCGAGTCGGACGTAGCTGTTCCCCCCGAGGCTGCGGAGGTCGTGGTCCCCGTGTCGCCACTCGTGTCGTTGCTCGAGCCGCAGGCGGCCAGGAGCGGCGTCGCCACCCCAGCCAGCAGCGCCCCCCGCAGAACCGTGCGGCGTGTCGATGCTGGCGGTGTGTCGCTGTGGTCGTCTTGGGCCATTTCAGCTCCTCATAAGGGGACAATGTCACCAGCCTATCTGTCCACAATGAGTAGACAATTGGCAGATGGTGCTACGACCTTTGGCCAATGGACGGGAAAGCGCAGCGCGCGCTCAGCGGTTGAGGGCCGATTTGCGAGCGACGGGTCTCCGCCGGGCGGGTCCGCCGTTGCGGCTGGTCAGAGCCGCCGGCGCGGAAGAAGCGGCGCGTCCTCCTCGTCCGGTGAGGATCGGCTTGAGGAAGTGACCTGTGTAGCTCGCCTCCGTCTGGGCCACCTCCTCCGGTGTTCCCTCGGCGACCACGAGACCTCCCTTGTTTCCACCGTCAGGGCCGAGGTCGATGAGCCAGTCGGCGGTCTTGACGACGTCGAGATTGTGCTCGATGACGATGACCGTGTTGCCCTGGTCGACGAGGCGCGACAGTACGTCGAGCAGCTTTCGGATGTCCTCGAAGTGCAGCCCGGTTGTCGGCTCGTCGAGCACGTAGACCGTCCGGCCTGTCGATCTCTTCTGCAGCTCCGAGGCAAGCTTGACCCGTTGCGCCTCGCCGCCAGACAAGGTGGGCGCCGGTTGTCCGAGCCGGACGTATCCGAGCCCGACGTCTACGAGGGTGCGAAGATGCCGGGCGATGCCGGGAATGGCCTCGAAGAACTCGACGGCCTCCTCGATGGGCATGTCGAGGACCTCGGCGATCGTCTTGCCCTTGTAATGCACCTCCAGGGTCTCCCGGTTATACCGCGCGCCATGGCATACCTCGCAGGGCACGTAGACGTCGGGGAGGAAGTTCATCTCGATCTTGATGGTGCCGTCTCCGGCGCAGGCCTCGCAGCGGCCACCCTTGACGTTGAAGGAGAACCGACCCTGCAGGTAGCCGCGGAGTTTCGCCTCGGGAGTCTGCGCAAAAAGCTTCCGGACGTGGTCGAACACGCCGGTGTACGTCGCAGGGTTGGAGCGCGGCGTCCGCCCGATGGGTGACTGGTCGACATGGATGACCTTGTCGACCTGGTCGACGCCCGTGATGTCTCGGTGGCGACCGGGCACGTCGCGGGCGTTGTAGATGCGCTTCGCCAGCGCGGCGTAGAGGATCGAGTTCACCAGCGTCGACTTACCGGACCCGGACACGCCGGTGACTGCGATGAAACATCCCAGCGGGAAGCCGACGGTCACGTCCTGGAGGTTGTGCTCTCGGGCGTTGTGGACGACGAGCTCGCGACCAGGTGTCGGCGGCCGTCGCACGTCGGGGAGCGGGATCTCTACCCGTCCCGACAGGTACGCACCTGTCAGCGAGTCGGGGTGTGTCAGCAGGTCCTCTACCGGACCGGACACCACCACCTGCCCACCGTGCTCGCCGGCACCGGGACCGATGTCGACCGCCCAGTCGGCGGTCCGGATGGTGTCCTCGTCGTGTTCGACGACGATGAGGGTGTTTCCGAGGTCGCGGAGCCTGAGCAGCGTTTCGATGAGCCGGTGGTTGTCCCGCTGGTGCAGACCGATCGACGGCTCGTCCAGCACGTAGAGCACCCCGACGAGCCCTGCGCCGATCTGCGTCGCCAGCCTGATCCGCTGGGCCTCGCCTCCCGACAGCGACCCCGACGGCCGGTTGAGGCTGAGGTAGTCGAGCCCGACGTCGAGCAGGAACCGGAGCCGCTCGTTGATCTCCTTGATCACCCGCTCGGCGATCTGGAACTCGCGTGCCGAAAGGTCGAGGTCGCTTGCGAGGAAGGTCGCCGCCTCGTCGACAGGCAGTGCGCTGATCTCGGCGATGTTCTTGCCGCCAACCGTCACGGCAAGGGAGATCGGCTTGAGCCGGGCCCCATCGCAGGCCAGGCAGGGCACCTCGCGCATGAATCCCTCGAACCGCTCACGGCCGGTGTCGCTCTCGGCCTCCGTGTGGCGGCGGTGGATGTACGGGAGCACCCCCTCGAACTGGGCGAAGTACGAGCGCTCGCGGCCGTAGCGGTTCTTGTAGCGCACGTGCAGCTTCGTAGGGTGACCCTCGAGGATCGACTCCCGCGCACGCCGGGGCAGCTTCCCCCAGGGGGTGTCGGTCGTGAAGCCCAGCTCGTCGGCGAGCGCGTCGAGGAGGCGACCGAAGTAGTCGGAGACGTGCGCTGCCGACCAGGGCGAGATGGCTCCTTCGTCCAGGGACTTGCCGTCGTCGGGGATGACCAGCTCGGGGTCGACGATCATCCGGGTACCGAGCCCGTGGCACGTCGTACAAGCGCCGAAGGGTGAGTTGAAGGAGAAGGACCGCGGCTCGAGCTCCTCGAAGCTCAGGTCGTCGTAGAGACAGGCCAGGTGCTCGGAGAAGACCCGCTCGCGGTTCGGGTCGTCGTCCTCCAGGTCGACGAAGTCGAGCGTGACGAGACCACCCGACAGCCCGAGGGCGGTCTCGACGGAGTCGGTGAGCCGGCGCTTCGCGGACTCCTTGACGGCGAGTCTGTCGACCACCACCTCGATGGTGTGCTTTTTCTGCTTGTCGAGCTTGGGTGGCTCCGTCAGGGGGTTGGTGTCACCGTTGACCCTGACCCGTGAGAAGCCCTGCGCCTGCAGCTGCCGGAACAGGTCGACGTACTCGCCCTTGCGTCCTCTGACGACCGGCGCCAGCACCTGGAACCGGGCACCTTCTTCGAGCTCGAGCACCCGGTCGACGATCTGCTGCGGGGTCTGCCGAGCGATCGGACGGCCGCAGACGGGGCAGTGCGGGCGGCCGGCCCGGGCGAATAGCAGCCGGAGGTAGTCGTACACCTCGGTGATGGTGCCGACGGTGGAGCGTGGGTTGCGAGAGGTCGACTTCTGGTCGATCGAGACCGCCGGAGAGAGGCCCTCGATGAAGTCCACGTCGGGCTTGTCCATCTGCCCGAGGAACTGGCGCGCATACGCCGACAGGGACTCGACGTAGCGGCGCTGACCCTCGGCGAAGATGGTGTCGAACGCCAGGCTCGACTTGCCCGACCCCGACAGACCTGTGAAGACGATGAGGGAGTCGCGAGGCAGGTCGAGCGAGACGTCTTTGAGGTTGTGCTCGCGTGCACCGCGGATGATCAGCTGATCGGCCACTATGTACCTTCCACTGCGCGGCGCACTCCTCCGCCTTCGAACAGGTGTTCGCAAGTCTACTCGGCACGCCGCCCCGGCCCGACCATCGCAGGTCCCCTTGGCGCGTCGAGTCCGGAGGAGCTCGCGCAGCGTCCGAGAGGTGCCCGGTAGGCGGTAGGTTCTATCGTATGGCGGCCGACCCTTCCACCGGAATCGAGGGCGTCAGGACTTCGACGCAGGCACTCGAGCACACCATCTCCGCACTGACCGACGAGCAGGCACGGGGACCCTCGCTGCTTCCGGACTGGAGCCGCGGGCACGTGCTCACCCACATCGCCCGCAATGCCGACGCATTGGTCAACCTGGTCACCTGGGCACGCACGGGAGTCAGGACGCCGATGTACCCTAGCCGCGACGAGCGCAACGCCGTAATCGCGGCACAGGCAGGGCGCTCGGCCGACGAGCTTCGTCTCGACGTTCATGCGTCCCACGAGCGATTCCTGGATGCGCTGGCGGAGCTCGACGCGCGGAGCTGGGAGGCGGAGCTGGTCTGGGGTGCCCACGACCGCACGGGGTCCGCCGCCGCGATCCCGTTCCTTCGGCGCACGGAGGTTGAGGTGCACCACATCGACGTCGACCTGGACTACACCCTCGCCCACTGGCCGGAGGACTTCGTCGAGGCGCTTCTCCGCGACATCGCCGACGAGTCCACCGTCCGCGACGACTTCGTCGGCTGCGTGCTGGTCGCCAACGATGACGAGGGACGCTGGGTGATTGCCGGCGGCGGCCCCGAGGTCACGGGCCCTCCTCCTGCGCTCCTCGGCTGGCTGATCGGAAGGACTGACGGAATCGGGCTGTACTGCGAGACGGGAGCCCTGCCGCGTCAAGGGGTCTGGCGGTGAGTTACCACGGCAAGGTGCGTCGCGGCACGGCGGCGGTCCGAGAGCTCGGCGAGCTGATGGTGACCAAGGCGTCGGTAGGACCGATGGACAACAACGCATACCTGCTGAGATGTCGTCGGACCGAGGAGTCCCTTTTGGTCGACGCTGCGGCCGAGGCGGACGTCCTTCTCGGCCTCCTCGCCGGTGAGCCGCTCGCGACTGTGGTGACGACGCACCGGCACGGCGACCACTGGGGCGCTCTCGCGGCGGTCGTGTCGGCCACCGAAGCCGCCACTGTCGCCGGCGCGGCCGACGCCGACGGTATCCCGGTGGCCACGACACGCACCGTGCGCGACGGCGACATCGTCTCGGTCGGCGAGGTCGACCTGGAGGTCCTCCATCTCACCGGGCACACCCCCGGGTCGATTGCCCTGCTGTACGACGACCCGACCGGCCCTCCGCATCTCTGGACCGGTGACAGCCTGTTCCCGGGCGGGCCTGGACGGACCACATCTCTCGAGGGCTTCACGTCGCTGATGAACGACCTCGAGCGCAAGGTCTTCGACCGCCTCCCCGACGAGACCTGGGTATATCCGGGCCACGGCGACGATCTTCCTGGCCTTGGCATCGAGCGCCCGAACCTCGTGGCGTGGCGTCTGCGCGGCTGGTAACTGCGCTGGGCTCGTTCGTCTTTGTGACCACCCGCTCGCGGACTGTGACAAGTGAGATGTGTCCTGTCCGTACGTACTCGCGACGATCGGCCTCGCGCTGGCTTACGTCGTATTCGTCATCTCCCCCGCGGTTCCCTCGCGCGACGGCTTCTGCACCAAGCCACGGCGACGACGCGACCCTAGGGGCGGAGCGCCCCCACCTCGGAGAGTGGCGCGCCCGCGGCTGGTGACTTCCTGTTGCCATGGTCGTGAACCGCTGCATGTGAGTTGCGATCCGTGGTGGGGTTGGATCTAGGGCTGAGGTGGGGTCTGCCATGGACAGGCGCCTGGCACTAGCGTGACGATGTGTCCCCCGGACCTCCGCAGCGGCAACGAGTGGCTGTGTATGGCCTGGCCGTCAAGACTCAGAAAGTCTTGCTCGCCCGTGCTTCCAGTCGGTCTATGTGGCCAGGCACCTGGTGGTTGCCTGGTGGCGGCATCAACTTCGGAGAGTCACCCTCGCAATGTCTTGTCCGGCAGTTCCAAGAAGAGACAGGACTCCTCATCACCCCGCACACGTTGGACACCGTCGTCAGTGACATCACCGACCTGCCAGACCGGAGTGAACGCATCCACAGCATTCGGCTTCTCTACACCGTCCACGTGCAGCAGGGAACGGTGTCGTCACACGGCGATGAAACCACGGACGCCGTGGTGTGGCACGACCTGGCAGATTCAGCGCAGCTGCCGCTGATGCCCTTCGTCAGAGACATGCTTTTCGGCTCGATGGCAACGCCGCATGGCGACGATCCTGCTGGCCGGGGCATCGAACGGCCCTATCTCGCGGCCTGGCGCACTCGTGGCTGGTGAGTAGACCCCCGCGATGGCGCTGCCCATGGTCATCGTTCAGAGCGCAGACGCTGTCGTCAGGGCGTTGGCCCGAGATCCACTGAAGACGGTCGGTCCTGCCGCCACTGCGGTCGTCAACCTTGCGGCGCTGGCTGGTTTCTCGGCTGAAAGGAGTCGTCTGATGCCTGCGCGATGGCGTCAACTCACATGGGCGTCTACAGTCCACAGCGAAGACACGACCCTCGGGCGGAACGGTCCACCTGGGAGAGTGGCGCGCTCCCGCGGATGGTGACGGCGTCGTCGCTTGCGCGACTACCTCGCGTGACCACCCCCCGCGACTTTGCGTAGATCGCTGAAGGACTCTCCTGTGAAGTGACACTCTTCTCTCCTCGGGACCTCGCAGGCGGGTCCCGTCGACATGTAGGGGTGTAGTGGTTGTGGAGACAGTGTCCAGCCGGCTGAGCCCGGGGCGCCGCACGTTCACCGCCTGGTCCAGGGTGTCGGTCGGGGCGCTCACTCTCGCACTTGTCGCGCCGGGGGCTGCGGTCGCAACTGTCAGTATCACTCCGGATGCCACTGACCAGGTCGCGGGTGGTGTCTACGGCATGGCCCAGGTCGGGGACCGCAGGTTCATAGGCGGGCTCTTCAACAGCGTCGGCAGCAGTCCCCGCACGAATGTCGCCGCGATCAGGTCCGATGGCCACGTCGACGCGCTCTTCGACCCGGGTGCCAACGGCAAGGTGATGGCCGTCGCCGCATCGGAGGACGGCACTGTCGTCTTCCTGGGTGGCACCTTCACCGAGGCCGGGGGCGCACCGCATGCCAACCTCGCCGCGGTGGATGCAGTCACAGGCGTTGCGCTTGCCGGTTGGCAGGCGGACACCTCCGGACTCAACCCCAACGTCAACTCGCTCGCGGTCGACGGCAACCGGCTTCACGTGGGCGGACGCTTCACCGGGGTCGACGGAACCGGCCGCAAGCGGCTCGTCGCCATCGACACCATGACCGGCGATCTCATCCGAGGCTTCCAACCGGCGCCCGACAAGGGTGTCACCGAGGTCGTCGTGACGCCGGACGGCTCGACCGTCTATGCCGGTGGCGCCTTCACGGTGCTAGGTGGCCAACTCCGCCTCGCGGCAGGTTCGGTCGACGCTGCGACCGGCACGGCCACGAGCTTCGCGCCCACCGGTAACGGGGGCAACGCCGTCACGATCGGGTTGAGCCCGGACGGCACGCGCTTCTTCTACGGCACCTCGAACAACACCCTGTTCGCCTACGACCCCGCCGTCTCCAACGACCCCGTCTGGTCCATCAAGACGAGCGGCAACACTCAGGCGATCGCCGTGTCCAACGACGAGATGTGGATAGGCGGTCACTTCTCGCAGATCGTCACCGGCAAGATCCCCCGACCCTTCATCGCTTCGCTCGATCCGGTCGACGGCTCGGTCAACGCCTGGAACCCGAACTGCGTGAGCGGCAAGCTCGGCGTATGGGCTCTTGTGCTCGACGGCACTCATCTGCACGCCGGCGGAGTGTTCACCGGATTCGGTTCCATCAGGCAGCGAGGCTACGCACGCTTCGCTCAGGTCGCCTGACCAGAGGCGCGATGCCTGGGCATGCGCGTCCGGCTCCTCGGTCCAAGGGCTCAGGCCCGTTCGGCGCTCCCGAGTCGGCATAAGGGATGACGCACGACGAAGGCGAGTACTGCGGCGCTGGAGGGCTGTGCGGCGGCCACGTACTCTGCCACCGTCGTCCCCTGGCTCAGGGCAGGTCGGGCACTCGGTAATCGACTGGTCGAATCAGATGATCGATCACCCATGCTCTCGGAGTGCGCGAGCTGGCCGCCGAGACCGCCCGGCGGCACGGTGGTGGCCGTTCGGGGGACCCGGGTGTCAACCCAACGGGTATCTAACACCGATGACCGGACTGGCTCGAGGTACTAGTACATGCTGAGTGTCGTGAGAACTTCGCTGCGTGTGACGGCGGCCGCCCTTTGCTGGGCTGCCGTCGTTGTCGTCGCGGCCTCCACGGTTGCCAACAGCCAGAGCCAGGGGCGTGATGCCCTCGTCGTCCGGTTCGCCGGACGCGCGGAGACGAGCGCAGAGTTCATCTCGGCGTATGGCGACGACATCTTCGCCCGAGAGCAGCGAATGGCCAACGCCTTGATGAACAAGGCGACCACCAGCGCCGCCCTGATCCGGGAGACAGAGCGATCCGGTTTCACTGCAGCGCTACTGCTCGACAAGCGGGGGCATGTGCTCTCCAGCAGCCCCGCGCACCCGGGCCTTCACGGTGTGAACCTGGCCCCGAGATCTTCCTACATCACAGCCGCGCTGGCCGGCTCGCAGTCGGTGTCCACAGACATCCTGTCGGCCCCGGGGCTTGTCCCGATCGTCGCCTTCGCGCTGCCGCTCGAGGGCAACGGCGGCGTACTGACGGCCGGCTTCGACTTCGAGCACAGCCCGCTCGTCAACTTTCTCGCGGTCTCCTCCATCAGCGGTACCCAGGGCTACCTCGTCGACGCCGCCGGCACACCTATCGTGTTCGGCGGGGACGGTGCCAACACCTCGCTCAACGGCGTCGACCCCGATCGAGCATTGAGCGGCCCGACGGTCGTCGACGGCCGCCTGATCGTCTCCGCCCCGATCTCAGGGACGTCCTGGAGACTCGTCCTCACCGCCCCCGAGAGCGCCGTCGTCTCGCCGGCGACCAGCTCCGACTGGGTCGCCTGGCTCGTCCTCGGGGTTGCGGCGCTCGCCACCCTTGTCGGGCTCGTCGTGCTCCAGCTGGTCGGTTCGTCGCGTCGGCGGGTCATGGACGCCCAGGCGCAGTCCGAGGAACAGTTCCGACTCACTATCGACCATGCCCCGATCGGTATGAGCCTCGTCGACCTCGATGGTCGGTTCCTACGCCCCAACAGTCAGATGTGCAGGATGCTCGGCTACGAGGCATCCGAGCTGAGCACGATGACGTTCCGAGACATCACGCACCCCGACGACGTGGAGATGGACTCCGGGCTCGTCCGCAAGCTCCTCAACGGGCTGATCCCGCACTACGAACGGGAGAAGCGCTACATCCGCTGCGACGGGAGCACCTTGTGGGTAAGGCTCTCCGTGAGCCTGGTGCACAACGCGGCCGGAAAACCGTTGCACTTCGTCGGTCAGGTCCAGGACATGACGGAGATGCGAGCTGCGCAGGAGAACCTCGAGCGGCGCGCACTCTATGACTCGCTCACCGGACTGCCCAACCGCGGCCTTCTCGTGGACCGCCTTACGCATGCCTTGGTCGACCACCGGCGAGACGAGGGTCTCCTTGCGGTGGCGTTCTGCGACCTCGACCACTTCAAGCGGGTCAACGACTCACTGGGGCACCACGCCGGGGACCTGTTGCTCCAGGAGGTGGCCCTCCGTCTTCAGGATTCCGTACGCGGCAGCGACACGGTCGCCCGGATGGGCGGCGACGAGTTCGTCATCATCCTGCCGCGGGTGACCTCGCTGGACCTCGCGACGTCGGTCCTCGACCGGGCCAAGCTGTCCGTGGAGAGGCCCATCGAGATCGACGGTCACCTGTTGACGGTCTCGTTCAGCGCCGGCCTCGCCGTCGGCGGACCGGACGACTCCGCAGAGATGCTGCTGCGGGACGCCGACTCCGCCCTCTACGCCGCAAAGAAGAACGGCCGTTCACGCTGGGAGATCTACACAGCCGCCATGCGCAGCCACGCACTCCTGCATCTCTCCGTCGAGGGCGAGCTTCACGTCGCGATCGAGAACGACGAGTTCGAGCTCCACTACCAGCCGATCGTCACCCTCGCCGATCGTCGTACCGTGGCGTTCGAGGCCCTGCTGCGCTGGCGGCATCCGACCCGTGGGCTACTGCTGCCGGCGTCCTTCCTCGACGTCGCGGAGGAGTCCCACCTGATCGTCGACCTCGGTCAGGTCGTGCTGCGGCAGGCCTGCCAGTTCCTCGCACGCCACCCCGACGAAAGCTGGCGGGTCTTCGTCAACGTCGCCCCCGTCCAGCTCGGCCGTGACTTCAACGGCGTCGTCAGGAGAGAGCTCGAGGCGGCCGGCGTCCCGGCGAGCCGATTGGGCCTGGAGATCACCGAGAACGGCGTGCTCAACGCGGCGGGGTCGAGCCTCACCGAGATGCAGGAGTTGCGCGACATGGGCATCGAGCTGCTCATGGACGACTTCGGGACCGGCTACTCGGCCCTCAGCTCGGTCCTCACGACGCCCATCACCGGGATCAAGCTGGACCGTTCCTTCACCGCGCGACTTGGCCAGGACGAGGCATCCGACCGGATCACGTCGACGGTAGCGGACCTGGTGGCGAGCCTCGGTGCGCACGGGGTCGTCGAGGGTATCGAGACCGACGACCAGTGCTCCAGGGCGCTGCACCACGGCTGGGTTCATGGCCAGGGCTACCTGTTCGCACGCCCGGCACCCGAGGCCTCGCTGACGCTGCCGGACGCCAACGCGCAGCTCGTAAGCCCCGGACATGCCGCCGACGAAGTAGCCGAGGCAGAGCTCGTCAGCCTGTCGCCGCCGTCGCCTGCGTGAGCGCTCGGGCCCAGCGAATGGGCGGCCAGGTGCGACCAGTCCGGCTACCCTCGGCGGGTGACCCTCCGCCACCTGTCACGCTTCATCGAGGCTCTACCGCCGGAGGGCTCATTCTCGATATGGGCTGGGCCCGTTGCCGGGTCGCCACAGATCGCCTACCGCGGCTGCGAGCGGCACTACGCGGCCAGCACCATGAAGGTCGCCCTCGTCTTGGCCGCGTTTCGCGAGCACGAAGCAGGGCGGCTGGCTCTCGACGACTCGGTTGTCGTCGTGAACAGCTTCGCGTCGGCGCACGGGCACGAGCGGTTCTCCATCGACAGCGACGCCGACAGCGACCCCGAGCCCTGGGCACGTATGGGCCAGCCAGTCGCGTTGCGATGGCTGGCGTATCGAGCACTCGTACGGTCCAGCAACCTGGCAACCAACCTGCTCCTCGGCGCAGTCGGGCTGTCGGCCACCGCGGCTGCGCTCGAGGCAGTCGGCGCCTCGGACAGCGTGGTGGCGAGGGGGATCGAAGACACCGCCGCCCGCGCGAGTGGCCGGCACAACCTTGTCACGGCGCGCGACCTGGCCCGCACACTGCAAGCCCTGACCATCGGCGCCGCGGCGAGCCGAGAATCCTGCGACGAGGTTGTGGCGGTTCTGTCGGCCCAGCAGGTCAACGACGCGATCCCTGCGGGACTGCCGGCCGGAACCGCCGTCGCGCACAAGTCGGGCTGGGTCGAGGGCGTTTCGCACGACGCCGCCATCATCTATCCCCCAGATGCCGATCCCTTCATCCTCGTCATCTGCACGACGTCCACGCTCGGTGAGCAGGCGGCGCTGGACCTCATCGCCGACGGCGCGAGCGCTGCCTGGGCTGATCGCCACGAGCCGCGCTCAGGACAGGGCTAGCCCGCCGCCCGACGAGGCGACGCGCTCAGTCGTCCTCGTTGTCGCGACGAGGACCGGTACGTGCGTCGCGCTCCGCGTCGCTCATCCGCGACTCACGCATCAGGCTGGCGGCTGTGGTGACGACGAGCGTGCCCACGATGACGACGAGCGAGACCCAGATGGGGATGTCGGGCGCCCACGAGATGTGGTGCCCTCCGTTGACGAACGGCAGCTCGTTGTCGTGCAGCGCGTGTAGGACGAGCTTCACGCCGATGAAGGCCAGGAGGAACGCCAACCCGTAGGGGAGGTAGATGAGGCGCTCGAGGAGCCCCCCGAGGAGAAAGTAGAGCTGTCGGAGACCCATCAAGGCGAAGACATTGGCGGTGAAGACGATGTACGGCTCATTCGTAAGCCCGTAGATGGCAGGGATGGAGTCGAACGCGAACAGCAGGTCTGTCGTGCCCAACGTGACGATCACGAGGAACATCGGCGTGATGAGCCGCTTGCCCTGCTCCCTCACGAAGAGCTTGGTGCCGTTGAACTCCTTGCTGGCAGGCAACCGCTTCTCGACCCACCGGATGAGTCGGTTCTCCTCGTACTCGTCCTCGTCTTCCGGCCCCTCCTTCGTCAGCTTCACCGCTGTGTAGATGAGGAACAGGCCGAAGATGTAGAACACCCAGCTGAACTGGTTGATCGCGGCGGCGCCGAGAGCGATGAACACCCCACGCATCACCAACGCAAGGACGATGCCGACCATCAGGGCTGTCTGCTGAAGCTCTCTCGGCACCCCGAATCGGTTGAGGATGATGAGGAAGATGAACAGGTTGTCGACGGACAGCGAGTACTCGGTCAGCCACCCCGCGAAGAACTCGCCGCCTGACTGCGACCCCGCCAGTACCAGGACGCCGAGCCCGAAAAGGACGGCGACAGCCACGAAGAAGGCGAGGTCCCGACTGACCTCCTTCATCGAGGGCTCGTGCGGGCGACGCCCGATGACGACGACGTCGACCAGCAGGAAACCTGTGGTGAACAGCACGGTGGCCCACCACACCCATGGGGCGACGTACATGGGCGTACTCCTCCGGGGTTCTCGGTGCGGCGCCGACGGCGACGACGAGCCCAGAGGTCTCTCCCGCTCGAGCATCAGGCTCGAGCCAGCGGCACCGGGCGGACGACCCGTCGAGGACGGACCACGCCGTGATGACGACACCGCTGCGAAGGGATACTCCCCTCCACGCAGTAGTTATTCTGTCACAGCTCAGCCGGCTCAGGTGCCCCGGAGGCCCGCCATGGGGCCGGGTCGTGGCACCTCGGACGCCCGACGCTCAAGCAGGATCGTAGGGCGCCAGAGGCTCCTGGCCGGGAAGCGTCACCTGGCGCCGGCCTCCACCATCTGACGGAGCTCCTTCTTCAGCTCGGAGATCTCGTCGCGGAGCCGTGCCGCCACCTCGAACTGGAGCTCCGCAGCGGCGGCATGCATCTGGTCGGTGAGCTGCTGAACCAGGTCGGCCAGATCCCGCGACGGCATACCCGCCAGGTCGCGGGCGAACGCCCCCGCAGCACGGCTCGACAGACCGGGCACCGGGGACTTCCCTCGAGACTGCTGTCGACCGCCTCCGCCGAGCAGCTCTGCGGTGTCTGCGTCCTCGCGCGCCAGCATGTCTGTGATGTCTGCGATGCGCTTGCGCAGGGGCTGGGGGTCGACGCCTCGAGCCACGTTGTAGGCGACCTGTTTGGCACGTCTCCGGTTCGTCTCGTCGATGGCCCGCTCCATCGAGTCGGTGACGCGGTCGGCGTACATGATGACCTGACCGGAGACGTTTCGCGCGGCGCGACCGATCGTCTGGATCAACGACGTCCCCGACCGGAGGAACCCCTCCTTATCGGCGTCGAGGATCGCGACGAGCGACACCTCGGGAAGGTCGAGACCCTCACGCAGCAGGTTGATGCCGACCAGGACGTCGTACTGGCCCAGCCGGAGCTCGCGGAGCAGCTCGATCCGCCGCAGTGTGTCGACCTCGCTGTGCAGGTAGCGCGTGCGGACGCCGCTCTCGAGGAGGTAGTCGGTAAGGTCCTCCGACATCTTCTTCGTGAGTGTGGTGACGAGCACCCGCTCGTTGCGCTCGGTGCGGACCCCGATCTCGGAGATGAGGTCGTCGATCTGGCCCTTCGTCGGCTTGACGATGACCTCCGGGTCGACGAGACCGGTGGGGCGGATGATCTGCTCGACGCTGTCGTCGACCTTCGCCCGCTCGTACGGCCCGGGTGTCGCGGAAAGGTAGACCGTCTGACCGACGCGGTCGAGGAACTCCTCCCATCGCAGCGGTCGGTTGTCCATGGCGCTGGGCAGCCGGAACCCATGCTCGACCAGGGTGCGCTTGCGGGACATGTCGCCCTCGTACATCCCCCCGATCTGCGGGACGGTGACGTGGGACTCGTCGAGCACGAGGAGGAAGTCCTCGGGAAAGTAGTCGAGCAGGCAGCTGGGCGCACTCCCCGAGGCGCGACCGTCGGTGTGGCGGGAGTAGTTCTCGATGCCCGAGCAGGTGCCGATCTGGCGCATCATCTCCACGTCGTAGTTCGTCCGCATGCGCAGACGCTGCGCCTCGAGCAGATGGCCACCACGCTCGAGCTCTGCCAGGCGCTGCTCGAGCTCCTCCTCGATGCCCGTGATCGCACGCTCCATCCGCTCCGGTGCTGTCACGTAATGCGTGGCCGCTCCGATGTAGATCTCCTTCTCCTCAGTCAGCACCTCGCCGGTCAACGGGTGGAGGGTCATGAGCCGCTCGATCTCGTCACCGAAGAACTCCACCCTGATGGCGAGCTCTTGATAGACGGGGAAGATCTCGAGCGTGTCGCCGCGGACGCGGAAGGTGCCCCGGGTGGCAGCAAGGTCGTTGCGTGCGTACTGCACCTGAACGAGCTTGCGGAGCAGCCCGTCGCGGTCCGTCTCGGCGCCGACCTCCACATGGATCATCCGGTTCATGTACTCGTCGGCCGAGCCGAGGCCGTAGATGCAGGAGACGGTGGAGACCACGATGACGTCTCGCCGGGTCAGCAGCGACCAGGTCGCTGAGTGCCGGAGCCGCTCCACCTCCTCATTGATCGAAGAGTCCTTCTCGATATAGGTGTCGGTCTGTGGGACATACGCCTCCGGCTGGTAGTAGTCGTAGTAGGAGACGAAGTACTCGATGGCGTTATGAGGCATCAGCTCCCTGAGCTCGTTGGCGAACTGGGCTGCCAGGGTCTTGTTCGGAAGCATGACGAGGGTGGGGCGCTGGACGCGTTCGACGAGCCAGGCGATCGTCGCGGTCTTGCCCGTCCCCGTGGCGCCGAGAAGCACAACATCCTCGACGCCGCCGGTGATCCGGCGCTCGAGTTCCTCGATCGCGGCCGGCTGGTCGCCCGACGGCACATAGTCGGAGACCACCTCGAAGGGCGCCACCGTACGCACGAGGTCGTCAACAGGTCTCATGTCGGAAAGCCTACGGTCCTGCTCCGACACTTCCGGGCGGGCCGGTGGTCCGGCTGTCTGCGGTCACTGCCGAGCTGGGGTCGCTCAGGGGGGTTCGACGCCGCCCGGCACCAGGGCTGTGCCCACGTACCGACGGGCTGCCGCGAAACCCAGGGTCATGGTGACCGACGCCACCAGCAACCCACCGACGCCGTCGGTGAGCCAGTGGAAGTCCTCGAGCATCGACCTTAGGGCCGAGACCGCACCCACCCCGAGGCCACCGAGCTGACCGGCCCACGCGGCGATGTCCAGACGACGCGGACGGCCCCACGTGGCCACCAGGAAGACGACTGTGCCGACACACACGGCTGATGTGCTCGCGTGGCCGGACGGGAAGAAGCCGGGATAGCCTTCGGTGCCGACCACCTCACCCGGACCCGGCCTGCCGATGGCCGTCTTGACCAGCAGGGTCATGACCTCGACGGCGACGAGGTTGCCGAGCGCGAGCAGCATCGGCCATCCCCGCCAGAGCACCTGGGAGGTGACGAGTGCGGCGGCGACGACGAGGCCCGCAGCGATACCCGCCTCCCCGACGTCGCCGGGTAGCCCCATCCACCAGGGTGTGACCGGCGCTCGCGGCTGGATCTGCTCTCGCACCACGTGGTCGAAGTGGTCGAGCAGCCCTCCAGTGGCAACGTCCGCAGCGAGGAAAGCAAAGGCGACCGAGCCCCCGAACACCCAGCGGGCCTCGCCGGGTCGGAGCGCGAAGAACCTGCTCATACCGGCAGGTGGCGCCGCGGTGCCATCCGTGGTCCGCGACGTGGCCGGCCCGCGAGGCGGGTCGTGACGATGTGCTGCACCCGGTAGCGGTGCGGCCTTTCGCTCTCCAACAGCTCGCGCAGCTCGTCGTCGCCGACGACGGAGCCCGTGACCGCCCACCCGACATGGGCCGCGACGTGGAAGTCGCCGAAGCTGACGGCGTCGGCGTCACCATGGGCACGCTGTCGCACCTCCGCCGCAGTCCACACCCCGACGCCGGGAACCGAGCGCAGCGCCGCCTCGGCGTCGGCCGGGCTGCGGTCGAGGGTGCGCTCGAGCCCCGCAGCCACGCGGCTGGCCTTTGTGATGGTCGAGGACCGGGCGCCGTCGATGGAGCAGCGCAGCCACTCCCAGGACGGGATGTGGGCGAGCACCGCCGGAGTCGGGAGGCAACGCATCTCCCTGGCACGACCCGGCCCGGGAGCCGGCTCGCCGAATCTGGTGAGGAGCCTGCGCCAGCCGAGCCAGGCCTCCTTGCCGGTCACCTTCTGCTCGATGACTGCGGCAACAAGCGCCTCGAGTACGAGTCCAGAGCGCGCGACCCGCCAGTTCGGGTTCCGCGCCCACGCCTCGCGGACGACCTGGTACCCCGACTCGAAACCACCGACGTCGTCAGCCGCGCCGAGCATCTCCGGCGCATGGTCGAGCATCCAGTCCGCACCGCTTCCCCAAGCGACCAGGTCGATCACCCCTTCGCTGCGTCGCGGAGAGATCAGAAGAGTCACCGGCCCTTCGGGCGTCCTGGCTGCCCGCCAGACCACACCGCTGTCTCCCAGCACGAAGGTGGGGTCGGCGCCACCTCGACGCAGCGGCCGGAGTATGTCGTACGGCTCGCACGGCCAGTCCGGACGCCAGGTGCGCTGCCGCCCCGTCATCGCGCTGGACACCACGAAACCAGGCTAACGGGCAGCGTCGACCGCTGATGCGTACGTGCGGAGGCCCGGCGCCTGTCGGCTCGACACGCCACAATGTCGCGATGCTTCTCGACGGGCTGGTGAGCACCTCCCATCTGGTGGCGTCCACGCGGTCCCGGTTGGCGAAGCGCGAGGCGCTCGCCGCTCTGTTGAGCAGCGCCGATGCGGGCGACGTCGAGATCGTCGTGGCCTACCTTGCCGGCGAGCTTCGGCAGCGCAGGACAGGTATCGGTTGGGCACTCCTGCGGTCGTTGCCGGACCCGTTAGCGCAGCCGAGGCTGACCCTTGCCGAGGTCGACAGCGAGCTGCAGCGCATCAGCGTCCTCAGCGGGCCCGGCTCGGTGAGTGCCCGGGCCGAGGCGGTCCAGAGGTTGTTCGGCAGGGCCACCGCTCCCGAGCAGGACTTCCTGCGCCGGCTCATCTCCGGCGAGGTTCGACAGGGGGCGCTCGACTCGGCGATGCTCGACGCGCTCGCCGTTGCGTCGTCGGTGCCGCTCCCGGTGATCCGCCGTGCGGTCATGCTGCGGGGAGCAACCGCGCCGGTCGCACTGGCCGCCCTCGCCGGTGGGGCGGCAGCGGTCGAGGAGTTCTCGCTCGAGGTCGGGCGGCCGGTGCGCCCCATGCTGGCCTCGACGGCTCCGGACATCGACTCGGCGCTCGCCAAGGTGGGCTCGGGCATCGACGTCTCGATCGACGCCAAGCTCGACGGTATCCGGATCCAGGCGCACAAGGACGGTGACGTCGTACGGCTCTACACGCGGAGTCTTGACGACATCACGGCCAGGCTTCCGGAGGTCGTGGCCGTCGTGCGACGGTGCAGAGCCGGTCGGCTGATTCTCGACGGCGAGGCCCTCGCGCTCGACGACGTAGGGCGCCCCCGTCCCTTTCAGCAGACGGCGGCCCGCACCGCCAGCCAGCTCGACTCGGCAGCACCCTCCGCGGTGGTGACCCCCTTCTTCTTCGACTGCCTCCACGCCGAGGGGGACGACCTCATCGACCTCCCCCTGGCCGAGCGGCTGCTGCGCTTGGAGAGGGCCGCGCCGGCGGGCTCGCTGGTGCCTCGGATCGCCACATCCGACGCCCGTGAGGCGCGCGCCTTCTTCGGCGACGCCCTCAGTGCCGGGCAGGAGGGGGTGGTCGTGAAGGCGCTCGCGGCGCCGTACGAGGCCGGCCGACGAGGAGCCGGCTGGATCAAGGTCAAGCCCCGACAGACCCTCGACCTGGTGGTGCTCGCCGTCGAGTGGGGCAGTGGCCGACGCACCGGTCTGCTCTCGAACATCCACCTGGGCGCACGGGACCCCGCGGCCGGTGGTTTCGTGATGCTCGGCAAGACGTTCAAGGGGATGACTGACGAGATGTTGGCCTGGCAGACTGAACGCTTCCTCGCACTGGAGACCTCGCGGTCGGGGCACGTCGTCCACGTCAGGCCCGAGCAGGTGGTGGAGATCGCCTTCGACGGGCTGCAGGCGTCGAGGAGGTACCCGGGCGGTCTCGCGTTGCGTTTCGCCCGGGTGCTGAGGTACCGCGACGACAAGGGCGCGGCCGACGCGGACACCATCGCCATGGTGCGGCAGCTGGCACACGCAGCGCCTAGCGAGGACGGCCGGTGACCGGGTCGTCCTGCTGCCATGCGACGGGGCCGAGGTCGGGATACTTGGCGGTGACTGTGTCACCCGACGAGACTCCCCTGACGCGCCGACCGACCCAGGGCGCGAGGTGCCGGCGGGCCCAGCGGGCGTCGGCGGAGAGCCGCTGAAGGCGGGTGCCGACCTCGTAGGTACCAAGATCCTCCGACCACCGGTGATCGCCTAGACCAAGCGCCTCGAGCACGGCGCCCGCCACCCTGGCGTGTCCCTCGGACGACAGGTGGAGGCGGTCGTCGCTCCAGGCCCGGCGGTATGCGAACGCGTCGGCTCCCCAGAGTCGCACCAGGATGCAGTGGTGCTCCTCGGCGATCTCCTCGACCATGGTGGTGAGAGCCTTGATACGCGGCACGGCGCGGCCGATCAGCCGAGAGCGCGGCGTGGGGTCGATCGCTTGGAACAACAGCACCTGTGACCCGTTCCCGCGCAGCCGGCGAACGGCATGCTCGAATAGGCGGCTCAGCGCGTCGAGGTCCACCCTCGGCCGGAGCACGTCGTTGGTGCCCCCGGCGAGGCTGACGAGCTCGGGTGCCAGCTCCATCGCCCGGGGCACCTGGTCGGCCACGATGGCGTCGATCTTGCGCCCGCGGATGGCGAGGTTCGCATACCGGAAGTCAGGGTCCCGTGCGGCGAACTGCTCGGCCACCCGGTCGGCCCAACCGCGGAACTGGCCCACACCCGCGAGCGACGGGTCATCGAGCCCCTCGGTGAAGCTGTCTCCTACCGCCACATAGCTGCGTGGGACTGTCGGGGGCCCTACGGGGGGCGGTTGCCTCATGCGCCCGCCCTCTGCGTCACGGCCGCGCCGTCGTCTGCTCCACCCGGTCATCCTCCCATGCAGTCAGCTGGTCGCTCCGAGCGACGCCTTGTGGGAGTCAACGCTCGAGGATCGCCGTGACGCCCTGCCCGCCCGCGGCGCAGATCGAGACCAGACCGCGTCCCTCCTGCCGGCTCGAGGCGTTCCGGCTCAACAGCTTCGCCAGCGTCGCCACGATGCGTCCCCCGGTGGCCGCGAAGGGATGCCCGGTGGCCAGGGACGAGCCGACGACATTGAGCCGGTCGCGGTCGATCCGGCCCAGCGGCTGGTCGAGTCCCAGCCGGACTCGGCAGAAGATCGGATCCTCCCAGGCCTTCAAGGTGGCAAGGACCTGAGACGCGAAGGCCTCGTGGATCTCGTAGTAGTCGAAGTCCTGCAGCTCGAGGCCGGCCCGGGCGAGCATCCTCGGCAGCGCGTAGGCCGGGGCCATCAACAACCCCTCCGCGCCGTCGACATAGTCCACCGCCGCGGTCTCGTGGTGAGCGAGGAACGCCAGCACCGGCAGACCGCGCTCCAGGGCCCAGGCCTCTGAGGCGAGGAGGACCACCGCCGCACCGTCGGACAACGAGGTGGAGTTGCCGGCGGTCATGGTGGCGGTCTCGCCGTCGCCGAACACCGGCCGCAAACGGGCAAGCGCCTCGAGCGTCGACTCCGGACGCAGGCACTCGTCGCTGGTGAGCCCGAGGTAGGGCGTCACCAGGTCGTCGAAGAACCCGGCTTCGTAAGCGGCGGCCAGCCGACGGTGCGACATGTGAGCCAACTCGTCCTGCGGCTCCCGGGCGATCTCCCACTCGACGGCTGTCAGCGCTGCATGCTCGCCCATGGACAGTCCGGTCCGCGGCTCCCGGCTGTGAGGCACGGCGGGGCTCAGGTGAGCCGGCCGGACCCTGGCCATGGAGCGCAGCCGCTGGCTGTTCGACTGTGCCCTCCGAGTGTCGAGCAGGACCCGGCGTAGGTTCTCGTTGAGGGCGATAGGGACGTCCGATGCGGTGTCGACTCCTCCGGCGACACCGACCTCGATGACGCCCAGGGCGATCTTGCCGGCCACCGCAATCACGGCTTGGAGCCCGGTGCCGCACGCCTGCTGAACGTCGTAGGCCGGGGTCTGCGACGACAGCGCCGACCCGAGCACCGCCTCCCGGGTCAGGTTGTAGTCGCGACTGTGCTTGACGACCGCCCCGGCGACCACCTCACCGATTCGCTCACCCGAGAGCTGGAACCGGTTCGCGAGGCCGTCGAGGGCAGCGGTGAGCATCTGCTGGTTGGATGCCCTGACATACACGGAGCCGGCCTTCGCGAAGGGGATGCGGGTACCGCCGACTACGGCGACCCGTCGCGGCGTCGGGGCCGGTCCAGCCATGGTGCGCACCTCTTTCGTCGACCGCACCATGACGTGGCGCGGTCCAAGCCGACAAGTTACCTTTGCCCGCGTGTACGCCGCGACGGTCGGCGCCCTTGCCGAGGAGGAGCACGTGCCCGACCGGTACCAGTCCCTGAGCCGCACAGCTGTCGGCGCCTTCCTGGTCCGCCGGCTGGGTCTGCCGGATCCGACCCCGCTCCGCCGGTTCTCGCTCGGCCACCTCCTGCTTCCCGACCCTGTCCTCGTGGGAGGCAGCGGGCGGGCGCGGGGCGAGGCGTTCGCCGCCATCTCCGCCGCGGGCGGCACCGCGACCACGGAGGTGCCGGACGACGGGGAGATCGCTGCGGTCGTCTACGACGCCACCTCGATCGCCTCGTCGCCGGCTCTCGTCGAGCTCCAGCAGTTCCTCTCGCCACTAGTACGCCGCCTGCGCCGCTGCGGGCGGGTGGTGGTCATCGGTTCGACGCCCGAGACCGCCGGTTCCACCTCTGCTCGGATCGCCCAGCGCGGGCTGGAGGGCTTCACGCGCTCGCTGGCAAAGGAGGTCGGCCGTGGTTCGACGGTCCAGCTGGTCTACGTCGCCCCGTCGGCCGAGGCTGGCATGGCGTCCACCCTGTGCTTCCTGCTCTCGGCCAAGTCGGCCTACGTGTCCGGCCAGGTTGTGCGCCTGACCCCGCCAGTGGTCGCCTTCAACAACAGCCTGGTCGACCAGGAAGCACCATTGGCCGACAAGGTCGCCCTCGTCACCGGGGCGTCGCGCGGCATCGGTGCGGCTGTCGCCCGCGTCCTCAGTCGCGACGGCGCACGGGTCGTCGGGGTCGACCTGCCCGCTGCTGCCGGGCAGCTGCAGCGGCTCGCCGACGAGCTGGGCGGCGTGCGGATAAGCCTCGACATCACCGCCGTCGACGGGCCACAGCGGTTGGGCCGCAGACTCCAGGAGCTGGCGAAGGGTGTCGACATCGTGGTTCACAACGCCGGGGTCACCCGCGACCGCAGGCTGGCGAACCTGACCGCGGAGCGGTGGCAGGAGGTCATCGCAGTCAACGTCAACGCGCCCGAGCGCATCACCGCCGAGCTTCTGGAACAGAGGCTGATCCGCCCTCACGGCAGGGTCGTCGCGGTCTCCTCGGTAGCAGGGATTGCCGGTAACCCCGGGCAGACCAGCTACGCCACGTCGAAGGCGGGAGTCATCGGACTCGTGGACGCCTTCTCGGAGATCACCCGTGACGACGGGATCACCGTGAACGCCGTCGCCCCCGGCTTCATCGAGACGCAGATGACGGCGTCGATGCCGTTCGCGCTGCGAGAAGCCGGCCGGAGGCTCAACTCGATGCGGCAGGGCGGCCAGCCCGTCGACGTCGCCGAGACAGTGGCGTGGCTGGCCCATCCGGCCTCGGGCGGGGTCAACGGCACCACCGTGCGCGTATGCGGTCAGAGTCTTCTGGGCGCCTGACGGTGTCGAGCACTCCGAAGAACGTGCCCGGCCTCCCGCGGCTGTACGGTCGGGCGGTTTCGCAGGGTGTCCTCGCCGCGCTCCTGCCACCGGCCCAAGGCGCCGCGTCGCCCGACCTAGGAGACTTGGTCGCGTCAGCCGACCGGGTCCCGGTGTCAGCGGAACGGCTGGCGCGCTACCGCGACGTATGCGGATTCCTGCCGGGCGCCGCGGTGCCGCCGACGTACCCCCACGTGCTCGCCTTCCCCCTTCACCTGATGGTGATGACACGGCGCGACTTCCCGTTCCCGGCACTCGGGGCGATCCACGTTGCCAGCCGAATCGTCCAGGAGAGGCCCTTGGCGGCCCACGACGTGCTGGACCTGTCGGTGGCCGCCAAGGGCCTGCGCACACACCGTCGCGGCCACCAGATCACGGTGGTAACCCAGGCGAGGGTCGCCCGCGAGGTCATCTGGCACTCCGAGAACGTGTTCCTCCACCGAGAACGGTCGACGAGACCAGAACTGGCCGGGAGCCGCGAGGAGACGTCCGAGGCGCCCGAAGGGGCTAGCAGCACGGCTGATGCCATGATCGGCGATCCCGGTGGCACGGGCGTCATCGGTCCGGTGTCGTGGAACCTGCCGACCGAGCTGGGCCGGCGGTACGCCGCGGTGTCCGGCGACCGCAACCCCATCCACCTGTACGACGTCACCGCTCGACCGTTCGGCTTCCCACGGCACATCGCGCACGGGATGTGGACGGTGGCCAGGGCTCTCGCTCAGCTGGCTGACGGGCTGCCCGAGCGGCTACGTTGCGATGTCGAGTTCAGGCGGCCGCTGCGCCTGCCCGCGACGGTGGAGTTCCAAGCCGGTGCCGCCGAAGCTCGGATCACGTTCGAGGTCTCGTCGACCTCGGATCCGTCCAAGGCGGCCGCCACCGGAAGGGACACCCGAGGTCCGAGCACTCCAGAAGGCACCGAAGCCGGCACGACTACCCACCTCATCGGCTCCGTGAGCCGCTTGTGAGCCGAAGTTGCGGTCACCGGATATGGCCGAACCTCACCTGCACGGTGTCGGGGCCAAGACGCTTCGAGAAGACTCCGGTGGTGGGATCCCAGACACCGAGGTCGGTGCCTGGCTTGGTGTCCCACGAGCCGACGGCGGGCAGCGAGAACGGACTGCCATAGACGACACTCCTCGTCCCGCCCTCTGCCCTGGCCAGGGTGAAGGTGCTCGTCGCCGGGTCGTAAACCCCGACCTGCGAGATGCCGTCGCCGTTCCAGTCGCCCGCTACCGGAAGGCTCGACCGGGTGCCGAGGACCTTCGTCGACACATGTCCGTCGGGCTGACGCAGCCTGAACGTCGCCGTCGCCGGCCTGAAGACGCCGACGTCGCTGACTCCGTCGCCGTTCCAGTCGCCGACCACGGGGACGTCGCCGACGGCTCCGAAGTGGAACGACTGGTGATCTGCCCCGAGGGGACCCAGGATGAAGCGTCGCCGGGTCGTGCGCCACACTCCCGGGTCGGACGTGCCGTCACCGTTCCAGTCGCCCGTCACGGGCTGGTCAGTGGCCCGGCCCAAGGCGACCTTGTCAAGCACGTCGGTCCGCCGGCGCTCGCGGAACACACCTCCGCCCTTTCCGCGCCTGAAGACGCCGAGGTCGCTCCTGCCGTTCCCGTTCCAGTCGCCGACGACGGGAGTGTCGACACAGTTCTGCGACCGCAGCCAGGAGTCGTAGGTGAACGAACGGCTGTCGAACACACCATGTTGGTCTGCTCGGTCGAGCCGCTGCTCGTAGTGCAGGTGCGCTCCGGTCGACCCACCCGAGTTGCCGAGCAGAGCAATGACCTCACCGCTGTCGACGCGCTGCCCGACCACCACGAACGACTTGTCGAGGTGGGCGTGGAGGGTCGTCCACCCACCGCCGTGGTCGACGATGACGTAGAGCCCATAGCTGGTGTTGCCCAGGTCGACGACAGATGTCACGACTCCGGGTGCGGAGGCGACCACCAGGTGCCCCTCGTCATACGCGTCTCGGTTCCAGTCGATCGACAAGACGCTGGGGCTGTGCGAGGCGAAGGTCGAGCCCTGCCACACCTCGCCGCAGGCGAAGGGCATCTGGAAGTCTGGCCGCTGAGCGGCGCCTGCCGGTATGGCAGCGAGGACGAGGCCGGCGACGGCGACCGGTATCGACAAGACCGTGGCCGTCTGGACTCGGGATCGGGTCGGCAAGATAGGCACCTCGGAGTCAGTGGAGTGTGGGCGTCTCCACAGGAGACACTCGGCAAACGATCACGCTACGTACGACCGTTGACCACTCACGGTAATCGCCGCCGCCGATGATTACCGGCTCTCGGCAGAATCCTCAGCATCCGGCAGAGCCCTCTCCCCCCGTGTCCGGGCCTCGGCAGCCTGGCTACAGTCGGGCCATGCACATACTTTTCGTTGGTGGCACAAGGTTCGTGGGCAGGGCGATGGCGGAGGCAGCGATCGAACGCGGCCACGACGTGACGCTTCTCCACCGAGGCGTGACCGAGGACCCGGCCTTCGCCGGGGTCGAGCAGCTTCGGGCCGACCGCGACGGCGACCTGTCCGTCCTCTCCGGCCGCGAGTTCGACACGACGATCGACGTCTGCGCGTACGTCCCGAGGCAGGTCCACGCTCTCGCCGACGCTCTCGGTGGCCGAGGGGGGCACCACGTCTTCATCTCCACGATGTCGGTCTACACCGACCCGGACTCGGCGGGGCTCGACGAGGACTCGCCTCTTCAGCAGCTCAAGGACCCCACCACCGAAGAGGTGACCGGCGAGACCTATGGAGGGCTTAAGGTGCTCTGCGAGCGTGAGGCGAAGGACGCGTACGGCGACGACCACCTCACCGTTGTGCGTCCTACCTATGTCATCGGTCCCCGTGACCACACCGGCCGCTTCACCTGGTGGGTTCGTCGCATCGCGCGCGGCGGCGAGGTACTCGCGCCCGGGCCGGCGGACAGTCCCATCCAGGTCATCGACGCCCGGGACCAGGCTGACTGGACCGTCGCCCTGGCAGAGAAGCAGCAGGCGGGCTACTACAACAGCGCCTCTCCCACTCCTCCGTTCGGTTTCGGCGACCTGCTCGAGGCGACGTCGAGGGCAGTCGGCCCGAACGACGCCCAGCTGACCTGGGTCGACGCGGCCTGGCTGGTGGAGCAGGGTGAGACGCAGCAGTCGCTGCCGCTGTGGACCGAGGGAGCACACGAGTGGGCGTTGGCGTCGAACCCCACCAAGGCGATCGCAAGCGGGCTGTCCCCCCGCCCCCTCACAGAGACCGTCGCGGACACCTGGCAGTGGATCCAGGACGAGCAGCCTCCGCTCGTGCCCGGATGGGGGATCTCCGAGGAGCGGGAGAGCTCGCTGCTGGCGGCCTGGACCGCACGCCGCTGAGTCGCTGCGGAGGTCGTTTCGCCGAACCGACCCAGCGGTGGGCTCGAACGTCACCCACCGTCGGCGGACAGCGTGTCCCGGGCCGTGCCGACCGGGCGGATCAGCCCTTCCTGGGCGACCGACGCGACGAGGGAGCCCTCCCGACTGAAGACCCGGCCAAGAGCGAGGCCGCGAGCGTTCGAGGCTGACGGCGAGTGCTGGTCGTAGAGCATCCACTCGTCGGCGCGGAACGGCCGGTGGAACCACATGCTGTGGTCGAGCGACGCCGGCTGCACCCTTCTCGACGAGATGAGCACTCCGTGGGGCACCAGACTGACGCCGAGCAGGGTCAGGTCACTCGCGTAGGTGAGAACGCACCGACTCGTCACCGCGTCGTCCGGCACCGCACCCGAGGCCTTGAGCCAGATCCTGGCACGCGCCGGCTCGTCCGCCGGGCTCAGCCGGCCACCGGGCCGGGAGTCCCCCGCGTACCGCACGTCGAGCGCCGCCCACTCGCGTTCCCACGCGAGGTCGTCTCGACCACTGAGCTGCCGGACAACGTCACCCAGCGTTGGGCACTCCTCCGGAGAAGGAACGTCCGGCATCACGTCCTGGTGGCTGAAGCCCGGCTCGTCAATGTGGAACGACGCTGTCAGGTAGTAGATCGACCTGCCGTGCTGGCGTGCTACCACCCGGCGCGTGGAGAACGACCGGCCGTCGCGGATGCGCTGCACGTCGTAGACGATGGGAACGGCGGGGTCGCCGGGACGCAGGAAGTACGAGTGCAGCGAGTGCACCGACAGACCGTCGTCGACCGTGTGACACGCCGCCCAGAGCGCCTGCGCGGCCACCTGCCCACCGAAGACGCGCTGCATGGCGGTGTCGGGCTGGCGCCCGCGGAACAGATCGACCTCGAGCCGTTCGAGCTCGAGCAGCTCGAGTAGCTCGATGACGGTGTGCGGCACGGGTGCGATCATCGCATCTCGCGTCGGCAGCGGCCGGCAGGGCGCGGGCACCCCGCCCGGATCCGAGCACTGCGCTGCCCGGCAACCCGGATCTCGGATGGTGAGGGGGACGAGCCGATTCCTCAGGGAGAGTCGGCGGTCGAGCTGCGCGGGCTCGGCTCGTCGCTGCCCTCCAGTGCAGACACATAGGCGGTGATGTCTCGGGCAAGGGTCTGGGCGTCGAGACCGATCGCCTCCAGCAGGGCCGCCCGTTTGCCCTGCGCGAGGAACTCCTGCGGGATACCGAAGACGCGGACCGGCACAGCCAAGCCTGCATCGAGGATCGCCTGGGCAAGCGCGCTGCCACACCCGCCGACCCGACCGTTGTCCTCGACGGTGACGACGAGGCGGTGCGACCCCGCGAGCTCGACAAGCTCGGGCGCCACGGGCTTCACCCAGCGTGGGTCGACGACGGTGACGCCGATCCCCTGAGCCTGCAACCGCTGTGCGACATCGACACACGTCTCGACCATCGCGCCTACGCCGACGACGAGGACATCGGGAGCGCCGACCTTGACCATCACGTCGACACCCCCGACGGTGTCGACGGACTCGAGGTCCTGCTGGACAGCGCCTCTGGGGAACCTGACGACGGTCGGGGCATCGTCGACGTCGACGGCCTCGCGCAGCAGCTCCCGCAGCCGGGCGCCGTCTCGTGGCGCCGCCAGGCGAAGCCCTGGTACGACCTGGAGGATCGACATGTCCCACATGCCGTTGTGGGAGGGGCCCTCCTCACCGGTGACACCAGCCCTGTCGAGCACGATGGTGACTCCTTGGCAGTGCAGCGCGGCGTCCATCAGCACCTGGTCGAACGCCCGGTTGAGGAAGGTCGCGTAGACGGCGACCACGGGGTGCAGGCCGGCCATCGCCATCCCGACGGCTGACGTGACGGCATGCTGCTCGGCAATCCCGACGTCGAAGGTCCGGTCGGGGTATGCAGCCGCGAACGCGTCAAGTCCTGTGGGGTGGAGCATCGCCGCCGTTATCGCGACGATGTCGCGGCGTTGGGAGCCGAGGGTGACCATCTCGTCGCTGAACACGTCGGTCCAGACGGTCGCGGCGGCGGCCAGCAGGTCGCCCGTCTCCGGGTCGAAGGCGCCGAGGGAGTGGAAGTTGTCCGCGACGTGCTGCTCCGCGGGGCTGTAGCCGTGCCCCTTGCGGGTCAGGACGTGCACGATCACCGGACCCCCGAAGTTCTTGGCGAGGCTGAGGGCCTGCTCCACCGATGCACGGTCGTGCCCGTCGACCGGGCCGATGTACTTCAGCCCCAGGTCCTCGAACAGCCCTTGCGGAGCCAGGGCGTCCTTCAGGCCCTTCTTGATCGCGTGCAGGGCGTCGTACACCGGGGGTCCCACGACCTTCGTACGAACCAGCCTGCTGCGCACCTGGTCGAGCATCTCCTCGTAGCGCGGGTTGGTGCGCAGGGTTGCGAGGTGGTGGGCGAGGCCGCCGACCGTCGGTGTGTAGGAGCGGCCGTTGTCGTTGACGACGATGACGAGCTGGCTGGTCTGAGCGGCGGCGATGTTGTTGAGGGCCTCCCACGCCATCCCGCCGGTGAGGGCTCCGTCGCCGACTAGGGCGACGACGTGCCGGTCCTCCCCCGTCAGGCTGTAGGCCTTCGCAAGACCGTCGGCGTAGGACAGGGCGGTCGAGGCGTGGGAGTTCTCGACGAGGTCGTGGGGAGACTCGGCCCGGCTCGGGTACCCGGACAGGCCATCCTGCTGGCGCAGCCCGTCGAAGTCTCGCGCTCGGCCGGTCAGGATCTTGTGGACGTAGGCCTGGTGACCGGTGTCGAAGACCACCTTGTCGTGCGGTGAGTCGAAGACCCGGTGGATCGCCATCGTGAGCTCGACCACACCGAGGTTGGGACCGAGGTGTCCACCCGTGCGGGAGACCTTCGCCACGAGGAACGTCCGAATCTCGTCGGCGAGCGCCGAGAGCTGGCCGGAGTCGAGCCGACGGAGGTCGCCTGGGTTGCTGATGTCGTCGAGCAGACCCATTGCCTCACCTTCGCTTGTGACATACCGATGCTACGTCGACAAGCCTCGCACAGGGCCGGTAGCCGGGAGGTATCGCGTCACAGGCGTGCCCTGAACGCCCGACCGCGGAACGCGTCCTCGATCAGGCCCACTGCCCGGCGCACCTTGAGCAGCCGCGCCCCCTCGCGCTCCCACATCGCGACCGCCCCCTCGACCGACTCGGTGGGCAGCACCTCCCGAAGACTGGTGCGCGCCTCAGAGATCCCCCGCTGGGCGGCCTGGATGCTCGCCTCGGTGTGCAGGGCGGCGAACCGGGCCAGGACTACCGGGTGGCGTCTCAGCCCGGCGTACACCCGGTAGTCGGGTGGGCACTGGTCGAGCAGCCAGCCGATGGCGGTGTCCTCCCACCATGGAGCGCCCGGCGGGCGTACACGCTCGGGCCAGCCGGGCGGCGAGAAGGCGGCTGACATGACAAGCACCTTAGCACCTGTTCGAACGTGTGTTCGATAGAGGCATTGTCACCGTGACCGGCTACGGTGCCCGGGTGGAATGCCTGTTCTGCCGCATCGTCGCCGGCCAGGCCCCGGCGTCCGTCGTCTGGGAGTCGCCGGAGACCGTCGGCTTCCTCGACACACGTCCGGTGTTCAAGGGCCACGTGCTCCTCGTGCCCCGAACCCACGTGAGCACCCTTGTCGAACTCCCGGACGCGCTGCTCCCGGCAGTCTTCTCGAGTGCCCGCACGATCGCCGCGGCGATGGTCTCAGCGCTCGCGGCGCAGGGGTCGTTCGTCGCCATAAACAACGTGGTATCCCAGTCTGTACCGCACTTCCACGTGCACGTCGTGCCCCGCACGAAGGGAGACGGGCTGCGGGGTTTCTTCTGGCCGCGCACGACGTACGCCGACGAGGCAGAGATGTCGGCCTTTGCCACGCGGCTCCGTGACGGGCTCAGCCAGCCGCCGACCTGATCCCGGCGGACTCAGCCGGCCGGCGACGTGACCTCGACCCCATCGACCTCGAGGGCGAGTGCGCTCGACACTGCGGCAGCCTGCTCGTCGAAGGCCCCCTCGCTCAGCGCCCGCTCCCCCGGCAGCATGGTGACGCGGAGCCTGCTGATGCGGCCCGCGGGCACCAGGCGCCATGTCCCCCGCAGCTTTCCCGCGGCGAGCACGATGGGTGAGTGCACGCCGTTGGCCCGGTTCCACGCGAAGTCGATCACCCGCTGGTCCGCGAACCGCGTCCGTCCGCGCGGCGCGTAACCGAGCAGCAGGCCGTCATACTCCGGCAGGAGCCGTACGCCGGGCTCGCCGGAAGCTCCGGCGGGAGGCTCCGCAAGGTCGAGGAAGTCGAGGCCGCCCGGCCCGGGCCGGGACACCACCTCGTCGCCGAGCCGTCGTACCGCGAGGTCGACCCGGCGCAGACCGTCGCCCGTCCACCAGGCGACGTCTCGGCGGGTGACCGGACCGAAGGACGACAGGTGCGTCCGGACGAGGTGAACCAGCGCCTCGTCGGCATCGACGGGAGCGTCACCGAGCACTACCGACGAGGCCCGGTAGCCGGCCAGCCCCTGCTGGTGCCACCCACCGGTCAGCGGTCGCCGGAGCAGGGCGCTGTGGCCGCGGAACAGGGCAGAGCCCGCCTCGGCCTGCGCCGCGGTGACGGAGTCCGCGAGCCCCTGCGTCGTCAGCCAGCGGACCGCCTCGGTGTGCAGGTCCGCGTGGGTCCTCCACTCGTCGACCGTGAGCTCATCGAGCCGGGCACGTAGCCGGGACACCTCGCCCGTCGACAGCTTGAGTGCCCGTCGCCAGAGGTTGGCGAGGGTGTGACGTGACAGGGCGTCGAGCCAGGTGTGCTGGTGCCGCAAAGATGTGTGGACGGTGCCCCGCAAGCTCGTGGACCGTACCAGTTCGAACGACTCGTACGCCGAGGAGACGATCTCGTTTCCGACCCCGGGAACCCTCGACGAGGCCGTCAGGAACGGCGCGCGGGCGGCCTGCGACTGGATCGGTCCGACCTGCTCGACCAGACTGAGAAGCGCCGCACGGTCGGTGCCACGGATGTCCGGGAACTGCCTGCGCAGCGTGGCCCTGCGCAGGCTCTCCCAGGTGTGTGCGGTCTCCACCGCTCAGCGGTTGCGAAGGTCCCGCAGCACGTACTGCATGATGCCGCCGTGCCGGTAGTAACCGGCCTCTCCGGGGGTGTCGATGCGGACTACCGCGTCGAAGCTCACGGATCGCCCGTCGGCCTCGGCGGCGACCTGCACCGTTCGAGGTACCGGGCCGTGGTTCATCTGCGTCACGCCGCTCACGTCGAAGGTCTCGTCACCGGTGAGCCCCAGGGACTCTGCGGTCTCCCCCTCCGGGTACTGCAACGGCAGCACGCCCATTCCGATCAGGTTGGAGCGGTGGATCCGCTCGTAGGACTCGGCGATGACCGCCCTGACGCCGAGCAGGGCGGTCCCCTTGGCTGCCCAGTCGCGAGACGACCCCGAGCCGTACTCCTTGCCGGCGAGGACGAGGAGCGGCGTTCCCTCCGCGGCGTACGCGACAGACGCGTCGTAGATCGACGTGACGTCGCCACCGGATGCGAAGCTCCTGGTGAAGCCGCCCTCAGTCTCCGGCGCGAGCTGGTTGCGCAGCCGGATGTTGGCGAACGTCCCCCTGATCATCACCTCGTGGTTGCCGCGCCTCGACCCGTAGCTGTTGAAGTCGCGGTGCTCGACGCCGTGTTCGGCGAGGTATGTTCCGGCCGGTGAGTCCTTCTTGATCGAGCCCGCCGGGGAGATGTGGTCGGTCGTCACCGAGTCGCCGAGCATCGCGAGCACCCGTGCACCGGAGATGTCGTCGACCGCGGCCGGCTCCTGCGTCATGCCGTCGAAGTACGGCGGCTTTCGGACGTATGTCGAGTCGGCGTCCCAGGCGAAGGTGTCGCCCTCGGGTGTCGGCAGCGACTGCCACCTCTCGTCGCCGGCGAAGACGTCCGCGTAGTCGTCGGTGAACATCTCCGACGTGATCGCGCTGCCGACGATCGACTCCACCTCGGCCGGGGAGGGCCAGATGTCCTTGAGGTAGACATCGGCGCCGCCGGAGTCCTGGCCGAGCGGCTCGGAGTAGAGGTCGATGTCCATCGAGCCCGCAAGCGCATAGGCGACCACCAGAGGTGGCGATGCGAGGTAGTTCATCTTGATGTCGGGGTTGATGCGTCCCTCGAAGTTCCGGTTGCCCGAGAGCACGGCCACCACGGCCAGGTCCGCAGAGTTCACGGCCTCGCTCACCTCCGGGATCAGCGGTCCCGAGTTGCCGATGCACGTCGTGCAGCCGTAGCCGACGAGGTTGAATCCCAGCTTCTCCAGGTAGGGCGTCAGACCGGAGCGGTCGAAGTAGTCGGTGACGACCTTCGAGCCGGGCGCCAGCGACGTCTTGACCCAGGGCTTGCTGGTCAGTCCCCTGTCGACGGCGTTCTTCGCGAGCAACGCGGCACCGATCATGACCGACGGGTTCGACGTGTTGGTGCAGGAGGTGATCGCAGCGATCGCCACCGCGCCGTGGTCGAGCTCGAATGTCGAGCCGTCGTCGAGCGTCACCGGTACACGCGTGCTCGACCGGCCCCTGTCGCCGCCACCAGGCGCCCGGTCGCCGTGCGGGGGGGCCGTGTCGTCGTCTGCGTGGCCGTTGTACGACGGGACGTCGCTCGCGGGGAACGACTCCGCCCCCGACTCGTCATAGCCCTGCTCGGACTCGTGCGGGTCCGGGACGACATAGTCCTCGAGAGCCGATCGGAAGCTGGCCTTGGCGTCGCTCAGAGAGACCCGGTCCTGCGGCCGCTTCGGCCCCGCGATAGACGGCACCACGGTCGCGAGGTCGAGCTCCAGGTATTCGGAGTATCGCGGTTCGACGTCGGGGTCGTGCCACAGACCCTGCTCCTTGGCGTAGGCCTCGACCAGGGCGACCAGCTGGTCGTCCCGACCCGTCAGCCGTAGGTAGCGGAGCGTCTCGTCGTCGATGGGGAACACCGCGATGGTCGAGCCGTACTCCGGCGACATGTTCCCGATCGTCGCGCGGTTCGCCAACGGAACGGCCGAGACGCCGCTCCCGTAGAACTCGACGAACTTGCCCACGACCCCGTGCTGGCGCAGCCGCTCGGTGATCGTGAGCACCAGGTCGGTGGCGGTCGCCCCCTCGGGCAGCTCACCGGTCAGCTTGAAGCCGACGACGCGGGGTATCAGCATCGACACGGGCTGGCCGAGCATCGCCGCCTCCGCCTCGATCCCCCCGACCCCCCAGCCCACTACTCCCAGGCCGTTCACCATCGTGGTGTGGGAGTCCGTGCCGACGCATGTGTCGGGGTATGCCAGCGTCCGGCCGTCCTCGTCGCGGGTGAAGACCACCCGGGCGAGGTGCTCGATGTTGACCTGGTGGACGATGCCGGTGCCCGGCGGTACCACCTTGAAGTCGGCGAAGGCGCCCTGTCCCCAACGCAGGAACTGGTAGCGCTCGCGGTTGCGCTCGTACTCGATCTCGACGTTGCGGGCGAACGCCGCCGGGGTGCCGAAGACATCGGCGATGACCGAGTGGTCGATGACCAGCTCTGCCGGCGCGAGGGGGTTGATCCTCGCGGGATCGCCTCCGAGGGCTTCCATCGCCTCGCGCATGGTGGCGAGGTCGACGACAGCCGGGACGCCGGTGAAGTCCTGCATGATCACCCGGGCGGGGCTGAACCGGATCTCCTCGCTCGGCATCGCGTCGGCGTCCCAGCCGGCCACGGCGCGCACGTCGTCGGCGGTGATCTCCGTTCCGTCCTCGGTCCGGAGCAGGTTCTCGAGGAGCACCTTGAGGCTGAACGGCAGGCTGTCGACGTCGAGACCCTCCCCGCGAACGGCCGAGAGCCGGTAGATCTGGTACGTCGTCTCGCCCACCTCGAGTGCGCCTTCGGCGCCGAAGCTGTCGACTGTGCTCATGCACGTTCTCCTTCGCAGCGGGTTGTCCCGGCCATCCTGGCCCAGCCTCGGCCGGCACGCGAGTCAGGTGAGCTGGGCATGTATCTTGATATCAAGATACATCAGATGCCGTCGGACCGGAAGCAGGCGGCAGTCCGGAGGAGGTCGGCTCTGACCGCTGTCATCACATCGAGGCGCCCCGCACGAGGGCCTCGTAGTCGACGCGCAGGTCGGCATACAGCCGGCCCATGCCCACCAGAGCGTCGACAGCAGCGTCGAGCAGCTCCGCGTCGCTGGCCCGGGTGGGATCGACCGCCCTTGCCGGCGCATCTGCCGCCGGGACGAGGTCGTCCAGGTCACCGACCACCCGCACGCCGATATCGGCGATCGCCCGGACCATCTCTCGTGCGCGCCCGGTGGCCCAGGTCAGCTGGTCACGGTTCAAGGTGATGCGGGGCTCGTTCGTAGCCAGCTCGGTCAGCACGAGTCTTGCCATCGCATACCGAAATCCCCACATGTAGTGGAGCCAGTCCAGGTCGGTGGTGCGCTGGTTGAGCCTGCGCAGCAGCTCGGCCGAGTGGCCGCCCAGCGACGTGTTGCTGTTCGGCGGCTGCTCCAGAGCACTCGGGTCGACGGAGATGGCCGCACAGAAGCGTTCCCCGAACAGTGCGGCCGGGCTGCCGGCGGGGGGGACCGTGACGATGGAGATGCGGTCGAGAGGGACCCGCTTCGACCATCGCCGCACCATGCGTGCGATGTCGTGCTTGCGCCAGAACGCCATGCTGACCTGGCTTCCGGCGGACTCGCCGCCGCACAGCCCCGTGATGAAGTCCGGCCAGGTGCCCGTGTGTCGATTTCGCGTCGTCGTCTGCCACTGCGATGGGATCACCCGGCCGAGGTCGCGAGCCGTGATGATGACGTGCACCTCCGCCGGCGCTGTCGCGTCGACCAGCACGCCGATCTTCGATGCGCCGACGACACCGAGCAGCTCGTTCGAGATCAGGGCGTCACCCTCGTGGTCTCGAAGTCGTCCGCTCATCGCCCGCCAGGCACCCTCCAAGCCGGGACGCGGCCGCCGGGTGCCGAGCAGGTCCTCGGTGGCCAGGAAGTTGTCGCTGCCGCCCGTCCAGAGCAGTCCGGCCGCGCTCAGCTGCTCGACGTTCGCGTCGCACAGACCCTGCACGTACGTCGTGGCTGACTTCATCGTGCCGATGTGCAGAAGGACACGCCGCGCCATCCCGACAGGCTAGCGGTGCGCCTGCTTCTGGCCCGGCGGCCGTGGAGTCGCATCTCGGCGCAGCGTTGCCACGCACTCCACGTGGTGCGTCATGGGAAAGATGTCGAACGCGCGCAGGGTGGTGAGAGCGTAGCCGCAGCCCGCCAGCGTGGCGAGGTCGCGAGCCAGCGCTGCCGGGTCGCAGGCGACGTAGACGATGACTCGGGGAGACTGCCGCGCGACGGCCTTGACCACCTGTGCTCCGGCTCCAGTCCGGGGCGGGTCGAGGACGACGACGTCGAGCCTGCCCTGGGCGATCCGGCTCCGCACGAACCGTTCGACGCGGTCCTGCACGAGCCGTACCTGGGGAAGGTCGGCGAGGTTGCCCCGGGCGTGCTCGACCGCGCTGCGACGGGACTCGACGGCGACGACGGAGCCGGTAGGACCAACGCGCTCGGCGAGGGCGCCGGAGAACAGCCCGACACCGGAGAACAGGTCCCAGCAGCGCTCCCCCGGCACCGGCTGCACCTGGTCGAGGACGGCGCAAGCCAGCGCGTCGGCGGCGCCGGGATGTACCTGCCAGAAGTCATCGGCAGACAGCTGCCAGCTGCGTCCCGCGGCTGTCTCCGTCACGTCGGGCGGGCGCCTCTCGGCGGTGACAACGAGACTGTCGCCGGTGGACGAGACGATGGCCTCCGCGGACGGCTCACCTCGTCGCAACGCGTCGGTCACGTCCGGCAGAGCCGACGAGGCGATCCTGCAGTCGTCGACGGCCACCACATCGTGCGAGCGATGCTTGCGAAGCCCAGGCCGCCCGTCTCCGGTGGCACTGAACCGCACCCTGGTCCGCCAGCGCAGACCTTCGGAGTCTCCGGCGACAGGCTCCACGACCACCGGCCATTCGATCTTGCCGATCCGACGAAGCTGCTCCTCGACGACGTCCGCGAGCATCAGCCGCTGGCGCTCGAGACGGACGTGCTGGAAGTCGCAGCCTCCGCAGGCGTCCGGCCCCGCGTACGGGCAGGGGGCCGTCACGCGGTCGGGGGACGCGGACAGGACCTCGATGCAGTCAGCGCGAAGGAAACGCGACTGCTCACCTCCTTCGGTGACCTTCGCGCGGACCCGCTCACCGGGGACGGCGTGCCGGACGAAGATCACCCGTCCCTCATGGCGCGCGACGCAGTGGCCGCCGTGCGCGACCGGACCCACCTCTAACTCCACCACGGTGCCCACCAGCGAGGGCGACGACAGCCTCTCGACCGTCCCGGCCACGGCGTCCGAGGTCATGGTCCGTCGTCGGTGTCGACAGGTCGTCGCCTGAGGCTGCCGGCGACCAGGGAGTCACGGTCCGCGCGCTCGGCGGCGGCCTCCGACGAGTGCAGCTGGAACGGGACGGACGTCACCATCACGCCCGGCGTGAACAGGAGACGGCCCTTGAGTCGCAGCGCGCTCTGGTTGTGAAGCAGCTGCTCCCACCAGCGGCCGACGACGTACTCGGGGATGTAGACGGTGACCACATCTCGGGGGCTGCTCCGACGCACGTCGCGCACGTAGTCGATGATCGGCTTGGTGATCTCGCGGTACGGCGAGGCCAGAACCGTCAGCGGGATGGGGATGGCGGCGTCCTCCCACGCCTTCATCAGCGCCGCGGTTGCCTCCTCCTCGACGTCGACGGTGATCGCCTCGAGCGTGTTCGGCCGGGAGGCCCGTGCGTAGGCGACCGCCCGCAACGTCGGCTTGTGTACCTTTGAAACCAGCACGATCGCGTGGATCCGGGACGGCAGCGAGCCGTCCTCGTCCGATGCGGCGAGCTCGCGCCGGACCAGGTCGTAGTGGTGGCTGATCGCCTTCATGACGGCGAAGACGGTCGCCATGGCCACGATCGCGATCCAGGCTCCCTGGGCCACCTTGGTGGCGAGCACGATCGCCAGCACCACCGCGGTCATGCCCAGCCCGAGCGCGTTGATGACCCGCGAACGCATCATCCTGCGCCGCTGGGCCGGTTCCTTCTCGGTCCTGAGGAGGCGGGTCCAGTGTCGGATCATGCCTGTCTGGCTGAGCACGAACGACACGAACACGCCGATGATGTACAGCTGGATCAGGCGGGTGACCTCCGCGTTGAAGGACACGATCAGCAGGATCGCGAAGGCCGCCAGCAAGATGATGCCGTTGCTGAATGCCAGCCTGTCGCCTCTGCTGTGGAGCTGGCGCGGGAGGTACCCGTCGCGCGCGAGGATCGACCCGAGGACAGGGAACCCGTTGAAGGCGGTGTTCGCGGCAAGGACGAGGATCAGCCCCGTCACAGCGGTCACGAAGTAGAACCCTGGCGTGAAGTGGTCGAAGATGGCCGCCGCGAGCTGCCCGATGACCGGCTTCTGGTGGTAGCCCTCCCCCAGCAGGTTCCCCGACTCGTCCACCAGTCGGGTGGCGATCCCGGCGGGGTCGACCACCTGCACGTTCATGATGTTGGCCAGCGTGATGATGCTCATCGCCATGGCGATACCGATCCCACCGAGGAGGAGCAGCGTCGTGGCCGCGTTCTTGCCTTTTGGCTTGCGGAAGGCCGGTACGCCGTTGCTGATCGCCTCGACACCGGTCAAGGCGGCACACCCCGACGAGAAGGCCCTCAGCAACAGGAACCCCATGGCCAGGCCGCCGATGCCGCCCTTGTACGCCTCCTGGGGCAGCACGTGGTACTGCGAGGTCTCGGCAGCCGGGAGGTGCCCGAACGCGTACCGCGCGAACCCCCAGACGGCCATCCCCAGGATGGCACCCATGAAGAGGTAGGTCGGGACGGCGAACGCCGTTCCCGACTCTCGCACCCCCCGAAGGTTCATCGCCATCAAGAAGACCGTCGCCGACACGGCGATCACGACCTGGTGGCCTTCGAGCGCCGAGACGGCCGAGGCGGCGTACTGGGCCGCCGACGAGATCGAGACCGCCACGGTGAGGACGTAGTCGACGAGCAGTGCACTGGCAACCGTGAGCCCGGCGTTGGAGCCCAGGTTGACGGTGGCGACCTCGTAGTCGCCCCCGCCGCTCTGGTACGCCTGCACGTTCTGCCGGTAGGACGTCACCACGGCCAGCATGACGATCGCGACGACGAGCCCGATCTTCCACGAGTAGGCATACAGCGCGCCGCCTGCCAGCGTCAGGGTGAGGAAGATCTCGTCCGGTGCATAGGCGACGGAGGACATGGCGTCACTCGCGAACACCGGCAGGGCGATCCGCTTGGGAAGGAGTGTCTCACCGAGCTGGGCGCTGCGAAGCTTGCGACCAAGGAGCAGCCGCTTGCCGATATCTCCGAATCCCACGCTCGGATGCTAGACCACACCAGCCGCGTCGCCCGCACGAATGGTCGCTGTGACCCACCGGACCGGTGGGTGCGCCAGGAGGTCCCCCGCTGTAGCGTCGGACCGCACCGAACGGGCCGCTGCCGGCGCAACGTCAGGCGCGCTGCAATGGAGACAGTCGGAAGGTTGATCGTGCACGTCGTCATCATGGGTTGTGGTCGGGTCGGCTCGACGTTGGCGGGCGCCCTGGAGCGCCGTGGACACTCGGTCGCCGTCATCGACAACAACCCCGACGCCTTCCGGCGGCTCGGGCCTGGGTTCGCCGGCGACAAGGTGAAGGGCTACGGGTTCGACCAGGTCGTGCTCCAGGCCGCCGGGATCTCCCGCGCGCAGGCCTTCGCTGCCGTCAGCAGCGGTGACAACTCCAACATCATCTCTGCTCGGGTGGCTCGTGAGACATTCGGGATCGACAACGTCGTGGCGAGGATCTACGACCCCGGTCGGGCCGAGGTCTACCAGCGGCTCGGTATCCCCACTGTCGCCACCGTGCGCTGGACGGTCGACCAGATCGTGCGCCGACTTCTTCCGGCCGGCGCCGAACCGGAGTGGCGCGACCCGTCCGGCAAGATCCGGATCAGCGTCCTCGCGGCTCCTCCCAGCTGGGTCGGTCACAAGGTGATGGACCTCGAGCAGCGGGGTGCCCGCGTGGTGTTCCTCACCCGGCTCGGGCAGGGCCAGATCCCCACGCACACGACGGCTCTGCAGGACGGTGACCTGGTGCACCTGGTGATAGCCGAGGACGGCGCCGACGACGTCGAGGCGGCGATCGCCGCAGGACCGGAGGAGCAGTGATGAGGGTCGCCATCGCGGGTGCGGGAGCAGTTGGCAGGTCGGTGGCAGCCGAGCTGCTCGAGAACGGGCACCAGGTCCTGCTCATCGACAAGGACCCGTGGGCGATCAAGGCCGACAGCGTGCCGAACGCCGAGTGGCTGCTGGCGGACGCGTGCGAGCTGTCGTCGCTCGACGAGGCCGCGTTGCAGCGCTGCGACGTGGTCATAGCCTCTACTGGCGACGACAAGGCGAACCTCGTGATCTCCCTGCTGGCGAAGACGGAGTTCGCCGTACCCCGGACGGTCGGCCGCGTCAACCACCCGGCGAACGAGTGGCTCTTCAACGAGTCATGGGGAGTCGACGTCTCGGTGTCGACCCCGCGGATCATGTCCGCGCTCGTCGAGGAGGCCGTCACCGTCGGGGACGTCGTCCGGCTTTGGACCTTTCGGCAGGGTGAGGCCAACATGGTAGAGCTCACCCTTCCCGACGACTCGCCGTACGTCGGGAAGCAGGTGCGGGAGGTTCCCTGGCCGGGCGAGACGTCGTTGCTGGCACTGCTCCGCGAGGGGCACGTGCACCGTCCGGACCCCGACGCCACTCTCGAGGCCCGCGACGAGCTGCTGTTCGTGGCGACGGCGTCCGCAGAGGCCGACCTCGAGCGGCTACTGGCGCCGCTCGAGCACACGTCAGGAAAGTGACGCACAGCCCGCTGTGGTCGCCTTTCACCTTCGTCGCGGTCCCGGTGCTTCCTCAGGCCTGCCGAGGGCTGCCGAGCCGGGCGAAGGTCAGACGGACTGCCCCTGGGTGACCGGGGTCTCGCCCCGGTTGAGGAGGTAGACCATCGCGGCCAGGGCGGCCAGCTGCAGTGGCCAGCCCATCGCCAGCTTGGCCACCCCGAGCCAGCCCGCCTGGTGGGTGGCCCACAGCGGGTACTGCACGATCACGCGGACCACACACGGCGCGGCGAGTAGCAGGGTGAGCCTCGAGCAGAGCCGGACCTGGTCGCGGTCGCGATGCCAGCGTGTCGGCTCGCCGGTGACGCTGCCGATCATGAAGCCGAGGAGCGGCCAGCGTGCCAGCACCGAACCGATGAGCACCACGGCGTACACGCCGTTGTAGATCAGGCCAGGAAGGAACGCGTCCTCCGCGCGCCCGGACCGAAGGGCGAAGACCGCCGCGACGGCGATGGCGACGAGAGAGTTCACGACGAACTGCACGGTGGACCGCTGGACCAGCCGGGCGACGAGCAGCACCACCGCCAGTGCCACGGAGATGACCAGCGAGAGTTTCAGGTTGTGGCTCGTGATCCAGCTGATCGTGAACCCGAGCGTCGGCACGGCGCCTTCGAGCATCCCGCGCCTGCCGCCGAGCGCCTTGGATAGCTGCGCCCGGACGAGTCCCTCCACAGTCGCGCGACCCGGCTGCGCGACGGTCGTCGCGCCGCCCTCGGGGGCAGTCTCCGTCACGCCTCAGACCTGGAGCTCGTAGCGCGGGTTGAACATCACCCGTTGGCCTTCGTTGCACGACACCCGGCCGGAGGCGACGAGGCTCACGCCCGGCTTGATGCCCTCGATCTTGCGACGGCCGAGCCAGACGAGGGTCACGAGTCCGGACCCGTCGTACAGGGAGGCCTCCAGGCTGGGTGCACCGGCCCGCGGAGCCAGTGAGACCGTCTTGAGGTGGCCGTACACGGTGACGACCTCTCGGTCCTGGAGGGCCTCGATCTGCTGGCAGCCCTGGACCTCACGGCGTGCCTGCAGCTCGTCGGCCTCCAGCTCGTCCGGTGTCGCGGCGAGACGCCGCAGGGCCTGGCGAATTCGGCTTCCGCCACCGACAGATGTGCTCACCCGTCCAGCGTAACCGCCGGTGGAACACGCTGGGTCGGTCTAGCTCAACTATCGGGCTCCCCGGCGGAGTCGTCGGCCAACGTGACGGCTGCCTGCTCAGGCAGATGCATCTCGATCATCTCGCGTGGCTTCATCGGTCCGTCACCGCGGACGACGATGACGCCCCGGAACGCCGACTCGATCTCCGCGTCGGGATCGGACTCGTCGACGCTCTTGCCGAGGAACGTGCCCCGCAGGAGCCAACGGGGACCTTCGACACCGACGATCCGGCTTGCCTGGGTGCCTGGCCGGCCGTCCGGCAGCTGCAGCGGAACGACGACCTTCAGCTCGGTGCCGTACTCACCGTCGACCTCGGTCGCGGTGCCGCCGTGCTTGGCCGCCTCGGCCGCGATGTCTCGGCGAACGTCGTCCCAGATGCCGCTGGACCGGGGCGCGGCGAAGGCCCGCAGCTCCAGACCGGACTCAGGACCGGCCAGAAGCACTGCAGAGACGGCGGACGTCTGCTCGTCGACCTGCAGGCGCAGCTCGACGCTCGGTCCCCCTCGCACCACGAGCCCGCCGAGGTCGACGTACGCCCCGTCATCGGAGTCGATCGTCGTCTCCGAGCGGTCGTACGGCCCACGGGGGCGGTCGGTGGCGAGCTCTGCCAGGTCGTCCGCGGGGTCGAGCGCGTCTGGGTCCTGTTGCTGGTCATTCGACTTTCGGCGGCGGAACTTCACGACAGCTCCTCGTCGGAAGGAGCCGGTGCCGAGGCTGGTGCCGGTCGGTGGCCGCCGGTCGACCCGTAGCCGGCCTCACCTCGCCCCGAGCCCGGCAGCCGGTCGACCTCGACGAAACGGGCCTGCTCGACCCGCTGGACGACCAGCTGGGCGATCCGGTCCCCCCGGTGGAGCGATACCGGCTCAGACGGGTCGAGGTTGACCAGCAGCACCATGATCTCGCCGCGGTAGCCGGCGTCGACCGTGCCGGGGGCGTTCACGATCGACAGCCCGTGTGATGCGGCGAGACCCGAGCGCGGATGGACCAGGGCGACGTACCCGGCAGGTAGGGCGATGCTCACTCCGGTGGGGACCTTGGCCCGCTCCCCGGGAGCCAACGTCACGTCGACGGTGCTCACGAGGTCGGCTCCGGCGTCGCCAGGGTGGGAGTAGCTCGGAACGACCGCGTCCGGACCGATGCGGCGGATGAGCACCTCGACCATCGTCGCGCCGCCCTCCTTGTCGTCTCCTCCGAGCACGACTGACCACCCTACTCGGGTCACGGCGTGACAGGCTCTGCGTGTGGAGAAGCCCGGGACACGCTACGAGGAGGTCCTGAGACCTCCGCTCTCGTGGTGGCTCATGGCCGCCGGGGGCGTCGCCGCGGTCTGGTGGTGCTTCGTCGTGGCCACGCCCGCGAGCGTCGCGGGCATCGCCGCGCTGGTCGCGGCCGTCGGCACGGGGACGGGCCTGGCGCGGTACGGATCGGTGCGGGTCTCGACGGACGAGCACGGCCTGCGCGCCGGGCGAGCAGTTCTGCCGTGGCAACACGTAGGCAGCGTCGAGGTCCTGGGTCCGGAGCAACTGCACAGGACGCTGGGGGTGGACGCCGACGCACGAGCGCATCTGCTCCTGCGCAGCTACTGTCGGGGCGCCGTCAAGGTGGCCGTGGACGATGCCCGCGACCCGACGCCGTACTGGGTGATCTCTACCCGCCGCGGGGAGGAGCTGGCTCTGCACCTGGAACGCAGCCGCGTGCAAGACTAGGTCGCCGAGCACGCGAGAGCACTGGGCAGGACGGCACCCGCTCACCTGCCGTGGCGAATGTGGAGGGAGCCCCCGTGGCCAAGACGTCGACGTCTGCGGAGGACAAGGCGGCGAAGAAGAAGGCCAAGAAGGGCAAGCGCGCCTGGAAGTTGGCAGGCAACGCCATCGGCGTGGCGAGTGGGGTCGCCACGATGAAGGCTCTGGATGCCGTCTGGACGACTGCCACCGGTCGAAAACCTCCCACCAAACCGGAGAACCCCGACATCGCCGGTCGCGAGGCACTCGTCTGGGCAGCCTTCAGCGGTCTGGCATTGGGTGTGGCCCGCACCTATGCGACCCGGCGCGCCGCGCAGTACTGGGTCCGGTCGTTCGGCTCTGTTCCGCCGGGCATGGAGGAAGGAAGCGAAGCAGACAAGAAGAAACTGCGGAAGAAGGCCGCCAAGGGGGCTTAGCGACGGCGACCGTGGAGCCGCGGAGGGCGCCTAGCCCCGGGCTATTGGTCAGGCGGCGCAGTCCTGGCAGATCAGCTGGCCGTTCTTCTCGCTGGCGAGCTGGCTGCGGTGGTGCACGAGGAAGCAGGTGGAGCAGGTGAACTCGTCTGACTGACGAGGAAGTACCTGCACCGACAGTTCCTCGTGGGAGAGGTCGGCACCAGGAAGCTCGAACGCCTCGGCCGCTTCGACCTCGTCTTCGTCGACCTTGCCCGAGTTCTTGTCGTGCCGACGCGCCTTGAGCTCTTCTATGGAGTCCTCGTTGAGCTCTTCCTCGGTCTTGCGTGGTGCGTCGTAGTCCGTTGCCATCTAAGATTTGTCCGCTCATGTGTCGTGGTCTGTGGGCGCCTCTGTGCGCGCGCAAGTCTGTAACGCATGACGACCGCGTTTTGTGCCCACACCGCGGCGAGATTGTGCCCCATTTCTGCTCGCAGCGCTACACCAGGGGGCCCGTGTCACACCGGACGATCGCGTCGCGAGCCTCCGCCACCCCGCGGACGTGTCGCAGGACACCTCTACTCACCTTCGAGAGATGCACCTCCCGGTGTAGCGAGACCCTGCGAGCCAGCGGCCGTCGGCCACTCCGCAAGCGGCCATTCGCCGAAGCCGGCGGCGAGCAGGCTGCCGTGGAAGGCGTCGTACAGCTCTGAGGAGGCCGCCGTGACGATGAGCTCGCCGGGGTCCGAGCCGCGCAGGCCCTCGACCCTTCCCCCTGCCTCGGTCACCATGAGGCGTCCGGCGGCGAGGTCCCACGGCTTCAGCCCGCGCTCGACGTACGCGTCGAACCGCCCGCAGGCGACGGAACACAGGTCAAGCGCGGCTGAGCCCATTCTCCGGATGTCCCGGACCGACGACACCAGCCGTGACGTCTCGACGGCCTGCGAAGCCCGGACGTCGGCCCGGTAGCTATAGCCGGTTCCGACGAGTGCCTGCGCGACCTCCCTGCACGAGCCGACCGAGATGAGGCGGCCGTCGAGGCGGGCGCCCTCGCCGAGGGCGGCTGTGAACGTCTCACCGGACATCGGGTTGTGGACGACGCCGGCTACCACTGTGCCCTCGAAGCTGGCTGCGAGGGACACAGCGAACTGCGGGATCCCGTAGACGAAGTTGACAGTGCCGTCGATCGGGTCGGCGATCCAGGTGACGCCGCTCGAGCCCGGTGCGTCGTCGCCCTCCTCGCCGACGAAACCGTCCTCGGGTCGTTGGTCGAGGACACGCTGCCGGATCAGCTGCTCCGACGCGATGTCGACGGCCGTCACGACGTCCGTGGGGCTGGACTTGGTCTGCGTCACCTCGACGGTCCCGCGCTGGGCTTCCAGCAGCAGCGTGCCCGACTCCCTGGCAGCCGCCTCGGCGATCAGCAGCAGGTCGACGGCCGCGCTCATACCGGGACCTGGCACAGCGCCGGCCGGTCTTCACGAGGGTTGGGGCAGCAGGTTGCCGCGCAGGCGTCCCAGGCGGCTCCGAGCCTCCCCAGCGACAACCGCTCGAGGGCCTGCCCGGGCCTCGACTCCAGAGCGGCCCGCTCCAGGAGCAGCTCTCGGACCGTCGCGACAAAGGCGGGATGGGTGCCCGGGGCGCCGGCCCGTTCGAAGGCCACCCCGAGCTTGTCCGCTGTCGCCGCCGCCTCGGTGTCGAGGTCGTGTACGACCTCCATATGGTCGGAGACGAACCCGATCGGTACGACGACCACGGCCCCTGTCCCCGAACCGGCCAAGTTTTCGAGGTGGTCGTTGATGTCGGGCTCGAGCCAGGGCACCTGTGGCGGCCCCGAGCGGCTGCAATAGACGAGATCCCAATCGTGCCGTCTGCCACTGCGGTCGGCGACCTCGTCGACCACCAGCTCGGCGACGGAGCGGTGCTGCCTGACGTAGGCGTCCCCGTCCGGTCCGGCGGCGGCGGCCATGGTCAGCGGTATCGAGTGGGTCACGAACAGCAGGCGCGCCTGCTCGCGGTCTCCCGGCGCCAGGCGCTCGAGTGCCGCTGTCGTGGTGTCGGCGAACGCCTCTACGAACCCCGGGTGGTTGAAGTAGTGACGGAGCTTGTCGAGGTGTGGCCGCTGCGGCGACGTGGAGTCCACGGCGTCGTACAGGTTCTCCCGATACTGGCGGCAGCCCGAGTAGGAGGCGTAGGCGCTGGTGACGAACACCGCGGCCCGGCGCACGCCGTCGGCCCTCATCGCCTGGAGCGTATCCGGCAGGTAGGGGTGCCAGTTGCGGTTGCCCCAGTAGATCGGGAGCCTCAGGCCGTGCGCCTCCAGGTCGTGACCGACCGCCTCGATGAAGGCGCGGCATTGGTCGTTGATGGGGCTCCGTCCGCCCACGGCGACATAGTGCTCTGCGACCTCCTCGAGCCGCTCCCGCGGGATCCCGCGGCCCCTGGTGACGTTGTCGAGGAACGGCATCACGTCGTCGAGCTTCTCCGGACCACCGAACGACACCAGCAGGAGCGCGTCGTACGGGTCGGTCAGGGTTCTCGGCGGCATGTGCGAATCCTGCCATCCGGCTCTGGTGGCCGGCTCAACGGACCAATGGCACCGTCGTCCGTCCCACGCCGATGTCGGAACCGGACCTTAGACTCGCCCGCATGCTGGCGCCCTACAGGTCTGTGCTCTCGACCCCAGGTGCCAAGGCGTTCTCCGCAGCGGGACTGCTCTCCCGGTTGCCTATCTCGACGACCTCCCTCGGGATCGTGTTGCTGGTCGCACAGCGGACAGGCTCGTATGGCACGGCAGGGGTCGTCTCTGCGGCTTTCATGGTGGCGACGGCGGTGTCGTCGCCTGTCCTCGCGAGAGTCATCGACCGACTCGGGCAGTCTCGGATGCTGCTGCCTGCGTGTGCAGGTTACGCCGGCGGCATCCTGGGCCTGGTCGCTGCGGTCGAGCTCGACTGGCCGCCGCCTCTACCCCACCTCTTCGCAGCGCTCGGCGGCCTGCTCTACCCACCGATCGGTGCGTGCGTTCGGGCCAGGTGGACATGGGTGTTGAAGACCGGGCCCGACCTCCACACTGCCTTCTCCTTCGAGGCCGTGGTCGACGAGCTCATCTTCATGATCGGACCTGTCCTTGTCACGATCCTCGCCATCCAGGTGCACGAGCTGGCCGGACTGCTGGTCGTCGTCCTGCTGGCCGTCCTCGGAGGGTGGTGGCTGGGGTCCCTGAGGGCCACGGAGCCGCCGGTCGCCGCCGCGGGAGGCGAGCCACGCATCGTCGAGCCGCTTCGCTGGAGCTGGCTCGCACCGATGGTGGTCGCTGCTGCCTGCTTGGGCTCCCTGTTCGGAGCCACCGAGGTGGTGACAGTCGCCTTCGCCAAGGAGCAGCATCAAGTAGCCCTTACCGGGGTTCTTCTGGCGGTCTGGGCATCCGGGAGCATGATCGCGGGCCTTGTCACGGGGTCCCTCCAGTGGAAGGCGAGCCTGCTGACGCGCTACCGGCGGGGGGCGCTCGGCATGGCCGCGGTCATGGTCCCACTGCCGTTCGTCGGCAACGTCTTCGCCCTTGCTGGGGCACTGTTCCTCGGCGGTTTCGCGATCAGCCCCACGCTCGTGGCCTCCATGTCACTCATCGAGGCCAACGTTCCGGCCACCCGCCTCACGGAGGGGATCACCTGGATCAGCACCGGCATCGGTCTGGGCGTCGCGCCGGGAGCCGCGATCGCCGGGCACCTCGTCGACCTCTACGGAGCCAGTCCGGCCTACTACGTCCCAGTGGTGAGCGGCATCCTGGCCGCAGCCGTGGCACTGTCAACCGGCCAGACCCGCGGGTCGCTGACTATGATCGGTCAACACCTCACGTCAGACTGAGGCAGTCTCAGGTCAGCCAGGTGCGGGAGGATGCATGCGCAAGCTCGAGCTGGTGGGGCTGGACGCCGACAGCGGTCACGTCGTGTTCATCGACGAGACGGGCGTCGAGTATGCCGCTTCCGCAGACGACAGGCTGCGCGCGGCGCTTCGCGGCGACCGCGCCAGGCTCGGCCAGTTGGAGATCGACATGGACAGTGCACTCCGCCCCCGCGACATCCAGGCCCGCATCCGGGCCGGTGACACCCCCGAGGCGGTGGCCATGGTTGCCCAGGTGCCTCTCGACAAGATCCTGCCGTACTCGGTGCCGGTGCTCGCCGAACGCCGGCACATCGCCGGGCTCGCCCGGCGACACCACGTGCGGCGCAAGAACGCCGAAGGTCCGTCGCGCACGCTCGACGCCGTCGTCTCCGAGCGACTGCGCTCCCGCGGCATCGAACCCGGTACGGCCGACTGGGACGCCTGGCGCCGAGACGACGGCCGGTGGGCGGTCCGTACGACGTACCGGTCCGGCGACAGCGAGCACCGCGCCGACTTCGTCTTCGACGCCATCGGTCGCTACTCGCTGGCCGACGACGACGAGGCTCGTTGGCTCACCGGCGAGCAGCAGTCGACCCGCAAGGGCCCTCAGCCCCGCGAAGGCGGCGAGCGCAGGCTGTCATCGGTACGTACCGGTGACGACTTGCTCAGTCTGGCCGGTGCTGACGACGTCGCCAACGACGGAGACGACGAGGCGACCGACGACCTGACCGCCGTCGTCAGGGCCGTCCGAGAGCCCGGGCCCGGCCCGGTCGCTGGACCCCCCGGCGACCGGGATGTCGCGGCGATGCCGGTCGCGGACGAGGGGTCCGGGGTCGGCGACCGCGAGCCGGCCGCCTTCGGGCAGGACGACGTGGCGACGGAAGACGTCGGGCGGCCCGGTGAGGCAGCCGTCGAGCCGACACCGCAACGGCGCCCCCGTTCCGCCAGACGGGCGAGCGTGCCCAGCTGGGACGAGATCATGTTCGGCAAGTCGAAGGACGACGCACCGTGAGCCGTCCTCCCTACGCCGTCAGGGGTCGACCAAGAGGGGCACGAGCATCTCGTCCGCGCTGAGAGAGCCGTGAAGCCCGATGAGAGACGCCTCGTGTGCGAAACGCCTGGTGGACACGACAGCCCCCTCGCCTCGGCTGGCGACCATCACGTCTCCCAGGCGCGGTCGCACGTGGGAGTCGACGGCACCGAACCAACCCTCGTCGATCGCCTCGTCTCTGGAGACTACCCAGGCGTCCGGACCGAGTTGGGCGCGCCAACGCGTCACGACGTCCAGAACGGCACCCGAGTCGCAGTAGAGGTGCCTGAACCGGGCTTCTCCCCCGAACAGCGACACACCGTCCAGGAGCTCCGGATGCTCGTCGACGTCGAGTCTGGCGTCGGGGGCGACGTCGACCATCCCGTGGTCCGCCGTCACCACCAGAGCGACCCGCTGGGGCAGGGCCTCCCGGAGCCGGAGCGCGAACGTGTCGACCAGAGCCAGCTGGTGGTCCCATGCCCACGACCGTGAGCCGCTGCGATGCCCCGTGGCATCCAACTCGCCTTCGTACACGTACGTGAGCGAACCGCTTTCAGCGCTTGCGCGCACGACGGCGGAGATCCGCTCGCCGAGCGAGTCGGCACCGACGAAGCGCGCCCCCCGCTGGCTCGCCTCGGTGAGCCCGGAGCCCTCGAACACCGGCCTGCTGACGACCGTCGCGGGGATTCGCTGCGCCACCGCACGCTCGAAGACCGTGTCGTGCACCTGCCAGTCGCCGGGGTCTACGGCAGGGTCCCACTTCAGCGCATCGAGCAGGCGGTCGGTGCCCGGAATACGGCTGGTGAAGCCTACGATGCCGTGGGCACCGGGGGGCAGGCCGGTGCCGAGACTCGTCAGGCTCGTCGCGGTGGTGGAGGGGACTCCGCAGGTGATCGGCTCCGCGACCGCTGCGAGCGTGGTGAGGTACGGGGCCTCCTCGGGATGGGCGAGAAGCTGGTTCCAACCTAGCCCGTCGACGAGGAAGACGACGTAGGCGTCGGACGGAGGCAGAGCGAGAGCGTTCAGCCAGCCGTTTGCCCCGGCAGCCGCGACGGCAGACGAGAGCACGTCGCTCAGCGCACCCCCGAAGTAGTGCGGCAGCACTGCCTCGGTGGACTGGGTCGTCAAAGCCGGACTGTCGCGGCGCTCAGGGAACGCGCGAAGTCGAGAAGTGCCGCCACAGCCTCAGGCCCGTCGGCGCTCGAGCTGATGCGCAGCGCGAAGTCCTCGGCCGCGACAGTGCCGCTGTAGCCATGGTCGGCTACGCAGTCGGGGTCGCCGCAGCTGGCGGGTTCGAGGTCGACGCGGCGCACAGCCCCCCAGCCGACCGTCAGAACCGCCTCCGTGACCGGGGGGGTCACCTGACGGTCGGACTCCTTCGCCGGGTTCGCCACCATACGGGTGACCGCGACGCTGCCGATGGTGGTGAGTGGCACCGCTTCCGTCGAGGTGGAGGCATAGGGCTCCGGAAGCAGGTCGTCGGGCGGGTGCTCGTCGGTATGGGCGACCACGAGGCGCGACGGGGTGAGGGCGAGGACGGTGACGTGCCGACGCACCTCGTCGTTGTCGAAGGTCGGCTCGTGGTGGATGACGTAGCCCGACACCGCCTCCCCGCAGACCGCCGCCTCGACCGCATCGGCGACGACGGCGGGGTAGTAGCCGACCCTGTCGATCGCCGCGTGCATCGCGGCAGACTGGTCGGTCACGCTCACCTCGGGCATGGCGCCATCTTTGCACGCCGCCCAGCGCGGGCGTGCTCGTGCGACCTCGGCTGTGTACCGCTTCTCCTCGCCGAAACCAGGCCCGACCGTTCAGTTGACGAGGGTGTCCTCCGTGCTGGAAGGACCGGCGAGTCGACGGGTGAGCACGTCACTGCGGCCCGCGCTCACGGCCGACAGACACCCGCTCGCGCGCAGCACCCGGGCACCGACCGCTCCGACGAGCACCAGGCCGAGATCGAGCACCTGCACGTCGGGCAGGTCGTCCTTCAGGCGGGCGACGCGCTGTACCAGCTCCTCGATGGCCGCGACGTCGACGGCCTCGGAGCCCTGGTAGCCGAAGAAGAGAGGCGCTGCGCGGACGTCGCGGACGAGGTCGGCCGCGTCGGAGTCTGTGAGCGGCGGGATGCGGTAGGCCACGTCGCCGAGCAGGTCAGACGCCGTACCGGCCATCCCGAACGACACGATCGGGCCAAACAGGGTGTCCTCGAGGGTGCCGATCGACACCGAGATCCCTGGTGGCGCCATGGGCTGTACGACGAGCTCCGCTCGGGACGGATCGTCGATCCGGCCGGTGAGGTCCTGCCACGCCGACACCATCTCGGGCTCTCCGGCGATGCTGCGCCGCACGTGCGACAGGTCCGGTCGCTGTCGAAGGCGTACTGCGGTCGCCTTGAGCACCACGTCCCACCCGAGCTCACGACCCGCCTCCACCGCTTCGGCGAGGGTGGCGACGTGGCGCAACGGAGCCAGCGTGATGCCGTAGCACCCCAGCAGCTCCCGTAGCTGGTCGTCGTCCAGGTCGATCGGGCCGGTCCCGCCGGCGAGGAGGGCGTTGACGAGCGCCCTCGCCCTTCCGGGGCGGACGTCGTCGTACAGCGGCACGGTGCCAGGCTTCCTGCTCACCCAGCGCGCGTACCGCACCACCCGCCCCAGCGCGCGCACGGCCGACTCGGGCGCCGGGTACGACGGGACCGAGCCGCGGCCGGCAGCGGTCGCGAGGTCCGGTACCCGAAGCAGCTCGGGCACGCCGAGGCTCGCGAGGAACGTCGACACGATCGGCTTGTCCGACTGGTCGCCGACCGTCGCCAGGACCCGCGCCACCTCCTCCCCCGTCGTGTTGACCGGCGGGATGAAGACGGTGATGACCGCGTCGACGTCGTCGCTGTCGATGGCCCGGTCGAGTGCCGCCTCGAAGTCCTGCGCCGAGGCGTCTGCTCCCAACGCGACGGACATCTCCACGATCAGCCCTACGGCCGACGCCGAGTCGGCGGCCAGCAGCCCGAGGGCGTCGCTGTTGCCGACGACGGCGACTCTCGGCCCCATGGGCAGGGGCTGGTGCGCGAGAAGCTGGGCGACGTCGAACATCTCGTCGAGCGTGTCCACCTGGATGACGCCCGCCTGACGGAACATCGCGTCGACGGCAGCCTGCGGGGCTCGCGTGGCCCGCACGGTGTGGCCGACCGGCACGCCCTGCGTCGTGCGGCCCGACTTGACAGCGACGACGGGTTTGCTGCGCCCGACCCTGCGTGCGATACGGGAGAACTTGCGCGGGTTCCCGATGGACTCGAGGTAGAGCAGGACGACCTCCGTGGCCGGGTCCTCCTCCCAGTACTGGAGCAGGTCGTTGCCGGACACATCGGCCCGGTTGCCCGCTGAGACGAACGTCGACAGGCCGAGACCTCGCCTTGCGACCGTCTCCAGGATCGCGACGCCCAGCGCACCCGACTGGCAGAAGAACCCCACCCGCCCGTGCGATGGCATGCTCGGCGCAAGCGACGCGTTGAGTGCCACGTCGGGCGCCGTGTTGATGACGCCTAGGCAGTTCGGGCCGACCAGCCGCAGCCCGTACGAGCGGGCCAGGCCGACGAGTCTGCGTTGGCGACGGCGCCCCTCCTCGCCGGTCTCCGCGAACCCGCTCGAAATGACCACGAGCCCGTGCACCCCCTTGGCGGCGCAGTCGAGGACGACGTCCTGCACGGCGTCGGCGGGAACGGCGACGATGGCGAGGTCCACGGAGTCGGGGATGTCCTGCACCGTGGAGTAGGCCGGCATCCCCGCCACCGCGTCGGCCGCCGGGTTGACGACGTACACCCGCCCCGAGTAGTCCCCGAGGACGAGGTTGCGTACGAGCGTGGCGCCGATGGTGTCCTGACGGCGGCTCGCTCCGATGACGGCCACGCTGCCGGCCACGAAGAAGCGCTCCATCGACCGCGCCTCGGCTCGGTGCTCCCGCGAGCGCATCACACCCACCGCGGTGTCGGTGGGCTCGATCGGGAACTCCAGGGTGAGCACGCCGTCCTTCATCCCCCCCGCCACCCGGTAGCCGGCGTCCCTGAACACCTGGACCATCCGACCGTTGCCGGGGAGGACCTCGGCGAGGAATCTGGAGACACCGCGTTCGCGACCGGCCTCCGCGAGATGCTCCAGCAGCAGCTGGGCCACGCCACGGCCCTGGTGCGCGTCCTCGACCAGGAAGGCCACCTCGGCGTCATCGCTGGGGAGCCGGTCATAGCGCCCGACGGCCACGATGTCGCCCCGTATCGTCATCACGAACGCGACACGCTCGTCGTTGTCCACGTGCGTGAACCGCACGACGTCGCGCTCCGACAGATTCGGGTACGGCGCGAAGAAGCGCATGTACTTCGACTCGGGAGACACCCGCGAGTAGAACTCCACCAGTCGGTCCGCGTCGGACGGCACGATAGGTCGCAGGCGGGCGGCGCCTCCGTCGAGCAGCAGCACGTCCGCCTCCCAGTGGGCGGGATACTGCGGCTGCTCGTCGGCTCGGACCACGGTGAAAATCTATCCGGTCTTTACCTGAACACCGATTGTGACCAGACTCGGACGCGGTGCGAGTCGAGCAGCGCAGGAGGTCCGGCCACGATGACACCGGCGGGTGGAGAGCCCACGGCGGCAACGGCGGCGTTCCGGCACGCCCGGGACTTCCTGCTGGCCCATCGAGAGAACCACGACACCGCCTATCGAGACTTCCGCTGGCCTGAGCTCGAGACCTTCAACTACGCCACCGACTGGTTCGACGTGCTGGCGGTCGACCAGGCCGGCGTACCAGCGCTCCGGGTGGTCGAGGAGGACGGCTCGGAGACCTCGCTGACCTACGCCGAGCTGTCGATGCTGTCCCAACGCCTTGCCGGGTATCTCGACGAGGCCGGCGTGCGCCGCGGCGACCGGGTGCTGCTCCTACTGGGCAACACGGCACCGTTGTGGGTGGCGATGCTCGCCTGTATCCGGATGGGTGCCGTCCTCGTCCCGGCGACCACCCTGGTTTCCGAGGCCGAACTCACCGACCGTCTCGTGCGTGGGCGGGTCAGGGCCGTCGTCGCCTCCGCCGACGACGCCGCGAGGTTCGGTCCCGAGACGGATTGGCTGGTGAGGGTGAGCGTCGGAACGGCCCCCGGCTGGCATCGGTACGACGAGGCCGTGGCCGAGGGCCGGACGCTGCTGGTCGGCGGTGACACACCTGCGAACGACCCGCTGCTCCTGTACTTCACGTCGGGCACGACGGCTCGACCGAAGCTGGTTGAGCACACACACACGTCGTACCCGGTCGGGCACCTGTCCACCATGTACTGGATCGGGCTCCAACCGCACGACCTTCACCTGAACGTGTCCTCGCCCGGCTGGGCGAAGCATGCCTGGTCGTGCTTCTTCGCTCCCTGGAACGCGGGTGCGACGGCTGTCGTCTACAACTTCGCGCGGTTCGACCCCGACGCTCTCGTAAACGTGATGGAGCGGGTCGGCGTCACCACGTTCTGTGCCCCACCCACCGTGTGGAGGATGCTCATCCGGTCTCGGACCGGCGGGTCGAAGCTCTTGCTGCGCGAGTGTGTCGCTGCCGGGGAGCCGCTCAACCCGGAGGTCGTCGAGCGGATCCGCACGATGTGGGGCGTCACCGTCCGGGACGGTTTCGGCCAGACGGAGACGACCGCTCAGGTGGGGAACCCCCCGGGTCGACAGGTCAAGCCGGGCTCCATGGGGCATCCCCTTCCCGGGTACGTGGTCGCCCTGGTCGACCCGGTCACGGGCGAGGTCGGCGACGACGGCGAGCTGTGTCTCGAGCTCGCGCGCCGTCCGGCCGGGCTGATGACGGGGTACCAGGACGACGCCGAGCTCAACGCCGCGTCTACCACTGGCGGTTTCTACCACTCGGGCGACCTGGCGTCGCGGGACGACGAGGGGTACATCACGTACGTCGGCCGCACCGACGACGTCTTCAAGGCCAGCGACTACCGGATCAGCCCCTTCGAGCTGGAGAGCGTGCTGATCGAGCATCCGGCCGTGGCAGAGGCGGCGGTGGTGCCTTCGCCCGATCCTGTGCGCCTTGCGGTGCCCAAGGCGTTCGTCCTGCTGGCGACGGGGTACCCACCCGGCAAGGAGCTCGCCGGCGACATCCTGGCGTTCTCACGCAAGCGCCTCGCACCTTACAAGAGGGTCCGCCGCATCGAGTTCGCCGATCTCCCCAAGACGATCTCAGGCAAGATCCGAAGGGTCGAGCTCCGCGACGCCGAGAGCGCCGCCGCCGAAGCCGGCACCCACGCGGAGCACTCCTACACCACGGAGGACTTCCCCGAGACCGGCACCTGACCCCGTGTCGGCTCCCCGGGGTCTGGCGTCGCCGTGCTACCCAACACGAGATGAGGGAGCTACTCACCGACGGTGCCGTCCACCAGCTCGCGCGCGATGTCGAGGTGACCTGCGTGGCGCGCGTACTCCTGAAGCACGTGGAACAGGACGCGTTCGAGCGTTGCTGGACGCTCGCCGTCCCAGCGCTCACCGGCGACCCCGACGTCGTCGAGCGACCTGCTCTCGACGATCTCCCGAGTGCGCCGGCCGGCCGCCTGGAGCCGATCGAGGAGAACGGCGAGGCCTTCCTCGGGGTCGACGAACCAACGGCCGTCGCGCTGGTCTGCCCACGGGTCACCGACGTCCTCGCCCTCGAACCCCCAGACAAGCCACCGTCGCTCCATCGCGACGAGGTGCTTGAGCAGCTCGAGCGGTGACCAGCCCGAGGGCAGGGAGCTGGTGCGAAGAGCCCGCTCGTCCATACCGTCGAGCTTGTCGGCGACGACGGCGCGGAAGTAGTCGAGATAGGCCACGAACACCTGACCACGCGAGCCGGCGTCGTCGGTCGGCGAGGGAAATGATCTGGTCATCGCGACTCAGTATGCCGCTGCTCCGCATCCCACACTGGTGCAGACCAGCGGGCCTCGTGGCACCCGCGGGTCGGTGACCGGGCTGGTTGCACCGTCGCGCCACAATGCAGCCATGGCACGACGTCCCACCTCGCCCCCGCCCGATGACTTCGACGAGCACATCGTCGACATAGACGTACGCGACGAGATGCGGTCGAGCTATCTCGAGTACGCGTACTCCGTCATCTACTCGCGCGCCCTGCCCGACGCCAGGGACGGCCTCAAGCCGGTGCAGCGCCGGATCCTGTACACGATGAACGACATGGGCGTCCGCCCCGACCGGGGACACGTCAAGAGCGCCAGGGTCGTCGGCGAGGTGATGGGTCGGCTGCATCCGCACGGTGACGGCGCGATCTACGACGCCCTCGTACGCATGGTGCAGCCGTGGTCGATGCGGCTGCCGCTGGTCGACGGGCATGGAAACTTCGGCTCTCCGGACGACCCCCCCGCCGCCATGCGGTACTCGGAGTGCCGGATGGCGCCTGCCGCCCTGCCTATGACGCTCGGCATCGACGAGGACACCGTCGACTTCAAGCCCAACTACGACAGCCGCGAGTTCGAGCCGGTCGTGCTGCCCGCAGCCTTCCCGAACCTGCTGGTCAACGGTGCGAGCGGAATCGCCGTCGGGATGGCGACCAACCTCGCTCCGCACAACCTGGTCGAGGTCGTCCAGGCGCTTCGCCACCTCATCGAACATCCGCACGCCGGCCTCGACGACTTGATGCGCTTCGTTCCGGGTCCCGACCTCCCGACGGGCGGGAAGATCGTGGGCCTCGACGGTGTCCACGACGCCTACGACACCGGCCGCGGCTCCTTCCGGATCCGAGCCAAGGCACGGGTCGAGAGCGTGAGCGCCCGGCGAAAGGGGATAGTCGTCACGGAGCTCCCCTACAACGTCGGACCGGAACGGGTCGTCGAGCGGATCAAGTCATTGGTCCAGGCCAAGAAGCTGCTGGGCATCGCCGACGTCAAAGACCTCACGGACCGCACGAAGGGTCTCCAGCTCGTCATCGAAGTCAAGAACGGCTTCCACCCCGAGGCGCTCCTGGAGCAGCTGTACCGGCAGACCCCCATGGAGGAGACGTTCGCCATCAATGCCGTGGCCCTCGTCGACGGCCAGCCGCGGACGCTCGGCCTGAAGCAGATGCTCGAGGTCTACCTCGGCCATCGCTACGACGTCGTACGCCGTCGGTCCGCACATCGCCGTACCCAGGCGCTGGACAGGCTGCATCTCGTCGAGGGCCTGCTCGTGGCGATCCTCGACATCGCCGAGGTCATCCAGCTCATCCGCTCCAGCGACGACGCCGAGGCGGCTCGCTCGCGGCTCATGGGGGTCTTCGACCTCAGCGAGCGGCAGGCCAACTACATTCTCGACATGCCGCTGCGCCGGCTCACGAGGTTCTCCAAACTCGAGCTGGACAAGGAGAAAGCCGAGCTGGAGCTGGCCGCCGAGCAGCTCAGTGCCATCCTCGACGACGAGTCGCTGCTCAGGCGCGTGGTGGCAGACGAGCTGAGCGAAGTCGCGAAAAGGCACGGAACACCGCGACGCACGGTCCTGCTGGAGTCGGCCGGCCAGCCCGTGTCGGCGGCAGTGTCCCTCGAGGTGAGCGACGACCCCTGCGTCGTACTGCTGTCGTCGGCCGGTCTGCTGGCCCGCACCGTGGGCGACGAGCCGGCCGGCAGGGGCGGCGCGCGCTCGAAACACGACGTGGTCGTCGCCGCGGCCAAGGCAACCGCGCGAGGCACGATCGGCGTCGTCACCACCGCCGGCCGGCTGGTCAAGCTCGACGTCCTCGACCTCCCTGCAGTCCCGGCGACCGCCAACGCACCTCACCTGCAGGGCGGAGCGCTCGCCACAGAGTTCCTCGCCCTCCAACCGGGTGAGCGCCCGGTCACCTTGACCTCGCTGGCACCCGGCTCTGCGGGCCTCGCGATCGGCACCTCGCGTGGTGTCGTCAAACGAGTCCTGCCCGAGGTCTTGTCGAACCGTGACTCCTGGGACGTGATCCGACTCGACGACGACGAGGTGGTTGGTGCCGTCGAGCTGTCCGACCCCGACGACGAGTTCGTGTTCGTCACGAGCGACGCCCAGCTGCTTCGCTTCGGCGCGGCCGTCGTGCGTCCACAGGGCCGCTCGGGGGGCGGCATCGCCGGAGTCCGAGTGTCACCTGGCGCCACGGTGATCTTCTTCGGCTCGGTCGACCTTGCGGTGGACAACGTCGTCGTCACCGTGTCCGGGTCGTCGCAGGCACTTCCGGGAACCGAGCCGGGGAGTGTCAAGGTGACGGACCTCCGGGAGTACCCGGCCAAGGGACGCGGAACCGGTGGCGTGAGGTGCCACCGCTTCCTGAGGGGAGAGGACCAGCTGTCGGTCGCCTTCGTCGGGCCGGTTCCGGCCAAGGCGGCGGCGTCCAGCGGTTCACCGGTCGACCTGCCCGAGGAGCACGGGAGACGCGACGGGTCGGGTGTTCCTGCGGCCCAACCCGTCGCAGCGATAGGGGGACACCTCCGTGAGTGAGCTCGATGAGGTGTGCCGACATGGCAGGCTGTAGCAGTGCGCAGACTGGTCGTCGCTTGCCTTGTCGTGGTCCTTGCCGTCGCCGGCTGCAAGGGAAGCGATACCTCGTCGTCCGACAAGACACCAGAAGCCAGGTTGACCGCGGCGAAGAAGAGCTTCGACACGACGAAGTTCATCGGCTTCACTCTCGCCACCGAGCAGCTGCCCGACGGCCTCCAGGGCCTGTTGAGCGCGAGCGGCACCGGCACCCACGACCCGTCGTTCACCGGGGACGTCAAGGTGCAGACAAGCGTCACCGACATCTCCGCGCCGTTGGTGGCCGTCGACGGGAGCGTCTACGCGAAGCTCCCCTTCGTCGGGTGGAACACGATCAACCCGGCCGACTACGGCGCACCCGACCCGTCGAACCTGATGGACACCGACACCGGCCTGTCGTCGCTCTTCACCGCCACCGTGGCCCCGACGGCAGGTGGCTCGCAGCGGTCCGGCGACCAGGTGCTCACGACGATCGACGGGTCGCTCCCGGGTGACGCGGTCCGGCATGTCTTCCCCTCGGCGGGTGCCGCCGACTTCACGGTGTCGTACGCGTTGACGTCGGACGACCGGGTAGCAAGCGCGAAGATCTCGGGTCCGTTCTACGACGGCAGTGCGGACGTGACCTACACGGTCGACTTCGACCTCCAGGCCAGCCCGGTCGACATCCAGGCTCCCGTCTGAGCCGACCAGCCGTGACCGATACCTCCCGCGACGTCAAGGGTGCTGATCGCGCCCTCCTCGCCGTCGCGGCCACCGCGGTCGGCTTCGCGGCGGCCGACACGTATGTGGTGGTGCTGGCCCTGCCGGACATGATGAGCTCGATCGGTCTCGGCATCGACCAGCTGCAGCGGGCGGCCCCGATCGTCTCGGGGTTCCTCCTCGGTTACATCACCATGCTGCCGCTGATCGGGCGAATCGCCGACCTGCGGGGCAGGGTGCCCGTGCTGCTCGGATCCCTCGTCGTGTTCTCGTTCGGCTCGCTCGTGACGGCCGCGTCATACGACCTCCCCAGCATGGTGGTCGGCCGGTTCCTGCAGGGAGTCGGCGGCGGCGGGCTGGTGCCGGCCACCCTTGCACTGGTCGCCGACATCTGGGCCGCTGACAGGAGAGGGTTTCCCCTGGGGGTCGTCGGCGCGGTCCAGGAGCTCGGCAGCGTGGTCGGGCCGTTGTACGGCGCCGCGGTGCTCGCGCACTCCTCGTGGCGCACGATCTTCTGGCTCAACCTGGTCGTAGGGCTGGCGCTCGCGGCGCTGCTCGGGGCAAGGGCGAGCAGGTCCGACTCGCTGGACTCTCCCCGCCGCGGCGGCGCCGACATCGCCGGTGCGATGCTCGTCGCGGCTGCCGTCACGGCGCTAGGTCTGGTCATGCTCGAGCCGGACCGGCTGACCCGGGGCATCACCACCGGACTGGCCTTCATCCCCTACCTCGGAGACTCCCGCTGGTCCACGCCCATGGCATTCGCCTGCTACATCCTGACTATGCTCTTCGTCGTCCGTCAGGCCACCGCCCGGAGACCTCTGGTCGCGTTCGCCTCGCTTCGTGCGATCCGGGGGTCGGCTGACCTCCTGGGAGCGTGCCTGCTGGCGCTGGCGCTGGCCGGCATTGTGCTCGCCTTCGCCACAGCCGATCCCGCGGTCGAGGTGTTCTCACCTCTCGGCCCATGGTTCCTCGCCGCAGCCGCGGGGGCGGGCGGTCTCTTCGTCTGGCGCCAGCGCCGCGCAGCTCAGCCGCTCGTCCCTCATGGTGCGCTGCGCTCGACGCCTGCCTGGGGATCCGTGCTCGTCAGCTTCTTCGTCGGTTCGGCCCTCATCGCCGCCCTCGTCGACATCCCGATCTACGCACGCGTCACCACCTTCCCCCACTCGCAGCTCGGCGCCGCTCTCGTCCTCGTCCGGCTTCTCGCGGCACTGCCTGTCGGAGCGCTGCTGGGTGGGTACCTGATCAGGCACATGTCGGCCGCGGTCGTGTCGGCCGCGGGCATGCTCGCCGGCGCCGCCGGGTTCGTCTGGATGACGCAGTGGGGCCTGACGTCCCTCGACCACGTCTCCGCCACGGTGCCGCTCGTGCTGTGCGGCCTCGGGTTCGGCCTCTGTATCGCCCCCGTCAACGCCGCCCTGCTGGGTGCGACAGCCCCAGAGGTGCACGGTCTGGCCTCAGCGCTGGTCGTGGTGGCGCGGATGGTCGGCATGCTGGTCGGCATCTCGGTCCTGACGACCATCGGACTGCGGCGTTTCTACGCTGTGTCGGCTGATGAGCCGCCGGTGCAGGTGGTCTGCGGATCCACCAAGATCTGCGACGCCTACCTCACGGCACTCGAGCGCGCCGGTGTCGCCCAGATCCACACGATCTTCTGGGGAGCCGCTGTGTGTGCCGTCGTCGCCGCGGTGGCGTCGGCCGTCCTCCTGCGCCCCGCCGCCTCAAGCCGAGGCCGGTTCGGTCGGGGAAGGCGAGGCTGACGGGCGGCTGTGGCGTCAGCGCGACACCAACTGTTCGCCGGCCGTTCTCCCGCTGCACGATCTCGGCACGCGTGCGCTGCCTAGTGTCTCGAGTGTCCGGAACGAGGCAGGAGACGTATGACGCAGCAGGACACCGTCGTTCTGCCTGCCGTCGACCCGCCGACGGGTGGCGAAGGGCCAAACGCCGACGTCCCGCGGCTGCTGAGTCCGGGCGTATCGCGGGGCGACCAGGTCTTCCGGGGTGCGATGCGGAGCGCGGGACTGGTGGTGCTGGCGATCACCGGCGGGATCGGCGTGTTCCTCGGGGTCAAGTCGATCCCGGTCTTCCGGACCCTCGGATGGTCCTTCTTCACCACGAGCCAGTGGAATCCCGAGACCGGCGAGATCGGCATCGCCGCCGTCCTCGTCGGTACGCTCGAGCTGGCGGCCGTCGCCATCGTCGTCGCCTTCCCGCTCGCCCTCGGGCTCGCGCTGTACATCAGTGAGTACGCCCCACCGGGTTTCCGACGCGCGCTGGTCGCACTCGTGGACCTGATGGCCGCGATCCCGAGCGTCGTCTACGGCCTCTGGGGCGTGCTTTTCCTCATGCCGAGGGCGCTGTACCTCTCCCACTGGCTCTCGCTGCACCTCGGCTGGATCCCCCTCTTCGCGGTCGACACCAACCCCCATCGACCGGTCTGGGAGCAGGGCATCTACACGTCGTCGATCTTCATCGCCGGACTGGTCGTGGCTCTGATGGTCCTGCCCATGGCCTGTTCGGTGATGCGCGAGGTCTTCTCGCTCTGCCCGCTCAGCGAGAAGGAAGCCGCACTGGCGCTGGGATCCACGCGCTGGGGCATGATCCGCACCGTCGTCATCCCGTTCGGCCGCGGAGGCATCATCGGGGGCACGATGCTCGGGCTCGGCCGGGCGCTGGGCGAGACGATCGCCGCGTTGATGGTGCTGTCACTCGCGTTCGACATCAAGCCACGCATCCTCGAGCTGGGCGGATCCACCACCTCTGTGCTCATCGCATCGCGGTTCGGCGACGCGACGTCGTTCCAGCTGGCGGCCCTCCTCGCAGCCGGGCTCGTGCTCTTCATGGTCACCCTCGCCGTCAACGTGCTCGCCTCCATCCTCATCAGCAGGTCGCGCAGCGGCGCGACGAGCGGGTGAGCGGCGTGACCGTGGCCCGGGTCGAAGGCGCCGACCTCGACGTTCCGCGTCCGATCGGCCGTCGCAGCCTCGACCAGCGTGCGTCGGTCTGGGGCTCGGCTGCCGCGGGTATCGCCCTCGGCTGGTTGGTGCACGAGCGGCTGATCGCGTCCAGCGGGTGGTTCGGGCTGCTCCTCGTGTCGTACGCCTGCGGCGTGCTGATCTACGTCGCCGTGTCGTACGTCGGGAACCCCGCGACCGACGTCCGGGACCGGCTGGCCGCGGTTCTCATCACCACTGCCGCCGCTGTCGTGATGGCCTTCCTGGCTCTCGTCGTGGGCTACACGTTCTGGCGTGGGCGCGAGGCCCTGTCGCACCTCAACTTCTTCTCCCAGGACCTCAGCCGGGCCGGCCCTCTCGACCCGCTCACCGGAGGTGGTGTGCTGCACGCGATCGCCGGCACCTTGTTCATGATCACCATCGCCGTCATCGTCACGGTGCCGCTGGGAATCGGGTGTGCCGTCTACCTCACCGAGGTGGGGGGAAAGGGATCCCGGCTCGTCAGGACCGTCGTGGAGTCGATGACCGCCCTCCCGTCGATCGTCGCCGGCCTCTTCATCCTCGTCACCGTGATCCTCTTCCTGGGACTGCCGCGCTCCGGTCTCGCCGCCGCCCTCGCCATGAGCGTCATGATGCTGCCGATCATCGCGCGAGCCTCCGAGGTCGTCCTCCGGGTGGTACCGCAGGGCCTGCGGGAGGCGAGCCTGGCACTCGGTGCGTCCCAGTGGCAGACGGTATGGCGGGTCGTCCTCCCCACCGCCCGGCCGGGACTCACGACAGCCGTCATCCTCGGGACCGCCCGCGGTCTCGGTGAGACGTCGCCGGTACTTCTGACGGCGGGCTACACGACCTACCTCAACCTCGACCCGACGCAGGGTCCGATGGTCTCGCTGCCACTCCTGACGTTCTCGCTGTCGCGCTCCCCCGAACAGGTCGAGATCATGCGCGCGTTCGGCGCGGCATCCATCCTTCTCGCGCTCGTGCTGGTGCTCTTCGCCGTTGCCCGCGCCGTCGTCTCACGAAATCGAGGCTCCCGATGAAGTTCCCCACCCGCCGGACACTCGTCGCTCTCGGCGTGGCGGTGGTCACGAGTGCTGTCGTCCTCAGCAGCCCGGGTCCCGCCGCGGGCCAGGGCACCACCTACCAGCTCATCGAGGGCACCGGCTCCACGTGGAGCCAGAACGCGATCAACCAGTGGATAGCCGACGTCTCGTCGGTCGGTATCGAGGTCGCCTACGGCGGAGGCGGGTCGTCCAAGGGACGCAGGGACTTCGGCGAGGGCACCGTCGACTTCGCCGTGACGGAGATCCCCTACCAGGGACGCGACCCTCGTACCGGACAGAGCGACAGCGCGAACGGGCGGAAGTTCGCCTACATGCCGGTCGTCGCAGGCGGCACGTCGTTCATGTACCACCTCGAGATCGGCGGCCAGCTCTACACCGGCCTGCGCCTGTCGGGCGAGACGATCTCGAAGATCTTCACAGGCAAGATCACCAATTGGAGCGACCCGGAGATCACCAAGGACAACAACGGGTTCAAGCTCCCCTCTACCAAGATCACGCCGGTGGTCCGCTCGGACGGCTCGGGGACCTCCGCACAGTTCACGTCATGGATGGACAACCAGTACCCCTCTCTGTGGCGGCCCTTCTGCAGCTGCTCGGGGCTCACCTCCTACTACCCGATCAAGAGCGGCTTCGTGGCGAAGGACGGCTCGGTCGGTGTCGCGGGTCATATCTCGGCGAGCTACGGGAACGGCACGATCGGGTACGTCGAGTACTCCTATGCGCTGAACGACGGCTACCCGGTCGCCAAGGTGCTCAACAAGGCCGGCTACTACGTGCAGCCGACGGCGTACAACGTGGCCGTGGCCCTGACCAAGGCGAAGATCAACCGCGATCGCGGCTCCAGCCTCTACCTGACGCAGATCCTCGACGGTGTCTACACGGCCGCCGACCCCAGGGCCTACCCGCTCTCGTCCTACTCCTACATGATCATCCCCACCAGCAAGACCGACCCGCGGATGAACACGGCGAAGGGCCAAACGCTGGGGGACTTCGCCTACTACTTCCTGTGCCAAGGCCAACAGGAGGCTCCAGCGCTCGGGTACTCGCCGCTACCGCTGAACCTGGTACAGGCGGGGTTCTCCCAGGTGGCGCGCATCCCGTGGGCGGACACGACCGGCAAGAACCCGAGCACCTGCAACAACCCGACGTTCGATCCGGCGCACCCGAACAGCAACCTGCTCGCTGAGACCGCTCCCCAGCCCGAGCAGTGCGACAAGGTGGGGGAGGGTCCGTGCGGCATCGCGGTACCAGCGGGGCAAGGCGGCGGATCGGGCTCGTCCGGCAACGGACCCTCCGGCAGCAACGGCCAGTCCGGCGGAGGTACGGGTTCGGGCCAGTCCGGCGGTGGAGGTGCGGCGCCGCCCGGCGTCACCGTCCCCGGCGGCGGTGGAAGCGGGGTGCCGGCCGCTGGCGGTCCGACCGCCGGCGCAGGAATCGGAATCGCAGGTGTCGGCGGCACCGGTGTCGGCGGCACCGGCACCACACCGTCGGGGGCTGTCCCCCCGAACGGCGCTGGTATCCCTGCCGGCAACGTCGCGCCTATCGGGGCCGGCACCCCCAGCGGTGCCGCTGTGCAGTACTTCGGCACCCCCACGTCAGTGAGCCAGTACCGGACCTCCGGCAACGAGAGAACGCTTGGCGTCTTGGTGGCGCTGGAGCTGTTGGCGCTCCTCGTGATGCCACCGCTCCTGCTCAAGCTGTGGCGCGCGCGCCGCCGCAGAGCCGGCACATGACCGCCGTCCGCGAGCAGCTGCGGCCGGTGGACGTGCTACCCCACGGCTCGTCGACCCCGTCGGGCATCGCCACCCAACGGCCCGCAGCGGTGAAAGCGGCGAACCTGACCGCCTGGTCGCTGGGACTTGTGTCGATGCTGTGCCTGGCCTTCTTGGCATTCGTCTTCGTGCTCAGCCCCTTGCAACAGCATCGGTCGCAGGACCTGCTCTACAGCGAGTTCCGCTCCCAGCTCGCCGCCGTCACCGCGCCCTTCGGCGTCCAGGCGATCGAGCCCGGCGTCCCCGTCGCGATCCTGGACATCGGCGACCTGGGCCTCCGCCAGGTCGTCGTGGAAGGCACGGCCGGCTCGGACCTGCGCCTCGGGCCAGGACACGAACGCGACAGTGTGCTCCCCGGACAGGCCGGCACCTCTATTCTGTACGGCCGCAGCACGACGTACGGAGCCCCGTTCGGGGACATCACGTCACTGCGGCCCGGCCAGCGGATCAGGGTCGTCACCGGTCAGGGCACGTTCGTCTACCAGGTCGAGGACGTCAGGCACGACGGTGACGTCGCCCCGCCCGCGCTGGGCGCCGACCAGTCCCGCCTCGTGCTCGTCACGATGGAGGGCTCCCTCCTGCAGCCCTCGCGCACGGTCTACGTCGACGCACTCCTGACGAGCGACCCCACCGTGACGCCGCCTCGACCGGCTGTGCTCATGGCACCGTTCGAGTCCCCGACCGCGTCGGACTCGTCGGCCCTGCTGCCCCTCGTGCTGTGGCTTCTCGCTCTCATCTGCGCCGGCTGCTTCGGGGTCTGGGCCTCTCTCAACTGGGGAGGCCCCCAGACCTGGCTCGTCGGTGTCCCGCTCGTCCTCGCCGCCCTCTGGGGTGCCTGCGACAGCGCCGCCCTGCTGCTGCCCAACCTGATGTGACTGGAGCCGCCATGCCGAGCTATGACCAACCAGGTATTACGACGTACCGCCGTACAGCCCTCGCCCTGCTCGTGGCGGCCGCGTCGCTGGTACTGGGGGCCGCCGGCTCACCCGGAGCAGGCATCGCCGGGTCTTCCGCAGCGGGGTCGAGACCCGATCTCGCGGTTGGGGCGCTGTCCGCCGCCCAGCCGGCCGCCGGACCGGCCGCCGGAGCCTCGGGGTCGGAGGTCACCAAGACCGTCAAGTGGCGCGACTCCGTCGGAAAGTCGCGCGTCGGGAGCGTTACCGTCTCGAAGACGAAGCAGCTCTCCACCCGGGAGATCGTGTCGATCTCGTGGCACGGTTTCCTCCCGACCGAGCAGCCCGACGGAGTCGAGAGCACTCATCAGGCCCCCCAGGCGCCTACCCGCTCCGCCTACCCCGTCGTGATTCTCGAGTGCCAGGGAGCGGACCCGGCAACGGTCACCCCGGAGGACTGCCCCCTGCCGCAGCGGTTCCTGTACTCGGCGACGACGGATGCTCTCGAGAGCAAGGAGGTCCAGGCTTCTTCGCCGTACGACTCACGCCCGTTCCGTGACACGTCTGGGAAGCTCCTCACCGCGCCCGGCATCTACCAGCCGGTTCCCGTGCCGAGCGACTACAGCGACGCGAACGTCATCGGGACCAACTGGTACGCCACGTGGACCGAGACCGACGGCAGCCGGACCGACGCCAAGTTCGAGGTCAGGTCGACGAAGGAGGCGCCGCAGAGCCTCGGGTGCGGCGACCCGACGACTCGCCAGCACGGCGCCTGCTCGATCGTCGTCGTACCGATCAGGCCCATGCACTGCATCAACGCGACGGCGTGCCTGCCCCCACAGGAGACCAACGCCTACAGCGCCAGTTACCTGCAGTGGCAGAGCGCCTCGAACTGGCAGAACAGGGTCGTCTTCCCGGTCACCTTCAAGCCCTTCCCTGACGTATGCGACCTCGACTCCCGGCCGGCCGTGCCGACCCAGGGCTCGCAGCTGCTCGACGAGGCGATGCTCTCGTGGGTGCCGAAGTTCTGTGGCTCCAGCGACCTCTTCAAGCTCTCCTTCACGCGGACCAACGACCCCGCCGCGCGTGCCGCTCTGACGACCGGGTCCAGCGGCACCTACCAGTCGAACCTGGCCTTCACCACCAAACCGGTGGCCTCGACGCGCGACAGACCGGTGGTGAACGCCCCCGTCGCCGTCACAGGCTTCGTCGTGGCCTTCGCGATCGACGACAAGGGCTACGAGGAGGTCGACTCGATGCGCCTCGATGCCAGGCTCCTCGCCAAGCTCGTCACCGAGTCGTACTACGCGCCTCCGGTGCCGTACCTGTCGAAGAACCCGTCGGACCTCCTGCACGACCCGGAGTTCCGTCAGCTCAACCCGGAGATGGTCAAGAGCCTCGACCCACTCGCGACGATCGACAACCCCATCCTCGTTCAGGGCAACCCGGACCTGGTCTCCGAGGTGACCCGATACATCGCCTCGGACCCGCAGGCCACCGCCTGGCTGGACGGCAAGCCCGATCCCTGGGGAATGACCGTGAACCCGCACTACCAGGGTAAGCAGTGGCCCGTTCCCAACGACCAGTTCGCGCTGCGGGATCCATGGACGGACAAGGCGGACACCTCCCAGTGCACGGCGAAGCCCGTGCTGGAGAAGCAGTCCCAGTTCGTGTTCGACCTGCTGGCTGCCACCATCGCCCTCGTCGACCGCCAGCCGCAGAACTTCGGGGTATGCAAGGTGTCTGGACAAGGCGGCGACGTCTGGTCCTGGGCGAAGCCCGACCGCCAACCGCTCGGTCGCAGGTCGCTGCTGGCTATCACCGACCTGGCGCACGCCCAGCAGTTCCAGCTGCCGAGTGCCGCCCTTCAGACACAGTCCGGCACCTTCGTCTCGCCGACCCCGACGTCGCTCGCGGATGCGGTCAAGGTGGCCACCGTCGACAAGCGGACGCAGACGATCCTGTCCGACATGGACACCACCTCGAAGACGGCCTACCCCGGGATGATGGCCGTCTACGCTGCGGCTCCGACCAAGGGGTTGAGCGACTCCGACGCGGCAAGCTACGCCAAGATGATCAGCTGGATGGCTACCGACGGCCAGATCTACGGCGACGCGGCAGGAAGGCTGCCGGCGGGATACCTCTCCCTGCCCGACTCGATGCGCAAGCAGGCAGTGGCCGACGCCGAACACGTCTCCAAGCAGGACGGTTCGGTTGCACCGGACGCCAACAACCCGCCACCCACGACGACGCCGAACGGCGGTTCGGGCGCCGGCCCGACGTCTCCGTCGGGCTCACCGCCGCCCCCCGGTTCGGCAACCGGGCCAGGCGCTTCTCCGGGCTCCGTTCCACCGGCATTGCCCAACGGAGCCCCAGCGGGTAGCCCCGCAGGCACGCCGGCGGGAGGCGGTGCGATCCCACCAGGTGCCACGCCGAGCTCAGGAGCCCCGTCTAGTACGGTTCCCAGGACGTCCACCCCGACCACCGGCAGCGACCAGCCACTCGCGGGCGAGACGGTCCACACGGTCTCCGAGTCGTCGTCCCTGGCCCACAACCTGCTGCCGATCCTCCTCGTGCTCACCATCGGCGGTCTGGTCGTATCGCCCCTCCTCCTGCTGTCAGGCCGCGTGTCAGCCCTCGGCGGGGTCAGGGAGTTCGCCCGGCGTCGTCTCACCAGGGGCGGTCGCTCCTGAGCGGGACTCCGGCTCGGCGGCGAGCGCACGGCGAGCTGGCGACCCGGGCGGCCGCGGGGTCGGCCGGCATAGCGGCTCTCCTCGCTGTCCTGGGAGTCACAGCGCGCCTCGCCGGGGCGCCGGACGCCGCCGGGCCCAACCTTGTGTTGGCTGGTGGGGCGTCCTCGAAAGGGGCCACTCCGACGAGGTCGCACGTGCCCCGTGGCTCAACCGCCCAGGCGGCAGCAGGTCAGACCCCCGCCGACTCCTACGCTGATTGGGCTGGGGCTCTCGCACCCTTGACCGGGGTGCCGGCCCGCGCGCTCGCGGCTTTCGCCGTCGCTCAGGACGACCTCGTCAGTGAGGACCCCGACTGTGGACTCTCCTGGCCCACCCTGGCCGGTATCGGCTACGTCGAGTCGGCCAACGGCGGGGCCGGAGGCGGTCTCCTAGCCTCCGGCAGCCCGCTGACTCCCATCGTCGGGGTGGCACTCTCGGGCCGCGGGGCCGTAGCCGCTGTACCTGACTCCGACAACGGCGCGTACGACGGGGACTCAACCCTCGACCGTGCGATCGGACCATTGCAGTTCCTGCCATCGACGTGGACCGTGTGGCGCGCCGACGGGGACCGAGACGGCGTCAAGAACCCGCAGGACATCGACGACGCCTCGCTTGCTGCCGCCCGCTACCTGTGCGCGTCGGGCGACCTGACGACACCTTCCGGTTGGAACGCGGCCGTACTCTCGTACAACCACTCCAGCGAGTACCTGGTTGCGGTGGAGACCGCCACGAACACCTTCGCCCAACGGTCCAGGTCGGCGCCGCCGGACTAGCCGGCGCAATTGCCCGTATGCCGCTGCGTCGCCCGACACCCGCCCTCCGAGGTTGCGAGATGTCAGCGAACACAGTTGGAGCCCCGAACCAGCCTGGCTAGCTGGTGCGGGGCTCCAAGAGCGTCAGAGTCAGCGAAGGTTGGGCGCTCCGATCACGGAGCTACCACAGCCACCCCGCACTGACCGGCGGGCAGGCGGTTGAAGCCCTGTCCGGTGATGATGCTGTCAGCCTTGGCGCTCGTGCAGATCCAGCTGCTGTCGTTGAAGAACTGAGCCAGCGAGCCGGAGTCGCTGGTCCGGATGACGTTGTAGACGTTGCGCCGCACGTTGAAGGGCGCCTTCGCCGCGTAGCCGATGTTGGTCTTGGTCGCCGCGGAGAGGATCTTGTAGCGCGCGAAGGAGAACGGCGAGATCGCGTCCGGGTCACCGATCACGGCGTTCGGGTCGTGCTCCTGCGTCTCGCTGACGCTGCAGACGCTGTCGGGCTGAGCGATGGCGTCCACGACCTGCGCCTCGGTGACACCGATGGAGTCGAGGAAGAACTTGCGCGTGCCGGAACCGGGCTGGGGGATCTTCGCGTGGATGTGGCCCGCGGGCCGACCGAACTGGCTCCAGTTCGTCTTCTGGCACGTGTAGATCGCCTGCAGGTCTGCCGCGGAGAGAGTGAGCTTCACGTGCGTGGTCGGCTTGGCGTAGACGTACCCGAGCCGGTCGGAGGCGTACGGGAAGAACAGCGTTCCCGTGTCACCGGTGGAGTTCGGGCCGCGAGACGACCGAGCGAACGAGATGGCGTTGTTGTTGCGAAGCTCGGCGATGCCTGCCGACGACCCGTTGGGCCGCGTGATTGCGGGGGCTCCGGCGCGGGGGACGATCGTCGCCGACCCAGTGGCGTTGAAGGAAGCCATCCGGCGGGTGCCGCCGATCTGAAGGGTGTTGAAGTTCACGGCAAGTCTCTGCATCACGAACTCCGTGGTGTCGGAGCCCACGCCTACGATGTCGTTGGAGTCTGGGACGAAAGCCGGGTCGGCCTGAGCCGGCGTCAGCGCGGGAAGCGTAAGGGCTAGTGCCGCGGCGACCAGGGCGCCACCACGAGCAAGGGACTTTCTCATCTAGGGATTCCTCCTCTGCCCACGTCACCGCAGGCACACGTTGTCTGACCCGCGGTTTCGGGCGGCGCCAGGAGTACCCCACGATCGTGCTTGGAGCGCAGTCACGGCACAACGACCGGCGCGAGATCACTACATGACGAGTTGGTGTCCAAGCGGCCAACGGCGAGCGGGGCTGTGGAAAAAGGGGGCACCCCCCTGTGGGAGCCCATGACAGCGAGCCCCGGCGTTCTCTCACTGTTCACGTGGCCGCTACCTACATGCGTCGTCGCGGATCGTGCAGCCCCCTACGATCTCTGTGGTCCACCTGTCGATGGCCCGCGGTCCCACGCCTAGGAGAGCCCTGCTGTGACGTCCTCTCAGGTCATTGAGCTGCCGAACGCAGGGCGGGCGCCCCTGGGAGAGGCTCGCGGTTGCACGTTGGAAGCTGTCGACGTGTCTGCCTGGTTCGGACGTCATCGCGTTCTTGAGCGGGTCTCGCTCACCATGTCGGCCGGGCATGTGACGGCACTCATCGGGCCGAGCGGGTGCGGCAAGTCAACGTTCCTCCGCATTCTCAACAGAATGCACGAGCTCGTGCCGACGGCGGCGCTCGCCGGAAGCGTCGAGCTCGACGGTGAGGACATCTACGCACCCGACCGGAAGCTCACCGACGCTCGCAAGCGGATCGGTATGGTATTCCAGAAGCCCAACCCGTTCCCCGCCATGACGATCGGCGACAACGTCACGTCCGGTCTCAAGCTCACCGGCACCCGCGCGTCGCGCTCCGAGCGGGCAGAGCTCGTGGAGACCTGTCTGACGAAGGCCGGGCTGTGGCGCGAGGTCAAGGACCGGCTCTCCGAGCTCGGTGGTGCGCTCTCGGGTGGGCAGCAGCAGCGTCTGTGCATCGCTCGCGCGCTGGCGGTCGAGCCGGACGTACTCCTGATGGACGAACCGTGCTCCGCACTGGACCCCACGTCGACGCGGCGCATCGAGGAGACGATCTCCGATCTGTCCGATGAGGTGACCATCGTCATCGTGACCCACAACATGCAGCAGGCGGCGCGAGTATCGCAGTACTGCGCCTTCTTCCTCGCTGAGGAGAGGTCGCCCGGCTACATCGTGGAGAGCGGGACGACGGAGTCGATCTTCCACAACCCACGTGACGGTCGGACGGCCGACTATGTCAACGGCCGGTTCGGCTGAGGCTTGGCTGGGCGGCTTACCTCTCCGACCGGTCGGGCGGGCGGGCAGAGGCGTCAGGCGTCGATCCGCTCGGCGTCGAGCTCGTACGCCCCCTGCACGATGAACTCCTTGCGTGGGGCCACGTCGTTACCCATCAACAGCTCGAAGACCTGTTCGGCACCTTCGGCGTCGTCGATGGTGATGCGGCGCAGAGTCCGGTGCCGAGGGTCCATCGTCGTCTCAGCAAGCTGGTGTGCGTCCATCTCTCCCAGGCCCTTGTAGCGCTGCACCGGCTCCTTCCACCGCACGCCCTTCTTGGCGAGCTCCGCAAGCCGGCGCTGGAGCTCGGCGTCGCTGTAGGTGTAGACGTACCTCTCCATCCCCTTCCTGGGGTTCGACAGCTCGATGCGGTGCAGCGGTGGGACGGCGGAGTACACGCGCCCGTCGGCAAGCAGCTCTCGCATGTGCTTGTGGAACAAGGTGGCAAGCAGGCAACGGATATGGGCGCCGTCGGTGTCGGCGTCGGCCATGAAGATAATCTTCCCGTAGCGCGCCTGGACCAGGTCGAACGTCCGGCCGCTGCCGGCTCCCACAACCTGGATGATCGAGGCGCACTCGGCGTTCTGCAGCATCTCCCCCGACGACTTCTTCTGGGTGTTGAGGATCTTGCCTCGGATCGGCAGCAGCGCCTGGTACTCGGAGTCGCGGGCGAGCTTCGCCGTACCGAGCGCCGAGTCGCCCTCGACGATGAACAGCTCACTGCGCTCGACGTCGGTACTTCGGCAGTCGGCCAGCTTCGCGGGCAGAGCACTCGACTCGAGCGCGTTCTTGCGACGCTGGGTGTCTCTCTGCTGACGCGCCGCCAGCCGGGTCCGAGCGGCGTTCACGACCTTCTCGAGGACGGCCCGGGCCTGCGGCTTGTCAAGTCGGCGAGTCGACGTGAGGAAGGCCCTCAGCTGACCAGCCACCACCGAGGTGACGATCCGAGTGACGGCCGGGGTGCCGAGTACCTCCTTGGTCTGGCCCTCGAACTGGGGTTCGGCCAGCCGGACGGTCACCACGGCGGTGAGTCCTTCGAGGATGTCCTCCTTGGTGACGTCGGGCTCCCCTGACTTCGTCAGGCGGGTCTGGCGCAGGACCTCGTTGAACGTCTTCGTGAGTGCCCGCTCGAACCCGAGCACGTGGGTGCCGCCCTTCGGCGTGGCGATGACGTTGACGAACGAGCGCACCTCCGTGTGGTAGCCCCCGCCCCAGCGCACCGCGACGTCGACGGTCAGCTCGCGCTCGATGTCCTGTGGCGTCAGGTGTCCGGCATCGTCGAGGAGCGGGACCGTCTCGGTGAAGGTGCCGACACCGTGAAGCCGTAGCACCTCGCTCACCGGCTCGTCGGTCGCCAGGAAGTCGCAGAACTCGGCAATGCCCCCCTCGTGGCGGAACCGCGCATCGACCACCTCGTCGCCCCGCTCGTCGCGGATGGAGATCTCGAGTCCGGGCACGAGGAAGGACGTCTGCCGAGCCCGGGTGACGAGCTCGTCGTACGAGAATGACGCCTCCTTGGTGAAGACTTGGCTGTCCGGCCAGAAGCGCACGCGAGTTCCTGTCACACCCTTCTTGACCCGCCCCGCAGCCGCCAGTCCGGACACCGGGTTGAAAGCCGCTTCCGGACCGGCTGCGGTGAAAGTGCCCGGCACTCCGCGCTGGAAAGACATCGCCGATGTCACACCGTTGCGGTCGACCTCGACGTCGAGTCGGCTCGACAGCGCGTTGACCACAGAGGCCCCGACACCGTGCAGACCGCCCGTGGCGACATATGAGCCCCCGCCGAACTTCCCACCTGCGTGCAGTCGGGTGTAGACGACTTCGACCCCGGTGAGACCCGTCTTCGGCTCGAGGTCCACGGGGATACCCCTGCCGTCGTCTCGCACCTCCACCGACCCGTCGGCGGTCAGGACGACTTCGATGCGTCGACAGAACCCGGCCAGCGCCTCGTCGACTCCGTTGTCGATCACCTCCCAGACGCAGTGCATGAGACCACGTGTGTCGGTCGAGCCGATGTACATGCCGGGGCGCTTGCGGACAGCCTCCAGGCCCTCGAGCACGAGTAGGTGACGTGCGTTGTACGACGGGTCCACCGCTGACGCGCGTGCGGGCACGAGTCTCCTTCGGGAGCACGGCATGGATTGCGGACGCCGATCCGCGTTCGCCACGATACCGGCCGGTGCCGACGGGGCGTCGGACCCTCGAATGTGGAGCCGGGGCGAGTCGCTTGATGCGACACGAGGACACAATTTGGATTCAGTTGTCCCGGATGGCACGGTGGAAGGACCAGGATGCGTCATACAGAGGTAGGCGGGCCATTCACCAGATTCGAGATTGCGGTCCTGGGAATGATCAGCCGTGATGTGATGTTCGTATCGGGGAACGACCTTCCTTGAGCACACTGCCCCGAGGGCAGTAGAGAGGGCCACACGTGACCACAGCAGTCGCACCCAGTCCACAGCTCACAGCGCTCGATCGCTGCGACCGCTGCGGCGCACAGGCCTTCGTACGTGTCGAGCTCACGCGCGGCGGCGAGCTCCTGTTCTGCGCCCACCACGCCCGAGAGCACGCCGACAAGCTGCAGCAGGTCGCCTCGGCGATCCAGGACGAGACGGGCCGTCTCAGCTCGACACCGGCGAGCGCACCGGCCGACGAACGGTAGCGCTGTGCGGCGTCGCGCCCGCAAAGTACGAGTGGCGGTCACCCTGAGGGGTGGCCGCCGTTGTTCGTCTCAGCACTCCTTGCCCGGGAGCGATGAGCCGCCCAGATGAGCGAGTTCAGCTTCGCGGTCGCCCTGCTGATCGCGGTCGGGATCGTCGGTGTCCTCGTGCCCTTCCTACCGGGAGCACTGCTGGTGCTGGCCGCCGTCGTGGCGTGGGGTCTGGTCGTCGGTGGGACGGGAGCGTGGGTGACCGTCACGCTGGCGGTCCTGTGCCTGGCCGGCACCCAGCTGCTGAAGTACGTCATTCCCGGTCGCAACCTTCGTGGCGTCGGTGTACCCCGTTCGACGCTCGCAGCCGGCGCGGTGACCGGAGTGGTCGGCTTCTTCGTGGTGCCGGTCGTGGGTCTGCCTCTGGGGTTCCTGGCAGCGGTGTACGTCGTCGAGCGAGGTCACCTCGGAAGCCACTCACGCGCGGTCGCCTCCACCCTCGGTGCCGTTCGCGCCGTCGGGCTGTCGGTACTCATCGAGATGTCGGGTGCGCTTCTCGCCGCAGCGATCTGGGGTGTCGGCGCATTCGTAGTCACGTGAGCCAGGATCAGCGCTCCGTTCTGCCTCGGACGGGGCCAACCCGCCCATTCGACAGGGCAGACCCGCCCACTCGACAGGGCATACCCGCCCATCGACGGGACGGGGCTGGTCTGGGACGACGTAGGCTGAGACATGACCCCGACCCGGCGATGGTGCATCGTCGCCATCGGCGCCGTGGTCCTCGGCCTACTGCCGTTCGCCGGTAAGCTCCTGCCGGCGAGCCCCCTGTCGGTCAGCATCCCGCAACTTCTTGCACGGGCGCAGGCGTCCAGCACGGTGATGTACTCGGGCAACGTCGAGTCGAGCGGAACCCTCCGTCTCCCACTCTCCGACCAGTTCAGCGACGTGGCGAACCTCTTCGGCGAGCGAAGCACGATGCGCGTGTGGTGGCGCGGTGAGGGTGACTGGCGCGTCGACAAGCTCGCCACCACGGGTGAGACAGACCTCTTCCACGACCCGCTGGGCACGATCTCGTGGAACTACGAGGACGACCAGGCAGTGCGCACGCTGAACCCTCGAGTTCGCCTCCCCCAGAGCTATGACGTGCTGCCTCCCGTGTTCAGCCGCCTGGTCCTTCGCGACGCCCACCCCGACGAAGTCACCGGCCTCGGCCCGAGGAGGGTGGCGGGACTCGATGCGGCCGGTCTCCGGCTTCGCCCGAGCGAGTCGGATTCCTCGATCGACCATGTCGACATGTGGGTCGATCCCGACAACGGGCTCCCTCTTAGTGTGGAGGCCTGGGCGAAGGGCGCCACCAACCCAGCTTTCACTTCGACCTTCGTCGACGTCTCGCTCGACGAGCCTAAGGCCGACGTCACCCAGTTCTCCCTTCCTCCTGGTGCCGACATCAGGTACGAGGGCGATATCGACGTCGCCGCGGCCGCGAACCGCTACTCCCCCGTCAAGGCGCCCGCCGACCTCGTCGGCTTCAGCCGACACGACACCGGGATCGGCGCGGTCGGTGTCTACGGTCGGGGCGTCACCACGCTCATCGCCATCCCCCTCTGGGACCCTGCGGCCGATCCGCTCCGCAAGCAGCTGGAGGTTACGCCGGGATCTGCCGCAAGCACCCTCGGCACAACGCTGACCGTCGGTCCTCTCAACCTGCTCCTGACCCCGCAGGTCTTCGCCGACCACAGCTGGCTCCTGGCGGGGACGGTGACGCCGCAGACCCTTGTGGACGCCGCCGCCCAACTGTCGACCGGGAACGGTGACCGCGGTCTCGTGCCTGCCATCGGGCAAGCCGGCTGATGATCCGCACCATGGCGCTGACAAAGCGCTTCGGCCCGCTCGTGGCCGTCGACCATATCGACCTGAGCGTGCGGTCCGGCGAGGTCTACGGCTTCCTGGGCGCGAACGGCTCAGGTAAGACGACGACGGTGCGGATGCTGCTCGGCCTGGTCCTGCCCACCTCGGGCACTGTCGAGCTCCTGGGCCAACCCATGCCGAAGGCCGCCTCGAAGGTCCTGCCGCACATCGGCGCTCTCGTCGAGGGGCCGTCGGCGTACCGCCACCTGTCCGGGCGCCGGCATCTGGCGCTTCACGACTCCATGGGTCCGGGCGGCGCCCGGGCAACCCGCCGCCGGCGCATCGACGAGACCCTCGAGCAGGTGGGCCTGGGTGGCGTCGACGCCCGGCCGGTCAAGGCGTACTCGTTGGGGATGAAGCAACGGCTCGGACTCGCCGCAGCACTGCTCCGACAACCCGAGCTGCTCATCCTCGACGAACCCACCAACGGGCTCGACCCGCAGGGCATCCGCGAGATCCGCGAGCTGCTACGCGCGCTTAACGCGGCGGGTACGACGATCTTCCTCTCCTCCCACCTGCTCACCGAGGTAGAGCAGCTGTGCACCCGCATCGGGGTGCTCGACCAGGGGCGGGTCGTGCTCGAGGACGACCTCGCGGTGCTCCAGGCTCCGACAGGCAGAGCCGTCATCCGCACGCCCGACGGGGCCCGCGCCCGAGCGCTACTTGGGGACCGAGTCGCCTGGTACGACGACGGGGTGCTGTCCGTGACGGTCAGCGATGTCGCTGCACTGAACGCCGACCTCGTAGCGGCAGGGGTCCGCGTCGAGGAGCTGGGCCCCGAGCGTCGCACGCTCGAGGAGGTCGTGCTCACCGCCACCGGCCCCAGCGCCGACCGGGTGGAGAGCGCGTGATCGCGGTCGAGCTGCGCAAGCTCGTCCTGAGCCCTCGCACGTGGATCACTATCGCGCTCCTGGATGCTCTGCCGACGTTGGTCGCCATCCTGCTCGCCCTCACGGACCTGGGTCCGCGTCCAGGCACCGGTCCCGCGTTCCTGTCGGCCGTGCTGTCCGACGGCAGCCTCTACCCGCTCGCGGCGATCGCCATCGTCCTGCCCCTGTTCCTGCCCGCCGCCGTCGCCGTCATGGCTGGGGACGCCATCGCCGGCGAGGCGCAAGGGGGGACCTTGCGCTACGTCCTCATCCGACCCGTCGGGCGCACGCGGCTGCTGGTGGCGAAGCTGGTGAGCGTGCTCGCGTTCGTCGTGCTGGCCGTGCTCATCGTCGCGGCGACCGCGTACGTGTCGGGCTCGGCCCTCCTGGGCAACCAGAAGATCGCGACCAGCGTGTCCGGGTCAACCCTCTCGTCCAGCCAGGTGGGCTGGCGCACCGCGCTCGCCCTCGGCTACGCGGTGCTGTCGATGCTCGGGGTAGCAGCAGTAGCGCTTTTCTTGTCGACTGTCACCGACTCTCCGCTCGTCGCCGCCTTAGGTGCGTTGGCTCTGCTCATCGCCTCGTCACTGCTCCTCACGCTCGACGCGGCGCACGAGCTACAGCCGTATCTCCCCACGCGTTACTGGCTGTCTTTCGTCGACCTGTTCAGGGATCCCATCCAGTGGCGGAACGTGGTCAAGGGCACCGCTCTGCAGGCGGGCTATGTCGTCGTCTTCCTCGGCGCCGCCTGGGCCAACTTCACCACCAAGGACGTCACGAGCTGAGCTGCGCGCAGTCCGCCCGGGTCGGGGCGACCGGTGGGGCGACTCCGAGCTCGAGCTCGGTGATCGAGATGACGAGAGGATCCATCGCAAGGTCCCCGTGCGATGTGGTGTCGTGGGGACAGACTGCCTGGAGCAGTACGTCGGTGGCACCGGCCAGCTCGGCAGAGTCGACCGACACGACCTGGTCCGAGCTCGACCGGATCGACACGAACAGCGGCCCGCGAGGCGTCTCGTCACCCGCGTTCAACGACCGGAGCAGGTCACTGTCGGGCGCCAGCTCCACGCATGCGACGGGGCACTGAGAAGGTACGAAGTCGATGGCCGCAGCCGCGAGGTCGCTGCCATGGTGCGGCGACCCGAGTGTGACAACGCGCCGTGCCAGACCGTCCCCGCCGCCGTTGCGCACCCACAGGCGCGCCACGACGCCACCGGCCGAGTACCCGACCACGTCCACGGATGCGGCCCCGGTACGAGCCAGCGCGTCGGCGACCGCAGCCTTGAGCACGTCGGCCTGCTGGTACAGGTCACCTTTCCCGTCTTCCGGCAGGTGGACCACCGTCGCGTCGCGCCCGCTACCCCTAAGCGCCTGCGCCATCACGTCGAGACCGGTGGTCGACCCGCCGTATCCGGGGACCAGAAGCACTGGACCCAGCTCGTCCTGCGCCACCGGCCGAGGGCGGTCCAACGCTGCCCGAGCGACCAGCAGCGCGACGATGAGCAGTGCCGTCGCCACCAGGGCGGCGAGCACAAGCATCAATCGCCGACGAGCCGGGGAGAGCGCTGCGAGCACGTCTCCATCCTGCCTCACGCGCACGCACGGCCCCCTGTAGCGAGATCGGCCGGCGGCGCCAGGCATCGGCTAGGGTGAGGCAGTCATTCGATGTTCCACGTTCTCTCGAAGACGGTGCCTGCGCAGACTCGGCCGTGCGGTGAGATGTCCGAGAGAGCATGTCCGGGATGGACGGCCGGGAGGCGAGGGTATGCCGCAACACGACAGGGACACCCTCGATGTCGTCGCGGCCGCGATGTCACACGTGGCGAGGTCGCTCGCTGACGGAGCCGACTCCGACAAGGCGCTCCAGGCGCTCACCGGGGCGGCTCTCCAGGCGATCCCAGGAGCCGACTACGTCAGCATCACCATGGCTTACTCCGACGGCTCGCTCACCACGCTGGCCCCCACGCACGACACCGCACATCAGGCGGACCAGATCCAGTACGAGCTCGGTGAGGGACCCTGCCTGAGTGCCGTCGGGCTGGAGGAGACCGTGCGATCAGAGGACATGACCTCCGAGGCGCGATGGCCGGCCTACGCCCCACGGGTCACCGCTCTCGGGATCGGGTCGCAGATGGCGGTAGAGATCTTCCGCGCCGGGTCCGCCTGTGCCGCGCTCAACCTGTACTCCACCACGAGGGGCGCCTTCGACGAGTCGCAGCACATCGTCGAGCTGTTCGCCTCGCAGGCGGCGATAGCGATGAACTTCGTCCGGGCCACCCAAACGCTCCAGGACGCTCTTGCCAGCCGACGCATGATCGGGCAGGCCGTCGGCATCCTCATGGAGCGGTTCACGATCGACGAGGACCGTGCGTTCAGCTTCCTTGTGAGGACGTCGCAGGACGGGAACATCAAGCTCCGCACCGTGGCGCAGCAGATCGTCGACACCACGCAACTACGAGTCGCCGAGGCCGGATGAGGGCTATTAGCGCAGCCACCCAGCTACTCTCGGCGACCCTTATCACTGTCTAAGTTTCCGACGTCAGGTCGTCATTACGACCGTAGTGCTGAGGGTGCCGTTGTAGTCTTGGTCAGCCGTAGTGCCCACTTGTCAAGACCTATGACGACATTACGGCAAGAACCCTACACATTCGAGTGGATGCAAACATGCTGGAAAACGACGTTGTAGACCTCCGTGCGCAGTCAATGGTGCTGCGGCGCAGGTGGAGGGTCATCGCGGCGATGACGGCACTCGGCCTCGGGATCGCTCTCGCGCTCGCGTACCTCCAGACGCCGAGCTTTGCGGCTCACTCCGAGGTCCTGATCGAACCGCTCTCGGCCCAGCCCCCAGCCAGCGGCGTCCTGGTCCAGCCCGACGAGGTGGTGACCCAGATCCAGGTAGTCGCGTCGGAGCCGGTCGCCACCGCTGTCATCGACCAGCTCGGGCTCTCCGACACCCCCAGCTCGTTGCTCAAGTCCGTCAGCGTGAGCACGGTCGACGTAACCCGCGCCTTGCTCATCGAGGTCACCCGCGGCAACGCCCAAGACGCCGCAGACATCGCCAACGCGTTCGCCACGCAGTACCTGAGCTACCGCCAGACCCGGGCCACCGCCCAGTCGAACGCCTCCAGAGCGGTCTACGTCCAGCAGGTGAACGACCTCCAGGACAAGCTCGCCCAGATCAGCCGGGAACGCAGAAAGGCCTCCGGCACCCACAAGGCCGCCTTGCAGTCCGAGCGCCAGTCGCTCCTGATCCAGCTCACCCAGGCATCGGCCCAGCTGGCCATCCTCGACAGCTCCGGCTCGGGCGCCGTCTCCGGTGGCGAGGTGCTCCTGCCGGCCACCGTGCCGACCAGCAAGGCAGCGCCGCGGCCCATCCGGATGCTGATACTTGGTGGTTTCATCGGACTTCTACTTGGCATCGGGCTCGCCTACGTCCGAGACCACGTCGACGACGCCGTGCGTGACGAGAGCCGCCTTCGCGACGTCTCCGGAGGGCGCCCGGTGCTCGGCCACATCCCCCACTGGTCCGGCGCACGCTCCAAGCGGATCGCGACGCTGATAGAGCCGACGTCAGCGGTGAGCGAGTCCTACCGCGCCCTGAGCACGAATGTCCGGTTCCTGCTGGCGGCGTCGCGCACGGACGACGGACTTCACGATTCGACGAGCCGCGCGTTGCTCGTCTCGTCAGCAGCCCCGTCCGAGGGCAAGACGTCCGTCGCCGCCAACCTCGCCGTCGCGGCGTCTCGGGTGGGGCTCAACGTGACGCTCGTCGATGCGGACCTGCGTCACCCCGTGCTCTCCCAGTTGTTCGGCCTGGGCGACGCGCCCGGCCTGTCCGACGCACTCGCGGCCGGTGACTCGGCGGACAACTACCTGGTCGACGTCGGCGTGGCGAACCTGAGGGTGCTGCCCGGTGGGTCGGTGCCCCCGAACCCGGCTGAGCTGATCGCCTCGTCGTCGGCGCGGGAGCTGCTCCGCAGACTCGGCGACACGTGCGATCTCGTGATCCTCGACAGCGCTCCGCTGCTCCGTGTCGCCGACTCCCTCGAGCTCATCCCCAACGTCGACCTCGTCCTGATGGTGGCCCGCAACGGTGTCAGCCGTCTGCGCCTGCTCGCCACTGCCACCGACAGGATCGCCCAAGTCGGCGGCAAGCTCTCCGGAACGGTGTTCAACGACGTCGAGGCCAGGAACAACAGCTTCTCCCCCGGCTACCACGCACCGCGTACCTCGCGAGCGGCGTCGAAGGCGGCCGCCAAGTCCGGTCCGGGCGGTGACGCCGGAGTCGACGTCCTGGGTCCGGCGCCGCACGACGACCATGGCGACTACCCGATCACCGAGTCCGGGCCTGGGAACTACGGGCAAGGCACCTTGCCGTCGGGTTCCAGCAACGACGCCATGGCCGCGGACACGCACGGAGCATCCAGGGCGACGGACCTCCCCGGCAACCGGTAGCCCGTAGGCATAACCCCCGCTGATCCGGATAGCCGGCCCGGCAGCAGTCGGTAGGCAGTCGCCAGTCGCGGGCCATGACCGCCGTCCGGCGTCGTCAGGCGCTGGCAGCAGCGCGGAGCATCGACGGCGGGTTGAACAACACAGGCCCGAGGGCCTCGGTGAGGACTGCTATCTCACGGGCCACGGCCGCTGTCTCGTCCAGGCTCAGGGCCTCTGGGTCGGCGACGTCCTCCGGGCCGGGCGCCGCAGGCACAAGTGCGCGCGACCTGTGGAGCTCCAGCACCAGGTCGGCGAGTCCGGGCCCGACAGGTGGGGCGGCCTGACCGATGCGGACCAGCTCTTTGAGCGTGAAGGACTTGGCGAGCGTGCCGGGCAGCAGCCTGCTGACGGACGACCGCTGCGCCTCCGACATCGTGATGACCAGCGCGGCCTTGCGCAGCGTCGAGGGGTCGAGGGAGCGCGCTCGATGCCGTGTCAGGTCGACACCCAGGGATCGCGCCGCGTCGGTCATGGTCGGCAGAGCAGGCGACGAGTCGCTTGCCGAGAGCCCCGCGCTCGATATGACGATGCGATGGCCACGGCCTAGCCATGACTCAGCCTGTCGGGCCAGCATCCGGGCCGCGAGCGGGCTACGAGCCTGGTTGGCCCGGCAGATGACCACCACGAGGCGCGAAGGTTCTCGACTCGGAGAGACACCAGTCATGTACTCAGAGTATCGACTTGGTGTCGATACCGTCGCATCTCTGCGCTGGTGACGAGCGGCGCTGCCCCAGCGGACCGTGCTCGCCACGTCGTCAGGGAAGCGGCGCAAAGGCGATCCCGTTGTGGTAGTCGCGACCCCACCGATGGCTGTCGCTCACGACCCAGAGACCCAACTTGGTCACCAGGAAGTCCTGGCCGCCCTGCTCCGCCGGCTTGTAGACCTGCCACGGAAGCGCCATACCGCTAGCTGGGTCTATGGCTCCGATGCCGTGCCGGTCGACCGCTCCGGGCCCCTTGCTGTTCTGGCCGGAGGGGTTGTCGAGCCAACGGTTGTGCCCCTGCACATATACAGCGGCGCCGGTCACCGCGACAGCATGAAGCGTGTCGCCTCCGGTGTAGTTGATCCAGACGGGCCTCGTGGGCGAGGGGTCCGCGGTGTCGAACCGCGCAGCCGCGTCGCATACGGCGGTTCCGATCTCCGCCTGCGTCTCGGGAACGAAGCCGGTGGCGGCGAATACGAAGTAGTCGCCTTCCGGCGAGAAGTCGACGTCCTCCAGATAAGCCTGCTTGGACGAGCGGTCGGACATGCACTTGTTCTCCAGCGGAGGGTAGTACCAGGGGTCTACTGACACCGACGATGCGCCGAGGTCGAGCATGAACGCACGCTTGCGGTCCCGGCCGTCGACGGTCGTGAAGTTGCCGACACCGACGAGCCGGGTGCGGTCCGGGTTGACCGCGAACCGGTACACCTCGGTCTTGGCCGTCGAGAGCGGCAGCTTGCCGCTGATCGGAAGGCTGATGTAGTGGGTGTCCGCGCCGGTGGCAGGGTTGAGGGCGACGAGCTGCCTCGGGAAGTTCCCGGCGACCAGGAGACGCCCGTCGATGAGCCGGATCTCGCTCACCCGACCGCCCCTGATGACGTCGGGCTGGAAGGCCCTGTCGACCGCGCCGGTGACGGCGTCGAGCTTGACGATCCCGGGCCGGGAGATCCCGTTGACGGTCGAGAACTGACCACCCACGTATACCGAGTCACCGGCCCCGAGAAGGGCGAAGACCGGTCCGTCGAAGACGGGAACGAAGGTAGGCGACACCTCCCCGGTTGTCTCGTTGAACGCCACCAGGTCGTTGCGGATGTACGTGACGGTCCGGTCAGCGTTCTCGACGCTGTGGAACCGGCCCCCGACGTAGATGGTGTGGTGGACCCTTCTGACGGCCAGGGCCAGCGGCTTGGCGACGAAGGCGTCAGACGCGACGTGTGGCGTGTACGAGGCCGCGACCTCACTCACCACAGTGGGCTGGAGGCGGGACCCGCTCGCACCGCCGCTCGTGGCCAGAACCGAGCCGATAACCGCCGCCACCGTGGTCAACAGCGCCCTCTGCATCTTCTGCATGACATCTCCGTGAGTTGAGCGCACCGAAAGCGGCTACGCGGACCCGATGATATCGGGAATAACGACCTGATTTGGCGAGAGTTACAGATAGAGCTGGCGAACTGGGATGATTGCGCGCATGCCCTCTGAGCCACACGACGGACGACTGCGCATCCTCCACGTCAGCGAGGTGCAGTGGGGCGGCGTGGTCAGTCTGCTTCGGCCCTTTGCCGCTCAGCAGGACAGGGAGGGGCACGAGGTCCACGTGCTCGCTCCCGACGGCATGCCGCCGATCCCACGGTCGACGCCTCACCGCTGGCGCCTGCGACGGGCTCGCCCGTGGTCGGTCGTTCCCGCGCTGCTCGACCTGCGTCGCACCGTCAGGTCGGTCGCTCCCGACGTGATCCACCTGCACTCGTTCATTGCCGGCCTTGTCGTCCGGCTCCCGGGGATCCGGCGGTGGCTCGGCGCCGACATCCCTGCCGTATACCAGCCGCACAGCTGGTCCTTCGACCTTTATGCCTTCCCTGCCTTCGGCTTCTGTCTGCGCCGGTGGGAGCGGTGGGCCTCGGTCCGCACAGACGTGCTGGTGGCCAATGGTGACGACGAGATCTCCGAGGCCCGGGCACTGGGGATCAAGACGCCGGCTCAGGTTCTGGGAGTGACCGTCGACCTGACCAGGTTCGCACCGGTGTCCGCCGACGATCGCTCTGCCCTGCGTCGCGAGCTGGGGATCGAGAGCCCCAAGGTGCTTCTCTGCCTCGGCCGCCTGACCTGGCAGAAGGCGCAAGACCTCCTGCTCCCCGCCTGGGAGGAAGCGCGTCCGGCCGACACGGTGCTCTACCTGGTCGGCCCCGGAGACTCCGAGCCCCTGCGTGCGCTCGCCCCGACCCAGTGGGGACGCACCGTGAAGGCGGTGGGTGAGCGAGACGACGTCGAAGCGTGGCTCAGTGCATGCGACGTGGCAGTCCTGTCGTCGCGCTACGAGGGGCTGTCCATCGTGTCTGCCGAGGCACTGGCCAGCGGCATACCCGTAGTATCGACCGACGTGAGTGGTGCCCGGGCGACGATCATCGACGGGCCGTTGCCCCCGGCCGGAGCCGTCGTGCCGTTGGGCGACATGCGCGCGCTGGTGGACGCCTGCGAGAGCCGGCTCGTCGACCCGGAGCTGCATGCGGCCGAGAGCCGGGCAGCACGCGACAGAGCTGAAGGGCTCTTCGACCAAGAGGTGATCGGGAGACGGCTCGAGTCCGCGTACCGACAGGCGATCGACGTGCACAGCGCGCCCGCCGGCACCAGATGACGCCCCCCACCCTCCCCAACTTCGTCGTCGCAGGCGGAGCGCGCTGCGGGACCACGGGACTGGTCGAGGGGCTCCGCTCCCATCCTGGGGTCTTCGTCACCTCCCCCAAGGAGCCGCACTACTTCGCCCTCCACAAACAGGGCGCGCACTTCACCGGCCCGGGTGACGACGCGACGATCAACCGCGTCGCGGTCACAGACAGGGACGACTACCTTGCCCTCTACCCACAGCATCACGACTACGTGGCGCTGGGTGAGGGCTCGGTGTCGACGCTCTACTACGCCGCCGAGGCGCTGCCGGAGATCGTCGCGACCAACCCGGACATGCGTGTGGTCATCCTGCTCCGTGAGCCCGTCGAAAGGGCACATTCCAGCTTCCAGTACCTCTCGGCACGAGGGTTCGAGCCTGAGACAGACTTCCTGCGGGCCGTGGACGACGAGCCGAGACGGCGGGCAGCCAACTGGCACCACCTCTGGCACTACATGCAGATGAGCATGTACGCCGAGTCTGTGGCTGCGGTGCAGGCGGCGATCCCGAAGGAGAACATCGGCATCTGGTTCTACGACGACCTCAACCGCGACTACGTCGAGACGGTCGGGCAAGTGCTCCGCTTCCTCGGCGCACCGCCCGCTCCCGGCGAGGCCGTCGGGGTACCGCGGGTCAACATCTCGGGGCGACCACGGTTCGCGGCCGTCCAGGGCGCACTGCGGTGGGTCACCAGCCATGAGGTACTCCGCAGCGCGGTCAAGCGTGGAACGTCCTACCGGTTCCGGGAGCGCATCCGTAGAACGACCCTGCGGCGGGGCGGAGTCTCCGACGAGGCCAGGCGCATTCTCGCTCCCCGCTTCGCCGACGACCTGGCGCGGCTGAGCGAGCTCGTCCCGGGAGAGGTGCCTACCTGGCTCCGGGCCGGGCAGGCTGAGACGGACTGATGCGCATCCTGCAGCTACACAACGACCACGCGGGTAAGGGGGGCGCCCTCGAAGCCCTCGAGCACGAGGCCCTTCTGCTGTCAGCGGCTGGGCACCAGGTGGAGAAGTACATCGTTCCGGCCACCGAGGACCTCGGCCTGTCTCCGGTCAACGCCGCGCTCAAGGCCATCTGGAACACCGACGTGGCACACCACCTGGGTGGGCTGATCGACACGTTCCACCCCGACGTCGTGCATGTGCACACGCCGTTCCCTCTCATGTCGCCTGTGGTGTTCCGCGTCGCCCACAAGCGAGGCGTACCCGCGGTCACGACCCTGCACAGCTACCGGTACTCGTGCGTCGCAGGGACCTGCTGGCGCGACGGTCATACGTGTGAGGACTGTGTCGGCAGTAGGACCAAGCTCGCTGGTGTGCGCCATCGGTGCTACCACGAGAGTGCCGCGGGCTCGGCAGCGCTGACCCTCAGCCTCGGCCTTCACCGGGCGGTCGGCACGTTCCACCGGCATGTATCCCGCTACCTGACGTTGACCGACTTCTCCCGGCGGCTGTTGATCCGCGACGGCTTCCCGGCAGACCGCATCACCGTCAAGCCGAACTCCGTATCAGACCCCGGCGTGACCCAATTGACGCACGGCGAGGAGCGACGCGTCGTCTTCGCTGGACGGCTTCTCGACATCAAGGGGGTCAAGACGCTGCTCGACGCGTGGGAGCTCGTGCCCGAGGGCATGCGCCTGGTAATCGCCGGGGACGGCCCCCTTCGTGGGCTGGTCGAGGAGCGAGCCGCTCGCAACCCGTCCATAGAGTTCGTCGGCTGGGTCGCCGAGGACGAGGTCCTGCCGCTGATGGCGGGCGCGGAGGTCGTCGTGGTCCCCTCCGAGTGGTATGAGGGCCTGCCTCTCGTGATCCTGCGCAGCCTCGCGGTCGGCACACCGGTAGTCGTGTCCAACCTCGACAACTTCTGTGAGGATGTCGAGGCAGACGCTGCCGGTTGGTCCTTCCAGGTCAAGGATCCGGCCTCCCTTGCCGACAGGCTGCAGACGATCGCGGCCGATCCCGGCGCGGCCAGGTCCCGTCGAGCCGCCGCCCGCGCATCCTACGAGCGTCGGTACACCCCGTCGGTGAACCTCGACCTGCTGGAGTCCATCTACGACGAAGTAGTGGCGGAGCGGCACGCGTCGTAGCACCTTTCGGGGCACGGTGGCCGATCGGAGGGAGCTGTCACGACAAGCCAAGCCTCAGCGCGGTACTCCCATAGCGGGTGTAAAGAGCCGAAATCCTGCCTACACTGGGGCGTCGGTATACGCGCTGACGACGACAAGCCTGCGACTCGGCGATAGGACTGACATGAACCCCGTGGTGCCAGTGCTCGACGTCGGCCCCTCGGACGTCCGCTGGGGTGCCGGCAAGGGTACGCGTACGTGACCCGTCCCGCGGCGCGACACCGGGGCCAGAACCGCCTGGCACGACGCCTGTTCGGGAATCGGGCGACGTCCGATACCCGAACACCAGCCACCTCCGTCAGCCAGAGCACGTCCACGTTCGCCGGCAAGAGCGCGCCCACGTTCGACAGCCAGGTCCCCACGACGACCCTCAGCGAGGCCTCGGTCGCGTCGGTAGGCCAAGACCCCCCGAAGTCCGGCCGCAAGGGCGGCCTGTCCGTGGGCGGTGCCGCTGTGTGGTTCGCTCTCGCGTACGGCGGGGCCATCCTCGGATACCTCGCGGTGAACGCCTTCGCCGCGCGACTGCTGGACGAGGACTTCGGTTACTTCGTCATCGCTGTGACCATCTCGACGGTGCTCGGCCAGCTAGGCCTGATGGGCGTGCACCGTGCCGGCCTGAGGGAGGCCGCCCGGCTCGACACTGACGACGCCGACGGGCTGAGAGAGCTGCGCCGCGGAGTCCGCGCCGTGTCCCTGGTCATGCTGCCGGCGACCAGCGTGGCCACAGGTGCGGTGACGTTCGCGGTGAACGGCGGCGCCGACACCGGTACACGCTGGGCGATCGCCGTCGGGATGGCCGTCCTCGTCTGGTTGAGCGGCCAGCAGAAGCTGTATGCCAACTACTTGCGAGGGTTCGGCAAGGTGCGCTTCGCGAGCCTGCTCGAGGGACGATCGGGCGGCGCCCTTGCCTCGGTGTGCCAGAGCTTCCTCGTCGGTGGAGTGCTCTTCCTCTTCCCGGGTTGGGGTCTGCCGGGAGCCATCGGCGCCATGGCGGTCGGATTCGCCATACCCGTGACGATCGCCTGGCGGCAGGTGGCGCGCATGTGGGGCCACGTCGAGCCGACGGGTCCGGTGTTCGGCGACCTCTGGCTGGTGATCACGAGACACTGGCGCTTCGCGAGCAACCAGCTCGGGGGCTACCTCAACAGCACCGTCGAGCTGTGGCTCGCAGGGTTGGTGCTCACGAACCTCGACATCTCGCTCTTCAGCGCATCGCAGCGGATGTCGATCCTGCTGTCCGTCCCGCTGACCTCGCTGGGCGTGGTCTTCTCCCCTGTCGTGTCACGCCTGTTCGGGGTCGACAACCCGCGGCTGGAGAAACTTCTCCGCACGGGCGCCACTTTCGCGGGCGGCGTGACCGCCGTGGTCTGGATCCCCATGCTGGTGCTGCCTGGCACGCTCCTGGCCGTCGTCTACGGAGACAAGTTCTCGGCCGGTGCACCCATCCTGCTTTTCTTGACGATCGGCAGCCTCAGCAACGTCATCTCGGGGATGTGTGGCACTGCCCTCACGATGTCGCACCACGAGAGCATCGTCGCGACCGTCCAGTGGATCGCGGTCGTCGCGCGGGTCGGGCTCGGCGTACTGGCGGCCTCGCTCTTCGGGGCCGTCGGTCTCGGTGCCAGCGCGGCGCTCGTGACGACGCTCCTGTACCTCACGCTGTGGCTGCTCACCCGTCAGCGGATGGGGCTGAGCACGCATCTCACGCTCAGGCCGAATCTTCGCCTGATGCGCCAGACGGCTGGGTAGCAGCGACCCCTCGCAGGCCGACCTCAGCCGCCGTCTCGAAGAGCCTCATCACCGAGAAGCTATGACGGGTACTTCGCTTCCCAGCCGAAGTCCTCGCCCAATGCCTTGTACAGGGCGGCGTTGTGCGGCCGGTAGTAGTCGGCCAGCCGCGCCCTGGTTTCGGCGGCCATCGGGGGACGCGAGCGCTCGTTGAACTTCGAGAGCGGGATCGTGCCGACCACCGGGATGTCGAGAAAGCTCTGGACCCGGGTGAACACCCGCTCCGGCTCGGTGAACATGGCCTCGGCCCGCAGTATCAGGAGCTGCTCAGGCCGGAACATGTCGATCCATGGCTGAAGGTGCTCGAGGTACCGGCCCCGCGCGAGGTAGGAATGGTTGTCGTGGTCGAACGAGTAGTAGGACGGGTCGTGCAGAAGCCGGTACTCGTCCACGGTGGCAAGGCGTTCGGCCTCGGCGTCGATCGCGGCTTCGAAGGTCTGGATGTCCTCTGTCTGGGTGGCTCGGCGGTCCCAGTAGTTGGAGTAGGCACGTGAGACGGGGTCTCGGAGAAGCACGATGATCTTCACATCAGGAAGTGTCTCCGCGACGCGGTAGGGCACCGCCGGGTGGAACATGTAATAGGGACTCGCCTCCCCGACGACGACCGGGTGACCGCCAGAGCGCTCGAGCCTGTTTCGGACCGTCTCGCTCGGGAAGTGCGAGCGGTACCAGCTGAGGCCTCTGGCATAGTTGATATCGAAGTAGTGGGCGCTCTTCAGCCGCTGGGGCGGGGGGAACATCCGGCAGACGTGCGGGTGCGCCACCAGCCAGTTGATCAGCGACGTCGTGCCGCCCTTCTTCGTCCCGACGATGAGGTAGTCCGGCAGCGGTCTCGACGAGGCCGTCGCCGCACCGTAGCGACGGATCGGCGCCTTCATGCCCTGGATCACCGGATGCGGAAGCGAGCCCCGCAGCCGTTCCAGATAGCCGGGAATGGCCATGCCCCTCTTTGGCTCCATAGGTGCCGTCGGCACGGTTCCTCCTCCGCTTGCAGGCAGTCACAAGAATATATGAGTTCTGTGATGCGTTTACCGCAAACAGCTCGTGCGGTGGCTCAGCCCAGCTCGAGAATCTTCAGCTCCCCACCCAGCGACACGGTCACCGTGCTCGAATGCGGCGAGGACGCGACGGGCAGCGAGCTGGTCCCCGGCTCGTAGACGGCGACGGGGCGGGGGTGGAGAAGCTCGACCGTCACGGTGTCGGGCTCTACCGGGACCGGCCGGGCGTCCGGGTATGGCGTGACGATGTCGACGTTTCGCCACAGGGCGAGATAGTGCCGGTCGTCGCGCTTCTGGAGTACGAGCCTCTGGAGGTCGGAGCCGCCGCCGGTCACCCTGATCGTCAGACCCGCCGGGGAGAAGGCTGCTCCCCTGTCGGAGAGCAGCGAGAGGAAGCGCTGCGTGGCGTAATATTCCGGCTTCTTCCGCCAGGTGTCGGGTGTCGCGGCAGCCACACTGTCCTCGGTCATCGCTACCAGGCCGAAGTGCGCCTGACGGTCGGCCGTCTGGTCGATCGAGGCCTGGGACGTGTAGTCGATGACGTCGGGGTCGTCGAGCAGCTCGAAACGGCCGTATATGGCGTCGCGAGTGAAGAAGTCGCAGATCCCGCGGATCGCGTACACAGCAACCGCGTCCTCCGGCACCGTGATGCCGGTGTTGCTCTGCGGCGAGTCGTTGTACCCCGTCTCGCTGAAGATCCACCGGTCCGCGTCGGGAAAGCACGGCCGGAGGGTCTCGATCTGCTGGTCGATCCCCTCGGTCGGGCTCACGCCGCGGCTGTACATGTGCGCGTTGCCGAACCTGTCGCACCACTGGCTGAGGTCCCCGAGCTCGGCCGCCCGCTCCGCAGTGACGTCGGTCCTCGTCGACGGCCCGGCGACGGGGATGCGCTGAGTCAGCGGGTTGCCCTTGGCCTGTGCCCAGAGTGTCTGCTGCATGAGGCGCGCGTGCACCGCCCACTCGGGGTCGGGTGCGCCGTCGACCACGGGTCCGTCGACCTCGTTGCAGCCGGCGAACGAGTGCATGAGCAGACTCAGGTCCATGTCGAACATCGGTGCGTAGATCGACGTGAGGACTCCGAAGACGTCTGCGTGCACAGCTTCGGCGTTCGGCCAGTCGGCGAGCTCGCCCACTGTGCCGTGCCATCTGATGCCGGCGGCGGCGAGTCTCGGCATGACGGACTGCTGTAGCAGAGACCCGCTGGAGCCACCGGTCGTGACTCGCTCCCTGACGATGCGGGCGCCCAGGTCCTCGAGCAGGCCGACCACCGCGTCAGCGTTGCTGTAGACGCTGTTGGCATAGTAGGACTTCGTGCTGATGCAGTACGACTCGCAGATGTCGTCGGACATGCGCGCGGGCACGAGCTCCCAGGCGGCGCTCCCCGCCACGTCGCCTGACCCGTGCGCGAGCCGGGAGTCGCCGGCGAGGACAGCGCCCGAGAAGGCGGCCGCGCCCAACGCAAGGAACGTGCGCCGTTCCATTCCCGCCACCCCCATAACGTCCCTTGCGACGTGCCTCCACCGTACAGTCGGGCCAAGGCATGCGGACGAGCCGCAGAGCGCCGACACCCGACCGAAGGGCAACCGACATGACTGCTCCACAAGGCCGTGGGCCCGACCTTGCGCTGGTCGGCGCAGCTCGCAGCGGCACCTCCACGCTGGCCTCGGAGCTCAGCGCCCATCCTGATGTGGACGCCGGCAAGGTCAAGGAGTCCAACTACTACAGCAGGCACCTCGACCGGGGTCCCCAGTGGTACGAGAGCCTGTACCAGTCCCCCCGGCCTGGCTTGCTGCGGCTCGACGCGAGCACCTCGTACACCTATCCGCAGTTCCCCGACGCCCTCGCCCAGATGGCCGACGCCAGCAATGACGTATTCACGGTCTACGTGGTGAGGCACCCCGTCCAGCGTGCCGTGTCGCACTACCTCTTCTACCGCTACTACTTCCAGCGGGAGCAGGCCAAGACCTTCGGAGAGGCCCTTCGCACCGACTCCTACTACACCGACGTCAGCGACTACGACCACTGGCTCAGCGAGCTGCAGTCGACATTCGCCAAGGAGAGACTCCTTGTCGTGCCGTTCGAGGCGGTCACACGCACGAGCCACGAGGTCGCCTCGGTCATCTGCCGTCAGGTCGGGCTTCCGGAGCCTTCTGTCGCGGGGAAGAACGTGGCGGCGCACCGCAACGACGTGGTGGCGTACCGGGCGGAGAGCATCCGGCTTGCCGCCCGCACACTTCGCCGCAGCTCGCTGTACCCGCGGGTGCGCTCGGCGCTGGGAGCGCACCGGATGAAGTGGATGCGTACCTTCCTCACCAGGCAACCAGCGATGCCGAGCGCCGAGGAGGCACTGGCGTCGTGCGACGAGGCCCAGCTCGAGGCGCTCAGCGATCTCGAGGCCCGGGCCGGGGCCGCCGTTCGGGAGCTCCTCGTCGAGCAGGACGAGCGCTGCGGTCTCTCCTGGTCGAGCCTGTCCTTCGCCGCAGCGGGCAGCGCCGGCGGATGACCGGCGGCAGGGGCGAGCCGACGACATGTGCGCCGATCCGTCCGCCAAGCCCCTCTAGTCTTCGAGCTGCTGCAACCGCTGCTGGTGTCGATAAGCCAGGATGCCGAAGACGAAACCGAGTGCCACCCACTCGTCGGGCGGGATCAGTCCGCCCCCGGAGGTGCCGATGCGGACCAGGGGTAGTGCCAGCGCCGCGACCACGGGAGTCATCCAGTCAGGCATGTGGTGCAGCTGGGACGCCATCCTGAACCACGTCGCCACCAGGAGGATGACGATCGCGAGTGCTGCGATGGCCACGAAGATTCCCGCCCGCAGCCAGTTGTCGACCACGAAGTTGTGAGAACTCACATGCGCCCCGCTTGTCTGCGCCCCGCCGATGAGCCAGTGCTGCTTGAGGGTCTGCACGGCGCCGGCGTAGTTCTGCGCCCGGGCGTCGTAGCCTGTGGTGTCGGTGAGGAACCTGTTGAAGATCACCAGTCCGAAGCCCGTGACCGACAGCAGTCCGATACCTGTCACCGTGCCGAACGCGAGTGCGATCTGGCGGTTTGACAGTTGGCCGCTGCGCATCGACCGGACGAAGGCGATGATCGGCCAGACCACTGCGGCGATGACGATGGACCGGCTGAGGGAAACTGCCAGCAGGACGACGCCGAGCGTCATGAAGACGCGGTAGGCCACCGTCTGGGCGCGGGTCACCGCGCTGCCGAACCGCATCGCCCATGTGGACACCAGCATCGACAGCAGGATGGCTCCGAAGATCTCGTGTCGCAGGTTTCCCCGAGCGGCCTGGTCGTCCAGCCCGAAGCCTCCGAAGCTCGACTTGAACACCTGCTTCTGGAAGATCTCCGGGTCGGCCGAGCTCACGGTCTTCTGCAGCACCGCGAGCGGGTTGACGCCGTTCATCACCATCGACACCGCAAACGCGACCAAGAGCACCGTGCAGGCCACCGGAGCGGCCCAGCGCAGCATCTCCACGGTGCCTGGCTCCATGCCGCTGGCGACCCTGTAGAAGTAGGTGGCGATGGCGATGAAGACACCGACGTAGAGGCCCTCCTGGACAGCGCCTAGCGGCAGACTGTGGTTGTAGAGGTCGATGGCGGCCCACACGGTGAGCATGTAGGCGTTCGCGACCAGGAATGGCTTCGCCACGCGAACGGCGGGCAGGTGAGACACCAGGCGGTAGTGCACCCAGACGATCGCCGAGAAGGCGAAGATCGCCACCTGGTGCAGCCGTCCGGTGCCCAGTGGCGTGGATGCGAGAGCGAACCACTGGAGCGGCAGCGCTGCGAACAGCAGCATGACGGCGAACCTCAGAGGTGCCCGCCTGCCGGCCGGCGTCGCCGGGGCCTGTCGCGGGTCTGGCCGCGACGCCAGGCGGACGTGGGGGAGCTGGCCGGCTGTCACCGTGTCCACCCCCAGCGGTTCAGCAGGTCCAGGTCGTACAGCTTCTCGGTCTCGGCTATCTCCGACCACAAGTTTTCGCGCACGTAGGCGGCGTCCTCGTCGAGGAGGGGTGGGTGGTCACCGTTGAGAGGTGTGTACAGAGCCTTCTGGATGAGGGGCGATCGCTTGACCCGGCCGATCAGCGTCGTCGCATGCTGCTGCCTCGCCCAGTTGGCACCTCGCTTCACGACGTTCGCCAGAGCGACCGACCGAGCCTTGCTGGCCGGCAGACGGGCGGCGAGCAGCGCGTCGTCAAGCTCCATCGGGTCGAGGTCGAGCCACTGGAGCAGGCTCTGGATGAACGCGGCAGGGTCCTCCACGAGATCGTCGAAGACTGCGCAGTGGATCGCGGACCTGTCGTAGTGCTCGAGGTACCGCGACAGGAGCGTCGCATAGCGGGAGTGGTCGAGCATCGCCGGGCGAGCCCTGAGCGCCTCGCCGAACGAGCCCATGAAGACGCCGTGCTTGCGCATGTACAGATAGCCGGAGAAGATCCGGGCGACCGGGTCTCGCACGGTGACCATCAGACGTAGGTCGTCGGTGAGGCAGCTCCGCATCCGCTCGGGTGCCTCCGCGCTGGACAGGTACTCCTGGCACACCTCACCGACCACGCGGTGCTCGGGTCCGGCGCCGCGGAAGTGGCCGGCATACCAGTCGATGCCGCGGTCGAAGTAGCGGTCGAAGAAGTACAGATCCTTGGCCTCGGTCATGAAGACCTGGGGATGGCGAATCAACACCTCGTGCAGCCACGTCGAACCGGCCTTGCTCGGTCCGAGGTAGATGAAGTTCGGCAGTCGTTGGCTCACCCAGATACCCTCTCGCACTTTCGATGCTGCTGAACACGTTGTCTCGGATTAGCCGCCGCGAGGCCCTCGAAAGGGTCAGTGGTCCATTCGGGCGGCGACGTCGAGCATCTGCGGGTAGACGCGGGCGTTCCACCCACCGCCGCCGACCGCGAGCTTGACGGTACGGACGAACATCTCCAAAAGGTACAGGGACGCGACCAGGCCCTGTGCTGTCACCGGCACGCATTGGTTGCCCAGCTGTGCGGACCTCGTGCGAACCTCCCTGACGGCCGCGGTCAGGTCGCTCTTCACGAGCCGTCGCTGGAAGTGCCAGTGCAGAGTGTCGAACCCGATTGGTACGCCGACACGACTGTGCTCCCAGTCCCACGCGGCGACGCGCGCGCCTGCGTGCCCGAGGTTGTGGGGGGTCCAGTCACCGTGCCAGCGGCCGAACCTGAGGACGGTCGGGTCGCGCTCCAACCGGGTCAGCCAGTCGCTGAGGACGTGCGACGCCTCCGAGGCACCGGCGACCGACGTCGTCAGCTCGCCACGCAGGTCGCGTGCGTAGTCCGACTCGGCCAGCGTGGATGACGTGATCTGGCTCGACGCCGCCACGTCGAGCGTGGCGGAAGGCTCCGCGGCCGGGTCCTTCGAGTAGCGGCGAAGCCCGCGTGGAAGGGGGCTCGTCACCGAGTACTGGGTGTCACGCCAGGTGGAGTGGGCGATCAGGCGCGGGACGATGACCTGGTCGAGTCGACCGCTGAGCCCGACCAGCGCGTCAGCCTCGGCCTTGACCAGCTGCCTGGTCGCGTCCGACCAGCCCAGCTTCGCGTAGCCCTGGGGCTGGCCGGCGGCGTCGAAGAGCTCGAGCAGCGGCTTGGCGTTGGGCTGCACCCGCCGGACGGCAAGGCCGGCGAACAGCTTCCCCGTACCGAGCTCGTCTGCAAGGTGGCGAAGGATGAACCAGTTGGCATGCTCCGTGACAGGCACCCGCCGGTCGATGCTGACGACAAGACGGCGCGGGAACACGCGGCCGCCCACGCCGGCACCGAACAGCGCCGCGACAGTGGCCTCGGCGGCTCGTCGTTGGGGAGCACGCATGGTGTGGTAGGCCCACAGCGTGCCCATCGCCGCCGGGCGAGAGCCGATGGGCACCAGAAAACGTGCCCGCTCCAGAGTCGGCACGATGGCGTAGGTCTCGATGGCGACGTGGCCGGCGGGCTCCCGGTCGAGCGACACGGCCAAGGGCGTCGAGCCGTCGATCGAGTGTGCCCACACTCGGCCGACGACGGCGCTCAGTTTGTCATTCATGGCCGGTCCGGGGGTGTGCAGAAGCGTCATGGGTGCCCGCCACTCCCGCGGTGCACGGTGTCGGCGCTGGCCACGAGACATCCCCCGAACGACGGTCCTCGAACGTCCGCCGACAGTACCGCTGGCATCCGCAAAGTCGGGAACAGCGTATCTCACCCGCGTACCAGGTGGTCGTCATTCCCGCCGATACCACCTTTACGCCACTGCCGCACTTGCGCCGGCCGGTCCGCCTGGCGCTCCCCGTCGCGTGCCTAACGTGCGGCGCCAGGTTTGGTTACACCCCCGGCGGCGATGGGTCGATGGCGGGAGGGGTTACCGGGAACTGCTCGTAGTGCGTCTGGCTGGTGCCCGTGACGCCGGTGAACCCGCCACCGGCGAGCAGGTAGCCAGCCTTGTCAGCTGTCGAACCGTCCGGGCTGGCCGGGGCCACCGGTGTTATCAGTACCGCGTAGACCCCCGGGTTGGGCTTGGTCGACTGAGGCGCGAAGCTCATGTCGGGCACCCCACTCGCAGGGTCGACGGCCGCCAGCTGGTGTCGGACCACAAAGGCCTGGGGTGCCGGCCCATACTCGAAGTTGGCGTCGAAGTGACCGCCGACGTATACCAGGTTGTCGGTCGCGCTGTACTCCACCGCCTGCATGTTCCCGTCGGCGTGGTCGGTCCAGACCGGGGTGCTGCTTCCGGATGCCCGGTCGAAGTCGTAGAGACGTCCGCCAGGGCCGGCCGTTGCCGCGTAGACGCTCGTCGGCGACGTGTCGACGTCGTACACGAAGCAGCGGTCGCAGACCGTCGGGTTCCACGGTGTCGTGGAACCCGTGAGGAGGCTGACCGATCCGAGGAAGTTTCTCGTCACCAGGTTGTTGGGCGAGGTGCCCAGCGAGGTGAAGTCACCGCCGACGATCAGGCTGCCGCCGTTGTCGGACGACACCCGCATGGTCCACGCCTTGCCGCCCCCGGTCCTCGGCTTCCAATTGGGGTCGTCCACCCCGGTGAGCGGGTCCACCCGTGCCAAGCCGACATGGGTGACACCGTCGACCTGAGAGAAAGTGCCCGCGAGGTACAGGTAATTGCCGTCGATGACGAGGTCACGGACCGTGCTGTTGGCGGTTGCCGTGAATCCTGGGATCACTGTGCCGTCAAGGGCCGAGACGGCCGCCAGGTTCGTGGCTGAGACACCGTTCACCGTCGTGAACGTGCCACCGATGTACAGCACTTGGCCGTCGGGCGACACCGTCAGAGCTCGCACCGTGCCGTTGGTGTCCGCCTTGAACCCCGCCAGCGGGTTGCCGGTCTCCTGGTCGATCGCGGCGACATGGAGGGCGGTGGGCGTACTACCGACGCCGAACTTCTTCAACGCCGTGAAGCTCCCACCCAGGTACGACACCGTGTGGCCCTGCACAACCGTGTCGGAGGTCGTGAGCGCATAGACCGTGTTGTTGACGCCGTATGTCAGCACAGGCGTCGAGTCGTACGCCGCCGGTGCCGGACCAGCGACCCCGAGCACGAGGGCGGTGGCGCCGAGGAGCGCTCCGGCGGTCCGAAGGGGTCGGGCTCGACGGGCATGGCGAAGCAGTGATGTCGCGGTCATTCGAAGTCCCCCAGGGGTGGGATGGGTGATGCGCGGGCAGATCCCCGGTAGCAAACGATAACGCGTGCTCGCCATCCCATTTCACATGATTTGTTGGGAACCGCGAGCAGCGATTCGCACTGCTATCGAGAGGTCGCTCAAAGTCAGGGTTGCGCCTCTTCCACCCTTGCAAACGAGGCTGCAGCACCTAGATGACGACAGAGGGGGTGTGACGAGGGTCACGCGGGACGACGTACGTCAAGCGTCCGCAAAGGCGACTGTTTGCGGCCACCCGCCCATCGGGCGGGCCCGGAGGGCGGTCGGATCGACGTCCCATCGCCACGACTCGAAGACGTGCACCCGCTTGGCCAGGTCGACTCGCAGCAGCCCGTAGCCCTCCTCCTTGAAGTCGCGATGACCGTACATGGAGTCGCCGTACGCGGCAGTCACCTCCGCCTGCGTCCACTGCATGTTCTTCACGGCCAGCACCCGCATGGCATTCCCGAAGCCGTCGACGAGATCGCCGGTGTGGGGCTGACCCGTCGCGTTCGCCAAGGTCGCGGCGGGTTCGAACCAACGCTGGAACGACGCGGCACCGGCCGGAGCGGTGAACTGCACCGGTCCGTCCTCGGTGGCATCGATGCCGTGCCTGACGAACGACGCGAGATGCGTGTCGCCGCCGAGCATCACCGCCCCCGCGGACTTCACCAGTCGCAGAGCACGCTTGCGCCCCAAGGGAGGCCACCCGTTGCTGTCGCGCCCCGATCCCGGCGAGCCGTCCGCCGTCGTCACCAGGCTGCCGAAGAGGGTCTGGGTGAGCACGACTGCTGGCGCACTGGAGCCGTCGTCGCGAAACGACCTGAGCAGAGCCTCCTGGCGCTCGCCGAGCAGCACGAGAGAGCTCGGAGGCAGCAGAGCTCCTGCGTCATCGCGGCCGTCTCCTCCGGTCTTGAACTTGCGGTCCTCGAGCAGAGCGAACCGCACTCCCCCGTAGGCGAAGGTCGTGAAGTAGACGGTGATCCCCTGGGCGACAGGTGCCGGGTCGACGGGGTCGGGATCGTGCCAGCACTGCACGCGCTGCACCGTGTTGACCCACTCGGCGCTGTTGACGTAGCCGCCCGCGGCGAAGGCGGCACCAGCCGGTCGTGCCACTCCGCCGTCACCCCAAAGGTTGCCCTGGTAGACGTCGTGGTCGTCGATGGCCACCACACAGGGGATCCGACGAGTCAGCTCACGGAATGACCAGAGCCACATCAGGTACTTGTAGAGGAAGTCCAGCTCCGGAGCGAGGTCGCCGTCCTTGACGGTCGGGGAGGTCTCGTAGAACTGGTCCCCTAGAGCCACCAGCATGTCCGGGTGCTGCGCCGCGATGTTGCTGGCCAGCTCCTCGTAGGGGAACCAGACGTTCGCACTGGTGTAGAGACCGAGCGTCTCCTCACCGGGCAGACGCGGGACCCCCGACGTGGCCCGGTCGAGCTGGCGGTGCGCCGCCTTGGTGCAGCAGAGGGTGGCGATGGTGAGATGGTCCGTCGACGGTTCGGCGGGCACGTGTCCGCTCCACGACCCGCCCCGCGAGAAGACCACGCGGTAGTCCCAGCCCCGGGTGGCGTCCCAGTCATCGACGCGGAGCGTCGAGGTGAACCCCGGTCCCACCGGGGCGACAGTACGCCGCACCCAGCTACCGGCCACGTCGTCGAAGACCTTGAGGGTGACGACGTCGTCGGTCTGCAACAGCATCGGGACGAGCTGCACCGTCATCTTCAGGGTCGAACCGGTCTGGGTGAACAGCGTGCCGACGACCGGACCGAACGTGCGCTCGGGATGCCACTCCACACCTAGACCGGCAGTGCGGAGGTTCGACAACCAGTAGGTCGCCGCGGGGCTGGGCGACCCGGACGACACCAGCGCCAGGCCACCGGTGACCGAGGATGCCGGAACGTTGAGCAGGACCGCCTGTGAGAGGACCGTTCCGGTGCCGATCTCAACCGCCCGCAGCGTGAGCGACACCAGGGCGGTCGGCGAAACTGAGTCGGGGCTCTGATCACCGGTTGCCGTGGCGGTGACTCCCGACGCCAGCACACCGGTGCTCTGTGCAGCGACGTCGAGCGTGAGTCTTACGCGTTCGCCAACTGCCCTCGGCGGCTCCGGCCCGGAGGTACTTGCCGGGATGACGGGATAGTCGAACTGGGTCACCTCGTCGGTGTGACGCCGGAACTGGACGCTCCCGTCGGAGCTGTATACACAGAGCAAGCCACCGCCCGTGCCTGATGCGCTGAGGACAAGAGCCGCTCGTCGGTAGTCGGTGCCCGCCTCGCCGGTGCCCACCAGGAAACCCGAGAACCCGTTGCCGGCGATCTCGGTCCCCGTGTTCACCTGGAGCTGAGCAGGTCCGCCGTTGAGCGGTCGGGTGAGCACAGACGCCGTACGCAGCTGCCGCTCGCTGGCCGCGACGCAGGTGATTCGTCCGTTGCGCATGGCCCAGTCCTGGAGCCGGTTGGCCCACAGCTCGGGTCCCAGCCACCAGTCCTCGACCGGGTAGCTCACACCGGCGATCGCTTCAGCGGGCCCTGTCGGCGCAGAGAGCACCCGAGGCACCGTTGCCGTCCCGGCGGCGACCGCCCCCTTCACGAAAGCCCGGCGCGTGACGCCGCTGACGTTGGCGGCCAACAAGACAGCAGGCATGCTGCACCCCCGAGGAAGGCTTTCCACGAAACGTCACCGAATGTGACGAGTCATTCACTCTTGAGTATGGCATCCGCTGCAAGTGGTGTCCTACTTTAACGGTGCGTGAACGGTCATAGCAGTTTCCACAATCTCCTATCGGCACAACCAGCAGCGCTGCCATTCTTCTCTTCACCACCCCATTACTTCGAGAGGAAACAGATGCGCAAGAACACGATCGTCGGCCTGATCATCGGCCTGCTCGCCGCCATGGGAGCGTCGCTTGCGGGACCGGCGCAAGGCACTGGCGTCGGCAACGAAGGCTGCACTCCGGGCTACTGGAAGAACCACACACAGAGCTGGCAGGAATACTCACCGACGACCGTCGTGGGAACCGTCTTCAGCTTCAGCGCTGCTCCGGCAGACGTGGCCGCCTTCTCTGGTACCACCTTCGAAGCCGCCTTGCGTCTCAAGGGTGGGTCCGGCCTCGGCGGGGCGACGCAGATCCTGCTTCGCGCCGCGGTCTCTGCCACGCTGAACGCAGCGCACAACGGTGTCGGCTACCCCTTGCGTCGCAGTGGGCCCAACGGCATCTTCGCGCAGGTCAACGCTGCTCTCGCCAGTGGAGACCGCCAGGTGATGCTGGACCTGGCCACCAAGCTCGACAACCTGAACAACCTCGGGTGCCCGCTCTCCTGAGCATCCAGTAGCACGCTATACACATACGAGCGCCGGTAGGCCGAGTCGGCCTACCGGCGCTTTCGTGTGCGGTGATAACGAGCCGCTACTAGCCAGAACGTAGCGAGGCGAGTACCTTCCGTGACAAGGCGGGGGGTAGCTGCAGCGGCTTCTCGGCTCCAGGCACCCGGGCTTGAAACACCAGGCCCGGGTGCCGACACGGAGGGACCACTCTGCCTCCGGCTACCCAGCCCCGGCCAGATCGTCTCGCTTCGTAACCACACATTGACGCCTCGTAACTCCGCGGGGTACGGTCGCCCTACCCGACGCAGCGAAGGGACGACAGCCATGAGGTCAGAGTTCCTTATCACGAGCCCCCCAGTCCTTCACGAGGCTCATCGCAAGCTTGCGCAGAGCGGCTACGCGGCGGGATCGGGAAAGACCTACCGTGGGCCGATCATCTCGGTCGACCACGAGCCCGCAGACCTTCGCCGGGTCGACGCGATCGTCCACGAGGTCGACCCTGCTGCCCAACGGTACTGACCCGCTGCCAGTGGTGACGACGACGTCGCCTTCACAGAACAGCAGGCGGACCAACGTGACGCTGCACGACCACCTCTCGTGGTCCCGGCCCGGCATCTGGCTCGCTAGTGCGACTCCGACAGGGGTTCGTCCAAGAGGGCCAGGTGATCAGCGGTGCCACCGCGCCACTCGAGTAGGAGAAGGGTGGCGTCGTCGCTGGTGACGCCGCCACGCTCGTTCATCAGGGCACTGGACACTCGCCGTACCGTCTCCTGAACCGGCCCGCCGTCCTGGCTGGCACGCTCGATGAGATCTCTGAGCCGAGCCTCGCCGAACTCTTCGCCTCCTTCACGACGTTCCTCGACAAGGCCGTCGGTGTAGAACAAGAGCCTGTCGCCACGCTCGAGCGTTCTTTCGCTGACCAACGGCGTAGCCCCACCGAAGCCGACCGGGAGGGTCGTCGGCCCCGTGAGCGATGCGACAACACGCTTGTCGCGCAGAAGGAGGGGCGCCGGATGCCCCGCGTTCACCCATTGCAGGTGTCCCGAGCGGACGTCCAGTCGCGCCATCTGCGCAGTGGCGAAGTGTTCGGAAGCGAACTGGCTGGCGATAGCGGCGTCCATGGCCGCGTACAGGTCATTCAGCCCGACGTCCAGACGCCGCGCGTGCCTGTAGGCGCCCACAGCGAGCGTGGACATGACTGCCGCGTTCAGCCCGTGGCCCATCGCGTCGATCATGGCCACGTGCAGGACTTCGTCGTTGAGGGCATAGTCGAAGCTGTCCCCAGCGACGTCGTAGGCCGGCTCGAGCGCTCCAGCAATGGCGACCTGAGAGGTGCTCATCATCAATGGCGGCAACAGCTGCCACTGCATCTCCGCTGAAAGGCTCATCGGCTGGCGGCGCCGAGCCTGGAAAAACCGGTCGGTGTACATGCTCTTGGTGACCAGCATGTCGGCCACCAGTCCGGCCAGCCGACGGGTCAACCGCCGGTCGTGATCGTCCACAGCGTCGAGGCTGAACGCGATCACACCGACCCGATCGGTGCCGTCGAGCAGTGGAACGAAGATTCGCACCCCACCCCCCTCCTGCTCGCGCTCGATCGTCGTGTCGGTCTGGAAGGCACGGCCGGCCAACGACCCGTCGATGGGCTGGGGCGACCCCACACACAGCCGCTCCCCCGGCAGCGGCACCAACGTCATCTGGTCGTAGTCCTGGAGGAGTACCTCGACGTCACGGCCCCCGATCACCGCGATCTCCTGCGCGACGAGCGGGGCGATCAGATGCGGCGGCATCGTATGGGCCCGGTCGAGAAGAGAGCCGAGCAGCCGCTCCCCGAACCCCTCCGACCGGTCAACCGCCCTCGAAGACCTCAAACCTTCGGGCTGCCCGACCACGAAACCATCATCCCCGCAGCCCACCCAGATGTCACGCTCTCGTTCCGGATGGGTCCGAACCGGCTGTCGGCGCTCAGTCGGGCGGCCCTTTGTCGACCACCATCACCCAACCAGGCGTCCCCAGTGCGGCACCACCATCGAGGTGGCGCCGGCTGGGTCTGCACGCGACGGAGCACTTTGAGATACCCCGCTGCACCGAGAGTGCTTTACTCACGGTTATCCTAGTCTTACATTGTGTAGGTAGCATATGACGCGACGTGTTCGGGAGGGAGCCATGAGTCATCGGGGTGAGCGAGTGGATGTGCATGGACTGGACTGGCTCGCGACATAGAGACGCCGACGCAGGTGAGCTCGACATAGCTACCAGGCAGCGAGAAGCTGATGTCGCCGCAATCCTGGCAGCGGCCACGCAGTGGGATGCCCAAGCCGCCGAACGCGACGCGGCTGCTGACAGACGGGACATGGCGGCAAACCTGGACGCCTTCCTCCACAACGCCGACGACCGGGCCGCGTTCGAGGCGCGGCAGCAGGCCAGCCGAGAGCGCAGACTGTCTGAAAGAGACCGAATCGCCGCCAGGGAAGATCGCGCAGAGCTCACCGACTAGCCTTCCCGCACACCCGCTCCGCGGCGACCCACTCGAGATGGCGTGCGCCGACCGCGACGGAGTAGCAGACGTACCCGAGCCAGCCATCACCGTCTCGGCGCCACGCACGGAGCTCCTCGTCGCTCGGACGTCGACGAGCCGTCGGCAAGAGCGGTGAGCCTGGGCGGTGTCGAGGTCGATCCGCAACCTGACCTCCGATGGCGCGTGCTTCTCGACCCTGCCGGGCACCCGTTCTGTATTACCACGATTACGTGACTGAACCCACGCGGGGATCGATGCGACCGACATCTGCACATGCCAAGATCCGAGCAAGGCGACGGACATCGCTGCGGGATGATGAGCACCGCGACCGGGACCATCATCGAGCCAGGACTTCGCGCAGCCATCGCGAGCCAGATGCGACCACCTCGACTGCACAGCGCCCGCTCATGGCACCCCTCTGTGTCAAGAAGCAGTAGGGAGTGGGGTCCTAGGATCGGTGGTGGCAGGTCCGGGAAGTGGCTTGTCCGAAGAACCGGCACTGGGATGTGAGCCGGTTCTTCGCTGGAGTCAGAGTCGTGTCCCGTTTTCCCTCCCGGGCCTGTCCTCGTGCCGTTTGCCGCGTGCGCGATCGCGTCGTCGAGCATGGTCCGGTAGACGATGTTCGACAGTCGTCTCTTCAGCGCGCGCATGGCTTCCATCGAGGTCTTGCCATCGGCCTTGCGTCGGTCGTAGTAGACCCGGCCCTCAGTCGGGTTACGCAACTGGACGGTGGCCATGATGTGCAGGGTCCGGTTGATCTGACGGTTCCCGCCCCGCGATAGCCGGTGCCGGACCTGGTCCCCGGACGAGGCGTCGATCGGGGCAGTGCCGTTCCACGATGCGAAGTGGTCACGGTCAGGGAACCGGGTGATGTCTCCGACCTCGACCAACAGCCTTGCCGCCCCGGACGGGCCGATGCCGTTGAGGTCCATCAGGCCGGTCCCGGTTGCGGCGACCAGTTCCTTGAGCTCCTTGTCGGCAGCCTTCTTCCGGACGTAGACCCGTTCAAGGTCCGCGATGAGTTCCGTGGCCACCCGGCGTCGGGCCTTGCCCGCGACATCACGCGGTCGGACCTTGGCGAGCATGGCCTTGGCCTGGGCTGCGGACAGGTCCTTCTTCGCCCCGCCCGGGATCAGCTCTAGCAGCAGGTGATGCAGTTGGCTGACCATCCGTGTGTGGTCCTCACCCAGGGACCGGCGCCGGTCGCCCAAGATCCGCAACACCGTGAGCTGCTGGTCATCGACCACCGGACGAAGCCCGGCCATCCGGATGCCGACCAGCGCGATCGAGTGCGCGTCGGTGGCGTCGGTCTTGCGGCCCTGACCGGTCGAGAAGACCCTGGCTCGCGCCGACAGCTTCGGCGGGACGTCGACGACCTCCTGGTCATCGGCCAGCAGTCGCAGCGCGATATGGCGGCCGATACCGCTGCAACCCTCGACCGCCCAGACCCGAGCCGGCCACCGCCGCACCACCTCCAGCATCGATCGGTAACCGGCGATGTCGGTGCCGAACCGTCCGCCACCGACAACCGTCTCGTCAGCGGTCATCACCTCGATCGTGACCGATCTCTTGTGCGGGTCCATCCCGATCACGACCCGCTGTGTCTCTTGCTCCATGCCATCCTCCCAGCACTCGATCCAATGTGGTTGTCGAGTCGGGAGGGCACCGCTACTCCGAGCTGAGCAAACCCCTCTTGAGCCTCTCCCGCTCATAGGTCGGCACCCGGGTCACGCAGGCCAAATGAGAGCCACACGACGAATCGAGGGCAGCCGATGTGAGAGCGACGACCCGGGCACCAAGACCGAGCCTCGCCAGGCACCGGTCATGAGGCAATAGAACAAGTAGCCGATGATTGGGTCCTACGCGAGCGGCGCCGAGTCATCCGGCTCCTAGTAATTCGCGCCCTTGCGCCACGCCATCTCCTGCAGTTCGATTGTGTTGCCGTCAGGATCGGAGAAGTCTGCTCCTTTGATGCCGCCCCCGAAGTCCTGGATTTCGCCGATCTGTACACCTCGGCGGACAAGCTCGGCACGCGCCTCGGTGATGTTCTCCACAACCAGGTGCAAGCCTCTAACACTGCCGGGGTCTCCCGAGTACACATCCAGCCCTGTCCCAATGCCGACCGAACAACCCGAGCCCTCTGGTGTCAACTGGACGACCCGGACGCCCTCGCTGGGCTGCACGTCAAAGTCCTTCTTGAAGCCGAGCTTGTCAGCATAGAAGGCAATGGCTCGCTCCACGTCCGAAACCGGGAGCGGGATCAGTTCCAGCCTCATCTGCATCGGAGTCGAGCCCCCTTGGCCTGTCTGGTACGAGCGATCATTTCATACGGCCCGTTGACATCCGCTCACTGCCGCAGCGGTCGTCGCGGCGCACCAGGACGAGCTTTGGTCGGGTGGAGGACGCCTCACAGTGAGACCCTCCCCGTTCGTGTCGCGAGACGTAGACCGAATAGTGCCTCTGACCTGCGCCGTTGGCTCTAGCTGGGACCAGCCTCAGTCGAGGTAGTCGCGGACTAGGGACGGCTTAGGGCTGTGCGATTGCGCGTAGCAAACGTGCTGGTCAGGAGCGTGGTGGGTCGAAATATCCTTGACTGTAAGGCGCCCCATGTCGACTACCATCACCCAACCGCGAATGCACCAGCTCTGGTGTGAGCACCACAAGGAAGACGGCGAGCTCGGCTTCTGCTGCACGCAGGAGATCAGCGTCGGCCGCACCGCAGTCGAACTCAGCGACGGAACCCTCGACGGCCAGCCCGGTGTCTACCTGTTCATGCCCGCCGATGACTACCTGACGATAGACACAGCGCGCGGCCTCGCCGCTGCCATCACCGGGCTCTGTAACCGTGCGGAGGGCCAGCGATGACCGCGCCGGCTGGCAAACGGCGTGCGCTCTGCTGCGAGTGAGGTCCGAACGGTGAGCCGGAACCACCACCCGCGGACAGCCGGCGTCGACCTCGACTGGAACGGGGTCGGGAATCTCAAGTGTTCACACTGCGGAGTCGTCACTCGGCACGCTTTCCTGCGTGACGACGACTCGGCCGAGCCAGCCTCATCGGAAGCGGGGATGACGAGCCCTGCGGACCCGGTCGAGGCAATCAACGCCATCGACGTCAAGGTCTGCTGGATCTCTGACATGCCCCGCTCTGCGCTATGGCTGCCTGACCAGTCGATGGTCGTCCTCAACGCCTAGCTAAACCACGAGGAACTCGGCGCGGCCGTCCAGGCCCTGTGGCCGCGAATGACAGAGACCTGATGATGGGCCGACCGCACCCCGTGCGGGCAGCACCGTAAAAGTGGCGCCCGCTGGGTGGCACGCAACGGAGCACCCTGAGACAGCCCGCTGCACCGAGAGTGCTTTACTCAGAGTCATACTAGTCTTACATTGTGTAGGTAGCCTATGACGCGACGTGTTCGGGAGGGAGCCATGAGTCACCGGAGTGGGCGAATGAACGTGCATGGACTGGACTGGCTCAACATAGAGACGCCGACGCAGGTGAGCCAACGCAACAAGTAGCCGGGGGGCCACCATCGTGGAGGAGAGCGAAGCAAGCGCGGTAAGCGCAGAGGCAAGAGCACGGCGAGACGCTGCAGCGGATAAGCGTGACGATGCCGCCGATGAGCGTGACGTCGCGCTAAGCAACCGGGAACGGGATTTCTCCGCGCTCCTAACCGCCGCCGACCAGAGAGATGCCGTCGCTGACATCCGCGACGGTGAGGCCGACAAGCGTGATATGACCGCCAACCTGGATGCCTTCATTCAAGGTGTTGATGACGAGAGCCATTTCATCGCACGCCAGCTGTCAAGCAAGGACCGGAACCTGTCGAAGGATGACCGAACCGCATCCCAGCAGGACCGGTCGAATCTGTCCGACCCAAGCCCACCCGGCCCTAAGCCTTAGCCCGGATCCACCGTCCGTTGATGGCTGAGGCTCAAGGGGCGGTGGCGGAGTCGTTGCCGGGTTGAGGGCATGGGTGTGTGACCGGGCTGGCCGGTGGTCTCCACGTTGGTGTTCCTGGTTGGTGTCCTGGCGGACGGGT